>NZ_RJKR01000005.1:0-782233 GCF_003752025.1 Curtobacterium sp. PhB115
TGACCCGGTCAGCAAGCCGACCAGGCACGAGGTCAATCAATAAATTGGCATTGACAATGTGCACGCTGTTGAGTTCTCAAGGACCAGACGCACTCCCCCACTCGGCACCTGAAGATGCTCCATCAGAGAGGCTTTGGAATCCGCTGCCCGGGGAAGAACCGTGGCGGACAAGATCCCCAGGTGTTCAACCCAGTGACCGTCTCGGCCGTTCCGTTCTCCGCCGCCGTGGCAACGAGAGGTAACACTACACAGGCTCTGGGGGCCTCGCCAACCGTGGTGCCTCCCGGGCGTGTCGGCCCGGGGATGCCGGTCGGCGGCAGGGCTACTCGGCCGCGGCGAGCTGCCCGCAGGCTCCGTCGATCTCCTTGCCGCGGGTGTCGCGGAGGGTTGTCGGGATGCCTGCGGCGTTGAGCCGGCGGACGAACTCGTCCTGCACGTGCACCTCGGACGAGGTCCACACGGAGCCCGGCGTCGGGTTGAGCGGGATCGGGTTGACGTGCACCCAGCCCTTGCCGCGCTTGTTGAGCTTCTCGGCGAGCAGGTCGGCACGCCAGGCGTGGTCGTTCATGTCCTTGATGAGCGCGTACTCGATCGAGACACGGCGGCCCGTCTTGACGTAGTAGTTGTGCGCGGCGTCGATCGCCTCGTCGGCCTTCCAGCGCGAGTTCACCGGGATGAGCTCGTCACGGAGTTCGTCGTCGGGGGCGTGCAGGGAGAGCGCGAAGGTGAGCGGGATCCCTTCGTCCGCGAGCTTGATCATCGCCGGCACGAGTCCGACGGTCGACACGGTGATGCCGCGGGCGCTCATGCCCAGGCCGTTCGGCTGTGGCGCGACCATCAGGCGGACGGCGTCCATCACCCGCTTGTAGTTCGCGAGCGGCTCCCCCATGCCCATGAACACGATGTTCGTCACACGCTCGGCGTCGACGCGGTCCAGTCCGCCCTTGCGGGGATCGCCCCCGAGCTCCCCGGCGGCGATCGCTGCGTTGGCGCGGACGATCTGCTCGATGATCTCGGCGGTGGACATGTTGCGGGTCAGCCCCGCCTGGCCGGTGGCGCAGAACGGGCAGTTCATGCCACAGCCGGCCTGCGACGAGACGCAGAGGGTGATGCGGCCCGGGTAGCGCATGAGCACCGACTCGACCAGGGCGCCGTCGTGCAGCTTCCAGAGGAACTTGATCGTGTCTCCGTTGTCCGTCGCCAGGCGCCGGGTCTCGGTGAGGAGCGGTGGCAGCATCCCGGCGACGAGCTGCTCACGCTGGGCAGCGGGCAGGTCCGTCATCTTGGCCGGGTCGGACGTGTAGTGCGTGAAGTAGTGGGTCGCGAGCTGCTTCGCGCGGAAGCCCGGCAGGCCGAGTTCCTTGACGCGGGCCTCGCGTTCCTCGGTCGTCAGGTCCGCGAGGTGGACCGGCGGCTTGCCCCGCTTCGGGGACGCGAACTGCAGCAGCGGACGACCGTCGGTGTCGGTGGCCTGCTTCCAGCCCTCGGTGCGCGGGCGCACCTGCGGACGAGCAGACTGCTGCTGTTCGAACGGGGTGCGGGTCTCGGAGGCCATCACTCCAGGATACGGGATGCGCCCAGGGACGCGGGGTGCGGTCAGCTGCCGGCGGGCAGGACGCGCGCGAAGTGGTGCGCAGCCGAGTACATCGGCACGATGTCGACGACCTCGCCCGGGTGCGGTGCCTGCAGCACGAGCCCCTGGCCGAGGTACAGCCCGACGTGGTCCTCGTCGTCGTACACGACCAGGTCGCCCGGGAGCGCCTCGGACTCCGGGATCGTCGTCGCTGCGGCGTCCTGCGTCGGCACGTAGTGCACGAGCTGGATCCCCACCGCCTGGTACGCGACCATCGTCAGTCCGGAGCAGTCGATGCCCTCGTGGCTCGCGCCGCCCTCGACGTACGGGTCCCCCATGTACTGCAGGGCGGTCTGCACGATCGTCGCGCGGTCGCCGCCCGCCGAGAGCGCCGCGGACAGTGCCGATTGCGCCTGTGCGGTCGTCACGCCGAAGCGGAGGTCGAGCGTCGGGTAGGAGACGACCGTCGTCGTGGTGGTCATGCCGTCGTTCGAGATGACGGGGACCTTGACGTCGTGCGCCACCGTGAAGGTCTGGGCCGCCTGCGCGGTCGTCGTGCCGTGCCGGGTCTCGGCCGGGGTGGCGGCGTTCGCGGGGACCGCGAGGGTCAGGCTCGAGGTGACGGCGATGACCGGGGCGAGCAGGATCGCGGCGCGCTTGGCGTTCGCGCTCCGTCGGACGTGCCTCGGGTCGGCCAGGCGCTCGGCACGGAGCACGGCGGAACGGCTGAGGACCGCGGACCCGGCGAACGAGGCCACCGGGGTCGGACGCGGGCGCACCGTGACGGTCCGTGTCGGCTTCGGGTGCTCCACGAAGGTCGACCGCGCGGCGGCGGGACCGAGGGCGGAACGGCGTCCACGGGGACGGAGCTGCTGCGGCTGCGCCTGCTGCTCGAGTGGAGCGGGAGCGGGTGCGGCGACCGGTCGTTGCTCAGCTCGCGAGGGCTGGCGGTCATCGGCTGCTGCAGGCAGGGCGTGGCGTCCCATGGTTCCTTCCGGGTCGGGACCGCGCGGCGATCCGGAAAGTAACGTATTGGTCACGAACCTGATCGCGGCTGAGCAGTTCCGGAGTGTCCCTGCGGCTCGGTACAGGAACGGGCGATCCTCGCAGCTTGCTCAGATGCGCTCGAACGGGCTGCCACGGGGTGGTGGAGGTGCCCTCAGACGGACGCGATCCGCATGGCGGCGGTGATCCGGGCCTCCCGGTCGGACGACAGGCGGTCGAGGCGAGCCGCCAGCGCCACGATCGACGCGTCGACCGGTGCGTCCCCCGAGATGTCCCCCGCGACCGGGGTACCGGCGCGCACGGCGAGCGGCAGCACGCCGGCCCAGACGGTGTGGTCCTCGCCGTCGTCCGGAGCCTCGCCGTTGCCCTGGAACCGGACCTTCACGCTCGCGCGGTCGAGGGGCAGCTGCAGGACCTGGGTGGCGCGGACCTCCTTCGGGGTCATCTCGCGGACCTCCGCGCGGCGGCCGGGCATCAGGTGGTCGGACACCTGCCAGAGCGCCTCGGTACGGAGCTCCGCGGGCACAACGGTCGCGGCCCCGGCGATCATCGCGCTGCGGTAGTTCGCGGAGCTGTCGAAGGTCGAGCGGGCGAAGACGAGACCGTCCAGGTGGGTGATCGTCGCGGCCACCTGCACCCCGGTCGTGCCGGCGTCGAGGAAGAGACCGCCGCCGGTGGAGCCGTGCAGCAGGAGCACGGGGCCGTTCCCGAGGTCGCCGAGGCCGCACAGGAAGGGCAGGACGATCGGGTGACCACCGCGGACGAAGCCGACGTGGGCGATGTGTGCCTCGGCGATGACCGAGCGGAGGACGGCGGGGTCGTCGGACTGGCGCTCACGGATCCGGCGGACGCGCAGGTTCGGGCCATCGCTGGTGTTCGGAGTGCTCATGCGGCCACGCTAGGTTCGGGAGTGGTCCGGTGCGTGGACCAGATCGAGGTGATCGCGGTGGACCAGTCGGGGAAGACCGCCGGGGTCGTGTCTCGGGTGCGGAACATGGTGCAGGACGGGACGCTCCGTGAGGGCGATGCGTTGCCGTCGACACGGGCGCTCGCGGCCGAACTCGGGGTCGCGCGGGGCACGGTGGTCGCGGCCTACGAGCAACTCGACGGCGAGGGGTGGATCCGGACGCGGCACGGTGCGGTGGCGCGCGTGACGGCACCGGTGGTGCGAGCGGTACCGGGGGCGGAACACGGACGAGCAGCCGCAGACGTGCCGGCGGCAGCACACCCGCCCCCGACTCCCGCAGCTCCCGCCGACGCCCCTCCCGTCGACTGCCGTCCGGGCATCCCCGCCGTGACGGCCATCTCACCGCGCGACTGGCGGGCCGCGTGGCGAGCAGCCGCCGCCGCACCGCTCCGGAACGCGACGTCGGACCCGCTCGGGCTGCCCGACCTCCGCGCACAGGTCGTGGCCCAGCTCGGCCTGAGCCGCGGCTTCGAGACGAGCACCGACCGGGTGCTGCTGACCGCAGGCACCTCGGAAGCGCTGTCGCTGGTCACCGAAGCGCTCCGCGTCCACCTCGGCCGCTCCCCCGTCGTCGCCGTCGAGGACCCCGGCTACCGGACCGGTCAGCGCGCGGTGGTCAGCGCCGGCGGCACCGTCGTCGGCGTCCCGGTCGGCGAGGACGGCCTCGACCTCGACGCGCTCGAGGCCATCGGACCGGTCGACGTCGTCCTGGTCGCACCGACGCACCAGTACCCGCTCGGCTCGGTGATGCCCGTCGCACGTCGGCGCCGACTGCTGGCATGGGCCGCGGCGACGGGGACGCTCGTGGTCGAGGACGACTACGACTCCGAGTTCCGGCACCGCGGCGCACCCGTCCCCGCGCTGGCCGCGCTCGACGTCGAAGGGGTCGTCCTGCACGTCGGCGGCTTCTCGAAGACACTCGACCCGCGACTGCGCTGCTCGTACGTGGTGCTGCCCGGAGTCGCCTCAGGGAGCCTCGTCGCGCCGGTGGTGGCAGCAGTCGTCTCGGCGCGTCGGGCGCGCGGCCCGGTCGTCGCGGAGCCCGTGCAGCTCGCGCTCGCGCACCTGCTCCGGACCGGCGCGATGCGTCGTCACCTCGGCCGGGTGCGGCGCGACTACGCGCACCGTCGCGCCCGGATCGCGACTCGCCTGGGCGACGTCGCCGGACTGGAGGCCCGTGCCCTGACCGGCGGACTGCACGCGGTGGTCGTGTGGTCGGGTCCGGCGACGGGCGCCGAGGTCGCTCGGACGATGGCGGACGCCGGGTTCCTGGTGTCGACGTTGGAGGAGTACGGGCTCACGCAGGGCAGCACGCGTGCCGGCGTCGTCCTCGGTTACGGCGCCCTGACGCTGCCCGAGCTCGACCGCGCGCTGGACGCCTTGATCACTGCGGTCCGCGTCGACGCCTGAGCAGACGTCAGTGACCGTCGGTGTCGATCAGGTCGGTGAGGGACGGCTCGGCGTCGTCGCTCGGCACGTCCCATCCGCGTCGTGCTGCCTTGCGGACGAGCCGGTACGTGGTGACCTGGACGGGCTCCACCCCGTCGGCAGATTCGTAGTTCGACATCTCGTGCTCCCTGTTCGCGAGTTCATCGCTGCACGTGACGGTACGCGGGGGTATCGCTGCGGTCCGGCGACTGCGTTCGCTGGCCACGAGTTCACATTCACGGCCTCGCGTTCGCGTGATTGTTCGCATACAATGCAAACATGTTGATCACCGTCGACCCGAGCGCGCGGGCCACGCTCGCCGAGCAGGTCGCGACGCAGATCCGGTTCGCGATCGCCCGGGGTGAGCTCGGCAGCGGTGATCGCCTGCCGTCGGCGCGGGACCTCGCCGCCTCGGTCGACGTCAACATGCACACGGTGCTGCGTGCGTACGCGCAGCTCCAGGACGACGGACTGATCGAACTGCGGCGGGGCCGCGGCGCGACGGTCCTGCGATCGGGGAACGCCTCGTTCGACCGGCTCCGCACGCTCGTCGACGAGCTGCGCGAGCAGGCCGACACGCTCGGGGTCCCGCTCGACGAACTGTTCACGATGATCAAGGGGGCACGATGACGACACGCACGATGGGTACCGGAGCACGGGTGGCGGTGGTGGCACCCGGGCTGGTGGTCACTGCCGCACTGGTCGTGGCCGCGGTGTCCGGGGCGCCGACACTGCCGGACCGGATGGCGATCCACTTCGGCGCGGACGGCACCGCGGACGGATGGAGCTCACCCTGGCCGGCGTTCTGGGTCACCCTCGCGGTGACGGTCGCCGCGGTGGCGCTGGCCGTCGCAGCTCTGCGGTTCCGTGACCGCCGGACCGCGGCCGTCGTGCTGCTCGTCGCGAACCTGCTGGCCGCGATCCTCGCCACCGCCTGGATCGCACTGGCCTGGACGAGTGCCGACGGGTCCGACACCTTCCCGGTCTGGTGGACCGTGGTGTTCCTGGCGGTCGGAGCCGTCGCGGCCGCGATCCCGGTGACCGCACTGTTCCGTGCGGCTCCCCCGGTGCCTGCGCACGACGTGGCCCCGCTGCAGGTCGCGCCGGACGCCCGGATCGCCTGGCGCGCGCACACCGGGAGCCGGACGTTCGGGGTGCTCGGCGTCCTCGTCGCGGCGCTCGGGATCGGGATCGGCCTCGGGACGGCGCCGAGCGGCATCGCGACGGCGGTCGTCTCCGGCGGCGTGATGGTCCTGGCCGGCATCGCGACCCTGACCCTCGCGCAGGTCGAGCTGACCGTGGACCGCCGGGGGCTGCGACTCACCTCGACGTGGACCCGCATCCCGCTCATGCGCGTGCCGCTCGAGCGGATCGAGTCCTGCGGCTGGGAGGACGTCTCGCCCGGACAGTGGGGCGGATGGGGCTACCGGTTCTCGGGGCGGGGCGTCGCCTACGTCGTCCGGTCCGGGCCGGGCCTGGTGGCACGGCTGCGCGGCGGTTCGGCACGCACCGTGACGGTGCCCGACGCGGCGGACGGGGCCGCGGCCCTGGGCGCACTGCTGGCGGCCCGCCGGCCGGCCTGACGGAGCCGCGCCGCGCCTCCCGGCCGGGGTGGTGGTGCTGCGAAGGCGACAGATCTCGTCGGCTCCGCGCCGTCACATCCGCGAAAGCGACAGTGTGGCTCGAACCGTTCGCGGCGCACTGTCGCGTTCGCGGAACGGCGCGTCAGAGGCTCGTCATGCCGCCGTCGACGCGGAACTCCGCGCCGGTCGCGTAGGACGACTCGGCGCTCGCCAGGTAGACCATGATCCCGGTGACGTCGTCGGGGGTGCCCGGCCGGCCGAGGGGCGTGCGGGAGACGATCGCGGCGCGGGCCGCGGGGTCGCCGGAGATCGTCGACACGAGTCCGGTCTCGGTGTAGCCGGGGACGACGGTGTTCACCCGGATGCCGTCCCGCGCGTACGCCATCGCGGTCGCACGGACCAGTGCGTGGATGCCACCCTTGGTCGAGGAGTACGCGGCGAAGTCGGCGCCCTCGCCGTTCAGCCCCGTGGGCGATCCAGTCGCGATGATCGACCCGCCACCGCCGCTCGCGAGCATCGCCCGGACGGCGTGCTTCACGGTGAGGAACGTGCCCGTCAGGTTGACGGCGAGGGTGCGGTTCCAGGTCTCCAGCGACACGTCGGCGACCTTCGCGTCGTGGCCGAAGAGCTGCACGCCGGCGTTCGCCACGACGACGTCCGGCGTCCAGCCCCGTGCGGCGAGGGACGCGAAGCCGGCTTCGACGCTGGCCTCGTCGGCGATGTCCACCGTGAGCGGGAGCGCCTCCCCCGATGCGGGCAGGCCAGCGGCGGCTGCGGCCGCTGCGGTGTTGGCTGCGGCCGCTGCTGCTGCGGTGCTGGCTGCGGCTGCGGCTGCGGCTGCTGCGGCGCTGGCTGCGGCTGCGGCTGCGGCTGCTGCGGCGCCAGCGGCGGTGGCGTCGCGATCCGCGTAGACCACGCGCGCTCCCTCGGCGACGAACCGGTCGGCGATCGCACGGCCGATGCCGGATCCCGCCCCCGTGACGAGTGCGGTCCTGTGGTCGAGTCGTGCGGTCATGCGGGAACTCCGTCCTCGGAGCGCCGTCGCTCCGTCAGACCCATCATTGCCCAACCGGTTGACCGGTGGTAGTCATGAGCCATGACGGTGGTGTCGATCGGTGCGTGGCGGTTCACCCTGCGCGGCGCCGAGCTCGCCGACATCGTGTACGACGACGGTGTCGCATCCACCCGCGCTCCGGTGCTGCGCGCGATCCGGTTCGTGACGCGCGACCAGGACTGGCGCACCGCGGACGACACCGAGGTCGGACGGACGCTGTCGTCCGTCACGGCCACCGGCGGGACCCTCCGACTCGAGGCCAGCAGCCGGTACGACGGCGTCGAGGTCCTGCGGTACGTCCTCGTCGTCACCGTCGACGGCCCCACCATCCACGTGGACGCGGTCGGCACCACGACGACGCCGTTCCGACGCAGCCGCATCGGCTTGGTGGTGCTGCACCCACCCACCCTGGCCGGCGTGCCGTTCACCGCCCGGCACCCGTCCGGTGACACCACCGAGACCGTGTTCCCCACGTGGATCGCCCCGCACCAGCCCGCCGCCGACCTCGCCGGCCTGCGCTGGACGACGGGCCGGACCGCGCTGTCGCTCGACCTGGCCGGTGACGTGTTCGAGATGGAGGACCAGCGCAACTGGACCGACGCCTCGTACAAGACGTACTCGACGCCGCTGTCGGAACCGTTCCCGGTCGCGCTCGACGCCGGCTCCGTCGTCCGCCAGTCGCTCACGCTGCGCGCGACGACGGACACCCGGCCGGGAGGCACGGCCTCCCCCGCCCCGGACCGCACGTTCCTGGACCGGCCGGCTCCCACCGCCGTGGTCACCCCGCCGCCGACGCTCCAGCTCCTCGCCGCCTCGGCCCCGGCCGCTGCGCGCCCGCCGGACGACGACGACGGCCCGCTCGGGGCCGTGCCGATCCTGGTCGAGCCGGTCCTGGGCGACCCGAACGTCCGGGCGGTGCTCGCCTCCGCTCGGCTGGACGCCGGCGGGGCGCCGCTCGACGTCCGGTTCGTCACCGACGACCCCGACCTGCTGCGTGCCGCGATCGACGACGTGCTCGAGCACGGACCGATCGTCCGTGTCGGCGCGGTCGACCCCGCGACCCACGTGACGACCCCGGCGCTGCAGCGAGTGCTGCGCGAGGCCGCTGACGCTGCGGGCGCCCTGGAGGTCGTCGGGGGCACGCGCGCGCACTTCACCGAACTGAACCGGACCGTCGACCTGTTCCGCGACTGGGACGGGCCCCTGACGTTCAGCGTGACGCCGCAGATGCACGACCGGTCGCCCGAACAGGTGACCGAGTCGATCCGGATGCAGCGCTGGGTGGTGAGCAGTGCCTCCCGGCTGGCCGCCGGCAGGGCGCTGCACGTCGGACCGGTGACGCTGCGGCCACGGTTCAACGCCGTGGCGACGTCTGCGCGACCGGTCGTGACCGACGCGACGACGGATGCCGGGTACGGCCCGCAGTTCGTGCCGGACGCGACGGACCCGGAGCAGCACTCGTCGGCCGCGGCGGCCTGGTTCGCCGCGTCGGTCGAGGCGCTCAGCGTGCCGGGCGTCGCCTCGATCACGCTCGCCGAGGCGTGGGGCGCACGAGGAACGCCCCGCCGGAAGGGGGTCGGCGGGGCGTTCCGGTCTGGGTGACGTCAGTCGCTGGTACCGATCAGCGGCGGACGGCGTCGATCTTCAGCATCTTGGCGATGACGCTGTCGAGCTCGCTGTCGTCGAAGACCTGCTTCCAGTCCTCCTTGATGAGCTTCTCGCGGCCGTAGCCCATCGCGATGTGGCAAGCGTCCGAGAACGGGTTCGAGCCGCGGAGGCCGTTCGTCAGCGCGATCCACGTGTGGCCGTAGAGCATGGCGCGGGCGGCCTCGCGGGGCACGCCGACACCGGTGACGGTCTCCTCGAGGGCGTCGTTGAGGAAGTCGCCGATCATGCAGGCGATGGTCTCGACCAGGGTCGGCTCGAGGACGGCGAGCTGCTTGACGGTGACCCAGTGCACCTGGATGACGGGTGCGTACATGGTGGTGATGACGGCCTCGGCGATCGCCTTGGCACGGTCCCCCTCGTCGCCGAGCGACTCGGATGCGTCGAAGGCTGCGATGACCTCCTGCGGGGCGGCGATGCCACCGAAGGTGTCGTCCCACTCGGCCTTGGTGGTGCGCTCGAGGAACACCGACGGGTGGCACGGGTGCGCCACGGCGTAGTGGATGTCCTCGCGCTTGGCGAGCAGGCCCGCGTAGGCGGCGGCCGGGTCGAGCGTCAGGATGCTGGCACCCGACTTCATGACCGGGACGAGCTGCTCCGAGATGCTGCCGAGCAGGACGTCCGGCACGGCCAGGATGACCACGTCGGCGACCTTCGCGGCGTCGAGGCTGTCGGTGAGTGACCGGCCGAGGGCCTGGATGCGCTCCTGGCCGGCGGGCGAGGCCTCGCTGTAGAGCGTCGTGTACTCGCTCTTCGCGAAGTTGTTCGAGACGCGGGTGCCCATCTTGCCGCCGGCACCGATCACGGCGACGGTGACGTCGGCCGTGCCGGATCCGGCAGCGACGGTGTGGGTGGTGGTGACGGTGTCGGTCATGATTCCTTGCTCCTGGTGTACTCGATGGTGTGTTCGGTCCACGCCGCCTCGATGCGGGTGGTGGTCTGTGCGGGTGTCTCGCCGGGCAGCGGTTCGGCACCGGCGTGCTCGTCCTGCCAGGGCAGCCAGAACTCGATCACGCGGTTGATCCCGCGGGGGTCGGGCTCGATCGCGGCGCGGATGCTGTCGTGGTCGACGACCCCGGTGCCGATCGGGACGCCGGTGTACTGGAACCCGACCCACCCCGGCGACCGGGTGAACCCGGAGTCCTTCACGTGCCAGTTGACGACGTGCGGGCCGGTCATCGCGACGACGTCGGCCGGGTGCTCGAGCCGCGCGACGGTGTTCGCCGGGTCGAGGCAGATGCCGAGGTGGTCGGAGCCGATCGCCTGCACCACGGCGACGAGGTCCGCCGTGGCGACGACCTCGTACGTCTCCAGTGCGAGGGTCACGCCGGCTGCTTCGTACGCGGGCAGCGCCTGCCGGAGACGCCGTTCGGTCTCGGCGGCGTCGGGCTGGTCGTCGCCGCTCGTCCACATGGACCGGACGAGCGTCGCGCCGAGCGCCTCGGCGATGTGCAGGTACCGAGCGAGGTGCTCCGGTGCCGTGCCACGGGTGCCGACCTCGAGGGTGAGCCCGAGGTCGTCGGCGAGGGCACGGATCGCTGCGAGCCGTTCATCCGATGCGCTGTCGAGCGGCAGGTGGTCGCAGATCTGGAACAGGTCGACGCCGTCGTGGGCCGCGGCGTCGCGCAGCGCGTCGTCGAGGGACAGCGGCGACGGGACCCGGTCGGACATCCGCCAGAAGTAGGCGTAGGTGGAGAGGCCGAGCAGGGAGGTCATGCTGCCTCCCCCTGCCCGGCCAGTTCGTGGGCTTCGTCGAGGATCGCGCGGACTGCTTCCGGGTCGTGGGCGAAGCGTCCGAGGAACAGGCCGCCGATGCGACCCTTCCCCCGGGTCAGCAGCCCCGGTCCGGCACTGCCGCCGTAGATCACGACGGATCCGGCGAGCTCCGGACGGGTCGCCAGGTGCTGCTCGATGCCGGCCAGGACCGCGACGATGTGGTCGTCGGGTGCGGGTTGCGGCGCGCCGATCGCCCACACCGGCTCGTAGGCGGCGATCACGGGGCCGGCGAGGCCGTCGGCGACTGCCGTCGCGACGAAGCGGTCGAGCTGCGCGGTGACCTCGGCGACGGCCGCGGTCGTGTCGCCGTCCGCTGCACGGTCGGTCTCACCGATGCAGATGAGGGGACGCAGGCCGTTGCGGAAGGCTGCGTGCACCTTGCCGGCGATGTCCTGGTCGGACTCGTGGAACAGGGAGCGACGCTCGGCGTGCGCGATCTCGACCAGGTCGACCCCGACCTCGCGGAGTTCGCGGCCGGACACCTCACCGGTGAAGGCACCCTCGTCGGCCCACGCCAGGTCCTGCGCACCGAGGAGCACCGGGGTGCGCTCGAGCACGGCGTGCACCGGCACGAGCGACGGGAACGTCGGGACGACGAAGAGCTCGACCTCGCCGGACTGCACCGCCGGGTGGGTCCTGGCGATGTCGGCCACGGCGGCCGCCCACTCGAGCGTCCGGGCGTGCCCGAAGTACATCTTGAGCGACACCCCGATCGTGATCGGGGCTGCCGCCGTGGTCTCCGGCATCAGGCGTCGGTCCCGACCGGGGCCGAGCCGTCGTACTCACAGATGGCCTGGACCTTCTCGGCGCTGGCGCTGGAGGTGTCGAAGGTGTACCCGAGCCACTCCTTCGCCATCCGGCGGGCGACCTCAATACCGACGACCCGCTGGCCCATGCAGAGCACCTGGGCGTCGTTCGACAGGATCGACCGCTCGACACTGAACGAGTCGTGCGCCGTGACCGCCCGGATGCCGGGGACCTTGTTCGCCGCGATCGCGACACCGAGCCCGGTGCCGCAGATCAGGATCGCCCGGTCTGCCTCTCCGTTCGCGACCAGGCGCGCGGCGTCGACGGCCACGTGCGGGTACGCGGTGTGCCCGTCCGCGTCGACACCCACGTCGGTGACGCTGACGACCCGGGGGTCGGCCTCGAGGTCGCGCTTGATGATCTCCTTGTAGTCGAACCCGGCGTCGTCCGAGCCGACGACGATGCGGAACTGCTGCTCGGTCATGGTGGTGGTCCTCTCAGGAGATCGTGCGGAGCACGGCGGTGGTGATCAGTGCGAACGAGATCGCCCCGGCGTCGGGGGTGCCGACCGCGTCCTCGCCGTGGGTGCGGGCGCGACCCATCCGGGGCAGCAGGTCGGCGGTGGCGTCCGCGGCGCTCGTGGACGCGGCGGCCGCGGCGGACCAGGCGGTGGCGAGGTCGTCGCCGGCGGCGATGCGCGCGGTCAGGACGTCGTCGAAGGGCACGAGGGCGTCGACCATCGTCTTGTCCCCGGGCACGGCGCCGAACGCGAGGATCGCGTCGGTCGCGGCGTGCACGGCCTGCGCGACGGTGGTGGCCGACGGACGCTGGTCGTCCCCGAGGACGCGACCCAGTGCCTCCAGGGCGGCTCCCCAGATCGCACCGGACGTACCGCCGGCCTTGTCGGACCAGGCGTCACCAGCGATGGCGAGGACCGACCCGGCGCCGGCGCCGCGGGAGGCGGCGTCCTGGGCGGCGCGGTCGGCGGCGGTCGAACCGCGCTGCATCCCGATGCCGTGGTCACCGTCACCGGCGACCGCGTCGATGCGGCCGAGCTCGTCGACGTGGTCGTCGATCGTGCCGCGGACGGCCGTGATCGCCTTCGCGATGCGGACGGCTGACTCCTGCGACTCGGCGCTGCCCGGGGCCACCGGGACCTCGGCGCCCGCTGCGAGCTCCTGCTCGGAGACGCGCTGCTGCGGGACGGCGCCGCCCTTGCGGTACGCGGGGGCGTCGGCGGGTGCGGCCCAGAGCTCCTCGAGCTCGTCGTCGAGCCAGAACAGCGTGAGCGAGACGCCGGCCATGTCGAAGCTCGTGACGAGCTCCCCGACCTCGGGCTGGACGACGACGACACCGGCTGCGTCGAGCTTCCGCTGGACGGCACCGAAGACGACGAAGAGCTCCTCGTACTTCACCGAGCCGAGGCCGTTGAGGACCGGGACGACGCGCTGGCCGTCCGTTCCGGCGTCCGCGACGTCGGACGGCAGCTCGGACAGGAGCTTGTCGACCAGCAGGTCCGCCAGGCCGTCGGCGGTGGGGACGTCGGCCTCGCCGATCCCCCGCTCGCCGTGGATGCCCATCCCGATCGCCATCCGGCCCTCGGGGACGGTGAAGAGCGGTTCGTCCGCACCGGGCAGGGAGCAGCCGGAGAACGCGACGCCGAAGGAGCGTGTCCGGTCGTTGGCGCGGGCGGCGATCGCGGTGACGGCGTCGAGGTCGTCCCCGCGTTCGGCGGCGGCACCGGCGACCTTGAAGACGCAGAGGTCACCGGCGATGCCGCGACGCTTGTGGGCTTCGGTGCTCGGGGCGCTCGCGACGTCGTCGGTCACGCGGACCGTCCGGACGTCGATGCCGGCTTCGGTCAGCGCGCGTGCGGCGGCGTCGAAGTTCAGGACGTCGCCGGCGTAGTTGCCGTAGCTGAGCAGGACGCCGCCACCGTGCTCCGAGGCCTTCGCGACCGCGGTGACCTGCTGGGCGCTGGGGCTGGCGAACAGGTTGCCCATCGCGGCACCGGCGGCGAGGCCGTGCCCGACGAGTCCGCCGAAGGCCGGGTAGTGGCCGGAGCCACCACCGACGACCAGAGCGACGGTCCCAGCGGGGCTGGTGGTCGAGCGAGCGACCCCACCGTGCACCCGGCGGACCCGGTCCCCGTTGGCGGCGACGAAACCGTCGACCATCTCGTCCGCGAAGTCCGCGGGGTCGTTGAACAGGCGGGTCATGCGGTGGTCTCCTGCGGGGTCGTCGGGGCGTCGGTCACCGCAGCGTCACGCTGCTCGTTTCGCTTGGTGTTCCGGGCGAGCACGAACATGAGCACGCTCGACAGGACCATGAAGAAGCCGACGATGAACATCGGGACCTGGTACCCGCCGGTCCACTCGCTGACGGCACCCGTGATGTACGGGGCGGCGAACCCGCCGAGGTTGCCGATCGTGTTGATGAGCGCGACGCCCGCGGCCGCGGCGGCACCGGTCAGGAACTGCGTCGGCACCGTCCAGAAGTTCGGCAGGGCCGCGAAGATCGAGCAGGCCGTGACCGCGATGACGGCGATCGTGGCGGCCGGGCTGTTCATGTAGAGCGCGACCGGGATGCTGAGGCCACCGACGAGCGCCGGGACCGCGATGTGCCAGACCTTCACGCCACGACGGAAGGCGTCACGCGACCAGAAGTACAGGACGACGGCGGCGGGGACGTACGGGATCGCCGTGATCAGCCCCTTCTGGAACAGGTCGAACGTGGTGCCGAACTGCTCCTGGAAGCCGTCGATGATCGTGGGGAGGAAGAAGCTCAGTGCGTAGAGGCCGTAGATGAAGCCGAAGTACACCGCGGCGAGCATCCAGACCCGGCCGGACCCGAAGGCCGCGCGCAGACCGCCCTTGCCGTGCCCGGCCTTCTCCTTGTCCTCCTTCGCCAGGGCACCCTCGAGCCAGGTCTTCTCGTCCTCGTCGAGCCACTTCGCCTGCGACGGCTTGTCCTTCAGCACGAAGAGGCACAGGACGCCGACGATGATCGCCGGGATCGAGACGCACAGGAACATGAAGCGCCAGCCGGCGAGCCCGCCGAGCAGTCCCTCGTGGGTCATCAGCCACCCGGCGAGCGGGGAGCCGATGACGCTGGTCAGGGGCTGCGCCAGGTAGAACAGCGCGAGCATCTTGCCGCGGTGGCGGGCCGGCACCCAGGTCGACAGGAACAGGATCGCGCCGGGGAAGAAGCCGGCCTCGGCGATGCCGAGCAGGAAGCGCAGGCCGACGAGCTGCGGGTAGTTCTGCACCCACGTGAAGAGCAGCGAGACGATGCCCCACGTGATCATGATGCGGGCGAGCCAGATGCGCGCGCCGAACTTGTGGAGCGCCAGGTTCGAGGGCACCTCGAGCACGAGGTAGCCGATGAAGAACACCCCGGAGGCGAAGCCGAACTGGGCGGCGGTCAGGCCGAGGTCGGCCTCCATGCCGTTCGGCGCCGCGAACGAGATCGCCGTGCGGTCGAGGAAGTTGATGAAGAACATCAGTGCCACGAACGGCACGATGCGGATCGCGATCTTGCGGATGGCCGTCTTCTCGACGACCGAGGTGGGAATGCCTCGCGTGGCGGGGATGTCCACGATGACTCCTGCTCGGTGGGGGTGGTACGTCTCCGTCCCGGGCTGCTGCGCCTGGAGGCCGGGCCGCTGCGCCCGGGTGTGGAGCGGGCGCATCGATGCGCCTGGTCCAGTGTGCGCCGCGGTCGCCAACTTGTCAACCGGTTGACCAACAGGGTCCGGCGCAACCGGTTGACCGAACGGTACGCTCACTGCATGCCCGCGTTCAGCCCGGACGATCCGCTCAACATCCGCCTCGAGCTCGAGTCGGTGCCCGCCGGCTCCCCCGCATCGGAGGTCGCACGGCAGCTCGTCTCCCTGCTCACCGCCGGGGACCTCGCGCCCGGGTCACGGCTGCCGGCGGAGCGAGTGCTGGCCGAGCGCCTCGGGGTCGGACGGTCCGCGGTCCGCGAAGCCCTCGCCGCGCTCGAGATCCTCGGCATCGTGCAGATCCGACCGGGCTCCGGCACCTACCTGCGCGGTGGCACGTCCGACCTGCTCCCCACCACGCTGTCGTGGGGACTCATGCTCGCGTCGAACCGCACCCGAGAGCTCCTGGAGATCCGGTCGTCGCTCGAGCGGACGGTCGCGATCCTCGCCGCGCAGCGCGCCACGCCCGAGCAGGTCGCCGAGCTCGGCGAGTACCTCGACCGCCAGGAGGCCACACTCGACGACCCTCCGGCCTTCATCGACGCCGACGTGCGGTTCCACGTCCTGCTCGCCCGGGCGTCGGGGAACGACGTGCTCGCCGACCTGCTGCAGAGCCTCCGGTCGATGCTGAGCGTCTGGGTCGGCCGCCGTGTCCGCACCCGCCAGGCCACCGAGGCCGCGTACGACGAGCACCGGGCGATCTACGACGCGCTCCGGGCCGGGGACGTGCTCGCCGTGCAGCGTGCGATGGACGAGCACATGGCCACGGCGAGCGCCCGGATCGAGAACGCCGAGCCGGTGCCCGTCGACGAGGGCTAGCCGAGTCTTCGGGCTGAGCGACAGTTCTCGCGCCCGGAAGCCCGCGAACTGTCGCTGAGCCCGAAAACTCGGGCCGGCGCCGGGCCCCACCGAGCCGCCGGGGCGCCGGGGCGCCGGGGCGCCGGGCCGCCCGCCTACGACGACCGCAGCAGCGGCGCCACCAGCGGCTCGAGCCAGCGGCTGTACGCCGTCGACATGTGCGTCTGGTCGCGGTACACGAGCTTGTCCTGCACCACCACCGGGCACCCGTCCGCGGTGCAGAACCAGTCCCGCGGCTCCACGGTCGGCACCCCGGCGGCGCGGACCGTCTCGGCGACGTCCTGGTGCCGGCCGGACACCGCGTAGGCGTGGTCCTCGGCCTGGTTGCACTCCCCCACGGAGTCGAGGTGCTCGGCCACGCACGACACCGCATCCCCCTCGGGCACGGGGGTGTCGAGCATGTACACGGTGCGGATCCCGGCAGCCTGCACCGTCGCGGCGGTCTCGGCGGTGCCGTCCGCCCAAGTGGTGTTCGACACTTGCTTGCCGGGGACGTTGTCCGACTGGGCCATCAGCACCAGGTCCGGGTCGAGCCGCTCGATGCGCTTCATGGAGGCGTCGCGCCAGGTCGGGCACTCGGTGTAGACCCGCTTGAGCGACGAGTTGAACAGTTCGACGTCCTGCGCGACCGGGCACGCCGACTTCGTCCACGCGACGACCTTCCAGCCCTCGGTCTTCCCGGCGGCGTCCAGTGCGGGGAGCCACTGCTGCGCGTGCGAGTCACCCCAGAGCACCACGGTCCTGGTCCCCTCCGGGTCGCCGTACACGCAGGCCTTCTGCTGGATCTGCAGGTACCCGGCGTGGCAGCCGTTGTCGGTGGAGTCGGGTTGGTCCTCGGCGGCCTCGGTGATCCCCGGGGTCAGGTTCGCGGGCACTGCCTGCTTCGCGAGCGCGGCCTGGATCGTCGCCTGGACCTCCTTCGAGTCGCCCTGGTCGAGCGTCGCGGCCTGCACGGTGCCGCCGCTGCCGACGAGGGCCGGCACCGAGAACACCACGACGACCGCGGTGGCCGTGGTGGCCGCTGCTGCGGTGGCGCCGATCGCGGCCCAACGGATCCGCTTCCAGCGCGCGCGGGCCGACGGCGACTCGATCAGGTGGTACGTGATCGTGGCGACCCACAGCGCGACGGCCATGACCTCGAGCTTCTCGACCCAGTTCAGGTCCCGGTTCACCATCACCGGCACGAGCACCACCATCGGCCAGTGCCACAGGTACCAGCCGTAGGACACCTTGCCGATGGCCTGGAACGGCTTCGCCCCGAGCACGGACTCGACCGATCCGCGGCGGTAGACCCCGCCGCCGGCGATCACGGCGCACGCCCCGAGGACCGGCAGGAGCGCCGCGGTGCCGGGGAACGGCGTCTCGTCGGAGAACAGCACGGCGCTGGCCAGGATCGCACCGAGGCCGAGCCAGGTCAGCCCGACCTGCAGGACCCCGGGCACGCGGGCCACGTACCGGGCGCCGATGGCCAGGAACGCCCCGGCCGCCAGCTCCCACGCGCGGGTCTGCATCGAGAAGTACGCGAGCGGGGAGTCCGTCGACGTGATGGTCACCGACGCCCACATCGACGCGCCGAACACGAGCGTCACGACAGCGGTCATCGCGAGCCGGCGGTGTCGCTTCCACAGCACGATCGCCAAGGTGAGCACGAGCGGCCAGGCGAGGTAGAACTGCTCCTCGACGCCGAGCGACCAGAAGTGCTCGAGCGGCGACGCGGGCCCGTCGGCGGCCTGGTAGTCGACGCCCTGCGCGGCGAGCCGGTAGTTCAGCGCGAAGAACGTCGCCGCGACCCCGTCCCACGCGACGCTCGAAGCCCGGAGGATCGAGTCGAACACCCGCGTCGCGATCACCGTGACCGCGATCACGAGGAGCGCGGTCGGCAGCAGACGCCGGATGCGACCGGCGTAGAAGGAGCCGAAGTCGATGCGGCCCTTCCGCTCGACCTCGCGGAGGAGCTGCCCGGTGATGAGGAACCCGGAGATCGCGAAGAACACGTCCACCCCGACGTACCCGCCCGTGATCACGGGCGCGCCGGTGTGGTAGATCACCACGAGCAGCACCGCGACCGCGCGGAGCCCCTGGATGTCCGGCCGGAACACGCGTGGCCCTGCGGCCTGCGGGCGCTCGGCCTGCACCGGCGCCTCGACGGGAGCTGCGGACGCCGGCAAGGTCACCGGGTCGAGTCGCTCGCCGAACGCAGGTGGTGCGGCTTCGGCACGCGCCGGCTCCGGCGCGACGACGGGTGACGTCGGCGTGGTCACGACCGGCGAGCGCGGGGGCGCAGGGAGCGCCGGGTTGGCTGCGTCGGACGCGCGCACGTCCGCCTGCACGACGTCGACCTGGAGGCCCGGATCACCTGCCGTCCGCAGGGTCGCGCCCGGCACGGGGCCGGTTCCCGACACCGGCGGGGCGGACGCGAGCAGTGCGGTACGGGCCGCCACGCGCACGGGGCGGGCCGGCCTGCGCGCGGCGAGTCGTGCCTCCCGGCGGTCTGCTCGTGCCGCCTTGCGGGCCGCACGCTTCGGCGACGGCACCGACAGGAACAGCATCGGGACCTGCACGTAGGCGTGCAGCGCCGCGAGGATCCACATCGCCCAGAGCACGTCGAAGCCGAAGCGGACCGTGGCCCACGCGAGGCCGGCCCACGTGACGAGCAACGACGTGGTGACGGTGATGCGCATCACCCGGGCGATCTGCGTGCCGAGCGGGGTCGTGACCTTCTTCGCCGCGCCGGTGGGCACCCACTCCCTCGTCTTGCCGGTGAGGACGTGCACGATCGCGACCGCGTGCGCAAACGAGTAGAGCGACTGGATCCGCAGCACGTCGATCCGCCAGCGGGACTTGTACATGATCGGGACGACCACGAGCCACATGACCATCGCGCCGAGGAGCCACACCGAGTTCTGCGGCTGGATCCACTGCGGCAGCCCGAACAGCATCACCAGGCCAGGCAGCGGCGAGAGGAACACGTTGACCGCGGTGGAGATGTAGTAGAGGAACCCGGACCAGAAGCACATCCGCTGACGCAGGGTGATGTGCGGGTTCTCGTGGAAGGTGGTGTCCGCGAGCAGCGACATCGACCCCGTGCACCAGCGGTACTGCTGGTTGAGGAACGAGGCCAGGTCGTCGGGGCACATGCCCTTCGAGACCAGGATCGGCACGTACCGGACGAGGAACCCGACGCGCATCAGGTTCACGCCGGTGTGGACGTCCTCGGAGTGGCCGATCTGGGCGAAGCCGCCGGCCTGCTCGAGCGCGGAGCGACGGTAGATCGCGCAGGTACCGACGCAGATGGCGGCGTTCGAGCGGTCGCGAGCGGGCTGGATCCAGCGGTAGAAGAGCTCCTGCGTGGCGCCGGCGGTGCGCTGCAGCCAGTGCATGCCCTTCCGGGCGTCGAAGAACTGCGGCGACTGCACGATCCCGAGGCTCTGGTCGTCGAAGTACGGCACCAGCTCGAACAGGTAGTCGGAGCGCGGCACGAAGTCGGCGTCGAACACCGCGATGAGGTCCCCGTCGGACTGCTCGTAGCCGTGGCGCAGGTTGCCGGCCTTCTTGAGGTGGCCGCGGTTCGGCCGGACCTCGTAGGTGAAGCCGTAGCGTCGGGCGAGGTCCGCGACCTCTTCGCGGTCGCCGTCGTCGAGGACGTACACCGTCAGCGCGGCCGGCCAGCTGAGCTTCGACACCCAGTGGTAGGTGTTCCGGAGGATCTCGATCGGCTCCCCCGCCGTCGGCAGGAACACGTCCACCGTCGGGTACCGGCCGGGCTGCCAGCTCGCGACCCGGGCGATGTGGTCCCGCTTGTGGAACCGCTTCTTCCGCGAACTCGTCGAGAGCGAGATGCACAGCGTCAGGCAGTACAACGTCGTCGGGATGAGGAAGAGCAGCAGGCCTGGTGCCGAGGTGGAGAACCGCCAGATGCTCGAGGCGATGAGCGCGAAGGCCGCTGCCTGCGCGAACAGCATCCAGCGGTGCTGCGGGCCCATGTACCAGTACTTCTCGCGGTCCGTCGGCGGGGTGGGGAGGTACTGGTCCTCCGTCTGGGCCGCCTGGGCCTGCTCGGTCCTGGCTCTGCGCTCTTGGTCCGTGGTGCTGTCGTTCGGTGTCTCGGCGGGCGCGCCGAGCACCGTGTCCGTTGCCGTCATGTCGGACCTTCCCTGATCAGGCGTGACGAGGCTGTGCGGGTGGTGCGCTGTCCCGGGGTCCGTCGTGCGGGGGTCCTGGGTTCCGAGGTGCGGTGGTGCAGTCGTGCGGTGGTGCCGGGTTCCGGGGTGCGGTCATGCAGCCGTCAGTCGTCAGTCGTCAGTCGTCAGTCGTGAGTCGTGAGTCGTGAGTCGTGCAGTCGTGCAGTCGTGCCGGAGTGCGGTGGTGCAGTCGTGCGGTGGTGCGCCGTTCGGTGGTGCGCGGTGCGGCCGGGTCCCTTGCCCGGTGGAGCAGCCCGGTGAGTGCTGCTGTGCCCGACGCTACGGTCGCTCGGGCCGTGGTGAGTGACCGGACGGTTACGTCGACCTGGGACTCCGCCCCTCGTTCGGGGGACAGGCGTCCCCCTTCGGTGCGGGGTGGGCGGGGTGGCGGGTCGGGCGGGCGCTCGGTGCGAGGTTGCGCGCATGGTGCGAGGCTCGCGAGCTCCCACGGTGCGCGAAACCTCGCACCGTAGGGACCGCGAGGGCGCACGGTGCGACGTCGGCGTGGAGGCGGGGTCGCACCGTGCGAGGGCGGCGGCGCGTGGGTTGCACGGTGCGAGGGCGGCGGCGCGTGGGTCGCACGGTGCGAGGGCGGCGGCGCGTGGGTCGCACGGTGCGAGGCGCCGCGCATGGTGCGAGGCCCGCGAGGTCCCACACTGCACGGAACCTCGCACCGTAGGTATCGCGGGGTCGCACGGTGCGAGGTCGGTTGCCGCGGGTCGCACGATGCGAGGGCGGCGTTGCCGCGGGTCGCACGGTGCGAGGTGGGTGCGGCGGCGGGCGCTCGGTGCGAAGTACCGCGCACGGTGCGAGGCCCGCGGGCTCCCACACTGCGCGGAACCTCGCACCGTAGGGACCGCGAGGGCGCACGGTGCGAGGGCGCGGGCGCGGCGCGCGCGGCTCAGCGCGGGAGGGGCACCGCGTCCGCGAAGGACCGGACGACGCGGGCGACGACCTCGGCGGCCGGGGTGTCCCAGATCGCCTGGTTGAAGAGCTCGACCTCGACGTCCCCGGAGTAGCCGGTCGCCGTCACCGCAGCGGTCACCGGCCCGAAGTCGACATGCCCGTCGCCCGGGTAGCCTCGCGACAGCAACGGATCGGCGGCGATGGGCGTCAGCCAGTCGCACACCTGGAACGAGGCGATCCGGCCGGCGGCCCCGGCCCGGGCGACCGACCCCGCGAGCGCCGGGTCCCACCACACGTGGAAGGTGTCGACGACGACGCCCACGGCCTCGGCGGGGAACGGTGCCGCGAGGTCGAGCGCCTGCGCCAAGGTCGACACAACGGCCCGGTCGGCGGCGTACATCGGGTGCAACGGTTCGACAGCGAGCTGCACGCCGGCGTCGAGGGCGTGCGGTACGAGGTCGGCGAGCGCGTCGGCGACCCGGTCCCGTGCGCCGACGAGGTCCCGCGACCCCTCGGGCAGGCCGCCCGCGACGAGCACGAGCACCGGCGCCGATCCGGGTGCTCCGGCTGCGGCGAGTGCTGCGGTCTCGTCGATCGCGCGACGGTTGTCGTCGAGGGCCCGTCGCCTGGCGGTACCGGGTGGCAGGGTGAAGAAGCCTCCGCGGCAGTGCGACGACACCCGGAGCCCCGAGTCGGCGACCATCCGGACAGCCTCGGACAGCCCGACCTCGGCGACGGGCTCGCGCCAGGTGCCGATCGCGCCGACCCCGGCCGCGTCGACGGTGTCGAGCGCCTCGCGCAAGGACGCGTACTTGATCGTGGCCTGGTTCACCGAGAGCCGCGGGTGCGGCGCGCGCCCACCGGACGCGACCGGCGTGACGGCGTCCGCCGCGGTCGTCACGCGACCACCTCGGCGACCGGGCGGTCGACGTGGGACGAGCCGCGCCTCCCGGCCGGGGTCGTCAGCCCGGCCAGCGCGAGCAGACCGTGCCAGCGTGCTGCGGCGAGGTCCGGGTCCTCGAGGGCGCCGCAGGCGTTCGCGAGCCGGACCGTCTCGGACAGGTGCGGGAGAGAGCGGCCGGCGTGCAGACCGCCCACCATCTGGAAGGCGGGCTGGTGACCGTTCAGCCACGCGAGGAACGCGATGCCGGTCTTGTAGTGCCAGGTCGGGGCGCTGAAGACGTGGCGGGACAGGGCCTCGGTGGGGGCGAGGAGTGCGCGGTAGGCGGCCTCGTCGGGCAGGGCTCGGACGGCGGCTGAGGCGATGGGGCCGACGGCGGCGAAGGCTCCGAGGAGGGCGTCGGAGTGGCGGTGGCGGCCGTCGGCGGACCGGCTACCGGGCCGGTCTCCGGACCGGTCTCCGGGCCGGTCGCCGGCGATGAGGTCGACGTAGTGGAAGTCGTCGCCTGTGAACATCCGGGCAGTCGCGGGCAGCTGCGAGCGGAGCGACACCTCGGCCCGGGCGTTCAGCAGGCTCATCTTGATGCCGGAGACCTGCTCGCCGGCATCGCGCATGATGTCGAGCACCGTGTCGGAGGCCTGCTGCCCGCCGAAGTACCCGGCGAGGGCGGGGTCGAACGCCTCGCCGAGCCAGTGCAGCACGACGGGGGCACTCGCCCGCTCGATGACCCGGGCGTACACGCGACGGTAGACGGCGGGCGCGTCGGGTGCGGTGCTTGCGAGCCTCGCGAGGTGACGGCTCGCCATGAGCACGACGCCGGCGCCGGCGTCCTCGGCGTGGTGGAGCTGCGCGACGTAGGCGTCGACGATCTGCTGCTCGGAGGGCTCACTGGCTGGCGCGTCGGCGGTGGCGTCCGGCGCCAGGTCGTCCGTGTTGACGCCGACGACGATGCGGCCGCCGACGGACTGGGCCTCGCGGGCGCTGCGGGTGATCAGCTCGCGGGTCGCCGCGGGGTCGAGCCCCATGTTCCGCTGCGCGGTGTCCATCGCGTCCGCCACGCCGAGGCCCCAGGACCAGAGGTGGTGGCGGAACGCCAGGGTGGCGTCCCAGTCGAGGTCGGCCGGGGCTCCCGGGGTGTTGTCCGCGGCGGCACGCGGGACGACGTGGGCTGCGGCGTAGACGACGCGCTCGGTGAGGGGCGCGGCCGGCTTGTCGGCGTCGGTGACGGCCGGGGCGCGTAGCCCGGTGGTGCTCGTGGTGCCGTCGGGGGTGAGGAGGGTGAGGTGCGTCATGCGCGTGCGCCGACGGTCTCGGTGTGCTGGACGACTTCGGGGACGTCTGGGCTGGCGCTGGCGCTGTCGCTGGCGGCGCTGGCGCTGTCGGCGTTGTCGGCGCTGGCCGCGCTGTCGCTGTCGCTGCCGCTGTCGGCCTGGAGGCGCGGTGTGGGCTGAGTGGGCAGCTGCAGCTCCGGCAGGTCGACGCGTCGACCCTCCGCGTCGGATCGCAGACCGGCCTCCGCGAGCGCCACGCCGCGGGCACCGGACAGCAGGTCGTACGGGTGCGGGCGACCGGCGACGAGGTCCTGCAGGAAGTCCTCCCACTGAGCGCGGAAGCCGTTGCCGAACACCTCGTTGTCGGGGACCTCGAGCCACTGCCCGCGGTAGTCCCGCTCGTCCTTGAGGTCCGGGTTCCACACTGGCTTCGGCGTCGCCGTCCTGGGCTGGATCCGGCACCCGAACAGCCCGACGACCGCGCTGCCGTCCGTGCCGTCGACCTGGAACTCGACGAGCTCGTCACGGTCGACGCGCACCGCCCAGCTCGAGTTGATCTGCGCCGTGATGCCCCCGGCGAGGTCGAACACGCCGTAGGCCGCGTCGTCCGCGGTCGCCGGGTACTCGGTGCCCTGCTCGTCGGTGCGGTGCTCGATGTGCGTCGCGGTCCTGGCGTACACCGACTCGACTCGGCCGAACAGCTGCTCGAGCACGTAGTTCCAGTGCGGGAACATGTCGACGACGATGCCGCCGCCGTCCTGCTTGCGGTAGTTCCAGCTCGGGCGCTGGGCACTCTGCCAGTCCCCCTCGAACACCCAGTAGCCGAACTCACCCCGCACCGACAGGATCCGGCCGAAGAACCCGGAGTCGACCAGGCGGCGGAGCTTCCGGAGGCCGGGCAGGTAGAGCTTGTCGTGCACGACGCCGTTCGGGACGCCGGCCTCGGCCGCGAGCTGGGCGAGTTCGAGGGCCTCGGCGGAGGTCTCGGCCGTCGGCTTCTCGGTGTAGATCGCCTTGCCGGCGGCGATGGCCTTGCGCAGGGCGTCGGCGCGGGCGCTCGTCACGGCGAAGTCGGCGAAGACGTCCCAGCGCGGGTCGGCCAGGGCGGCGTCGAGGTCGGTGGTCCAGTGCTCGACGCCGTGGCGTGTGGCGATCTCCTCGAGCTTCGCGGCGTTGCGGCCAACCAAGAGCGGCTCGAGCTGGACACGGGAGCCGTCCGGCAACAGGAGTCCGCCGTCGTCCCGGATCGCGAGGATCGACCGGACGAGGTGCTGCCGGTAGCCCATGCGCCCGGTGACGCCGTTCATGATGATGCCGATGGTGCGCGTGGTGGTCAACGCGTGCTCCCTTGCTCGCTGTGGCCCGCTCTCCGCCGTGTTGGAAAGCGCTTGCCGGAACCGTACACCACGAGTCGGGCGCTCCGACAGCACGCGGTCGCCACTCGAACACGTTCCGCACACGGGAGGTCGGCCCGGGCAGTCGGAGCCGTGCCGAGCGGTCACGACACCCCGCTCACGTTCGCCGAGGTGTCACGAACGGTCGCACCCGGCGACGCCGAACGACAGTTCGAGCGACCTCGACGCATCGCCGGCGGCGTGTCGCGCGACCTCACGACCTCGGGACCTCGGGGTCGAGCGACGGCGGTCGCCGGTTCGACCGCAGCCGTGCCGAGCGGTCACGACACCCCGCTCACGTTCGCCGAGGTGTCACGAACGGTCGCACCCGGCGCCGCCGAACGACAGCTCGAGCGACCTCGACGCATCGCCGGCGGCGTGTCGCGCGACCTCGGGACCTCGCAACCCCGGGACGTCACGATCGCGGGACCTCGGGGTCGAGCGACGACTACGACCACGCCTGGCCGACCGCAGCCGTGCCGAGCGGTCACGACACCCCGCTCACGTTCGCCGAGGTGTCACAAACGGTCGCACCCGGCGACGCCGAACGACAGTTCGAGCGACCTCGACGCATCGCCGCCAGCGTGTCGCGCGACCCCACCGCAGCACCCCGCCGCGCGACCCCACCGCAGCACCCCGCCGCGCTACCGCGCCGTACTCGCGCGCAGCACGACCTCACCGTCGACGACGCCCGTCACGTCCTCGCCCAGGGCCCGCCGCACCGCGAGGGCCCCGATCTCCTCGAGCGGCAACCGCACCGTGCTGAGCGCCGGCACGACGTCGGCGAGCATCTGCACGTCGTCGAACCCCGCGACCCCGACGTCCACCCCGGGCACCAGGCCACGGTCCCGGATCGCGGCGACGGCCCCGACGGCCATCAGGTCGGTGACCGCGAACACGCACCGCGGCACCGATCCGGCGTCGAGCAGGCGGGACATCGCCGCGTACCCGCCGTCCCGCGAGAACGCCGAGGGGACGATCGCCGCGTCGGGCAACCGGATGCCGTGGGCGGCGAGCCCGGCGACGAAGCCCTCCACCCGGGCGTGCGCCGTGACGAGGTCGGGGTCGCCGGCGAGCACCGCGAACGAGTCGTGGCCCTGCTCGACGAGCGCTCCCGCGAGGGCCGCCGCTCCGCCGAGGTTCCGGATCACGAGTCCGTGCACCCCCGGGGTCCCGGCAGCGATCCCGTCGACGTCGGACATGAGTGCGGCGACCCCGGCGCCCCCGGCCACGAGCGCGGCGACCCCGTTCCGCGAGGCCTCGGACGACCCGCCGAGGTGCCGGCTGACCGCGAGCACCACGGCGCGGGGACGGAGGCCGGCGATGACCGCGAGCACCGATTCCTCGCGGGCGGCGTCCCCGCCGGTGGAGGTGATCGTGACGACCAGCCCCGCGTCGTCCGCTGCCCGGATCGCTCCGGCCGCGATGGCCGCGAAGTACGGGTCGGCGATGTCCCCGACGACGAGCGCCAGGGTGGTGGTGGTCCCGCGGGCGACGGCCTGCGCCTGCACGTTGGCGGTGTACCGGAGCTCCTGGGCGGCAGAGTGCACCCGCTCGAGCGATTCCGGTCGGACCTTTCGTGCGCTGCCGTTCAACGCACGCGACGCGGTCGCGAGCGACACGCCCGCGAGCTCGGCCACGTCTGCCAAGGTGACGGTGCCCCGTTCCGGCATGTCGTGCCTCCAGTCCGATCCGCGCAGCGCGCGGTCGCCGTCAGGATAGCGATTTCCCTGGAGGCTCGGTGCCGCCCCGTCACGGATCCCACGTTCCGCAACGGTGCAGGTCGCGATGTCTTCACACTCGTCGGGAAAGCGCTTGCCAAGCACGCGCCGTTCGTGTAGACCTGGGGTCCTCGGCCGAGACACCCCGAACGCTCGCCCACGGCACCGACCGTGGTCCCGAACGAAAGCAGTGACGATGAAGTCATCCAAGAGAATGCTCGCGCTCGCCGGCGGCATCGCCGCACTGGCCCTGTTGAGTGGCTGTGCCTCCGGCAGCTCCGGCGACGGCGGCAAGGTCGATCAGCTGACCTTCTGGCTCTCCACCTCCACCGCGCAGGAGAAGGGCTACCAGGACCTCGCCACCGCGTACGAGAAGAAGACCGGCGTCACGGTCAAGATCGTGAACCTGCCGTACGACGGCCTGCAGACGAAGCTCCGCGAGTCCGCGCAGGCGAACTCGCTGCCCGACGTGGTGCGCGCCGCCGGCATCGACCCGATCTGGACGGGCAAGACCATCGACCTCGCATCGATCGTCGACGACGACGCGAACAAGATCGATCAGGACATCATCGCGAAGGACGACGACGGCAAGGTCACCTCGATCCCGTCCGACGTCACCGCTGCCGGCCTGTTCGTGAACAAGTCGCTGTTCGAGAAGGCCGGCGTGGACTACCCGACCGACCCCGCGAAGGCGTGGACCTGGGACGAGTTCCTCACGGCCGCCGACAAGGTGAAGGCGAAGACCGGCGCGAAGTACGACCTGACGTTCGACTCGTCGCCGTCGCGCCTGCGTGCCTACATGTTCACCAAGGGCACCGACTTCATGCAGCAGGAGAAGGACGGCTCCTTCCCGACCGACGCGAAGACCGTCGACGCGCTGCAGGACTTCGCGGACATGAACGACGACTCGGTCATGCCGAAGTCGGTGTGGACGAGCGGGCAGGACCCGAACGCCCTGTTCAAGAGCGGGCAGGTCGTCGCCTACTTCTCCGGCGTCTGGCAGTCCTCGGACTTCGCGTCGAACATCACCGACTTCGACTGGGCGAGCGCCGCCACCCCGGCCGACCCGACCCACGCGACCGAGATCAACTACGGCGGCAACATCGTCGGGTTCGAGAACTCGGACGCCCGCGGAGCCGCCGCGAAGAAGTTCATCGACTACATGTACGACCCGACGAACTACGCGAAGCTCGTGACCACCAACGGGTTCCTGCCGGTCGAAACCGGGCTGGACATCAAGTACCCCTTCGAGTCGCAGGCGGCGAAGGACTCCTTCGCGCTGTACCAGAAGGAGATCGACGCGGCCGACCCGATCTCGAGCTCCTACGCCAAGGAGAGCGCGAAGTGGGCGGTCGAGGGCAAGGAGCTCGGCACCGACCCGACCACCGCCGAGGTCGGCAAGCTCATCAACGGGCAGCAGACCGCCAAGAAGACCCTCGAGACGATCACGAAGTACTACGAGGACCACGTCGGCTGACGGACCGGGCCGGGTGCGGAGGCGCCCGGCCCACCCGCCTTCCCTTCCGAAGCAGCAGCAGCAGCACGACGAACGAAGAGGATCATCGTGAGCATCCCCACCGCAGCCGGTGACGTGCAGACCGCCGTCCCCACACCGGTGCCGCCCCGCCGGCCCGGAGCCGCGAGGACGACGAAGCGCCGACGCTCCGGCGTCAGCAAGCCCGTCCTCGCCCCGATCCTGTTCGTGAGCGTCAACGCCGTCCTGTTCGTCGTCTTCTTCGTCTGGCCGGCCGTCATCGGTCTCGGCTACTCGTTCACCGACTACAACGGCGTCGTCGACCCGAAGTTCATCGGGTTGCAGAACTACTTCGAGCTCTTCGCCGACAACACCTTCTACGCGGCCCTCGCGCGCACCTTCCTCTACGCGGTCGTCGCGGTGCCGCTCGGCTTCGTGCTGGCGCTGTCGATGGCCCTGATGCTCACGAGCCCCGCCGCGAAGGGCCGGAGCGTCGCCCGCATCGTGTTCTTCGTGCCGTGGCTGATCTCCCCCATCGTCACCGGTGTGATCTGGCGGTGGATGTTCGGCGAGAACTTCGGTCTGGCGAACTTCGTCATCGAGTCCCTCGGTGGCAAGGCCGTGCCGTGGCAGTCGAACGCCGACCTGTCGCTGCTCGTCGTGGTGTTCGCCACCGCGTGGGCCGGTGCCGCGTTCAACATGCTGCTGTTCGTCGCCGCGATCCGGAACGTGCCGCAGTCGTACTACGAGGCGGCTTCGCTCGACGGGGCCGGCGCCTGGCACCAGTTCCGGTACATCACGCTGCCGAGCATCGCGCCGACGTCGTTCATCGTCATCCTGCTGTCGTCGCTCGGGGCGTTCAAGGAGTTCGCCACCGTCCAGGCGCTCAACGGCGGCGGTCCCGGCACCGACAACAACCTGCTCGTGCAGTACATCTACACGAACGGGTTCCAGAACGCCCACATCGGCTACGCGAGCGCGGCGTCGATGGTCCTCATGCTCATCCTCATGGCCATCGCGCTGATCCAGCTGGCCGTGAACCGTCGGACGGAGGCCCGTCGATGACCGCCACCCTGCCCAGTGCCCCCGGCGCACCCGCAACCGACGACACGACCAAGAGCAAGAGCAAGGGCACGACCAAGACCAAGCGTCTCGACGGCCCGCCCCGTCCGAAGGCGATCGCCGCCACCGCCCTGCTCTGGGTCTTCATCATCGCCTTCGGCTTCCCGGTGCTCTGGTTCGTCCTCAGCGCCTTCAAGCCCGGCGGTGAACTGTTCTCGTACCCGCTGACCCTGCTGCCGAAGACCTGGTCGGTCAGCGGCTTCACCGAGGCCTGGGCCAGCTACGACTTCGCCCGCTACTTCGGCAACACCGTCATCGTCGCGCTGGTCACGACCGTGCTCACGGTCTTGGCGAGCGCCGCCACCGGGTACGCCCTGGCGAAGTACGACAACAAGTGGCTGAAGGTCTTCTTCGTCTGCATCCTCGCGACGACGATGCTGCCGACCGAGGTCATCCTCGCCCCGACGTTCATCGTCATCCGCGACCTCGGCATGTACGACTCACTGGCGGGCATCATCGTGCCGTCGGTGATCACCGCGACCGGCATCTTCATGTTCCGGCAGTTCTTCATCACGGTGCCCGACGACCTGGTCGAGGCCGCGCGCATCGACGGCGCGAGCGAGTTCGGGATCTTCTGGCGGATCATGCTGCCGATCTCCCGTCCGATCATGCTGACACTCGCGATCTTCTCGTTCCAGTGGCGCTGGAACGACTACATCTGGCCCCTGCTGGTCCTCAACGACCCGCACCAGTTCACGATCCAGATCGCCCTGCAGAGCATCGTGGGCGCGGAGAACGTCAACTGGACCGTCCTGCTCGGCGCCTCGGTGATCTCGATCATCCCGCTGGTCCTCATCTACCTGGTGTTCCAGAAGTACGTGAACGGCGCGGACCTCAACGCGGGTCTCAAGGACTGATGGGCTTCCTCGACGCGGTCGGGCCGGCAGCCGACGAAGCGGCTCGCCAGCTCCGACTCGCCGACGACGACCCCGCCACGCTGCAGCACCGGGAACTGATGGCGCGTGCCCTCACCTTGGTCGGGGCGTGGGTCCGTCACCTGCCTGGAGGCACGGCTCACCTCCCCGACAGCGAGCTCACGACCGCGCACGGCTGGGTCCGGCACCTCGCGGCCCGGCAGTCGCCCGGCGGCACGTTCGTCGGCGGAGACAACGTGCTCTCCCCGCCGGACTCGGCGTTCACGGTGAACGACGTCTGCGACGCCCTCGAGTTGCTCGCGCCGTACCGGGCGTCGGTGCCGGCGGCCGGTGCGCTGGCCGACGACCTCGATGCGATCGTGCACCGTGCAACCCCGGCACTGCTGACCGGCGGCGTGCACACGCCGAACCACCGCTGGGAGATCTCGTCAGCCCTCGCCCGGATCCACCGGCTGCACCCGTCGCCGCAGCTGGTCGAGCGGATCGACGAGTGGCTCGCCGAAGCGCCGGACATCGACGCCGACGGCCTGTGGTCCGAGCGCAGCCCGAACTACGCGGCCGCCGTGTCCTGCCCGTCGTTCCTCGTGCTGGCGTCGGTGCTCGACCGGCCCGAGCTGCTCGACCCGGTCCGTCGGTCGCTCGACGCCACGCTCGCGCTCCTGCTGCCGGACGACACCGTCGAGACCGTGCAGTCCCGCCGGCAGGACCAGTCGCACCCGTTCGGCATCGGCGCGTTCGCTCCCCTGCTCTGGCACGTCGCGGTGCTCGACGACCGTGCCGACCTCGCCGCGGTCGCCGCCCGAGCCGCGGTCGCCGAGATGTGGCAGCCCGGTGCGGTCGCGGCACGGGCGATGACGGACCCGGTGCTCGGCCGACCGCTGCCCGCCGTCGCGCCGCTGCCCGCCGGGAGCCCCCTGACGCCGGCCGTGCACGCGTTCGCCGACGCCCGGCTCGTGCACGTCCGCGAACCCGACCGCAGCGTCGTGCTGTTCGCCGGCTCGGACGTCCCCGCCGAGGGGCACGTCCGGTCGGGGCTGGCGAACAGCCCGACCTTCCTGCGGGTGTTCTCCGGCGCCGTCGTCCTGTCCGACGTCCGGCTGTCCCGGGAGTTCTTCGGCCTCGGCCCCTTCCGTCCGACGACACTGGAGTCGTTCGGGGTGCCCGAGTCGTTCCGGGTGCCCCAGTCGCTCGGGGTGCCCGAGTCGCCCGGGGTGCCCCAGCCGCTCGGCGTGCCCCAGCCGCTCGGTGCTGGTCGCTTCCGGCTCACCGAGACCGTGACCGCCGGCTACCACCAGCCGCTCCCCGCCGCGGACCGGCGTCGCGACGGTGCGTACGCGCTCGGTGACGAAGGTCGCTTCTCGGCATCGATGTCGTTCGGCTCCCGCGCCGTCGACACGGTGTCGCTCACCACGACGGTCGACGTCGAGGTCACCCCGGGTGCCGTCACGCTCGACGTCACCACGGCGGGTGCCGACGTGCCGTGGTCCCTCCAGTTGACGTTCCGCGCCGGGGGTACCTTCACCGGTGTGAGCACCGACCGAGCGACCGGCGAACGCGTCCTCGCCGAGGGCACCGGCACCTACCGCGTCGGGGACTCGGTCGTGTCGTTCGGTCCCGGCAACGGTGCCTGCCCCGCACAGCCCGCGTTCTACGCACCCGGTCAGGACTACGCCTTCCTCGGCGGCACGGACCGCCCCGCCGGCGAGCACGTCCACGTCACCGGGCGCTCCCCCGGCACGGTGCGCGTCGTGATCGGGACCGGTCGATGACGCTGCCCGGCGTCGTCCTCGTCGGTGCCCGCGGCTACGGCCTGCACCACCGTGCGAACATCGACCGCCTCGTGGCAGCGGGAGTGTGCACGCTCACCGCCGTCGTCGACCCCACACTCGGAACCGCCACGGACGCCGGCACCCCGGTCGCACCGGACGTCGGCGCAGCGCGGGAGTTCGGCCCGGTCGACGTCGTGGTCGTCGCGGCCCCGATCGGCGCGCACCTGCCCCTCGCCCTCGCGGCCCTCGAGGCCGGTGCTGACGTCCTGCTCGAGAAGCCGCCGGTCACCACCCGCGCCGCCCTCGCGGCCCTGCTCGAGGCCGAGCGTCGGACCGGCCGGGTCGTCCAGGTCGGGTTCCAGAGCCTCGGGTCGGACGCGCTTCCGGCCTTCCGCGACGGCTCGCTCGTGGGCGCGGTGCGGTCCGCCGCCGCCGTCGGCACCTGGACGCGGAACCAGGCGTACTGGGACCGCTCGGGCTGGGCCGGTCGTCGTCGGGTCGGCGGGGTCGACGTGCTCGACGGGGTGGTCACGAACCCCCTCGCGCACGCCGTCGCCACCGCCCTCGCCGTCGTCGGGTGTCGTCGCGCCGCCGATGTGGTCCGGGTCGAGGTCGAGCTGTACCGGGCGAACGACATCGAGGGCGACGACACCTCGGCCGTCCGGGTGACCACGGCCGCCGGGCTCGAGGCCACCGCCGCGCTCACGCTCTGCGGCCCCTCCGAGGTCCTGCCCACCGTGCGGGTCCGCGGAACCGCCGGCAGCGCCGTCCTCGGGTACACGTCCGACGAGGTCGCGGTCGGCGGCACGACCCGGACCGTCGGGCGCACGGACCTGCTCGAGAACTTGCTCGCCCACCGCGCCCGCGGCGACGCCCTGCTCGTCCCGCTCGTCTCCACCGGCGCCTTCGTCGAGGTCCTCGAGGCCGTCCGCGCCACCGAACCGGTCCGCATCGACCACCCGTGGGTCACCTGGCAGGGTGACGGCCCCGAGCGCCGGCCCCTCGTCGCAGACGTCGAGGCGATCGTCGACCGTGCTGCGGACGACCGCGCACTGTTCTCCGAGGTCGGCGCACCGTGGGCGCACACCGCCCGCGACGAGGTGCTGCAGGTCCTGCGCGTCGGCGGGACCGAGGTGGCGACCGAGCTCGACGGTGCCGGCACGATCGCCACGTCGTCCCCGCGGCCGTACCTGCACCCGATCCGGACCCTCGGCGGCACCGTCGTCACCGCGCACCACCCCGCCGACCACGACTGGCACTGCGGGCTCGGGTTCGCGATCCCCGACGTCGACGGTGTCAACTGCTGGGGTGGTCGGACCTACGTGCACGGCCACGGCTACGTCTGGCGCGACGACCACGGCAGCGTCGAGGTCGTGCACGCCGAGCAGCACGGCCCGTCGAGCACGCAGGAGCTCGTCTGGCGGGGCCCCGACCGCCGGGTCGTCCTGCACGAGGACCGCGTCCTGCGCTGGAGCGCCACCCCGACCGGGTGGGAGCTGACCTGGTCGTCGTCGTTCCGCGCACCGGGCGAGCACCCCGTGCACCTCGGCGGTCCCGGCAGCAACGGCCGGGTCGGCGCGGGCTACGGCGGGTTCTTCTGGCGCTTCCCGTCCTGCACGGACGTCACCGTCCGGACCGCCGAGGCCGAGGGCGAAGCCGCCGTCCACGGCTCGGTGTCACCCTGGGTCGAGTGGACCGCGACCTTCGACGAGGGCCCGGCCATCGTCCGCATCGAAGCACTCGACCACCGCGACCCCTGGTTCGTCCGCGCCGACGAGTACCCCGCCGTCGGATCGGCCCTGGCCTGGCGGGAGCCCGCGCTCGTCCGTCCCGGTGTCCCGCTGGTCCGCTCCTTCCGCGCCACGATCACCGACGGGCACACGCAGCCGCACTAGCCTGGTTCGATGACGACCACGGACAGCGCCGACTGGGATGCCCGCGTCGCCGCACTCTGGGCCGACGACACCGTTGACGACCAGGCTCGGATCGCGCGCATGCACGACCTCGCCGCGGTCGCTCCGCACCCCGCACTCGGCTCCTTCGAGGTCGGTGGCGCGTACGACTCCGGCGGGCACGAGGCCGAGGCGCACGTGCACTACGAAGCCGCGACCGCCTCGGGCCTCGGCGCCGTCGACCCCGACCGTGCCGCGCAGCTGGTCGTGCAGCACGCCTCGACCCTGCGCAACATCGGCCGGGTCGACGACGCCATCACGATGCTCCGCGACGCCCCGGAGCACCCCTCGACCGGTTCAGCGCCGAAGGTCTTCCTGGCACTCGCGCTGCACAGCGCCGGCCGGCACGACGAGGCACTGCGCGTCGCGATCGAGGCCGTCGAACCGACGCTTCCCCGCTACCGCCGGTCCGTCCGCGCCTACGCAGCGGCACTCACCGAGCGCTGAACGCCGGCGCGCTGATGCCCCGCGCGCTGATGGCGTCGGCGTCGGCCGTCAGGCGTTCCGTCGCTGGAGCGCGTCCGCGGCCTTGCCGAGCAGCCAGTTGACGGCCCATCCGAGCACGCCCACGACGGGCAGCGCCAGGATGACGATCGTCCACAGGACCTTGACGAGCTGGCTGCGCCGGCGGTCGCGCCAGACCTGCACGAGCGCCAGGACCTCGATCGCCAGCAGCAGCAGGAGCACGACCGAGTGCACCCCGGACACGTTCTCGATCACGTTCTCCCCTTCGCGGTGGCGACCACCGCCCCGCCACCGACCCTAGGCCACCCGGGACCACCCGCGCTCCCACGCCCCGCGCCCGCTCTGCCGGCCGCCTCCACCCGCAGACCCCCCGCCGCGCGCCCGCCGCGCCCCCGCCGCGCCGCGTCAGCGCCGGGCCACCGTGCTCACGCGCAGGTCGTCGAACGTGCTCGTGAAGCCGCTGCCCCCGAGCGAGATGAGCCCGACCCGAGGCGTGCTCCCGAGGTCCGCCGTCCATGTCCCGCCCCGGACGAAGTGCCGCCCGTCGACGCTCGTGTACGCGGTGTACCGGTGCTCCCCCGCGACGACCCGGTGCACGATCCGCAGCGTGGTCGTGTCCCCGACGGGGCCGACCACCATGTCGCCGTAGGTCGGTGCCCCGGCCGGCTGCCCGGACACCTGCTTGCCGAACTCCGTCTGCCGGGTGTTGAAGATCGAGTTCGAGGTGAGCCGGACGTAATCGCCGTCGTCCCCGTAGACGATGAGGCCGCCCTGCACGTAGTTCACCCCGTCACCGGTCGCGGGGGTGTCGACGGCGACCGTGGTCTGGAGCACGTAGTCGCCACGCGGTGCGGGCTCGGCGAGCACCGACGCGAGCGGAGTGGTCGGCGGGTGGATGTCCGCAGCCTGCGTCTGCCAGCGGAACGCGCCGCCGGACACCGAGTACGTCGAGGCGTCCGGCTGCCGGACCCAAGTGAGCGAGGACGGCAAGGCCGACCCGCCGAACGACGTCGACGCCGAGCGGATCAGCCGACCGGGCACCTCCACGGGGGCTGTCGCCGCCCGGTAGGTCGCCCGCTGGCCCGGCTGCGCGACCGGTCCGGGCTGCACGGAGTCGGACGGTCCCGCACCGCCCCGGACGACGGGCCAGCCGTGCCGCCAGTCGAGCGGGTCGATGAGCGCCGGCCGCTTCGTGTAGGTCGCCTGCCCCGCGTAGTACGGGTCCTTCCGGTCGACCGCGTGGTAGATGATCCAGTCCTGCCCGGCGAAGTCGGTCACGACGGTGTCGTGCCCGGTGCCGACCCACCGGTTGCCGTTCTGGGCGAGCAGGGGCGTGCCACCGACCCGGGTGCTCGTGATCGCGACGCCGTCCTGGTCGGTGAAGGGCCCGAGGGGGCTGCGTGACCGGGCGACGAAGACGCCGTACCCGGTGAGCGCGCCGTTGCAGCAGTTGGTGGCGGAGCCCATGAAGTACCACCAGCCGTCGTGGCGCATCAGGTACGCGCCCTCGTACCGGTTGTCGATCGCGATCTGCCGTTCGCTCGCGGGGTCCGATCGCAGTCCGTCGGCGCTGAGCTCCCGGACGCTCACGCCGCCGGAGTAGCTGCCGAAGTACAGGTAGGTGCTGCCCCGGTCGGTGATGACCTCGGGGTCGAACTGCCAGCGCCCCTGCGGAGCCACGACGGGACCACCGGAGTCGGTCCAGGGGCCGGTCGGGCTCGAGCTCGTCGCGACGCCGACGGCCGAGCCGCCGCCGGTCGGTGCCGTCGCCGTGGGCGTGTCCGACGCGGCGTAGTACAGGAACCAGCGGCCGTCACGGTGGACGACGTCGGGTGCCCAGATGCCGTTCGCCGTTCCCACCCAGTCGGGCTTCGTCGGGAACGCGTCGTTGACGTACGTCCAGTGCGTCAGGTCGGTCGACCGGTACGTCGGCACCCCGTGCTGCACCAGGGACCCGTCCGGGTTCTGCTCGGTCGCCGTCAGCGCGTCGGTCGTGCAGTACAGGTACCAGTACCGGTCGCGGCCGACCCCGTGGATCGCGGTCGGGTCCGCGCAGCTCGCCGCGGTCTCCCCGTCCGGCAGGCTGAGCGCCATCGGGTTCTGGTGCGTGGGCGCGGCCCCGGAACGTGCGGACATCGTGCCCGCGGCGAGCGCCGGCACCGCTTCGGCACCAGCCTGGAGGCACGTGGCCGCGACACACGCGAGCGTCACGATGGGGAGGAGTGCGGTGGACGATCGGCGCACGGCGGACCTGCTCTCGTCGTTGAGGAAGGTAGTCGCCGTCGACGGAGACGGCGACGATGGCGAGCGTACGCCGCCGGACGGGAACGCGATCGGAGGTGGTCCGGTCACCCGTCGACGGCCGCGACGGCCCGGCGGACGGCCTCGATCGAGAACCGCACGTCGGCGTCGTCCGTCGACCAGTTGCTGACGGAGATGCGGAGGACCGCTTGCCCGCGCCACTGCGAGCCGGACATCCACACCGCTCCGTCGTCGATGAGCCGGGCGGTGACGGCCCGGGTCCGCTCGTCGGAACCGAAGGTCAGGCACACCTGGGTGAAGGCGACGTCGTTGACGACCTGCACGTCCGGGAGCTCGCGGAGCCCGTCTGCCAGGGCCCGCGCGTTCCGGACCAGCCGGTCGACGAGGTCCTCGACGCCGGTCCGCCCGAGCTGCCGGAGGGCTGCCCAGACCGGGACGCCACGGGCCCGTCGGGACATCTCGGGCACCAGGTCGAACGGTTCGGAGACGTCGGCGGGGTCGCGGATGAGGTACGCCGTCTGCGTCCCGAGCGCGGCGCGGGTGACGGAGGGCCGCGAGACGATCGCCACCCCGCAGTCGTAGGGGACGTTGAGGGTCTTGTGCGCGTCGGTCGCCCAGGAGTCCGCGTCCTCGACCCCGGCCAGTGCCGGGCGGAGCGTCGGACTCGCCGCCGCCCACAGTCCGAAGGCGCCGTCGACGTGCACCCACGCCCTGTGCTCGTGGGCGAGGCGGATCGCGGCCCGCATCGGGTCGAAGGCTCCGGAGTGCAAGTTGCCGGCCTGCAGGCAGACGATCACCGGCCCGTCGACCCGGTCGAGGTGTGCGCGGAGATCGTCCACCAGGATCCGGCCCTGGTCGTCGGCGTCGACGAGGGTCGGTGCGCCGAAGCCGAGGTAGCGCAGGGCGAGGTCGAGTGAGGTGTGGCGTTCGGCGCCGGCGAGCACGGTGACCCGCGGCGCTCCGGTCATCCCGTCGGTGTTGACGTCCCAGTCGACGGCGTCGAGCACGAAGGCGCGGGCGGCGGCGAGACCGGTCCAGTTGGCCATCGTCGCGCCGGTCGTGAAGCCCACGTCCGACTCCGGCGGCAGCCCCAGCACGTCGAGCAGCCAGCTGCCGGCGACCTGTTCCAGGGCGGCGGTGGCCGGGGTGGGGTACCGCATCGCGGCGTTCTGGTCCCAGGCGCTGACGAGCCAGTCGGCGCCCATCGCCGCGGGCAGGGTGCCGCCGATCACCCAGCCGAAGAACCGGCCGGAGGGCATCGCCATGAGCCCGGGCTCCGCCAGGGTGGCGAGTTCGTCGACCACGGCGGCCGGGTCGGCCCCGTCGTCGGGCAGCGGACGGTCGATCGCGGCGAGCAGCCCACCGACGTCGATCTCCGGTGGGACGGACCGCTCGGGCAGGCTGGTGATCCAGTCGAGCGCGTGCTCGGACGCGCGTTCGAGTGCCTGCCGGTAGTCGTTCGGGTCGAGCTCCATGGCGGTTCCTCGTCACTGAGGATGGTGCTGAGGATGGTGCTGAGGATGGTGCTGCGGATGGTGCTGCGGATGGTGCTGATGGCGGTGCTGTCCCGCGCGAGCGTACGCTCAGCCGCACCGGTTCGGTCCGACGGAGGAGTTCGACGATGGCCGCGAGGTTCGTGTACTGGATCAACGTGTCGATCGACGGGTTCGTCGAGCGCGACGCCGGTGAGCTCGGCGACCTCGAGGGGCCCGACTGGATGCGGATCGACGAGCCGCTGCACCGTGACTTCAACGCCCGGGCGGCGGCGATGACCCTGTCCGTCGAGGGGCGGGTGGTGCGCGACATGATGGACCCGTTCTGGCCGGACGCCCGCACCGACGAGTCGATGCCGCAGTTCCTGCGCGAGTACGGCGAGATCTGGACGGCGCAGCCGAAGGTCCTCGTCTCACGGACCCGCACGAGCGCCGACCACAACACCAGGGTCATCGGCGGCGACGACGCGATCGAGCAGCTCGCCGCGCTGCGCGAGGAGTCCGAGGGGGACATCGGTGTCGGTGGCCCGAACGTCGCGAGCCAGCTCCTCGACGCCGGGCTGCTCGACGAGCTGCTGCTCTTCACGCACCCCGCGGTGCTCGGCGCCGGACGGCCCGTGTTCGATCCGCCGGCCTCGGGACGACGGCGCACCGTGCAGTTCGACCTGCTCGAGCAGCAGCGCTACGACAACGGCGTCACCTTGCACCGCTACGAGGTCCGGCGGTAGTCAGTCGCCGCTCGGTCCCGGGCCGACGATCACCAGTCGCCACGCGCTCGACCGGTCGCTGTCCGTTCCGGTGAACGCGACGCTGTCGACGGCGTCGCGTGCCGATCGGGACAGCGTGATGCGGTGCGGGCTGTCGTTGCAGGCCATCTCGTCGAGTTCCACCGACTGCGCCCCGCGCTCCGTCACGGTGCGCACCTGCCCGCGCATCTGCCCGTTGCCGTAGCAGGAGAACTCGAGGTGGTCGAGGTACTGCGAGGCGGGGAACTGCAGGGTGACGGTCGGCTCGGCGTCGGACAGGTCGTTGCCGGGGCCGATGTCGCCCTGCAGGACCCCGAGCACGTCGGCTTCGGTCTCCACCGCGGCGTCCTGGGCGGACTTCCAGTCGTGGAGGGCGTCCTCGTCGACCGGCGGCGCAGCCGACGCGCACCCCGCGAGCAGGCACACGCCGGCGAGGGCCGGCAGGAGCAGGGCAGGGACGTGACGCACGCTCGGAGCCTAGCGGGGTCGTGGACGGGACCCCCGGAACGGCCGGGAGGCGCGGTGCCAGCTGGCACCGCGCCTCCCGGATCGGGGTCTGGTGGTCTCAGACGTCGCGTCGCTTCGCGACCGTCAGGGCCAGTGCCCCCACGGCCACGACCTCGGCCGCGAGCACCCCGAAGCCAGCCCACCCGTTCAACGTGAGGCCGTCCTGGGAGGCGTCCGCACCTTCGTACGGGTACGCGAACAGCTGGCTGCCGGCCTGGTCGGGCAGGAACTTCGAGACATCGACGAGCCACTGCGCCTGCAGCAGACTCGCCACCACCGACAGGATCACCGGCAGGACCAGCAGGATCCCGAGCGTGATCGCGATGCCACCCGCGCTCGACCGGACGAGGAGCCCGATGCCGTAGGCGAGCAGCGCCAGGAGCGTCACGTAGACCGACGAACCGAGGATCGGCATGAACACCGACGGGTCACCGATCTGGGCGTGCGCACCGTCGGCGGCCTGCAGACCGGTCGACACGAGCACGCCGATCCACGTCGACACCACGCTCACGACGAAGGTCGCGAGCGCCAACACGGTCGCCTTCGCCAGCACCACGCCGGTGCGGCCGGGGTCGGCGGTGAACGTCGATCGGACCTGTCCGGTGCCGTACTCACCGGTGATGATGAGCACGCCGAGGACACCGACGACGAGCGCCGTCAGGGACACCCCGGTGGTGTTGATGCTCACCGCGGTGCCGTTCACGATGTCCTGCGGGACGGAGTCGCCGTTGTCGACCGCGGCGCCGAGGAGCACCGCCATGCCGATCGTGACGACCACGAGGATCGCGTAGCACCACACCGTGGACCGGATGCTGCGGAGCTTGATCCACTCGCTCCGGACCAGGTGCGGGAAGGTCAGGCCGATGGACTTCGGCATCGTGGTCGTGGTCATCGGGTGCCCTCCGATCGGTACTCGACGTCGTCGCGGGTGAGGGCCATGTACGCCTCTTCCAGGCTGGCGCCCACCGGGGTGAGTTCGTGCAGCGGGACGCCGGCCTGCGCGGCGATGTTGCCGACCGTCGGCGCATCGGGCCCGACGACGAGGAACGAGCCGTCGTCGCGCTGGGTCACCGAGGCGTTCGGGCCGATCGCCTGGAACAGCTGCTCCGGCGCGGGGGTGCGGACGACGACGCGACTGCCGCCGCCGTTCGGCCCACCGGCGACGCCGCCCTGCGCTCCGGCACCGGCGACGAACTCGGCGATGGGTGCGTCGGCGAGGACCTTGCCGCGGCCGAGCACGACCACGCGGTCAGCGGTCTGCGCCATCTCGCTCATGAGGTGGCTCGACAGGAACACGGTCCGGCCGTCGGCGGCCATCCGACGCGCGAGCTGGCGGACCCACACCACGCCGTCGGGGTCGAGGCCGTTCACCGGCTCGTCGAGGATCAGGGTCTTCGGGTCGCCGAGGAGCGCCGCCGCGATGCCGAGGCGCTGCCCCATGCCCAGGGAGAACCCGCCGACACGCTTCTTCGCCACGGACTCGAGGCCGGTCATGTCGATGACCTCGTGCACGCGGGCCTTCGGGATGCCGTGCGTCGCCGCCAGCGAGAGCAGGTGGTTGTACGCGCTCCGTCCGGAGTGCACCGCCTTCGCCTCGAGCAGCGCACCGACCTGCCGGAGCGGGTCGCGGAAGCTCGTGTACGGCTGCCCGTTCACGATCGCCCGGCCGGCCGTTGGTCGGTCGAGCCCCATGATCATGCGCATCGTTGTGGACTTCCCGGCGCCGTTGGGGCCGAGGAAGCCGGTCACGCTGCCGGGCCGCACGACGAACGAGACGTCGTCGACGGCGGTCTTGGGACCGTACTGCTTGGTGAGGTGTTCGACTTCGATCACGGGCGCCACGCTATTGCAGGGGTTCCCGTGGGCGCGTCCCCCGAGAGGTGGAGATGTGTCCTCGGCTGCACGGGTGTCGCCATCGCTGTCGCGGCGTAGCCTTCTGCGGTGAAGCAGGCGCAGGACGACGGACCGTTCTTCCACGGCACGAAGGCCGACCTGCGGGTCGGGGACCTGCTGACCGCGGGCTTCCACTCGAACTACCGTCCAGAGGTGGTGATGAACCACGTCTACTTCACGGCGGTCGCCGACGGAGCCGGGCTCGCAGCCGAGCTGGCCGCGGGCGACGGGAAGCCGCGCGTCTTCGCCGTCGAGCCGACCGGCCCCTACGAGGACGACCCGAACGTGACCGACCGCAAGTTCCCGGGCAACCCGACCCGCTCCTACCGCAGCACCGAGCCGGTCCGGATCGTCGGCGAGGTGACCGATTGGCCGCGGCTCTCCCCCGAGGCGCTCCGGACGTGGCGGGAGCGCCTCGCCGTGCTGCGCGAGGACGAACGCGGAGCGATCATCAACTGAGCGGTGGCCGCGACCGTTCGGTGGTCGCCCGGCCACGGTCGGTGGTCGGCCGACCACGGTCGGTAGTCGCCCGGCCACGGTCGGACAGCGCGAGTCGACCGCTGCTGTGCAGCACGAGCAGCAGCAGCCCGAGCGCCACCGGGGCGGCGACCACCGCTGCTGACCCGCTCTCGGTCAGGATGCCGCGCAGCTCGTTGGCGACGACGGTGAGCGCGTACGGCGTCAGCCCGAGCACGATGGTGAAGGCGACGCTCCAGAGTCGGGCGACCGCGAACCCGATCGCGACGACCTCGAGCAGCCCGACGCCGTACCAGGCCCACATGTTCCCGTCCCAGAGGGCACGGCTGCCGAGCCACTCGTGCGCCGGCTGGCCGACGCTCAGGTAGCTGAGGATCCCGACGAGCATCCACCCGACGCTCGCCGCGACGGTGTGCTGCCCGCGCACCGGCCGTCCGAGGAACGCCACGAACGCACACGCCGCGAACAGGAACAAGGTGGCGCGGTCGACGCTCCACACGCCCGGGTACGCGGTGAACCAGTACGGCGAGACCGCCGCGAGGACGATGCAAACGCCGAGTGCGATGCGGCCGACTGCCCACCGGCCGGTGACCGCGGCGACGAGCGCGACGAGCCAGAGGCCGGCGAAGACGAACCCGGTGTCGCGGAACGGCCCGATCTGCACGAGCCATCCCGGCCCCGGGTTGCCGACGATCCACGGCGCCCAGCTCGTCATCACGAACTCGGCGAACGCCAGACCGGTGCCCATCGTCAGCGCGATGGTGCTGCCGGCGTGCCGCACGTGCGGCACGACGACGCGGTCCAGGCGCGCGGTGACCCCGTGGCCGACGATCGCCGCACGTTCGCCGGCTGCAGGTGCGGCACGACCGGTGGCGTCCGCTGCGTCGAGGAGTGTGCCGACGAAGGCGTCCTCGTTCGCGGCACGCCAGGAGCGGGGGTACCACGCCATCAGTCGTCGGTACCGGGTCTCGAGGTCCGCGCTCATGCCGCTCCCCCCGCGGCTCCGGCCGGCCGGTGTCCGAGGCGCGCACGGAGGACACGGAGCTTCGTGTCGAGCCGCGCGGCCTCGTCGGCGAGGCGCTGCTCGCCGTCCGGCGTGATGGCGAAGTACCGACGGAGTCGGCCGCCGACGACCTCGTCGCCGTCGCCGCGGACCAGACCGTCCTGCTCCAGGCGCTCCAGCGAGGCGTACAGCGTCGTGACCGCGATCGTCGCGCGGCCGTCCGACAGTTCGGCAGCGGCCTGGATGATGGCGTAGCCGTGCTGCCGACCGCCCGCCAGGCTGGTCAGTATCCAGAAGACCGGTTCTCGGAGTTCTCCGTTGCGCATGCTCGAACCATATACCCGGTTCGGGAATATACCTACTCCAGGAAATCGTCGGGGCCGACTTCGTACGCCTCGAACCGGTCGTCGGCGAGGACGGCGTCGATGAGCGACCGTGGGCCGGCGACGACCGTCGAGTCCCAGTCGATCTCGGACGCGAGCACCCACGCACGGTCCTCCGGCCAGAGCATCTGCGGTGTGTGGCCGACGTCGAGGTACGTCCCGATGATCCGTGCGTCGTCCATCCACGACGGGTCGGCGAGCTGCGGCAGGGTCATCGAGAGCAGGAACGCCTCGCGGTCCGGCCAGGCGAACCGCGGGCCCGCCAGCGACGCCCGGAGCTCCTGCTGCTTCCGGTCGTGCTCGGCTTGCAGCCGGGCGGCGTGCGCGAGCATCTCGGACCGTTCCGCGGCGGTCGGTGCATCCGGCCCCTGCCACCCGACCGCGACGGTGTAGTTGCCCTGCACGTCGCCCCAGCCGTCCCAGATCGCACCGACCAGGTCGTCGGGGGTGGACGTCGCAGCGGCGAGGTGTTCGGTGAGTGCGGCGAGCAGCCGGGGCTCGAACCAGCCCTCCTCGGGCAACTCGATGCGCCACCCGTCGTCGAAGGAGATGTCCTCTTCGTCCGTCCGCCCGGTCAGGCTCGTCCACTGCACGAGGGGGTGCATGGTCGCGCCGGTACGCGCGGCGACCTCGGCCCACCGCCAGACCGACGACTCGAGGACGGGGTGCTCGTCGTGCTCGTCCAGCCGTGACCGGTCCTCGCGGTGGGCGTCGACGGGGTGCAGGATCCGGACGTAGGCGCCGAACCCGACGCCGGCGACACTGCCGACGGTCCCGAACTCGCCGGCCCTGGCGAGCAGCCAGTCTCCCCTGCTGACGTCCCTGATCAGTTCCACGATGCGTCCTCCGCGACGTCGATCGGGGCGAGGTCCGGCGTCGGGTCGGTCGCCAGGCGTGCGTGCGTCTCGACGTCGAACCGTTCGGTGCCGTACCGGAGCTTCTGCCGTTCGATCCCCTCGGCCGCGAACCCGGCGGCCGAGGCGACCCGGCACGACGCGGGGTTGTTCACGCGGTGGCCGAGTTCCAGCCGGTGGAGCCCAGCCGTGAACGCGCTGGTGGCGACGGTCGCGAGGGCGCGGGAGGCTGTTCCGCGGCCTCGGGCACCGTCGGCGAGCCAGTAGGACGCCCACGCGGTGCCGTGTCGGAACTCGATCGCGGCGAGTCCGACGGTGCCGACCGCGACGCCGTCCTGCACGATCGCCCAGTGCTTCGATCGGTCGTCGAAGGGCAGTGACTCCTCGATCACGGCGGCGGCGCGGTGCTCGTCGAGTGCGGCGGAGTCGACGGGGAACTGCGTGGCGAGGTCTCCGCTGGACCGGTACGCGGCCACCAACGCCGCGGCGTCGCGGGGGTCCCAGCGTCGGAGCAGCAGCGTGCTCGGGGGTCGGTCCGTCGTGCCCGTCATCCGACCGACACTAGGGCAGGCAGGCAGGCGCGGCGCGGCGCGAGCGCCAGCGGCGCCCGCGGCACCCGTGGCGGGCGCGCCAGCGCGTCAGACGGTGAAGAAGTCCGCGTACGAGGGGTCGGCCGGGATGTGCGCCGCCGTGGGTTCCTCGAGGCGCGCGGCGACCATGGCGGCGAGCTCGTGCGGCGGGGTGAGTCCGCGACGGCGCCACTCCACCGGGTGCTGGCGGAGGCGATCGAGGGCTGCGTGGTCGAGCATCGGTGCTCCTCCTCAGGGACGGGACGGGACGGGACTGGACTGGACGGGACTGGACTGGACGGGATGGGATGGCACGGGAGTGGACGGGACTGCGCGGCACGGAGACCGGTGCCGTTGTCCGCTGCAGCGACCGTACGGGCCGGCGGAACGTCACCGCGAGGGTCATCTGACGGGTTCACGCTTCGCGGACGCCCCTGCCCGCATCGGACGCGAAAACAGGACGTCGTGTCCGATCCGCGACGCCAGGCCCTATCGTCGGTGACAACGATCCCGCCCGAGGATCCGACCGAGAGTGCCGCCGAACCCCGATGACTGCTTCCACGATGCTGCTCCGCGAACCGACGACGACGGCCGCGCGGTCCGCCGTCGCCGCCGCCGACGAGCTCTTCACCCTGCACGGCGTCGGCCCGGTCCCCCTGCAGGACGTCGCCGACCTCGCCGGGCTGCACATCGACGTCGTCCGTGCGGAGTTCCCGGACGACCGCGACCTCGTGATCGCGGCCCTCGCCCGCCGACACCGTTCCTGGTTCGACGGACTCGTCGCGGCCACCGACGAACACGCGGAGCCCCGTGATCAGCTCCTGGCCGTGTTCGGGTACCTCGAGACCGGTTTCGACGACGACTCGTTCCGCGGGTGCGCCTTCATCAACGGCTTCGGTGAGTTCGGCCGCGACGACGCCGGGATCGCGCACCTCGCCGACGAGCACCTCTCGCGCACCGAGGCCCACATCGCCGGCATCTGCGTCCGTGCGGAGCTCCCCGCCCACCTGGCCGACGCCGTCACGCTCCTCGTCCAGGGCGCCCACGTCGAGGCGGCGATCCACCGCAGCAGCCGCCCGGCCAGGTCCGCACGGCAGGCCGTCGCGATGCTGATGTCGGTGTACGAGTCGCGGTCGGACCGTCGCTAGTACGCCAATCGGACAGCGGTTCGGCGGTGGCCGCCCGCCGTGTCACGATTCGTCCCGGTGACCGATGACTGACGACATGCCTCCCCGCATCCGCGAACGCGCGCAGGGGACCGACCTCGACGAGGCGCGCGACGTGTTGGCCGCCGCCTACGACGGGGTCGCCTGGACGGCGGACTCGACGACGTCCGACTTCCGGTTCCGGTACTCCGCTGCGGGCGACGCGGCGATGACGCTCCGGGCCGTGGAGTTCACCGGGCACCTCGACGGCGAGATGCCCGAGGGCGACGACTTCGTCGTGCAGTGGATCACCCGGGGTTCCGGTGTCCTCGACGACGGCCGGGATCGGCTCACCCTGCAGGCCGGACGGCCGCAGATCTGGCCGGACCAGACCTTCCGCTTCTCGTTCGACGACTACTCGCAGCGACTCATCCAGGTGAACCGTGCCGCGGTCGAGGAGATCGCGGCCGAGCGCGGGTCGGCTGCCGGCGCGGTGCGGTTCGACCACACCGCGACCCCGGACGACCGGGCGATGCGGATCTGGAAGAACAGCGTGACGCTCATCTCGCAGACGGTCCTGGACCGCGACGCCTCGCCGCTCCTCCAGGCCGAGATGAGCCGACTCGGCGCGCTCGCGCTGCTCGAGCTCTACCCGGTGACGGCAGCAGCGCTGCCCGACGAGCTCCTCCTGCCGCGGAACGCCCACCTCCGCCGCGCCGTCGAGTACGTCCACGAACACGCGCACCTGCCGATCACGAGCACCGACGTGGCACACGTCGCGGCCCTCAGCCTGCGCGCGCTCCAGCAGGCGTTCCAACGCCAGCTCGGGGTGAGCCCGAACGGCTACCTCCGGCGGGTCCGGCTGGACCGGGTCCGGGAATCGCTGCTGCGCGCCGACCCCGCGACGACGACCGTCTCGGACGTCGCGAAGCACTGGGGGTTCGCGCACGCCGGACGGTTCTCGGCCGCGTACGCGGAGCAGCACGGCGAGTACCCCAGCGAGACGCTCCGCCGCGGATGACGGAGCGGCCCCGCCGTGAGCGGGCCCGCCGTGAGCGGACCCGCTGCGGAGGCCTCAGCCCTTGTAGTCGTACGTGCTGACCCAGTCGATGTCGAGGTGCCCCGAAGCACCCCAGTTCCCGACCTGGAACATGAAACGGTGCGCGGTCTTCGGGACGTCCTTCGTGACCTTCCCGATCACCTTGCCGTCGACGAGGTAGGTCACCGACTTCCCCGGGATCCACTCGGTCGAGTACACGTGCCAGCTGCGCCACGACACCCCGGTGGAGGCGTTCGTCGAGCTGCCCTCGTTCCCCGGCGTCATCGAGTGCTGGAAGAACGACGGCTTCGACTCGAAGTTACCCTCGGGGTAGTCGATCTCGCCGTCGGCCCAGACGTTCGACGTCGGCCACAGCATGAACGCCGCCCCGTTGCCGTCGCCACCCGTGGCCTTCGCGCGGACGCTGAACTTGCCGCCCACGTGCGACCAGGCCCCGCTCGGCGTCCCGAACGTGCCGGCGGCGCCGTGCTTGCCGTCGAGCTTGACGTCCATGTACCCGTCGCGGGCACTGACCTGGGAGCCGGCGTAGTACATCCCGCCGGTGCCGTCCGGGTACGGCTGCCACGAGTTCGCGTACTGCTTCGCGAACGCGCCGTTCGACGCGGCGGCGGTGCTGAAGTTCTCGGTGAACGTCTGCTTGAACGAGCCGACGTTGCCGACGGGTGCGGTGACGCCGGCGTACGCGGCGCTCCCGGTCCCGAACGGTACGGCGACGAGTGCTGCACCGAGGAGCACGGCGGTGAGCGTTGCCCTCTTGGTTCTGCGGTTCTGCATGAGCTGTCACTCCCTGACGTGACTCTGGCGCCCTCCCCCGGGCGCCGGGCAGCCGGATCTCGACCGCCCGCGGGGCACCGTAGTTGACATCTGCAACGTCGCGTTACTCGAGAAGGGGGGTTGACAAACGGCCCCCGTTCGGGGGGGGGGCACCCCGCGCTCGTCTGAACCGTCGCGCCCGACGTGGAGTCGGGTCCAGGACGCGACCCCACGTCGGACGCGCGGCACCCCCGTGTGCGCGCCCCGCGCCTCCCGGCCGACCTGAACGTAGTCCGCGCGAGGGGCGCGGATCCGTTGGTCGCTGTGGCAGACGCGACCGACGAGCGGACGGGAGGCGCGGTGCGGTCGGGCACCGCGCCTCCAGTCCGCCCTGTGGTCGCGCCGGTCCGCTCGGTGGTCGCGCCGGTCCGCTCGGTGGTCGCGCCGCGGGGCGGCTGCTACGGTGGCCGCAGGGCGACACGGGGGTGTGCATGGGGGATCTGCAGGTCGACACGTCGACGCTGGACGCCCTGACGCACACCCTGACGCACGCCCTGACGCACGCCCTGGCGCCGGTGCCGCGAGCCGTCCGACTCGACCGCGCGTTCAGCGACCCGCGCGAGGACGCGCTCGGCTCCGCAGAGGTCGAACCCACCCTGCACCGGATCGCGGGCGACGGGCAGAGCGCCGACCGGACGGGACGCGCGAAGGAACCCATCCGATGAACAAGCGCTCGACGCTCGCATCCGCGACGGGACTCTTGGTCTCGCTCGCTCTGACCGCATGCGCTGGAGGACCTTCGATCCCGGAATCACGAACACCGAGCAGCTCACCGTCGATCTCGCGCGCCACGGCGGAAGCACGAACCGGCGAAGTCCAGCGCCGGATCACCGACGCTTTCCCGAGTGGTTCGATCGCGACCAACGACACGGGTCGCTGGACCCTGCTGGCTTGCTCCGACACGGAAGTCTCGGCGGGTGGCGGCGCCTCGATCACGCTCACCCGCGAGGTCGATGTCGATGCCACGTACGGTGCGATCACCGAAGCTCTTCGGGGCGATGACTACACGTCGGCGACCACCACCACTCGCAAGGGCGCAACCCGCCTCACGGTGACCGGACAAGACGACGACCAGTACCTCATCACCATCTACAACGACACCCGCACAGTGCAGATCTCCTCGTTCTCACCGTGCTTCCCGGGTTCGTTGACGGACGAGTGAACCCGTCCGTACGGACCGCCCTCGGCTCCGTCACGGTGTTCGGCATCCTCGCGCTGACGGCGTGTGCCGGACAGACGCCATCGTCACCCCTCACCCGCGAGGACGCCGAGTCACTGACCCGGTTGGTGCAGCAGCGCATCGTCGCGCAGTTTCCGGATGATGCGGTGGCGAGCGACCGCACGCCGGGGACGACTACACGCGCGCCGAACCGGAATTCGGGCTGAGCGACACCTCTCGCGCTGGGTGGCGCGTGAGGTGTCGGTCAGCCCGAAAGTTCGCGGCCCGGCGGCGGCCCGGCGGCGGCCCGGCGGCGGCCCGGCGGCGGCCTCGCGTCAGCGGATGATCGAGATGTTGTCGGCCTGCGGCCCCTTCTTGCCGGGACCGACGTCGTACTGCACGTGGTCGTTCGGCTCGAGGGACCGGTAGCCGGTCGTCACGACGATGCTGGAGAAGTGCGCGAACAGGTCCTCGGAGCCGTCATCGGGGGTGATGAAGCCGAAGCCCTTGCTGTGGTCGAACCACTTGACGGTGCCGGTCGGCATGAGCGACAGCACGACGTCAGTGGATGCGCAGCTGCGCGACCATCGGGCAGGCGAAGGGATCGCGGGCCGCGAGTCCGACGCGGTTGAGGTACCGGACGACGATGCCGTAGGAACGCAGCAGCGTGGTCTCGGTGTACGGCACGTCGAGGGTGTCGCAGTGGTCACGGACGAGCAGGCGGGCCTGCTTCAGCGCCGGACGCGGCATCGACGGGAACAGGTGGTGCTCGACCTGGTAGTTCAGGCCACCCATCAGGAACGAGACCCACCATCCACCACGGATGTTGCGCGACGTGCGGACCTGGCGGGAGAAGAAGTCGACCTTGGCGTCGTGGGCGATCGTCGGCATGCCCTTGTGGTTCGGGGCGAACGAGGCGCCCATCATCACGCCGAAGACCGCGAGCTGCACACCGAGGAAGGCGCAGGCCATGCCGAACGGCAGGAACCAGAACACGACGGTCAGGTAGATGCCGAACCGGGCGACGAGCAGCGCGGCCTCGAGCCAGCGGTGCTTCACGTCGGCCTTGGTGCCGTTGCCGGTGACGATGCTCTGCACCGCGTACCGGTGCAGGTTCAGGCCCTCGAGCGTCAGGAGCGGGAAGAACAGCCAGCCCTGGAACCGCATGAAGGTCGTCATGATCGGACCCTTGACCGCCGCGGCGTCCTCCGGCAGGAACCGGATGCCGTCGGGTGCGATGTCGGGGTCCTTGCCGACGGTGTTCGGGTTGCCGTGGTGGCGGGTGTGCTTGTTCATCCACCACGAGTAGCTGAGCCCGACGAGGAACGTGCCGAGCCAGCGGCCGGCGTGGTCGTTCCACTTCTGCGAGGCGAAGACCTGGCGGTGCGCGGCCTCGTGCGAGAGGAACGCGAACTGCGTGAAGACGACGCCGAGGGCGCCGGCGACGATGAGCTGGAACCACGAGTCGCCGAGGAAGGCGAACGCGACCCAGGCCAGGGCGAGTGTGCCGACGAGACTGCCGAACAGTGCCCAGTAGAACCCGGTGCGGCGGCGCAGGAGGCCGTTCTCCTTCACCTGCGCCAGGAGCGCGGAGTAGGTCGAGGTGCCCTTGCGGGCTCCCGTGGCGGGACGAGTGCGGGTGTAACCCGGAGCGAGCGGAGTGGTGGTCATCAGGGACCGACCTTCCTGACGGATCGGTCCTTCAACCGGTTCGAGGGAGTTCACGCAGCTGCGCTTGTGGCGACCCTAGGGGCCGAAGTTGCGTGTTGCCCGTACTGTCCGGAACCCGTGCGCGCTCCTCCCGGACGCCGTCGGTTCACCCGGCGCGTCGCCCTGTCGCACCGCGCAGGGTCTCGCCCGGGTACTCGCCGAACCGACGGAGGTAGTTTCCGGAGAACCGACCGAGGTGCCGGAACCCCCACTCCTGCGCGACCTCGCCGACGCTCGTGTCGTGCCGGTCCGCGGACTGCAGTGCCGCATGTGCGCGGTCGAGGCGCATCCCCTGCAGGAACGTCATCGGTGAGACGCCGTACTGCCGCATGAAGGACGTCTGCAGCGTGCGCGGACTCACCCCGACCGCGCCGCAGATGTCCGTGAGGGTGAGGACGGCGCGGCAGTGCCCGTCGAGGTAGGCCTCGGCGAGCTCCACGGTCGAGGGCATCTCGAGGCGAGGCCCGTCCGCGTCCGCGGCGTCCGGCGAGCCGAACGCGAGCAGGACCGCGTCGACGAGTGCCGTCTGGGCTGCGAACCGGGCCCGGGCCCGCGCGTCGTCGTCGGCGACCGCAGCTGCCACGACCTCGACGCTGTGACGGAGCTCCGCCAGGGCACCAGACTCCACCTCGGCGCCGTGCTGCGGGAGTCTGTGGCTGCCCGCGGGCTTCCCCGCACGTGCCTCGTCGACCAACGGACGATCGATGCTGACGAGCTGCAACGTGCCCGCCGGGGCGTCGACGGTGAACGTTCCCACCGTGGGCATCAGGACGGGCACGCCGGGCCGGGTCTCCAGCACGGTCGTCCCCTCCACGCCGATCCGGATCCCGCCGCTCGCCGACCAGCCGACGAGGACCCGGTCGATCGGCTCGAAGACACCTCGGAACCCCGAGGTGGCCGATGCGGTGACCAGGCTGACGCACCCGTCCCGGCGGGTGCGGTACCGGAACCGGAAGCGGTCGTGGTCCGTGTCGAACACGACGTGGTGTCCGTGCCCGGCCCCGGCGAGGACGCGTGCGGCGAACCCGCGCTCCGTCCCGGAGTGCTCGGTCCGGCGGCGGACGTCGTCGACGCGGACGGTGACCGTCCGCGCGTCGTCGGTGCCGTGGACCGCGGTCAGCACGGTGCCTCGTCGGCGTGCGGTCCGCACTGTTGCTCGAAGTACGCGTGCGCATCCTGCAGCGACGCGGTGCGCTGGTGCTCGTGCAGCGACGCCATCAACGTGCACTCGAAGCCCTCGACGGTCCGCTCGACGAAGCCGAGGAGCATGTCCGGGTCGCCCCAGGCGGCACCGGCGTCGACGACCCGCCAGAGTCCGGCATCGACCGGCTGGACGCGGATGTCGGTCGGGTCGGTCGCGGCCAGAGCGCGGATCCGGTCCGTGTGGACGATCTGCTGCCAGGCGGTGGCGTCGGTCACCGTGTTCTTGGTCCCCTGTCGCTGTCCCATCGCGCCTCCCGATCGATGCGTGCACCACCGCCGTCGGACGTGCACGAGACACTTTCAGTATCGTCCGGACGATTCGCGAACGTGCAGGGGTTGACTTCGGCCCGCGTGCAACCCACAGTTCGCGCTCGACGACGGCGCGACACCTCCACTCCTGAGGCGTCCTCGACTGCGAGGTCGACGTCGACGACCCGCGAGCCGTCCTCGCCGGCGCGATGCAGCGAGCGGGATCCGCCGCGTGGCAGGACTACCGCCCGGACGGTGGGACGGAGGACCTCGTGGCCTTCCTCATCGGGAACGCCGTCCGCGGCACGGTGCGCGAGGCCGACGGGCTGCGCCTGGTGGCCGTCGACGCGATGCTCCGGATCCCGGACGAGCAGGGCGCGTACCCGCCCGCCGAACTCCCTGCGTGGCGAGCAGGCCCACCCCCACGGTGCGACGTCGCCGACGGCGTAGGATCGGGAGCCGGCAGGGAAGGCGCCCATGGATGACGCATTCGAGCGTGCGCTCCGCGCGCTCCGGTCGACCGATCTGGCCGACGACGACCTCAGCCGACCGTTCGTTTCGGTCCTGCCGATCGGCGGGGTGTCCGTCTCCACCTTCGGGCCGCTCGGGGCGAGCGAGACCGTCTCAGCGAGCGACGACGTCGCCTTCCGGATCGACGAGATCCAGTTCGACCTGACCGAGGGACCGTGCTGGGCCGCCCTTGCTTCCGAGGCGCCGGTGCTCGAGCCCGACGTCGTCGCGCAACCGAACAGCGAATGGCCCGCGTTCAACGACGCCGTGCGCGACGAACCCGTCGGCGCCGTGTTCGCGTTCCCGATCGTGTTCGGCCCGTTCCCGCTCGGCGCGGTCGACGTCTACGCGCCGCGCCCGACGACCCTGCACGACGACGGGGTCCGACAGGCGATGGCGCTGGCCTCCGCCGCGAGCCGTCGGGTCCTGCGTCGGAGCCTCCGGGCGATCGCCGACGACGACGCCCTCGCCAACCGCAGCCCCTACTCGCGACGGATCGTGCACCAGGCGACCGGCGTGGTCCTCGCCCAGCTCGACGTCAGCCCGGACGACGCGTACCTGCTCATCCAGGGCCATGCCTTCGCCCGCCGCTCCTCGATGCGCCAGGTCGCCGAGGAGATCCTCGCCGGCACGGTGCGCTTCGAGCAGCACGGCGACCTGATCGAGGAGGTCCAGTGACCGTCGCAGGCCGAGAGACACGCATCGTCGAGACGTTCGCCACGTTGGCGGACACGCTCGTCGACGCGTACGACGTGGTGGAGCTCCTGCAGACCCTGGTCGAGACGTGCACCGAGGTGCTCGACATCGACGCCGCCGGCATCCTGCTCGCCAACGACGACCAGGAGCTCGAGGTCATCGCCTCGACCTCCGAGGCGAGCCGACTGGTCGAGGTGCTCCAGCTCGACGCCGAGGCCGGACCCTGCATGACGGCGTTCGCCAGCGGTCGTGCCGTGGCGTGCCCGGACATCGCGGACTCCCCGGCCGAGTGGGCGGAGTTCCGCGCCGGTGCCCTGGCGCTCGGCATCCACTCCGTGCACGCCGTGCCGCTCCGGCTGCGCTCGACCGTGATCGGCACCCTGAACCTGTTCGGCGCGGTGGCGGGCGCGCTCGACGAGTCGGACCTGCGGATCGCCCGCGCCCTGGCCGACGTCGCCACGATCGGCATCCTGCACGAACGCACCCTGCGCGAGCACGAGGTCGTCCGGCAGCAGCTGCAGCGCGCGATCGGTTCGCGCGAGGTCATCGAACAGGCCAAGGGCGTCGTCTCACACCTCCGGGGCGTCTCCATCGAGGACGCCTTCGCCGTCATCCGGAGCCACGCGACCGACCACCACGAGCCGTTGTCCGAGGTCGCCCGGGCCATCGTGGAGCGCCGCATCGTTCCCTGATCCGGCGTGGTCCGACCACTACGGTGAGCGGATGGGCAAGGTCACGCTGCAGGACGTCGCGGCGCACGCGGGTGTCTCGATGAAGACCGTGTCCAACGTCGTGCGCGGGTACGAGCACGTCAGCGCCCCGATGCGCGACCGGGTGCAGGCCGCGATCGACGAGCTCGACTACCGGCCGAACGTCTCCGGCCGATCCCTGGCGACCGGCCGCTCGAACATGCTCGCCTTCGCGTTCCCGGACCTCCGCCGGCCCTACTTCGCCGAGCTCGCCCACGTGTTCTCCCGCGTCTGCGCCGCGCGCGGCTACCAGCTCCTGCTCGAAGAGACCCTCGGCGAAGCGGACGGCGAGCGCTCGGCGGTCCGTGGTCGCGAGGCCGGCGTGGTGGACGGCGTCGTCATCCACCCGCAGGTGCTCACCCCCGAGGCGATCGACCGGATCCGCGGGGAGACCGCGGTGGTCTTCCTCGGCGAGGACGTCCGCCCGCAGCACGCCGACCAGGTCGTCATCGACAACGCCGGTGCCGCGGCCGAGGCCGTCGCCCACCTGGTCGCGCTCGGCCGTCGCCGCATCGGGTTCTTCGGTCACGAGACCGGCCCCGAGTCCCGCACGTCCGGCCTGCGACTCGACGGCTACCGCGCCGGGCTCGCCGCCGCCGGGCTCCCGGTCGACGACGCCTTCCTGGTCCCCCGTGAGGTCGGCGACGCCGCCGGCGCCGAGGTCGCGTTCGGTCGTGCCCTCGACGCGGGACTGCAGGTCGACGCGCTGCTCTGCCGCGACGACCTGGCCGCCGTCGGCGTCCTCCGGGCGATGCGACTGCGCGGGCTCGAGGCACCACGGGACATCGCGGTGATCGGCTGGGACGCCGTCGGACTCGGCTCCAGCCTGGTCCCGAGCCTCACCTCGGTCGCGCCCGACACGGTCGCCCTCGCGGACACCGCCCTCGACCTGCTGGTCGAGCGGATGGACGGCTCGGACGTGCCCGGCCGGCTGGTGACGGTCGGCCACCGACTCCTCGTGGGTGAGAGCGCGCCGTTCGCGGACGGTTCGGTCGACCGGGCGGCGCACCAGCCCGCCTGACGGCGCGCGGCGTGCCCTGGACACGTCTGACGTCGGACTGGAGGCGCGTGGCGGCGCCGCCACGGGCCTCCAGTCCGTCAGTGCTCGCCCGGGTGCACGCTCCCCAGCAACTCGACCACGACCGCCCGCAGGGCGTCTGGCAGCCCGACGGTGCCGATCTCGACGATGCGGTCCGCGCGCGGCAGGTCCTTCGACACGACCTCCCACGCCTCGGCCTTCTCGGCGTTGCCGGACTGCGCGCCCTCGAGCACACGCCGCACCGCACCGCGCGCGTCGAGCCCCACGACCGGCGGCCCGGTCAACGTGACCGCACCGCCCACCGCCGTGTCGACCGACAGGTCGACGGAGAAGCGGACCTCCGAGCGGGCCGACGGGTGTTGCCCGTCGGCGGGAGCCGCCAGGAAGGTGACGCGCCAGTCGCGCCGAGCCGGGACGACGTCGGCGGCGCCGGTGGTGGCGTACACCCGGAACTCGGCGAGCGCCGCGTCCCACGTCAGCTCGGTCCGGGCGATCCGGTCGGTGTCGCCCTCACGGTCCTCGACCAGGGTGAAGCTGCCAGAGGCTCCGGGTGCGACGAGGACCTCGAACGCCGTCGGGTTGGCCGTGGCGTCGAGTTCGTCCTCGGCAGCGAGGGGCAGCAGACCGCCCTCGCGGAGCAGGACGGGCACGGTGTCGAGGGTGCGGTGCAGGTCGACGAACCGGTCCCCGGCGTACACCGTGCCGGTGAAGACGTCGGTCCAGGTGCCCGGTGGCAGCCACGCCCGGGCGGATCCGTGCAGGGTGACCGGGTCGCGCGGCTCGACGATCGGCGCGACGAGCAGTTCGGACCCGAAGGCGTACGTGTTCGGTACCCGGTATGCCTCGTCGCGGCGCGGTTCCAGGTGGTACAGCGGTCGGACGAGCGCGGTACCGTCGGCCGTTCGGTGGTTCATCGTGTGCAGGTACGGGACGAGCCGGTGCCGGAACCGCAGGGCCTCCCCCATCGCGGCGCGCGCCTCGGCCGGGAACACCCACGGTTCCTTGCGGATGAACGGGTTGTTGGCGGAGTGCAGGCGCACGACCGGTGAGAACACGCCGAACTGGACCCACCGGGTGGCGAGTTCGTCGTCGCGGACGCCGCGGGTGTGCCCGCCGATGTCGTGGCTCCACCACGGGTAGCCGATGTTCGCGGCCGTTGCGGTGAACTCGGGCTGGAACGCCAGCGACGCCCAGGACACGACGGCGTCGCCGGAGAACCCGACGGCGTACCGGTGGCTGCCGGGTCCGGCGTACCGGGAGAACGTCATGCCCTCGCCGCCGGAGCGCGCCGAGTCGAGCAGGTGGAAGTGGTTGAGCAGCCAGAGCGGGTCGACACCTGGCAGCCCGGTCTCGCGGCCCTGCTGCCAGTCGATCCACCAGAAGTCGACGCCCTGCTCCTCGAGCGGTCGGTGCAGGAGCTCGAAGTACGCCTGCAGGAACCGCCGGTCGGTCGGGTCGAACGGCACCGGCTGCTCGGTCTCCGGGTCGATCCCCATCGCCTCGGCCACCGCGGGGTAGGCGTCCTCGAACGCCCGGACACCGTCGGCGGGGTGCAGGTTGAGGGTCGTGCGCATCCCCCGCCGGTGCAGTTCGGCCAGGAACGCCGGCGGGTCGGGGAACAGCGTGGGCTCCCACGAGTAGCCGGTCCAGCCGTTGCCGAACTGCGGTGGCACCGAGTCGACGCGGTGCCAGTCCATGTCGATGACCGCGACGGAGAACGGCACGTGCTCCCCGGCGAAGCGGTCCATCAGCTCGAGGTACGAGGTGTCGCTGTAGGGGTGGTAGCGGCTCCACCAGTTGCCGAGCGCCCACCGCGGCAGGCGCGACGGTGCGCCGGACACCTGGTGGAACGACCGGAGTGCTGCGTCGAAGTCGCGGCCGTACGCGAACACCGTGACGTCGCGGCGGCCGGGGACACGGGTGCCGATCCAGCCGTCGTCCTCGAACAGGAACGACTCGCTGTCGTCGAGCGCCGTGATGCCGTCGCGCGCCAGGATGCCGGGTTCGAGCGGCATCCGACCGTCGACGTCGTCGAGGGTGCGGCCGGTGCCGCCGAGGTCGCGCGGCTCCTGCCCCCAGCGCCAGCGGTTCGCGTCCGGGCCGGTGGTCTCGACGACCAGGCCGCTCGGGCTGAAGGGGCCACCGTCGTAGCGGAGCCGGGCGCGTTCGGTGGTGACGAGGACGCCGGATCCGATGCGTTCGGCGGTGAACGCCGGCACCGGCAGCCGCCGCCGGATAGCGAACGTCGAGGCGCGGTCCTCGAAGCCGCCGTCGTCGCTCCACTCGATGCGGAACGTGCCGGATCCCAGGACGGTGATCCGCCAGTGCTCGCCGGTGACGACGGCCGTCGGGTCGGCGACCGGGTCGGCCCCGGGGAACGGCCGGATGGTCGGGAGTGCGGTCTCGGTCATGGTCACGTCGTACCCCTCAGCTCTTGACCGCGCCTTGCGTCACACCGCTGATGACCCAGCGCTGCGCGAACAGGTAGACGATGATCGTCGGCGCCATCGCCATCAGGTACGAGGCGAAGGCGACGTTGTAGTTCGTGCCGAACTGGCTCTGGAAGATGTTCTGCACCACGGGCAGGGTCTGCAGGGTCGGGTCGGCGGTGATGAGCGACGGCATCATGAAGTCGTTCCAGGACGCCAGGAACGCGAAGATGCCGACGGTGGCGTTCATCGGGCCGAGCAGCGGCAGGATGATCCGCCAGAAGATCTGCCACGTGCTCGCGCCGTCGATCCGAGCGCTCTCCTCGAGCTCGACGGGGATCGACCGCAGGTACGCCGAGTAGAGCAGCACGCTGAACGACAGTTGGAACATGGCGTGCAGGATCCCGACGCCGATCGGGTTGTCGAGGCCGATCTCGGCGGTCAGCTTGATCTGCGGCAGTGCGACGACCGGGAACGGCAGGAACATCGCCGCGAGCAGGTACACGAACGACCACCGGAAGAACCGCTTGTGCCAGTTCCGGACGATCGCGTAGGACGCGAACGAACTGAGCAACAGGGTCGCGACGACGGTGAGTGCCGCGACGCCGAGCGAGACGGAGAACGAGACCGGGAACCGGGTGAGCTCCCAGGCCGACGCGAACGAGCCCGGGTTGAACGGGAACGGCAGCGACAGGGCGTTGCCGTCGACGGACTGCTCGCTCGTCTTGAACGCCATGGCGACGGTGACGTAGAGCGGGATGAGGACCGTCAGCGCGGCGAGCCCGAGCACGACGGTCAGGGTCCAGTTCGTGCCGCCGAGCCGCCGGCGGTGGCCGCGACCCGGTCGGCGCTGGTCACCGGTGGTGACCGCGCGGGTGTCGGTGGGTGGTCGGGTGTCGATGGCGGTCATGCGAGTCGCAGGTTCCTTCCGCGGGTCGCCGCGAGCTGCAGCACGGAGATGAGGACGGTGATGATGAAGAACACGGTCGCGTTCGCCATCTGGTAGGCGTAGTCGCCGCCGGTGAAGCCGCCGAAGATGGTCATCGCGACGCTGCTCGTCGCGCTCCCCGGGCCGCCGTTGGTCAGGCCGACGATCACGTCGTACGCACCGAGGTACCCCTTCACGCCGAGGACGGTGTTGATCACGATGAACCCGCCGAGCAGCGGGAGGGTGATCGCGCGCAGCTGCTTCCAGCCGGTCGCGCCGTCGAGCGAGCTCGCTTCGTACAGTTCCTCGGGGATCGAGGTGAGCCCCGCCGTGTAGATGAGGAGCGCACCCGGCACGGTCTGCCAGGCGGAGACGATGACGATCGCGACCCAGGCCAGGTTCGGGTCGCCGAGGATGCTCTGCTCGAGCGGGCCGAACCCGACGCTCGTCGCCAGTGCCGGCACGGTGTTCGAGAACAGGAAGTTGAACACGTAGGCGACGATGATGCCGGAGATCACCATCGGGATGACGAAGATGGACCGGAGGCCGGCGGCGAACCGGATCTTCTTCGCCAGCGCGATCGCCAGTGCCAGTGCGATGACCTGCGTCACGATGACGGTGACGACCGCGAAGCCGAGCGTGAACCCGTACGACGCGATGATGGCCGGGTCGGAGACGAGCGCCGTGTAGTTCTCGATCCCGAGGAAGTTCCACTGCCCGAACCCGAGGTAGTCGGTGAAGCTGTAGAAGATGCCGACGCACGCGGGGGCGACGACGAAGGCCGTGAACGCGATGAGGGCGGGCACGAGGAACAGGTAGTACATGCCCTCGGTCCGGCGGAGGGAACCCGGGCGACGCGAGCCGGCGGCGCGACGCGAACCGGCGGCGCGGTGCGTGCGGGCGGCCGCGGTGGCCGGGCCGGACGTCGCCGGGTCGGTGTCGCGGGAGAGCGGGGTCTGCATGGTCATGGTGGCTCCTGGAGTCCTGGTCCGGCTCAGACCGTCGCCGAACGGCCGGCGAGACGCCGCCAGTCCGAGTCGAGCCGCTGCAGCATCGAGGTGAAGTCCCCGCTCCGGATCGCCGACTGCAGGTAGTTGCCGAGCGGGATCGAGGTCGGGATGAAGGTGCCGGCGCCCTGGTAGAACGCGGCGTCGTCGACGTACTGCTGCAGGCCGGCGAGTCGCTCGTCCTGCTGCGGCGGCGCGTCCTTGGTCGGCGAGTACGCCAGGTTGTCGCGGTTGTACGCGTCGATCACCTCGGGCTGCATGAGGAACTCGACGAGCTCCCGCGCCTCGTCCGGGTGCTCGGACGCGGTCGGGATCCAGAGGCCGAGGTCGATGTTCACCCGCGCCTGCCGGTCCCCCGGGTCGTTCGACACCGGCAGCGCGAACGTGCCGACCTCGAGGTCCTTGTCCACCAACGCGATCTGCCCGAGCGCCCACGGCCCCTGCAGGTACATCGCGGCCTCGCCCTTGCCGAACGCCAGGTTGCCGTCGGCGTAGGCCCGGGTGGCGTGGTCGGGGTTGAAGAACGTCGAGATCGTCTTCGCACGCTCCATCGGCACGGCGAAGTCCTTCTCGAACGAGACCTCGGAATCGGCGCCGACGTCGGTGCCGAGGGCCTTCATCTTCCGGAAGAACGACCCGGTGTCGACGAGGCTGCCGACCGAGTAGTCGAACAGGCCCTGCCACAGCGTCCAGGTGTCGCGGTCGGTCGCGTAGATCGGGGTGACGTCGGCCTTCTGGAGCGTCCGGCACACCTCGACGAACTCGTCCCAGGTCGTCGGGACCGGCAGGTCGTGGTCGGCGAAGATCCGCTTGTTGTAGATGACCCCGGCCGCGGCGAGCGAGTACGGCAGGACGCTCGTGCGGTCCTCGAACTCCGCGTACTGGTTCGTCAGGGTGTCGATGTCCGGTCGCACGCGCGCCGCCGAGGGCAGGTCTCCGAGGTCGCTCAGGACACCGCGCGAGATGTAGCGCGCGAGCTCCAGGTTGTCGTTGAAGCACCCGACGTCCGCCGGCTCGCCACGCACGAACTGCGGCGCGATCGCCGTCGTGCTGTCGTGCACCACCGACAGCCCGGAGTGCTCCTTCTCGAACCGCCGCAGCAGCGTGTCGAAGTAGGCGATGACCTCCTGCTTCTGCTCGTAGAAGCGCAGCGTCGTGGCACCCCCTGCTGCTGCGCGCGGTGTCGCGCACCCCGCGAGTGCCATCGTGCCGAGCGCGATGCCGCCGGCTGCTCCGGCGAGGAACCCCCGCCGGCTCACGGCCGCGCTGATCGTTCCGGTCCTGCTTCCCACCATCGGGCCACTCCCTCGTGCGCGTCGTCGCGCACGTCTTGTTTACAGCGCTGTAAACCGGAAGTCAACGTTGTAATCGCACCTGACGGGGTCGGCGCACCCACAAGCGGACGGGAGGCGCGGGTCGCCCCCGCCCCGCGCCTCCCGTCCGCCGCGCCCCCGCGACCAGGGCCGCGGCCCGCTTCGTGAGCAGGGCCGCGGCCCGCTTCGTGAGCAGGAATGGTCGGGTCCGCGCGCCCGACCCGACCATTCCTGCTCACGAAGTGCGACGTCAGGTCGCGATCCGCGTGCCTGAGCGGTGCGACTCGTCGCCGCGGTCAGCCGCTCACCAACCCGGCACGGACACGCGGACCGCACTGATCCGTCCGGCGCGCGTCTGCGCCGTCGTCGCCGGGTCGTAGCTGTCGGCGGTCGCCAGGTAGAGCGTCCGCCCGTCCTCGCCGCCGAGCGCGCAGTCGATCGCGCACTGCCCGGGAGCGTCGGTGCGGTCGGTGACCTCGCCGCCCTCGACGACGCGGAGGAACTCCCCCGTGTCCACCGAGCAGACCCAGATCGCGCCGTCCCGGTCCACCGTGCTGCCGTCGGGCGTCACGCCCTCGGGCAGCGCGGCCCACTCCCGCCGGCCGGTCAGTGAGCCGTCCGGCTCGATGTCGAACGCCGTCAGTCGGCCACCCCAGGTCTCGCTGACCACCAGGGTGCGCGTGCCCGGCAGGACGTTCGCGCTGTTCGGGAACACCAGGCCCTCGGCGGCGAGGCGGAACGAGCCGTCCTGGTCGATGACGTACAACGGCCCGGGGCGGAGGTCCTCGCCGCCGTACAGGTCGTACCCGAAGGCGCCGATGTAGGTCCGGCCGGTCGCCTCGTCGACGACCAGGTCGTTGAGGAGCGAGGGCTCGACGGCGGAGAGGTCGGCGAACACCGAGCTCGTCCCGTCATCGTCGACGGCGACGACGGTGCGGGACTCCATCGAGCTGATGACCAAGCGGCCGTCCGCGAGCCACCCGAGCCCGGAGGACTGGCCGGCGACCGTGGCCTCGAGCCGCGGGGCGGTGTCCGACGTCGGGTCGATCGAGAACACCTCGCCGGTGTGCATGTCCGAGTACCAGAGTCGGCCCTCGTGCCAGCGGTTGCCCTCGGGGAAGCGGATGCCGGTGACGACGTCGGTCGCAGAGTCCAGGGAGATGTGCACCGACCCAGCCTGCCAGGGGTCGCCCGGAGGCTTCCGGAGCTGCCCGTTGCGCTGCCCCGTGTCAGAGCCGCGCGAGCTCGTCGCGACCGGTGCCCTGCACGCCATGCCGAGCACCTCCAGCGGGCGCCGGGACTACTCGTAACCGGAGGCTGCCAGGGCGGCAGGCAACTGCCGTCTGGCCGCGATCCCGAGCTTCGGGTAGACCCGGTACAGGTGGGTGCTGACCGTCCGGTGCGACAGGTACACGGCGTCGGCGATCTCGCGGTTCGTCAGGCCCTGGGCGGCGAGCCGCGCCACCTGGAGCTCCTGCGGTGTGAGCGGCTCGGTGGCGGGACGCGTCGCGGGCTGCGCTGCGTTCCGGCCGCCGGCAGCGCGGAGTTCGCTCGTGGCCCGGTCCGCGAACGCCCGGGCACCGGCTGCTTCGAACTCGTCGACGGCGAGCTCCAACTGGGCTCGGGCCTCGGTGACGTGTCGACCGCGGCGGAGCCACTCGCCGTAGAGCAGGCGGGAGCGAGCGGTCTCCAGCGGGGACTCGCTGAGCAGTCCGAGTTCGATGGCCTGCTCGAACAGCGGGCGCGCGTCGGCATCATCGGCGACGAGCGCCCGGCTCCGCGCCACGAGTGACGACAGGTAGGGCGACCGGTACTGCCGCGCGGCCACCGCCGCCTCGAGGATGTTGTCGAGGACGCTCTCGCGCCGCCCGGCCCGGACCGCTGCCTCGACCCGGTCGCCGATCGCCCACAGGGCCCTGGTCGGGTGCAGCGTCATGTGGGTGAGCTCGATGACCGCGTTGCGGTGGTCGCCGGCGACGAGGGCGGCGATCCCGGCAGCCCAGCGGGCATCGGCGCCGGTGATGGCCAACGGCGACGTCCCGCTGAGACGGATGCTGCGTTCGAGGTCCTCCTGCGCACCGGCGGAGTCGCCGAGGAGCGCGCGGGCTCGAGCCGCGGTCGCCGCGGCCACGCTCGCCATGAGCGGCTGGGACGTGTCCACCGCGAGCCGTTCGGCGTACTCGGCGTCGGCGAGTCCTTCGCGGAGGCGCCCGCTCAGCAGCAGCAGGTTGCCCCGCCCCCGGAGGGCCTGGGTGAGCTCGGCGACGAACCCCAGCTCGTGGCACCGCTCGACGCACAGTTCCCACGCGGTCCGGGCGGTCTCGAGGTCCTGCAGGGACTCCGCCGCGATCGCGAGGGAGATCAGTTCGATCGGTCGGCCGACCAACTTCGGCACGATGCCCGGGAGCTGCGCACGGAGCGGAGCGACCTCCCCCAGCGGCGCGAGCACCGCGAGCGCCACCGGCTTCATCGGGCTCGACGACGCCGTCGCCTCGACCTGCCGGGACAGCTCCTCCCAGTGGTCGCGCGGCAGGTTCCTCCCACGCGCGATCACGGCCGCGCCCCACAGGATCTTCATCCGGTCCTCGGCGTGCGCCTCGGGCGGGAGGCGGTCCAGCACCGCTGCGGTCTCGCCGCGGGAGAGCGTCAGGGCACCGGACGTCAGGCTGATGATCGTCTTCGTGAACGTCACCTCGGCCAGGGTGTGCGGGTCGATCTCGGTCAGGTCGAGGTGCTCGAGGAGTTCGACGGCCTCACTCGTCAGGCCGCCCGCCCGGGCCGTCTCGGCTGCCAGTGCGATCCTGCGGCACCGCTCGTGCGTGCCGGGTGACAGCGTGGCAGCGCGGGAGAACGCCTGGGTCGCCTCCGCGTGGGCACCGCGGTCCCGGGCGAGCTGCGCGAGCCGCTCGAGGTCGCTCGCGAGGGCTTCGTCGCGGTGCACGGCCGCGGCCGACCGGTGCCAGACCGCGCGTTGCGAGCCCGCCGTCGCAGCGGCGAGGGCGAGGTGGCACTCCACCCACTCGCTCGTGGTCGCCGCGCTCTGCACCGCGGACCGGAGCAGCGGGTGCCGGAACCGGAGGTCGTTCTCCGTCACGGCGAGCAGACCGCGCTCCTCCAGCGGACGGAGGTCCTCGATCGACAGGTCGAGTCGACGGGCTGCGTCCATCACGTCCTGCACGTCGGCGCCGTCGGCAGCCGCCGCGAGGACGAGGAACCGTCGACTGGCCGGCGGCACCGACGACAGCTGGTCGAGGAAGGCCCGCTCGAGCCGACGGGTCGCCGGCAGGCGCGAGTACATCGTCGTCCGGTCGATGCCGTGCTCGCGCAGTGCGATCGGGAGCTCCCGCAGTGCGAGCGGGTTCCCCTGGGACTCACGGAGCACCCGGGCACGCGTCGCGCCGGCCAACTCGGGGGCGTGTTCGTCGAGCAGTCGCTCGGCGGAGTCGTGGTCCAACGGCCCCAACGGGATCCGCTCCACGGTCGCCGGCGGCAGGAACTCCACGTCGCCGCCGCTCCGCAGGGTCCCGAGCACCAGCACTTGCGCGTCGGCGAGCCGGGTGACGACGAACATGAGCGCGTCCACGCTGGAGCGGTCGAGCCACTGCAGGTCCTCGACGGCGAGGAGCAGCGGGCGGTGGGCCGACGCCTCCTCGAGGAGGCTGAGGGTCGCGAGGCCGACGACGAGACGGTCGGGAGCAGGGCCGTCCTCGAGTGAGAACGCCACCCGGAGTGCGGTGCGTTGCCGCGGCGGCAACGCGTCGACGAAGGGCAGCAGGGTGTGCAGGAGTCCGTGCAGCCCGCCGTACCCGATCGGCGCCGACCCCTGGGACCCGGCCGACCGGACGACCCGGAAGCCCGAACCGGACGCACCCCGGACCACGTGCTCGAGCAGGCTCGTCTTCCCGATCCCCGCTTCGCCCTCGACGATCACGGCACGTCCGGCGGCCCGTACCTCGGCGAGCGCGGCGTCGAGCAGCGCGATCTCGTGGTGTCGGCCGACGAGCGCGGGCCGTTCCGCGTGCTCCGGCAGGTCCATGGCAGCACCGTAGCGCGACGGAGTGTCGACTGTCGACACTTCGTGACGTACCGCGTAGAGTCCGGTCGATGAGCACCGAAGCCTTCAGCGACCTCCCCCTGGCGCAGGCGTCCAGCCTCGTGCAGCAGGTCCACGCGGAGTTGAAGGCCCGGGTCCTCGACGGCCGGCTCGAAGCCGGCGCGGTCGTTCCGGACTCCGTGATCGCGAAGCAGATGGGCGTGAGCCGGAACCCGGTCCGTGACGCGTGCAACGTGCTGGTGCAGTCCGGCCTCCTCACGAAGCAGCGGAACCGTCCGTACCGGGTCCGCGAGTTCACCACCTCGGACCTCGGTGAACTCCAGCTCCTCCGGTGGGGTTACGAGTCGGCGGCCGTCCGACACATCGTGCGTCACCGTCTGCCGGTGCCGGACGTCGCTCAGCACCTGGACGCGATGACCACCGCACACCGCGCGGACGATGCTCGCGCCAGCGGGCTCGCCGACCTGGCGTTCCACCACGCCCTCGTCGGATCGGCCGGGCTGCCGGAACTGCAGCGCCGGCACCGGTCCGTGATGGAGCAGCTCAGTGTCTCGATGAGCGACTTCCCGCGTTTCGTCCTGCCGACGCAGCGACACCGCCACCAAGAGATCATCGAGGTCCTCGAGGACTCGATCGCGCAGGGTGACCCAGCAGGCATCCTGCGACTCCTCGAGGTGCACCTCCTCACCACACGCGCGGACGTCGCGCGCTGACGGGCGGCGGCGCGCGGGGTCGCGGCGCATCTACGTCACGTGACGGATGCCGTACGACGCCCGCTGGCCCGACGGTGGAGTCACGGCGGGAAGAGCTCGTCGCACCGACCGAGGAGTCCCGCACCGTGACCGGAAACCCCAAGAAGATCGCCCTCGAGCCAGCCTCGCAGGAGTTCGTCGACGCCACCTCGAACCCACCGTTCCTCTACCAGCTGCCGCCCGCAGAGGGCCGCAAGGCCGTCGATGCGGTGCAGGACGCCCCGATCTTCCTGCCCGACGTCGACGACGAGTGGGTCGAGGTCGAGAGTGGACCCACCGGGACGGTCAAGGTCCGCATCGTGAAGCCCGCCGGCACGACGGCGAACCTGCCCGTCGTCCTCTACGTGCACGGCGCCGGCTGGGTGTTCGGCGATGCGCACACCCACGACCGCCTGGTCCGCGACATCGCCATCGGGTCGAACGCCGCCGTCGTGTTCCCCGAGTACGACCGCTCCCCCGAGGTCGGCTACCCCGTCGCCATCGAGCAGTCGTACGCCGCAGCGCAGTGGGTCGTGACGAACGGCGCCGACAAGGGCCTCGACGCGTCCCGCTTCGCCGTCTCCGGCGACTCGGTCGGCGGGAACATGGCGATCGCGCTGGCGCTGCTCGCGGCCGAGCGCGGCGACGTCGAGTTCGCCGAGCTCGTCCTGTTCTACCCGGTCACGAACGCCGCCTTCGACACCGCCTCGTACGAGGAGTTCGCCGAGGGCTACTTCCTCGCCCGCGACGGCATGCGGTGGTTCTGGGACCAGTACACGACCGACGAGGCGACCCGTGCACTGCCGACGGTCTCGCCGCTCCGCGCACCACTGGAGCAGCTCGCGACCCTTCCCGAGACCCTCGTCATCACGGCGGAGGCCGACGTCCTGCGCGACGAGGGCGAAGCGTTCGCCGCACGCCTCCGCGAGGCCGGCGTGCGGGCCACGAACGCACGCTTCGGGGGCATCAACCACGACTTCGTCATGGTGAACTCCCTGCACGACACCGAGGCCGCCAAGCACGCGATCATGCTCGCGAACGCTTCGCTCCGAGCGGCGCTGGCCTGATGCGCGCCGTCGTCGTCACCGAGTACGGCACCCCGGACGTCCTCGTCTGGCAGGAGGTCCCGGACCCCGTCCCCGGTCCCGGTCAGATCCGCATCCGGGTCGCGGCGGCCGGCGTCGGCCCCACGGACCTGCACATCCGCGCCGGCCACCTGCGCGGGCCGTTCCCGCTGCCGACACCCGGCATCCTCGGTTTCGAGGCCGCCGGCACCGTCGACGCGCTCGGCGACGGTGTCGCGGGCGTCTCCATCGGCGACGAGGTCGCGGTGCTGCTCCCGCAGCTCGGCGGCTACGCCGAACTCGTCGTCGCGGACACGTGGGTCCGGAAGCCCGACAGCGTGTCCTGGGACGCGGCAGCAGCGCTGCCGGCCTCGGCCGAAGCAGCCGTCGCGGCGCTGCGGCAGCTCGAGGTCGCGCCCGGTGAGGACCTGTTGCTGTTCGGCGGCGGCGGCTCGGTCGGATCGATCGCCATCCAGCTCGCGGTGGAGCAGGGCATCCGGGTCCTCGCCGTCGGACGCGAGCACTCCCGCGCCGACGTCGAGCGGCTCGGAGCGACGTTCATCCCCACAGCGGGCTCGCTGACCGACGCCGTCGGCGAGTCGACCGACCGCGTGGACGCGGTCCTCGACGCCGTCGGCGCAGTCGACCTCACAGCCGCCGTCGGTCTCGCCGGCGGTCCGGCCCGGGTCGTGACGCTGACCGGTGCCGGAGCGAAGGACGGGGTCCAGCTGCTGCACTCCGGCCCGGACCGCGCACCGGGGGCACTCGACCAGACGATGCCCCTGCTGGCCTCGGGAATGCTGCAGCTCCGGCCGCGTGTTACGTACCCGCTGCACGACGCAGCGGGCGCTCACGCCGCACTGGAGACCCCTGGCCCCCACGACAAGATCGTCCTCCTCCACAACTGAACAACGACGCGCAAGCGTCGTACGAAAGGAACAGCCATGTCCTCCTTGCAGGGAAAGACCGCGCTCGTCACCGGCGGCACCGCCGGCATCGGCCTCGCCGTCGCACGTCGCTTCGCCGCCGAGGGTGCCCACGTCTTCGTCACCGGTCGTCGCCAGGAAGCGCTCGACGCCGTCGCAGCCGAACTCGGCGATGCGGTCACCACCGTCCGGGCCGACTCGTCGGAGCTCGCGGACCTCGACACGATCGCCGCAGCGATCACGGACCGTGGCGCCGGGCTCGACGCGCTGTTCGTCAACGCGGGTGGCGGCGAGTTCGCGGCGCTCGAGGACGTCACCTGGGAGCACTTCCAGCAGACCTTCGACCGCAACGTCGGCGGGACCGTGTTCACGGTGCAGAAGGTGCTGCCGGTCCTGAACCAGGGTTCGACGATCGTCCTGGCCAGCTCGAACATCGACGTCAAGGGCAGCCCGTCCTTCAGCGTCTACGCCGCGTCGAAGGCTGCCATCCGGTCCTTCGCCCGCAGCTGGGCGGCGGAGTTCGTCGGGCGCGGCATCCGCGTCAACTCGATCGCTCCCGGCCCCATCGCGACGCCCGGGCTGAGCGGCCTGGCCGAGGACCCGGAGGCGGAGCGCGCGCTCCTCGCCGGGCTCGCCGATGGCGTTCCGCAGAAGCGGCTCGGCACGCCGGAGGAGATCGCCGACGCCGTGCTGTTCCTGTCGACGGACCAGAGCAGCTACATCACCGGGTCGCAGCTCTACGTCGACGGCGGGGCGAGCCAGATCTGAGGCGCCAGCCGAAGCCGCGCACCGACCGGCCGCTGCTCACGTGAGCAGGTGCGGCTCGCGATCGCGAGTGACAGGCAGCCGGGAGGCGCGGTGCGGGCCCGCACCGCGCCTCCCGGTCATCTGACACGATCAACCCATGCCCACCGACGGACTTCCCCTGCAGCGTCTCGGCTTCCTGACGATCGGGTCGTTCGACCCCGCCCGACCGGCCGAGGGCCACGAGGACACGCTGCGGGTGATCGAGCGCGCCGAAGCCCTCGGGATGGACAGCGCCTGGCTGCGCCACCGGCACCTGCAGCACGGCATCTCCTCCCCCGTCGCGATCATGGCCGCCGCCTCGCAGCGCACCTCGCGCATCGCGCTCGGCACGGCCGTCACCCCGATCGGTGCGGAGAACCCGTTCCGGCTCGCCGAGGACCTCGGCACCGTCGACGTGCTGCTGGGTGGCCGCCTGCACCCGGGCTTCTCCGCCGGCGTCCCGATGAACTTCGACCTGTACCGCGACGCGATCTACCCCGACACCGCGGAGCAGGAGGACCTCGGCAACGACCGGCTCCTGCGGTTCCGGGACCTCGTGCGCGGCGACCCGGTCACCGGGACCGCGGAGCGTCGCGGCATCGAGGAGTTCGCCCGCTCCGTCCAGCCGCACAGTCCGGGGCTGGTCGACCGCCTCTGGTACGGCGCCGGCAGCACGCGGTCGGCCGTCTGGGCCGGCGAGAACGGCTTCCACCTGCTCACCTCGAGCGTCACGCGCAGTGAGGACGGGACCGACTTCGCCACGAACCAGCGCGCGCAGATCGACGCCTACCTCGACGTCCACCCCGATCCGGCCGCCGCACGGGTGTCGCAGGGGCTGGTGGTCATCCCGACCGACAGCGCGACACGCGAGCAGGAAGCGCGGTACCGCGCGTACGTCGACGGTCGTTCGGGCCGCGTCGGGGTGCCGATGGGACCGGCCGGGATGCTCTTCGCCGCCGATCTGGTGGGGACGTCGGTCGAGATCGCCGATCGGTTGCGAGCCGACGTCGGGTACCAGGCGGTCACCGAGGTCGCCTTCGCGCTGCCCTTCGCCTTCGAGCCGGACGACTCCGCGCAGATCATCACCGACATCGCGGAGCACCTCGGACCCGAACTCGGCTGGGTGCCGCATGGCGGGTAGCACCTGCGTTACGCGGGAGCCGACACTCCTGTGGAAGGGTGGTCCCATGCCCTTCGACGATGAAGCCCCCGGACGCGTGCTCGCACCGGACCAGACCTGTCGCATCCGGGTCTGGCACCGGGCCGACCGCAGCGTGACCACCGTCCACGAGTCCGCCGAGCGCCTCTACGAAGCACCGAACTGGACCACAGACGGCCGACTCGTCCTGAACGCCGACGGGGTCCTCTGGACGATGCCGGCCGACGGTGGCGCCGCTCCCGAGCGCGTCGCGATCACGGGGGTCCCGCCGCTCAACAACGACCACGTGCTCGACCCAGACGGCGTCACGGTGCACGTCAGCGCCCAGGACTTCCACATCTGGAGCGCCCCGCTCGCCGGCGGCCCCGCGACCCGGGTCAGCACCGACGACGACGCCATGCACTTCCTGCACGGCGTCAGCCCCGACGGCTCCGAACTCGCCTACGTCCGCCTCGACCCGTCCGACGCCGAGGTCTGGAGCTCCGGCACGATCCACGTCATGAGCACCGACGGCAGCGACGACCGCGCCGTGACCGCCGAGCGCGGACCCGCCGACGGCCCCGAGTGGACCCCGGACGGCGCCTGGATCCTGTTCAACGCCGAGCAGTTCGAGCAGGAACCCGGGCACGCCCAGGTCGCACGGGTCCGACCGGACGGCACCGGCATCGAGCAGCTCACCGTCGACGAGCACGTGAACTGGTTCCCGCACCCCGCGCCCACCGGCGACGCCGCCGTGTACCTGTCGTTCCCGCCCGGCACCGAGGGGCACCCGGCTGACGAGCGCGTCCGCCTGCGCCTCGTCACCGGTGACGGGCCCGTCAGCGACTGGGGACCCGAGGTCTGGCAGCGCGCCGAGACCATCGTCGAGCTCGACGGCGGGCAGGGCACCCTCAACGTCAACGGCTGGGCGCCCGACGGGTCCGCCTTCGCGTTCGTCGACTACCCGATCGGAGACCCGGGATGATCGTCCACACCGTCTGTTTCAGCCTCGTCCACGAGCCCGGCTCCACCGACGAGGCCGCCTTCCTCGAGGCCGCCCGAGCCACGCTGCCCGCGATCCCGGGCGTGCAGGAGTTCACCGTGTCACGCCAGGTGTCGACGCAGAGTGACTTCCGGTTCCAGTTCTCGATGGCGTTCGCCGACCAGGACACCTACACCGCGTACGACGAACACCCGTCGCACCAGCGCTTCGTCGCCACCCGCTGGGCGGACGAGGTCACGTCGTTCCAGGAACTCGACTTCGTGCCGCTGCCCGCCTGACCAGGCGCGGCTCGCGATCGCGACAAACGGGGGTCCGGAGGCGCGGGTCGGGCCCGCACCGCGCCTCCAGGCCGCCTGTGGTCGCGTCAGGAGCGCGCCGCGATCTGCTGGTCGGACCGGCGCGACGCGGAGTACGGTTCCGGCCAGGTCACCGGACGAGGAGGTCTGACCATGCCGACCACACCGACGCTCGAGCAGCGGACGGCGACCGCCTTCGTCGCGATCCCGTCCGTGGTGACCATGGAGTCGATGGCCGACGTCCTGCCACCGTTGACGTCGCGGCTCGCGAGCTTCCTGGCGCAGCAGGGCGTGGAACCCTCGGGGCCGCCGTTCTGGCGGTACACGGTGATCGACATGGCACGTGCCCTGCACGTCGACGTCGGGTTCCCCCTTGTCGACCCCATCGACGCGCTGGCGGACGGGATCGTGGCGGGCGAACTGCCCGCCGGCACGTACGCGACGACCGTCCACGTCGGACACCCCGACGGGCTGCTCGATGCGACGCGGTCCCTGCTGGAGTGGGGCGACGACGCCGGTGTCACGTGGGACCGGGCCGACGGGCCCGACGGGGACGTCTGGGCCTGCCGGCTCGAGGAGTACCTGTCGGACCCCGCCGAGGAACCCGATCCCACGCGCTGGCGCACGCGCCTTGCGTTCAAGCTGGCGGACTGACCGCCGGACGGACGCCCGTCAGGCGCGCAGACCGTCCCCGAAGCGGTACAGCGGGTCCGCCGTCGAGAACGGAGCGTCGCTCGGGCTCGCGACGACGGCCGCGGTCGACCGGGGCAGGTCGAAGGGCAGGGCCCCACGCGCTTCGGCGACTCCGGTCAGGACGTCCGTGATCGCGGCGTCACTCGCGCCGAACTCGACCACGACGGCGGCGGCGACCTCGTCGAGCGGTGTGAGGACCGCCGGACGGTCGAGGTAGACCACCACGACGGTCGGCACCTGCGCGGCGACCTCGCGGACGTGCGCGATCCTCTCGTCCGGGAAGTCGAGCGAGCCCGCGTGGAACATGCTCTCGAACCGGCCGGGCCGTTCGTCGTACGGGGCACGGAGGCGGATCACCGCCACGTCGGCGTCCGCGAGGTCTCCGACCACCTGGGCGCCCGTCACCGTCGAGGCGTCCAGGCCCTCGACCCAGATCCGTCGTCCGGCCAGCGGCAGGACCGCGTCGTCGTTGCGGAGCACCGTCAGCGCGGCACGCTGGGCCGCGTCGCCGGCCGCGACGAAGTCGGCACGACCGACGACCTCGGCGGCGCGGTCCACGTCGACGTACGGGTCCTCGAACAGCCCGAGGCGGAACTTCTCGCGCAGCAGACGGCGGACCGAGACGTCGATCCGCGCTTCGTCGACGCGTCCGGTGCGGACGAGTTCCACGACGAGTTCCGGTCGTGACTCACCGCCGAACTGGTCGCAGCCGGCCTCGATGATGCGCTGCACCCGGGTCAGCTCGTCGAGGTGCTCGACGCCCCACGCCCGTGCGACGGCGGGCTCGCCGAACAGCAGACCGTCGGTGATGAGCCCCCAGTCCGTGCAGACGATGCCGTCGAACCCGAGCTCCTCGCGGAGCAGGCCGGTGATCACCTGGCGGTTGAACGCGAACGCGACCTCCTCGAGCTCGGTGTCGATCGGCATGCCGTAGTACGGCATGATCTGCGACGCCCCGGCTGCCAGGGCCTTCCGGAACGGCGCCAGGTGGTACTCGAACCGTCCGGCCGGGTAGACCTGCTCGCGGCCGTAGGGGAAGTGCGGGTCCTCACCGTCCTTCTGGGGGCCGCCACCGGGGAAGTGCTTGGTCATCGTCGAGACCGACTCCGAGCCGAGCTCGGTGCCCTGGAACCCGCGGATGTACGCCGCGACGAGCTCCCCCGTCAGGTCGGCGTCCTCGCCGAAGGTGCCGCTGATCCGCGACCACCGGTACTCGGTCGACAGGTCGATCTGCGGGTGCAGCGCGGCACGCAGCCCGACGGCGAGGTACTCCTGGCGGGCGATGTCGGCGAACCGTTCGACCAGGTCGGCGTCCCGGAGCGCGGCGAGTCCGAGGGTCTCCGGCCACTGCGAGAACGACCCGGCCGCCGATGCCGTGCCGAGGTTCTCGGTGAAGTGGTGCCGCGGATCGGTCGAGAGCGTGACCGGGATCCCGAGCCGGGTGGCCGCCGCCCGCTCCTGCAGCCGGTTGTGCCACGCCGCGAGCTCCCGGGGTTCCGGCGCCGGGCCGAGCAGGTTGAAGTGCGTCATGTGCAGCGCGTCCACCGCCTCGACGGTGCCGGGGATCGTCGTGCCGGGCACGGGGCCGGCGAGCTCGCCGTCCGGTCCGACGACGATCATGTGCTGGAACATCAGCCCCGCTTTCTCCTCGACCGTCATGCGGTCGAGGAGATCCGACACGCGGTCCTCCAGCGGGACGGCGGGATCGCGGTACGGCGCGGTCTCCGTGGTGTTCTTCGAGATGGTCATCGGACGCCCTTCACGCGGTAGACGAGGAACGCTCCCACTGCTGCGATGAGCGCTCCGAGGAGGAACCAGGTGCTGTAGCCGCCGAACGGCAGCGCGGCACCTGCGGCGATCACGGCCGGGGCGATCGCGGGGGCGATCGACTGCGGCAGCGCGTTCGCGATGTTGAGGACGCCGAGGTCCTTCGCACGGTCGGCCTCGTTCGGCAGGACCGAGGTCGCCAGCGCGAGGTCGACGGCGAGGTAGGACCCGAAGCCGATGCCGACCAGGGCCTCGGCGACGTAGAGCACCCCGAGCGACGGGGCGAAGGCCAGGACCACCAGGCCGACGACCATGATGAGGCCGGCGGCGGTGACGAACGGCCGGCGCATGCCGATCCGGTCGCTCAGCGCCCCACCGACGATGCTCGCCACGACCATGCCGGCCACGCTGCACAGGTTCGCGAGCAGGATGACTCCGGCGACCTGGTCCCCCGGCACTGCGAACCGCTCCATCACGAAGAACGCCAGGTACGACCCGATGCCCGTGTAGCCGAAGAACATCAGGAACCGGTTGAGCCAGTTCCAGGCGAAGTCCGGGTTCTTGCGCGGGTTGAAGACGAACGAGCCGAAGAAGCCACGCAGGTCGAACGGCGGCCGGTCGTCCGGACGTGCTCGGCGGTCCTTGAGCACCACCGCGAACAGGACGCAGCCGGCGAGCGCGATGACACCCGGCACGGCGAACCGCAGCAGGTCACCGGGCAGCAGCGCCACCGCGGCCGACCCGACCAGGATCGCGAGCGGCGTGCCGATGCCGATGATGCTCGAGGCGCGACCGCGCTGCCGCTCCGGCACCTGGTCGGGCATCGTCGCCGTCACCGCAGCGAGGGCGGCGTTGAAGGCCGCTTGCGCCAGGCACCAGCCGATGAGCACGAGCGCCACGCTGTCCGCGACGCCGATGAGGACGAGTGCGAGCGTGCCGACCAGGGCTCCGCCGACGATCCACGGGCGGCGTCGGCCGAACCGGGAGAGCGTGCGATCGGACAGCCGTCCGGCCAGCGGGTTCACGAACAGGGCGAACAGGGCGCCGACGGCCGCGACGAGGCTGAGGGCACCGGGGGCCGCGGTCACGCCGACGAGGTCGACGAGCTTCAGCTGCAGGCCGACGAGCGCGGGGGTGAGCAGCGCCAGGAAGACCGCGAAGGTCGCGACGCCGAGCGACGGCATGTACCAGCGGGGAGCGCCGTCGACCGTCGGTGAGACGGTCGTCATCGGCACGGCTGCGGGCGCCGGAGCGGGCGAGGTGTCGGGGGCGGGGGTCGTCATCGTTGACTCCATAGACTCGGGTTCTGCCCGCGTGCTGTGCGGGCGGAGTGAGCGTAGCACCGCTTTTTACCGATCGGTCAACTTTGTGGCCGACCACGACGAGGAGTTCCATGAGCGAGGTCACCGAGCGAACCCTGAGCGCGAAGGGCCGAGCCCGCCGCGACCAGATCCTCGAGGTCGCCGGACGGCTCTTCGGACAGCGCGGGTACGCCTCGGTCTCCCTGCGGGACATCGCCGCCGAAGCCCAGATCACGCACCCGTTGCTCGTGCACTACTTCCGCACGAAGGAGGACCTGCTGCACGCCGTCATGGCCGCGTGGCGTGAGCGGGCCGCGCACCACCGGCTCATCGACCCGGACGACTTCGAGGGACTGCCGACGCGGGCGTTGGCGCTGGCCGAGGAGAACGCCCGGACCCCCGGCTACATCGCGCTCTTCGCGAGCTTGTCGTCAGAGGCGGTGAACCCCGAGCACCCGGCACACGAGATGTTCCAGGACCAGTACCGGATCGTGTTCGACGGCCTCCGACGGTACTTCGCCTGGGAGCAGGACCGCGGCGGACTCCGCGCCGGCGTGGACCCCTCGGTCGCCGCGCGGACGCTCATCGCGCTGGAGGACGGCGCGCAGGTCCAGTGGCTCTACCGACCGGAGGACGTCGACGTCCCCGCACTCATGCGCGCGTACCTGGAGCAGGTGCTGGTCGCTCCCGTTCCGCGCTGATCGCGGCGTCGGCCCCACGGCAGAGGTTTCTTCCGGTGTTGTCGTTCTCGAACCGCTCCGTGCCCCGGTAGCCGACCCTCCTGCTTCACGACTCGGTGACGAGTCGTCTGAGCAAGTGCTGGCCCAGGACGGCCGAGCCCACGGAACTGCTCGCCACGACGATCACGGTGGTCCACGGGGGGAAAGCGCAATGCGGACACGAAGAACGCGCTCGGCCAGATCGTTCCGATCGCGGCGATGATGGCCGCCGTCCAGCGGCTCGGAGTCGTTGCGGCGCCAGCATGCTGCAGGACCGCGAACACGATGAACGCGAACAAGGTGGCCATGAGCCCGACGCTGAAGCCGAGAACGAGTGCCGGCAGGCCGGTGTAGAACAACACGGCGACCGTGCTCAGGATCGCCTCTGGGAACGCAGACCAACCGTCGTCAAGCAGGACTCCGAGGATCCGCCAACACCCTCCTACGCGCCGACACCCGCACCGACGACGACAACAAAGCACTCAACGAAGTCCGCAACCGGCTCTGGTTCCTCGCCGACACCGGCTACGACCTCCGACGGAACCTGCCAAGCTGAGATCCGTGCTGACACCGGTGCGCCAGAAGTGGTGCCGCCCGGATGACGGCTTCAAGCGCACCGTGCCGCACCAGCTTCGAAAGCTAGGACAGGTCGAGGGGGCGGAGGACGTACCCGTCGGGAACGGTGCCGCGGTGCTCGTAGTAGTGGAAGAACAGTTCGGTGGCCTCGTCGGCGTCGAACACCTCGGCTGGGTGGCGTGCGTGTTCGGTGCCCGCAACGGTCACCGACTCCGTCAGCGGCTCGTCGACGTCGTGGTCGCGGCCCACGATGAAGTGACGCATCTTCCCGCCGTCGGCGATCTGCAAGTCGACACTCATTCGTTCAGCGGTGCCGCCGGCCTGAAGGTAGTTCAGGTCGTACTCGCCTGCCTCGTACTCAGGAGCATCCGGCCATCCAGCGTCGTCCGGCAGCCACCAGATGGCGTAGGCGAACCGGCCATCGCTCTGCCCGTCCAGCAAACCGAGCATCCGCCGGATTTGGTCCTTGATCGGTCGGAAGTCCGCCGTGAGCTGGGATTCTCGCTCACTGTTGGTGGTGTTGATGAACATGTGTGGCCTCCGCTGTTGTCACGTTCTGTATGCGCGGAAGTCGCGCAGCCCCGGCCGCGCTGCCCGCAACCGGGTCAGGGTACTTTCTTGAGGACGACGGATGTGATCTTCACGAGCTTTCCGTCAATAGTGGCGTATGCAGGGTTGTCGTAGCTGACCAGACCATCGAAGGATCGCTGCTCGGCATTGCGCGTCGCACCGCCACTCTTCACCTCGATCCCTGCCCAGGTCCCGTCCGGCTTCTCCATCAGCCCGTCGAAGAACCGGCCGTTCGGGGCGCCATCAACTCGCGCTTTGACCTGGTCGGTGCGGTAGGGCAGGCCGGCGTCCTCAGCGAATTCCTCGACACCCTGTCGCTCCTTGGCTTTGACGTCCGCGTGAGCTTGCTTGTTCCCCTCAGACCGGTACGTACCGTCCTTGCTCCGCCCCGGGTGTTTCTCGTTCTGCTCCTTCTTCCACGCGTCCACATGGTCGGTGCGGTTCGGCGTCAGCCGATCATCGGTCATCGCGTGCACGCCGAGCGGGATCCCGCCCGAGGCAGCCAGCCCCGCCCCTGCAGCCATCACCGCAACACCGGCAGCGTTCAACGGGACCCCAGCTACGGCGCCGACGCCGGTGAGGTCGAGGGCGACGCCGCCACCCTCGAGCGTCGCCCCACCGGCCAGCAATGCCAGACCGCCGAGGAGCTCGAGGACTTCGTCTGGATGATTCACCATCGCGTTCCCCATCGACGCGAAGATGTTCCCCGCCACTCCGGCAGCGTCCTGCACGTACGGCCAGGCAGCATCCGCTTCCGCACCGAGAACGGCGCCGCCGATGCCGACCGCTGCTTTCGTGGTGTTCCACGCGTCCTTGAACCAGTTGCCGTCGTCGTCGGATGCGTCCTTCGAGGAGGTCGTCGATGCGAGATGAACCGGATGCGCGTTCACGGTCGACGGGGTGATGCCGTCGAGCTCGGAAGCGATGCTCGCCAGCGTCGTCTCGACGTTGTCGTTGTGGGACTGCACCTGTCGGCGGAGCGCGAACTCCTGCCCGACGAGTTCTGGGACCTGCTGCCAGTTCGTGACGACTGCGCCGATGGCGCCGAGGATGTCCCCCTTCGCGGCTTCCTTGGCTGCTTCGGCGGCGACCTGCCCAGGCGCGGAAGCGTGGAACTGCTCGATCTGCTGCACGAGGACGTCGTGGTCGTGTTTGAGGTCAGCGATGCTGTTCGCAGCCCGGGAAGTGACTTGCGCGAACTCGTCCGCCGCAGCGCGAACCTGCCGCGCCTTCTCAACTGCGGGATTCATCAGCGGCGTCAGCGCAGGCTGCAGCGCCTCAGAGGTGAACACGCTCGGAAGACCAGACCAGGCACGGGAGCCATTCGTCGCTGCGTCCAATATGCCGTCGGCTGCTTCTGTGAACCGTTGCGCAGCGGATCGGAGCCCATCGGCGTCGTCCGGGACGTCGGTGACGTCCTCCGCAGTCAGCGCGCCAGCGAGGATACTCATCACTCTGATCCGCGGGCCGAGTCAGCCAGACGGCTGTCAGTGGCCGTGACGGCATGAGCGGCGGTCGTCAAGGACGCACTCAAGCTCGTCATCCGCTCACCGACATCGTCGGTGCTCCCATGGAATCGGTCGGCAAGTCGTTGCAGCGCGCCGGTGAGCGGCGATGAGACCGCAGCGCAAGCGGCGGCGTTGAGCGCCGCGTCGACCTTCGACGCATCGTCGTCGCTCGTCGCTGCATGTACTTGCAGCTCACGTATGAGCCCCGACAGCCCACCCTCGTCCAGTTTCAGCTCCCCAGCCATGACACCCCCACTCCGCAGGGCAGCATGTTGCAGAGCCAACCATAGAACGATTCGTCCACCGAGGCGAGACGCGCAGTCCGGGATCTACCTAGTTCGAGATCAACTGCGCGAACTCTGCCTCGAAGCGGCCCTTCGACCCGGATCGAATGACGCCACCTATGAGTAGCTCAAGCCGCGCCACCCCAGCGCTCGTTCACCCTCAACCCGCCGCTGAAAGAGGATGTCGGAGTCTCGAACCCTTGGTCGGAGGTCACATTCACTCACTGTTGGTGCCGCACCGAACTTCTCCAAACCCACGCCGTCAGCTTCGTCTCGCCTCGGCCCGCTTCCACCCAGACCGCGTCACGAGTCATGCTTCTCGCAACTGCATCGTCGCGGCGGATGAGCCGGTCCGGCAGCTGGAACCAGGCGTACACCAGCATCGGCTGCACCAGCTCCCGCACGTCCGCGCCGCGCGCCGATTCCCGCAGCGAGAACGGCTGCGGCGGCACCCAACGATTCGAACGACGACGACCCACGAAACGGATCGTACGAAGAGGCACCGACGCTCGAGGTGCGGCCGTATGACGCACCCGCAATGAGATTCGTTCCGGACCACCTATGTGCGACGGAGATGCTCGCCGCCGCGTACGTCGATTCGTCACAGCAACCTGAGGAAGCGACGCGACCAGTCAAGGACCGGCTATCGGGACGGGGCTCTCGTAGTGTGCGGGTATGCAGTGGCAGCAGGCGCTTCTCGATCAGCTCGGTGGTGCGAGCCCGGCAGTAAGTGAGGTGCGGCCGTATGGTTCCGTCCTCACACCCTTGGAACTCGATCGGTGGAGCGACCTCGACGCTGAGGTCGACCTCTCGGCAGACGTTGATGCCCGAACGCTCCTCGGGGCGGAACTCTGGGCGTGGCAGAGCACCCTCGACGACGGTGTGCAGCGTCTCCGCGCAGTCCTCCGCGACGGCCGCCGCTGCGACCTTGCCGTGCGCGGCGCGGCGCTCGTGCTTCCGCGCCAGCCCGTCGACAACGCTGTGCGGTTCGACCTCGCCCTCGCGGCGACACGTTTCGGCCGTGGCGCGAACATCATCGGACTGCATCTGACCCTCGGGGTCGTCCGCGAAGCCCTCGTGCACAGCATGGTTCTGGCGGATCGGCAGAGCGGCAGTGTGCATCACCGATCGGGAACGCCTACCGACGCCGCTGCTGCGCGAGCGCTGACGTTGCTGCCTGCCAACCCGGCGCCAGGCATGACGATCCGAGTCGCGGAGTTCTATGCCGAGAGTCGCGCGCTGATCGACGCCGACTACGAACCCGACTGGAGCGGGCTGACCGCGATCGTCGCCCCGACGAGCTAGGCGCGGCCGCCCGGTCACTGATCGGCATTCGGACACGTCATCGGACGCCGGGCGGCTGTATCCACTTGCCTGGTGCTGCGCGTCCCGGGCCGATAGACAGAGACTCACGTTCAACGAAGGAGTTGTCGATGCTGGTTCAGATTTGTGGTCTTCCCGGTGCAGGGAAGTCGACGTTGTCCGCCGCGATCGCGGAGTTGACGCCGTCGCTGACACTGCGCGTCGACGCGATTGAGGGTGCGATGTGGAAGTACCAGGTCCCCCGCGAGCAGTCCGGGATTGCCGCGTACTCGATCATGCATGTGATCGCGGTGCCGAATCTGCGGCGCGGCCAGGTAGTCATCGCCGACGCGGTGAGCGGCGTGGAACCCGCTCGGGCTGGGTGGGTGTCGACCGCGGACACTGCTGGGGTCCCGCTCTGCGTGATCGAGGTCGTGTGTGCGGACGTCGACGAGCACCGTCGCCGCGTGGAGCAGCGTGCGAACGACATTCCCGGGTTCACGTTGCCGACATGGGACGAGGTGCAGCGCACAGCCGACGAGTACGAGCCCCGCACCGATGATCGACTGGTCATCGACAGCACCCGCCCGCTCGAGGAGACGGTTCGACAGGCCCTCGACTACCTCGCGCTCAACGTCCGCTGAACGACCTGCTATCGAGACTCGGTGAAATCCTCTGTGTTAGGCGGTAGCGCGGAGGATTGCCGGCGCGGTCCACTCGCCGTTGAGCACGTCGTCGTCGGGTTCGTACATGCGAAGGATTGGCCGGAAGTCGCCGGGGGGACTCGGAAGCCAGTTGGCGTGCGGGTCGGCTGGCTGTTCGTGGCTGATGGTGATGGTGAGGGCGCCGTCGGGGTCGCGGGCAATACCGGGGGTCCGGTCGCCGATTGAGTAGCGGTCGATGGGGTTCGCGACGAGGTAGAAGTCGGGCATCGAGTACATGGTCAACGACCAGAATGCGCCCACGGGCGGCGTCGGGTTGAGACGGAGCGTGTACGTGTGGTCGCCATTGAGTTGCTCGCCGTGGTCGTCGAGGTAGGTCATGATGTACGCCGCCTCGTAGGCGTGGTTGCCCCACAGCCCGCCGAGTGCCGCGGCAGCGCGTTCAACGATGCGGAGTTCCGGGTCAGCGATCTTGAAGCGATCGTCGTCCATCGCGCCTACTTCGAAGAAATCGAGGTTGTAGTCGAAGGCGTGCAGGGTGAGCTTCCAGCCGTTTACCTGCGGGCTCGCACCTGAAGTGAGTGCGCGCTCCAACGCCGCTCGTCCCGCCGCGAGCCCGGCGGTGAGACGCTCGTGCGTCCTAGTGGGCAGGTCGAGGTGGGGGCTGGTCGGCGCGGTGATGCCGACGGGCGCGAATGACCGCTGCAGTTCTTCGTCGCGTGCCGCTGGTGGGAACTGCTGGGACCAGACGCGGAGCTGCTCGAGGAACACCAGGTCCTCGGGTACGGTCGCGTCTGGTCGGGCGAGACCGAACGGCCGGGCGCCATCATCTAGAGGCGTCAGCGTCGTGGCGTCCTGGAGGGCGTGCACGGCGGGCAGATCGTCGTCGCCGCTGACGGCCCACCGACCGACGATCGACGCCACCGTCGTGGGGAAGCGGATGACGGTCGTGTTCGCTGACGCGGAGTCATCCCATCCCGGCGGCACGAGAAGGAACTCCCCCGCGCCCGTGCCGGTCGCGCGGTGTCCGACGTAGGCGAAGTTGTCCGTCCACGCGGACACGAACTGCAGCACGTAGTACCGACCGGCGGTGTCGGGTACGCGCAACCTGACCGGGCCGACGCTGAGGTCGATCTGCGCCATCGAGTACAACGTGTCGTTGTTGATCGTGACGAACGTGTCGTCCGGCCCGGCAAGAGTGCGGGCGTGGCCGAACGAGTTCCACGGTGCTGCGGGAACCGCCCCGACGCCGCTCTCGACGTACCGTGCCACCTGCGCGAGGTTGAACACCAGCGGGAAGCCGTACAGGTATGCCTTCGTCAGAAGGGCCTCATCGGCCTCACTTCGCACTGCCGTATCCGTCATGGAGCGATCTCACCGCGAACCGACGCTGACGGCTTCACCTGGAACGGGTGACCGCGAGACGTTGGGCGCGGCGAACGGTGCACCGAGGGTCGAACCGGTCGACGCGAGCGCATCGGTCACGTCGTGCGCTGGGCAGAACAGCCCTTCGCTTCACCTGCTCAGCGCGTCGCTTTGGTGAAGTCACCGGGCTTCCAGGTGCGGTCGAAGTAGGGCGGGAGGGGGCCGTAGAAGCGCAGGTACGAGAACCAGTGCCGGCCCGGGATTGTCTGCACCCAATTGCTCTCGCCAGTATCCGGCGGAGTCGGGCCGAAGTGAAGGACCACCGAGCCGTCGGCTTCCGTCACGAGCTCGGGGTCGCGGCTGCCGCGGTCGCCGCGCTGCTGATGGTTGTCGATGAGGCAGCGTGTGGTGACGTCGTAGACCGTGACCGACCAGAAGAGCGCGGCCGGAACGTCCGGCGGAATGGTGAGCGTGTAGTGTGCGCCGCCGTCCAGCCATGCCCCGACGGCGTCCGTGTAACCGCCGAGGTACGCCTGGCCTTTGCCGGGCACGGTGCTCTTCATCGCCGCCGAGAAGCTCACCGCCTCGTAGAACCACGAGGCACGCTCGAGCAGTTCGTCGTACCAGGGTCCGCGTTGGGACGAGTTCGACAGGACGACCGCCGTGTCCCACTGCCGGTCCGGCCAGTACTTGGCTCCTGTGAACCGTTTCGCGAACGTGTTGGCTTGCGCCATCCGCTCACCGTCGACGGTCGCGCGTTCGAGGATCGCGCGGAGTCGGTCGTCCGGTGTGAACGGTGTGCCTCGTTCGATGCCGAGTTGGCGGAGCATGGCGAGGAAGAACCGGTCGCGTTCGTCGATCACCTCGGTTTGGTAGATCTCGTGCAGTCGTTCCCAGTACGCGATGCCGCGAGGCTGGTCACCAGACCACGGCCGGCTGCCGGGTGAGACCAGCCGAGTCGCGGGCGGGTCCTCGTGAACGCTGAGCGGGTGCACCTGGACCTTGTCGGCCAGGGCCGCGCTCCGGACGGGATCGGGATCGAGGGTGCGGAATCCGAACATGATGTTGACGCCTGTGCTGTGGACGACCGTCCAGGTCTCGTCGTGCTCTGGGACGTCCTGGCCCGGGCCGACGACCAGGGTCGTGCCGCCACGGCCCGCGTCGGCGCCCATCTCACCGAGGACAGCGACCTCGCGCTGCCAGAAGTCGGAGATCCCCCCGGCCGTCGGCCCCGGTGGCAGCTCGATGACCAGCGGACCCGTTGCGGACAGGTCGAAGAAGTTCAAGATGTAGGGGGTGGTCGCGTTCGCGGTGATGAGGCCGAGCCGGTCCTGGTAGGTGAGGTAGCGGACTAGGTCGTGGTCGGTGGCCCCGAACACGTCACGGTGCTGTGTCCGCCACTGCGCGTAGGAGACGATCGGCAGCGCCCACAGGTACGCCTGACAAGCGAGCTGGTGGTCGAGTTCGTCGAAGATGCCCGGCAGGTCTTCGCGGGGCGGGACATCGGAAGCCGTGGCGGCAGTGTCAACACTCATGTCGATGATGCTCCGCGCTCGTCCGGCCTGCGGAATCACCCGAGGCGGGTGAGCGGGTGCACCCGGGACAGGTCTGACGAGGCCCCGACGGGCGGTTCTCCTGCGGAGCCGTGAGGATGCGCATGCGTTCTTCCGGACCGATCTGGTGGTCGTTGTCGCCGACGTCGTCCCCGAGGTCGATCTGCACGCGGTCGATCGTGCCCGTGAACACGCTGCCGAGGCTGTCGTGGCCCTCGCGGACCGGTGTGCCGGTGTGCCGGTGTCGGACCCGACGTCCGTGGTCTCGTCGCCGGAGAGCCCCTCATGGTTGTTCTCGGGTTCATCTCCTGGGGTGGCGCCGACAGTGATCCGGCTCGCGGGTCCGATCAGCAGCGCCTCGATCGCGCTCGACCGTCCTCATCAAAGGTGGCTGGCGTCGCAGCGCTGACCGTACACCGGGTTCAACACGGTGATGTGGCGGTCCTGAACGCGTACACGACCTCGGACGGCTTCCCGCTCGGACGACGGGTGAACAGTCGCCGCGTTGAGTGCCGCCAGCACACCCTGCGGCACGACCGTGTCCAGCAGCTCAACGAGCTCGGCATGATCTGGCGGATGCGGCTCCCGCCGGAAGATGGTTCTCGTCGTCGCCGGGAAGCGGCGCACTTCACCGCCATGCTGCGGCGCATCGTCGTGTGGACTGACGAGCACGACGGTTGGCCTCCCAGCGCGCCGCAGCATGACGGCGACTGTGCCGGGATCGGTCGGCGGCTGGTCCGGCAGCGGCAGCTGTTTCGGTCGCAGCGACTTGACGCCGACCGGCAACAAGTTCGTCTCGAGGAAATTGAATCTTGAACAGCTTTACGGTCGATGATTCGCAGTCCGCCGACGGCGTCGCTCAATCAGTCCCGTGACCGTTCCGGCGATGAGCAAGACGACCGCTGCTGCGAACGGCGCGGCAAGTGACACACCGGTCCATGCGAGCGTTGTGGCCTCGCCGTAGGGGCCGTATCCGCCGGGGAAGCCGACGTCCGACGCATTGGTAGACGCGATTCCGCTGCCGCTGGGCACTCCATCAGCATCCCGGTCACCACCGCCACCGCCTTCGCCTCCGCCTCCGCCTCCTGGTGTCGGCTCATCGGCGGCGATCGTCCAGACGCCGTCGGCGTCGTTATCGGTCGGCGATGCGATCGCGTCGGTGTCGACGGTGGGCACGACGAGCGGGTTCGTCCGTTCGATGATCGGGTCGTCGTAGCCGTCACCGTCGACGTCCTGAGCCGCCGCGAGTGCGACGAACGCAACATCGTGCAGCGTTGCCGCAGACCTCTCTCCGATGCGGACGGTGACCGTGATCAGTGATCCATCCGCGCCGGACGGCAGCGGGCCCTCCGCCGTGCCGGTGGTGCCAGCGAACCGGTACCCGTCGCCGGTCATCGACACCACGGTAACGCCGTCCGGCAGGAGCTGCGTCACCGTCCACCCGGCTGGCGCTGCGCCCGGGCCGTCGTTGTGCGGGGTGAGCGTCCACGTCACGGTGTCACCGACGCGCACCGAGGTGCCTGTTGGCGTCGTCGGCGTCTCGGTGAGCGACAGGTCGACACAGTTCTCCGGGTAGAGCACCGGCGCGACAGTCAGCTCGTACACGGCGGCTCCGCCGCCGTCGTAGCGGAGGTCGTCGTCGAGGTAGCCAGTGGCCTTGCAGGGCGACGCCCAGTCGTTCGGGTTGCCGTGGTTCCTCGCGTCCACCGCCACGGGACCGTTGGGTACCACCACCGATGCTGCGGCTCGAGCTGCACCGGCACGGTCCACGGCTCCGGCAGTGTCTTCGCCGACGACAGCGTTGGGGAACGTCCGGATGGCAGTCGAGTCGGCTGGGAAGGTGTTACCGACGACGAGGACGGGGTCCTGCACTGTGCGGAATGCGGTGCCGACGCTGTCCGGTGGGGAGCCGACGCGGATCCACATCCCGGCTCCGACGAAGCGGTTGTCGCGGACGGTGATGCCGGAGGACGAGTACGACCCGGGCTGTTCGCCGTCTTCGTAAGTAGGGACCACGATCACGGCGGTCGCGTCATCGGCGGTCTGCGTGACGGTGTTCCCGGCGATGGTGACGTCGTGCGCGGGGGCGGCGGTGAGGACGGCCGGCTGGCCGGTGACGACGTTGTCGGTGAAGCGGACTGCACGGGTGCCGGCGGAGAGGTTCACGCCGCCACGGTTGTCGGTCATCGTGTTGTCGTGGATCCGCACGTCGTGGCTGATGCCGTTACTGGGAACGGTGACGACGATGTTCCCGACTGCACCGTTGTTCCGGAAGATGCTGGTGCCGAAGTTGAGGTCGGCGCTGCTGCGGGCGTAGATGCCGTACTCGGACACGTTCTCGACGAGGATCCCGGTGACCACCGAGTCGGTGCTGGATGAGTAGAAGACGCCGTACGAACCGCCGTTGATGCTCGACAGCGAGAGGTTCACGCGCTGCGAGTCGTAGGCACGGAGGACCGCAGCCCCGCTGGTGGAAGAGATGCCGGGCCGCCCGGTGACATCGACGCCGGTCACGGTGACATCGCTGGAGTCGTGCGTGATGACGCCAGCACCGGCGATCTCCGCGACGACGTCGCTGATGCGGGTGTTCGTCACACCCAGGAGGGTGACGGCGTTGGAGGCGTTCGGGGCGCCGACGACCGTGATGCGGCTGATGACGATGTCGGTCCGGTCACTGTCCGCGGTGAGCTGAGACGTGGTGCCGACGCCGTACAGCATCCCGGTGATCGTTCCGTCCCGGACGGTCACGCGGCCAGCGTTCATGAAGTTGATGCCCGTCCCGGAAGACGACGACCCGGTGATGGTCGAGTCGGTGATCGTCGCACCCTGCGTTGAACCGAGGGTGATGCCTCCCGTGACGGCAGTGATGGTCGGCCGGATGATCCGCGGTCCAGCTCCGGTGTCGCCGATGTCCGTGTAGATGCCGTACGCGAAGGAGCCGACAGTTGGTTCTGTGATAGTGACGCCGGTGGCGCGGTAGATGTTCACGCCGCGGGAGGAACCCGCACCGGCGCCAGTGATCGTGGCGCCAGTGATACTTGCACCGCTGGTGCTGCCGAGCGAGATGCCCTCTGAACCGGCACCGATGATGGTGGGATTCGTGATCGTCGCCCCGGCCGCGGCGCTTGTTCCCGTGGTGCCGATGCCGCGGTTGAACGAGGACACCTGAACGTCGCTGATCACAGCGGCGGAGGCGTTCTGCAGGTCGATGCCCGTACCTGCCGCTCCTGGACCGATGAGCGTCGTCCCGGTGACTCTCGGCGAAGCGGTCGCGCCGAGGGCAATGCCAGCGGTCGCGCTCGTGATGGTGCCGCCGGTGACACTGATTCCGGCCGTCGTCGCAGCCGCCGTGATGCCGATACCGGTCGCGACACCGCTGATGGTTGAGTTCGTGATCGTCGCTGCTCCGGTTGACAGGTTGATGCCGTACGAGGATGCCTGCCCGCCGCCGTCAATGGCGAAGTTCGTGATGCTGGTGCCGGTCACCCCCGCGCCGAGCTGCACGCCGGTCGGTCTCGCGACGGCGTTCGGGTTGCTCACCCGAAGGTCGGACAGCGTGACGTCGTTGCCGGTGACGGAGAACACCGGTGTCGCGGCCACACCGAACCTGACCGTCTCCGCCGCGGTCAGCCCACCGCCGCTGATGGTGAACCGCGCAAACAGGGTCGACGCAGACGCTGTCTCCAGAGTGACCTGTCGGGGCACGGTCAGTGCGGTCGTGAACGCGTAGTCGTTCGAGTCGAACGAGACTGTTCCGCCGACGGGCACGGCGTTCAACGCGGCCTGCAAGGTCAGCAGCGTGGCCGGCCGATCCGCCGCCGTTCCCACCCACGCCATCAGCGCCGTGTTCGCGTTCGGAACCAACGCCAGAACGGTCGGAGGTGCTGCAGCAGGAGTCGAAGCGGCGGCGGCCGGGGCGCTCACCTGAGGAGTGGGATCCGGAGTGACGCTCGGTGATGCGGATGCGCCAGCCGTCTGGGTCGGAGCCGGGATAGGGGACGCGGTCCGGCTTGGCGCGGCAGTCGGGACTGAGCTCGGCACCGTAGTTGGGGCTGGGCTTGACGGGTCAGCCGGCGTCGGACTGGGTGGCGTTCCCGTATCCGCTGTAGCCACTGCCGTCGGTGTCGGCGCTTCGGTCGAGGCAGTCGCAACACCTGGACTCGCGAGTACGAAGGTGATCATGAGTGGCACAACGGCTGCAAACGCGGCAACCATGCGTCTGCTGCGCGGGGGCGTTTCGCGCCTCGGACGCGACGACTTCCCCCGTTGAGACCTCATGGCTCACTATGACCGCGGACGGGCTGCACTGTACATCGCCCGTCCCGGGTGAGAGGGGTTCAAGAGCGCGCTGACGACCGCGCACTCCAGGCGGCCGGGCCGCCCCTTGTGAGATCTCGTCCGGATGACCATCCCCTACCGGCGCGCTTTGAGGACCAGCTGCACCGCTTGCCTCGCCGCTTCCGGCACCAACGGGATTTGGGTGAGCAAGGCAACTTCCACCCACCTCGGCTCGTACTGGTTCAGTTCTGATGCTCGTTCGATCTCTGGGCCACCGAGCACCAACGGACCAGGACGCACTTGGGCTGCGAAGTAGGCCGCTGGAGCGCCGCTATCCACTGGCACGTCGAGCAGATCACCGATGATCGCCTCAAGTCCAGTCTCCTCGCGCAGTTCGCGCCGGCAAGCCTCGCGGAGGCTCTCACCTTCCTCCACCCCACCACCAGGAAGCACCCAGTAGTTCCGACCATCCTTCAACCGATCGATGACGAGCAGGCTCTCGTCTCGGATGACGACGGCCGCTGATCTGACGCGCATCCGGCTAGCACACCACGAAACGCCTGTTCGTGTCCCACAGCCCGGCGTCGAGGCGTCCCGATTGACGATCCTCGACCGGACGAGCGTTAGCCGGCGGGGCGGAGTCGGGCCAGGATGGCGCCATGCGGGCGAGGGTTGGGTGCTGACGCCGTTCGGGTGTGCGTTTCCTCGACGTCGAAACCCGCAGCGATCAGCTCCTTACCTAGCACCGCGCTCGACCACTGGTAGGCGGCGACAACGGCGTGGTCGAGCGGCTTCACGTTGTCGGCAACGAAGAAGCCGACGAGCAGGCGGCCGCCTGGCCGGAGCACGCGCGCGAACTCCTCGAGAGGACGACGAATGGTTTCCGGTTCGTGGTGAATCAACGAGTACCAGGCGAGAACTCCACCGTAGCTGTCGGCCGGGTCGTCGAGTGCGTCGACGTTCCCGATCGCGAACGGCGCACTCGGGTGCGAAGCCCGGGCGTGCTCGATGAATCCGGCGACTTGGTCGACTCCCCGGGCGTCATGACCGAGCTCTCGGAGGTAAGCCGTCCAATGGCCCGGGCCGCAGCCGGCGTCCAGCAGCGGGCCTTCAACTCCCGCAGCCCACGTAGAGACGAGGTGCACATCGGATGGATGCACCGCCGTCATGGATCCCAGCCGTTCGGCGTACTCAGCGGCGCGGCGCGAATACGAGCTCGAAACCTCCGATGCCATGAGCCGACCATAACCAAGAACCTGCGAACAGGTGTTCCGAATGCCGATGGTGCATCGAGACGACCCGTAGCGCCATGCTGAGCACCACGTACCTGCGCCGTGGGCACCACGCTGCAACGTCACAGCCAAGGAGCCCACGAACCGCGGCGGTGCACGGGCGGCCAGAGTGTTCCGCGCTGACCGCTCAACTCGTAGCTCGAGGATAGGGACGACCGCGGACACCGGCAGCAAGCGTGCGCGGAGCCATCGATTCGTCGGCATACTGACATCGAGGGAACTGCCAGGTTCTCTGCGACGTCAGGGGATCGTGTGCGGGTTGCACCACGGGTATGGATTGGCTTCGCCGTCATCATTGGCGAGTCCATTCTGGTCATCGGTATCCAGGCGATGACTGGGATCAGCTACACAGCGTGGGGCGACTCGGCGCGGAACCTGTTTCTCGGTGCCGGCCTGTCGCTCATCGCCGCCGCAGTCGCCCTCACCGTGGTGACGACCACCCTTGGATGGTGGGGCCCAGCGTTCCGAGACCGGCACCGCAGCACGCACCGGTGGCCGATGATTGCGCCGATCCTCCTTGCGGTGATGGCGGTCGTCGGTCTCGCTGCCGCTGATTGGGGTGCGGTGAGCGGAGCCTTCCTTGGAGCAGCGCTCGTGCTGCTCCTGGTGGGGTTCACGGAGGAGATCACCTACCGTGGCCTGTTCCTGGTTGCGCTTCGCAGCCACGTTTCAGAGGTATGGGTGTGGTTCCTCACCACCGCACTGTTCGCGCTTTCACACCTGAGCAACTCCCTTCTGGGGCAGCCCCTCGCGGAGACGCTTCCACAGGTGCTGTTCGCGTTCGTTGTCGGCACGGTGTTCTACATCGCCCGGCGAACGACCGGGTCCTTGATTCCCGCGATGGTGCTGCACGGACTGTGGGACTTTAACCAGTTCATCCAGGGCAACGGCACCCCCGGTGATGCCGCCGGCTTCGCGCAAGCGTTCCTGTTCCCCGTCGGTGCGCTCGCGCTCGTCGGGGTCGCGTTCGTCATTCGCGGCGCCCACGAACAGCTTCCGGCCGGGAGCCGGCCGACCCTCGACGACAGGGTTCCCGCATGAGCACCGTCCTCGCGAACCCACGTATCCCACGCACCATCTGGGTCGGTCTTGCGGCGGCGGTCGTGTACCTGCTCCTGGCGGCGGTCCTCGGCAACGTCCTCGGGGACCTCGCCGGTGACAACGACACCACCGAGTTCGTTCTATCGCACTACATCCCGCTGCCGGTCGGGATCCTCCTCGGCGTCGTGTTCCTCCGCTACGCCGGCTGGGGGCGGAGCGTGTGGCGGGAAGCGCCGACGCCGACGTTGCGGCCGCGCCGCTGGTGGCTGATCAGCATCCCCGTGCTAATGCTCCTGCTTCCGCTCGCCCAGCTACCAAGCACCCCGTGGGGTGCTCGGCCCGTCAGCACGGTCCTCGTCGTCATCATCGGCACGATCCTGGTCGGTGTCGGTGAGGAGCTGTTCTTCCGCGGCATCCTCGTCGACGCTGTCCGCGGACACCACGGCGAGCTCGTGACCATGCTGGTCTCCTCTATTGCGTTCGGGCTCGCCCACGTCGTCGGCAGCATCTGGGTCGGCGTCCCGTTCGGAGCGATCCTGTTCCAGGTGACATTCCTGGCGATGAACGGCAGCCTCTACTACTGGGTCCGCCGCGTCAGCGGGCGACTCTGGGTCGCGATGGCCGTCCATGCGTTCACGGACTGCGCGCTGTACCTGGCGTCGGGCCCGTCCCGGCCGACGGAAGCGCTGACGAACCGTCAAGACGACACCAGCGCGGACCCGGTCCTCGCCACGCTGCAAACACTCCTGATCATCGCCGCAGCCGTCGGCGTCATCAGCGCCGCACGGGAAGACCACCGCACCCGTCAGAGCCAAAGACAGTCAGCAAACCCAACTGCCACAGCGGGCCCCTGACATCTGCGAGGATCTGCCGCAAGGGCGTTCCTCGGGGCGAGCGTAGTTCCGGCGACGGCAGGCAGGACGGCATCGCCTAACTTGTGCGGCTTCACGACTCGGCGAGTCCGTTGGCCGATCGGCTATCGGACGATCGCCGCATCGTGTTCGCTGAACGCCTGACGCGGCACCTGCACGTTCCGTTGCAACCGTCCGTGGCGGCTGCGGGATGGAACTCTTCAGGTCACCATCTCGCGCAGGTGCGCGAGTGCCTCCTGCATGCCCGGATCCGCGAGCCTCCTGTCGTCCGGCTCTCGCCCTCTGATGATGTCGTCGAGGACGCGCCTGTCCGCATCAACGCGTGCGAGCGCGTCAGTCCCAGGGGATCCGTGACCAGGGATGACGACGAGGGCGTGCTGTGCGTGGACGGCAAGCACATCAAGTGCCTCCAGGTAGGACGGGAGGTCATCCGGGTAGAAGGGCAAGGGCAGTTCGATATCGCTCAGCATGTCGCCGGCGATGAGCACACGCTGCTCGGAGAGCCACAGGGCCGTGTGACCGGGCGCATGTCCGTCGTGGACGATGAGTTCCGGGTGGAAGCCCGCAGGTACCGAGGCACAGGGGATCGCCTCCGTACCCTGCACGCTTCCCATGAGGTCCGCGAGTCTCGTCGGGAAGTCGGACCCAAGGTACTCGACGAGAGTCGCTCGCTCCGATCGGGCCAGTTGCGCCGTGCGCGGTGATGCCCACCGGGGTGCGTCCCCGAAGCCTGGGTGCCATAAGAGATGATCCTGATGCGCATGCGTCGAGAACCCGCCGACCACACTGAGGTTCCGCCGGTCGAGCGACGCAGCCAGGGCTTCAAGCTCATCAGGCATCCATGCCGGATCGATGAGCAGGGCCTCTCCGCCAGATGCCAACACCGTCGACGTCGTGGACATTCTGCGGCTGGTGGCGACCAAGACACCCGCGGCCACCTCCTGGAACGCTCTCATGGGCCCTCCTCAAGACCTGATCAATCTAGGTCGCATCGAATCAGACGTACGAAATCCCGGTGAGGGATCCGCGACCGAGACGTAGGTGGGCTGCAGAAATGTTCCGGTGCTTCGACGGTCAGGTGCTCACTGCGGCCCCGATGATCGCGCCGGTGAAGAGGACCCAGTCGTTGATGATGTGCGCGCCGGTGCTGACCGCGATGTTCTTCGTGCGGATGTAGGCGAGCGTGAGTACCAATCGAGCGACGCCGATGATCAGGAACGCCTGCGCGAAGTTCCACCCGTAGGTTGGCAGGTGGGCTGCGCCGAACCAGATCGCGGTCGCGAGCCAGGCGATGAGGATGCCTTGGGTGCGGGTGAGTCCGATGCGGTGGCACAGCGCCATAACCGCCAGGAACGGCAGGATCGTGAAGAGCTCTTCGCCCAACAGCTGGATCGCGGTCCCGACGTAGAACGCGACGATCTCACCCGCGCCGTGGATGCCATCGGTCGCGGTGTTCGCATTGCTCCCGAAGATCGCCTTGACGATGATCCCGACCGTGAACGTCACGATGATGTTCCCGATCGCGAAGAGCACCATTGCGCCGTAGTCGCGGGCGGTGGTGCGTTGGAAGATCCTCGCCCAGTGCCGCTTCGTGAACACAATGAAGACGGCGAGCATGATCGCTGTGAAGAGGAACCGGGGCACCAGGGACTGGATGTTGTTCGCGGCGGGATAGAAGCTCAGTACGGTGATGCCGGCAACGCACGCGACGATGATCGTCACCCACTGCCATGCGGGGATCCGGATCGGCTCTCCGTCGTAGAACGGGAAGTCCCGACCGTCTTGCCGTTCAATCGCCTTGCCATACCGTCGCGCGTCCGTGGACATGGTCTGTCTCCTTACCTTCGTGTTGCGGACTTGTCTTAGGCGATGGTTGGTTGGGTGTCCTCGTCGGCTGCGCTGACGGAGGCGCGTCGAGGGCCTTCGTGGGCTTCTGCTCGTCCTTCAGCGTGGCCTCGGGTGCAGATGACGCCGATGAGCGCGAACCCGACGTAGGCGAACGTGGCGACGACCGCGATCGTCAGCGCGGTGTTCGATGTGCCCGCAACGGTCTCGTCGATGCCGCCGCTGGCGAGGGCGGTGGTGGGGTCGGTAAAGGCGTGCAGCAGGATCGGCCAGATGAGGTTCCCGGTGACGCGGAGGGTGAGGTACATGCACACGCCGAACGGGATCGCGTAGAGGACCTCCACGACGACTGCCCTGGGGTCCTGCCCGCCGAGCACGTTGCTTGAGTGCAGGATCCCGAAGACGAGTGACGACAGCGCCATGACGGCCCACTCCTTGTACCCGTGCCTGCGGAGGAAGCCGACGACGAACCCGCGGCAGAGGACCTCTTCGGCGAATCCGATGAACAGGCCGGCGAACAGTGTCGAGACGACGACGGCCGGGGTGTAGCGGGAGTAGTCCGTGCCGATGAGGTGGAAGACGATCGGGATGAGCACGAGGAACGGGGCAATCCACATCCACCACCGGCCGCGGACTGGCTGAGCGCCGAACAGCGGACGGGGGAACCAGCCGATGCTCAGTCCGAAGAGGACCAGGACGACGCTGCCGAAGATGACCGGCAGTGCCAGGCCGAGCAGGACGTTCGTCGCGCTCGCGAACGCGTTCGAGGTGTCGAGGACGTCAGCGACGATCGGTCGGAGAAGGAGGAACGCAAACCCCTCGTAGAGTGCGATGTAGACGATGGCCGCGAGGGCGGCTTTCCAGAACCCTCCCCGATCCCAGAATCCTCGCCATCCGGTGGTGGGCGGCACTTCGTACGTCAGCTTCTGGTTCATGACTGCTTCCATTCCCTGGAGGTTGCAGTGCTCGCGCATGCGCAGCGCGGTGGATGTGGTTGGGCATCCAGCCCGAGCCGTTTCGGCCCTTGATCGCCGTTCGTGCCAGTGAGCGCAACCGGTGCCTGATCCGCATCGCCCTTGTCGCTCGTCTGCTCGGGAACCTACAGCCTTGTCGAGTGCTCAGGAAGCCCGAACTCGGCAGGACCCTGCCGAAACGGTCAGCGCCGGTCGTCGCCGGCTTCCTCCAGCGGACCGAGCAGGTCCTTCAGACCGAGGCCACCGAAGTTCATCGCCTCGAACTCAAGCGTCACGCCGGTCGAGTCGTCGGTGAGCTCGATCACGGCAACCGTTCCCCTGTGGTGTCGCCGTACCGAGAGCTGGGACCGATCGATGTGCGCGACGGGGTGGAGGTTCTTCCAGCCGCCGACGAGGGCTGTCGTGGTCCGGCCGAGGACGTAAAGCCGAGTCGCAGAGACGGCGAGGACGATCGACGGGTAGCTTCCGCGTCGCGCACTGTTCGCTCGCTGTCCGAGCAGGCCGCCTGTCACACCCCACGCGGTCGTGTTGCCGAGTGCCCCGCCGGCTTCGACACCCGCGACGGAACCCAGCACACTGGCGAACGTCGAGCCGCGCGGCATCACAACGGCGACGTCGAGAATCTCGTCGTCGGGGATGACGGATTGCGCTCCCTCGCGGGCATGTTCTTCTCGTGACATGAGCTGATCCCTCTCGTGGCTGATGACACCGCGACGACCGCCGAAGCGATGTTGCGACGGAATGTACGCGCCGAAGTCGTCCGGCGTCGGGTCCAGCTCCTGCGCGGACCGGAGTCGAGATGAAGCTCCTCCGGTTCGTCCCCACAACCCAGTGGGCTCGTGCAGACCGTGCGGTGAGCGATCGCCTACCGGGACGACGGTTCAACGCCCTTTGCGTGAGGGCCAAAGCGAGCTCATCTGGAAAACGTGATTGCTGAGGGGCGGTGCCGGCCGGCACCGCCCCTCATCGTCCGACGGGGTCGGTTCGCTTCCTCAGGTGCCGGCGAAGCTTCGGCTGAAGCCCTGCCCCGACTCGACCGTCCGCTGCACCGCTGTGAGGCGCTCCGCCTCGTAGGCGCGCAGCGCCGCAGGGACGGTGGCGCCGCTGATACTGGTGAGTGCGCTTCGGATCGACTCGGCATCCTCGACGGATTCGTCGAAGCCGGACCCGGTCATGGGCGTCGGGACGTGGGCTGCGTTCCCGACGAGCGCGAGCCGGCCGGCGGCCAGCCGCGTCGGGACGAACTCGGCGATCGGAGTGCCGGTTACTCGATGGCGGCGGAACGCTGTTCGGATGATTGCTTCCCACGGCTGCGGCCATTCGCTCAGCCCGTCCGCGACCTCGCTGACGAGATCGGCGGGGATGTCCTGCGGGCGGAGGGAGTGCTGAACGACGCTCCCCTCGACCACGCCGAGGCGACGCATGGCAGGCCCACGGTCGGCGTCGTAGAGCGCGAAGGAAGCGATTCGGCGCCCTGGCATCGAGGAGCCGTCGTCGCCAGGGAACGTGTGCGCGAAGAGGATGCCGCGGCCCCACTCCATCACGCCGTTGTCACCCGGTGGCAGCCAGAGCTCCTCTGGTAGCTCCGCTTCGCGGAGACTGCCAAGCCACAGCAGGTACCCGGCGTACCGGGCGTCGGGAGTCTCGGGTGACACGTGCCGGCGAACGACACTGCGGTGGCCGTCCGCACCGATCAGCACGTCAGCGGTGAACCGCTCGCCCGTGGTGGTCTCTGCCCACGCGGCGTTGTCATGCTGGCCAATGTCGCGCACGGCAGTGCCGTCCCGGAGGTTGATCAGCGGCTCCGCGACGGCGGCAGCATGAAGCCGACCGTGGATCCGGCTCCAAGGTTCGACGGGCTGGTCCGCCCCGCCCGACGCGATCTCGCGAAGACTCGGTGATTCGATGCCATCGAATCGGAGCATCGTCCGCTGTCGTCCGCGGGCAGCGCGAAGGAACGCGCCCTGGATGCCGTGGCGGACGGTCCGCTCCAGGACGGTGACCTTCCACCCGGCGGACGCGAGCGCGAGTGAGGTGAGGAGGCCGGCGAGGGAGCCGCCAACGACGACCGCTCTCCCGGACGACCCGTCCTGAGCCGGTGCTTGCTCGAAGTTGATATCGGGTCCTATGGAAGATGACGAGTGCATTGGTCCTTCGACGGTATGTCCGTCCTCTTCGAGGAAGACTGCAGCAGCGCCAACGCCAGCGATTCCGCCGCGCCGTCGCCTAGGACGCCGCTGCCATCTGCGTGCTGACGAGCGACGGGGTGATGAGCGGCGGAGGCTTCGCAGGACGCTGCCGGGTCATCTGTCCCGCTAGCGCTTTGCGCAACACCGCGGTCCGCTTCCTGACAGAACGCGTGGACTACTGACAACAACCCTTGTCGCTCGACACCGGGAGCCGGGAGCCGGGAGCCGGGAGCCGGGAGCCGGGAGCCGGGAGCCGGGAGCCGGGAGCCGGGAGCCGGGAGCCGGGAGCCGGGAGCCGGGACGAGCCTCATCGTGCGGTTCCCTTAAGAAGGAGCGCTCGTTCCACAGAACTGTACGAAGCCGCTATAGGACACGGTACTTGGCGCGGCGGAGTGCTCGTTCTCGCAGTGTCGGAAGCGTTCCGGTCTTCGCAAGCGCTCGTTGGTGGGCAACCCAACGTGCAATGGAAGCTTCGCCGGGGTCAGACGAACGGCGACGGGGCGGCCGTTCTTCCTCCTCCCAGAACAGCTGGTGAGCTTCGAGCCATGACTGCCAAGCCGCATCCCGCGGATCCCAGAGAAATCCGGGGAGCGTTTCGAGCCGAACGCGCTGGCACTCGGCCATACCCGCACGCGTCGACGGTCGGCGCTGGTACGCGAGCCGGTCGACCAGGCGCTGCTCTTCCGTTTTCGGTCGTGGACGGAGTGCGCTGGCGAACGGCATCCGCCCGTTCTGGGCAGCGAAATCCTCTAGCTCGTGCACCATCGTTACCCATCGCTCGACGACGGGTGTGGGCATCGGATCCGCGCCGACGTCGGCGAGGTAGAAGTCGAGGCTGCGGCGTTCGTCTCGGGTGAGCTGACTGGCGAGGGTGTTCGCGATGGTGGCCCATCGTTCGTGGAGACGAAGGAGTCGGGGGTTCGGGGTCGGCACAGCGGTCCTTTCCGAGACCGCAGGTCGGCCTCGGAATCGCTATGCGCGGATGGGTGACGAACTGCGAGCCGCGCGGTGCGTCGCGCAGGTCGAGGCCAGAAACGGGACGACTTCGGCCCGGCGGATCACTACCGTTTCGACGTCCCCACCCGTCAGAAAGGCTCATCTGTGCCCTCCGCTTCGAGCACCTCCGCCACCTACACGCCGCTGCTCGCGTTGCCTTGGTGGGACACGATCGGTCCGTTCCTCACCTCGCTCGTCGACGACGTCGCGACCGCTCTCGACGTGAACCCGCGGAGCCTGTACCCGTTCGTCACACCCTTCGTCCTCTGGTGCTGGCAGACAAAGGGACTGGACCTCGACCGCGCGAAGATCTTCCGGCGAAGCAGAATCGAGAGCTTCGTCATCAACGGCATGACCGGCATGAGCCGGGGAACGAAGAACACGCTCCGCGGGAAGCTCTTGCGAATCAGTGAGGTCGTCGCGCCCGACAGTGAGCCGGTGCCGCTCTACGGCATCGGTCGGTCAACGCCGACTCCGCCGTACGACTCCGAGCAGCGCGCAGAGTTGTACTCGTGGTCACGGACCCGCGGAACGTCCGCTGCGCGACGAGATGCTGCGGTGTTGCTTGCGCTCGGGCTCGGTGCTGGCCTTGCCACACGTGAGCTCCTCGAAGTGCACCGAAGGGATGTCAGTGTGGACGGCGCTTTCGTTCGCGTCCGTGACGCACGTCGCCGCTCCGTACCGGTCGAAGAAGGATGGCGACCAGTGCTCCGGCAGCAACTCGCCGACCTGGCTCCAGATGACTGGGCGTTCCGCCCCGGCCGCTCCGGCACGAGCTCCGGTCAGGTTGCCGATTTCGTTCGCCGTACCGCCACCGACCTCGACATCCGCCCGGCGAGGATGCGCTCGACCTGGCTGTGCTGGCGGCTCGAACGCAACACTCCCGTCGACACGCTGCTCGCCGAATCCGGGCTTCACACCTACGCGTCGCTCGACCGTTACCGCGTCTTCCTTCCGCTCCCATAACGACCCCGGGACGGGACCCAAACGCGGCCCCGTCGTCGCGTTGCCTGAGATCATGCGGCGCCGCGACACGCCGATCGATCCGCGGAACGGTGCGGATCGGGAGGATTTCGCCCGGCTGGCCGGATGCAGTCCGCATAGCCAGTGCGTGATCAACAACGGCAAGCGCCCAGGGCGCAACGAAACTGTCCGGCCCGTCCTCGCTCAGAAGATCGACGCCGCCATCGAGAAGTACATGCCCGACAAGAACCGACTTGCCTTCGAGACCGTCGGCCCGTTCGTCCGCGAGATCGTGCGGATGGCCGAGCCGACCACCTACGACAACGCCCGCCGTCTGCTCTCCATGGTTTGCGGCATCACCATCTGGCAGTGGATGCGCTCCGGATGCGAGCTCACGCCCGAACGAATTCTGAGCGACAACCTCATCGCGAAGTACGTCGACACGGTGCTGATCAACCACTCCCCGTCATACCGGTTCGATACGACCCGCATCCTGGGCACCCTTGCCACCAAACTCACGGGTGAGCGAACGCACCGTCTCACCCTGCCTGCCGCACCACCGCTCGCCCCGTACACCAGTGCTGAGTTGGCCGAACTCAACAGCTGGCGCCTGGGCCTACCCACCTCACTTGCCAAGCGCAACGCTGCGACCCTTCTCTCACTCGGCGCCGGAGCCGGCCTGACGCCGGCCGAGATCATCACTGCCCGCAGGGAAGACGTCTCCGTCGTCGGCGACGACGACCGAGTCATCGCCGTGCGCGGGGACCGCGCTCGTTCCGTCCCTGTACGCCGCGAATGGGTCCGCGTTCTCGATCTCGCCCGGACCACGGACGAGAGCCTGCTCTTCCATGGTTACGACTTCGAGGAGTACCCGGCCCGTCCCATCGCATCGTTCATCAGTGCCCACCCCGCCAAGGTGCAGCCGACCCTGACTCGACTGCGATCCGGCTGGATTGCAAACCTCATCGACGCAAACATCCCTGACGGGCTCATCGCTGAACTCGCCGGAGTCGACGTGGTCACCGTCGCCCGGTATTACCCGTACGCACGCCAAGCCACCCTCGAAGCCCATTTCGACGCCGTCACCGGCATCCAGGCGGTGACCCGATGAGCGCGTACGGCATCTCGAACGGCGCAGCAGCTGACTACGTCAAGAAGGACGGCCGCACGAAGCAGGAACCGGTCGAGCAGTGGGACCCCTACGTTCTTACGCGCGAGCGCCTTGCTGCAGGCATTGCCCTGCGCGGTAAGGAGATCGCAGACCCGCGTTCGGGCTTCCGCCGCTTCGACTTCGAGACCACGTGGATCGCTCGAGCCCGGGTCCTCGCCTCCGGTGTCCTCGATGACTACGAGGACTACGTCCGCGCCGACGGATGGCACCCAGGACGTGGGGGCGCTCCGGCAACGATCACCCCGCTGGCCCTGCTCACCGGCATGATGCTCGCCACGATGGCCAACCAGCCGCAACTCATGGTCGAGCTGGGGTCTCTGTTCTACGGCGGCCTTGACGACGATGCACGCGAGCTCCTCAACCTGCCGCATCCGTCGAGCAAGCCGTCCCTGATGAAGATCGAGAACTGGGAGCAGAACGTCGGCAATGCCTTCCGCCGCTTCTTGAAGACTTACGACCCCTACCCCACGCTCAAGGAGCCGACGACGCCCGGCGAGATCGACCGCACACCGACCGACCGGTACAAGTCGAAGAGCATCGAGATCAACAAGAAGATCTGGGACGAGCGAGACCTCGACCGCGAGCAGCTCGGCATGGAGCGCCTCGACCGCTTCACAACGCGCTTCCTCGAGATGACCTTCTACATGCAGCCCCGCCGAGTGCGTCGGGCACCGAAGCGCAAGAACATCGACGTCGCCTTCGATGGCACGCACGTCACCTCGCCCCTGAAGAAGGGCATGACCCACAACGAAAGCAAGCTCCAAGCGCGGATCGAGAAGGAACGCGCAGAAGCGGCAGCAGGGAAGCCGCGCCCGGGACCCGTCGAACCGCACGCCGGCTGGTACGTCAAGGAGACCGAGAAGCGTCTCGACGCGGCACCAGGCAAAGCACCGCGGTATGTGAAGGAGACCGAGTACTTCTGGGGTTGGAACGCAACCTTGGCTCGACGCGTCTTCCTCGAAGAATGCGACCGGAAATCCGCACCGCAGCTCATCATGGCCGCAACGCTGAGCATGCCGGGTATCGGCACGGCCGAAGCAGCCGCAGCCGTCCTTGCGTCGATCGTCGACGCCGGCCACCTGCCCGGCATCGCGGACGCCGACAAGGCGTACTGGGCCAACGCTCTTCCCGAACGGCTCTACAAGCCGGCACGCAAGCTCGGCTGGGAAGCCAGCACCGAGTACCGCATCGACAACCTCGGCCCCGCCGGCGGCCACGCTGGCTTGATCTTCGTCGAGGGCGGCATGTACTGCCCCGCGATGCCCAGCAGGTACAAGTCCGCCAGCAAGGACGTTCTGGAAGGCAAGATCGACGAGGCCACCTACAACGTTCGCAACGACGCCCGGGAAGACTACGCCGCCCGTCCGAAGGCTCGACCCGACGAGCAGGGCCGCGTTCCGATGATGTGCCCTGCGTCCGGCGACAGCCCCACCATCATCTGCCCCCTTAAGCAGATCAGTCAACGTGTCTCCGAAGCGAAGAAGCGCAAGCTCGATGAGGTGAACCCGGAAGAGGACGGATACCCGATCGGCGACGACCTCCCCGAGATCTGCCGCCAGCACTCCGTGCTGTTCACGCAGGACGACATGCCCCCGGTCCAGCAGGCGCTGCGCTACAAGTCCAAGGAATGGCGCAACTTCCACGGCTACGCCCGCAACCTCTCCGAGGGCGGGAATTCCATGGCGAAGAGCACCAAGTACGGCAGCCTGCACGACGACTCCCGCCGCCAGGTCCGAGGCTTCGCGGCCGCCCAGATCTTCATGACGTTCCTCCTCGCTGCCATGAACATCCGCATGATCTGCGACTTCGTCCGCAAACTCGAGCGGGAGGATGCCCGCAAAAACGCCGGCAAGCCACCGCGCAGCGTCCCGATCCAGAAGCGGCGAGACCGCGAGTACGCGAACACCTACACGGGGACACTCCCTGGCGGCGCACCCGACCTAGAACTCAGACAACAGAAAGCCGAAGAGAAGGCCGCTCGCAGGGCGCAACGCGCCACCCGAACGGTCAAGAAGCGGACGTGAACCAAACTTCCCTGCCCACCAGGGCAGCCTTCTCATGTTGAGCTAAACCGGTCGGCGCTGTCGTCCGGCTTGCCAGCTTCGCGTACACAGTCCGGCCCTTACGTTCTTGCGCTACCTCGGCTACGACAACGACCACAACGTGCGAGACGCGACGTCTCCAGCCGAGGCAACGACGATCGCGCTGCCATCGCCGATTCGCTCCGTGGACGCGGCGTCGAGCGGCACTCTTTGTCGCGCCAAAAGACCGGGCACGCGCTCCGCGCGGGTCAGGAATGGGCCACAAGTGCTACCTGCCCCCACACGAGCCCGGTACGAGGGCGACGCGCAATGAAGAAGCCCACCGAGATTCTCGGTGGGCTTCTTCATTGCGGACAGTTCTTAAGACGATTCCTAAGTTGCCCCCTCGGTCGGGCTGACAGGATTTGAACCTGCGACCCCTTGACCCCCAGGCATGCCGGTCCTGTACGCCAGTTTCCGCGGACGTCCACCGCTGACGCTACTTTTCCCAGATCAGAGGCCACACTGCGTCCACAAGCGTCCGTGCCTGTCCAGTGGGCTCCAGAGAAGCTTTTCGGGGCTGGTTGGCGTAGCTACTGGCGTACGGAATCGAGCGCCGCGTCGAGTGCGTCCATCGCCGCGCGCTGCACTTCGGGGGCCACATGGCCGTACACGTCGCCGGTGATCGCGATCGACGAATGGCCGAGCACGTCCGATACGGCAGTGAGCGGCACCCCGGCGTTAAGCATCCCGGAGGCGGCCGAGTGACGGAGAGTGTGGACGGTCACCCCGGCGAGACCCGCTTTCTCCGCGGCCACCGACACAGCGCGTAGCGCGTTACGCGGGTCGACTGGGCCGCCGACCTCGCTCGTGAAGACGAGTCCCGAGTCCTGCCACAGGTCAGGTAGTGCCGCGCGGTCAGCGGCCTGGAGCTCCCGTTGGCGAGTCAAGATCGCGCGCACCGGCTCGGACAGCGCAACAGCGCGACGGGATCGCTCTGTCTTCGGCTCCGTGATCACGAGCTTGTCACCGGCGCTCCGGCGATCGTCTCGCGACAGCGTTCCGCGAACCCGAATAACCCCTCCCGTGTCGTCGACGTCGCTCCAGTGGAGCGCGAGGGCCTCCCCACGGCGTAGGCCTGTTCGCGCTAGGAAGGCCACGAGCGGGGCGAAGCGTGACCCCTTCGTAGCGTCGAGCAGCGCCAGCACCTCCGCGGGGCTCAGCGATCGCGCTTCCTTCCGCTCGACGCCGGGACGCGCGACGCTCAGCGCCGGGTTTCGAGCGAGGAGGCCGTCTCGGACAGCCGCGTCCAGGAGCGCCCGCAGGATCGTGTAAACCTGCCGAACGGTGGAGGATGCCTTCCCCTCGGCGCGAAGGTGCATGGTCAGCGCGTCGATATCCGACGGTTTCACGCGATCGAGCGTGAGCGTGCCGAGCGGTCCATTCGCGATGTGCACCTTCGCGAGCGTCGCGTACGTCGCCTTCGTGGTCTGCTTGCGGTCACTCGCGGCGAGCGTCGTTGCTACCCAGCGGTCCACCCACTCGCTCAGCGGCACCGTGGCGTCTCGGACCGGCTGCCCGGCATCTACCCGCGCGCGCTTCTCGCGCATCTTCCGTCGCGCCTCGGCCTGCGTCTTGCCGTAGGACGACGCCCGCTTCTGCTCGCCTGTCTCTGGGTCCTCGTAAGTGAAACGTGCCTCCCAGAGGCCGTCCTTTCGGCGCGCGATCGCGCCCTCACCGTTGCTCCGCCGACCGGCCATGCAGCCTCCTGCCCCTCAAAATGTCAAGGGGTCATAACTTATACGACTGAGCAGCTTTCCGCTCCTGGCCCCCTTCTCTCCTGTCCCAGTCCGCCGCCGTCCGCGGCCGTCCAGAGAGAAGCCCATGCACACCGCCACTCCCCTCCTCCTCACGCCAGCGCAGGTCGCGGCCGAGCTCGGCGTCGGCCGCTCGACCGTCTACGAGCTCTTCGCGTCCGGCGAGCTGCGCTCGGTCAAGATCGGGTCCGCTCGTCGGGTGCGGAGCGCCGACCTGCGCGCGTACGTCGAAGGGCTGTCGTGATCGACGCCGGGGTGCCAAGTGGCGTCAGTGCCCCTCTCTCCTGTTCTCCCCCAAAGAGCTCTTCTCTCTCCACCACAGTTACAGAGGTAGAGGGGTCTGACGTCACTCGGCACCCCGCGCCGCCGGAGGCCCCGAGTCGAGCCGCCGAGCTCCGCGCCATCCGCGCCGAGGACCGCGCCGCCCGCATTGCGACCGCGGAGGAGTGGCTTTCGGGATTGGAGGCTGACGGCGAATTCACCGGGGCCATCCCGGCGACCGCCCTCTTCGAGCTCGCGGAAGACGACCTCGGCGACGAGATCGCGGGCCGGACAACCTTCTACGCGATCGCCGATCGCATCCTCGGCCCGCGTGTGCGCATCCGCGGCGTGCGTACCTACCGGATCGGGCCGCAGTGACTCCCGAGGACCGCGTCCGCGCCGCCGCCGCGCGCTTCGACCAGGACCCCGACGACCCGGACGCCATCGCCGCTTCCGCCCTCCGGGCTCTCGCCCGCCGCCAGGCTCGGGCCGGGAAGACGTGCGCCTCGTGCGACGAGCGGAAGCCGCTCTCGGCGTTCGGGTCTGACGCCCAGAAGGCGGACGGCCTGACGACGCGGTGCCGATCCTGCCGACGTCGCGTGTAAACGCTTTGTCTGTCACCCCCGTGGCCCCCTTCCCATATGTAGAGGGAGACGGCTCTCTCCTCTCCTGAAGTGGCTCCAGTCGCGCCCATCACGAACCTCTCCGTTCGTGGTGGGCGCTTCTCTTTGAGCCTGAACCGTTCGAACGCCTACGAAAGGAGCGCCGATGCGCGCCTGCGCTCAATGCGCGTCCCGGCTCGACTCCAGCCGCGCCGATGCCTCCTATTGCTCGTCTCGGTGCCGCAGCATCGCCTGGCGTACCCGCCGTACCGACGCGGTACACGCGCTCCTGACCCGGCAAGCCGAAATCACACGCTCGCGTCTCTCCGCTCTTCTCGCCGACGACGCCCACGCAGTCGCCGAGGCGGATCGCCTCCTCGACGAGATCGACCATCGCGCCGCCGAGCTCTTCGGCGCGCGCTCCTGACACTCCCGGCCAGCGCCGGGCCCCATCCCTGACTGGAAGGCCACCCATGCAGACCGACTACCCCGACTTCCTAATCGACGGCGTGCCCGGCGCGCGCGAGCTCGCCGACGAAATCGACAAGCTCACCGCCGACATGGCGCCGCTAACCGCTGCGGTCGGAGCCGCAATCAAGGCCCGTCTGGGCAAGGTACGGCCGGTGCGCTACGGCGCGGCGGAGAACGATGTGCGCCCGGCTCCGGCAGAGGGCGTCACGATGGCCGAATTCGACGCCCTCAACGCAGCCAAGACGACCGCCGACGCCGCGCAGGCCGCCCACGGCCGGAAGATCGCTGCCGCGCGCTCGAAGTTCGACACCCTCATGCGCGCCGTATCTCGCGAACGACGTCGAGAAGTCGCCGTCCCCGTTCACCGCGCAGCGCACGACGAGGCGGTCGAGGCGCTCGCCAAGCTCGATGCGGCTCTCCGACGCCGCCACGACGCTGCGCCCTTCACGGCAGAAGACGGAGCGACGGTCATGCACTCCAGCTTCAGCCTCCTCAGGACGGACGAGGTCGGCGCCTTCGCGAAGCCGGACCACGCGCTCCGTTCGCTCGCCGTGTTCCTCGACAGCACGGCGCCCAGCGCATGAGTTCCTCGCCCGATCGCATCGCCGAGATCGTTGCCGAGATCGCTGACGCATCGCCGCTCCCGACCACGGTCGCCGAGCTGAGCGACAGCGAGCGGAAGGCGCTCGAAGTCCAGGCGCGCTATCAGCGCCTCACGCCCGAGGCGCTCCTCGCAGTCGCGCGCGGGCAGCAGGCCAAGGAATGCGAGCTTCGCGACACGGTAGACGCGGTTCTCGCGGCGATTCGCCACCGCCCGTAGACACGAGTGGGGCCGATGCCGCGTTGGCCTCGGCCCCACTCAACGGCTCAGTCCTGCCGCACCATCTCGCCGAGCGACCAGCCCGTCACGGACGACATGATGCCGCGCCACTGCTTGACACGCATCTGAGCGCCGTTCGCGTAGACCGTGGCGTCCCCGAAGTGGATGTAGCCGCGCCCAACGGTCGGAAGGCCTTTCTCCGCACGCGCGTGACGTTCCTCAGTCATCTCATCGAATTGACGACGCCAGTTCCGCTCCAGCGCGTCTCCAAGCCCTTCGCCGTTGTCGACTGAGAAGGCTCCGTTCAGCAGTTCCGCCATGCGCACTAGCCACGCACCACGAGGAATCACGACGCCAGAAACGATCGTGCCGCCGAAGTCAACCGTGAGGCTCACACTCGCGTTCTCGGTCTCGTCATCCAGCCCGAACGTGACTGACAAGAACTGCTCCAGCACCCAGTCACGGTTCTTCAAGTCATCCCATGTGTATCCGTCCGGGTCGTCCTCCGGCGTCCACTTCGGCGCCACCGTTTCGGCTTCCGCGTTGTCCGTCAATTGACAGCTCCTCTCTTTTGCCCCGAGCCTATGGCCGCCCTCCGACAGCCCGAACACACGAAAGGCACTTCATGTCCCGCAGACCTTCGATGTACACCCGGCATCTCGCGGCGCGGCTCTCGCCGGACGCGCGAATCGTGCTCCCACGCCTCGCCACTCGGGCGGCGATGCCCTTCGTTCCAAAGCGGATCGCCGCACCGCTCGCCAGGCGAGACTTCGCTGCCCTGACGAACGCCGGCCGAATGGAACACGTTGAACGCTGGGCGATGGAGCAGATCATCGCAATCGGGACGGAGCGCGCCTCGGCGCTCGTGATCGACCTCACATCTGAGGTTGACCGTAGGCGCGCCGTCGCGTGACGCGGCCAGAGGGGGGCGTCGCTCGGTGAGCAGGCGAACACCGGGGACGGGCTGGTCGTCGAGCGACCGCCGCTCGCGCCTGCACGCTGACTAGGGCCGCCGCCGTGCCGCTGTGCTCACCCGCGCGGGGCAGCGGTGCGAGGCGGTCGACAGCCTCGGCGCCCGGTGCGACGAGCGCGCCACCGACTGCGACCACATCGAGCGCGGCGACGATCACCACACGGCGAACCTGCAAGCGCTGTGCCGCTGGCACCACAACCAGAAGACCGCACGTGAGGCGGCCGAGGCTCGGCGTGCCCGCCCGACCCGTCGGCGTGAGCCAGAGGCGCACCCGGGCCTCCTCGTGCAGTGAGGGGGTGGCGGGGGTCTCCCTCCCCGCCCCCTCCGCCAGCACCGAACCGGCATAGCACCCCTCTGTGCGCCGGGGTCACAGGTCGCAAACAAACACACGAGCCGTAGGAGGCCACATGCCCGGACGAGGCCCTCTCCCGTCCCCCGTAACTCAGCGCGAACGCACCACACGTGCCCGCCAAGCGGGAACCGCCGTCGTCGTCCACGACGGCGAGGTCCGCGGACCCGAACTGGACGGCAACTTCGGCCCGTTTACACGCGACTGGTACGACACATGGCGCCGCGCGCCGCAAGGCCAACTCTTCACCTCGACGGACTGGCTCCGCGTGCGAATGCTCGCGCCGCTCGTCGAGGCGTACTCTCGGCGGCCCTCCGCCGCGGCCTTCTCCGAGATCAGGCTCAACGAGGAGCGACTCGGCGCGACCTACGTCGACCGCATACGCGCCCGAATCCGGGTCGACGCCGCGACGGACGCGGTCGTGACGGCGCTCCCCGCAGATCGATTCGCCGAGCTCCGCGCGCGCGCAAGTCGCTCGGTGAGCAGTCGACCGCCGGAGGCGGAGCTTCCGGTGTACGAGCAGGACGACGACGCGCCATTCTAGGCCTCGGTCTCGGCGCGTAGGTCCCGCACGACGCGAAGCATCGCGAGGTGTGCCTCCGTGGCGCGCCGCTTCCACTCCTCGGTACCGGGGTCTGCCATGTAGCGACGCAGCTCCTCGTCCGTCTCCGGGTTGAGTTCGCTCGTCAGGTGCGGCAGTAGCTCCGGCCCAAGGAATCCGGTCAGGACAGCCGCCTCTGTCCCCATGCGTGCTCGCTCATCCTTGTCGGTCGACCCGCCTCGACGCTGATTCGCCGCGAGCCGAAGTGCCGCGTCGAGTTCGAACATCAGGCGCGACTGCCGGAGCGCAGCCCGCCGGTCGTCTTCTGCGATCCGCTGCGCGTGGCGGCGATCCTCGTCGGCGATCCGTTGCGCGTTTCGCCGATCACGGGCGCCGACCCAGACCGCCGCTACGGCCGCGACGAGCGCGGCGAGCACCGCGGCGACCTGCACCCAGAGTGCGAGCTCTTCCATCTTCACGCGCCCAGTCTGGCGCCCGACCACCGACAGGCCCTCTCCCGACACGGAGGGGGCCTTCGTCATTCCTGGAGCCCAATGCAGCACCTCCACTTCCGCGAGCACCGCTACGCGGTTCCCGATCCCGACCTCTGGAACGTCGCCGCTCTCCGCGCCGCTGTCGCCGAGACCCGCGCATTCTCGGCCCTCCGCATTGTCATGGCCCCAGAAGACCTCGCGCACTTCCGCGCACAGCGTCCAACCGTCGGCGACGGTATGGACCTCCTCCGCCAGCTCGGCCGCATCGCGCCGAAGGCCGCCGGTATTCGGCTCCGCCAGGGGCGCGCAAGTGCCCACCGACCTCGAAGGAGGCGATAGCCCGTGTCCAATGTCGGCTACGCAACGCTGACGATCATCCCGTCCGCGAAGGACTTCGGAAAGGCCCTCGCGGGCGAAACCACGGCGCCCCTCGCGAAGGCCGGGGCCGACGGCGGGAACGCTCTCGGCGGCGGGATCCTCGGCAGCGCCAAGGGCCTTGCAGCCGCCGCAGCCGGAGTCTTCGCGGCCGTCGGCGTCGGCTCCTTCTTCAAGGACGCCGTCTCCGGCGCCTCCGAGCTGGAGCAATCCGTCGGCGCGATCGAGACGGTCTTTAAGGGCTCCGCCGACCAGATGCTCTCGTGGTCGAAGTCCGCCGCGACCGCCGTCGGCCTGACCCAGAACGACTACAACCAGCTCGGCACCCTGATTGGCACCCAGCTGAAGAACGGCGGGACGTCGATGGACGAGCTCGCCGGGAAGACCAATGACCTGATCGGCGTCGGCGCCGACCTGTCATCGATGTTCGGCGGCTCGACTCAGGACGCCGTCGAGGCCCTGTCGTCCGCCCTGAAGGGTGAGCGCGACCCGATCGAGCGCTACGGCGTGAGCCTCACGCAAGCCGCGATCGACGCGAAGGCGGCCGAGCTCGGCTTCAAGAAGGTGGGCGGCACGCTCGACTCCTCCGCGAATCAGGCCGCGACCCTCGCGCTGATCATGGATCAGACGAAGGACGCGACCGGCAACTTCGGCCGCGAGAGCGACACCCTGGCGCACAAGCAACAGGTGCTGAACGCGATGTGGGAGAACGGCAAGACCCAGATCGGCCAGGCGTTCCTCCCCGCGGTCTCCGCCGCAGCGGGCGGGCTCGTCGCTGTCCTCGGCCCCGCGCTCACCGCGACGGTCGGCGGGATCAACCGCACGATGGGCGCCGTCTCCGACTTCGCCGACGGCTTCAGGAACGGTGTCGACGCGATCGACTCGAATCAGTCGACGTGGGCGCACATCGGCGCCGCCGCCTACGGAGCGCTCGCCCCGATCGCCTCGCAGATCGGCGGGGTCTTCTCGCAGATCGGCCAGGCGTTCGCGCCCTTCATCGGGCAGATCGGCGGCGCGCTCGCCCAGCTCGCCCCGGCGTTCGGACAGGTACTCCCGTCGATCTCGCCCCTTGGGATCATCTTCCAGGGGCTCCTGCCGATTCTCCCCCAGATCGCATCCCTCCTGGGGGCTGTCGTTGCAAGCCTCGCCGGTGCCCTCGCGGGCGCGCTGACGAGCCTCGCCCCGGTGCTCTCCGCCGTCGCCCAGGCCCTCTCCGGCGCGCTGACGACCGCGATCCCGTTCCTTCTCCCGCTGATCGGGTCCCTCGCGGGTGTGATCGTGACACTTGTCCCGGTCGTGGCCCAGGTGCTCGCCGCGATCATGCCGCTCGTCGCGACGCTGATCTCGCAGCTCGTGCCGGTCTTTACGCAGCTCGTCTCGGCGGTCCTGCCCCCGGTGATCTCGATCGTCGGGATGCTCGCCGCCGCGATCGGGCCGCTCGTCAACGTCCTGCTGGCCTACCTCGTCCCGGCGATCCAGGCGCTCATACCCGTCGTGATGACGGTCTTCACCAACGTGCTGAACATCATCCGTCCGATTCTCCAGATCGTGCAGGGCGTGATCGCTGTCGTCCTCGGCGTCATCACCGGCAACTGGTCGCAGGTCTGGAACGGGATCGTCGCGATCTTCTCCGGCGTCTGGAACCTGATCAAGGCGCTCGTGACGAACGCGATCAACACCGTGAAGGTCGTCATCACTGCTGCCCTTGGCCTGATCAAGGCCGCGTGGTCCGGCGCTTGGACGAGCGTGTCGCAGATTTTCGGGTCGATCTGGTCCGGACTGACCGGCGCCGTTTCTCGCGGTATCGACAACGTCGTCTCCTTCTTCTCCGGAATCGGCGGGAAGGTGCTCGGCGCGCTCTCCGGCGCGGGTACGTGGCTTGTCTCTGTCGGCAAGAACATCATCGAGGGCCTCCTCGGCGGCGTGCAGGCTGCCGCCGGACGGATTAAGGACGCGGTCCTCGGGCCGATCAAGAATTCCGTCGACGCCGTGAAGAACTTCCTTGGTATCCACTCACCCTCGCGGCTCTTCCGCGAGATCGGTGGCTTCACGGGCGAGGGCATGGCCCTTGGCCTGGAGGACTCGGCCCCGCTGATCGCTCAGGCGTCGCGGGCGCTGATCCCGACGACGCCGGACGAGCCCTTCGTCCCGTCCCCGTCGATCCCCGAGGGCGGCTACGGCAGCGCCGGGGCTGGCGCACGCGGAGGCAACTCCTACGCGATCACGCTCCGGTCCGGCGGCGACGTGAAGAGCGACCTCGACGAGGTCAATTTCTATCTCCGCACGAAGGACCGCGGCGGCAGGTTCGCCTGACAAACGCCAGCAATCCCACACAGCGCCCCGCGCAGCCCGAGCCTTCCCTCGGCCTGAGCGGGGCGCTTTCGTGCGTTCAGGGGCGCGTGCGCCGCGCCTTCTCCAGGGCCGCGTCCGCAATCCACCGCGAGACGTTCGCTGTGCCGTCCGCCTCGGCGGCCGACGCGATCTCCGCGAGTTCGGCGTCGGAGAGCCGGACGCTTCGCGGCTTGCGCACTTCGGCCGCCGGGAGGGCGGGCCGCCCAGGGCCGCGGTGGTTTGTCACCCGCTCAGCGTACTGGTAGCGCCAGCCGAATAAACGTAGTACGTTTAAACCACTGCACCGAAGGAGACCTCATGGCCCGCACCGCCCGCACCTACACCGTGACCCGCAACGCCGAGGGTCGCATCCTCACGACCTATTCCGACGGGTCCTACGCCCTCGACTGGGCGCCGAGCCCGCTCCTCGACGAGGCCGACGACTACCTCGTCGCCGCGTAGACCGGCGCATGGACGCCCTATCGTTGATCGTGTCTGTCGCAGCCCTTGCCGTCTCGCTCGTCGCGCTCGACACGGCGGTCCGCGGAGCTCGCCGATGGGAGCGGGAGAGATCAGCCCTCAGGCGATACAGACTGCTAGGCACCTGGGCCTCTGAATTGCAACGCGGCCGGACACTCAGAAGCGTGGCGGCTCCGTCGAGCGACGAGGGCGCCAAGTGAGAACCCGTCTAATCAGCGAGGGTCGCGTCTGCCCACTTCCCATCGCGTCCTCGTCGGCGAACCGGTTGATCACGGGCGTAGGAAAGTCGAAGAATTGCGAGAGTTCACCAGGCGGCGCGCTGGCATGCGCCCACCATTGGAAGCGCACTCCTACCGACGCTATATATGAAGCCATGACGAAGCCGCGGATGTGCTGACGCACTGGGTCCGTCGTGATGAAGTCCGGGCTGAGGACTAGACCATCCCGCGCGTAGCGATGGACGGTATCAGTCGTAATCAGCGCCATGTGCACGTCGGGCATGCTGTCCGCTCCATCGAGAAAAGCCCGAAGCGAATCTGGAATCGGCATATTGAGCTGCCGCAGTCGACAGCCGAAGTGCTTGCCGTAGTAGCGAGCGAGAGAACGACTGTCCTGGCGCCAGGTCTCTCCGTAGATCTTGGCCAGGGGCACTCCGTCGCGGCCCCTCACTCCGCCCGCCGCTAGGTAGGCTGCGAAGCGGTCGTAGGCCACGTCGAATGGCTGCGATTTGGCGTTGTTGCAGACAGCACACATAGACTTCGGAAATTTCACCACTCCATAGCGATCCCGACGAACACCGCTGGAACCTCTTATCTCGCGCGTCCCGTTGTCTCCGACCCACACCAGCGAATCCCCCTTCATCAGCCGAGTGAGATCAGTTCGCTTGTATTTGTGCTCGCCGGTTGTTGCAGGGCGTTCCCGACACCACCAGCACAGATCGTCACTCTCAACCGTGAGGTGTTCGAAACCGTGGCCCTGACCGTCGTCCGCGGCATCTCTCGGTTTAATCGGAGCCAACAGCGCCTCCCCGCGTCTGCGCGTTAATGGATTGACGCGAAGGTACCAGAGCTAGCGGCGCTTGCGGCACGCGCAGCTGGGCGCGCGATCCGGGCAACCGGTGCACTCTTCTCGGATGCGCACTCCTTCCTGCTCTTCGCTTCCACCCGTCGACGACGTGGTCGGCCGCTTCCGCTCCGGTCACCAGCTCTCCGGTCGCCCCGCATCGCTCGAAGAGTGGCGGATCACGACGGGTGACCCCGAGGTCGCCGTCAAGGTCTACGACCTCTTCGGCGCCCACGAGCCGCAGGACTGGGAGACGAAGGGCGAGGACTCGTTCGAGGTCTTCACCGCTGTTCCCGAGGTCGAGATCATCCTCGCCGACGCGAAGGCGCTCCGTCAGCGCATGGTGCTCTGGAGCCGCCCGGGCAAGCTCGTGATCGACTCCGACGGCGGCGAGGAGCTCGTAGACGACACCCCCGCACCGTTCCGAGGTCCGGAGCCGTTGATCGATCTGACCTTCGGCCTCGCAGCAGCTCCGGAGCTCGGTCGATTCGTTCTGAGGTCGCACTCGTGGAGCTGGGCCACCGATCTCGCTCGGAACGGAACCGGCGAACAGCTTGCAGCCGCTCCCACACCCGTGCGCGCAAGTCTCGCCCTGGAGAAGGTCTCCTTCATCGCGAAGAACGGCCCGCGTGCCGGGCAACTTGTGGCGTACTCGAAGCCGCGGCTCGCTCTTCGAGGCGCACTGGCGTAGAAACTGGCGTAGACGCAGGAGAGGCCGCATCCGAGGAATTCGGATGCGGCCTCTGATCTGGACTTTCTCGGTCGGGCTGACAGGATTTGAACCTGCGACCCCTTGACCCCCAGTCAAGTGCGCTACCAAGCTGCGCCACAGCCCGCGAGTTCCGGAGAACTCAGGATCCCGCAGGACCCTCGCCCACGTCCGACCGGAGCGCGAGCGACCGGTCCAGCATAGCGGACGCCAGACCGCCTCCGCGCCACGGCGAGTCGCACCGAACGAGCGACCAGAGCCACCCGGACAACCCGGACAACCCGGACCACCCGGACCACCCGGACAACCCGAACCACCCGAACCACCCGAACCAGACGCTCACCCCGGCCGCACCACCTCGCGCCGCGCCGCCAACCACGGCAACCCGAGCCCGACGAGCAACCCGCCGGCCCCGTCCGCCGCCAGATCCCCGATCGTGTCGTCGTACCCGACGAAGATCGCCGAGTCGACGAAGTTGTGCCCCAGCCACTCCCCCATCTCCCACGCCGCCCCGATCGCGAGCCCCGCACACAGCCCGAGGACCGCGACGACCACCCGGCGCTCCCCGTCCGGCGTCGGCACGGCACGGAGGTCGGCGCCGATGACGTAGAGCACCGCCGCGAGCAGCCCGGTCAGCACGACGTGCATGAACTTGTCCCACAGGAAGACCGTCGTGTACCACTCGAGCACGCTCGACCACCCGGCCAGCAGCACGAGCACGCACACCGCCATGTCGAACGCGGGCCGCAGCCCGAGCATCCGCGGCACGACGACACCGAGCAGCGACAGCGCCATCACCGGGAACGCGGTCCCGCCCCACCCGATCGTCGCGACGACCAGGCTCACGAGCGTCAGCGCACGCACCACGTCGGCCACCAGGAACCTCGGCCGCAGGAACGTCGGCCCGAGCGCCCGGATCACGACGCCCACCGCACGACGGCGTGCACGGCCGCGTGGTCCGAGGGCCAGGCCCCGCCCGGCCGCCGGTTCGAGACGGCGACGCGTTCGACGGTCGCGTCGTCGGTCACGAGCACACCGTCGATGCGCCGGCCGCCGACACGCGGACTCCCGTAGTGCGGGTACGTCCCGTACGGCTCCCCCACCTGCCTGGAGGCGCGGCTCCAGCTGTCGACGACACCGGCGTCCGCCAGTGCTCGCCAGGGTGCGGAACCGGCGGGGCTGTTCCAGTCGGCCATGACCACCGCGGGCAGCCCGCGCTGCCGGACGATCCGGCCGAGCAGTTCGGCGGACCGGAGCCGTGCCCACGGCGACGCGACGTCGAGGTGCGTCGCGATCGCCAGGAACCGGACTCCGGTGTCGCGGTCGTCGACGACGGCTCCGACGGCGTGCCGGGGGAAGGACGTGGCCCACGAGCGGCTTCCCGGACGAGCCGGCGTGCGGGACAGTGCCCACGTGCGCCGCTCCACGACGACGAGGCGGGACCGGTCGAGGAACAGGCCGACCTGTTCACCGCCGCCGCGCGCGCCGCGCCCGGCCAGGACGGGCTCCCAACCGGACCCCAGGCCGGACGTGAGGTCGTCTGCCTGCGCGGGGAGGGCCTCCTGGACGGCGAACACGGTGGGCGCTTCGGAGGTGACGAGCGCGACCACGGCGTCGCGACGGCGCTCCCAGGCGTCCGGGTGGGTCGGCGGACGCGGCACGCGGCGTCGCACGTTGAGGGTCATGCAGTGGACCTCGGGCGACCGAACGGCTCCGATGAGCGGGTGGTCGTCGGGTTGGTGGGGCATGCCTCCCTTCTACGAGACGACACCCGTCGGATTCCCAGGGACCTCTCCGCGAGGCTCGTAGGGTGGCCCGATGCGTTCTCGTCCCACCGCTCGTCTGCTCGTCGCGATCGCTGCCTCCGGGCTGCTGCTCGGAGCCGCGGGATGCACGTCGGGCGGACCGGACACGAGCCGCTCGGCCCTCGCGAAGGCCACGGCGTCGACGGTCACGGTCGCCGATGCCTCCGACGCCGCGGCGCGGTCGGTGCGGGTCAGCAAGGCCCTGTTCGCGAGTGCTCCCGGCGCGATCGTGGCGCCGGCCGGGGATGCCGACGCGATCCGCGATGCTGCGGAGGATGCGGCGAGCGCCCACGTCCCGGTGCTGCTGGCCTCGACGGCCTCGAAGGGCGGCGCTGCCGTCGCCGGCGAGCTCGATCGGCTCGGGGCCGACTGGTACCAGGCCGAGGGCGACGTGTCGCTCGACACGGACGTCGAACAGCGGCAGGCGCCGGACGGTGGTGACGCGCCGGAGTCGACCCGGGCCTCCCGGCAGGCGACCGTGGTGGTGGCGGACGCGCGTGCCGACGCTGCTGCCGTGGCGACCGCGAAGGCTGCCGGTGCCCGTGTCGTGGCCATGCCGGAGGGCGTGGCCGACCCGGCTGCCGCGCCCGACGTGGTGACGGCGCTGCACGAACGGGAGCAGCACCCGACGGTGCTGGTGGGTGCGGCGTTCGACGCGCTGCAGGACCCGGAGTGGACGGTGCGGGCGGCCGAGAGCGGCTTCCAGTTGCGGAACGGCGGCCAGCGTCCGTTCGACGGGCACCGGTACGTGGCGTTGTACGGGGCTCCCGGGGCGCCGGCGCTGGGCGTGCTCGGTGAGCAGGGGCCGGAGGCGACCGTCAAGCGTGCCGAAGCGGTCGCGAAGCCGTACCGGGCGGAGTCCGACGAGCTCGTCACGCCGGCGATGGAGGTCATCGCGACCGTCGCCGCCGGGGACGCCGGAGCGGACGGCGACTACTCGACGGAGCTGCCGGTGTCGACGCTCGAGCCCTACGTCGACGCCGCACACGACGCCGACATGCCCGTGATCATCGACCTGCAGCCCGGCCGGTCGGACTTCCTGTCGCAGGCGAAGCAGTACGAGTCGTTGTTGAAGAAGCCCGGGGTGTGGCTCGCGCTCGACCCGGAGTGGCGGTTGACGAAGGACCAGGTGCCGCTCGAGCAGATCGGCAGCGTGTCGGCGTCCGAGGTGAACGAGGTGTCCTCGTGGCTGGCGTCGCTCGTGAAGGACGAGGGGCTGCCGCCGAAGGCGCTCGTGCTCCACCAGTTCCGGCTCTCGATGATCCAGGACCGGTCGGCGCTGAAGACCCACCCGGAGCTCGACATGCTCGTGCACGTCGACGGGCAGGGGTCGCAGCCGGACAAGCAGGCGACGTGGAAGGCGCTGCACCAGGGCGCACCGGAGGGCCTGCACTGGGGCTGGAAGAACTTCTACGACGAGGACACGCCCATGCTGACGCCGTCCCAGACGATGTCCGACGTGACGCCGACGCCGTCGTTGGTCACGTACCAGTAAGGCGGTTCCGTCGCGTTGTCCACAGACTGGCGCACCCCGCTCAGCGGCGACGCGAAGCGTTGCGCGGGGCGCGCCGACCGAGCCTGCGAGGGAGGGGTCGGGTTTCGTCGGTTGCTCCTGACAGCATGGGGGCATGTCTGGTCTTGGTGTCGGGTCCCCCGCGTCGTCTTCTGTCCCGCCCTCGGCGGACATCGCCGCCGAGGCGCAGCAGGCGCTCGCTGCGCTCACTGGGCGCCCCGACGCGGTCTTCCACCCCGGCCAGCTCGAGGCGATCTCCGCCCTGGTCGAACACCGGCAGCGCGCCCTGGTCGTGCAGCGCACCGGGTGGGGCAAGTCCGCGGTGTACTTCCTCGCGACCCTGCTGCTCCGCCGCCGTGGTGGTGGCCCGACCGTCCTGGTGTCGCCGCTGCTCGCACTGATGCGCGACCAGGTGGCTGCCGCTGCCCGGGCCGGGGTCCGTGCGGTGTCGATCAACTCGGCGAACGCACACGAGTGGGGCGAGACCCAGGCCGCACTCGCCCGTGACGAGGTCGACGTGCTCCTCGTCTCCCCAGAGCGCCTGAACAACCCGAAGTTCCGCGACGAGCAGATGCCGACGCTGATCGCCCGGATGGGCATGCTCGTGGTCGACGAAGCGCACTGCATCTCGGACTGGGGCCACGACTTCCGACCGGACTACCGGCGCCTGGCAGAGCTCATCCGGTCACTGCCCCACGGCGTCCCCGTCCTGGCGACGACCGCGACGGCGAACGAGCGCGTGGTCGAGGACGTGGCCGAGCAGCTCACCGCCGGCCCGGCCGACCCGGTCTTCACGATCCGTGGGTCGCTCGCCCGAGCATCCCTGCGGCTCGGTGTCCTGTCACTCCCGGATGCCCGGCAGCGGCTCGGGTGGCTGCTCGCGCACCTCGGTGACCTTCCCGGCAGCGGCATCATCTACACGCTCACGGTGTCAGCGGCCGAGGACATCGCCCGCCTGCTGCGCGAGAACGGGTACGCCGTCCGTGCCTACACGGGGCGCACCGACACCGAGGAGCGCGAGCAGCTCGAGCAGCAGCTCAAGGGCAACGAGCTGAAGGCCCTGGTCGCCACGAGTGCGCTCGGCATGGGGTTCGACAAGCCGGACCTCGGGTTCGTCGTGCACGTCGGCGCGCCCTCATCACCCGTCGCGTACTACCAGCAGATCGGCCGTGCGGGTCGTGCCACCGACAACGCCGACGTGCTGCTGCTGCCCGGGCGCGAGGACCGTGAGATCTGGCAGTACTTCGCCAGCGCCTCGATGCCGACCTCCGCGCGTGCAACCGCTGTGCTCGATGCGCTCTCGACCGACACCGCGATGTCGACCGTCGCGCTCGAGGGCCTGGTCGACATCAAGCGCTCCACCCTCGAACTCCTGCTCAAGGTGCTCGACGTCGACGGCGCCGTCCGACGCGTCACCGGCGGCTGGGTCTCGACGGGGCAGCCGTGGGAGTACGACGCACCGCGCTACGAGCGGGTCGCCGCGGCCCGCGCTGCCGAGGCGGCGTCGATGCTCGACTACGAGTCCACCTCGGCCTGCCGCATGCAGCTGCTGCAGCAGGACCTCGACGATCCCTCCGCCGAGCCCTGCGGCCGGTGCGACAACTGTGCCGGGGCGTGGTTCCCGACCTCGGTCTCGGACTCCGACTCGTCCGGTGCCGCTGCCGCGCTCGACAAGGTCGGTGTCGAGATCGCCCCGCGGGCCCAGTGGCCCTCGGGCATGTCGTCGCTCGGCGTCTCGGTGCGGGGCAAGATCGGCGCGGACGAGCTCGTGCAGCCCGGCCGTGCGGTGGCGCGTCTGACCGACCTCGGGTGGGGCGGTCCCCTGCGGGCGCTGTTCTCGTCGACCACGCCCGATGCGCCGATCTCCCGCGAACTCGTCGACGGGTGCGTCCGGGCACTCAAGGACTGGCCGTGGGAGACCCGGCCGACCGGCGTCGTCGCGATGTCCTCTCGGTCGCGGCCGCAGCTCGTGGGGTCGCTGGCCCAGGCGCTGTCGACGATCGGGCGGCTGCAGTTCCTCGGCACCCTCGAGCGCTCCGGCGGGACCCCTCGTGGTGACGGTGCGACGAACAGCGCCTACCGGTTGTCCGGCGTGTGGGACACCTTCGTGGTGGATCCGTCGCTCGCCGCTGCCCTGCAGTCCAACGAGGGCCCGGTGCTGCTCGTCGACGATCTGGTCGACAGCCGGTGGACGATGACCGTCGCGGGGCGCGAGCTCCGGCGGGCCGGTGCCGCCGCCGTGCTGCCCTTCGCGTTGGCGACGGTGGCGTAGCGCCCGGCCTGCCGCGCCTGCCGCGCCTGCCGCGCCTGCCGCGCCCGAGGACCACGAGGTTTGCGACAACCCACGAGTCGATCGCGGCGTGTTCTGTCGCGACCCCTGTCCGCGCCGGTCCCACCGGCCACGCGCACGGTCCCTCAGCGTCGAGCGGGCTTGGGGAACGTGGCGCGCATGTGATCGGTGGTGAGCACGTCGCCGATGCCGATCATGAGCAGCGAGAACACGATCTGCTCGATGACCATCCAGAACGGGTAGAGCCCCGGGATCGCCGCGACGATGAGCGTCACGACCGGGAAGATCCTGCTGAACAACCGCACCCGCTGGTACGCCCAGTAGTACCCGAGCTGCGCCCGCCAGGCGAACACGTAGAGCGTCAGGGTGATGAGCAAGACCACCGTCGCCCGGAACCACACCGCCCACGGCACAGTCTCCCCCGCGCGGGTGAGCAGCACGGCGACCACGATGGCGGCGAGGCCGACGACGGTCTCCGCGACGAGCAGCCACCGGATCCACCGGAAGGACCGCACGGTGTCGGGGTGCTCGAGCATGTCCTGGCGGATCACGTACCCGCCCTGCCGACCTCCGGCCAGCCGATCGAGCCGCAGCCGGCACCAGAGTCGGTCGGCGAGGCCTCCGAGTCCGTCGTGCTGCTGCGTCACGAGTCCATCGTGCCGCATCTCGAGACCCCCGGCGTACCCGGCGCCTGCCGCCACCCGGTCTGCCGCCGTTCACTCGGTCGGCAGCAGCGCCGCACCACCCAGGACCTTGCCGGTCGCAGCGTCGAGCAGGACGAGGGAGCGGACCTCGTCGGGCAGGGCCCACGGGTCGCTGAGCATGACGGTCAGACCCTGTTCGACACCGTCGGCCTCGAACAGGTCGAAGGAGTCCCCGGACCGCGTCCACGTCGGCTTCGATCCCCCGGTGACGGTCCCCGCAGACAACACGACGTCGACCGGTCCATCCGTGCCGGTCTCCAGGTGGTCGATCTCCACGGCGAGGGTGTCGTCGCCCGAGATCCGCCCGATGCGCACGTGGCCCGAGGCCTTCGACCCGATGCCGACGATGTCCCCGGCGACCGGCGGCACCCGGAGCCACCACGGTTCGATCGGCGAGCTGTCGACCGGTTGTACCCCCTCGGGCTCGATGGGCGATCCGAGGCCGTTCGCCGGCTGCAGCCCCACCGCGGGTGACCGTGCCGGCTCGGGCGCGACGCGGTCATCGCGAGCGAGTGCGGCATCGTCGGACGATGCGTGCGAGACCGTCCACAGCGACACCGACCCCACGACGACGACACCGACGAGGACGCCCACCAAGGCGAGCCGACGTCGGTCCGCTGCCCACGGTCCGATGCGCACGGTCCCATGATGCCGCACCGACGCGCCGGACCGGCAGCGGGCCTCCAGGCCGAACGCGACCCGAGCGCGAACGCGAACGCGAACGCGACCCGAACACGGATGCGACCCGAACGCACCAACGCGCCCCGTGCAGACGGGACGCGTTGGGTGTTGCGAGGCTGCGGCTCAGCGCTTCCGGCGCTCGCGCACTCGCATGTTGACGTTGATCGGCGTGCCGGAGAAGCCCCAGACCTCGCGGAGTCGACGGGTGATGAACCGTCGGTACTGCGGGTCGAGGAACGCCGACGTGAAGAGCACGAACGTCGGCGGCTGGCTCGACGCCTGGGTCCCGAACAGGATGCGGGGCTGCTTGCCGCCGCGCACGGGGTGGGGGTGTTCCTGCACGAGCTCGGCGATGAAGGCGTTGACCTTGCCGGTCGGGATGCGGGTGTCCCACGACGCCAGGGCGGTCTCGAGCGCCGGCACGAGCTTCTCGAGGTGGCGGCCGGTGCGGGCGGAGATGTTCACGCGGGGGGCCCAGGCGACGTGCGCCAGGTCCTGCTCGATCTCGCGCTCGAGGTAGCGGCGGCGTTCGTCGTCGAGCAGGTCCCACTTGTTGTAGGCCAGGACGAGCGCACGGCCGGACTCGAGGACGAGGTCGATGATGCGCAGGTCCTGCACGGAGACGGGCTCGGTGACGTCGAGGACGACGACGGCGACCTCGGCCTTCTCGAGCGCCGCGGTGGTGCGGAGCGATGCGTAGAAGTCGGCGCCCTGCTGCATGTGGACGCGCTTCCGGATGCCGGCGGTGTCGACGAAGCGCCACACCTTGCCGCCGAGCTCGATCTGCTCGTCGACCGGGTCGCGGGTGGTGCCGGCGATGTCGTTCACGACGACGCGTTCTTCACCGGCGGCCTTGTTGAGCAGCGAGCTCTTGCCGACGTTCGGGCGGCCGAGGATCGCCACGCGGCGGGGGCCGCCGACCTCCTGCTTGGCGACGGCCGAGGTGTCGGGCAGCGTCTTGATGATCAGGTCGAGCAGGTCCGCGACGCCGCGGCCGTGCAGGGCGGAGACCGGGTGCGGCTCGCCGAGGCCCAGGTTCCACAGCTCGGACGCGTCGAGTTCACGGCGCTCGTCGTCAGCCTTGTTCGCGACGACGATGACCGGACGGTCGGTGCCGCGGAGCATCTTGACGACGTGCTCGTCGGTGGCAGTGATCCCGACCGTGACGTCGACGACGAACAGCACGGCGTCGGCGAGGTCGATCGCGACCTCGGCCTGCGCGGCGACCGAGGCGTTGATGCCCTCGGCGCCGGGCTCCCAGCCGCCGGTGTCGACGAGCGTGAAGCGCTTGTCGTTCCAGTCGGCCTTGTAGCTGACACGGTCACGCGTGACGCCGGGGACGTCCTGCACGACGGCCTCACGACGACCGAGGATGCGGTTCACGAGCGCGGACTTGCCGACGTTCGGTCGACCGACGATCGCGAGCACCGGGTAGGCGGGCAGGTAGTGGACGCCGTCCTCACCGACCTGACCGGCCTCGAGCAGGGCGAGGTCTTCGTCCTCGAGGTCGTACTCCTCGAGCCCGGCACGGAGCGCGGTGGCGCGCTGTTCGGCCTCGGCCTCGTCGAGTCCGGCGAGCCGCTCGCCGAGGGCGTCGTCGTAGACGGGGAAGTCGTCGTTGTCCGGGTTGTCCAGCTGAGCCATGGTGGGTTCCTCGCGAGCGGCCGGAGCCGCGGTGTCGGTGGCCGTTCCCGGCCGGGGCCGGGGGTCCGGCCGTGGTGCGTGACCGCTCGGCCGAGGCCGTCCGGTCACGCGTCAGTGCGTCAGTGCGTGGCCGCGCGGGCCAGGTCGACGACCGCCTGCACGGTCTGGTCGAAGTCGAGGTCGGTGGAGTCGAGCGTCGTGACGCCGTCCGCGGCGTTCATGAAGTCGACGACCTTCGCGTCTGCCGCGTCCCGACGGGCGAGTGCGGCGGAGGTCTCGGCGGCCGACTGGGTCGTGACCTCAGCCGAGCGCCGGGCCATTCTAACGGACTCGTCGGCCGTCAGCAGGATCCGGACTTCGGCGTCGGGTGCGACCACCGTGGTGATGTCCCGGCCCTCGGTGATGATGCCCGGTGCGTCGGTCTTCCGCATCACGTTCCGGAACAGCTGCACGAGGCGGTGCCGGACGTCCGGGAGCTTCGCGATGTGGGCCACCGCGCCGGTCACGTCCGGGGTGCGGATCGCGTCGGTGACGTCGGTGCCACCCACGCGCACGTAGTAGTCGTCGGGGTCGGTGCCGATCGCGTAGTCGAAGGTGTCCCAGCTCGCCAGGATCGCCGCCGCGTCGTCGAGGTCGACCTGCTGCTGCAGCGCGTGCCATGCGAGGGCGCGGTAAGCGGCTCCGGTGTCCTGGTAGCCGTACCCGAGGGCACGGGCTGCTGCGCGGGAGACGCTCGACTTGCCGCTGCCCGCGGGGCCGTCGACCGCGATGACGAACTTCGCGACGTAGGCGCCGTCGGTGAGACCGGCTGGCATCGGGGCACTCGTCGAACCGGGCTCGCCGCCGGGTTCGCCGAGGCCACCGGCCGGTCCGCCGAGTGCGCCGCCGTCGCCGCTGCCACTGAGCGGGCCACCGGCGCCGCCCTGGCCCGGAGTCGGGAGTCCGGTGTCGGGCCCGTCGGGTCCGCCGGTCACGCCGGAGTCGTTCGTCGCTGCGTTCGTGTCGTTCAGGCCCATGCTGCTGCGATCCTCCATCCGCGCCCCTCGAGTTCCTCGACGAGTCGCTGTTCCTGCTCGGGCACGACCGACACCTCGACGATGCCGATCTGCGCGCCCGGTGAGTGCTCGAGGCGCATGTCCTCGAGGTTGATGCCGATCTCCCCGATGAACGTCAGGAGCGCGGCGATCTGCCCGGGGGTGTCGTCGACGAGGACGACCACCTGGGCGAAGCGCTTGGTGGTGCCGTGCTTGCCGGGCAGCCGTTCGACGCCGCGGTTGCCCGCGGCGATGGTCTCGGCCAGCGTGCGTGGTGCGCCGGCGGCGGCGGGGTCGTCGAGCGCCCCGATCACGCTGCTCAGCTCGTCCCGCAGCTCGGACAGCACGTGGCGCACGTTGCTCGCGTTCGCGCCGATGATCTGCACCCACAGGCCGGGGTCGCTCGCCGCGACGCGGGTGACGTCGCGGACGCCACCGCCGGCCAGGCCGAGGGATCCGTCCGGGGCGTCCCGCAGGCGCGATGCCATGAGCGTCGACACGAGCTGCGGCACGTGCGAGACGTAGGCGACGGCCAGGTCGTGCGACTCCGGGTCCATCGGCACCACGGTCGCGCCGACGTCGAGCGCGAGGTCCTCGACCACGGCCGCGCGCTGGTAGCTGATGCCGTCGTGCCCGGCGATCACCCACGGACTGGCGACGAACAGGTCGGCACGGGCGGCGCTCGGTCCGCTGCGCTCACGACCCGCCATCGGGTGGGAGCCGATGTAGCGACTGACGTCGGCGCCGGCTGCCACGAGCTCGGCCAGCGGACCGGCCTTGACGCTCGCGACGTCGGTCACGATGGCGTCCGGGTACGCCGACAGTTCGCGGGCGACGACGGTCGCCACGACGTCCGGCGGGACCGCCACCACGACGAGTTCCGGCTGGTCGCCGGGCTCGGGTCGTCGTCCGGCCCCGTAGTCGACGGCGAGCGCCAGCGCGCCGGGCGAGACGTCGTCGAGGACGACGTCGACGCCCTTCTCACGCAGGGCGAGACCGATCGAGGTGCCGAGGAGCCCGGTGCCGACGACCCGCACCGGGCCGCGCACGCGGCGGTCGATGTCGTGCGGTGTCAGGTCGGTCACCGGGCAAGCCTACCGATCACGGTTCGGGCGTCGCCCGCGGACCGTGTGTCGGTCGCGATCAGTCGGACGACTCGTCGTCGTACTCGTCGTCGTCCTGGTCGAGGGCGACGTCGCGGTCGTCACGGCCCGAGGGCTTCGCATCCCGCACCGTGCCGAGCAGCTTCCCGACCTCGACCGTGCCCAGCTCGCGCATCTTGCCCGGCGGCAGGCTGCCGAGGTGCAGCGGCCCGAACGAGCGCCGGACGAGTTCGAGGACCGGGTGGTCGACGGCCTCGAGCATGCGTCGGACGATCCGGTTGCGGCCGGAGTGCAGCGTGATCTCGACGAGCGACTCACCGCGGGAGGACTCGAGCAACCGCACCTTGTCGGCCTTGATCGGGCCGTCCTCGAGCTCGACACCCTCGGTCAGACGCTGGACCACGGCGGGGTTCACGTTGCCGTGCACCTTCGCGATGTAGGTCTTCTGCACGCCGAACGACGGGTGTGCCAGCACGTGCGCCAGGTCGCCGTCGTTCGTCAGGACGAGCAGCCCGGAGGTCTCGGTGTCCAGTCGGCCGACGTTGAACAGGCGCTCCTCGTAGCGGTCCACGAACTCGGTCAGGTCGCGGCGCCCGCGCTCGTCCTGCAGGCTCGAGACGACACCGGTCGGCTTGTTCAGCACGATGTACCGCCGCGAGGAGTCGATCTGCACCGGCACGCCGTCGACCGAGATCGCGTCGGTCGCGGGGTCGACACGACGCCCGAGGGCGTCCACGACCTGGCCGTTGACCGTCACGCGGCCCTCGACGATCAGGTTCTCCGCGACCCGGCGAGATGCCACGCCCGCAGCGGCGATCACCTTCTGCAGGCGCTCCCCCTCTGCCTGGAGGCCCGGCTCGGCCCCGGCAGACGCCGTCCCGTCCGCCGCGTCCCAGTCTTCGATGATGGGCCGTTCGGGCGTGCCCTCCGCCGGAGCACCGTGGCTGTCGCGCTCACCGCTCGGCTTCGGCGTGGTGCGGTTGCCGGCGGTGTTGCTGCCCTTGCCGGGGCGGTCGCTGTTGCGGACGCTCGTGGTGCCGCCGACGTAGCGGCGGCCGTTGTGCCAGACGCGACTCTGCTGGCCGTCGGGGCCGCGGCGGTCGTCGCGCTGACCGGAGCCGGCACGGTCGTCGCGGTTGTCACGGGGTGCCGAGCTGCGGTCGTCGCGACCCCGGTAGCCACCACGGTCATCACGAGGCGCCGAACTGCGGTCGTCGCGGCCGCGGTAGCCTCCACGGTCGTCACGGGGTGCCGAGCCGCGGTCGTCGCGGCCGCGGTACCCGCCACGGTCATCGCGGGGCGCCGAACTGCGGTCGTCGCGACCCCGGTAGCCACCACGGTCGTCACGGGGCGCCGAGTTGCCGCGGTATCCACCACGGTCGTCACGCGGAGCCGAGCTGCGGTCGTCACGCCCCCGGTAACCGCCGCGGTCATCACGCGGGGCAGACCCCCGGTAGCCGCCACGGTCATCACGGGGCGCGGCACCGCGGTCATCGCGACCCCGGTACCCACCACGGTCGTCACGCGGCGCCGAGTTCCCGCGGTAGCCGCCACGGTCGCCGCCGCCGGCGCGGTCGTCACGGCCGCGGTACCCACCGCGGTCGTCACGCGGAGCCGAGTTGCCTCGGTACCCACCTCGATCGTCACGCGGAGCCGAACTGCGATCATCGCGACCCCGGTACCCGCCACGGTCGTCACGCGGAGCCGAGCTGCCTCGGTACCCACCACGGTCATCGCGCGGAGCCGAACTGCGGTCATCACGGCCGCGGTAGCCGCCACGATCGTCGCGCGGCGCCGAGCTGCGGTCATCGCGACCCTGGTACCCACCACGGTCATCACGCGGAGCAGAGTTGCCTCGGTACCCGCCACGGTCGTCACGCGGAGCCGAGTTGCCCCGGTACCCACCACGGTCGTCGCGCGGCGCCGAGTTGCCCCGGTACCCACCACGGTCGCCACCGCGATCGTCACGGGACTCGTACCCGCCACGACGGTCGTCGTCACGCGGCGGACGTGCTCCCCCGCGGTCGTCGCGACCGTACCCGCCGGAGCGGCCACCGGCACTGGAGCCGGCCCCGCCGCGGCCGGGAGCCGAGCGGCCGGGGCGATCCGGGCCTCCCGAGCGTCCGTTGCGGTCGTCTCTGTCTCGGGGCGCGCCGCGCCCCCGGTCGTCAAACCCGGCCATCGGGGATCCCTTCGTTCTGCTCGAAGCCGTCCGCACCGTCGTCCAGGAGGGGCGAGATGAGCGGCAGCTCGTCGAGCGAGTTGATGCCGAGCTGCTGCAGGAGCAGATCGGACGTGACGTAGTTGATGGCGCCGGTCTCGGCGTCGGTGAACGACTCCTCGATGAGGCCGCGCGCGACCAAGGTGCGGACCACGCCGTCGACGTTGACGGCGCGGATCGAGGCGATCTGCGATCGGGTGATCGGCTGCTTGTAGGCGACGACCGCGAGGGTCTCGAGGGCGGCCTGGGACAGTCGCGCGGGGCGCTCGGCCTCGACGAACTGCTCGACGACGGCGTCGAGGTCCGATCGGACGTAGAAGCGCCAGCCGCCGCCGACCTCGCGGAGTTCGAACCCGCGCCGGACCGTGCCGTCGACCCCGTCGAAGTCGGCGACCAGGCGTTCGACCGCCTGGCGGACCGCTGGGACGGGGGCGTTCACGGCGGCGCCGAGGGCGACGAGCGACTGCGGTTCGTCGGCGATCATCAGGATCGCCTCGAGCTGGCGGTCGATCGGGGTCGACGGGTGCGCCTGCGGCGTGTGCTCGTGCTCGTGCTCGTGCTCGGCCGCTGCGCGTGCGTGGATCTCGTGTTCGATCGCGCGGGCGTCGGCCATCTCGTCGGCGCCACCGGGTTCGGCACTGGACGTGTCGTGCGCGTCATCCGTCATAGTCGGCTCCCAGGTTGGCGAGGCTCTCGTCGGACCAGTCCTCGGCGGTCCATCGGAGCGTGAGTTCCCCGAGCGGCTCGAGTTGTTCGAACGAGATCGATGCGTTCCGGTACAGCTCCAGGATCGCGAGGAAGCGAGCCACCACGATACCCGTCTGGTCGACGCCCGCGACCAGTTCCCGGAACGAGACCCCCTCGCCGTCGCGCATGCGGAGGATCGAGACGACGATCGCGGCCTGCTCGCGGATGCTGATGAGCGGCGCGTGCAGGTGGTCGAGGCCGACGGTCGGGATCTCCCGCGGGGCGAACGCCAGCGTCGCGAGGGCAGCGAAGTCCTGCACCGACAGAGTCCAGACGAGCTCGGGCGTGCGGGCGCGGAAGCGTTCCTCGAGTCGGACGCTCCGGACGTGCCGGCGGGACTCCACGCCCCACCGCTCCCCGAACCAGTCGGCTGCCTGCTTGAAGGCGCGGTACTGCAGCAGTCGCGCGAAGAGCAGGTCGCGGGCCTCGAGCAGCGCGACGTCCTCGGCGTCGACGAGCTCACCCTGCGGCAGCAGCCCGACGATCTTCAGGTCGAGCAGGGTCGCTGCGACGACCAGGAACTCGCTGGCCTCGTCGAGCTCGTCCGCCGACTCGGCCTGCCGCACGTACTGGATGAACTCCCCCGTCACCGCGCCGAGCGAGACCTCGGTGATGTCGAGCTCGTGCTTCGTGATGAGCGACAGCAGGAGGTCGAACGGGCCGTCGAAGTTGGTGAGCCGGACCCGGAAGCCCGCCTCAGGCGACGGCGCCACGCTGGACGAGCTCTCGTGCGAGCTGCCGGTAGGCGTGGGCCGCGGCGTGGTCCGGCGCGGTCTGGGTGATCGGCCGGGCGGACACCGTGGCGTCCGGGAACTTCACGGTGCGCCCGATGACGGTGTCGAGCACGCGGTCGTCGAAGGTGTCGACGACGCGCTCCATGACCTCGCGGGAGTGCAGGGTCCGAGAGTCGTACATCGTCGCCAGGATGCCGTCGAGCGTCAGCGCCGGGTTGAGCCGGTCGCGTACCTTGTCGATCGTCTCGATGAGCAGCGCGACACCGCGCAGGGCGAAGAACTCGCACTCCAGCGGGATGAGCACGCCGTGCGCCGCCGTCAGGGCGTTCACGGTGAGCAGGCCGAGCGACGGCTGGCAGTCAACGAGGATCACGTCGTAGTCGTTGGCGACCTTGCGCAGCACGCTCGCCAGGATCTGCTCGCGGGCGACCTCGTTGACCAGGTGGACCTCGGCAGCGGACAGGTCGATGTTCGCGGGGATCACGTCGAGCCCCGGCGTGTTCGTCGGCTGGATGACCTGCACCGGGTCCTTGATGGAGCCCATCAGCAGGTCGTAGACGGTGTGGATGTCGTGCGTCCGGACGCCGAGGCCCGCGGACAGCGCACCCTGCGGGTCGAAGTCGACGGCGAGGACCTTGCGGCCGTACTCCGCGAGCGCCGCACCGAGGTTGATCGCCGTCGTGGTCTTGCCGACGCCGCCCTTCTGGTTGCAGAGCGCGATGATGCGGGCGGGGCCGGTGCTGTTGAGCTCCTCGGGCACGGGGAACTCCCGGACGGGACGCCCCGTCGGACCGTGGGAGGTCTCGCCGGTGGGGTTGATCGTCGGGTTCGTGCTCACCCCGTCATCGTACCGGCGACGTCGCGCCGGCCGGGGCCGCACCGCCGCGGGCGGCGCAGGCCGCTGTCGCCGATCGTGGCCGTCCGGCGGCTGTCGCCGCCGTCAGGCTGCGCGCAGTGCGACACGCATGCTGTCGACCCGCTCGGCGATCACGGCGTCCGTCGACCACCGCTGCTGCAGCCGTCCGACGAGCTCGCCGACCTGCTCGCGGTCGAGCCCGGGGTGCAACGCCAGTCCGACGGTCAGCTCCGGGCCGGCGAAGCGTCCGACCGGGTCACCGGGGGCGAGTTCGACACGGGCGACGCTGCGCTCCCCCACGACCGAGTCGGCGAACGCCTGGGCGACGTCGGGGTCCTCGAAGCACGGGGTCCACGGCAGGTCCTGGCCGAGCGCCCACACCGCGGGCCGACGGAGGACGAACTCCGTGGCTGACTTCGGGTCGAGCACGACCAGCTGGGTGTCCTCGCTCGCCGCGGCCATCGCGACCCGGCGGGACTCCACGGGCACCGGCCTTGCGTCGGGGTCCCAGGCGTGCATGGCATCGACCGACGTGAAGGCCGGCATGACGCTCCGACCGTCCGGACCGGCGACCGTCACGATGGAGAGCTCCTGGGTCTTGTCGACGAGCTTGCCGGCGTCGGTCTCACCGAGGTCACCGGCCTCCGCGATGAGCGGGATCAGCAGACGTGCGGTCCGGAGCGCCTGGACGATGGCCCCCTGCGAGGCGCCTCCCGACAGTGCGCCGATCGCCGCCACCACCGCGGGGTCGGCCAGGCCGTCGTCGTCGGCGAACGCGGTGTCGTGGTGGTCGAACGTGCGCCCCTCCCACGAGAAGCCGGCCGAGTCGCCCGCACCACCCGGGGTGTGCGCGTCGTCGGTCTCGGGTCCGGTGCCGCGGCCGTTCGAGATGCCCGCCACGCCGTTACTCCGAGGCGATGTCGAGTGCGGCCGGCAGCGTGAACGCCCCCGAGTACAGGGCCTTGCCGATGATCGCGCCTTCGAGCCCGAACGGCACGAGTTCGCGGAGCGCCCGGAGGTCGTCGAGGGTGGAGATCCCGCCGGAGGCCACGACGGGCTGGTCCGTGCGGTCGCACACCTGCCGCAGGAGCTCCACGTTCGGGCCCTGCAGCGTGCCGTCCTTCGTCACGTCGGTCACCACGTAGCGGGCGCACCCAGCCGCTTCGAGCCGGTCGAGGGCCTCCCACAGGTCGCCGGCGTCCTCGGTCCAGCCACGACTCGACAGTGTCGTGCCCCGGACGTCGAGCCCGACGGCGATCTGCTCGCCGTACTCGCCGATCACGCGGGCGGCCCAGTCCGGGTTCTCGAGCGCCGCGGTGCCGAGGTTCACGCGGGCGGCACCGGTGGCGAGGGCGGCTTCGAGCGAGGCGTCGTCGCGGATCCCGCCGGACAGCTCGACGGACACGCCCTCGACCTCGCGGATCGCGTGCGCGATGACCTTGCGGTTGTCGCCACGGCCGAAGGCGGCGTCGAGGTCCACCAGGTGGATCCACTCCGCGCCCTGGTCGCGCCAGGTGCGCGCGGCGGCGACGGGGTCGCCGTACCCGGTTTCGCTGCCCGCCTCACCCTGGGTCAGTCGCACGGCCTGCCCGTCGACGACGTCGACAGCGGGCAGCAGGACGAGGGGCGAGGTGTCGGTGAGGTCGGTCATGGTCCTGTCGGTTTCGTCGTGGTTCTGGTGCTGTCGGCCGTGGGCCGCCGGCTGGGCTGCGGGCTGGTGCTGGTGCTCTCGGCCGCCGCTGGGCTGTCGGCTGGCTGTCGGCCTGGAGGCCCGTGGTGCGTCCAGTGCGGAGGTCCCGCCCCGCGTCGGCCGGGTTCAGAGCGAGCGGACCCAGTTGGTCAGCAGGCGGATGCCCGGCTCGCCGGACTTCTCGGGGTGGAACTGGGTCGCGGTGAGCGGCCCGTTCTCGACGGCGGCGATGAACTTCTGCCCGTGCTCGGCCCAGGTGAGCCGCGGCGCGCGGAACGGCCCGTAGGCATCGAGCGGGAAGTCGGTCACCCCGTAGGAGTGCACGAAGTAGAACCGCTCGTCGTGGAGGCCGTCGAACAGCACGGAGTCCTCGGGGGCCTGGACCGTGTTCCAGCCCATGTGCGGCAGGACCTCGGCCTGGAGTTCCTCGACCGTGCCCGGCCACTGCCCGAGCCCCTCGACGTCGGCACCGCGCTCGATGCCCCGCGAGAACAGGACCTGCATGCCGACGCAGATGCCGAGCACCGGTCGGCCGCCCGCGAGACGGTGGTCGACGATCTCGCCGCCCCGCACGCCCTCGAGCTGGTCGATGACGGCGGCGAACGCCCCCACCCCCGGCACGAGCAGCCCGTCGGCACGGAGCGCAGCCTGCTTGTCGGAGGTCAACGTGACCTCGGCACCAGCACGCTCGAGTGCCTTCGCGGCGGAGTGGACGTTGCCCGACCCGTAGTCGAGGACGACGACGTTCGGCTTCGCGGTCACAGTGCTCCCTTGGTCGAGGGGATGCCGTCGACGCGCGGGTCGAGCTCGACCGCCTTGCGCATCGCACGCGCGAAGGCCTTGAACTCGGCTTCGGCGATGTGGTGGGGGTCACGGCCCTCGAGCACGCGGACGTGCACCGTGATGCCGGCGTTGAAGGTGATCGCCTCGAAGACGTGGCGGATCATCGAACCGGTGAAGTGCCCACCGATCCGGTGGAACTCGAACCCGGCCGGCTCGCCGGAGTGCACCAGGAAGGGGCGACCCGAGACGTCGACCACGGCCTGCGCCAGTGCTTCGTCGAGGGGGACGAGGGCGTCGCCGTACCGCCCGATGCCGGACCGGTCACCGAGGGCCTGCTTGATGGCCTGCCCGAGGACGATGCCGGTGTCCTCGACGGTGTGGTGCACGTCGATGTCGGTGTCGCCGGTCGACCGCACGCGCAGGTCGATGAGGGAGTGCTTGCTGAACGCCGTCAGCATGTGGTCGAAGAACGGCACACTCGTCGAGATGTCGGACGTTCCGGTGCCGTCCAGGTCGAGCTCGAGTTCGACGCTCGATTCGCTCGTGCTGCGGCTGATCGAGGCGGTGCGGGCGGTCATGCTCCAACCCTAACCGGCGGCTGCTCGGCGGCGACCTGCCGCATGGCGTCGAGGAAGGCGGTGGTCTCCTCTTCGGTTCCGGCGCTCACCCGCAGGTGGTTCGGGATGCCGAGGTCTCGGACGATGACGTCGCGCTCGAGCAGCGACTCGAACGCGGCGTGCGGGTCCGCCACCCCACCGAACAGGACGAAGTTCGACCAGGTCTCGTAGGTGCGGTAGCCCATCGCCCGGAGCTCGGTGACCATGCGGTCACGCTGCTGCTTGATGTCGTCGACCATCGCGAGCATCTCGGGTGCGTGCCGGAGTGCGGCGACCGCAGCCGCCTGGGTCAGGACGGACAGGTGGTACGGCAGACGGACGAGCCGGACGGCGTCGACCACCGCCGGGTGCGCAGCCATGTACCCGACGCGGGCACCGGCGAACGCGAACGCCTTGCTCATCGTCCGGGAGACCACCAGGCGCTCACGTCCGGGCAGCAGCGTGAGGGCACTCGGAGCGTCATCGGGCATGAACTCCGCGTAGGCCTCGTCGACCATCACGATGCCGTCCGTCGCGGCGTACGCGGCCTCGATCGTCTCGATCTGCAGCGGGGTGCCCGTGGGGTTGTTCGGCCCGCAGAGGAACACGATGTCCGGCTGGTGCTGCTCGATCGCGGCGACGACCGTCTCGGGCGAGATGCGGAACTCGTCGTCGCGCTGCGCCGGGATCCAGGTGGTCCCGGTGCCCGACGCGAGGATCGAGTGCATCGAGTAGGTGGGCGGGAAGCCGAGCACCGAACGCCCCGGACCGCCGAAGGCCTGGAGCAGCTGCTGCAGTACCTCGTTCGAACCGTTCGCGGCCCACAGCTGCTCGGCGGAGAGGTCGTGCCCGAGGTAGTCGGCGAGCGACTGTCGGAGCTCGGTGAACTCCCGGTCCGGGTAGCGGTTCACCGTCGCGAGCGCCTGTCGGATCGAGGCGACGATGTCGTCGGCCACGTCGTCCGGTACGGGATGCGTGTTCTCGTTGACGTTCAGCTGGACGCGGACGTGCTTCTGCGGAGCGCCGTAGGGGCTCTGACCGCGGAGGTCGTCTCGGATCGGGAGGTCTTCGAGCGTGAATGCCACCGATCCATCGTAGGCCGCTGGAGTCATCCGGTGACCAGCCGTCCGGACGGCGCTGTTCGACTGCCTACTGACCAGAGGTGTACTTGGTCGGGATGGCGATCTGCTCGCCGGCCTGCAGCGCGGAGCCGTCGAGGGCGTTGAGGCTCACGACGTCCTGCACGAAGTCGCGCGGATCGGCGTTCGGGGCGGTGTCCTCGGCCAGCTGCCAGAGCGTCTCGCCCGGCTGGATGGTCACGGTCTCGAAGTGGGTGCGCGCGCCGCCGGCGGAGGAGTCGCCCGCCGAGGCCTGCCCGCCGTTCAGCACGGCGAGGGCGACGACGATGAGGAGCGGGACCGCGGCGAGCGTCGTGAAGACGATCCGGCCGCGACGCGTCAGACGCAGGCGGGTACGCACGGCGGGCGCCGAGGTGCGCTGGAGGTCAGCGATGGCGATGGTGCTCATGTCGTTCTTGCCTTCCCGTTCGGTGAACCGAAGTCGTGTACCGAACATAGTTTCGAATCAGACGACGCACAAGTCCTAGGAGTGGATTTCTGCGGGGTTTTCTTGCGACACGCTCGAACAGGTGTTTGTCCGGGGTTGACCGGTCGGATACTGTTTCGATCGACTGGGACAAGTCAAACGGGGACCACCGACATTCCCGCCACGGCCGCTCAGCACCGACGAAAGCGAGACGACGTGGTGGACGAACTGCGGGGCCAGAAGCCGCTGACCGCGAAGCAGCAGACGATCCTCGACGCGATCCGTGCGTCCATCGCCTCGCGGGGCTACCCGCCGAGCATGCGTGAGATCGGGGACGCGGCCGGCCTCTCGTCGCTCTCCAGCGTCTCCCACCAGCTCGGCCAGCTCGAGCTCGGCGGGTGGATCCGCCGCGACCCGAACCGTCCGCGTGCACTCGAGGTCCTGGTCGACGAGCCCACCGCGGCCGCCGACGGACCCGACGTCGACGCGACCACGCTCGTCCCCCTGGTCGGTCGGATCGCCGCCGGTGTCCCGATCACCGCCGAGCAGCACGTCGACGAGATCGTCCCGCTCCCCCGCCAGCTCGTCGGCACCGGCGACCTCTTCATGCTCAAGGTCGTCGGCGAGTCGATGATCGACGCCGCGATCTGCGACGGCGACTGGGTCGTCGTCCGGTCGCAGCAGACAGCCGAGAACGGTGACATCGTCGCCGCGATGCTCGACGAGGAAGCCACCGTCAAGGTGTTCCGCCAGCGCGACGGTCACACGTGGCTGTTGCCGCGCAACTCCGCGTTCGAGCCGATCCTCGGCGACGCGGCCTCCGTGCTCGGCAAGGTGGTCGCGGTCCTCCGCTCCCTCTGACCCCGGGACGGCGTCAGCCGGCCCAGCGCACAATCGAAATCGGCTCGAACCACGCGATCACGTGGTTCGAGCCGATTTTTGTTGTGCAGCGGTGAGCGGAACCGCAGCCGGAGCAAAGCCGCGCGACGGACGCTGGGCGGGCCTCCCGGCCGTCAGTCGGTGTCGACCGTCAGGAACTGACGGGGGCGACCACGAACGGATCGAGCTCCGCGACCTGACGCTGGAAGACGCGCACCCGCAGGCGCGTGCCGTCCTCGACGTAGTCGACGGACTCGACCGCACCGCGCTCGTGGAGCGAGGAGACCAGGTCGCCGCGGTCGTACGGCACGACGACGGTGAGCTCGACGTCGGGGTCCGGCAGACGGTCCTCGATGGTGCGGAGGAGTTCGTCGATGCCCTCGCCCGTGCGCGCCGACACGAAGACGGCGTCCGGGGCGAGCCCGATGAGCACGAGCCGTTGGGCCTCGTCGATCAGGTCGGCCTTGTTGAACACGACGATCTCGGGGATGTCGTGGCCGCCGACGTCGCCGATGACCTCGCGGACGGTGGCGAGCTGCGCGGCGGGGTCGGGGTGGGAGCCGTCGACCACGTGCACGATGACGTCGGCCTCGCCAACCTCTTCCAAGGTGGAACGGAAGGCCTCGACCAGCTGGTGCGGCAGGTTCCGGACGAACCCGACCGTGTCGACGAACGTGAACTCGCGGCCCTTGGTGCTCTCGGTCCGGCGGACCGTCGCGTCGAGGGTCGCGAACAGCTGGTTCTGCACCAGCACGCCGGCGCTCGTCAGGCGGTTCAGCAGCGAGGACTTGCCCGCGTTCGTGTAGCCGGCGATCGCGACGCTCGGCACCTCGTTGCGGTGGCGGTCCGCCCGCTTCGCCTCGCGCGCGGGGCGGAAGCCGGCGATCTGACGCCGCAGCTTCGACATCCGGGTGTGGATGCGACGCCGGTCGAGCTCGATCTTGGTCTCACCGGGACCACGCGAACCCATGCCCGCACCGCCGGACACCTGGCCACCGGCCTGCCGGGACATCGAGTCACCCCAGCCGCGCAGTCGTGGCAGCAGGTACTGGAGCTGCGCGAGCTCGACCTGGGCCTTGCCCTCGCGGGTCTTCGCGTGCTGGCTGAAGATGTCGAGGATCACGGCGGTCCGGTCGATGACCTTCACCTTCACGACGTCCTCGAGCGCACGGCGCTGCGACGGGGCGAGCTCGGTGTCCGCGATCACCGTGTCGGCACCGGTGGCCTTGACGATCATCGCGAGTTCCTCGGCCTTGCCCTTGCCGAGGTAGGTCGCCGGGTCGGGGTTCGGCCGGCGCTGCAGGAGCCCGTCGAGCACCACCGCACCGGCGGTCTCGGCCAGGGCGGACAGCTCACGGAGGGAGTTCTCGGCATCGTGCGCGTCACCGTGCGGGTACACGCCGATCAGGACGACCTGCTCGAGCCGCAACTGGCGGTACTCGACCTCGGTGACGTCCTCGAGCTCGGTGGAGAGGCCCGCGACGCGTCGGAGCGCCGCTCGGTCCTCACGGTCGTACTGGTCGCCGTCGCCGTCCCAGCCGCGCTCGTCGACCGAGCGGGTCTGGATCGCCTGGGCGGGGGCGAAGATGGACGATGCTGCGCGTCGGTCGGCGTTGCGCAGCACCCGTTCGACGACACCTTCTGCGCTGTCGTCGGTGGTCTGGTCGTTCTGCTGATGGGTATCCGTCATCCTGTGCACAGGGTACCTCCGGCGGGCCTCGGACACACCGGGTTGCCGGTACGGTTCATCCATGGCGAACGACCACTACTTCTCCGCGAGCCCGTCGTCCGACACCCGCGAACGCCAGATCCAGGTCACGCTCTCCGATCGGCCGCTCACCCTGACCACCGCCGCGGGGGTGTTCAGCCCGGACGGCCTCGACCGCGGCACCCGCGTGCTGCTCGGATCCGTGCCGCCGCCCGCGCACGACGGGGCGCTGCTCGACGTCGGCTGCGGCTGGGGTCCGATCGCGATCACGATGGCGCTGCACTCCCCCGACGCTTCCGTGTGGGGTGTCGACGTCAACGAGCGGGTCCTCGGGCTCGCGCGGACCAACGCCGAGGCGGCCGGGGCGTCGAACGTCACCATCGCACTGCCGTCGGACGTCCCGGCCGACCTGCGGTTCCGGACGATCTGGTCCAACCCGCCGATCCGCGTGGGGAAGGACGAGCTGCACGAGATCCTGCTGACCTGGCTGCCGAGGCTCGAGGTCGAGGGGGACGCCTGGCTCGTCGTGTCGAAGGACCTCGGTGGGGACTCGTTGCAGAAGTGGCTCGTGGGCGCCCTCGGCTCCGGGTTCCACGTCACGAGGGCCACGACGGACAAGGGGTTCCGCGTCATCCGCGTGCACCGCACCGCGTAGGCGCGCGGCGCCGCGCGCGCCGCGCGCCGCGCACTTCGTGAGCAGAAATGGTCGGGTCGCCACAGCGCACCCGACCATTTCTGCTCACGAAGCGAAACGAAGCGCTCGCGCGCAGCGCGCGCGAAGCGCGCGCTGCACCCCCGCGCCGCAGCTCGCGCGGCGTCAGACCGTCAGGTCGCCGGAGAACACGAGCTCGGCGGGACCGGAGAGCGACACGTGCTCCCCGTCCTCTGCCGCGAACATCCGCACGGTGACCACGCCACCGGGGACCCGCACGCGCCAGGTGTCCGGCGCCCCGGACCCCACCCAGTACCGCGTCGCGAGCGCCGCCGCCACCGCTCCGGTGCCGCACGAGAGCGTCTCGCCGCTCCCCCGCTCGTGCACCCGCATCGTGATCTCGCCGACGCCGTCGTTGATCAGGGGGTCGCCCGGCAGCACGAACTCGACGTTGGCGCCGTGCTCGGGCACCGGGTCGAGCACGGGCACGAAGGTCAGGTCGAGGTCGGCGAGCTCGTCGTCCGTCGCGACGGCCACGACGACGTGCGGGTTGCCCACGTCGATGCCGATCCCGGGGCGGGCGCCGTCGAGGTTCTTCGCGCGCACGAGCACGTCATCGGCTCCGCCGCCTTCGATCCCCAGGCTCCACCGGCCGAGGTCGGCCGCGAACCCGTTCGTGGTGCGCTGGATGTCGACCAGGCCCTTGCGGCTGCCGACGGTCAGCGTCTCGCCGGGTGCCAGGTCGACGAGCCCGGACTCGGTCAGGTATCGCGCGAACACGCGGATGCCGTTGCCGCACATCTCCGCGACCGTGCCGTCGGCGTTGTGGTAGTCCATGAACCACGTCGCCGCGGGCTCGACGGCGACGAGCGCCCGCCCCTCGGCGATGGAGTCGGACCGCACCGCACGGATCACGCCGTCGCCACCCACGCCGAAGCGACGGTCCGCGATCGCGCGGATCCGCTCGGGGGTCAGGTCGACGGTGGCGTCGGGGTCGGCGAACAGGACGAAGTCGTTGCCGGTCCCCTGGCCCTTGGTGAAGTGCAGCTCGGTCACGGGACGATCCTACGGGCCAGCTCCGACAGGTCTGCGCGGGAGGCTCCGGTCACGTCCAGCGTCTCGGCGTCCCCGTAGCGCCGGAACCACGACACCTGGCGTCGGGCGTACTTGCGTGTCGCGATGCCGGTCGCGTCCACGGCCTCCTCGACCGTCGACGCCCCCCGCAGCACGTCGAGCGCTTGCGAGTACCCGATCGCTGCCCGCGCGGTCTTCCCCTGTTCGATGCCCTGCTCGCGCAGCGCCGCGACCTCGTCGACGAGACCGGCGTCGAACATCCGCGCTGCACGTGCGTGCAGCGCGGTGACGAGCTGCTCGCGATCGCGTCGCAGGTGCAGGATCCGGGACGCTCGCCAGGCGCGGGGCGCGGACGGGAGGCTCGGGGTCACGACCTCGGATCGGCTCGCGATCTCGAGTGCCCGGATCAACCGCCTCGGGTTGCGTGCGTCGATCGTCGCGGCGGCCGCCGGGTCGAGACCGCGGAGTCGCTCGAGCAGGATGCCCGGGCCGAGCTCGTCGTGCTCGCGCTCGAGCTGTGCCCGGAGTTCGGGGTCGGTGCCGGGGAAGGCGAGGTCGAACAGCACGGAGGACACGTAGAGCCCGCTGCCGCCGACGAGCACGGCGACCCCGCCCTCGGCCTGGATGCGGTCGACGTCTGCTCGGGCTGCCACCTGGTAGGCGGCGACGCTGGCCTCGTCGGTCACGTCGAGCACGTCGAGCTGGTGGTGCGGGATGCCCCGTCGTTCGTCGAGCGGCAGCTTCGCGGTGCCGATGTCCATGCCGCGGTACAGCTGCATGGCGTCGGCGTTGACGACCTCCGCGGTTCGACCGGCCGCCCGCAGCCGCTCGGCGATCGCGATGCCGAGGTCGGACTTGCCCGTCCCGGTGGCCCCGACGACCGCGATCAGATCAGCGTCGGAGGCGTCGCGCTCGCGGTGCTGGACCGGGTCGCGCTCGGGGTCGTCCCCGACCAGGGCGTCAGCGCCCGACACGGAGCGTGGGCAGCCCGAGCGAGACCGGGCGCGGACCGTCGCCGGGCGCTGCCGGGGTCGGCACCCCGCAGCTCTCGGCTTCCGCACGGTCCCAGGCGTCGCCGGCCCGGGTGCGTCGGATGCGCAGCGGAGCATCGTCGTCTGCGATCAGGAAGTGCGGGGCAGCCCGGGTGATCTCGACCGTCACGACGTCGCCGGGTCGCGGGACCGCGGAGCCCTCCGGCACGGCGAAGTGCACGAGCCGCGAGTCCTCGGCGCGTCCGGACAACCGGCGGGTGGCGTCGTCCTTCCGTCCCTCGCCCGTCGCGACGAGGACCTCGACGCTCCGGCCGACCTGCGCGGCGTTCTCTTCGGCGGTGATGCGTTCCTGCAGGGCGACGAGGCGCTCGTACCGCTCCTGCACGACCTGCTTGGGGAGCTGGTCGTCCATCGTGGCCGCCGGGGTGCCCGGGCGGATCGAGTACTGGAACGTGAAGGCCGAGGCGAACCGGGCCTGCTCGACGACCCGCAGGGTGTCCTCGAAGTCGGCCTCGGTCTCGCCAGGGAACCCGACGATGATGTCGGTGGAGATCGCGGCGTGCGGGATCTTCGCCCGGACCCGGTCGAGGATGCCGAGGAACCGCTCGCTGCGGTAACTCCGCCGCATCGCCTTGAGGACCCGGTCGGACCCGGACTGCAACGGCATGTGCAGCTGCGGCATGACGTTCGGGGTCTCGGCCATGGCGTCGATGACGTCGTCGGTGAAGGCGGCCGGGTGCGGGCTCGTGAAGCGGATGCGCTCGAGACCCTCGATCGTGCCGGCCGCTCGGAGCAGCTTGCCGAAGGCCTGCCGGTCGCCGAACTCGACACCGTAGGAGTTCACGTTCTGCCCGAGGAGCGTGACCTCGATCGCGCCGTCGTCGACCAGTGCCTGGATCTCGGCGAGGACGTCCCCGGGGCGGCGGTCCTTCTCCTTGCCGCGCAACGAGGGGACGATGCAGAACGTGCAGGTGTTGTTGCAGCCGACCGAGATCGACACCCATCCGCTGTGGGTCGACTCGCGCTTGGTCGGGAGGGTCGACGGGAAGACGTCGAGCGCTTCGAGGATCTCGATCTGCGCCTCGTCGTTGTGCCGCGCCCGCTCGAGCAGGGTCGGCAGCGAGCCCATGTTGTGGGTGCCGAAGACGACGTCCACCCACGGCGCCTTCTCGAGGATGACGTTCTTGTCCTTCTGCGCGAGGCAGCCGCCCACCGCGATCTGCATGCCCGGGTGGTCGCGCTTGATGCCGGCGAGCTGCCCGAGGTTGCCGTAGAGACGGTTGTCGGCGTTCTCGCGGACCGCACAGGTGTTGATGACCACCACGTCGGCCTGCTCGCCGTCCGCAGCGGTGTACCCGGCGGCCTGCAGCGACCCGCTGAGCCGCTCGGAGTCGTGCACGTTCATCTGGCACCCGTAGGTGCGGACTTCGTAGGTACGGGGGCGCGCTGCGACGGTGGCCATGGTGGTCCCAGTGTAGGTCGGGAGGACTACTCGAACCGCACGGAACCGCGGCCCGGCTGCGGGCGTCGTCCGCCGCCGTCGAGTGCCCGTTCGACCGCGATCCGGACCACGCCGGAGCTGTAGCCCTTGCGCATCAGGAACCCGGACAGCCGCCGCTCCGCGGTCGCCCGATCGAGGCCGCGCATCTGCGGTGCTCGCTTGTCGGCGAGCTCCTGCGCCCGGAGGAACTCGTCGTCCTCGTCGTCCTCGCCCTGGTCGAGCGCCGTGTCGATCGCGATCTGGTCGATGCCACGTCGGCGGAGTTCCGTCACGATGCCCTGCCGACCGAGGCCCTTGCGGCTGTGCAGCCGGTCGACCAGGTCGGTGGCGAGTGCGACGTCGTCGATCAGGCCGACCCGGGTCAACCGCTCGATCTCGTGCTCGACGACCTCTGGTTCGAAGTCCTGCTTGGTGAGCATCGTCCGCATCTCGGACTCGCTCACACCCTTCCGGCCGAGCGCACGCATGCTCAGCCGTTCGGCGTCGGCGCGCTGTTCGTCGAGCGGTCGCGGTGCGTCGGCGGGGTCGAGCTCCTCGCCCCCGGCGATGGAGAACACCGACGCCGTGGTCGCGTCAGCACCATCGTCGCCGTACCCGTCCTGCTCGGCCCGAGCACTGCGTCCGGAGCCGTCGCCGACGACCGGCGAGACCCAGTCGGCCTGTGCGCGTGCGCCGCGGATCGGCAGCGGGACCGGAGTGTCGGCATCGGCCGCGGACCGGGGCTCCTGCACGGGCTCCGGGACGATGGGGACCGTCCGCTCGGGTTCGGGGGTCGTGGGCTCCGCAGCTGCGGAGGCCCGACGACGGGACCTCGCACCGAACAGGTCGGTGACCGGTGCGAGGCCGTCGTCGTCGTGGTCGGTGCTCACGCGCCCTTGCGCTCCGCGAGCTTCGGCGCGATCGACTCGACCGCTGCCTCTTCCGCCTTCGCGCCACCGACGCCGAGCTTCGCGAGGATCTTGCCCTCGATCTCAGCGGCGATCTCGGGGTTCTGGATCAGGAACGAACGCGAGTTCTCCTTGCCCTGCCCGAGCTGGTCGCCATCGTAGGTGTACCAGGCACCGGACTTCTTGACGATGCCGTGGTCGACACCGAAGTCGAGCAACGAGCCTTCGCGCGAGATGCCCACACCGTAGAGGATGTCGAACTCGGCCTGCTTGAAGGGCGGCGCCATCTTGTTCTTAACGACCTTCACGCGGGTGCGGTTGCCCACTGCGTCGGTGCCGCTCTTCAGCGTCTCGATGCGGCGGATGTCGAGGCGGACGGACGCGTAGAACTTCAGCGCCTTACCACCGGACGTCGTCTCCGGGGAGCCGAAGAACACGCCGATCTTCTCGCGCAGCTGGTTGATGAAGATCATCGTGGTCTGGGTCTGGTTCAGCCCACCCGCGAGCTTGCGGAGTGCCTGCGACATGAGGCGGGCCTGGAGACCGACGTGCGAGTCACCCATCTCGCCCTCGATCTCGGCTCGCGGCACCAGGGCTGCGACGGAGTCGATGACGATGAGGTCGATCGAGCCGGACCGGACGAGCATGTCCGCGATCTCGAGCGCCTGCTCGGCGGTGTCCGGCTGCGACACCAGGAGGGCGTCGATGTCGACACCGAGCTTCTTGGCGTACTCGGGGTCGAGCGCGTGCTCGGCGTCGATGAAGGCCGCGATGCCACCGGCGCGCTGGGCGTTGGCGATGGCGTGGATCGTGAGGGTCGTCTTACCCGACGACTCCGGGCCGTAGATCTCGACGATGCGGCCGCGGGGCAGCCCACCGATGCCGAGCGCGACGTCCAGCGCCACCGACCCGGTCTGGATGACGTTGACGGGGGCGCGTTCGTCCGACCCGAGGCGCATGATCGCACCCTTGCCGAACTGCCTGTCGATCTGGGCGAGTGCGGTCTCCAGGGCCTTCTCGCGGTCTGCCGGTGATGGCATGGGGTGCTCCTTCGTGCTCGTGGTCGGCCGCCTGTAGGCTGTCGCGTTCACTCCGGCCGGTGGTGCAAGGCCGGTGCTGCTGCGACAAGGCTTCGGGCTGTTCCCGTTGACTCCGAACCTAGGGCGGGCCACCGACATCGCTGCCTGCGACCGCGCGATCTGTGGACGAACTCTCCGGACAGCGCCGCTGTGGAGGAAGCTACCACCGATCGAACACGCGTTCGAGCAACACGCCGAACACAGTTTCGGGTATCAGTCCCGCGGTTCCGCCAGGCCCTTGCCGTGCCGCCGCTCCATCGGGACGTCCTGCGAGTCGCAGAGCGCGTCCCACACCCGGCGGGCGTCGATACCGGCCCCGAGGGCGTCCACGGCCGAACGGCCCCCGAGCTCCTCGAGCACGACGTCCCGGGTGACCACGGACCCGTAGGCCTCGCCGAACACCTGGTCGACGGCTCGCCAGAACTCACTCACGCGCATCCGACCAGCCTAAGCGCCGCGAGCACGCCCCCGCGCGCAGACCTCCCCGCACGCAGGCCCTCCCCGCACGCAGAACGCCCCCGCCGGAGGAGACCGGCGGGGGCGTTCGGTGCAGTGCGGTCAGCGCACCGCGAGGTCGTTGTCGAACTCGGCGACGAGGTCGTCCGGGAGCGTGTCGGGGACGGGGGTGAGGCCCTCGACGATCGCGAGACGGTCACCCACCTCGCGCATGATCGTGGAGATGGGGGTGTCGAGCGCATCCGCGACGGATGCGAGGATCTCCGAGCTGGCCTCTTTCTGACCACGCTCGACCTCACTGAGGTACCCGAGGGCCACGCTGGCCTTGGACGCGACCTGACGGAGGGTCCGGCCCTTCTGCAAGCGGAAGTCCCGAAGCACATCGCCGATTTCCTGACGAACGAGAACCATGAGATCTCCTCCTCTCTGTCGTCTCCGCGCCCGCCCGGTCCAGTTGACCGAGTTCGGGTCCAGCAACATTAGCGTTGCCGGTTGGAGCATGCTAGCCACGCGGGCTGCTGTCCTGCTGGAGATTGCGTGAGATGTAACCCAGCGGTAACGAGACCTATTCCCGGCCCCGGACGGTGGACGACATCCGTGACAGGAGTTCGGAGACGGTGGCGTGGCGGATTGCCTCGCGGTCGCCGTCGAGGTGCAACTCGTACGCCTCGGCCCCGTCCGCCGATGCGATCCCGACGAACACGGTGCCAACGGCCTTGCCGTCCTGCGGGTCGGGGCCGGCGACACCGGTCGTGCTGATCCCCCACGTCGCGGGTTTGCCGTCGACCGACAGCGCATCGCGGACACCCGCGGCCATCTGCCGCGCGACCTCGGGGTCGACGGCGCCGTTCGACGCGAGCAGCGCCGCGGAGACGCCGAGCAGGGTGTGCTTCACGGGCGTGGCGTACGCCACCACACCGCCGTGGACGACCGCGCTCGCCCCGGGCACGTCGACCAGGGCCGAGACGACGAGTCCACCGGTCAACGACTCCGCCACGGCGAGCGTCTCGCCTCGCGCCGTCAGGTCCGCGATCAGCTCGCGCGCGGTCACGCTGCGGTGCGGTTGTGCTTCCATGCCTGCCACAGGTAGTCGATGCCACTGAGGATCGTTGCCAGGAACGCGGCGGTCATCAGGATCCCGTTCACCCAGTGCGCCCAGTCGCCGACGAGGTTCCACCACGGGAACAGCGCCGCCGTGAGCGCGACGGCCTGCAGCACGGTCTTGATCTTGCCGCCGCGGCTCGCCGGGATCACCCGGTCGGAGAGCACCGCGAAGCGGAACACAGTGATGCCGATCTCGCGCACCATGATGAGCACCGTCACGTACCAGGGCAGCTCGCCGAGGATCGAGAGGGCGACGAGGGCGCCGCCGATCAGGACCTTGTCGGCGATCGGGTCGACGAGCTTGCCGAAGTCGGTGACCAGGTCCTGGCGTCGGGCGATGATGCCGTCCGCGCTGTCGGTCACGATCGCGACGACGAAGACCACGGCGGCCCAGATGCGCAGTGCCCCGTCGTCGCCGCCGTCCGCCAGCAGCAGCACGAAGAACAGCGGCGCCATCAGGATGCGGATCACCGTGATGATGTTCGCGACGTTGGCGGTCGACGCCGGGCCCGGGCCCTTGCGGAGCAGCCGTCCGCGCCAGGGGAACCGAGCGCCGTGCGTGGTGTCCGTGCCGTTCGAGGCGGTCATCGCACTCACTCCCTGCCCGTCAGTCCCCACGCGTCCTCATCGGGCTCGTCGTGGACTTCATCGTACCCGCGGGTCATGTCCCCGACGGGGTCGGCACCGTACCGGTCGCCGCCGTCGCTCGGACCGGGTGCCGGTGCGGGCGCTGCGGGAGCCGCCGGTGGTTCCTCGCCCCGGAGCTTCGCGAGCACGGCCGGGAGCTGGTCGGCGGTGACGAGCACGTCACGGGCCTTCGAGCCCTCGGACGGCCCGACGATGTCGCGGGACTCCATCAGGTCCATCAGGCGACCGGCCTTGGCGAAGCCGACGCGGAGCTTCCGCTGCAGCATCGACGTCGACCCGAACTGCGTCGAGACGACCTGCTCCACGGCCGCGAGCAGCAGCTCGAGGTCGTCACCGATGTCGGCGTCGATCTCCTTGCGCTCGACCACGGCCTGCACGTCCTGCCGGTACTCGGGCTGGGCCTGCCGGGTGACGTGCTGCACGACCTCGGCGACCTCGCCCTCCTGCACCCAGGCGCCCTGCACGCGGAGCGACTTGGACGACCCCATCGGCAGGAAGAGCGCGTCACCCTGCCCGATGAGCTTGTCGGCGCCGGGCTGGTCGAGGATGACCCGCGAGTCCGTGACGCTCGTCACCGCGAACGCGATCCGCGACGGCACGTTCGCCTTGATCAGGCCGGTGATGACGTCCACCGACGGCCGCTGCGTGGCGAGCACGAGGTGGATGCCGGCCGCACGTGCGAGCTGGGTGATGCGGACGATCGACTCCTCGACGTCACGCGGCGCGACGAGCATGAGGTCGGCGAGCTCGTCGACGACCACCAGCAGGTACGGGTACGGCTTGAGCTTCCGCTCGCTGCCGGCCGGGAGCACGATCTCGTTGTTCTCGATCGCCTTGTTGAAGTCGTCGACGTGGCGGAACCCGAACGACGCGAGGTCGTCGTACCGCATGTCCATCTCCTTCACGACCCACTGCAGCGCTTCGGCTGCCTTCTTCGGGTTCGTGATGATGGGGGTGATGAGGTGCGGGACGCCGGCGTAGATCGAGAGCTCGACGCGCTTCGGGTCGACCAGGACCATGCGGACCTCGGACGGCTTCGCGCGCATCAGCAGCGACGTGATCATCGAGTTGATGAAGACCGACTTGCCGGAACCGGTCGAACCGGCGACGAGCAGGTGCGGCATCTTCGCGAGGTTCGCGACGACGAACCCGCCCTCGACGTCCTTGCCGACACCGATCGTCATCGGGTGCTTCGACTTGCGTGCCGCGTTCGACCGCAGCACGTCGCCGAGCGACACGATCTCGCGGTCGGTGTTCGGGATCTCGACGCCGATGGCGCTCTTGCCGGGGATCGGCGAGAGGATCCGGACCTCGTTGGAGGCGACGGCGTACGACAGGTTCTTCGACAGGGCCGTGACCCGCTCGACCTTCACACCGGGGCCGAGCTCGATCTCGTACCGGGTGACCGTCGGACCACGGGAGAAGCCGGTGACCTTCGCGTCGACCTTGAACTCGGTGAGCACGCCGGTGATCGCGGCGACGATGTCGTCGTTCGCCTGGCTGCGCGCGACCGAGGGCGTGCCGGAGCTGAGCGTCGTGGCGGCGGGCAGTCGGTAGGGCTTCGAGGGATCGTCGTCCGGGTCGGCGGCAGACGCGCCGACCACGGCAGAGAGGTCCTCGACCTCGTCCACCACGACCTCGGGCTCGGACAGCACCTCGGGCACCGCTGGACGGATGTCGGCCGTCGACTCAGGTCGAGCCGACACGTCCGTGCCGAAGGCCCGGAGCGCCTGTTCGGCGTCCTCGAGGTCCTGCTCGACGGAGTCGTTGAGGTTCACCGAAGCGGGCTCGGCCGGCGTCAGGTCGACGAGACCAGCGGCGGCGCCGGCGTTCGGGCTGACCGCGGGTGCTGCGGCAGCGGCGGCCGGCGCGGCCGACGGAGCGACACCGGTGGCCGGGGGCAGCACCGGGGTGTCGTACGCCGGGTCCTCTTCGCGACCGGACTTGTTGCGACGCCACCACGGGATGGTGTCGACGCCCTCGTCGTCGGTGGCCGCTGCATGCTCGTCGCCGAACCCGAGGTCGTCGAAGAGCTGGAAGTCGGTGTCGCCCTTCTTCCCGCGCTTCGACGAGCGGGCACGGGCGGCGGGCTCGGCTACTGCCGCGGCCTCGGTCTCGGGCTCGGCCGCGGGGGCCGGAGCACCGAACAGGTACGCGTACAGCTCGTGCAGGCGACGACCGACCTTGTTCGGCGGCGTCTTGGTGATGATGAAGAGCGAGAGCACGAGCAGCACGACGGCCACGGGCACGGCGACCCACGCGGTCGCGATGGTGACGAGCCAGCCGATGACGACCCAGCCGAGCACCCCGCCGGCCGCAGCCAGGGCGGGCATGCCGTCGGCCGCGCTCGGCTGCCCGCCGAAGACGTGGCAGAGCGACGCGATCGAGACGAGCAGGATGCCGAGGCCGATCCCGATCCGGGTGTTGTCGTGCACCGAGGCGGGGTGCCGGAACAGCCACCCCGCGAAGACGACCATGATGACCGGCAGCGCGAACGCCAACCGCCCGAAGAGTCCGCCGAACGTGTAGGCGTCGAGCGCGATCGAGACGTCGTTGGTGGGGTTGAGCCACTCGACGACGGCACCGGCGATGGCCAGCACGAACAGCAGGAACGGGAAGCCGTCGCGCCGCTGGTCCTTCTCGAGGGTCTCCTTGCCGAGCAGCCGGAACATCGCTCCGACGCCGTGCGCCATGGCGAGCCAGAACGTCACGAGCGGGTTCTGCTCACGGAACACCGGTGTCGGTGCCGCCTGCGGCAGCTTCTTCGTCGTGGCCTGGGTGCGCGACGATCCGCGCGTCCCGTTCCCACGGGACGACGTGGACGCGCGCGAGCGCGTGGTCGACTTGGTGCCTCCGGCCATGGGCAGAACCCTAATCCCCACTCAGGACAAACCAAGGGAGGCCCGCCGCAGCGTCCGTGACGGACGCTGGACGGGCCTCCAGGCAGAACAGACGCGAGCGCGGGCGCGACGCGAGCGCGCACGCCCACACACGCCCACGCAAGCGCGAGCGCGAGCGCGCTACGCCTCGATGACCACCGGGACGATCATCGGACGACGGCGGTGCTTCGTGTTCACCCAGCGGCCGACGGTACGTCGGACGACCTGGCTGAACGCGTGCGAGTCCCGCGTGCCGTTCGCAGCGGCCTCGGCCAGCGCCTTGGCGATCTGCGGACGGACGTCGTCGAAGACCGCGTCGGTCTCGGCGAAGCCCCGGGACTGGATCTCCGGCCCGATCACGCACTGCCCGGTGGTGAAGTCCACCGCGCAGAAGATCGAGATGAAGCCCTCTTCCGCCAGGACACGGCGGTCCTTGAGGTCGGCGTCGGTGATCTCGCCCACGGTGGAACCGTCGACGTACACGTACCCGATGTCGAGCTGCCCGGCGACGTTCACGACGCCGTCCTTGAGGTCGACGACGATGCCGTCCTGCCCGAGGATCACGTTGCGCGGCGGGACACCCGTCTGGATCGCCAGGTCGGCGTTCGCGTACAGGTGGCGCTGCTCGCCGTGGACCGGCAGCACGTTGCGGGGCCGCAGGATGTTGTAGCAGTACAGGAGCTCGCCGGCGGAGGCGTGCCCGGAGACGTGCACCTTCGCGTTGCCCTTGTGCACGACCTTCGCGCCGAGCTTCGTCAGCCCGTCGATCACGCGGTACACGGCGTTCTCGTTGCCCGGGATCAGCGACGACGCCAGGATGACGGTGTCGCCCTCGCCGATCTCGATCTGGTGCTCGAGGTTCGCCATGCGTGCGAGCACGGCCATCGGCTCACCCTGCGACCCGGTCGACATGTAGACGATCTGGTCGTCGGGGACGTTCTTCGCCTTCTTCGTGTCGATGAGGACGTTCTCGGGCACCCGGAGGTAGCCGAGGTCCGCGGCGATCGTCATGTTGCGGATCATCGAGCGACCCATGAACGCGACCTTGCGGTTCGCGGCGGCGGCAGCGTCGAGGACCTGCTGGACGCGGTGCACGTGCGACGAGAAGCTCGCCACGACGACCTTCTTGCGGGCGCGCGTGATGATGTTCTCGAGCACCGGACCGATGTCGCGCTCGGGTGCGGTGAAGCCGGGCACGTCGGCGTTCGTCGAGTCCGGCAGGAACAGGTCGACGCCGGCCTCGCCCAGACGCGCGAAGGCACGGAGGTCCGTGATCCGGTCGTCGAGCGGGAGCTGGTCCATCTTGAAGTCACCCGTGTGCAGGACACGACCGGCGGGGGTCGTGATCGCGACGGCGAGGGCGTCCGGGATGGAGTGGTTCACGGCCACGAACTCGAGGTGGAACGGGCCGAGCTGCTCGGTCTGGTCCTCGGCCACGACGAGCGTGTAGGGCTTGATCCGGTGTTCCTTGAGCTTCGCCTCGACGAGCGCCAGGGTCAGCGTGGAGCCGATCAGCGGGATGTCGTCGCGGAGCTTCAGGAGGTACGGCACGGCGCCGATGTGGTCCTCGTGGCCGTGCGTGAGCACGACACCGAGCACGTCGTCGAGGCGGTGACGGATGGGCGCGAAGTCCGGCAGGATCAGGTCGACGCCCGGCTGGTGCTCCTCGGGGAACAGGACGCCGGCGTCGACGATGAGCAGCTTGCCCTCGTACTCGTAGACGGTCATGTTGCGACCGATCTCGCCGAGGCCCCCGATGGGGACGACGCGGAGGGTGCCGGGTTCGAGCGGCTGCGGTTCGGAGATCTGTGTGGGCATTCGGTCCTACGGATTCGGGCGACGCGCGTGCTGCGCGCCGCGGTGTTCGCTATCGGGTGGTGCCTGGCACCTTTGGCAGAGCGCCGCCGGCCGCCGCGTTGCGGTCGGGGCGGAAGTTCGAGAAGTCGGCGCCGGGCACGTCGCGCACGGCTTCGAGCGAGGTCTCGATGGCGTACGCCTCGGAGTCCTCGGGGCCGACGAGCGGCAGACGGACGCGCGGGCTGCCGATGCGGCCGAGCCCGTGCAGGATGTACTTCGCCGCGACCGTGCCGGGCACGTGCGTCATCACGGCGCGGACGAGGGGCTCGACGCGCTTGTGCTCGGCGGTGGCGGTCGCCAGGTCGCCGCGGTTCACGGCGTCGATGATGGTTCGGTAGGGCGTCGACGTGATGTTCGCGGTCACGCCGATCAGCCCGGTCGCGCCGATCGACAGGTGCGGGAGCACGTTCGTGTCGTCGCCCGAGAAGTACATGAGGTCGGTGTTGTTGAGCACCCGGGAGACCTCGGCGAAGTCGCCCTTGGCGTCCTTCACGGCGAGGATGTTCGGGTGGTGCGACGCCCGCACGATCGTCTCGTACGTGATCGGGATGCCGGTGCGACCGGGGATGTCGTACAGGATCACCGGCAGGTCGGTGGCGTCGGCGATCATCCGGAAGTGGGTGAGGACACCCGACTGGGTCGGCTTGTTGTAGTACGGCGTGACGATCATCACACCGTCGGCGCCGGCCTTCTCGCTCTGCTTGTACAGGTGGATCGCGTGCGCGGTCTCGTTCGAGCCGCCACCGGTGATGATCTTCGCGCGGCCCGCGGCGACGGACTTGCCGACCTCGACCAGCCGGAGCTTCTCCGGGTCGGTGAGGGTCGACGTCTCGCCGGTGGTGCCGGTGACGACGATGCCGTCGGCGCCGGCCGTGATGCAGTCGTCGATGTGCTGCTCGACGCCCGGCCAATCCACTTCACCGTCGGCGGTGAAGGGGGTCACCAGGGCGACGAGGACCTGACCGAAGGGATTCTCACGCGGGGACACGGGCACCAGCGTACCGGGGATGCGCGCGAGGACCGCCGTCCGTGTGGACGGTGGGCCGCCTGCGGCGCGGCCGGGAGGCCCGGATCACCTCCGTCCCGCCGCTCGCGCAGCGTCGCACGGGTGCGTCCGGAACCTGGTTCCGCGCCTGCTGCGCCCCGCTGCAGTCTTCGCGCCCCGACTCTTCGGGGCGCGGCGCCTGCACGGGGGCGCGTCGCGAGCACGGCCACCGAGCCGCAAGCCGCGAGCCGCCGCTCGCGCCCGGTGGGAACCAACTTCGGGACACGGCAGCGCGGAGGTGCACGTTGCGGTGTCCGGAACCTGGTTCCGCGCCGCGCCGGATCCGATCGCGCCCGGCGGCAGGCGTCGCGCCCCGACTCTTCGGGGCGCGAGGCCCGCACGGGGGCGCGCGGCGCACACCGACGCGGCGCCGGCGCCGCACGTCCGCGGCGCGCACTCGCACGCTCGCGCTCCGCGCACTCAGGCGCGGCGCTGCCACTCCAGGAAGCGGTAGCGGGTCCCGGTGCGGGACACCTGCCAGGGGCCCTCGTCGGTGAGCGTCCAGCCGGCCGCCTCACCGAGGGACGGGGCGATGGTGTCGCCGGGGACGTCGAGGTCGATCACGGTCTCGGACACCCGGTCGGCGGCGTCGAGCGCGGCGGCGTACACCTGGCCGCCACCGATGACCCAGACGGTCTCGTCGGCCCCGTTCAGCGCCGTCGCGAGGTCGTGCACGACCTCGGCACCCTCGGCAGTCCAGGACGCGTCGCGGGTGAGCACGACGTTGCGGCGCCCGGGCAGGGGCCGGAACCGCTCCGGCAGGGACTCCCACGTGCGGCGCCCCATCACGACGGTTGCGCTCCCGGTGACCTGCCGGAAGTGCGCCAGGTCCTCGGGGACGTGCCACGGCATCGTGCCGTCGGCGCCGATGACGCCGTTCGTCGAGCGGGCCCAGACCAGGCCGACCATCAGACGGCGACCGCGGCCTTGATCGCCGGGTGGTGCTCGTAGCCGACGACCGTGAAGTCCTCGTACTCGTAGTCGTCGATCGAGTCGCGCGGGGCGAGCTCGAGCGTCGGCATCGGGTACGCCGTGCGGGACAGCTGCTCCTCGACCTGCTCGACGTGGTTGTCGTAGACGTGGCAGTCGCCGCCGGTCCACACGAAGTCCCCGACCTCGAGCCCGGTCTGCGCCGCGATCATGTGGGTCAGCAGGGCGTACGAGGCGATGTTGAACGGGACGCCGAGGAACATGTCCGCGCTCCGCTGGTAGAGCTGGCACGAGAGCTTGCCGTCGTTGACGTAGAACTGGAAGAAGGCGTGGCACGGGGCGAGCGCCATGTCCGGGATGTCGGCGACGTTCCACGCCGAGACGATCAGGCGACGGCTGTCCGGGTTCGTGCGGATCTGCTCGATGACCTGGGCGATCTGGTCGACGTGCTCGCCCGACGGGGTCGGCCAGGAGCGCCACTGCACGCCGTAGACCGGGCCGAGGTCGCCGTCCTCGTCCGCCCACTCGTTCCAGATCCGGACGCCGTGCTCCTGCAGCCAGGTCGCGTTGCCGTCGCCGCGGAGGAACCAGAGCAGCTCGTACGCGATCGACTTGAAGTGCACGCGCTTCGTGGAGACGAGCGGGAAGCCCTTCGACAGGTCGTACCGGAGCTGCGCGCCGAACAGGCTGCGGGTCCCCGTGCCGGTGCGGTCGCCCTTCGGCGTGCCCTCGGTGAGGACCTTGCGGAGCAGGTCCTCGTACGGGGTGGGAACGGAGGCGTCGGGCTGCACGGTCTCGCTGTCGGTCACACACAGAAGCCTACGTCGGTGTGAGTAGCGTTGCGGGCATGCCCGACACGACGGAACAGCCGCTCTCGATCCTCATCGCCGGCGCGTCCGGTTTCATCGGGACCCCGCTCGTCCACGCCCTGCGCGAGGCCGGGCACCACGTGACGACCCTGGTGCGCCGCGAACCGCGCACCGCGTCGGAGTTCCGCTGGGCACCCGGCCGTCGCCCCCTCGACCCGGCGATCCTCGACGGCGCCGACGTCGTCATCAACCTCGCCGGCGCGAACATCGGCAAGCTGCCCTGGACCGACACCTACCGGCAGGAGATCCGGCGCTCCCGGATCGATGCCACCGAGACCCTGGTGGAGGCCATGCGCCGTGCCGCCGCTCCCCCGACGCTGTTCCTGTCGGGCTCCGCCTCCGGCGTGTACGGCGACCGACCGGCCGACGTGCTGCAGGACGACGCGGCACCGGGGACCGGCTTCCTCGCCGAGGTCTGCACCGCGTGGGAATCCGCCGCGAACGCCGCACCCGACGGGGTCCGAGTCATCACCCTGCGCACCGGCATCGTCGTCGGGCAGGGCGGCGGCGCACTCGCCCCGCTCCTGCCGCTGACGAAGGCCGGACTCGGCGGTCGCCTCGGCACCGGCGGGCAGCACTGGCCGTGGATCGCGCTCGAGGACGAGGTCGGCGCGATCGTGCACCTCGCCACCAGTCCGTCGGCCGCCCACGTCAGCGGGCCGGTGAACCTCGCGGGACCGGAGCCGGCCGTCGCCGACCGGATCACGAAGCGTGTCGCCGAGGACCTGCACCGCCCGTACGTGTTCCGGATCCCGGAGTTCGCGCTCCGCCTGGTGCTGCGGGACGCCGCCGACGAGATGCTGCTGTCGAGTCAGCGGATGGTGCCGACGAAGCTGCTCGAGTCCGGGTACACGTTCCGGTACCCCAACGCCGACGCCGCGGTGGACGCGGTCCTCTGACGGTCGTTCCGGCTCAGGACGCCCGCGCGAGCGCCGTCCGCATCGCCGCGCGGGCACGCTTCCGGTCCCCCGCGGCGTCGTAGACGACCCCGAGGCGGTACCAGGCACGCCAGTCTGCCGGGTCCCGCTCGACGGCGTCGCGGTACTGCGGGAACAGCTCGTCGGCGGCCTCGCGCGTCGGGCGGCCGGACGGTCGCACGGGCACGACGTCCGCCGGCGCACCGCCCTCGGCCTCGAGCCGGGTGCCGAGCCGTGTGATGCGGATGCCGAAGCGGAACTCGAGCACGAGCAGCAGTGCCCCGATCGCCGCCACGACGAAGAGCGCGACGCCGATGCCGATGCCGATCGGGATGCCGGTGGCGATGAACGCCACGGCCCGCTGCCCGACGAGCCCGATGTAGAGCGCCAGCAGCGCCGTCATCAGCGCGGCGCCCCAGAACGGCGACCGGATCGTGCGACCGGCTCGCGCCATGCGTCCCACGACGTCAGCCGATGCCGAGGACGCTGCCGAGGCCCACGGTCAGTCCGCGGGCGGACCCCACGGCGCCGAGCGCCGCACGGATCCCGGCGACGTAGGCGACATCGTCGTTGGTGTCGTGCCGGATGGTCAGCGTCTCGCCGGGGCCGCTGAGCAGGACGTCCTGCACGGCCTTCGCACCCGGCAGTCGGAGCGAGTGGATCGGCACGCTGGCGACCTGCTGGCCGCGGGCGCGCTGGTCGACGTGCGGCGCCTCGACCGGGCCGACCTCGCGCCGAGCCTCGGCGATCAGCTCGGCGGTGCGGACGGCGGTGCCCGAGGGCGAGTCGATCTTGCCGGCGTGGTGGGTCTCGATGATCTCGATCGACGGGAACCAGGGCGCGGCGATGGTCGCGAGGTGGGTGCCGAGCACCGACCCGATCGAGAAGTTCGGCACGACGAGCACGCCCTGCTCCGGGCGCTCCTCGAGCCCCGAGCGGAGGGTCGCGAGCCGAGCGGCCGACCAGCCCGAGGTGCCGACGAGCACGTTGGCCCCGCTCGACAGCGCGTTCTCGACGATCGCCGGGCTGAGCGCGGGCACCGTCACGTCGACGACGAGGGCCGCGCCACCGAAGACCGACGGGGGCGCTTCGTGAGCACCGTCCCTCGACGACAGACGGGCGACGAGCTCGAACTCCGGGAGTTCCTCGACCACGGAGGCCACGAGGCCCCCGAGACGACCGGTGGCGCCGACGACGGCGACGGGAGTGACCATGGCTCCATCCTAGGATCGACGCATGTCAGTCGAGGTCAGGACCGTGCCGGCCGATCTGCCAGAGGTCGACGCCCTGCTCGACGCCTACCTGGACGAGCGGGAGGCGACGTTCCCGAGCGCCCAGGGCACGTACTCGCGGAAGCGCACCCCGGCGGCGGAGTTCACCCCGCCGGACGGCGTGTTCGCGGTGGCGTACGACGACGGCGTCCCGGTCGGCTGCGGCGGACTGCGACGCATCGCGGACGGGCCCGGTGCGACCGGCCGGTTCGAGGTGAAGCACGTCTTCGTGACACCGGCCGGGCGCGGCGGGGGCGTCGCGACGGCCGTGATGGACGTGCTCGAACGCGCCGGTGCGGACCTCGGCGCGAGGAGCATCGTCCTCGACACCAACGATTCGCTCGTCGCCGCCGGCGCGATGTACCGCAGCCGTGGCTACGAGCGCGTCGAGCCGTTCAACACGAACCCGAACGCGACCGCCTGGTACCGCAAGCCGATCGCCTGAGCCACCACGGGCCTCCAGGCCGGTCGTCGATCTGGACCGGACCCGACGTCCACGGACGGACGCTAGACGGGCTGGTCGACCGGCAGCCCCGTGCGCAGCTCGACCGGCAGGTGCGCCAGGTCGTTGAGGGTGACCACCTCGGCCGGCTTCGCGGAGCGGATCCGGATGATCGTGAGCGCCGTGTGCGCGACGTTCGTCCCCATCCAGCGCCACTCCGGGGCCTGGAAGGCCTCGCGCACGAACCAGCCGATCACCGCGTTGTGGGTGATGAGGAGGTCGTGCCGGTCCTCGCGGGCCGGGGTGAACCACTCCGAGACCGCATCGCCCATCTGGGCCTGTCCGGCGACGATCTCCTCTTCGGTGATCCCGCCGTACCAGCCCTGGTAGGCGTGCGGCATGTCCGGGGTGGGGCCGGAGGGGATGCAGTCGAAGAGCAGCGTCGACGGTTCGGGCTGGATCGAGGGCAGCCGCTGCGACAGGAACGCCGCGGTCTCGCTCGGTGCCTCGAGCGGCGAGTGGTACACGCCGTCGAAGGGCAGGCCACCGAGCCGGTCGGCGATGAGCATCGACTGGCGCTTGCCGCGTTCGGAGAGCTTGCCGTCCCGCAGGCCGTGTTCAGCGTCCTGGTGTTCACCGTGCCGGACGAGGTACAGGTAGTGCGACATGTCCGTGCTCAGCCACCGATCCCGATCGCCGCGGCGAGCTCGTCCTGCTGCACCGCACCGACGACCGAGGTGATCGTGGGGCGGGTGAGGAGGTCGCGTGCGAGTTCCAGCACGCCGTCGGTCGTGACCCGGTCGACGCGTTCGAGTGCGGTCGCGAGGTCGGTGTACTCCCCCGTGCCGAGCTCGGAGCGGCCGAGGCGGGTCATCCGCGCGTCGGAGTCCTCGAGCGAGAGGGTCAGGGCACCCTCGATCTGGCCCTTGGCACGTCGGAGTTCGTCCTCGGTGATGCCGTCGTCCACCATCCGGCGGAACTCGGCGTCGACGATGTCGATGACCCCGGGGACGTTGTCGGGCGCGCAACCGGCGTAGACACCGAAGGCACCGTTGTCGAGGTACGCCGGGGCGAACGAGGACACCGCGTAGGCCAGGCCGCGGCGCTCGCGGACCTCTTGGAACAGGCGGGAGCTCATGCCGCCGCCGAGCACCGCGTTGAGCACGCTGAGGGACGGACGCCGTTCGTCGCGGAGGTCGAGCCCCTGCGACCCGCGCAGCATGCTGACCTGCTCGGTCGGACGGTGCGCGACGGTGAGCTTCGGCTGCACGGGGTCGGCCACCGTCTGCGGGGTCCGGCGTGCAAGGGGCTCGGCACGGGGTGCGTCGTGGAAGACCTCGGCCACCAGTTCGCAGAACCGGTCGTGGTCGATCGCGCCGGCGGCGGTGACGACGATGCCGTTCGGTGCGTAGTGGTCGCGGTAGTGCGCCAGGACCTCGTCGCGCTGCACCGCGCGGATGCTGTCCGGGGTGCCGCCGATCGGTCGGCCGAGCGGGTGGTCGCCGAAGGCCGCAGCGAAGAAGGCCTCGCCCGCGACGTCCGCCGGGTCGTCGGCCGCCATCGCGAGCTCTTCGAGGATGACCCCGCGCTCCACGGCGAAGGCGTCGGGGTCGAGGACCGAGCCGGTCACCATGTCACCGATCACCCCGACGGCCATCGGGACGTCGGCGTCCCGGACCCGTGCGTAGTAGCAGGTGTACTCCTTCGCGGTCGCGGCGTTGTGTTCGCCACCGACCGAGTCGAAGGAGATCGCGATGTCCAGCGCGGAGCGTGTCGCGGTGCCCTTGAACAGCAGGTGCTCGAGGAAGTGGGTGGAGCCGAACTGGCCGTCCCGTTCGTCGCGCGACCCGACGCCGACCCAGAACCCGATGCTCGTCGACGCGGCACCCGGAACGGCCTCGGTGAGGACACGGACCCCGGAGGGCAGCACGGTGCGGCGGACGAAGGCCCCGCCGGACGTCAGGAACGACGTGTCCGGGGCCCCGAGCGGCAGTGGCACTGGCTGGTTCATCGCAGACGAGCCTACTGACCCCTCGGACGCCGTCGCCCAGTTTCACGATCCCCGCGCCGGGGCGGCGGCGCTGCCACCCGAAGTGGGGTACACAAATTGAGGACAGACCGACTCGTCTGTCTGTCCTCCTTGTGGTACTGTCGTTCTTGCCGGATCGGAAGCCCCCCTATATTTCGATCCGGTGGCTCGGGCATCAGTCCTGCGCGGCATTCGAGTCCCCCCACTCGGCCGCGGAGCCGATGAGCCCAAGGAGCCACGCTGTGACGGTCGATTCCCCCCAACCGGCCGTCCAGCGTCTCCTTGGTCCGAGCACGAACCTCGCGTCGTCGGACGGGTCGAGCGTCCCCCCGGCTCCCCGCTCCGGCGGCGCGAAGGTGCGGATCCTCGAGACCGCGACGCGGCTCTTCTACGAAGAGGGCATCCACGGCGTCGGCGTCGACCGTCTCATCTCCGAGGCGAGTGTCACGAAGGCGACGTTCTACAAGCACTACGGTTCGAAGGACAACCTGATCCTCGCCTACATCCGCACGCAGCACGAGCGCGTGCAGGCCCGCATGGCGCAGGTCGTCGCGTCGGCCGACGCCCCGGGCACCGCCGTGCGCGAGTGGGTCGCCGCGCTGGCCGACGAGGTCAACGACCCCGACTTCCGCGGCTGCGCGTTCCTCAACGCCGCCGCCGAGTACCACGACCCCCGCGACCCCGTGCGCGAGGTCGTCGCGATGCACCGCGACTGGTACACCGAGCAGCTCGCGACGCTGTTGCAGGAAGCCGGGCACCCGCTGCCGGGCGACGGCGCCGACGAGCTCATGCTCGCGCGGGACGGTGCGATGGCGGGCGCCTACGCCGGTGACGCCATCGCGGCGACGGCGGCGCTCGGCCGCGTCGCGGACCGGGTGCTCGCGGGCTGACGCGCGTCGGCGCAAGCCCGGCGCGACCACCCGCCGGCCTGGAGGCCCGTGGCGGCCCCGCCCCGCGCCTCCCGGCCGGTGCGCGCCTCGTCACGCACGCCGCTTCCGACAGTCCACGCGTCGAACGACTCGTGGATCGTCGCAACCGACGTGGAACGACGTCGCCGGTGTCGTGTCGCGACGGGGCGCTGCGGGTTCGTCCAGAGGCGGCGGGTGTTGGCTGGAGGCATGGCCAACGATCCGAACTGGAACCTCCCCGAGGTGCCCTCCTTCACCCTGACCAGCCCCGACTTCTCCGACGGTGACGCACTGCCGACGTGGGCACGCGGCACCGACGCCGGCGGCGAGGACCGTTCCCCCGCACTCGAGTGGTCCGGAGCCCCCGAGGGCACGAAGAGCTTCGTGCTCACCGTGTACGACCCCGACGCTCCGACCGGCTCCGGCTTCTGGCACTGGGCGCTGACCGACATCCCGGGGTCGGCGACCTCGCTGCCCGCTGGTGCCGGGACCGACGACGCACTACTGCCGGCCGAGGCACTCCGCCGCCGCAACGAGTTCGGCACCGACACGTTCCTCGGCGCTGCGCCCCCGGCCGGACACGGGGTGCACCGCTACTTCTTCACGCTGGGCGCGCTCGACGTGCCGCTGCTCGAGGCCCCTGCCGACGCCACCCCCGCGGTCGTCGGCTTCGTGCTGCGCGAGCACCTGCTCGGGCGCGCGCAGCTCGTCGGTACCCAGGAGACGCCGGCAGCGTAGCGCCGCGGCCGCGCGGCTGCGGCTGCGGGCCGCGGCGGCGGCGGACTTTCGCGCTCAGCGACAGTTCACGCGGCCCCGAGGCCGTGAGGTGTCGCTGAGCGCGAAACGGCGAACGACCAGCACGCCCGGCACCCGCGCCAGCAGGCCCGGCACGCGCCCGCCACCGGCCCCCGAAACGGCGAACGGCCGCCGCCCCGGAAAGGGGACGGCGGCCGTTCGTGCGTCGGGACGCGGGGAGGATCAGCCCTCGGCCGGAGCCTCGGCGTGGTCCGCGTGGCCCTTGCCACCCTCGGTGTCCACCTCGTCGGCGACGACCGGCGCGAGCGACAGCTTGCCGCGGTCGTCCACCTTGGTGACCTCGACCAGGACCTTCTGGCCGACGCCGAGGACGTCCTCGACGTTCTCCACACGCTTGCCACCGGCGAGCTTGCGCACCTCGGAGACGTGGAGCAGACCGTCACGGCCCGGGAGCAGCGACACGAAGGCGCCGAACGTGGCGATCTTCACGACGGTGCCGAGGAACTGGTCCCCGATCTCCGGGTTGGTCGGGTTCGCGATCGCGTTGACCTGGGCACGAGCGGCCTCGGCCGACGGACCGTCGACGGCGCCGATGTACACGGTGCCGTTGTCCTCGATCGAGATGTCGGCACCGGTCTCGTCCTGGATGCCGTTGATCGTCTTGCCCTTCGGGCCGATCAGCTCGCCGATCTTGTCGACGGGGATCTGCACCGAGATGACACGAGGAGCGGTGTCCGCCATCTCGTCGGGGGCGTCGATCGCCTCGTTGAGCACACCGAGGATGGCCGAGCGGGCCTCCTTGGCCTGCTTCAGCGCCGCGTCGAGCACCGTCGACGGGATGCCGTCGAGCTTGGTGTCGAGCTGGATCGCGGTGACGAACTCCGAGGTACCGGCGACCTTGAAGTCCATGTCGCCGAGGGCGTCCTCGGCACCGAGGATGTCGGTCAGCGCCGCGTAGCGGGTCTGGCCGTCGACGGTGTCGGAGACCAGGCCCATCGCGATGCCGGCGACCGGGGCCTTGAGGGGCACACCGGCGTTGAGCAGCGAGAGGGTCGAGGCGCAGACGGAACCCATCGAGGTCGAGCCGTTGGAGCTGAGCGCCTCGGAGACCTGACGGATGGCGTACGGGAACTCTTCACGCGACGGCAGCACCGGCACGAGGGCGCGCTCGGCGAGGAAGCCGTGCCCGATCTCGCGACGCTTCGGCGAACCCACGCGGCCGGTCTCACCGGTCGAGTAGGGCGGGAAGTTGTAGTGGTGCAGGTAGCGCTTCTTCGTGATGGGCGACAGCGAGTCGATCTGCTGCTCCATCTTGAGCATGTTCAGCGTGGTGACGCCGAGGATCTGCGTCTCGCCACGCTGGAAGATCGCCGAACCGTGGACGCGCGGGATCACGGCGACCTCGGCGTCGAGCGGACGGATGTCGGCCAGGCCGCGGCCGTCCATGCGAATCTGCTCGGTCAGGATGCGGCCGCGGACGACCTTCTTCGTGACCGACTTGTAGGCGGCGCTGACCTGGGAGTTGGCGACCTCGGGCAGCGTGCCCGCGGCGACCTGCTCCGCGATGGCGTCCTTGACGCGCGACTTGAGCGCGTCGTCGGCGTCCTGACGCTCGGTCTTGGCGGCGATCTTGTAGACGTCGCCGAGCTCGGAGAGCGCGAGGGCCTCGACGGCCGAGTACACCTCCGGGGCGTACGGCGGGAAGACCGGGTAGTCCTGGATCTCCTTGGCGGACTGCGCAGCGAGCTTCGCCTGCGCGTCGACGAGGGACTTGAGGAACGGCTTGGCCGCCTCGAGACCCTGCGCGACGATCGCCTCGTCGGGCTTGGTGGCGCCGCCCTGGATGAGGTCCCAGGCGTGCTCGGTCGCCTCGGCCTCGACCATCATGATGGCGACGTCCTCGTTGCCCGCCTCGTCGGTGACGACACGGCCGGCGACGGTGAGGTCGAAGACGGCGTCAGCGAGCTGCGATGCCTTCGGGAACGCGACCCACTGGTCGGTGCCGTTCGAACCCGGGATGAGCGCGAGGCGCACACCGGCGATCGGGCCGGAGAACGGCAGACCGGAGATCTGCGTCGACGCGGACGCGGCGTTGATCGCCAGGGCGTCGTAGAACTCGTCCGGAGCGATGCTCAGGACGGTGATGACGATCTGGACCTCGTTGCGGAGGCCGTCGACGAACGACGGGCGCAGCGGCCGGTCGATCAGACGGCAGACCAGGATGGCCTCGGTCGACGGACGGCCTTCGCGGCGGAAGAACGAACCAGGGATCTTGCCGGCGGCGTACGAGCGCTCCTCGACGTCGACGGTCAGCGGGAAGAAGTCGAATCCTTCACGCGGGTGCTTGCCGGCGCTGGTGGCCGAGAGGAGCATCGTTTCCTCGTCGAGGTACGCGGCGACCGCGCCCTGCGCCTGCTGTGCGAGCCGACCGGTCTCGAACCGGACGGTGCGCTTGCCGTACTTGCCGTTGTCGATTTCGGCTTCGGCGAACTTGATCTCGGGACCCTCCAAAAGGGTGCCTCCTTGATGTGTGTTCGGCAGGCCGTGGCGACGGCACTCGATGGTGCGTGCGCGCCGATCGTTCCGGACGCATGTCTGGCCAGCAGTAGAAGCACTCGGGAAACCGTTCCGGCCCGCGAGCCACCACCGATGACCAGCTCCGTGCCCGGCCTGCGCAGTGTTTTGTCGTGACGTCCGAGGAAACGGTCCTCGGACACGATGGACTTTACCAGTCCACAGGGAATCGGCGGCGCGGCTCGCAGGAGCCCGGGCGATCCTCGGTAGCCTCGCCCCATGCGTCTCACCCCCTCGCGGGGCGTCCTCGTCGCGGCCGCTGTGGTCGTCGGCGCGCTCGTCGCCCCGGTCCTCACCGCTGTCCCGGCGAACGCGACGGAGTACCCGACGTGGCAGGACGTCCAGCAGGCCAAGGGGAACGAGACCGCGAAGCGCGCCGAGGTGCAGAAGGTGCAGGCCGCGCTGCAGTCGGCACAGGACGAAGCAGCGGCGAAGTCGCAGGCCGCCCTCGTGGCCTCGTCGAAGGCGGACGCGGCCGAGGCGGAGCTGGCGACCGCCACCCAGGCCGCCACGAGCCTCCAGGCCCAGGCGCAGCACGCGGCGGAGACCGCCGATCGTGCGCAGCAGCGCGCCGGCCAGCTCGCTGCGAACCTGTACCGCGACGGCAGCACGAACCAGATGACCACCCGGATCGCGACCGCGAAGGACCCGAACCAGCTGCTGTACCAACTCGGGGCACTCGACCAGCTGTCGTCCACGTGGGCCGGCGTGATGGACGACGCGTCCGTCGCGGCGGGCACCGCGTCGTCGCTGCACGACCAGGCGCAGCGCGCCGAGGACGAGCGGGCGACGCTCGCGCAGGCCGCCGAGGACCGCTCGGCTGCCGCGAAGACGGCCGAGGCGACCGCGAACGCCGCCGTCGAGTCGACCGAGGAGCACAGCGACGAGCTCTACGCGCAGCTGGCGTCGCTCAAGGACAGCACCGCGAAGCAGGAGGCCGGCTACGAACTCGGCCAGCGGGTCGCCGCGCAGAAGGCCGAGCAGCAGCGGAAGCGCGCAGCGGCCGCCGCTGCCGAGGCAGCAGCCGCCGCAGCCGCATCGACCGGCTCGGCGAGCAGCAGCAGCGCGACGAGCGGCGGCACGGGTACCTCGTACCCGAGCACCGGCGGCGTCGTCGTCGACCCCGCTGCCGCGCAGGCCTACGCACGGAGCGCGATCGGCTCGTACGGCTGGGGCTCCGACCAGTTCTCCTGCCTGGTGTCGCTGTGGACGCAGGAGTCCGGCTGGCGGGCGAACGCGCTGAACGCCTCGAGTGGGGCCTACGGGATCCCGCAGTCGCTGCCGGCCGAGAAGATGTCGGCGGCCGGGGCGGACTGGCGGACGAACGCGGACACCCAGATCGATTGGGGCCTCGCCTACATCAAGAGCGCGTACGGGTCGCCGTGCGGAGCGTGGGGGCACGAGATGAGCGTCAACCCGCACTGGTACTGAGCGGACGCGCGCGACCGCGGGCACCCGCGCACCCGCGCACCCGCGCACCCGCGCACCCGCGCCGCTCGCTACCGCTCCACCAGCCGCAACGCCTGCAGCGGGCACATCGCCACCGCGTCCGCCGCAGCGTCCCGCTCGCCCGGCAGCACCGGCACGTCCCGCGTCCCGGAGCCGTCACGCGCGATCGGGTAGCCCCACTCGTCCCGCGCCAACCGCTCGGCGAACAGCTCGGTGCAGAGCCCTCGGCCACGGCAGCGCGTCCAGTCGACGTGCAGCGCGGTGCCGCCGGCGCTCATCGCCGACCTCCGAGCAGGCAGCCGCCACCGAGGTGCGCCTGCACGTCGTCGCGGAACACGTCGAGCGCGCTCCGCACCATGCGTGCGACGCCGTCCGGGTGGTGGCACGCCCCGCGTCCGTCGACGAGCGCGGCGACCCGGCGGACCTCGCCCGCGAGGTCCCCCGCCCGACGCCCGGACGCCAGGTCAGCGACCACGTCGGCGATGCGCGGCAGGCCGTTCACGCAGGGTCCGCAGCGACCGGCCGATGCCCCGGCGAGCGCCGCGGCGATCCGTGCGGTCACCCCGATCGGGCAGGTCCGGTCGTCGAGCACGGCCAGCACGCCGGCGCCGGGAGCAGCGCCCCACGGCGCGAGTCCGTCGACGTCGAACGTCGCGTCGAGCGCTGCAGCCCGCACCCAGGTGCCGCCCCACCCGCCGACCAGGACGGCTCGCGTCCGCGCCGGGTGTGCCGAGGGCAGCCGGGAGGCCACCAGCAGTCCGCCGAGCGGCGCACCTCCGGCGGTCTCCAGCACCACGGCCCCGGTCGGGTCGGTCACGTCGCTCACGGTCACGAGACGGGTGCCGGGAGCGCTCGGTGTCCCGGCGCTCCGCGCCCAGCCGGCACCGAAGCGGGCGACGAGGGCTGCCTGCGCGAGGGTCTCCACGTTCGACACCAGGGTCGGTCGGCCGCTCGGGCCCCGCTCGGACAGCCGGACGACGCGGTCCTCGGGCAGGCCCCGTCCGCCGGTGACGGCGGAGGCGAGGGCGCTTGCCTCACCGGAGACGAACGCGGCGTGCGGCAGGGCGCGGACCTCGATGGCGACGGGGTGGGTTCGGGTGCGCGCGGCTCGTTCGTCGAGTGCCCGTCGGACCCGTTCGGCGAGCCGTTCGCTCGTCGCCAGGACGGCCTCGGTCGCGCCGACGGCGGTGGCCGCGACGACGATGCCGTCGAGCACCAGGTGCGGCGCCCGCTCCAGGAGCACGGCGTCCTTGTGGCTGGCGGGTTCGCCCTCGGCGGCGTTCGCGATGACGAGTGGGGCGCCGCGGCTGTTCGTCATCGATCTCGCGTTCGCGTTCGCTCTTGCGTTCGCGTTCCCCTTCGCTCTCGCGTTCGCGTTCGCGTTCGCGACGGCCTCGAGCTTGCGGGCGAGGGGGAAGCCCGCTCCGCCGCGGCCGTCGATGCCGGCCAGGCCGACCTCGCCGATGATCCCGGCGCCGACGTGCGGCAGGGGGCCGAAGGTGCGCTCGTGCACGTCGAGCCCGGGCCCGGGTGCGGCGAGGAGCCGCTGCGTCCCGGTGGGCGGGACGAGGGTGAGCGGGTGGGTCGTGGTCATCGGAGTGCTCCCGTCGGTCGGAGGGACCGGTACTCGGTGACGCGGGCGGTGCAGCGCCAGACGACGGCACCGACGACCGCGGCGGTGCAGACCCCCGCGATGACGAGGAACCACGCGGACGTGCCGTCGGTCCCGGTGCCGATCGCGTGCGCGAGCGCGATCGGCCACATCGCGTAGGCCGCCCAGTGCACGGCCCGGAACACCCGCGGGCCGAGCACCCGTCGCAGCAGTGCGGTCACGACGAGCACCACGAGCAAGTCGACCGCGAGGGTCCCGAGGCCGAGCCAGAACCACCGGTAGGCGCCGACGAACGGCACGACGGTGTCGACGAGCCGGAGTTCGGCCTCGGTGTCGAGCAGCAGCGTCACCACGTGCACGACGACGAGCACGGTCGAGGCCAGGGCCACGTCCCGGTGCACGAGTTGCACGGCGAACCGCGGCAGGCCCGGGAGCGGTCGGGCACCGCGCGTCACGATGCCGAGCAGGACCGTGAGGGTGAGGAGCAGGACCGCCGCGACGCCCATGCCGCGGCCGATCACCCAGAGCGCGGTGTCCATCAGGCGGCCCGCTCGTCGTTCGTCTGTTCGTCGGCCGACTGCGCGTCGTCCGCCTGTTCGTCGGCCGGCTGTTCCGGCCACCCGCCGAGCCGGACCACCGATCCGTCGGCGCCCACGAGCCGCGCCGCGCGTCCGCTCTGGCGGAGCCACGCGAGGGCGCCGTGCCCGCGGACGACCGCTGCCGTGGTCATCGTGTTCGCGGTGACGCACGACGGCGCGACGACCGTCACCGACCGCCAGACCGGGTCGGCCGGCAGCCCCCAGCGCGGGTCCAGGATGTGGTGCCGCGCGGTGCCGTCCTGCTCCCAGCGGCGCTTCTGCGTGCTCGAGGTCGCGACGGACCACCCGGAGGCGATCCGCACGTGGTCGACGGGGTCGCCGTCGAGGTCCTGCACACGCACCTGCCAGCCGCCGGTCGGATCCGGGCCGGCGGTCGCGACGTCACCACCGAGCGAGACGAGCGCGCCGATGCCGAGCCGTGCCGTGATGCTCGTCGCGGCCATGTCGGCGGCGGCGGCCTTCGCGACGGCGCCGAGGTCGAGGACGACTCCCTCCGGCACGCGGAGGAAGGTGCCGGAGAGCAGGATCCGCTGCCACGCCGGGCGGTCGTCGAGCGACCGGGCGAGGGCCTCCGGGGTCGGCACCGGCGGGGCGTCGGCGAACGCGGCGTCGTACCCGAGGGACACCATCCGGCGACCGAGGGTCGGGTCGACGTCCCCGTCGGTGAGCCGCGCGGCGTCGATCGCCTGGTGCACGAGCGCCGCGAGGAGCGGGGAGACCTCGGTGCCCCGGACGAGGTCGTCGGCCAGCACCGTGAGCTCGGAGTCGCTGCGGAACCGGCTGCACGCTGCGTCGACGGCGGCGGTGACCTCGCGGACGCACGACTCGGCGGCGGCGAGGTGGCGGCGGTCCCGGTGGTCGAGGACGACGCGGGCGGTGGTGGTCCAGAGCTCCCACTCGGCGGCGGCACGCACGGTCACGATCCCGTCGTCGTGGTGTCGGACGAGCCGCCGGTGGTGCCCTGCGAGACGCCGGTGTCGCTGCTGCTGGTGCTGCCGCTGTCGCTGCCGGTGTCGCTCTCGGTCGAGCTGCTGCTGTCGCTGCCCGTGTCGCTCTCGGTCGCGGTACTGCTGCTGCCGCCACTGTCGGTGTCCGTCGAGGTGCTCGTCGACGAGTCCGTGGTCGTGTCCGTGGTCGAGCTGCTGGACTGCTCGTGCCCGAACCACAGCCCCGCGCCCGTGACCATCGCCACCACGAGCCCGCCCACGCTGACGAGCGCACTCGTGATCCTGGCGGATCGTCTGCCGTTGCCCCTGGTGTCCATCGGTCCTCCTCGTCGTCGTGACGAGGTTCGCGAGCGGACCGGTGAACGAGCCGCGGACCAGCCGCACTCCAGCCCCACGAACCCTGTGCTGCTCCTAAGAGCCGCGACAGGGCGGCGACAGGGCCGCGACGCGTCGGCTGAGGGCTAGTGGCCGAGTCCGCCGAGCATGGACGCGAAATCGGGGGTCGCGGGGAGCGCGTCGGCTTCCTGCGGGGTCCGCCTGGAGGCCCGGATCGCCCACGCCAGGTCGGCTCCGGCCCGGCGGATGCGGCCGTCCAGAGCCGCGGAGTCGCCCTCGCTCCCCCAGTCGTCCGTCGCGGCGAAGACGCCGGTCGGCACCACGGCTGCGCGGAGGTACGCGAAGACCGGGCGCAGGGCGTGGTCGATCGCGAGCGAGTGCCGCGAGGTCCCGCCGGTCGCGCCGAGCAGGACGGGCATGTCGGCCATCGAGTCCTTGTCGAGGACGTCCAGGAACGACTTCGCGAGCCCGCTCACACCAGCGGTGAAGATCGGCGTGACGAACACGAGCGCGTCGGCCTCCACCACCGCGGCCATCGCGGCGGAGAGCGCCGGCGCCGCGAACCCGGTGAGCATGGCGTCCGTGATCTCGTGCGCCAGCGGACGGAGGTCGACGTGCAGGACGCGGGGCGCGCCTCCAGGCAGGCCCGAGGCGTCCGGAGCTGCCAGCGATGCGGCGGCGGCCTCGGCGAGCCGGTCGGCGAGCAGGCGGGTGGAGCTGGGCTCGGAGAGTCCGGCGGAGACGACGGCGATGGTGGTCATGATGCTTCCCGACTTTCGATGCGTTTGCATGAACATAGCATCCAACCGGGCACCCTGCGCAAGCATTCCCAGCGTCCGGCACGCCGCCCGGTGCGAGGTCCCGCGCACCGTGCGACCCGCGCAGGCTCGCACACTGCAAGGAACCTCGCACCGTGCGCCGCGGCCACACGCGCACCTCGCACCGTGCGACCCCGGGGACCCCGGGGACCCCGGGGACCCCGGGGCACGCCGCACGCCGCCGGCGCCTCACGGTCCGCGCCGTGCGAGGTCCCGCGCACCGTGCGACCCGCGCAGGCTCGCACACTGCAAGGACCCTCGCACCGTGCGCCGCACCCCCACGCGCACCTCGCACCGTGCGACCCGGAGCCCCGTCGCCCGCCGCCCGCCGCACGCCGCCCGCGCCGCACGGTCCGCACCGTGCGAGGTCCCGCGCACCGTGCGACCCGCGCACGCCCGCACACCGCAAGGAACCTCGCACCGTGCGCCGCACCCCCCACACGCGCACCTCGCACCGTGCGCCCCGGAGCCCCAGGCGCACGCCGCCCCGGGAAGGCAGAACGCCCGGGGAACGGAGAACGCCCCGGTCCTCGTGGAGAGAACCGGGGCGTTCAGTCAAGCCGTGAGGCGTCGACGAGCGGCGCGTACCTTATCGGCGCAGGCCGAGGCGCTCGATGAGCGCACGGTAGCGAGCGATGTCGACGTCGGAGAGGTAACCGAGGAGACGGCGACGCTGACCGACCATGAGCAGCAGACCACGACGCGAGTGGTGGTCGTGCTTGTGCTCCTTGAGGTGCTCGTTCAGGTCGTTGATACGACGCGTCAGAACGGCGACCTGGACCTCGGGGGAACCGGTGTCGCCCGGGTGGGTCGCGTACTCTTCGATGATCTCCTGCTTGACCTTCGCGTCAAGTGCCATGCGTAGATCCCCTTTCAGTCCGTTGCGCGGTGCCCGTACCTGATGCACGAGCGCTCTTTGTCCGCGGCCGTTCGACGGCAACCGCGCAAGACTACCAGAGTTCTAGGCGGTCCTGGCGCGCAGACGGCGACGACGAGGCGCCGGCAACAGGCTGCGCACGAGCCCGACGAGCGTTGCGCCGAGCAGTCCGCCGAGGCCGTTCGAGAGCACGTCCCGGGGGTCGGCGACGCGGTACGGCAGGTAGGTCGCCTGGGCGAACTCGATGCCGGTGGACAGGACGACCGCGACGACGGCACCGAGGATCCACCACCGACGCGGCAGCCACAGCGCGGCGAGCACGCCGACCGGCACGAACATCGCGATGTTCGCCAGGAACTCGGTGCGCTCGTAGGTGAACCACATGCCGTGCGGCAGCTGCTGCACCCAGGCGATCGCGTGCAGCACGAGGGAGTTCTGCGCGGACGTGAACACCTGCGGGGTCAGCGTCATCCGCCAGATCACCCAGGCGTACGCCGCCGTGAGGGCGAGGAGGAGGAGTCGTCGGAACATCGGTCCATTCTGGGGCATCCGGCTGCGCGCCCGCTGGAGCGCTCCTGGCAGAAGGCGGCACCGCACCTGAACGAACGCCCCGGGAGCCTGGGCAGGACCCGCCGACACCTGTCAGCATGGACCCGCGGGCGTGGCAGGCGCCGGCTCCACCGACACAGCACGGTCAGACCAGGGAGGACCGCCGGATGCCGGAACACGAGGGAACCCCCACGCCACGTCGGAACGGTACGGGCGGCCGCCGCCAGTGGGTTTGGATCGCTGCGGCCGCGATCGTCGTCGCCGCGGTGGTCACGACGCTCGTGGTCGTCGCGCCGCGGAGCGGGAAGCCCGACGGCAGCGGGACCGCGACACCGGGCGGCCGGGACGTCGCCGATCGGGAATCCGCCGCCGAGGCGTTCCCCGGCGGCCTCGCACACCAGCCGGCCGACGAGAACCAGCCGGGCATCCGCGAACGCCAGGCCCGCGCCGAGGGGCGCATCGACACCGCCGACCAGATCAGCCGGATCGCCGACCAGCCGATCGCGACGTGGTTGACGAACACGTCCCGCTCCGAGACCCGTGCCACGATCCGAGCCGTCGTCCGGAACGCCGAACAGCAGGGTGCCACCCCGGTGTTCGTCCTCTACAACGTGCCGGACCGCGACTGCGGCAGCTACTCGAAGGGCGGCACGAGCGACGACGAGTACCTGCCATGGGTCCGCTCCGCCGTGCGGGCGATGGCGGGATCCGGTGCCGTCGTGCTCGTCGAACCCGATGCCATCGCGCAGATCCAGGTGTGCAAGCGGCTCGAGGACTCCCGGCTCCCCCTGATCCGGAAGACCGTCGACGCGCTGACAGGGCACGGGCTGACGGTGTACCTCGACGGCGGGAACGAGAACCGGGTGCCGACGGCGACGATGGCCGACTGGCTCCGGCAGGCCGGGGTCGACCAGGTGCAGGGCTTCTTCACGAACGTGTCGAACTTCTACCGCGTCGACCAGGAGCGTGCGTACGCCGACGAGCTCGCCGACCGGATCGGCGGGGACCCCCACTTCGTCATCGACGTCTCCCGGAACGGGCAGGGGTGGCGCGGCACGTGGTGCAACCCCGACGGAGCCGGCCTCGGCCAGGAACCGCACGTCACCGGCGGTACGACCCGCCTCGACGCCCTGCTCTGGGTGAAGACCCCCGGACTGAGCGACGGCACCTGCAACGGCGGTCCGGCGGCCGGGCAGTGGTGGGAGTCCTACGCGCTCGGGCTGGTCGAGAACCGCAAGCGCGACTGAGCCCGGTCGGGATGTCGGCGCCCGGTGCCAGCATGGGCGCATGACCCCGACCGACAGCCGACGCTCCGTCGTCCCGCCGTACCTGCTCCGCGCCGTCGCTGCCGCGTCCGGGTTCCCGCGTGCGGCCGAGGCGGCGCGCACGGCCCTGGCGTCCCTCGCGCTCGTGCAGACCCCGAAGCACGAACACCTGGTCGCACCGCGCGGGGTCAGTGGCACCGTCGACCGGTCACCGCAGCGCACGATCTCGGATGCCCGAGGCACCACGACCCTGCCCGGCACGGTCGTCCGGCGCGAGGGCGAGGCGGACACCGGAGACGTCGCGGTGGACGAGGCGTACGCCGGCCTCGGCGCCACCCATGCCTTCTGGCTCGACGTGTTCGGGCGGGTGTCGATCGACGGCGCGGGGCTCCCCCTCGACGCCACGGTGCACTACGGGCAGGACTACGACAACGCCTACTGGGACGGCAGCCGGATGGTGTTCGGCGACGGTGACGACGAGGTGTTCCGGCGCTTCACGATCGCGCTCGACGTCATCGGGCACGAGCTCGCGCACGGCGTGACGCAGTACACCGCCGACCTGACGTACCAGGGGCAGTCCGGTGCGCTCAACGAGTCGGTCAGCGACGTCTTCGGCTCGCTGGTCGCCCAGTACGCCGCCGGCCAGACGGCCGAGCAGGCGAGCTGGCTCATCGGCGAGGGGCTCTTCACGGACGCCGTGCACGGCGTAGCACTGCGGTCGATGCGCGCGCCGGGCACGGCGTACGACGACCCGGTGCTCGGCAAGGACCCGCAGCCCGCGACGATGGCCGACTACCTCGAGACCACCGACGACCAGGGCGGGGTGCACACGAACTCCGGCATCCCGAACCACGCCTTCTTCCTGGCGGCGACGGCCATCGGCGGGTACGCGTGGCAGGGCGCAGGGGCGGTCTGGTGGGACGCACTCACCTCGGACACGGTGACCGCCTCGATCGACTTCGCCGGGTTCGCCGCCGTCACGGTCGACGTCGCCGGGTCCCGCTTCGGTGCGGGTTCGGCGCAGCAGAGCGCCGTGCAGGACGCCTGGCGGACGGTCGGTGTCCTCGACTGAGCGCACGACCCGGCGTACGGTCGGGGCATGCACATCGACGTCCGCCGTTCCGGGGGCTTCGCCGGCACCACGCGGCGCTGGGAGGTCGACACCGATGCGTCCGACGACCCCGGCGAGTGGTCCGAGGTGCTCGATGCCCTGCCGCAGCAGGAGCCAGGTGCCCCGACGCCCGAGGCCGTCCCGGCGCGGCCGGTTCCCGACGACTTCACGTGGACCATCACGGTGGCGCGCACGACGGTGACGATCCCGGGCAGCCGCCTCGACGGTCCGTGGGCCGACCTGGTCGCGCGCGTGCGGTCCGCGGGCCACCAGTCCTGAGACGGGAGGCCCGTGGCGGGCCCGCCACGAGCCTCCCGTCCGCCCCGCGCCGACGCCACCACCTGCGGATCGTGAGCAGGAATGGTCGCGACCACGCTGGCGACCCGACCGTTCCTGCTCACGAAGTGGCGCGGGGGCGCGAGCGACGCGGCGCACGCGGCGCACGCGGCGCACGCGGCGCACGCGGCGCACGCGCGGGGACGGTCACGCCCCGAGCGCGCGTCAGACGACGTCGATGACCGTCAGGCGACGAGTGGGGCGCGTCATCGCGACGTAGACCGCCGCGGCGGGGCGTGCAGCGTCGGCACCGACCCCGTCCGGGTCGACGAGCAGCACGCCGTCGAACTCGAGCCCCTTCGCGTCCGCCCCGGTCAGCACCGTCAGTGAACCGGCGTGCGGGGACGCGAGCCCACGGACGTCCGCCTCGGTGCGGGTCAGTCGCTGCCGGACGGTCTCGACCGCTGACTCGGGCACGATGACGCCGATGGTGCCGCTGCCGATCCGCTCGCGTTCGGCGTCGGCGACCCGCACGACGGTGTCGAGCAGGTCGGCTCGGGCGACCCGCACGCGCTCGACGGGGTCACCGTCGCGGACGGCCTCGTTCCGGGTGACGGTGAGGCCGGCGGCGTCGGCGAAGGCCCCCGCTTCCTCGACGATGGAGCGCGGGGTGCGGTAGTTCACGGTGAGCTGCTCGATGCGGTGCTCGATCGGCACGAGGGGTGCGCGGCCACGACGGCGACGGGCGAGTGCGCCGACGACGTCGTCCCAGGTGCGCGCGGCACCGGGCGAAGAGCCCTGCGCCATGTCGCCGACGATCGTGAACGACCGGAGCGGGTTGCGGCGGGCGAGGACACGCCACTGCATCGGTGAGAGCTCCTGGGCCTCGTCGACGACGATGTGCCCGTAGGTCCACTCGCGGTCCTCCGCTGCACGCTCGGCGGTGGAGCGCGGATCGCCGCCCTCGGCGAAGGAGCCGGCCACCTGCTCGGCGGTCACGATGCCCTCGACGCCCATGTTCTCGATCGCCTGGCGGGCGTTCTCGATGTCACGGTTCCGGCTGGCCTTGGCCGCACGCTTGGCCGCACCGCCGGTCGGGTCGAACGGGCCGAGCAGTTCGGCGGCCTCGTCGAGCAGCGGGACGTCCTCCACCGTCCAGGCAGCCCCACGGGCACGCAGCAGCAGGGCGCGGCGCTCCGGGGTCCAGTCCGGGGTGAGCGAGGCGAGCCAGTTCGGCCGCGCGTAGAGGTCTTCGAGGAACTTCTCGGGCGGGAGCGGCAGCCACGCGGTGTTGAGCAGGACGCGGGCGTCGTACGAGCTCCGGATGTCCTCGCGCAGGACCTTCTCGTCGGCCTCGTCCACCGTCGTCCCGCGCTCCCGCAGCTGCTCGGCGAGCAGACGGGTCATCGAGTCGAGGGCGATCTTGTTGAACGTGACGCGGGCGGCGTTGTGCGGCTTGCCGCGGTCCTGCGCACGCTTCAGCGCGTCGGCGACGAGCTGCGGCGGGACCACGAGCCGTTCGCCCTCGACGTCGAGCGTCACCGAGTCCGTCGGCACCACCTGCCGCGAGCGCACGGCCCGGCGCAGGAGCGAGGCCATCTGCGCGCCGCCCTTCACGGCGGCGACGTCACGGGTGTCGTGCGTCGTGGCGTGCACGCCGGGGTAGAGCGAGCCGAGGGACGCCATCACGACGCCGGTCTCGCCGAGCGACGGGAGGACCTGCTCGATGTACGTCAGGAACGCGGGCGACGGGCCGACCATCAGCACGCCCGAGCCGCGGAGCCGCTCGCGGTACGAGTACAGCAGGTACGCGGCGCGGTGCAGTGCGACGGCGGTCTTGCCGGTGCCAGGACCGCCCTGCACGATGAGCACGCCCTCGAGCGGGGAGCGGATGATCCGGTCCTGCTCACCCTGGATGGTGGCGACGATGTCCGTCATCCGGCCGGTTCGCTCGGCGGTCACCGCGGCGAGCAGCGCGCCTTCGCCCTGCAGGTGGGTGCGCTCGTCGTCGTAGAGCGTGGCGTCGAAGACCTCGTCCTCGACCCCGACGACCCGACGGCCCTCGAGCGACAGGTGCCGGCGGGCTCGCATGCCCATCGGGTGCGCCGCGGTGGCCTGGTAGAAGGCGCTCGCCCCGGGCACGCGCCAGTCGAGCAGCAGCGGTCGGTGGTCGGCGTCACGCAGCCCGACGCGGCCGATGTAACGGAACGAGTCCTCGTCGCTGTCGGGCTCGGAGACCTCGAGCCGGCCGAAGACCAGCCGGTCCCCGACGCGGTCGAGCGTCGCGATGGTGTCCTCGTAGAGCCGTGCGTACGCGTCGCGCTCGCTGCGGCTCTGGTGGTTCCCGCCGACCGTCTGACGACGGGTCTCGGCGAGACGCTGCTCGGCCTCGGTGGTCAGCTCGTCGAGACGGCCGAAGAGGCCGTCCACGTAGCCGCGCTCGCGGTCGATCTCGGTCGGTTCGGACACACACAACCCTTCGGGACAGGGGAACTCAGTGTAGTCCCCCTGTCCCGAAGTGAGCGTTCCTACATCTCTTCGTGCGTGTCCGGGTCGGCGTCCCACAGGCGGCCGCGCTCGAGGCCGGAGATCGCCCGGACCTCGTCGTCGGTCAGCTCGAAGCCGAAGACGTCGAGGTTCTCCTTCTGGCGGGTGGCGTCGGCCGACTTCGGCACCGGCACGGCACCGAGCTGGACGTGCCAGCGCAGCACGACCTGGCCCGGGGTCACCCCGTGGGCCGCGGCGGCGTCGGTGATCGGCTGCTCGGTGAGGAGCTCGGAGCGGACCGCGAGCGGGCTCCAGCTCTCCGTCACGATGCCGAGCTCCTGGTGCACCTTCCGCAGTTCTGCCTGCGGGAAGTACGGGTGCAGCTCGACCTGGTTGACCGCCGGTGCGACACCCGTGGCGTCGATGATGCGGTGCAGGTGCTCCGGCGTGAAGTTCGAGACGCCGATCGAGCGGACCTTGCCGCTGTCACGGAGGTCGACGAACGCCTTCCAGGTGTCGACGAACTTGTCCACCGACGGGTTCGGCCAGTGGATCAGGTACAGGTCGACGTGGTCGAGCCCGAGGTTGCCGAGCGTCTCGTCGATCGACCGGTGCGCCTCGTCGTAGCCGTGGTGGCGTCCGGGGAGCTTCGACGTGACGACGAGGTCCTCGCGCGCAACGTCGGACTCGCGGACGGCCTTGCCGACGGCGTCCTCGTTGCCGTAGTTCAGCGCCGTGTCGAGCAGGCGGTACCCGGTGGCGATCGCGGTGCCGACCGCTGCCGCACCCTCGTCGCCGTTCAGACCGTAGGTGCCGAGGCCGAGCTCCGGGAACCGGTGGCCGTCGTTCAGCTCGATCGTCGGGGCGCCGACCTGCATCAGCGGACCCCGAGCAGGTCGATGACGAAGATCAGGGTCTTGCCGGACAGGAAGTGTCCGCCACCGGCCGGACCGTAGGCGAGCTCCGGCGGGACGACGAGCTTGCGGCGTCCGCCGACCTTCATGCCGGGGATGCCCTCCTGCCAGCCGCGCACGAGCGCCGCGAGCGGGAAGTCGATCGGCTCGCCACGGTTCCACGAGCTGTCGAACTCGTCGCCGGTGTCGTACTCGACGCCGGCGTAGTGCACCTTGACGGTCGAACCGGCGGACGCTTCGTCGCCGGAGCCTTCGACGATGTCGGTGATGACCAGCTCGGTGGGCGCGGGGCCCTCGGGTGCGTCGAACTCGGGCTTGCTGTTGAGGTCAGTCATGCGAGCCAGTCAACCAGAGCACGGCAACGGCAGGCGCACGGAGCACGGAGCACGGCACGGCACGGCAGGCGCACGGACCCGCGAGGCCGCAGAATGGTTCCACCGTGACACGACCCACTCCCGCACCGCCGCGCCGCCGCCTGCTCGCCGACCTCACCCCGCTCCGCCGATCCCCCGCCTTCGCACGCCTCTGGGCCGGTACCGCGATCGCCGGCATCGGCACCCAGATGACCACGGTCGCCGTCGGCCTCGAGGTGTACGAGATCACGCACTCCACCTTCGCGGTGGCGCTCGTCGGCGTGATCGCGCTCCTGCCGATGGTCGTCGCGGGGTTGTACGGCGGGATGCTCGCCGACGCGTTCGACCGGCGACTCGTCGCCCTGGTGTCGTCGATCATCGCCTGGGTCGCCGTCGCGTTGATCGCCACGCACGCCTGGCTCGGGCTGCACAGCGTCGTCCTGCTCTACGTGCTCGCGACCGTGAACGCCGTCGCCGCGACCGTCAGCAACGCCTCACGCTCGGCGATCGTGCCGCGGCTGGTCGGCACCGACCTGCTCCCCGCGGCGAGCGCCCTGGGCGGCATCGCGTCCGGGTTCCAGGTCACCGTCGGTCCGGCCGTCGCCGGTGTCCTGATCGCGAGCGTCGGCTTCGCCCCGACGTACACGATCGACGTCGTCCTGTTCACCTTCGCGTTCCTCGGGGTGTTCACGCTGCCGCGGATGGCCGCCGACCACGGCGCACTCCGTCCCGGCCTCGGCTCCCTGATCGAGGGCGCGAAGTTCCTGCGGCGGTCGCGGAACATCACCATGACGTTCGTGCTCGACATCGTCGCCATGACCTTCGGGCAGCCGCGGGTGCTCTTCCCCGCGATCGGGGCGCTCGTCATCGGTGGCGGGTCCATCACGGTCGGCACGCTGACGGCGGCGTACGCGATCGGCGCGCTCTTGTCGAGCGTGTTCTCCGGGCCGCTCGGGCACGTCCGACGGCAGGGTGAGGCCGTCGGCTGGGCCATCACGGCCTACGGCGGTGCGATCGCGGCGTTCGGCGTCGTCATCGCACTCGCGCACGTGCTCGGCGGCCGCCCCGGCGAGGCGTTCGGCGTCGAGATCCTGCCGGCACTCGGACTCGCTGCGTTGTTCCTGGCGATGGCGGGCGGCGCCGACAACGTCAGCTCGGTGTTCCGGAACACGATCCTGCAGGCAGCCTCCCCCGACGGCATGCGCGGACGGCTGCAGGGCATCTTCATCGTCGTGGTCACCGGCGGCCCGCGGCTCGGTGACCTGTACGCGGGCCTGGTCGTCGCGGCCGGCATCGCGTACCCGCCGATCATCGGCGGCGTGCTCATCGTCGCCCTCGTCGCGCTGCTCCTCCGGCTCGTCCCGTCGTTCCGCCGCTACGACGCCCTGCACCCGCACGCCAACTGACCGGCGGGCGGTCGCAGCACCGCCCCCTTCCGCGAAAGCGACAGATCTGCGCGAACCTTCCGCGGACGTCTGTCGCTTTCGCGAGACGGACCGCGGACCGCGGACCGCGGACCGCGGACCACGGACCACGGCGGCATCGTGTCGCTCTGACGGGGTCGACGCGCGACCAACAGGCGGACGGGAGGCGCGGGGCGGGGCCGCCACGGGCCTCCCGGCCGCATCACGGCGCGTCCAGGGCACGGCGCGACGTCACGTGTCGGGTACCGTACATCCCATGCCGGACAGCGCATCGCGCGACCTCCAGCGGACGGGAGTCCGCGCCGTCGTCCGGCGCACCTACCACTCGGTCATCCGGCACCGCGTCGTGGACGCGGCGGCGTCCCTGACGTTCTTCGCGCTGCTGACGGTGTTCCCCACGGCGCTCACCGTGGTGTCCGCGGTGTCGATCGTCGACCGGCGCGGTGACGGGCTGTCGGACATCATCGGCGTCCTCGGGTTCATCCTGCGACCCGAGACCGCCGAACACCTCGAGACCCCGCTGCGGCAGCTGCTCACCCTCGACAACCCGGGGCTCGGCTTCGCGATCGGCGTCGTCCTGACGCTGTGGTCGCTGTCCGGGTACGCGACGGCGTTCGGCCGGGCGATGAACACCGCGTACGAGGTCGAGGAGGGCCGCCGGATCTGGAAGTTCCGCAGCATGATGCTCCTCGTCACGCTGCTCGTGATGGTCGGTGGCGCGATCGCGATCGTCATCCTGCTCGGCACCCCCACGATCTCCGAGGCCGTGATCCGGTCGTTCGGGTGGGCGCCGTGGATCGACGACCTGTGGAACATCGTGAAGTGGCCGGTCCTGGCGGTGGACCTCGTCGTGATGGTCGCCGTGCTCTACTACGCCACCCCGAACGTGAAGACGCCGCAGCTCCGGTGGGTCTCCGCCGGCGCCGGGTTCGCGATCGTGACCTGGGCGCTGGCGACGCTCGGCTTCGCGATCTACGTCGAGACGCTCGGCGGCACCAACCGCGCGTACGGCTGGCTCGGCGGCGGGATCCTGCTGCTCGTGTACCTGTACATCTCGAACTTCGTGCTCGTCGTCGGCGGCGAGCTCGACTCCGAGGTGATCCGGATGCGGCAGCTGCTCGCCGGCATCGAGGCCGACGAGTCGATCCGGCTGCCGCTCCGTGACGTCACCAGGAACTTCACGCTCGCACGGTGGCGGGACGCGGACATCGCGGCGGCGCACCACGTCCGGACCGTGGCCGCACGCGTGGCCGCGGAAGAGGACGCTGCGCCGAGCCCCGCCGAGGAGCACCTCCGCGACGTGGCGAAGCAGGTGCGGGTCGGCGAAGCGCCGATGCCCTAACGCGCGCTGCCAGCGCTGCCAGCGCTGCCAGCGCCGCCAGCGCCGCCAGCGCCGCCAGCGTCAGTGCTTGCGCGCCTCGGCGTCGAGCATCTCCTCGGTGACCACCGGGATCGCACCGGTCGCGAGCTCGATGCCGGACAGCCGTGCCGGGCTCAGCACGCGCTGCACCTGGTCCTCGTCCATCAGCCCCGCCGCGACCACGAGCGTCGAGATCGGCGTCGACGTCGTCAGGGCCGTGTGCGCGATCGACGCCGCCGCCGCGTACCCGATGTACGGCGTCAGGGCCGTCACGACGCCGACGTTCGTGTCCACCTGGGCGGCGAGCTTGGCCTCGTTCGCCTCGATGCCCGCGATGCAGTGCTCGCGGAGCGTCGCGCAGCCGCGGGACATCCACTGCAGCGACTGCAGGATCGAGTGGGCGATGATCGGCTCGAACGCGTTGAGCTGGAGCTGCCCGCCCTCTGCCGCCATCGTCACAGTGGTGTCCGCCCCGGCGACCGCGAACGCGATCTGGTTGACGACCTCGGGGATGACCGGGTTGACCTTGCCCGGCATGATCGACGACCCCGCCTGGCGTGCCGGCAGGGTGATCTCGCCGAGGCCCGCCTGCGGCCCCGATGCCAGGAGCCGCAGGTCGTTGCAGATCTTCGAGAGCTTCGCGGCGCTGCGCTTCACCGTGCCGGACAGGGTCATGAACGCCCCGGCGTCGCTCGTCGCCTCGATCAGGTCCGGAGCGGTGACCACGTCGATGCCGCTGGCCTCCTGCAGCTGCCGGCGGACCTCGTCGCGGTAGAGCGGGTCGGCCGTGATGCCGGTGCCGATCGCGGTGGCGCCGAGGTTCATCTCCGCCAGCAGCGGCAGGACCTTGCGGAGCAGGTCGGCGTCCTCCTGGATGGTGTGCGAGAACCCGGTGAACTCCTGCCCGAGGGTCATCGGCACCGCGTCCTGCAGCTGCGTCCGCCCGACCTTCAGCACGTCGGCGAAGGCGGTCCCCCGCTCGGCGAACGCGGCCGAGAGCTGCTCGAGCTGGTCGATGAGCCGCCGGGCGGAGAAGATCATCGCGATCTTGATGCTCGTCGGGTACGTGTCGTTCGTGGACTGGCTGCGGTTCACGTGGTCGATCGGGTGCAGGTACGCGTAGTCGCCGCGCTCCCGTCCGAGCAGTTCGAGGGCCCGGTTCGCCAGCACCTCGTTCGTGTTCATGTTCGTGCTCGTGCCCGCGCCGCCCTGCACGACGTCGACGACGAACTGCTCGCGGAGGGCGCCGTCCCGGACCTCCTGCGCCGCACGGTCGATGGCGTCGGCGCGTTCCTCGTCGAGCACCCCGATCGCACGGTTCGCCCGGGCCGCCGCCTGCTTCACCGTGACGAGCGCCTCGACGAGGTCCGGGTAGACCGCGATCGGCACCGACGTGATCGGGAAGTTCTCGAGCGCGCGCAGGGTGTTGATGCCCCAGTACGCCTCGGTCGGGACCTCGCGCGAGCCGAGGGAGTCGCTCTCGGTGCGGGTCGTTGCGCGTTCAGGGGCTTGTGCTGCTTCGTTGCCGGTCACGCCCCGAGGCTAGTCCAGTCCGTCCGGCCGGTCCGGAAGCCGACGCGGGGTCGTCGGCGCGCGTCGCGCGAGCGCCGCCCACGCCCAGAACCGGCCGGGAGGCGCGGTGCCAGGCCGCCACGGGCCTCCCGTCCGGTGGGCGCGAACGGCCAGGGCGCGCCCATGGTGAGCAGGAATGGTCGGGTCCCCTGTCGGCACTCGACCATTTCTGCTCACGAAGCGTGGGGGCGCGACGCGCTCGGGGGGCGCGGGGCGCGGGGGTGCGCGCGTGCGCGTCGCGCCCGCGTCAGTGGAACTGCGGGACGATGAGGTAGATGCCGTACAGGACCACGGCGCCGCAGATCACGAAGCACGCGATCGCGAGCGCGCGGAACCCGCGCACCGCGGCCGACGCGCCTGCGGGGTTCGGGAAGCCGGCGGTCGCCGGGCCGATCGTCCCGTCGTCCTTCACGGTGAACTTGCCGGCGCGGGTGTCAGCGGCACTCCAGAGACGGAGGCCGACCGAGTACACGGCGACGACGAAGCACGAGGAGACCACGGCGACGAGCGCCACGGTGACGAACGCGAACCAGTCGATACCCATCAGCGATCTCCCCCCGTGAGGAACGCGAAACGGCGCCCGTCAAGCGCGATGCCCATCAGCGGTCTCCCCCCGTGAGGAACGCGAAACGGCGTCCGTCAAGTGCGATGCCCATCAGCGACGGCCTCCCTTGCGTGCGGCCATGCGGCGCAGGGTGCGCTCACGGCTCAGCTCGGCGCGACGTGCGGCGACGGCGTCTGCACGCTTCTTGCGCTGCAGGTCGCGGAGCTCCTTGCGGGTGTAGACGGCGTTCGCGGCGACGTCGACCTCGATCGCCGAGGCCTGCTCGTGCGGCTTCCGGAGCGACCAGAGGTACAGACCGAGGATGACCGCGGCGCCGACCAGGGCGTCGATGACGAGACCGATGACGCCGAAGCGTGCGATCCCCGAGGCCACGGCACCCACGGCGGCCGATGCCGGCAGGGTGATGAACCAGGCGATGACGATCTTGCCGGCCGTCGACCACTGGATCTTCGAGCCACGGCGACCGAGGCCGGCACCGATGATCGAGCCGGACGACACCTGCGTGGTGGACAGCGCGAACCCGAGGTGGCTGGAGGCGAGGATCGTCGCGGCCGTGGAGGCCTCGGCGGCGAAGCCCTGCGTCGCGCGGATCTCGGTGATGCCCGAGCCGAGCGTGCGGATGATGCGCCAGCCGCCGGTGTAGGTGCCGAGGGCGATCGCGAGCGCACAGGCGACGACGACCCAGAACTGCACGCCCTGGTTAGACGGCTGCGCGCCGGAGGCGATCAGGGTGAGCGTGATGACACCCATCGTCTTCTGGGCGTCGTTCGTGCCGTGCGCGAGCGACACCATCGACGAGGTGAAGATCTGCCCGATGCGGAAGCCACCGCGCTCGTTCGGGAACACCGGCCGCTTCGTGATCCGGTACGCGATGCGCGTGGACAGGAACGACACGAAGGCGGCGATGACCGGCGACAGGAACGCGGGGATGATCACCACCGTCAGCAGCGCCAGGTAGTTGACCGACTGGAACCCCGCCCCGACGATCGCCGCGCCGATGAGCCCGCCGAACAGCGCGTGCGACGACGACGACGGCAGCCCGCGGAGCCACGTGATCATGTTCCACACGACCGCCCCGATGAGCCCCGCGAAGATCATCTCCGGTGAGATCGCGACGCCGCCCGGGCCCTCGTTGATGAGGCCGTGCGAGATCGAGGTCGCCACCGCGGTGCTGAGGAACGCACCGACGAGGTTGAGCACCGCGGCGACGGTGACCGCGACCTTGGGCTTCATGGCCCCGGTCGCGATCGGGGTCGCCATCGCGTTGGCGGTGTCGTGAAAACCGTTTGTGAAGTCGAAGAAGAGGGCCAACGCGATGACCAGGACGACTATGAGTGTGATGTCCACCGCGGGCCAGTGTTCCGCATCGATGGGCTTCTGAGCAAACCTGATCGGTAACCCGTTGTTCACCACGCCTGCAGACTCGTTCAGTTTCGGAACCATGCCTCTGGGAGAATGAGTCCCATGGACACCGTCGAGCTCCTCATCCTGCTGATCGGATCGCTCGCGGTGACCGGGTTCGCACGGGCGAAGGGGCTCCCCGCTCCACTGCTCGTCACGGCGGTCGCGCTCGCTGCGTCGTTCCTGCCGGGGCTCCCGCCGATGGAGATCGACTCCGAGGTGATCCTGACGGTGATCCTGCCGCCGCTGCTCTACTCGGCGGCGCTCGACGTGTCGTGGCAGAGCTTCCGGACGTCGATCAAGCAGATCCGTCGTCTCGGCATCTTCCTGGTCATCGTGACGGCACTCGTGGTCGGGGCGGTGGCCTACTTCCTCATCCCCGACATGACGCTGCCGGCCGCGATCCTCCTCGGCGCGATCGTCGCCCCGCCGGACGCCGTGTCCGCTGCCGCGATCGGCCGCAAGCTCGGGCTCCCCCGTCGCGTGATGACGGTGCTCTCCGGCGAGAGCCTGATCAACGACGCCGCCTCGCTGACCCTGGTGCGCGTCTTCACGCTCATCATCGCGGGCACGTCGCTGACGATCTGGCAGGACCTCGGGATATTCGGGCTCGCGATCGGCGTCGGCCTGGTGGTCGGGATCGTGCTCGGCGTCGTCGTGCACTGGATCCGGATGCGCATCAACGATCCGGTGGTCGAGACGATCATGAGCATCCTGCTGCCGTTCGTCGCGTACATCCTGGCCGAGGACCTCTCCGGCTCCGGCGTCATCGCGGTCGTCACGGCCGGCCTGTACATCGGCTACAACTCGCCGAAGGAGGGCTACGCGACCCGCCTGCAGGAACGACCGCTGTGGACCAGCATCGACGTCATCCTCGAGGGCTTCGTGTTCGCCCTGATCGGCCTGCAGCTCAACACCGTCGTGCAGGACCTGGTGGAGAGCGAGCGGAGCCTCGGGCAGACCCTCACCGCGGCGGCGGTGGTGCTCGTCGTCGTGATCCTCGTGCGACCGCTCTTCATCTTCGAGTCGTACGTGCGCAACCGGATCAACGGGCGATGGCTCCGGCCCCTGCGGATCAAGCTGTCCCGCGGCCATCCGTCGCTGCGGTGGATGCGTGGCACGGCCGAGCCGAAGCTCAACTGGCGCGAGCTCACCGTGATCTCGTGGACCGGCATGCGCGGCGTGGTGACCCTCGCCGCCGCCGTGTCCGTGGTCGCGAGTCCGACGCAGATCCCGGCCCAGGACACCATCTTCATCATCGCGTTCTTCGTCACCGTCGGGACCCTCCTGCTGCAGGGTCTGACGCTGCCGTTCGTGATCCGCGCACTGAAGGTCCAGGACCCCACCGAGGACGACGAGGACATCCGGAGCGAGATGCGCCTCAACCAGCGCACCACCGAGGCCGCCATCGAGCTGCTCGAGAAGCGGCGCCCGGACTGGTCGAAGCAGTACGGGGCCGTCGCCGTCGACTCCGTGGTGAACCGGCTGAAGGCCCGGCTCGAACGGCAGGTCGAGACGTTCCGGAAGGACGCCGAGGAAGAAGAGGACGAGGAGCGCAACGCCCCCGCACGCCTCCGCGGCTCGCAGATCCAGGACATCCGGCGCGAACTGCTCGACCGGCGACGGGAGATCGTGCTCGAGGAGCGCGAGCGGGGCAACCTCGACGAGGAGGTCATGCGCCGCGTGCTCGTGACCCTCGACGCCGAGGAACTCGCGATGGACTCGGCGCAGGCGTCCCGCAGTCGCTCCTGAGGCAGCCCGGCGTATCGTGGGCGCTCCAGAGGGAACAGGAGCACAGCGCCGAGTGAGCACGCCGCGGAACGACGTCCCCAGGAACGACGACACCCCGGACCGCCCCGGAGCGTCGCGGCCGACGTCCGCCCCGAAGCCGCGGAGCACCCGCCCGTCGGCACGTGGCACGAAGCCCCGTCGCGGAGCCCGTGTCGCCGGGTCCAGCCGCCCCGCTCCGCGTCGCCAGGCCCCGGTACCCGAGCCGCAGAAGCTGAGCGCGTACCGCCGCTGGTTCGCCACCCTGCACCCCTCGCTGCAGCTGATCGGCCTGCAGCTCTGGATGCCGCTGTTCTTCATCGTCGGCTTTTGCCTCTGCTACGTCTTCGCGTTCCACTCCCCGCACCCGCACGACGTGCCGATCGCCCTGGTCGGCAGCGACCCCGCGTTCGTCGCCGCGGTGCAGAAGGCGCTCCCGGGTGAGTTCGTGTTCCACACCTACGACTCGCTCGCAGCGGCCAAGCGCGACGTCCTGGCCGGGTCGATGGCGGTCGCCTACGACCCGTCGACCAACGAGTTCTTCAAGGCGAGCGCGCACCAGTTCCAGGTGGCGAGCCTGGTGCCGGCGACGCTCACCGCGGTGCTCACCGCCATGGGGGTGGCGAGTCCGAAGGTCACCGAGCTCGCTCCGCTGCCCGCGTGGGACGAGTACGGCACCGTGGCGATGTACGTGATGCTCGCCTGGTGCATCGGCGGCTACATGGTCGCGATGTTCATCGGGATCATGGGCGGCCCGCTCCGGCACCGCACCCGCATGACCGTGATCGTCGTCGGTGGCCTCGTGATCTCCCTCATCACGAACACGCTCGCAGGTCCCGTCGTCGGGGCGATCCACGGCCACTGGATCCAGCTCGTGCTCATCGCCTGGGGCTGGATCGTCGCGATCGGCCTGGCCGTCAACGGGCTGAGCTACTTCGTCGGCCGGTTCATCGCCGCGCCCGCGATGATCTGCTTCGTCTTCCTGTCGATGCCGTCCTCCGGTGGCGCGTACCCGAAGTGGTTCATGCCGGAGCCCTTCGCCTGGCTGAACAACGTCGTCGTCGGCTCGAGCATGGTCGACATGATCAAGCACCAGATCTACGGCGTCGGCCCCGGTCCCGCCCGCGGGCTCATCACCATGGCCTGCTACGCCGCCGCCGGGCTCGTCCTCATGTACTTCGGCAAGCGCCACTGGGAGCGCCGCCGCATCCGCGCGATCGTCACCGGCCGGACCACGATGTTCCAGGACGCCCAGACCGCGAACCGCGAGTTCCTCGGCAAGCAGCGGGACGCCGAGCTCGAGCGGCACGGCCTCGAGTCGACCGAGACCGGCACCCTGAGCGTCCTGAGCGACGACGACTGGGAGGACGCCCGCGTCGGCGGCGACGTCTTCACCGGTGGCCGCGACGGCCTCGAGACCGAGACCACCCCCACCGGCCGCATCCCCGTCCAGCGTCCTGGGCCCACGCGGGCCGGTTCCGGTGCGTCGCGGAGCCCGCGGAGCGACGTGACGGCAGAGCCCGTGGGGAGAGGGGCGGGGACCGGCCCACGCACCCGACCCGTCCCGCGGGCCGACGGTTCCAGGGCACCTGCTCGGTCAGACGCACCGGCTCGGGTCGACACGTCGGACGAGCCCTCGCACGGGCGGCACGCGGACCGCTAGGTCGCAGCCGCGTCCCGCAGCGCGTCACCGCAGGTACCGCCTGCGTGTGCATGTTCCGACGATGCACCAGTCGAACGACGCGTGCACTGTCGCAACATGCACACGCATCGAGTACGTGTGCATGCTCCGACGAAACACCTGTCGAACGACGCGTGCACTGTCGCACGATGCACACGCATCATCCGGACCAGCCCGGCCCTGCACGACCCGGCCCGGCCCAGTCCGGCGCGGCACGGCCCAGCCCGACCCGACCGATCACGGACCGGTGGGCCGCAGCCGACGCGTATCCTGGGCACCATGAACCCGCGCATCACCTGGCACCGCGTCCTCGTCACCGTCGTCGTCGTGTTCCTCGTGCTGACGGTCGGCTTCTACGTCGCGAGCGTCGTGCTCGCCCCGGCTGACGGCCGGAACACCGCCGGACTCTTCGTCGGCTGGGCCATGTTCGCGATGGTCGGCGCGATCGTCGTCGGGATCATCGACTTCTTCGTCCGCCCGCTCGGCGGCCGGAGCGGTGACGCCGAGGTCATCGCCGCCGCCGAGGAAGCACGGACCGGCAGCACCAGGACGCAGCAGACCCGCTAGTCGGGTGAGCCCACCCCGGTGCCGGTGAACCCGGCGACCGTCGCGTCGTCCTCGGCGAAGGTGAAGCGCGCCCGGACGGTCCCACCGGCGAGCACCCCCGGAAGCCAGTAGCGCGCGTCGTCCCACATCGCGTCGTACGGCACGTCGTCGACCGGGATCCACCGGGGTTCGAGTTCGTCCGACGCCGACGGGTCTCCCTGCCAGCGGCGGCAGACGAAGACGTCCGAGACCTGGGACCAGGACGGCCGGAACGGGAACCGGTAGTCCAACGTGCCACGGGCCTCCAGGTCGGCGGTCTCGAGACGCAGGCCGACCTCTTCACGCACCTCGCGGACGGCGGTCTCGACCGCCGTCTCACCGGGCTCGCGCTTGCCGCCGGGACCGACCAGCCGGCCGGTGCCGAGGCCGCGACGTTTCTCGCCGAGGAGGACCTCCGGACCGGCCGCGCCCTCGCGCAGCAGGTAGACGACCACCACTCGTGGGTGCTGGGACTTGCGCTCGTCGCGAGGGGTCACGCGTCCAGTGTGGCCGAAGAAGTGCCGTACGCTTTCTCCATGGCAGGCGTGCTGCGGGGGCACCATGGCTGAGCCCCGCAGGACCGGGCGCAGCCTCGAAGTGCTGCGTGCGGAAGCCGCCGAGGAGATCTCGATGCTCGTCGAGCACCGGAGCCGTCAGGGCGAGGACCCGTGGGAGTTCATGCCGACGCTCCCCACCGTCGACGAGCAGGTCGTGCTGATCCTGCGGGCCGATGCCGTCGACCTCGACGACGCGATCGGCAAGCGGCACGCGCAGTGGTCGATGCACCCGGCGTCCGGACACGGCACCGCCCTCGGCGAGGAGTACCACCGGCTGCGCCGGATCGCGTTGCAGCACCCGGAGCTCACCCAGGCGGTGTGGAAGCTCATGGGCGCCCTGCCCGACGCGAGCTGACGCCCACGCACGAAGCGCGCCCACGCACAACGTGCACGGACGCGCGTGCGGTTGGATGGGCGCATGACCGAAACCGTGCTCGCCGTCCTCAACCAGCCCTCCCGCGACGCCGCGCCGCACGACCCCTCGGCGGACGCCTTCACCTGGGCGAAGCCGCTCGAGGAGCACCTGCAGGTGCAGGACCTCGGCATCATCCGCGGCGACGGGGTCTTCGAGACGATCACGGTCATCGACGGTCGGCCGCAGGCCCTCGAGGCGCACCTCGAGCGGTTCGCCCGCTCCGCCGCGATGCTCGACCTGCCGACGCCCGACCTCGACGCGTGGCGGCAGGCGATCGAAGCGGTGTGCGCCCGCCTCGACCCCGTGCGGGAGGCCTTCGCGAAGACCGTCCTCACCCGGGGCGTCGAGGGCACCGACCGTCCGACCGGCTGGGTCTACGCCGCACCGTCTGGCGACTCCACGGCCGCACGGACCGAGGGCATCTCCGTCGTCGTCCTCGACCGCGGGTACCGGCACGACGTCGAGCGCACCTCGCCGTGGCTGCTGCAGGGCGCGAAGACGCTGTCGTACGCGGTCAACATGGCGGCCCTGCGTGAGGCCGCCCGCCGCGGAGCCGACGACGCCCTGTTCGTCTCGACCGACGGCTACGTGCTCGAGGGCACGCGTGCGAACCTGATCCTGAAGGTGGGCGACCGGCTCGTCACGCCCCGGACGGACATCGGGATCCTGGCCGGCACCACGCAGGCCGACGTGTTCCGGTTCGCCGAGCAGGAGGGCATCGAGACCGCCTACGAGCTCGTCACGCTGGCCGACCTGCAGGCAGCCGATGCGCTCTGGCTGGTGTCGAGCGTCCGGCAGGCGGCACCGATCCGCTCCGTGAACGGCGACGTCCGGCCGATCGACGCCGAGCTCACGACGCGCATCAACGACTTCCTGCTGGCACGCGAGGTCTGAGCGCGCTCGCGCGGCGTGCAGAACGTGCGTCCACGACGGACTGGAGGCGCGGTGCCAGCTGGCACCGCGCCTCCAGTCCGTGCTGTGGTCGCTACCAGCGCGGGGTGGTGACGCCGGTCCCGTCGGCCCACTCGAAGACGGACTTGCCGTCGATCCAGACGCGCGTCGCGCGGGTGGTCGCGTCGAGCGGGTCACCGTCCCAGAGGACGAGGTCGGCGTCGTAGCCCTCGGCGAGGCGACCGACACGGTCGCCGAAGCCGAGGAACTCGGCCGGGTTGACCGTCAGTGCCTCGAGCGCGGTCTGTGCGGGCAAGCCCTCCTTGACCGCGGCGGTCGCCTGGTCGACGAGCATGTTGATCGGCACGACCGGCGCGTCGGTGGTGATCGCGACGCGGACGCCGGCGGCGGCGATGGTCGCGAGGTTCGGGATCCCACGGTCGCGGAGCTCGACCTTGGAGCGGCTCGTGAAGAGCGGGCCGTAGATCACCGGGATGTCCTTCTCGGCGAGCACGTCGGCGATCTTGTGCGCCTCGGTGCCGTGGTTCACGACGAGCCGGTACCCGAACTCCTCGGACAGGCGGATCGCGGTCGCGATGTCGTCGTGGCGGTGGGTGTGCTGGTCCCAGACGAGCTCCCCGTCGAGGACGCGCACCAGGGTCTCCTTCGTGAGGTCCCGCGCGAACGGCTCGCCCTTCGCGGCTGCGGCATCGCGGGCGGCCTTGTAGTTCTGCGCCTCGACGAAGGCGTCACGGATGATCTTCGCGACGCCGAGGCGGGTCGACGGGGTCTGTCCCTTGCCGCCGTAGACGCGCTTCGGGTTCTCGCCGAGCGCGCTCTTGATGCTCACCGCGTCGGAGATGAGCTGCTCGTCGATCGTGCGGCCGCCCCACGTCTTGATGGCGACGCTCTGGCCGCCGATCGGGTTGCCGGAGCCGGGCTTGACGACGATGCTCGTTATGCCACCCGCGAGGGCGTCGCGGAAGCCCTCGTCGTCGATGTCGATCGCGTCGATGGCACGGACGCCGGCCATGTTCGGGCCGGTCATCTCGTTGGTGTCGTTGCCGGCTTCGCCGTTCGCCTCCTCGTGGATACCGACGTGGCCGTGCGCCTCGACGAAGCCGGGGACGAGCCACGACCCGGCGGCATCGATGACCGTGATGCCCTCCGGCGGCGTGACGTCCGGGCCGATCGCGGTGATGCGGCCGTCCTCGACGACGACGGCACCGCCGTCGAAGGCGGGAGCGGAGACGGGGACGACGTGGGCACCGGTGATCGCGAAGGAGTTGCTCATGACACCACGGTAACGCGTGCATGCGGAATACCGATTCCTCGCGTCGGGGGCGCTGGGGGTCCTACGGTCGGCGGATGGCATCGCTCGTTCGTCCCACGTCGTCCGGTTCGTGGCCGGCTTCGTCGTCCGCGTCGTGGCCGGCTTCGTCGTCCGCGTCGTCCGGTTCGTGGCCGGTCCACGGGTCCGTCGAGGTCCCGTGGCGGAGTGCGCGCCGGGGCAACCGGACCACCCGGATGACGACGAGCATCCGGGCGTCCGTGCCACCGCGGATCGCCCACCGGCGCTGGGCAGCCGACCCGGGCACCCAGGCGCTCCTCGACCGCAGCACCGCAGCGCTGCGTTCACTCGACGCCCACCACGGCACCGGCCTCGCGCCGCTCGCCCTCGTGCTCGGCCGCACCGACGCGGTGGCGTCGTCCCGGATCGAGGACGAGTCCGCCTCCGTCGACGACGTCGCGCGGGCGCTCGTGGGCAGCCGGGCGAACACCGGTGCCATCGCCGTCGTGCGAGCGGCCGACGCGATCGAGCGGCTGGTCTCGGCAGCCGACTCCGGCGTCGTCACCGAGGGGGCGGTGCTCGACGCACACCGGCTGCTCATGCGCGACGACCCCCTCGACGGGCCGTCGGCGGGCCGGTACCGCGACGTGCAGAACTGGATCGGCGGCGGGGACTCCCCCGCGACCGCACTGTACGTCCCACCGCCGCCCGCACTGGTCGGGCCGCTGATGGCGGACCTGTTCGCGTTCCTCGACCGCACCGACCTCGACCCGATCGCGCAGGCAGCCATCGGGCACGCGCAGTTCGAGTCGATCCACCCCTTCACCGACGGCAACGGACGGATCGGGCGTGCGTTGATCGGAGCGGTCCTCCGCCGCCGGTGCGTGACCACGACGGTGACCGCGCCCGTCGCGGTGGCGCTGGCCGCCGAGCGTTCCCGGTACTTTGGGCACCTCGAGGCCTTCCGGGACGGCCATGTGGACGCGTTCGTGGTGGACCTCGCGCTCGCCGTCGGCACGGTGTGCGACGAGACGACGGTCACGGCGCTGCTGCTCGACGAGTGCGCGGCGGGGATGGACGCGGTGGCTGCGCCGCACCTGGCGGTCGGTCGGGCGCTCGTCGCCGATCCGCTCCTGACCGAGGACCGCCTCGAGGCGCTGGTCGGTGCCGACCAGGTGGACGCGGTGGCCACCGACCTGGTGCGCACCGGAGTGCTCCGCGCCGTCACCGAGCGCCGACGCGACCGGGCCTGGGTCGCCCCGGCGGTCATCGCGGAGCTCGAGGCGTTCGAGGAGCGCGTCCGGGCAGTGGTCGGCGCGCGGGCACGGGACCACGGGGTGGTGCGCGGGCGCGGACTGCGGGTGGGTTCGTAGGCGGACGAATAGGGTGGGCAGGTGAGCAACGAGCACACCCAGGCCACCCCGCCCACCGCCGCCAAGCGGCCCGTGACGCGGACCCACCACGGCATCGACTTCGTCGACGACTACGAGTGGCTGCGGGACAAGGAGTCACCCGACACCCTCGCCTACCTCGAGGCCGAGAACGCGTACACCGACGCCGCGACCGAGCACCTCGGAGCGCTCCGCGACCGCGTCTTCGCCGAGGTGAAGGGCCGCGTGCAGGAGACCGACCTCTCCGTCCCCGTCCGCATGGGGTCGTGGTGGTACTTCACCCGCACCGCCGAGGGCAGCCAGTACGGCGTGCACTGCCGCGTTCCGATCACCGGCCCCGACGACTGGACCCCTCCGGCCGTCGTCGAGGGCGAGGCCACGCTCCCCGGTGAGCAGGTCGTCCTCGACGGCAACGCACTCGCGGACGGCCACGAGTTCTTCTCCCTCGGCACGTACGACATCAGCGACGACGGCACCCGACTGGTGTACGGCATCGACGTCGAGGGCGACGAGCGGTACACCCTGCACGTGCGGGACCTGACGACCGGTTCCGACCTGGGCGACGCGATCCCGAACACCGGCGCCGGCGCCACGTTCGACCCGGCCGGCCGCTTCGTCTTCTACCCGACGGTCGACGAGTCGTGGCGGCCGGACAAGATCTGGCGCCACACCGTCGGCAGCGCGGCTTCCGACGACGTCCTGGTGTTCGAGGAGCCCGACGACCGCTACTGGGTCGGCGTGGGCGTCACCCGTTCGTCGCAGTACATCGTCATCGAGCTCGGCTCGAAGATCACCTCCGAGGCCCTGGTCCTCGACGCCGCCGACCCGACCGGCGAGTTCCAGGTCGTGTGGCCCCGGCGCGACGGCGTCGAGTACGAGATCGAGCACGCCATCGTCGGCGGCAGCGACCGCTTCCTGGTGCTGCACAACGACGGTGCCGAGAACTTCGAGCTCGTCGACGTGCCGGCCGACGACCCGACCTCGGAGCGCGACCGCCGCGTCGTCGTCGCGCACCACACCGAGCGCCGCATCGAGTCCGTCGACGCCTTCGCCGGCCACCTCGCGCTCGAGTACCGGTCCGAGGCGCTCCCCCGCATCGCGATCATCCCGATCGAGGGCGACGGCTACGGCGACGCGCACGAGGTCCCGTTCGACGAGACCCTCTTCTCCGCGGGGCTCGGCGGCAACCCCGAGTGGGACCAGCCGACCCTCCGCATCGGGTTCACGTCCTTCGTGACCCCGTCCGAGGTGAGCGACCTCGACCTGGCGACGGGCGAGGTCACCGTCCTGAAGCGCCAGCCCGTGCTCGGCGGCTACGACCCGGACGACTACGTGCAGGAGCGCGACTGGGCCACCGCGGACGACGGCACCCGCGTGCCGATCTCGTTGGTCTGGCGCCGCGACGCGGTCGACGCGGACATCCCTGCCCCGCTGCACCTGTACGGCTACGGCTCGTACGAGCACTCGATCGACCCCGGCTTCAGCGTCATGCGCCTGTCGATGCTCGACCGTGGCGTGGTCTTCGCGGTCGCCCACGTCCGCGGCGGCGGTGAGCTCGGCCGGCACTGGTACGAGAACGGCAAGACCCTGACGAAGAAGAACACCTTCACCGACTTCGTCGCGGTCGCCGACCACCTCATCGCCTCAGGTCGCACCACCGCCGAACGCCTCGTCGCCGAGGGCGGCAGCGCGGGCGGGCTGCTCATGGGTGCGGTGGCGAACCTCGCGCCGGACCGCTTCGCCGGGATCCTCGCGGCCGTGCCGTTCGTCGACGCCCTGACGAGCATCCTCGACCCCGACCTGCCGCTGACGGTCATCGAGTGGGACGAGTGGGGCGACCCGCTGCACGACGCCGCGGTCTACCGCTACATGAGCGAGTACACCCCGTACGAGAACGTGCGCTCCGACGTGCAGTACCCGCAGATCCTCGCGGTGACCTCCATCAACGACACCCGCGTGCTCTACGTCGAGCCGGCGAAGTGGACCGCGAAACTGCGCGAGGTCGGCGCACCGGTGCTCCTCAAGACCGAGATGTCCGCCGGGCACGGTGGCGTCAGCGGTCGGTACGCCTCGTGGAAGGAGCGGGCGTTCGAGCTCGCATGGCTCCTCGACGTCCTGGGCCTCGCCGACGTGAACCCCGCGGCCGCGAGCGCGGCACCGATCGCCGCCGGATGAGCACCGCACTCCTGGTGATCGACGTCCAGGCCGGGGTGGTCCGCCCCTGTCTGGACGCCGACGCCGTGGTCGCACGCATCCACACACTCGTGTCGCGGGCTCGGTCCGCGGGCGTCCCCGTGGTCTGGGTGCAGGACGAGCAGGACTTCCCGTTCGGCACCGACGACTGGCAGCTCGCGGCACCGCTGATCCGGGATGCCGGCGAACCGCTGGTGCGCAAGACCTACCGGGACTCGTTCGTCGACACGGACCTGCGCGCGGTGCTCGACGGGCTCGACGTCACGCACCTCGTCGTCACCGGCGCGCAGACGGACTACTGCGTCCGGACCACCGCCGGGCGAGCGGCGGCCGAGGGGTACGACGTCTCACTCGTCGCCGACGCCCACACGACCACGGATGCGCACCACGACGGCGTCACGGTGCCGGCGGCGCACGTCATCGCCCACACGAACATGTACTGGTCAGGGCTGCGCTACCCCGGGCGGCGGTTCCGGGTGCCGGAAGCGGCGGCGGTCGACTTCAGCGGCTGAGCGCCAGGCGCTTCGTGAGCAGAGATGGTCGGGTGCCTGCGGGCGACCCGACCATTTCTGCTCACGAAGCGAGCGCGGCGCAGCGGGGCGCCCGCGGCGACCGCCACGCGCCCCCAGCTCACACGCGGTTGAGCGCGTGCACCGCCTCGTCGTAGGACTCCTCCGCCAACCGCACCCGGTCGCCCGCGAGCACGCCGTACCCGAACGTGCCCTCGCCCCCGCGCTCCGCGATCGCCGCGTTCGTGCGCAACGTGTCGAGGGCGTGCAGGGACCGCACCCGTTCGGTCAGGACGTCGGCCGCGGTTCCGATGCGCTGCCACAGTGCGTGCGGGAACGCGTCGTCACCGAGGACGTCCATCGCCATGCGCGCCCGCATCGTCGCCTGCCAGGCGGCCTCGGTCGTCGCCCGGTCAGCGGCCTCGCGCTCGGACGCGGTGTCCGAGGTGTCGTCGGCGACCGCGGCGCGCACGAGTTCACGGACGTGCGGCTTCACCACGGCACCGACGTCCTGCGCGACCTTCTTCGGCGATCGCAGTGCCCACTCGGTCGGTGCCGGACGCTCCACGGCGTCGTCGAGGGCGTCGAGGAGCTCGAGGAACGGCTCGCCGTGCAGGAACGCCACGACGTCGCGCACGGACTGGTCACGTCGTTCACGGGTGGCCGCGAGGATGCGCTCGCGCGTCATCGCGTCGACGAGGTCGTCCTGCGCCGGCGTCGATGCCCGCGGCAGTCGGTCGATGAGGTACTCCGCCAGCGCGGCACGTGCCGTGACGGCGGCGAGCCCGTCGGCTGCCTCCGCAGCACGGTCGACGGCGTCGCCCGCGGCGAACGCCGGCCGGTACGCCCCGAGGATCGCGGCGATCTCGAGCGTGGTCTCGGCTGCCTGTCGCAGGTCGGCGGTGTCGCCGGAGCGGAGTCGGGATTCCTGGCCGAGCAGCGCGGCGCGCAGCTTCCGCAGCCGCTTCACGAGCACGCGTGCGGTCGTGCCCTTGGCGGGCTTCTCCTCGGTCTGGAGGCGCGGTGCGGCTGCTCCTGCCAGCCCGCGTGCCAGCTTGGACGCGACGGCGGCGGGGCCGGCCCCGACCGCTGCGAAGCGGCCGTCGAGTGCGGCGAAGAGCTCGTGGGCGATCTGGGCGTCGACCCCGTTGACGGTCTCGACCTCGACCTCGCGCCAGGTGCGCGGGGTCTCCGGAGCGTCGTCGTCCAGGCGCTGCGCGGTGACCTGGTCGTCGGCGAGTTCGGCGACCTGGTCGCCGTCCTCGTCCAGCAGCCGGGTGACGGTGCGGGTGGTGGCGATCCGGACGACGGGGCGCAGGCCACGTCCCCGTCGCTCGGTGAACAGCGACGCGAGGACCTCGGTCGGCACCGTGTCCGCGTCGTCGGTGAGCGGGAAGTGCTCTTCGTGCCGGACGGTGTCCGACTCGGCCCGCTTGATGTGCCAGCCGGCATCGGGGCCACCGGTGCGTCGGCGGACCGTCACCCGCGCGGCCACGAGGTCGTACCGGGCGGTGTCCCAGTACGTCGCGTCGAGGTCGAACGGTTCCTGGTGCTCGGTTCGGAGGATGCCGCCCACGCCGACCAGGTCGGGCAGGGCACCACCCTCGGGCAGGTCGTAGGTGCGCTCGATCTCGAGGTGGGTGTCGCTCACACGCTCTTGTCTACCAGGGCTCGGGTGCGCGGTTCGACCACGACCGGTGCTGCTGTGGAGAACCGGCTCGCGATGACGCCGGCGAGGACCACGGCCAGGGTCGGCACCGCGACGACGAACGGGTTCCACCGCACCGGCACCACCGTGAACAGGAACCCGCTCCACTCCAGCCCGAACGCGACGACCGGCAGCGCCAGGAGCGCCCACGTCCAGCGCGGCGAGTGCACCGCGACGAGCCAGCCGGCGAGGGCGAGCACGAGCGGGAGCACACCGACGGGCAGGTCCGTCGGAGGGGTGAGGAGCGGCTGCACCGCTCCCCCGACGGCAGCGGCGACGATCATGCTCGCGCCGAGACGCCGGCGCAGTGCCCCGGTGCGCAGGGCCAGCGCCGCGATGGCGACGGCGGCTCCCGGGATGAACAGCACCAGGGTCCAGGTCCCGACCGTGCCGAGCCACACGTCGAGCGTGCTCGCGTACCCGTAGTTGGGCTGCAGGACGAGCCAGGCGCCCGACGCGATCAGCGACACGACGGCGACGGCGACGAGCACCGGGACCGTCCGGATCGTGTGCGGCGGTGTCGGGCCGTGGAGCGGTGCTGCGGTCATGGGTTCCCCCCAGGTGGAACGGTGGCCGGCGCGTCGGTGGAAGAGCGCCGTGGTCAGTGCGCCGAAGGCGAGTGCCGTCGGCGAGAGGTCGAGTTCCTGTGCGTCGCGGACGTCGGCGAGCCACTGCTCCCGACGGGCGGCTCGGTGCGCGGCCGGCGACACCGCGACGGCTGCCCCGACGAGGATCTGGTCGAGCGCGCTCACGAGGTCACCGGCCGGTGGCTCGAGCGGGCCGGGCGAGCCGGGGTCGCGGCGGACGGACGCGCAGCGACGAGGTCCTGCGCGGCCGAGACGCCGTCGGGGGTGAACTCGTAGAGCCGACGGCGCGGCCCGGGGCGGTCGGTCTCGTCGTCCCACGACGACGTGATCCACCCCTGCCGCTCGAGTCGTTCGAGGATCGGGTAGACGGTGCCGGCCTGGCGCCCGGTGGCCTTGATGACGAGCAGCCCCCATGCCGGGCCGTCGACGGTCAGCAGTGCGTCGAGCACGTCGAGCGTCGGAGCGGTGATGCGTTGGATCGGATCCATACGGCTTAACCTAGCTATATCGGATAAGCACGTCAAGGGCGTCCAGAAAGCGGGGTTAGCCTGGCGCCATGAGCGACACGATCACCCGCGAGCAGTTCACCCCCGAGGCCGGCGGCGTCACGATGTTCACGACCACGTGGTGCGGCTACTGCGCCCGCCTGAAGAACCAGATGTCGAAGGCCGGCGTGCCCTTCACCGAGGTCGACATCGAGCAGATCCCGGGGACGGCCGAACTCGTCGCCCAGGTCAACGGCGGCAACCAGACGGTCCCGACGCTCGTGTTCCCCGACGGCACGACGGCGACGAACCCGTCCCTGGCCGAGGTGCAGTCCCGCATCTGAGCGGCGCACCCTGGCGCGCAGCCCGCACGACCGGAGTCCGTCCGAGCCACGTGATCGCGTGGTTCGGACGGACTTCGGTCGTGCGAGGCGGATGCGCGCCGGCGCCAGCGCCGGACGCAGCCCGGAGGCCTAGCCCCCGAGCGCCTCGGTCAGCAGTGCGACCATCGCGTCGAGCTGGATGTCGCCCGAGTCGGCGATCTCCTCGTCGGAGCCGTCCAGCGCGCGTGCGGCCAGGGACGCCTTCGAGTCGATGAGTTCGGCGATCTTGGTGTCGATCGTCTGCGCGGCGATGATCCGCCACGCGGTCACGGGCTCTTCCTGCCCGATGCGGTGCACACGGTCGATCGCCTGCGTCTGCTCGGCGCTCGTCCACGACAGCTCGGCGAGCACGACGTTGGACGCCACCTGCAGGTTCAGGCCCACGCCGGCCGCGGTGAGCGAGCAGACGATCACGGCGACGTCGGGGTCGTTCACGAACGAGTCGATCTCGGCAGTGCGCTGCGCGGCGGTCTGGTCGCCACGGATGGTGGCGGTGCGCAGGCCCCGGCGGGCGAAGACCTCTTCCGCCTGGTCCATCACGTCGAGGTGCTTCGCGAAGAACACGACCTTGCCGACGTTCGACGCGAGCTGCGCTGCGTAGTCCGCCGCGAGCTGGGCCTTGGCGCGGCCGATGCGACGCACCATCGAGAACACGTTCTCGCCGGTGGACGAGGCGTCCTGGTCCTCGAGCTCCCAGCGGGCGACCTGCCGGACCAGCTTGTGGTCGATGCCGACGACCGGGTCCTGCCCGGTGCGTGCGTCGAGCGCCTGGTGGTAGCGGCGGACGAGCTTCGCGGTGAGCTCGCGCTCGGCGTCGCGGATGGAACGACCCTCGTCGCCGTCGAGCTCGACGGGGATGTCGGCGATCCGGCGGGCCGGGATGTCCGCGGCGACGTCGACCTTGCGGCGTCGGACGATGCCCTGGTCGATGACGGCACGACGGGCCTCGACGAAGAAGCCCTGGTCGGCCGGCGTCAGGCCGATCTCCTCGAGCTCGTTCATGAGCTTCGCGCGCGGCTTCTTGTCGTCGATCCAGCCGAGGTACTCCCAGATGGTGCGGAAGTCCTCGACCGAGTTGATGAGCGGGGTGCCGGTGAGCGCCATCAGGAGCGGCGCCGCGGTGCGCTGCCGGATCCGGTCGGCGATCTGCAGCACGAACCGCGCACGCTGCGAGTCCTTGTTCTTGATGAAGTGCGCCTCGTCGACGACCATGCCCTTGAACCCGAAGTTCCCGAGCCAGCCAGCGTGCCGGTCGAGGATCTCGTAGTTCACGATGATGATGTCCGCGAACCCGTCGAGGTCGTTGCCGTCCCCGTGGATCACGGTGGCGCGGTGGTTCGGCACCCAGCGCTCGGCCTCGCGCGCCCAGTTCGTCTTGACGACGTTCGGCACGACCACGAGCAGCGGGAACGCGTTGGCGGCGTCGGCGGCGAGCAGTGACTGCGCCGTCTTGCCGAGGCCCGGCTCGTCGGCGAGCAGGAAGGTCCGGTGCCCCTGCGAGGCCGCGGCGACCAGTTCGGCCTGGTGCTTCATCAGCGTGGTGCCCGAGCGGGAGTGCAGCGTCGCGGGCTCCGGCAGCGGCATCGTCGCCGCTCCCCCGCCTGCGCCGTACTCGAACGACTTGAACAGCGGGCCGAAGAGCTCCCAGTTCGCCAGGCGACGCGGGTGCGCGACGGGCTGGTCGGCGAGCGCGAAGTCCGGCGGCAGGAACGGGTTGGCGAGCTGTCGCTGCACGACGGCCTGCGGCACCACGGCGCGGACCGGGCTCTCGACGACGGGTGCGGGCTCCGACGCGATGACGAGGTCTTCGGGCTGGAGTTCCATCCCGCCGGCGATCATCATGTCGCGCTTGACCGCACGGGTCGCCTCGGGGACCTGCACCTCTTCCGCGAGGAGCTGGATCACGCTGGTGTCGCGCGCCGCCGTCTTCGCGAGGATGGTCGCGACGCCGTCGAGCCGCTTCAGCTGCTCCGCGCGCTGCGAGTCGGTGAGTTCGGTGTCGCCCTTCACCCGCGCGCGTTCCTCGCGCATGAGCAGTGCGACCGCCTGGAACTTCGTGCGGTTCGACGCCTTGAGCGGTCCACGCTGCGCTGCTGCCTCGACCTCGCGCACCGCGCGGGCGAGGACGGGGATGACGCCGTCGTTGTCCAGCGGCCTGGTCCGACGTGACGCGGTCCGCGTCCCGCCGGCAGCTCGCCGGGTGCCTGATCGAGCCAACGCTCCTCCTGTTCCGCCCACGCATCGGGGCGAGCCGCCCGTCAGGGCGGAAGTCCTGCACCGGGGCCTGACACGGCTCCGGTTCGGCTGCGGGCCACCGTGGCCCACCGCATCGCCGGTCCCCGCTTCGGGACGTCCGGTGGAGTCCCGCGGACCGTTCCACCGCGAGCGCCTGCTCGGCGCCGGGTGCGACGGTCCGCGCCGGGATCCGGCGTCGTCACACGCACGTGACGCCCCCGCGGGGCGGTCACGGCCCGGTTCCCGCGTCGATCAAGTGATCGACGGCTGCGTCCGGAATCGACGCGGCACGCGGGAACGCGGTGCGTGCGCACTCAGTTTACTCCCCGACCCCCGACAGAGGCGACTCCACGTCGCCCGCGCGCGTCGCGCCTCCTGGAACGCCCCGCGTGACGGCCGGGAGGCACGGTGCGGGCCCGCCACGCGCCTCCCGTCCGACGCCGGGCGCGACCACCCCGCGAACGCGACAGATCGCCGCGAACCTTCCGCGCAGATCTGTCGCTTTCGCGACGGGGACTGGGAGCCGTCAGACGCGGGGCGCGGACCGCGGACGGACCAGGCCGGCCGCCGGCGGGACCGGAGCAGCCTCGGCCAACGCGGCCCGCGTCGCGGCGAGGAGCTGCTCCGCCGTCTGGATGCCGTTCGCGGACCCGGTGGTCGCCTGACCGCCGGCGTGCGCCAGCAGCTGGGCGCCGATGGCGGGACCGATGCGGTCCGTCTCACGCGGGTTCCTGGCGACCCAGTCCCGCGCGATCGCATCGGCGAGTCGCTCTGCTGCGGCGCCACGCTCGGCGTCGCCACGGGATCGGTGCCACAGCCCGGTCACCACGAGGTGGGCGACGACCGCTCCGATGTCGCGCACCGGGAAGCCCCACCCGGCGGTGTCGATGTCGAGGAGCCCGGAGATGCGCCACGGCTCGTCCTCGTCGACGAAGACCTGTTCGAGGTGCAGGTCGCCGTGGACCACCTGCTTCGTCGCGGTGCCCCACCCGATCGACCGGCGGCCGATCGCGTCGTACAGGCGGTCGATCTCCTCGGCGTCCTGCGGCAGCGCGGCGACGAGGGTACGGCGGTGCCAGTCCGCGTGGTCCATCGCGTCCGCGCGGGCCTGCTGCGTCATCGGCACGGTCGCGACCCGACCACTCAGCGCCGCGAGGGACGCCACGAACCGCGGGTCGTCGGCGATGTCGAGGATGCGGCTGCCGGCGGGCACGCCCCGGATCCGTTCGAGCACGAGGAGGCCGTCGCCGCGACTCGAGAGCACCCGCGGCACCGGCAGCCCGGCCGCGATGAACTGCTCGTGGGACCGGACGATGGGCGCGACCCGGTGCGGCCGGACGATCTTCAGGAAGACGGTGCGTTCCGGTGCGTCGACGCGGACCACCGCACGCTTGCCGGGGCGGTACGCCGCGACGGTCAGCACCGGGTCCGTCACGGGCATGCCGAGCGTGGTCAGGAGCTCGGCCACGGCGTCGCGGTAGGTCACCTGCGGCAACACCGGCAGACCGGGGTCGTTCGGGTACGCCCACACCGAGACGGGTTCGCCGGTCGCCGGGTCGGTGACGATCGCGCTGTTCTGGTCGTGGGTCCCGCCGGTGTCGACGTAGGTCAGGACGGTGGCACGCTGGCCGTTCCGGTCGACCGTGTCGACCTCGTAGCCGTACAGGTAGCCGTTGCCCGAGGGCTCGACCGAGTGCGCCCGCGCGGCCACCACGGAGGTCCCGGAGCCGGCGAAGGCCTGCGGGATGACGCGCTCATGGTTGGGCCACACGCCATCAGTCAACCGTGTCCGGGCGGTTTCGTCGCGTTCGTGACCGGCTCGGCGTGCGGGCGATGGCTACCGTGGTCCGCGTGAACCCGGTCGCGCGTCTCCGCAGCTCCAGTCGCACGCCGTTCCTGCAGGTCGTGAAGACCGCGGTGGCGGTCGTGGCGGCCGTGCTCCTCTGTCGACTCGTCATCCAGGGGCCGTTCCCGACCTTCGCCGCCATCGCCGCCCTGCTCGTCGTGCAGCCGAGCATCAACCAGTCGTTCGTGAAGGGGTTGGAGCGGAGCGCCGGGGTCGTGCTCGGTGTCGTGCTCGCCACCGGCTTCCACCTGCTGCTCGGTGACGGCGTCTGGGTCGTGCTGCTCGTCATCGTGCTCGCGATCCTCATCGCCTGGGCGCTCCGGCTCACCCCCACCTCGGCGACCCAGGTCGGCATCAGCGGGATGCTCGTGCTCACTGCCGGGGTCGTGACGCCGAACTACTCGGCGGACCGCATCCTCGAGACCGTGATCGGTGCGGTCGTCGCCCTGGTCGTGAACGCGCTGATCATCCCGCCGGTCCTGCTCGAGCCCGCGCACCTGGCCGTCGCCCGGCTGGCCCGGGACACCGCCGTGGCGTTCGAGCGCGTGGCGATCGGACTGACCGAAGGGTGGGACCACGACCGGTGGCACGAGGCACTCGTGCGGGCGCGGGCGCTCCGGCAGCAGCACGCGAAGACCGAGGCCTCGTTGAACGCCGCCCGCGAGTCCCTCACGATGAACCCCCGCGGCGGTCGGCACCGCGCGATCCTCGACCGCGACGTCGCCATCACCGAGCACCTGCGGGTCCTCGTCACGCGGGTCACCGGCATGACGCGGGCGATCCAGGACAACACGGCTCCAGACCTGCGCGCCGACCCGGTCGTCGGGGGCATCGCCACCGAGGTCGCCCGGATCGGTGCGGACGTGCGGGCGCTCAGCGCTCGGGTGGAGGCGACGCGGCTCGACCCGGCGGGAGCAGACGCCGACGACGACGACAGCTTCGCGGCTGGGGCGTCGTCGGGCTCGGGTGTCGGGGACGGCTCCGCGCTCACGGCGCCGATGGCGGTCATCCGGCCGAACTCGCGGCACTGGGTGCTCATCGGGGCGCTGCTCGAGGACATCCGGCGTGTGCGCGAGGAGCTGCTCGGCGAGGACGACTGAGACGTCCGCCTGCTCAGCAGGTCGCGCGCGCCGCTTCCGCTGCCGTCCGCACGACGTCGTCCCAGATCACCGCGGTCGGGAAGGCCGGGTCGGACCCTGGCACCCCGACGCCGGCGAACCGGCTGATCTCGGCGACGGCAGCCTCGGTCCCGACCTCACGAGCGGCCAGGCTCGCCACGTCCGGCACGGCCGTCCGGAGTTCGGCGACCACGCGGTCGCGTCGCCCGTCGTCCATCTGCGCGAGCGCGCCGATGCCCTTCCACGCGGCGTCCAGCTCAGCGCGCAGACGCACGATGGCAGGGTGATCGGTCGAGTCGTTCATGGTGCCCCCAGGTGCAACGGACAACCCTTCGGGTAAGCGCTGTCCGCTGCCGGAGCCTACCAATGACGCAAGAAGTCCTCATGTCCCTAGAACGTGGGACAGACCGTTCTGCCCCTGTCCTGTGACGAGATTCAGCGAGTTCGGCACGGGCAGCGCCCCTCGCGAGGGGTTCGATGCCACGATGGGGTCGAGGAGGTCGAACATGCGGCTGTTGGTGGTCGAGGACGACGACGAGATGCGTGCCCTGATGGAGCGCGGTCTCGCTGCCGAGGGGTACCGCGTGACGGCGGTCGAGAACGGTGTCGAGGCGCTCATCGCCCTCGGCGAGCAGGCGTTCGACCTCGCCGTCGTGGACGTGATGATGCCCGGCATGTCCGGGTTCGAGCTCGCCCGGCGCATCCGCGAGCGTGAGGACCCGGTGCGGATCCTGCTCGTCACCGCGCGCGACGCCGTCGACGACCGGGTCTTCGGACTCGACGCCGGTGCCGACGACTACCTCACCAAGCCCTTCGCGTTCGCCGAGCTCACCGCCCGCCTGCGTGCCCTCGGCCGTCGCGAGTCCGCCGGCGCCCCGCGCACCATCGAGGTCGGTGACGTCTCGATCGACTCCGAGGCACGTCGCATCTCGATCAAGGGCCAGCGTGTCGCCGTGAGCCCGACCGAGTTCGCCCTGCTCCGCCTGCTCGCCCGATCCGCCGGCACCGTCGTCGACCGCCCGAAGATCCTCGAAGAGGTCTGGGACGGCTCGCAGCACGTCGACCCGAACGTCGTCGAGCAGTACATCTCGTACCTCCGGAAGAAGCTCACCGCCCACGAGGCCACCGTCGCGATCGCCACCGTCCGTGGCCGCGGGTACCGCCTGGATCTGCTCGGGGCGTGAACGGGGCCTCCGGCGTCCCCGGTCCGGACCGCGGACGGCGCGGGCTGATCCGGCCACTGCGGCTGCTGTCGCTGCGGGCGCGGATCACGATCGGTTCGACGGCGATCGCCGCGATCGTCATCGTCCTGCTCGTCCTGGTGATGCGGTTCCAGGTGGTCAGCGTCGTCGCGAGCGCCACCCGCACCCTGCTCGACGCCGACGCCGACCCGTACGTCGCGACGCTCGAGGTCGACAGCGACCCCGACCTGTCGCCACCCGGCAACGCGCAGCTCGTCGCGGTGGTCTCCCCCGCCGGCGACATCGTGCTCTCCACCATGCCGACCCGGGTCGAGCACGCCCTCGGCAGCCTGACCACGACCGATGCCGGCACCTCGGTGATCCGGGTGTCCGGCTCCGAGTACCGTGTCGTCGTCGAGCACCCGGTCAACCAGGCCGGCCGGTGGACGGTGGTGGCCGCCCGCAACTCGCAGGCCGAGGCCATCGTCGTCGACGACCTGACCTCCACCCTGTCGCTGACCGGGGTCGCCATCCTCATCGCCTTCGGCATCGCGTCCTGGGCACTGGCGACCGCGGCCCTCCGCCCCGTGAACCGGATGCGCCGCGAGGCCGAACGGCTCTCCGTCGCCCCGGAACGCGCCGAGTTGCCCGTCGGCCCCGCCCAGGACGAACTGGCGTCCCTCGCCACGACCCTGAACGCGTTCCTCGCCCGGACCCGGCAGGCCACCGAGCGCGAACGCCAGATGGTCTCGGACGCCAGCCACGAACTCCGGACCCCCCTCGCGATCCTGACCACGCAGCTCGACCTGGCGTCGCTCGACGGCGACGACGCCGCAGCGCTGGCCGCCCACATCGAGCGCGCGAAGCACAGCGTCGCGCGGTTGTCGCGGCTGGCGAACGACCTGCTCGCGTTGTCCCGGATCGAGGAGTCGGAGCGCCGCGAACAGGACGGTGACCGGCAGCCCGAGACCGGCTGGTCCGACCTCGGCGACGAGGTGATGGCCGCCGTCGACCGCGTCCGGCTGATCGCATCGGCGAAGGACATCACCGTCGACTTCGACCTCGAGGCGCCCGTCGCCGTGGGGGGCTCCGGTCCGGGCATCGGCGGCGGCACCGTCGAACCGCGGTACCGGATCGACACCGGTGGCATGGCCCAGCTCGTGACGAACATCGCCGGCAACGCCGTGGCTGCGCTCCCCCGCGGTGGCGGCATCTTCGTTTCATGGCGCAGCACCGGCGGCGAGGGCGTGCTGCAGGTCACCGACGACGGACCCGGTGTGCCGGAGTCGTTCATCCCGGTGGCGTTCGACCGGTTCACCCGCCCCGACGAGGCCCGGAAGTCGCGGCCGAACCCCGACCCGGCGACCGGTGCGATCGCCCTGCCCGGAGGCTCCGGCCTGGGGCTCGCGATCGTCCGCGCCGTCGCGGAGCGGGCCGGTGGCACGGCGTCGCTCCGGAACGTGCGGTCCGGTGGGCTCGAGGTCACCGTGCGGCTGCCGGAGGTCGGGTAGCCACGACCGGCACGGCACTCCCGGCACCGGCACCGGCACTGGCCACCGGCACGGCACTGGCCGGGCGCCGGCACGCCCGGGCCACGCCCAGCGCCGTCGTCGCTCACTGGAAGTCCCGCGACCGCGTCCGCACGGACAGCGACAGGTGCTCGATGCGGTCGGCCACCAGGTTCACCACGCCGTCCGGTGACCGCTCGAGGATCCCGCGGATGACCACCGCCGGCGCCTCACGTGCGACCCGTCGGTAGCGCCCCCACACCCCGACGCTGCAGATCACGTTGACCAGCCCGGTCTCGTCCTCGACGTTCATGAACGTGATCCCCGACGCCGTCGCCGGGCGCTGCCGGTGCGTGACGATCCCACCGACCTCGACCCGTCGACCGGTCTCGGCCGTCGCGGTGTCCTGCACGCTCAGCACACCGCGGGCGACCAACCCGTCTCGCACGTGCCGCACCGGGTGGTCGTCGGTCGTCATCCCCGTCGACCACATGTCGGCGATCAGGACGTCACCGCTCGTCATCTGTCCGAACAACGGCGGCTGCACGACGACCTGGGTGTCCGGCAGCTGGTCCGGGCGCTCCGCGGCGGCCTGGGCGGCGGACCACATGCCGCCGCGGCGGTCGACCCCCATCGAGGCGAACGCGTCGGAGGCGGCGAGCGCCTCGAGCTGCGCGGTCGTCAGGCCGACCCGACGGGCCAGGTCGGACATGTCGGTGAAGGGTCCGTTGGCATCGCGCTCGGCGACGATCTTCTCGGCGCTCTTCCGGCTGAGCGAGGAGACCTCGGCGAGTCCGAGCCGCACCGCGAACCCGCCGTCACGGCGGTGCTCGGCGGTGTCGTCGGGTGTCTGACGGTCGAACGGCAGCACCGGCGGCTGCTCGGTCTCGAGGCAGGAGTCCTGCCCGCGGCCCTGCCCCGCCGCGTCGTCCGGCAGTGGCTCCAGTGTCGCGTCGACCCCGGACCGCAGGATGTCCGGCCGGAGCACCTGCACCCCGTGCCGTCGGGCGTCGGCCACCAGGGTCTGCGGCGAGTAGAAGCCCATCGGCTGGGCGCGGAGCAGTGCCGCCAGGAACGCCCCGGGGTAGTGCAGCCGCATCCACGCGCTGGCGTAGACGATGAGCGCGAAGCTGATCGAGTGGCTCTCCGCGAAGCCGAAGTTCGCGAACGCCTGGATCTTGGCGTAGATCGCGTCGGCGTCCTCGCCGTGGATGTCGTTCGCCGCCATCCCCTCGTAGAGCTTGGTGCGCAGCCGGTCGATCTTCTCGAGTCCGCGCTTCGACCCCATCGCCCGTCGGAGCAGGTCGGCGTCGTCCCCGCTGCAGCCGCCGACCGCGATGGCCATCTGCATGAGCTGTTCCTGGAACAGCGGCACCCCGAGCGTCCGTTCGAGCACCGGTTCGAGCGACGGGTGGATGTAGGTGATCGGTTCCTCTCCGGTGCGTCGCCGGATGTACGGGTGCACGGCGCCGCCCTGGATCGGCCCGGGGCGCACCAGCGCGACCTCGATCACCAGGTCGTAGAAGCGCCGCGGCAGCAGCCGGGGCAGCGTGCCCATCTGCGCGCGGGACTCGACCTGGAACACCCCGATCGTGTCCGCGCGGCAGAGCTGGTCGTACACGCCCTGTTCTTCCTTCGGGATGGAGTGCATGTCCCACCGTTCGCCGCAGTGCTCGTCAGCGAGGTCGAACGAGTACTGCAGCGCCGCGAGCATCCCGAGGCCGAGCATGTCGAACTTCACGAGCCCCATGTAGGCGCAGTCGTCCTTGTCCCACTGCAGCACGGTGCGGCCGTCCATCCGGGCGTGCTCGATCGGCACGACCTCGCCCACCGGACGGTCGGTGAGCACCATCCCGCCGGAGTGGATGCCGAGGTGCCGGGGGAACCCGAGCACCTGCTGCGCCATGTCCACCACGCCGTCGGGGATGTCGTGGTCCTCGCTCTCGGTGACCGAGCCCCACCGTTCGACCTGCTTCGACCAGGCGTCCTGCTGACCGGGGCTGTGCCCGAGCGCCTTCGCCATGTCGCGCACCGCGCCCTTCGGCCGGTAGGTGATGACGTTCGCCACCTGTGCGGCGTTGAACCGTCCGTACCGCTCGTAGACGTACTGGATCACTTCTTCGCGGCGGTCCGAGTCGAAGTCGACGTCGATGTCGGGCTCCTCGTCGCGCATCGCCGACAGGAACCGTTCGAACGGCAACCCGTACCGGATCGAGTCCACCGCGGTGATCTCGAGCAGGTAGCAGACCGCGGAGTTCGCCGCCGACCCGCGCCCCTGGCAGAGGATGCCGCGGTCGCGGGCGAACTGCACCATGTCGCGGACGATGAGGAAGTAGCCGGGGAAGTCCTTGTCCTGGATCACCGACAGCTCGCGCTCGATCCGTTCGCGCTTGTGCGGGTCGACGCCGTCGGCGCTGCCCGGGTAGAACCGGCGGGCCCCGCGCCAGGTGAGCTCGCGCAGCCAGGACATCGTGGTGTGCCCCTCGGGGACCTCGATGTCGGGCAGACCGGGCTTGACGGTCTTCAGCCGGAACCCGAGCTCGTCGGCCATGGTCACGCTGTGCTCGACCGCTCCGGGGTACCGCGCGAACCGACGGGCCATCTCGGCCCCGGAGCGCAGGTGCGCCGTGGGTGCCGCGGGCAGCCAGCCGTCGATCTCGTCGAGGCTCCGGCGTGCCCGGACGGCTGCGAGCGCCGTCGCCACCGGGAACCGGTCGGGGGTGGCGTAGTGCACGTTCCCCGTCGCGACCACGGGCAGCGCGTGCCGCTCGGCCAGGGCGGCGAGCACGTCGTTCCGCACGGTGTCGGTGGGGTCGCCGTGGTCGGTGAGCTCGACGACCACCCCGGCGGTGCCGAACCGGTCGAGGAGGGCTCGCAGGGCAGCGTCCGCGGCGGACTCCCCGCCGTGCTCGAGCGCCTGCCGGACCGTGCCCTTGCGGCAGCCGGTCAGCACCCGCCAGTGCCCGTCGGCGCGCGCGGCGAGGTCGTCGAGGTCGTACTGCGGACGGCCCTTCTCGGCCCCGGCGGCGAGGTGGGCGCTCGTCACCGCCCCGGCGAGCCGGTGGTAGCCGTCCTGGCCGTCGGCGAGCAGCAGCAGGTGGGTGCCCTCGGGGTCGGGGACGCCGTTCTGCGGTTCGGTGAGCCCGAGGGACAGTTCGGTGCCGTACACGGTCGTCACGTCGGGGTACGCCTCGGCCACCTCGGCCATCCGCGCGGCGCCGTAGAACCCGTCGTGGTCGGTCAGCGCCAGGCCGTGCAGGTGCAGCCGTGCGGCTTCCTCGAGGAGGTGCTCGGGCTGGCTGGCGCCGTCGAGGAAGCTGAAGGTCGAGTGCGCGTGCAGCTCGGCGTACGGCACGACGGGCGCACGGTCGTCGTCGACCACCGGGGTCGTCGGTTCGTACGGCGAGCGCTTCCGGGACCACGCCGGGCTGTCGCCGCCGTCGCCCTCGTGCGTGCTCCCGGGGCTCCGCTTGTCGGACAGGGCGCGCTCGAACTGCGACCACGGGATGGGTGGGTTGCTGTAGCCCATCAGGTCTCCTCGTCACGGGTCACGTCGTCACGGGTCACGTCGGCACGGGTCACGTCGCCACCGCCTCGGCCCACCACCGGTGGTCGGCGAGCACCAGGTACCAGGCGCGACCGTCGGCGTCGACGAGCTGCAGCCGGTGCAGCCGTCGGCCGCCCGACTCCCACCACCGCACGACGAGCGGCCAGGGTCCCGCCCACGCGGTGACGGCGGCGAACCGGCCGCCGCGGTCGCCGTCGGCGCGGAACCGCTCGGGTTCACCGACCAGGGTGCCGCGGTCGTCCACGTCGACCGTCCCGCCGTCGGCGGACACGACGTCCACCGGGCGCGGACGCTCGAGCACGGTCCCCGGCGGCGGCCCGGGCAGCCGGCCGGGCCACGGGCGGTCGCGGACGGTCGCCAGGGCACGCTCGCCACCGGCCGGGGCGTCGCCCCACGGCACGAGCACGATCCGCTCGGCCAGGGTGCGTCCGCCACCGATGCGCGGCGTGACGACACCGTCGTGCCCGACGAGCCCCTGCACCCGGGCGAGACCGTGGTGCACGCGTTCGTCCGGGCCCGAACCCCACAGCCCGCGTTCGTGGTTGGCCATGTCGTCGACCGCGACCGGTTCGAGCACGACCGAGACCACGGGTGCCTCGAGCCCCGTCGGGTCGACGCCGCCGGCGAGCTGCCACCGCACGCGGTCGACGACGTCGGCTGCGTCGAACCAGCGCGGGTGTGCCCAGGTGCGTTCGAGCAGGATGTCCCGCTCGTCGACGATGCCGACGCGGATGGTCGTCGCGACGAGTCCGGCGGCACGGAGCCGTGCGGCGAAGTCGTCGGCGGACCGCCGGAACGCGAACGCGATCTGGTCGGCACGGTCGAGCGGGGGTTCGAACGCCGCCTCGACCCGGAGCTCGGGTGGGACGTCACGCGCCGAGACCTCGCGCGGGTCACGGCCGCCGGCGAGTCGGTGCAGGAACGCCCCGGGCACGCCGAACCGGTCGCGCACCTGTTCGTCGCTGAGCGCCGCGAACCCGCCGAGCGTGGTGACGCCGAGCCGGCCGAGCAGCATCGCGAGGTCGGAGTCGCCGAGCACCCCGAGCGGCAGCCCGGACAGGAACGCCCCGGAGCCGTCGACCGGCACGATCCGGACGCGCTCCCCCGGCCGCTGTGGTCGTGCACGTGCCGCCTGTTCGGCCGCGAACGGGGTGTCGGCCACGCCGGCACGGACACCCGGCGCACCGTGGTCGGCGGCGATCCCGGCGAGGGTGGCCGCCGCCGCACGCTCGCCGCCGTAGTACCGGGCTGGCCCGCGGGAGCGCAGCGCGACGGTGCCGGGCCGCAGGACCTCGACCCCCGGCACGGCGGACTCGATCGCACGGATGACGGGTTCGAACGCCCGGTGGTCGAGAGCGTCGTCGTAGGGCTGCACGACCAGGTCGGGGCAGCGCGCCTGGGCCTCGCGCACCCGGATGCCACGCACCACACCCTGCTGTCGTGCGCTCTCGGAGCTGGCGTAGACCTGCCCCTTCGCCACCAGGGCGAACGGGTGCTCGGGCGGGGAGCCGGCGGCACGGGCCGCGGCGATGACCGGCCAGTCCGGGCACCACAGCACGATCGTCCGGGTGGGTGGGGGTTCCGGCAGGGCACCGCCGCGGGCGACCGCGTCGGCCCGGATCGTCCCGGCGTCGGGCACCCCGGCTCCGGCGCTCCCCCGGCTCGTGGCCACGGCAGGCCCCGCGACACGACCCCGTGCCCGACCGCGCGGACTCACGACGCCACCGCCACGGGCCGCAGGACGGCGGGTGCCGCCCCGGAACCGGTCGTCCCGGCACCCGACGCCGCCGCCGGTGCCACGGCCCGCACGGAGCCGTCAGCCGCCGGCAGGAGCAGTTCGGCGGTGACCGGACGCACCGCTCCGGCACGCCCCGACGCCGTCACGGTTGCCCGACGCTCGGTCAGGTACCCGTGGCCACGGCCGATGCCGCTCCACTCGGAAGCGGTCACCCGCAGCGACACGTCGGCCCCGGGCCAGGCGCCGAGGGCGACGAGGGCCCCGCCGCGCTGGCGCAACCGTGCGGAGAGCCGGGAGACGTCGCCGGGGGTCACCCGGCCGAGCGGGCGGGTGAGGACGATCTGGGCGACGTCGGCGAGCGCGGCCGTCACGGTGAGCCACTGGTCGCCCGGGTCCGGCACGAGCACGAGCCGTTCGAGGTCGATGCCGGCGGCCGCCGCGGCTTCGACCCCGAAGGACGGCACCCCGACGACGGCACACCAGGCCCCGGCAGCCGAGGCCGCCTGCAGCATGGTGATCGCGAGCAGCACGGACTCCTGCACCGCGTACGCGCCGCCGACCCGGATCGATCCGCCGGGCAGCAGGGGCGCCAGGGCGTCGGCCGTCGGCAACCCGACCGTGTCGACGCGGGTGGACTCCATCTCGGTCACCCGCGACCGGAGCGCGGTGATCCGTTCGAGTGCGGCCTGGGCGTCCCCCAGGTGGTCGACACGACGCACTGGTCGCGTGGACCGGGGTGCCGTGGCCGTCTGCATGCCCTCATATTCGAACATGTGTTCGATGATGTCAATCGGGACCGACATCCTGTGGACAGTTGCCTCGAACACCCGTTCGATCAGGTCACCAGTGTGCCACCGCCCCCACAGCGCCGAGGACCGACCTGGTCTTCGTCTCGACCTCGTCCGCTTCGTCCGCCGCGACCGAGGACCACGTCACCGCGCCGCCCGCACCGAGCGTCCGGCGCACCACCGGCGGGCCGGACGCGCCGGACGAGCCGGACGAGCCGGATGGGTCGACCACCGTCACCAGTGTGCGGATCGCCACCGACAAGTCCACCGCCCCGCTGGCGGAGAAGTACCCGATCGCGCCCGAGTAGACCCCACGAGGAGCGTCCTCGAGCCGGTCGGCGATCGCCATCGCGCTGATCTTCGGCGCACCGGTCATCGACCCCGGCGGGAAGGCCGCCCGCACCACGTCCGCCCGCGAGGTCCCCTCCGGCAGCACCGCACCGATCGTGGAGACCATCTGGTGCACGCTCGCGTAGGTCTCGACGTCGCACAACCGGTCGACGTGCACCGACCCCGGCAGCGCCGTCCGCAGCAGGTCGTTCCGCAGCAGGTCGACGATCATCACGTTCTCGGCACGGTCCTTCGCGCTCGCCGCGAGCGCGGCACGCACCACCTGGTCGGCCACCGGGTCCCCGACCCGTCGCCGCGTGCCCTTGATCGGCTCCGCGAGCACGCCGCCGTCGGCGTCGACCCGGAGGAACCGCTCCGGCGACCGGCTCGCGACGCGCAGCGGGCCGAGTCGCAGGTACGCACCGAACGGGACGGGGTCCGCCGCGCGCATCCGCACGTAGTCGGCCAGGTGCGGGTCGTCCAGGTGCGGGTCCCCACCGGAGCCGACCCGCGCCTCCCGGCCACCGCCAGGCACGGAGAAGGCGGTCGTGAGGCACACCTGGAACGCGTTGCCCTCGCGGATCTCGGCGCGGCACGCGTCGACCGCGTGTTCGTACGCGGCGCGCGACACGCGCCCGGTCGCTGCTGCAACCCCGGCCGGGAGGCCCGTGGCCGCGTCCCCGACGCAGCCGGGCGTCACGGGGGCGGTCACCGATTCGAGCCACGCCCGGTTCGCCGCGTCGGCCGCCGGTTCCGCGTCGTCGAGCAGGGCCAGTGCCCACGCACCTCCGGCGTGGTCGACGACCACCGCGCGGTCGACGAACCGCAGGTCGGCGTCCGCGTGGCCCTCCGCGGTGCGGTCCGGTCCGCCTGATTCCCGTCCGAGTTCGTAGCCGAGGAACCCGACCCACCCGAGCGCGAAGCCGCACCCGGCGACCGGCTCCGGCAGCCGAGGGGTCCGCGCGAGCAGGTCCGCCAGCACCGTGAAGGCCGGTCGGTCGTCCGACCAGGACCGCCCGAACCAGCGTTCGGCCGGCGCGGCGACCTGGAGGTGTGCACGCCGGTCCTGGTGCCGGAACCGGGTCGCGAACGGGCCGTCGGTCCACGCCAGCACCGACCAGCGGGCCCGCGGTCGTGCCGTGGCCGGTGCGCCGTCCGGCAGCGCGGAGTCGAACCACACCAGGTCACCGTCGACCGCGACCGCCAGGGCCGCGAGGTCGGGCACCGGATCGAGCCGGCGGACCTCGGTACGGGCGCCGGCTGGCTGCCCGGTCAGATCGCGGAGATCGTCCATGCGGCGACGTGGGACGCACCGGGGGCGAGCACCACGAGGCCACGGTCGACCCCGTCGTTGAACGCGTCCGGGGCGCAGGTCATCGGCTCGACCGCGAGCCCGGCACGGTGGTACTCGGGGACCACGTGGTCGGCGGTGTGCACCTGGACCCACGCGCACTCGGTGCCGAACGCGGCGCGGACACCGTGTCCGTCCGCGGCCGTGAGCTCGATCGTCGCGATCCCGTCGGCGTCGCGGTCGAAGCCCGTGAAGGCGTGGTCGATGAACCGGTCGCCGATGACCGTCGGGGTCCGCAGGTCGAACTCGTCGTGCACGGGCACCAGGTCGGTCGGGATCAACCGGTCCGGCGTGACCTCGAGCACCTCGGCCGCCGGCAGCGTGAGCGTCCAGTCGTCGACCGTGCCCGCGCCCGCCACGAGGTACGGGTGCGGACCGGTCCCCCACGGCGCGTCCTCGGCACCGGTGTTCGTGCCGGTCACGCTCTGGTGCAGCCCGTCGGCGTCGAGGCGGTACTCCACGGTCACCGTGACGCGGTACGGGTAGCCCGCCTGCGCCTGGACGGTCGTGCTGAGCACCACCCGGTCGTCCGCCTGCTCCTCGACCCGGAAGTCCGTCCACGCGACGAGCCCGTGCAGGGCGTGCTGCCGGGTCGGCTCCGTGAGCGCGAGCTCGTGGTCGGTGCCACCGAAGGAGTAGTGCCCGTCGACGACACGGTTCGGCCAGGGCGCGAGGACGGCCCCACGGAAGGCCGGACGGACCTCGTCCGCGTCGAACGGCACGACCAGGTCACGGCCCTCGTACCGGAGCGTCCGCAGGGTCGCACCCACCGAGGCGATGTCGGCCGTGTAGCCGGCGGAGGCGATCGTCAGCGGGGACCCGGACAGCGGCGCATCGTTGCTCATGCGCTCAGCGTATCGGGGCGACGGGCGCCTTCGCACCGACGAGAAAACCCCCGCCGTTCCGCGGAACGACGGGGGTTCTTGGTGGATCTGAGGGGACTCGAACCCCTGACCCCCTGCATGCCATGCAGGTGCGCTACCAGCTGCGCCACAGACCCAGATGCCTTGCTTCGGTACCAGCCGGTTCCCCGGAGGCACCATGAAAGCGTACACCATGCGAACGCCGGGTGACGAAATCGAAGCCGTCACCCGGGCGAGTCGCACGCTAGGCGGTGTGGTCCACCGGGAGCTCGAGCGGGATGGTCGGGCAGTCGGCCCAGAGTCGCTCGAGCGAGTAGTACTGACGGTCCTCGTCGTGGAACACGTGCACGACGATGTCACCGAAGTCGATGAGGACCCAACGGCCCTCGCTCCGGCCTTCGCGGCGGAGGGTCTTGGCGCCGAGCTCGAGGAGGCGTTCCTCGACGGCGTCGGCGATGGACTGCACGTTGCGCTCGTTCCGACCGGTTGCGAGCAGGAACACGTCCGTGAGCTGCAACGGCCCGGTCACATCGAGCGCGACGAGGTCCTCGGCCTGCTTGGCGTCCGCCGCGAGAGCGGCGGCCTGCACGAGTTCCAGTGCGCGAGTGGAGGCGGTCACGGATTCCTTCCGGTCGTCGAGCCGGCCGAGAGCCGGATCGTTTGATGGGTCACGATCATAAGCCACCCCGCCGACGCACGGCCAGGCCGCGGCCGACGGGGCGTCGGGATCGGTCGTTCGGGACGACGGCGTCAGCCGCCGAACGTGTGGGTGGTCACGAGCGCGACGATGATCACGGCTGCTGCCGCGACACCGACCGCGCCGACCGTGACGCCGAGGATGAGCGGCGTGCGCGATTCCTTCGGCTTGGCGGCGGCGAGCACGACCTGACGGGTCGAGGTGTGGCTCGACACCGCACGGCTGGCACGCACCGGGCTGGCGTCGGTGTCCGGCTGCTCGTCGTGCTGCTCGAGCAGGCGGTCGACCTCGGCGCCGTCGATCGGCCGGTGCGACCCGGTCGACGACAACGACGCCGGCAGGTCGATCGAGCCGGTGAGGATGACCTCACCGGTCGCGTTGAGCGCACCGGTCGGGTCGGCGAGGGCCGAGTTCGGCAGGATGATCGCGTTCGTGTTCGTCACGGCGACACGGCGCGTGCCGGTCTCGGCGTCGTGGACCTCGGAGTCGTTCGAGTCGTGGGCCTGCTGGGACCAGTGCCCCACCGGCGGCTCGAAGGCCGTCGTCAGGGGCTTCGGCTCGGAGGGCCGCTGGAAGGCTGCTGGGACCTTCGGGGCGTCCGTCGCGGGCTCGGGGATCGGGACCTCGTTGGTGTCGTCGTCCTCGGCGTCGAGCGAGAGCGGGAACACCCCGGGCGTCGAGGCGGCACTGGCCGGGATGACCGGTGCCGGCTGCGGCGCCGCGGCGGCGTCCGGCGCGGATCCGGGTCGCTCGGCTGCGGCCCGGGAAGCGGTGGTGCCGGCGACGCCGGAGTCAGCCGGACCAGCGGCTGCGGGCGCGGTCGGGTCCGCGGCGTCGGCCTGGTCCGTGGTGGCGGTCGGGTCCGCGGCGGAGGCCGGGTCCGTAGCGGCGTCGGCCTGGTCCGCGACGGCGTCCTCGGACTCTGCGTCGTCCTCGAACTCCGCGTCGCTCTCGGACGGCGGCGACCAGGTCGAGCGGTGGCGGCGGGGCTCCTCGGCGTGCGCCGCAGCCTCGTCCAGGGGCTCGAGCGCGTCGGGCGAGCCGTCCGCCTCGGTCGCCTGGGCGACGGCGGCCTGGTCGAGCACGGCGTCGCGCTCGGACTCGTGCGCGACCGGTGCGCTCGTCGGCTCGGGGGCGCTGCGCGAGGGGACGACGGGGTCGATCGTGTCGACCGAGCCGAGCACGTCCTCCACGGTGCGGTCCGAGGACTGCGGCGTCGGGTTCTGCAGCGGCACCGGTAGCCCGGTCTGGCGCTCGGCGGCACGCAGCTCGCGGATCTGCCGACGGGTCAGGCCACCGCTGCCGGGGACGATCTCGGTCGCCGACGCAGGCGGGAACGGCGGCACACCGGCCGCGGACTCAGGAGCCGACGGCACGGACGGCCGGGCCGCCGAGGCGGGGACGGACGACTGCGCGGCACCGGCCGGCGCGGGGGCGACGTGCGACCCCGGACGACGGCGCGACTCCGCGGACTCGACGGGGGCAGCGACGGTGGGCGGCGGCGTGGCGGGCTGCGAACCGGCCGCGGCGGCACGCTCCCGCTCGCGCGCCTGGCGCCGCGACAGGGGCGGCTGCGCGTCGGACGAACTCATGCAACGCTCCGATACAGATGGTGCTTGGAGATGTACTGGACGACACCGTCGGGGACCAAGTACCAGACGGGCGATCCGCGTCTCACCCGGTCACGGCAATCAGTCGAGGAGATGGCCAGTGCGGGGACTTCGAGCAAGCTTACGTCGCGTTCGGGCAGTCCGGTGATGCTGAGCGCGTGTCCCGGACGTGTCACGGCGACGAAGTGCGCGAGGTCCCAGAGCCCATCATGGTCTTTCCAGTCGACAATCTGCTGAACGGCGTCTGCGCCCGAGATGAAGACGAGCTGCGCGTCCGGGCGCTGTTCGTGCAGGTCGCGGAGCGTGTCGACCGTGTACGTCGGGCCCGGCCGGTCGATGTCGACCCGGCTCACCGTGAACATCGGGTTCGACGCGGTCGCGATGACGGTCATCAGGTACCGGTGTTCGGCGTCGGTGACGCCGGACTTCATGTACGGCTGACCGGTGGGGACGAACACCACCTCGTCCAGATCGAACGCGCGCGCGACCTCGGATGCCGCGACGAGGTGACCGTGGTGGATGGGATCGAACGTGCCGCCCATCACCCCGATGCGCGGTCGTCCGGTGCTCTCGAGCATCGAGTGCGGGTCAGATCTTGGTGTGACCGAACTCGTCGACACCCGTCTCGTTGTGGCGGGTGGCCTCGAACTTCTGGGAGTGGCGGTACGCCACGTCACGGAAGCTCCAGGTGACGAAGCCCAGGAAGATGAAGAACAGCGCACCGACGAGGGGGAACACGAACGCCGGGGCCCCGGACGCGTGCTCAGCAGCTTCTGCGAGGAAGGTCATCGTTCGGTGCTCCGTTCGGTCGGGGAAAGACGGCGTTCAGTCTAGCCGCGGATCTGGCCGGTCCCGCGCACGATCCACTTGGTGCTGGTGAGTTCCGGCAGGCCCATCGGTCCGCGAGCGTGCAGCTTCTGCGTCGAGATGCCCACCTCGGCGCCGAACCCGAACTCGCCACCGTCGGTGAACCGCGTCGAGGCATTGACCATCACGACCGCCGAGTCGACGGTCGCGAGGAAGCGTTCGGCGGTGTCGACGTCGTTCGTCACGATCGACTCGGTGTGGTGCGTGGACCACCGCGCGATGTGCGCCATCGCGGCGTCGACGTCCGGCACGACCCGGATCGACAGGTCCAGGTCCATCGACTCGGTCGCCCAGTCGTCGTCGGTGGCGCGGAGGACGCCCGGCACGATCGCCCGCGTGGCGTCGTCACCGCGGAGCGTCACACCAGAGGCCCGGAGGCGGTCCGCCAGCACCGGCAGGAGGCGTTCGGCCGCCTGCTCGTGCACGAGCAGCGTCTCGAGGGCGTTGCACACGCTCGGGCGCTGGACCTTGCTGTTCAGGACGATGTCGACGGCACGCTGCTCGGGTGCGGACGCGTCGAGGAACACGTGCACCACACCGGCGCCGGTCTCGATGACGGGCACCTGCGACTCGGTGACGACGGTCTGGATCAGTGAGGCGCTCCCCCGCGGGATGAGCACGTCGACGAGTCCTCGCGCCCGCATCAGCTCGGTCGCACCGGCACGACCGAACTCGTCGATGGTCTGGACGAGCTCGTGTGGCAGCCCGACCGACTCGACGGCGTCCTGGATGGTCGCGACCAGCACGGCGTTGGTCCGCTCCGCCGCCGATCCGCCACGGAGCACGACGGCGTTGCCGGACTTCAGCGCGAGCGAGGCGATGTCGACGGTGACGTTCGGCCGGGCCTCGTAGATGGCACCGACGACGCCGAAGGGCACCCGGACCTGCGCCAGCTGGATCCCGTTCGGCAGCAGCGAGCCGCGGACGTGCTCGCCGACGGGGTCCTGCAGACCGACGACGTGCTCGACGGCGGCGGCCAGGGCGTCGATCCGCGCAGGGTCGAGACGCAGACGGTCGACGAGTCCGGAGGACAGCCCGCTCTCCTCACCGGCGACGAGGTCCCCGTGGTTCGCGGCGATGACCTCGTCGGTCGCGGCCCGCACCGCGGCGGCGATGGCCGTCAGCGCGGCGTCCTTGACCGCCGTCGTCGCGGTCGCGAGCACCGACGATGCGGCACGGGCGGCGACGAGCTTGTCCGTCAGGGTCGGGGCGGGGGCGGTCAGCGACATGGACCGATTGTAGGTCCGCCGTGCGCCCGTGTGACGGACCCGCCCACGGACCCCTCCGGCGGGTCAGGACACGTCGCACCACGAACGCCGAGTGGTCGCGCCGCGTCGCTCCGCGCCGACCCCGTCGACTGATCCCGACCGTCCGACGGCGTCCCGTCGGTGAGCCGTGACCGCCTGGAGGCCCGGCACCGGTCCCTGGGACCCGCGCCGGGCCTCCAGGCGGTCGCGTTCACTCCGCCGACCGGTCACGACACGTCGTCCCGCGCCACGCGAGCGGTCGCAGACCGATCCACCGGTCACGACACGTCGTCCCGCGCCACGCGAGCGGTCGCAGACCGTTCGACCGGTCACGACACGTCGTCCCGCGCCACGCGAGCGGTCGCAGACCGTTCGACCGGTCACGACACGTCGTCCCGCGCCACGCGAGCGGTCGCAGACCGTCGCTCCGCGACGTCTGCGCCGACGGTCCCCGACCAGTCGGCGCCGTCCCGACGGCGAGCCGTGACCGCTCCGGGGGCGGTGCGGGCTGCGTCAGCGACGCGGCGCGGCGTGGAACCAGGTACCGACGTGCTCGCCCGCGAGGGCACGGTCCACCAGCGCCGTGGCGGTGACGAGCACGGAGGTGCCCGCTTCGGCGGCGAGCCGTGCGGCGGCGACCTTCGTCCCCGCTCCCCCGGTGCCCACGCCTGCCTTGCCGATCGACCCGAAGGTGACCCCGGCGAGCTCGTCGCCGAACGGGACCTCGTCGATGCGCTCGGCACCGGGCTGCTCGGGCGGGCGGGTGTACAACGCCTCGACGTCGGAGAGCAGCACGAGGGCATCGGCCCCGAGGAGCCGCGCGACGAGCGCCGCCAGCCGGTCGTTGTCGCCGAAGCGGATCTCGTGCGTGGCGACCGTGTCGTTCTCGTTGACGATCGGCAGCACCCGCAGGGCGAGCAGCCGGTCGATCGCTCGCTGCGCGTTCACCCGGTGCGTCGGGTTCTGCAGGTCCCCCGCGGTCAGCAGGATCTGCGCGGCGACGATCCCGTGCCGGTCGAGCTCCTTCTGGTACCGGAACATCAGCACGTTCTGGCCGGTGGCCGCCGCCGCCTGCTGGGTCGCGAGGTCGTCCGGTCGGCCCTCGAGCCCGAGGAACGGGAACCCGGTGGCGATCGCCCCGGAGGACACCAGGACGACCTCGGTGCCGCGACCGTACGCGGCCGACAGGGCGTCGACCAACGGACCGATCTGCCCGGCGGCGTCACCGCTGACCGACGACGACCCGACCTTGACCACGATCCGCCGCGCACGCGGGATGTCCCCGCGCTTGGTGACGGGGCCCAGGTCGGTGCGAGCGGTCGTGTCGGTCATGCCGCGGTCAGTCCTTGTCGTCCGTCGTGCCGGCGCCGTCCGCCGCGCCCGCGTCCATCGTGCCGACCACGTCGTCGTCGTCCGCCCAGAGCCCGGAGACGCGCTCCTGCTCGAGCTCGGCGCGGGCGGCCGCCTTGGCGTCCATCCGCTCGAAGTACTCCTCGCGGCGCTCGTTGCGGGTCGGACGCGAGGTCGCCCCGATGCGGGCGTCGGTGCCACGGGCACTCGTGATGAGCTCCGCGGTCGAGGTGAGCGTCGGCTCCCAGTCGAAGACCATGCCGCCGTCGCCACCGATGACCACGGTCGAGCCGGCCACCGCACCGGCCTTGAACAGGCCGTCCTCGACGCCGAGCTTCGCGAGCCGGTCCGCGAGGAAGCCGATCGCCTCTTCGTTGGTGAAGTCGGTCTGCTGGATCCAACGCTCCGGCTTCGCGCCGCGGACGCGGTAGAAGCGGTGCTCCTCGCCGCCCTCGGCGCGGACCGTGAAGCCCTGGTCGTTGACGGCCTTCGGGCGGATGACGATGCGCTCCTGGACCGGCTCGGCGGCACGGGCCGCACGGGCCTGCTCGACGATGTCGGCCAGCGCGAACGTCAGCTCGCGGAGCCCCTTGTGCGACGCGGTCGAGATCGGGAACACGCGGTAGCCGCGGCTCTCCAGCTCGGCGGTCACGAACTCGGCGAGCTCGGCGGCGTCCGGCACGTCGATCTTGTTGAGCGCGATGAGCTGCGGGCGCTCGAGCAGCGGGACCTGGCCCTCCGGCACGGGGTAGCGCTCGAGTTCGCCGAGGATCACGTCGAGGTCGCTGATCGGGTCGCGACCCGGATCCATCGTGGCGCAGTCGATGACGTGCAGGAGCGCCTCGCAGCGCTCGACGTGCCGCAGGAACTCGAGCCCGAGGCCCTTGCCCTCCGAAGCGCCCTCGATCAGACCGGGGACGTCGGCCACGGTGAAGCGGGTCTCCCCGGACTCGACGACGCCGAGGTTCGGCGTGAGCGTCGTGAACGGGTAGTCGGCGATCTTCGGCTTGGCCGCGGAGATCGCCGCGATGAGCGAGGACTTGCCGGCGCTCGGGAACCCGACGAGGGCGACGTCGGCGATGGTCTTCAGCTCGAGGCTGATGTCACCAGCCCAGCCCTCGGTGCCGAGGAGCGCGAAGCCCGGGGCCTTGCGCTTGGTGGTGGAGAGCGCCGCGTTGCCGAGACCGCCCTGGCCACCAGGGGCCACGACGACGCGCATGCCGGGCTCGGTGAGGTCGGCGATGACCTCGCCGGACTCGTCGTACACCACGGTGCCGATGGGGAGCGGGAGCTCGAGGACCTCGCCGCTGACGCCACTGCGGTGGTCGCCCATGCCGGGCTGCCCGTTCTTCGAGGAACGGTGCGGCGAGCGGTGGTAGCCGAGCAGCGTGGTGACCTGCGGGTCGGCCACGAGCACGATGTCGCCGCCGTCACCGCCGTTGCCGCCGTCGGGCCCGGCGAGGGGCTTGAACTTCTCACGGCGGACCGACACGCAGCCGTTGCCGCCGTGCCCCGCGCTGAGGTGCAGGGTCACGCGGTCGACGAAGGTCGCCATGGGTCCACTCCAGGTGTTTCGATGTGCCGACGGGGGTGTCGGCAGGGCCGACGGGTGTCGGCAGGGCCGACGGGTGTCGGCAGGGCCGACGGGATCGTCGGCGGGAAAAGCGAAGGAGGGGCGGGCACTCGGCCCGCCCCTCCCGCTGCAGTCGTTCGAACGACTACGCGTTGACGATGTTGATGACCTTGCGGCCACCCTTGGTGCCGAACTCGACCGAACCGGACGAGAGGGCGAACAGCGTGTCGTCGCCACCGCGGCCGACGTTGGCGCCCGGGTGGAAGTGGGTCCCACGCTGGCGGACGATGATCTCGCCGGCGTTCACGACCTCGCCACCGAAGCGCTTCACGCCGAGGCGCTGTGCGTTCGAGTCACGACCGTTGCGAGTCGAACTCGCACCCTTCTTGTGTGCCATGAGTTGACTCCCTTACGCGATCTTGGTGATCTTGACGCGGGTCAGCTCAGCGCGGAAACCCTGGCGCTTCTTGTACCCGGTCTTGTTCTTGAACTTCTGGATGATGACCTTCGGACCGCGCAGGTCGTCGAGCACCTCGGCGGTGACCGTCACGTTGGCGAGCTCGGAAGCCGCCGACGTGATCTTGTCACCGTCCACGAGGAGCACGGGGGCGAGGTCGATGTTGCCCTTGTCGTCCGCCTTGACACGGTCGACGGTCAGGATGGTGCCGACCTCGACCTTTTCCTGACGGCCGCCGGCGCGCACTACTGCGTAAACCACGTGGAAATCCTTACGTAACTCTGCTTGAGGGAAGTCTCGGGTGCCCACTTCTGCACGAGCGGCTCCCGGAGGCCGGGCCCGATCGGCGACGCAGGCAGAACGGCCCGCTGACACCAGGGATCGAGAATACTCGATCCCCCTGGGTCCGGTCAAACGGCGACACACGTACGATTGCACGGTGACCGTGTTGATCGACCCACCGACGTGGCCCGCTCACGACACTCTGTGGTCGCACCTCGTCAGTGATGAATCCTACGCGGAACTCCACGCGTTCGCTGCACGTGCCGGTGTGCCGCGTCGTGCGTTCGACCATGACCACTACGACGTGCCCCTCTCGCGGTACGACGAACTCGTGGCCGCGGGGGCGTCTGCGGTGACCGGCCGGGAGCTCGTCCTGCGCCTGATCGCGAGCGGACTGCGGGTCGCGCAGCGGGACAAGCGCGCGCTCTGACGCGGGGTCGGGCGCGGGCGCACCGTGCGAGGGTCCGCACGGCGCACGTCCGCACCGCACGGCAGCTCGCACGGTGCGACGCGAGCTCACGAGCGCGGCCGCACCGTGCGAGGGTCCGCACAGTGTGCGAGGCGAAACGCGCCGCACCCTGCGACGCCGGCTCACGGGCGCGGGCGCACCGTGCGAGGGTCCGCACAGTGTGCGAGGCGAAACGCGTCGCACCGTGCACGCAACCTCGCACACTGCGGGGCGCGGCACACGGTCCGGCGGCCCGGCACGCGGTCCGGCAGCGCCAGCACCCGGAGCTCGGCCTGGAGGCACGGCGCACGTCCGCAGCGCACGGCACCTCGCACGGTGCGACGCGGCCCACCGTGCGCGGGCGCACCGTGCGAGGTTCCGCACAGTGTGCGAGGCGAAACGCGTCGCACCATGCACGGAACCTCGCACACTGCGTTCGCGGCACAGCGCCAGCGCACCGCGCGAGGCCTGGAGGCACGGCGCACGTCCGCACCGCACGGAACCTCGCACGGTGCGACGCCGGCTCACGGGCGCGGGCGCACCGTGCGAGGGTCCGCACAGTGTGCGAGGCGAAACGCGCCGCACCGTGCGCGGAACCTCGCACACTGCGGTCGCAGCACGGCACAGCGCCGGCGCGGCACACGGTCCAGCGGCGCTCAGCGCGGCGCTGGGCCGCCCCACGGGGCCGCGGGCGGCTGCTGGCCGCCGGACTGCCCGTACGGGTGCTGCTGCGGCGGCTGCGGGGCCTCCGCGGGTCGCACGGTCGCCGGCGGGACCGCATCGGCGGGTCGCACGGTGCCGGGTCGGCCGGACGTCGGCGCCGGAGCACCTCCTCGACGCGGACGACCGAGCCAGAGCCACGCGGCCGTCGCGGTCGCCAGGAGCATCACCGTGAACGGGACCCCGTTCCGGAGCGGCGTCGTGACGACGTCGATGACGAGACGCGAGCCTCCGGAGCTGATCGCCCCGAACGACCCGGTGAACACCCCGACGAGGGCGAGTGCGATCGTGCCGGCAGCGCCGGCCAGCACGGCACGGAGCAGCACGGTCGGCAGCGGGCTGCGACGGTTGATGGGCGTCAGGAACGCCAGCGCCAGGAACGCCCCGGCGTAGAACGGGAACGGCGCGAGGAACACCCCGGTGACGAAGCTGCTGACGAGGCTCGCCCCGGCGCCGTAGTGCGAGAACGGGCTGACCACGAGCGAGGTGCCGATCAGCCCGATCAGGCCGGACACGAACTCGACGAGCACGAGCGACACCACGGCGATGAGCGCCCCGGCGGTGTTCGTGACCGAGGCTCCCGGCGCGAACGCCCGGCGCGGGTCGGCCGGCACCCGTGGGGGTCGCGGCGGAGCGTAGGGGACCCCGGCGGCCGGCTGTCCACCGTACGGCGGCACCTGCGCCGGCCCCTGCGAGGACGGCGGGGGCGGTGCGGGCTGGTTCCAGCCCGCACCGTAGTACCCACGATCGTGCTGCGGGTCGCCGGGGTTCGACACCGTCAGCTCCCCAGGATCACGGAGCCGTCGGCGTCGTCGCCATCGGACGTCGCCGGAGCGCTGATGCTCGGCGCCGAGACCCGGCGCGACCGCGAACGGCCCTGCCCCGGCTGCTTCGGCTCCGGCAGTGCCTGGAGCACCGAGTCGAGGAGCGACTCGGCGTCCGGGGCGACCGTGCGCGGCTCGCGCTTGGGTGCCGCCGTGATCGGGATGTCGAGGATCGCGACCGAGTTCTCGGTCGGCGTCACCGTGGCGCTCGAGCTGACCCGACGACGGGCCGGGGCCTTGGCCTTCGGCTCGGCAGCGGCGGGCTCGACGACGGCCTTCGGCTCGGCACGCTTCGGCGCGTCGGCGGCAGGCGCGACGACGGCAGGCGCGACGACGGCGGTGTCGACCGCGGCCGGCTCGACAGCAGGGCGCTCGGCGGCGGCGGACCCGACGGACCCGACGGACTCGACGGACGACGAACCCGACGTCGAGGAGTCAGCCGGAGCCGACGTGGTCTCAGCGGCCTGCTGCTCACCACCACGTCCACCTCGGCCGCGACGACGGCGCTTCGACCCGGTCGGCTGCTCGCCTGCACCGTCCGTGCTCGTCGACGAACCAGCCGAGGCCGGGGCCGGAGCCGACGCGGGCGTCGCCGGCGAACCAGCGGCGTCGTGCTCGTCGTGCGGGATCGTCGACGCGGCGATCCGCGACAACGCGTTCTTCACGTCGTCGGTGATCTGGTGCGCCTGGCTCGACGCCCCGTTCGACGAACTCGAGGAACCGCCGTTGCCGTTCCCGCCGCCGCCGTTGCCGTTGCCGCCACCAGCGTTGCCGCCGTTGCCGGCACCGTTGCCACCGTTGCCGGAGCGGCCGTTCTCGTTGCCGCCACGACCCTTGCGGCGCCCCTTCGAGGGCCCGGGGTCGGCGTTGTTGTCGTTCACCTTGGCGTTGACCTCGTCGAGGGACTCACGGAGCCCCACGCCGATCTTCTTGCGGGTCATCTGCACGAGGCCGAGCGAGGTGACCTCGGCGACCTGGTGCTTCGTGCGGTCACGGCTCAGGCACTCGATGAGGCGACGGAGCACGAGGTCGCGGTTGTCCTCGAGGACCATGTCGATGAAGTCGACGACGATGATGCCGCCGATGTCGCGCAGGCGGAGCTGGCGGACGAGCTCCTCGGCGGCCTCGAGGTTGTTCTTCGTGACCGTCTCTTCGAGGTTGCCGCCGGACCCGACGAACTTGCCGGTGTTGACGTCGACGACCGTCATGGCCTCGGTGCGGTCGATGACGAGCGAGCCACCGGACGGCAGCCAGACCTTGCGGTCGAGCGCCTTGTCGATCTGCTCGTTGAGGCGGTACTCCTCGAACGAGTCCGGGCCCTCGTAGCGCACGACGCGGTCCTTGAGGTCCGGTGCGACGGCCGACAGGTACTCGTCGATCGTGGCGCCGGCGGTCTCGCCGTCGATGATGAGCTTCGTGAAGTCCTCGTTGAAGACGTCACGGACGATCTTGATGAGCAGGTCGGGCTCGGAGTGCAGCATGACCGGGGCGTGGCCACCGGCGACCTTCTTCTGGATGGCCTCCCACTGGCTGGTGAGGCGCTGCACGTCGCGGGTGAGCTGCTCCTCGGTCGCGCCCTCCGCAGCGGTGCGGACGATGACGCCCGCGTGCTCCGGCAGGACCTCCTTGAGGATCTTCTTGAGGCGCGCGCGCTCGGTGTCCGGCAGCTTGCGCGAGATGCCGTTCATCGAGCCGTTCGGCACGTACACCAGGTAGCGGCCCGGCAGCGAGATCTGGCTCGTGAGACGGGCACCCTTGTGGCCGACCGGGTCCTTCGTGACCTGCACGAGCACCTTGTCGCCGGGCTTCAGGGCAGCCTCGATGCGACGGCCGTGGTTGCCGGTCTCGACGGAGTTCCAGTCGACCTCGCCGGCGTAGAGCACGGCGTTGCGGCCGCGGCCGATGTCGACGAAGGCAGCCTCCATCGAGGGCAGGACGTTCTGCACCTTGCCGAGGTAGACGTTGCCGATGAGGGACACGTTCTCGGACTTGGTGATGTAGTGCTCGGCGAGGATGCCGTCCTCGAGCACGCCGATCTCGATGGTCGAGGAGCTCGACCGCACGATCATCTGGCGGTCGACGCTCTCGCGGCGGGCGAGGAACTCGTCCTCGCTCACGACCTGGCGGCGGCGTCCGGCGTCACGGCCGTCGCGGCGGCGCTGCTTCTTGGCCTCGAGCCGGGTCGAGCCCTTGATGCGCTGCGGCTCGGTGATGAGCTCGGGCTCGCGGCGGCGCGGCTCCTGGTGGTCGCGGGGCTCACGCGGTTCGCGCGGCTCGCGGGCCTCGCGGTCGGCGCTCGACCCACGGCGACGCGAACGGCGGCGGGACCCACCCTGCTCGTCGCGGTCCTCGCGCTCGTCCCGGTCGTAGCCGTCCTGGCGGTCGTAGCGGTCGTCCTCGTCGCGGTCGTACCGGGCGGCACGCTGCGGCAGCTCCGGCAGGACCGGCGCGTGGAAGATCAGGCTGAGCGTGCTCGTCGCCTTCGGCACGTACGGCTCCGCGGGTGTACTGGTCGGCTCGGTCGCGTCCGTCGTCGGCTCGGCATCGACCGGCCGGGAGGCGTTGCTCGCGTCGGGCGCGTCGGCGGCGGTGTCCGTCGCCTCGGCCGTCACCACCGGCAGGTCACCGGTCAGCGTGCTCACGTCGTCCGGCTCGGCGCTCTGCGCGGAGACGGCCTCGACCGCGACGGAGACCGCCCCGGTGTCGGTCGGCTCGGCAGCCGCTGCCACGTCGGCCGCCGGGGCCGCCGTCGGCTCCGTCGTGCCGTCCGTGATCGCGACGGTCTCGTCGACGGGAGGTGCCTGCACGGCGCCCCCGCGCGGTTCCTGGCCGGACGACCGGGCGCGGCGCCCGCCGAAGAGGCGGGTCCGACGCTTCGGCGCGTTCTCGTCGTTGGTCGTGTTGTCGTTGTTCTGCTCCACCATGGACTGGTGCACTCCTCGGCCCCACTCGCACCCGTGAGGGCGGCGGGAATTCTTTGGTTGTGGCGGTGGCGTCGACGCCCCGCGCTCGCTGTCTTCGTGACCGGTCTGCGTCAACTTCGCGTTGCGCCCGCGGCCGTTCCGCCCGGACACCCGGCCCGGGACGAAAGCTCTCTTCGGTGTGCGGTTGCCCGCACGACCTCCGGCCAGTATCGCATGCCGGACACGGAAAGGACCGGAACCCGCGTGCGATGATGACGGCGTGAGACCGTCTGCGCCTGCCCCCCGTCGTCCGATCGCGATGGCCGTCTTCCTGCTGGTCACCGGGCTCGTCGGCCTGTACGGGTCCTTCTCGCTCGTGCTCGACGAGTTCAAGAAGTACGCGGACCCCGACACCGTGCTCTCGTGCGACGTGAACCCGTTCATCAGCTGCTCGGACGTGATGGCCAGCTGGCAGGGTCACCTGTTCGGCTTCCCGAACCCGCTGCTCGGCGTGATGGGCTTCGTGGCACCGATCGCCGTCGGGGTCATCATGCTCGCCGGCTTCCGGAACGGCTCCCGCTGGTTCTGGATCACGTTCAACGCCGGCGTCTTCCTCGCCTGGGTGTTCGTGACGTGGCTCTTCACGCAGACCGTCTGGTTCATCGGCGCGCTCTGCCCCTGGTGCATGCTCGTCTGGTCGATGACGATCCCGCTGTTCTGGGTGTTCACGATCTGGAACGCCGCACAGGGTCGCTTCGGCGCCGGGACCCAGCGCGTCGGCAAGGCCCTGCTCCCGTTCTGCTGGGCGTTCCCGCTGGCGAACTACCTCTTCATCATCGTGACGATCATCATCAAGTTCCCGACGATCCTGACGGTCTTCTGATCCGTCGCTGGACGTTGCCCAAGACGCTTCGATGACGCGTCACCGAATTGGTGGGTGCTTCTCAGCCAGGACGACCGATCGGCTTCGCGGCAGCACATACGCTCGGATTCGATGAGCGAGAACGAGAGCAAGAAGGTCCGTCGGGACGCCGCGCGGGAACGCGCCCGCGAAGCCCGTGAGAAGCAGCAGGCGCGTCGTCGCCGCAACCGTACACTGGGCATCAGCGGCATCATCGTCGGCAGCCTCGCGGTGATCGCGGTCGTCGTCGTGGTGATCGCCGGGTCGGTGCAACCGGCGGGCCCCGGGCCGAAGAACATGGCGAGCGACGGGGTCCTGCTGACCGGGCAGGACGGGAAGATCGTGCCCGTGGCGACGAAGGCGACACCCGACGGCGGCACCCCGACGCCGACGAAGCAGGACGACTCGGTGGCGAACATCACCGTGTACTCGGACTACATGTGCCCGTACTGCAACCAGTTCGAGACCAGCCAGATGTCCCAGATCGAGCAGTGGGTGGAGGACGGCTCGGCGACGCTCGAGCTGCATCCGTTCAACCTGCTCGACCGGGTGTCGCTCGGCTCGAAGTACTCGACCCGCTCCGCCGCCGCGGCCGCCTGCGTCGCGAACTACGACCCCGACGCGTTCCTGGCGTACAACACCTCGCTCTACGAGAACCAGCCGTCCGAGAGCACCCGCGGCCTCACGAACGACAAGCTCGCATCCCTGGCGGAGGCAGCCGGTGCGACGAACAGCAAGGTCGCGTCCTGCATCACCGACCAGACGTTCGCCGGGTGGGTCGCCGACGCCACGAACCGCGTGATGAACGACCCGATCCCGAACTCGTCGCTCGACAAGGTCACCGGCACCCCGACGGTGATCGTGAACGGGAAGCAGTACAGCGGCTCACTGACCGACACCGACGCGTTCGCCACCTTCGTCGAGGCGAACGGCGGCACCGCGTAGGCGCCCGGCAACGCAACGGAGAAGGCCCCCGCTTCCGGATGGAAGCGGGGGCCTTCTGTCGCCCGGGTGGCGGGCTACTTCGCCGCGGCGTCGATCGCGGTGATGACGGTGCTGAGGTCGTCCAGGCGCTTGCCGTCGACGACGACCGTCGGCGTACCGAAGCCCTGCGTGCCCTGCAGCGCCTCGTCCGCGGTCACGAGGTTCGTGGACTTGGTCACCCAGCCCTTGAACTGCTCGCTCGAGAGGCACTCCGAGACGTTCGACCCGGTCGCACCGCCCGCCTTGACGAGCTTCGCGATCTCGGCGTTCGTCAGACCCGACGTGCCCTCGGTGGGCTGGTTGTCGAAGAACTGCGTCTGCACGTCCAAGAACTTGTCCGGCGCGTAGTTCGCGACGCACATGGCGGCGTTCGCGGCACGGCTGGCGTACCGCGAGCTCTGGTAGCTGCGGTCGAGGATCGACACCGGCTGGATGGCCAGCGTCGCCTCGCCGGACTTCACCTTGTCGAGGATCTGGTCGGCGTAGGTGGCCTCGAACTGCTTGCAGACCGGGCATGCCCAGTCGACGTACTCGGTCACCGCGACCGCGCCGTCCGAGTTCGACGTCGGGACGGCCGACGGGGTCCCCTTCGCGGAGACGGCCTTCGTGGTCACCGGGGTGACGTCGCCGCTCTCACCGGTGAACTGGATCGCGCCGGTGGCCATGTTCTTCGGCCCGGCCGCGGAGACCGCCGGCTGGTTGTTCACGTTCACCACGACGATGGCGATGATCGCGGCGATGGCCACGATGCCGAGGCCGATGCCGCCCTGCAGGAACCACTTGTTGCGACGCTTGCGTCGTCGCTCGGCGTCGGCGCGGGCCCGGGCGACGTCACGCGCGTGCGCGCGCCGCTCGTTCTTGGTCGGTCGGTCGTTGTTCGTCACGCTGTCCCCGTCGCTCAGGCGAACCAGAGCGCGAGCTCGCGCGCCGACGACTCGGTACTGTCCGAGCCGTGCACCAGGTTCTGCTGCACCTTGAGGCCCCAGTCACGACCGAGGTCGCCACGGATGGTGCCCGGTGCGGCCGAGGTCGGGTCGGTGGTGCCGGCGAGCGAACGGAAGCCCGCGATGACACCGTTGCCGGCGACGCGCACCGCGACGACGGGACCGGACTGCATGAACTCGACGAGCGGTTCGAAGAACGGCTTGCCCTGGTGCTCCTCGTAGTGCGCGTCCAGCAGGTCGCGCGGCGCGGTGAGCATCTTCAGGTCGACGATCTCGTAGCCCTTCGCCTCGATCCGGCGCAGGATCTCACCGGTGAGCTGGCGGGCGACGCCGTCGGGCTTGACGAGGACGAGGGTCTCTTCGAGGTCGGACACGCAGTACTCCTAGTGTGTTCGCGGGATCGGAGGGGGGAAGGTCAGTCCTCGCCCATGGCGGCCCGGCGCGCGGCGTTCTGACGGTCGAGCTGACCGCCCTTGGCGAAGCAGAAGACCCACAGCGCCAGGAACACCACGGCGACCGCGAACATGAACGGTTCGATGAACCCGGTGGCGAGGATGGCCGCCTGCAGCAGCCACCCGAACCATACACCGGCGCGGTTGCCGGTCAGGCGAGAGGCCAGGGCGAGCACGATCATCGCGCCGATGCCGCCGCCGAACGCGGCAGCCGGCGGCAGGGTCCCCTTGCCGAAGACGACGAGCATCGGGAAGAAGAACATGATCGCCTCGAGGATGAGCGTGATCGAGAGCAGGCTCTCCTGTGCCCCGCGGTCACGTCGCGGCTTGCGGGTGCGCGGCGCGCGACCCGGCCGGGAGGCACGTGGTGCGTCCGTCACTTCGTCTCGCCTTCCCGGTGGACCAGGTCCATGACGGCGCCCACCATCACGATGGAGCCCGCGACGAGCACGAGGGCGTCCTCGGCGTCCGCCTCGTCCGCGAGGTCACGGGCTTCCTGCAGCGCGGCGGCGAGCGACGGCTCGACGACGACGCGGTCCTCGCCGACCTCGTCGACGACGATCCGGGCGAACTCGTCCGCGTCGAGCGCACGCTCCCCCGGCGGCTGCGTGACGACGAAGGTCGCGACGGTCTCCTTGAGCGCACGGACGAAGCCGCGTGCGTCCTTGTCGCCGAGGATCCCGACGACACCGACGACGTGCTCCGACGGGAACGCCACGGGCAGCGCGTCCGCCAGGGCCTTCGCGCCGTGCGGGTTGTGCGCGGCGTCGACGACGACGGTCGGTTCGGTGGCGATCGGCTGGAGGCGGCCCGGGCTGGTCGCGCCCGCGAGGCCCTCCGACAGGACGTCCTCGTCGAGGGCCTGCGTGCCCCGGCCGAGGAACGACTCCACCGCGGCGATCGCGACGGCGGCGTTGTGCGCCTGGTGCTGGCCGAAGAGCGGCAGGAAGAGGTCGTCGTAGCGGCCGGCGATGCCCTGCACGGTGATGAGCTGTCCGCCCACTGCCGGCGTCACGTCCACGACGCTGAAGCCGGTGCCCTCGACCGCGAGGGTCGACTCGGTGAGCTCGGCCGCGCGCTCGAGTTCGACGAGTGCCTCGGGGACCTGCGCGCTGGACACCACGGCGGAGGACGGCTTGACGATGCCGGACTTGGTGCGGGCGATCTCGGCGACCGTGGCGCCGAGCTGCTTCGCGTGGTCGATGGCGATCGGCGTGAACACCGCGACCTGGCTCTGCACGACGTTCGTGGAGTCCCACTCACCGCCCATGCCGACCTCGATCACCGCGACGTCGACCGGCGCTTCGGCGAAGCACGCCAGCGCGAGGACGGTCAGGGCCTCGAAGAAGGTCAGCGGGAGCTCGCCCTTGTCGGTGAGCTCCTTGTCGGTCAGCTCGAGGACGGGGGCGATGTCGTCCCAGTTCTCCACGAACCGGTCCGCCGCGATCGGCTGCCCGTCGACGACGATGCGCTCGCGGATGGACACCAGGTGCGGACTCGTCATGAGCCCCGTGCGGAGCCCGTGGGCGCGGACGATGCTCTCGGCGATCCGCGCGGTCGACGTCTTGCCGTTCGTGCCCGTCACGTGGATCACCGGGTACGCCAGGTGCGGGTCGCCGAGGAGCTCGACGGCGCGACGGGTGGCGGTCAGGCGGTGCTCGGGCGACTGCTCGCCGATCCGGGCGTACAGCGCTGCCTCGACGCGCTTGACCTCGTCGTCGTCCCCGCCGTACGGCACGGCGTCGATCGGAGCGTCACCGGACGGACCCACCGGGATCCGGATGCCGTCCTCGTCGTGCTGCTCCTGCTCGTCGTGCTGGTCGTGCTGGTCGTACTGGTCGTCGTCGCTCATGCGCGTGACACCTCCACGGTCACCTTCGCACCGTCACCGACATCGGTGGTGGCGCCTGCCCCGAGGGGCACGATCTCGACGCTCGTCGCCAGGGTCTCCCCCGCGATGAGCTGCTGGTGGGTGCGCACCGACGCGTCGGCGGCCTCGTCGACCCCGAGGGTCAGGGCGATCCGGTCGCTGACGTCGAGGTCGGCGTCGCGACGGGCCTGCTGCACGGCACGGACGACGTCGCGGGCCAGCCCCTCGGCCTCGAGCTCGGGCGAGGTCACGGTGTCGAGCACCACGAAGCCGCCCTCGTCGAGGAACGCCACGGCCACCGACGGGTCGGCGACGGTGAGGTCGAGCGTGTACTCGCCCTCGATCAGGTCGACGCCGCCGACGGTGACGCCGGACTCGGTCGCGGTCCAGTCGCCCTTCTTGGCGGCCGGGATCACCTGCTGCACCTGCTTGCCGATGCGGGGGCCGGCGACCCGGGCGTTGACGGTGAGCTTCCGCTCGATGCCGTACTGCGCCAGGGACTCCTCGGCCTGGGGTTCGAGGACGACCCGCTTGACGTTGAGTTCGTCGCGGAGGATGTCGGCGAACGGTTCGACCGCCGCCGGGTCCGGCACCACCAGGGTCAGCGTCGCGAGCGGCAGGCGGACGCGCTTGCCGGTCGCCTTGCGGAGCGCGAGGCCCTTCGAGGCGACGTCGCGGACCCGGTCCATCGCGTCGACGAGGGCATCGTCGGCGGGGAACTCGGCAGCGTCCGGGAAGTCCGTCAGGTGCACGCTCCGACCACCGGTCAGGCCCTTCCAGATCTCCTCGGTGACGAGCGGGGCGAGCGGGGCCGCGACACGGGTGAGCGTCTCGAGCACCGTGTAGAGCGTGTCGAACGCGGCACGGGTCTCGAGGCCGGCGTCCGCGTCGGCGCCCGTCCAGAACTTGTCACGCGACCGGCGGACGTACCAGTTCGTCAGCACGTCGGCGAAGTCCCGCACGGCCTGGGCGGCGAGCGGTGTGTCGAGCGCGTCGAGGTGCGTGGTGACGTCCTCGACGAGCACCCGGGTCTTCGCGAGCAGGTACCGGTCGAGCACGTCGGTGCTGTCCGTGCGGCGGGTGGCCTGGTAGCCCTCCGGCCCGGAGGCGTTCGCGTACAGGGTGAAGAAGTAGTACGTCGACCACAGCGGGAGCATGAACTCGCGGACGCCCTGCCGGATGCCCTCTTCCGTGACGACGAGGTTGCCGCCGCGGATCACCGACGAGGACATCAGGAACCAGCGCATGGCGTCGGCCCCGTCGCGGTCGAAGACCTCGGAGACGTCCGGGTAGTTCCGGAGCGACTTCGACATCTTCTGGCCGTCCGAGCCGAGGACGATGCCGTGGCTGATGACGTTCTTGAAAGCAGGCCGGTCGAACAGCGCCGTGGACAGCACGTGCATGACGTAGAACCAGCCGCGGGTCTGCCCGATGTACTCGACGATGAAGTCGGCCGGGTTGTGCGACTCGAACCACTCCCGGTTCTCGAACGGGTAGTGCACCTGGGCGTACGGCATCGACCCGGAGTCGAACCAGACGTCGAACACGTCGGTGATCCGGCGCATCGTCGAGTTCCCGGTCGGGTCGTCGGGGTTCGGGCGGGTCAGGTCGTCGATGAACGGGCGGTGCAGGTCGACGTCGCCGTCGGCGTTCCGGGGCAGGCGGCCGAAGTCGCGCTCGATGTCCTCGAGCGAGCCGTACACGTCGGTGCGCGGGTACTCCGGGTCGTCGGACTGCCACACCGGGATCGGCGTGCCGAAGTAGCGGTTGCGCGACACCGACCAGTCGATGGCGTTGCCGACCCACTTGCCGAACTGGCCGTCCTTGACGTTCTCCGGAACCCAGTTGATGTCCTGGTTGAGCTCGCCCATCCGGTCGCGGAAGTCGGTGACCCGGACGAACCACGACGACACGGCCTTGTAGATGAGGGGCTTCCGGCACCGCCAGCAGTGCGGGTAGCTGTGCTCGTACGACGCCTGGCGCAGCAGCCGACCGGCCTCGCGCACGGCCCGGGTGAGCGGCTTGTTGGCGTCCGACCAGAGCATGCCGGCGACCTCGCCGAACTGCGAGGTGAAGACACCGCCCTCGTCGAGGGAGAGGACGACCGGGATGCCCGCGGCAGCGCAGACGACCTGGTCGTCGGCGCCGTAGGCCGGAGCCTGGTGCACGATGCCGGTGCCCTCACCGGTCTCCACGTAGTCCGCGACGAGGATCCGCCAGGCGTTCTCCATGCCCTCGGCGTCGGCGAGGAAGTCGAACAGGCGCTCGTACTCGACGCCGTCGAGCTCCGCACCCGCCAGGGTGCGGACGACCGCGGCAGCGGCGTCCTCCGCCGTCTCGTAGCCGAGGTCCTTCGCGTAGGCGGCCACGGTGTCCGAAGCCAAGAGGTACGAGACGGAACCGGCGGCACCACCGTCAGCCGCGCCTCCAGGCCCGGCCGGCAGCACCACGTACGAGACCGCAGGCCCGACGGCCAGCGCGGCGTTCGTGGGCAGGGTCCAGGGGGTCGTCGTCCAGGCGAGCGCACGCACGCCGTCGAGCCCGAGCTCCGTGGCTCGAGCACCGTGCAGCGGGAAGGAGACCGTGACGGACTGGTCCTGGCGCATCTTGTAGACGTCGTCGTCCATGCGCAGCTCGTGGTTCGACAGCGGCGTCTGGTCGTTCCAGCAGTACGGCAGGACCCGGAAGCCCTCGTACGCCAGGTCCTTGTCCCAGAGCTGCTTCCACGCCCAGAGCACGCTCTCCATGAACGTGACGTCGAGCGTCTTGTAGTCGTTCTCGAAGTCGACCCAGCGCGCCTGCCGGGTGACGTACTGCTGCCACTCGTCGGTGTACTGCAGCACGGACTTCTTGGCGGCGGCGTTGAAGACGTCGACGCCCATCTCGTCGATCTCGTGCTTCTCGGTGATGCCGAGCTGGCGCATCGCCTCGAGCTCGGCGGGCAGGCCGTGGGTGTCCCAGCCGAAGCGGCGGTGCACCTGCTTGCCGCGCATCGTCTGGTAGCGCGGGAAGACGTCCTTCGCGTAGCCGGTCAGCAGGTGCCCGTAGTGCGGCAGGCCGTTCGCGAACGGCGGGCCGTCGTAGAAGGTCCACTCATCGCAGCCCTGGCGTTGGTCGATGGACGCCTGGAACGTGTCGTCGCCCTTCCAGAAGGCGAGGATGCCCCGCTCGACGGCGGGGAACGACGGCGAGGGGACGACGCCATCGGCATCGGCGTTCAACGGGTACGGCACCGGGACTCCTTGTGGGTTCGCTCGATCTCCACGAGGACGGAGCACGCTCCGCGGTACCACCTCGCTTGCCACGCCGTGCTGTCCGCACGTCACGACCGCTCGTGTTCGGGTTCGGTGCGGCCCGGTCCGCCCGGTTCTACTGACGAGCCGCTCGCGCGGACCGCGTTCTTCCGGGAGCTCCCCGGTGATGGCCGGATCGACGCTCGTGTGACACGAGTTTAGCGGACGGGAGCATGCTGGAGTGATGCCCGACGACTCTGCCTCCGGCGAACGCCCGGAGTCCTCCCTCACCGTCATCATCGCCTTCGGTGCGAACCTGCTCGTCGCGATCGCGAAGACCGTCGCGTCGCTCATCTCCGGGTCCGCATCCATGGTGGCCGAGGCGGCACACTCGTGGGCGGACACCGGGAACGAGATCTTCCTGCTCGTCGCCGAACGACGGGGTGCCCGGAAGCGCGACACGGCCCACCCGCTCGGGTACGGCCGCGAGACCTACATCTGGTCGATGTTCGCCGCGTTCGGCCTGTTCACGGCCGGTGCCATCGTGTCGATCTACCACGGCATCTCGGAGCTCGGGGACACCGGCCCGGCCGAGGACGTGACGCTCAACTACATCGTGCTGGCGCTGTCGTTCTGCCTCGAGGGCACGAGCTTCCTGCAGGCCTACCGTCAGGCGCACGGTGCCGCGACCAAGCGGAAGGTGCCGGTGCTTCGGCACGTGCTGCAGTCGTCGAACCCGACCCTGCGCGCCGTGTTCGCCGAGGACGCCGCCGCGCTCATCGGCCTCGTCGTCGCGTTCCTCGGGGTGTTCCTGCACCAGATCACCGGCCTGGCGATCTTCGACGCGATCGGCTCGATCGCGATCGGCGTGCTGCTCGGGGTCGTCGCGATCATCCTGATCGACCGCAATCGCCGGTTCCTGCTCGGCGAGAGCACCTCGCCGGAGCTCGAGAACGCCGTGCTCGTCGAACTGCTCGGCCGGTCGCAGGTCGAGCGCGTCACGTACCTGCACCTGGAGTTCGTCGGGCCGTCCCGGGTGTACCTCGTCGCGGCGGTCGACCTGACCGGGAACGACACCGAGGAGCACGTCGCCGTGCGGCTGCGGGCGGTCGAGGCATCGCTCGAGGAGAGCCCGTACATCGAGGAGGCCGTGCTCACCCTGAGCCTGCCGGGTGACGCCTCGCTGCGGCCGACCACGTCGGACGTGCCCGAGGTCGTGCGCGACGGGACGGTCGAGGATGTGTCGGCGGGTGGTGCGGGGACCCTGCGCACCGACTGAGCGGCGGCGAATCGGGCGTCAGTGCGCGTCGAGGCCGGCGGTGACGGGGGTGAGCGCCGCGCCGACGTACTCGACGAGCGGGCGACGCCCCACACCGTCGCGGACCCACACCCCGAACCCCGCAGCGGCGGCCCCGAGCATCGCGCCCGACACCGTCTGCGGCCAGAGCGACCCAGGCTGCTCCCCCGTGCGCGCGGCCACGAACGCCGCGACCGCCGCGTGCTGCGCCATCACCCGCACGGCGACCCCGGCCACCAGCTCGGAGCCGATGCCCATCACCTCGGCCTGCGCGACGGCCCACGGCACCCGCTCGGGGTCGTGCGCCCGGGCGGCGGCGAGCAGGGCTTCCTCCACCGCACGCACCGCACTCGGTTCGGTCGAGGCCGCCAGGTGCGCCGGCAGCTCACGGACGGCGGCGTCGAGCTCGAGCCACATGACGTCGGACTTCGCCGTGAAGTAGTTGAAGAACGTGGCGCGGCTCACCCCGGCCCGCGCGGCGATCTGGTCCACGGTGGTGCGGCCGTACCCCTGCTCGAGGAAGAGCTCGGCGGCGGCGTCGGCGAGCACGTCCGCGCTCGATCGTCGGGGGCGCCCACCTCGGCGGATCGGTTCGTCCATGGGCCCCAGTAAACCGCTAGACTCGTCCAGCCATGATCTTGGACTCAGTACAGAAAACCGTCGCCGCCGTCGCGAGCGCCACCGCCGTCGTCCTCGTCCTCGCCGCGTGCAGCGGTGCGGGGACGACCACCACGAGCAGCGAGCCGGTCAACGGCGGGACCCTGACGTACGCCTCCGGCGACGCCGAGCCCACCTGCCTCGACCCGCACGTCGGCGGCAACTACCCGCAGGCGCTCCTGGCGACGCAGTACATCGAGGAGCTCGTCGGGCTCGAGGACGGCAAGCCGACCCCCGAGCTCGCGACGAAGTGGACCACGAGCGACGACGGGAAGACCCTGACGTTCACGCTCCGCGACGATGTCTCCTTCACCGACGGCACCCCGTTCGACGCCGCCGCCGTCGTGGCGAACATCGAGCACGTGCAGGACCCGGCCACCGCATCGAGCACCGGGTACCTCGCGCTGCAGTCGATCACGAAGGCGACCGCCACCGACGACCACACCGTGACGCTCACCCTGAGCCGTCCGGACAGCGCGCTGCTCGAGTCGTTCTCACAGCCCTGGGTCGGCATGGAGTCCCCGAAGGCCCTCGAGCGCAAGCAGGCGACGAACTGCGAGTCGCCCGTCGGCACCGGCCCCTTCGAGGTCACCGGCTGGAAGCACGGCGACCGCGTCACCCTGACGAAGAACAGCGAGTACTGGGGGAAGACGAAGCCGCGCCTGTCCGGGATCACGTGGCGCTTCCTGCCCGACTCGACCTCGCGGTACGCCGCGCTGCAGTCCGGACAGGTCGACGTGATCGACAACGCCCAGCCCGACCAGCTCAAGGCGGCGTCGTCGAAGGGGTCGATCCGCGACCTCGACGCCCCACGCCCCGGCGCCTCGAACCGGCTCGAGCTCAACTCCGGCCACGGCGTCTTCCGCGACCAGGCGGTCCGCCAGGCGTTCATCGCCGGAGCCGAGATCGACCCCGGCCTGCAGTCGCTGTTCCTCGGCACCGCGAAGCGCTCGTACTCGGTGCTCTCCAGTGCCGAACCGCTGGCCTACTCGGAGAAGAGCCGGTTCGACTACTCGCCGAAGAAGGCGGAGCAGCTGCTCGACGACGCCGGGTGGAAGGTCGGGTCCGACGGCATCCGCGAGAAGGACGGCCAGCAGCTCACCGTGACGTTCCCGGTCTCGACGAACCAGTCGGTCCCCGCCGAACGCAGCCTGTTCCAGCAGATCCAGGCATCCGAGAAGGCCGTCGGCTTCAAGGTGGTGCTCGACGAGCTCGACCTCTCCAGCTGGTACGCCGCCCTCGCTGCGAACGAGTACGACGTCGTCAGCGCCCCGTACACGAAGGTCGGCCCGGACGTCCTGCGCATCCTGTACGACAGCGCGAGCATCACGCCGGCACCGTCCGGGTACTTCGCGAACCTCGCCCAGCTCGACGACCCGGCGCTCGACGACCTGCTCGAACAAGCCGCCCGGACCTCCGACGCCGACGAGCGCGCCGACCTCTACGAGCAGGCGCAGAAGACGATCCTGGCGAGCGACACCGTGCTGCCGCTCTACGACCAGCAGAACCACTTCCTGGTGCGGTCCGCCGTGCACGGCATCTCCACCACCTCGGTGTCCACGCCGTGGTTCGGCACGGCCTGGATCGACCGCTGACGCAGATGGGCTGGGTCTGGTGGGCCGTCCGACGGCTCGCGGGCGGCATCGGCGTGCTCTGGGCCGTCGCGACGATCGTGTTCGTCGCGATCCGGCTCATCCCCGGCGACCCGGCCCTCGCGATCCTCGGCGGGCCGGGGTCCCAGGCCTCGGCGGAGGCCGTCGCCCAGGTCCGGCACGAGTACGGCCTCGACCAACCGGTGCTCGTGCAGTACGCGGTGTTCCTCGGCCGGCTCGCGACCGGGCAGCTCGGGGACTCGTACGCGTTCCGCACCCCGGTCGCGACGCTCCTCGGCCAGCAGCTGCCCGTCACGCTGACCCTGGCGGTGGCCGGGCTGCTCGTCGCCTGGGTCCTGGCGATCGTCGCCGCCTGGTGGTCGACGCAGCGCGGACGCGTCGCCGCGGGGCTGACCAGCGCGTTGAGCGTGACGGCGAGCGTGATGCCGCACTTCTGGCTCGGCAGCGTGCTCATCGTCGTGTTCGCCAGCGCACTCGGATGGGTGCCCGCGGTCAGTGACGGCACCGCACGGGGCTGGGTGCTGCCGGTGGTCACCGTCGCCGTCCCGGTCGCGGGGTACCTCGCCGAGACGGTGCGGGACGGGGTCGTCGACGCGCAGCGGTCCGCGTTCGCGCTCGCCGCGCGGGGGCGTGGTGAGACGCGCTTCGGGCTCTTCTGGCGGCACCTGCTCCGGCACGCCGCCCTGCCCGGGATCGCACTGTCCGCCTGGGCGTTCGGGTCCCTCGTGTCCGGGGCGGTCGTCGTCGAGTCGGTGTTCGCGCTGCCCGGCATCGGCCGCGCCCTCGTCACCGCGGTGACGCAGCGGGACATGCCCCTCGTCGCGGGCATCGCCCTGGTCTCGGCTGCGGCGTACGTCGTCGTGCTCGCGGTCGCCGACCTCGTCGAACGGGCGGTCGACCCGCGCAGCGGGGGCGCAGGCAGCGGAGGCCCGCGCACCGGGGGCGCACGCACCGGAGGCCCGCGCACCGGACGCCCACGCCTCGGACGCCTACGCACCGGTGGCGCGCGCACGCGAGCCGACCAGCGCCGTGGGCCCAGCCACGAGGCGGAGGCACGATGAGCGGCATCGCCGAGCCGAGCCTCCAGGCCGGTGGTCCCAGCCGCCCGCCCGTCGCAGGCCTCCGACACCCCCACGCGCTCACGGTGCCCGCCGTCGTGGCGGGGGTCGTCGTCCTGCTCGCCGTCGTCGCGGCGGCCTGGCCAGCGGTCCTCGGCGGCGCCGACCCACTCGCGGTGCACCCAGCCGATGCCCTCCAGCCCCCCGGTGCCGCACACCCGTTCGGCACCGACGAGTCCGGGCGCGACGTCCTGGCGCGGGTCGTCGCCGGCACCCGCGCATCTCTGGTGGTCGGCGTCGTCGCGACCCTGGTCGGCGGCGGGACCGGCGTCGTGCTCGGGGTCGTCGCCGGCCTCGGTGCGGGTGCCGGTCGGGTCGGCAGGCTCCTCGACGCGGTGATCGGCCGCGTCACCGAGGTCGCCTTCGCCCTGCCGCTGCTCCTCGTCGCCCTCGTCGTCATCGCCGTCACCGGCCCCGGTCCGGTCCCCGCGATGCTCGCCGTCGGGTTCGCCACCGCGCCCGGCTACGCCCGGATCGTCCGGGGGCTCGTCCGTGCGGCGCGCGGATCCCAGGTGGTCGAGACGGCCGTCGTCCTCGGCCGCTCCCCCGCCCGCATCCTGCTCCGACACGTCCTGCCGACCGCGCTCTGGCCCGTCGTCGCCGTCGGCACGCTCGGCGTCGGGCAGGCGATCGTGTGGGCCTCGGCACTGAGCTACCTCGGCGTCGGCACGCCACCACCCGCTCCCGAGTGGGGCGCGATGCTCGCCGACGGCCGGACCTACCTGCAGACCGCACCGTGGATGAGCACCTTCCCCGGGCTCGCCATCGTGGTGCTCGCGACCGCCGTCACCGTGCTCGGTCGCGCGATCCGACGAACAGGAGTCACGCGATGACCCGCGTCCTCGACATCCGCGGCCTCACGGTCGCCATCGACCGCGTCCCGATCGTGCACGGCGTCGACCTGCACGTCGAGGCCGGCGAGTGCGTCGCCCTCGTCGGCGCCTCCGGGTCCGGCAAGACCGTCACCGCTCGTGCCGCGCTCGGCCTGTCCGCACCCGGCTCCGCCGTGCGCGCGGAGGCACTCACCGTCGCCGGCCTCGACGTCCGCGCGTTCTCCGACCGGCGCTGGCGGCAGGTGCGCGGGTCGCGGGTCGGCTACGTCGGCCAGGAGGCACTGGGCGCCTTGGACCCGCTGCGTCCGGTCGGGCGCGAGGTCGCCGACACCCTCCGCCTCCACACCGAGATGGGTGCGGCTGAGCGCGTGTCCGCCGTGCGTGATGCCCTGCGTGCGGTCGGGCTCGACCCGGCCATCGCCACCGACGGCCGACTCGCGGGGACCCTGTCCGGCGGGATGCGGCAGCGGGCACTCATCGCCGCGGCGACCGTCGGGTCCCCAGCGCTCCTCGTCGCGGACGAGCCGACGACTGCGCTGGACGCCGGGATCGCGGTCACCGTGATGGAGCAGCTCCGGTCGGCGCAGCAGCGGGGAGCGGGGCTGCTCGTGATCACGCACGACCTCGGGTTGGTGGCGGGGTGGGCCGATCGCGTGGCGGTCGTCCACGAGGGCCGGATTGTCGAGCAGGGACCGGTGGAGTCGGTGCTGCGGGAGCCGCAGCACGAGGCGACGCGGGCGCTGGTGCGTGCGGCGTCGCACGGTGCGAGGGCGGGCGGGGCTGGTGGCGCGCCGGGGTCGCACGGTGCGAGGCCGGGCGAGGCTGGTGGCGCGCCGGGGTCGCACGGTGCGAGGGCGGGCGGGGCGGCGGCCGCAGTGTGCGAGGTTCCGAGCACTGTGCGAGGCGCCGCGGGTCGCACGGAGCGCGGAACCTCGCACAGTGCGGAGTCCGGTGCGGAGTCGGGTGCGGAGCCGACCTCGCACGGTGCGACGGGAGTCCTCGTGGCGGAGGGGCTCTCGCGCGCCTTCGACGGGGTGCCCGCGGTCGACCGGGTGTCGTTCGAGCTCGATCGGGGCCGGGTCCTCGGGGTGATCGGGGCCTCCGGGTCCGGCAAGACCACGCTGGCGCGCATGCTCCTCGGCCTCGAGACCCCCGACGCCGGCACCGTGACCCTGGCCGGCGAACCGTGGGCACCACTGCCCGAGCGCGACCGGCGACCCCGGCGGCACCGGCTGGCCGCCGTCGTGCAGGACCCCGGCGCCACGTTCGACGAGCGGTGGTCGGTGGAGCGGGTGCTCGCCGATGCGCTGTCACGGGGCGACGAACGCCGGGCGCGCGGATCCCTCGCCGATCGGGTGGACGCAGCCCTCCGACAGGTCGACCTCGATCCGGCACTGCGCTCGCGGTCCCCGCTCACGTTGTCGGGCGGACAGCGGCAACGGCTCGCGATCGCCCGGGCACTGGCGACCGACCCCGAGGTGATCGTGCTCGACGAGCCGGTCACCGCGCTCGACGCCACCGTGCAGGACGCCGTGCTGTCGCTGCTCGAACGGCTCCGTGACGAGACCGGTGTGGCGATGGTGTTCGTGTCGCACGACCTGCGTGCCGTGCGACGGATGGCCGACGACGTGCTCGTCCTGCACGAGGGCGCGGTCGTCGAGCAGGGCTCAGCGACCCAGGTGTTCGAGCACCCGGCACACCCGGTGACCGCACACCTGCTCCAGGCCGCCGAGCAGCTCGCCGCGGGCCCACTGGCTGTGGCCGGCACGGCGATCGGCACCCCGCCCGGCACCGCGACCGGCACCGACGTTTCGCGCTGAGCGACACTTCACGGGGCGCGGGACCCGTGAATTGTCGCTGAGCGCGAAGCGCGGCCGAGCGGTGCGCGGCCGAGCGGTGCGCGGCCGAGCGAAGCGCGGCCGAGCGGCTCGCAGGCGGGCCCGCACCACGGCCCTGAACGTGACCGGAGGCCCGGCGCGCGTCCGTGGCGGACGTGCACCGGGCCTCCAAGGCGGGTCTGACCGGGGGTCAGGAGTCCGCGGACTCCTTCTTCGGGACGTCACCCGAGATGATCGGGATCTCGCTCGTCGAGAAGTCCTTCGCCCAGTCGGACTGCGCGAGCTCCGAGGTCGGGTCGTTGTAGTCGTCGATGACCCCGGCGACCTCGTCCTCCGAGCCGACCGTCGGGCCGGAGCCCATCAGCGGGGACGCGGCGGTCTCCTTGGTGAAGTACACCGCGACGAGCCCGATGACGGCAGCCGCCATCAGGTAGAACGCCGGGATGTCCTCGGCCCAGCCGAAGCCGGCTTCCTTCGCGCCGTTGATCAGCGCGGCGGTCGCGAGCGGCGTGGTGCCACCGAACAGGGACACCGAGACGTTGAACGCGATGGCGAGGGCGCCGTAGCGGATGATCGTCGGGAACAGCGCGGGCAGCGTCGACGGCATGGTCGAGGTGAACGTGACGAGCACGACGCCGAGGATGAGCAGCCCGGCGAACACGCCGACACCGGTGCCGGTCTGGACGAGCTTGAGGGCCGGCCAGGACAGCAGGATGAAGCCGATGCAGCCAGCGGCGAGCACCGGACGACGGCCGAACCGGTCGGACAGGCGACCGCCGAAGGTGATCACGACCATCATGAGCAGCATCACGACGACGATCAGGATCAGGCCGAACGTGGCGTTCTGGCCGAGGTTCTGCTCGAGGTAGGTCGGCATGTACGACAGCAGCATGTAGTCGGTCACGTTGAAGACCAGGACCAGGCCGATGCAGATGATGAGCGAGCGCCAGTTCTCGGCGAAGAGCTTGAGGAACGGCGTCTTCTGCCCCTCGCGCTCGGCGGCCTGCTCCTGCTGCTTCTGGAAGGCCGGGGTCTCCTCGAGCTTGAGGCGCAGGTACAGCCCGATCAGACCGAGCGGGCCGGCGATGATGAACGGGATGCGCCAGCCCCAGCTGAGCAGTGCGTCCTCGGACAGGCCGAACTGCAGGCCGGTGACGATCGACGCGCCGAGCACGTAGCCGGCGAGCGTGCCGAACTCGAGCCACGAGCCCATGAACCCGCGGCGCTTGTCGGGCGAGTACTCGGCGATGAACGTCGCGGCGCCGCCGTACTCACCACCGGTCGAGAAGCCCTGCACGAAGCGGGCGACGAGCAGCAGGATCGGCGCCCAGAAGCCGATCGAGTCGTACGAGGGGATCAGGCCGATCATCAGCGTGCCGGCGGCCATCAGGATCATCGTCAGCGCGAGGACCTTCTGGCGGCCGATCTTGTCGCCGATCGGGCCGAAGACGGCACCACCGATCGGGCGGACGATGAAGGCCGCGGCGAAGAACCCGAAGGTCGCGACGATGTTCGCGGCCGGGTCGCCCTGCGGCAGGAAGACCTGCGAGATCGTGACCGTGAGGTACGCGAAGATGCCGAAGTCGAACCACTCCATCGCGTTGCCGAGCGCGGCGGCGGCCACGGCACGCTTGAGCAGCGACTCCTCGACGACGGTGACGTCGTCCTTCGTCAGGTTGCGCCGAGCGCGCTTCGCAGCGCCCTTCGTGCGCATCGGCCGGTCGCCGTGCGGCGCCGGCCGGTCGCCGTGCGGGTGGGGTGCGTCGTTCGGTGCCAAGAGAGTTCCTCCGGTGTGCGGTGCGTCCTTCGGGCGTCCGGCGGACGGCAACGGTGCAGCTCCTGCGAACCCGCGCTCGCCGGACAAACTCCGACAGACTATCAGGCGACCGGCGTGTCTGGTAGGCCCGTGTGCTAGAGCGCCGGAACCGGCCAGCGACGGGCACGGGGTGGCCGCTACGATTGGGGGCACCGCGCGTCAGGCGTGGACACTCAGGCACCTCATCACGGACTCGGTGCCGCACATAGCGATCGAAAGGCGCAGCCATGACCAAACCCATGCCCGAGAAGCCGAGCGTCGACGGACTGGAGCAGGTCTGGGGGCCGGTCTGGGAGCAGGACGGCACCTACCGCTTCGACCGCGACGCCGCCGGCCACCGTGACGCCGTCTACTCGATCGACACCCCGCCGCCGACGGCCTCCGGCTCGCTGCACATCGGTCACGTGTTCTCGTACACGCACACCGACCTCAAGGCCCGGTTCGAGCGCATGCGCGGCAAGCACGTCTTCTACCCGATGGGCTGGGACGACAACGGCCTGCCCACCGAGCGCCGTGTGCAGAACTACTACGGGGTCCGCTGTGACCCGACGCTCCCCTACGACCCCGGCTTCACGCCGCCGTTCGAGGGCGGCGACGGCAAGTCGTCGAAGGCCGCCGACCAGCTGCCGATCTCGCGCCGCAACTTCATCGAGCTGTGCGACCAGCTGACCGTGCAGGACGAGCAGCAGTTCGAGGAGCTCTTCCGCACCCTCGGCCTGTCGGTCGACTGGACCCAGTCGTACCGCACCATCGACGACACCTCGCGGGCGAGCGCGCAGCGTGCCTTCCTCCGCAACCTCGAGCGCGGCGAGGCCTACCAGGCCGACGCCCCGACCCTGTGGGACGTGACGTTCCGCACCGCGGTCGCGCAGGCCGAGCTCGAGGACAAGGAGATGCCCGGCGCCTACCACGGCATCGCGTTCCACCGTGCGGACGGCGGCGACGACGTCGTCATCCAGACGACCCGCCCCGAGCTGCTGCCGGCGTGCGTCGCCCTCGTCGCGCACCCGGACGACGAGCGGTTCCAGGACCTCTTCGGCACCACGGTCCGCTCCCCACTGTTCGACGTCGAGGTCCCGGTGCTCGCACACCACCTGGCGCAGAAGGACAAGGGCGCCGGCATCGCGATGGTCTGCACCTTCGGTGACACCACCGACGTGGTCTGGTGGCGTGAGCTGCAGTTGCCGAACCGCGCGATCCTCGGCTTCGACGGCCGCGTGCGCTCCGAGCAGCCCGCCTGGATCGAGTCGCCCCGTGGCCAGGAGCTCTACGCCGAGATGGCCGGCAAGACCGTGTTCTCGGCGAAGAAGGTCGTCGTGGACGCCCTCACCGAGTCGGGCGGCCTGATCGGCGACGTGAAGACGATCCAGCACCCGGTGAAGTTCTTCGAGAAGGGCGACAAGCCCCTCGAGATCGTCTCGACCCGCCAGTGGTACATCGTCAACGGCGCCCGCGACGAGGCCCTCAAGGCGAAGCTCCGTGCCCGCGGCGAGGAGATCGCGTTCCACCCGGACTTCATGCGCGTCCGGTACGACAACTGGGTCGGTGGCCTGTCCGGCGACTGGCTCATCTCCCGCCAGCGCTTCTTCGGTGTGCCGATCCCGGTCTGGTACCCCCTCGACGCCGACGGCAACCCGGTGTTCGACCAGCCGATCGTCCCGACCGAGGCACAGTTGCCCGTCGACCCGTCGTCCGACCCGGCTCCCGGCTACTCCGAGGACCAGCGCGGCGTCGCCGGTGGGTTCCAGGGCGAGCTCGACGTGATGGACACCTGGGCCACCTCGTCGCTGACCCCGCAGCTCGCGGGCAAGTGGGAGACCGACCCGGAGCTCTACGGCCTCGTCTACCCGTACGACGTCCGCCCGCAGGCGCAGGACATCATCCGGACGTGGCTCTTCACGACGGTGCTCCGCAGCCAGCTCGAGGCCGACGTGGTGCCGTGGAAGCACGCGAGCATCTCCGGCTTCATCGTCGACCCCGACCGCAAGAAGATGTCGAAGTCGAAGGGCAACGTCGTCACGCCGCTGTCGATCCTCGAGCAGCACGGTGCGGACGCGGTCCGGTACTGGGCGGCCTCGTCGAAGCTCGGCACCGACGCGGCGTTCGACCCGCAGAACCCGAAGCAGATCAAGGTCGGCCGACGTCTGGCGATCAAGGTCCTGAACGCGGCGAAGTTCGTCTACGGCTTCCCGCTGCCCGAGGGCGCCACGAGCGTCACCGAGGCACTCGACGTCGACATGCTCGCCGAGCTCGGTTCGGTCGTCGAGCAGGCCACCACGGCGTTCGACGGGTTCGACCACGCCCGCGCCCTCGAGATCACCGAGCGCTTCTTCTGGACGTTCTGCGACGACTACCTCGAGCTCGTGAAGGAGCGTGCCTACGGCACCGCTGCCGACGCGACGCACGAGACGCAGGCGAGCGCCGTCCTGGCGCTCCGCGCCGCCATCGACGTGCAGCTGCGTCTCCTGGCACCGTTCCTGCCGTTCGCGACGGAGGAAGTGTGGGCCTGGACCCACGAGACGAGCGTGCACCGGGCCTCCTGGCCGACCGCTGCCGACCTGCCCACCGACGCGGCCCCCACCGGGCTGCTCGCGGCCGTCGGACAGGCGCTCATCGGGATCCGCGGTGCGAAGACGGCGGCGAAGGCGTCCCAGAAGACGCCCGTGACCCGCGCGGTCGTCGCGGCCCCGGCCGAGACGCGCGTGCTCATCGAGCAGGCTGCGGTGGACCTGGCGGCCGTCGGCCGCATCGAGAACCTGTCGTTCGTCGACGGCGCGGAGCTCGAGGTCACCGAGATCGAGCTCGCGGAGCAGCAGGCGTAACGTCGGCGATCCGGGCCGGGTCGCGTCTGCGACCCGGCCCGTCAACCACCGGACTGGAGGCACGGATGCAGTTGGGCACACGCTGGAACGTGGGTGGGGAACCGCCTGCGCGGCTGCCCGAGGCGATGGTCGTCGCCGTGCGGGAGGTCGAGGACGAGCTCGCGACGGAGTCCGTCGACACGGCAACGTGGGGCTGGACCCTGACGTTCCTCGAGGGCAAGCCGATCGTCGAGCTCGACGACGGCACCTCGATCCACCTCGACGCGCTCGGGCACGCCCAGGTGACGGACCCGGACGACGCCGCGGAAGAGGACTGACGCGGGCGCGCTCGCCCGCTGCGCTCGCTTGGTGAGCAGAAATGGTCGGGTCCCGTGCGGAACCCGACCATTTCTGCTCACGATGCGAGCGCCTACTCGGCGAGCCAGGTCAGCAGGACCTCGTTCACCTCGGCGGTGTGCGTGGTGAGCAGGCCGTGCGGGGCGCCCTCGATCTCGACGTACTTCGCCGCGGGCAGCGCCTGGGTGAAGCGACGACCGGTGGCGTCGATCGGCAGGATGTTGTCCGCCGTGCCGTGCACGATGAGCGCCGGGACGGTGACCTTCGGGATGTCCTGGCGGAAGTCGGTCGGCCAGGTCAGCGGCGCCGCAGCGGACGCGATCGAACCGGAACCGGCAGCGATGTTCCAGGCGTTGCGGACGGCCTCCTCCGAGATGCGGGAGCCGAGGTTCTCCGACAGGTTGAAGAAGTCCTGGTAGAAGTTCGTGAAGTACGCGTAGCGGTCCTTCTCGACGTCGGCAGCGATGCCCTCGAAGAACGACATCGGTGCGGCACCGTCCGGGTTGTCGTCGGTGATCGCGAGGAACGGCTCGAGCGAGGCCAGGAACGCGACCTTCGCGATCCGGTCCTGTCCGTGGCGACCGATGTAGCGGGCGATCTCGCCGGTGCCCATCGAGAAGCCGACCAGGATCACGTCGTGCAGGTCGAGGGCCTCGAGGACCGCGTGCAGGTCGTCGGCGAAGGTGTCGTAGTCGTAGCCGGTCGACGGCTGCGAGGACTGGCCGAACCCACGGCGGTCGTACGTGATGACGCGGTAGCCCGCGGCGAGCAGCTCGGGCGTCTGGCCCTCCCACGAGTTGCCGTCGAGGGGGAAGCCGTGGATCAGCACGATCGGCTGACCGGTTCCCTTGTCTTCGTAGTGGAGTTCGATGTCGACGCTGTTCTCGGTCCCGACGGTGATGGCACCCATGATGGATCCTCCCATGACAACTCGCGGAGAACGGTCGTTCTCCGTCGATGTCCGCTACACTAGAGAACGATCGTTCCCGGCGCAAGTCGAGAATGGTGGACACGCAGTGAACGGGGTACGCACATGGCAACCAGCACCGTCGAACCGGACGTCCGCGCCCACATCGTGGACGTCGCCGACCAGCTGTTCTACGCGCGCGGCATCCAGTCGGTCGGCATGGACGAGATCCGCACCGGCGCCGGCGTCTCGCTGAAGAAGCTCTACGCCGCGTTCCCCGGCAAGGAGCAACTCATCGCCGCGGTCCTGTCCGGCCGCCACGACCTCTGGGAACGGGGCGTGCACGGCGCTGTCGAGACCGCCACGACGCCCCGCGACAAGCTGCTCGCGATGTACGACTTCCTCGAGTCCTGGTTCGGGGACGACACCTTCCGCGGCTGCGGGTTCATCAACGCCTTCGGGGAGCTCGGCGCGACCTCCCCCGCGGTCGCCGAGATCGCCCGCCAGCACAAGGACTCCTTCCAGCAGTTCGTGCAGCAGCTCACCGCCGACGTCGTCGCCGACCCGGCACGCGCCGAGGAACTCGCCGCACAGCTCGCGCTGCTCGCCGAGGGCGCGCAGACCACCGCCGCCATCGCCGGCACCACGGAGCCCGCGGCGCACGCCCGCCGTGCCGCGTCGACGCTGATCGACGCAGCCACGGGGCCGTCCCGCTGACCTGGTCGTTCCCACGGGCCTCCCGTCCGCCCCGTCGCGGCGCGACGTCCGTAGGGTGGTTGCCATGGCAACCCCGTTCGACGTCCCGAGCACCCTCCCCTACGCCCTGCCGCCCTTCGGCGACGTGCGACTCGACCACTACCGCCCGGCCTTCGACGCCGGCATGGCCGAGCAGCGCGCCGAGGTCGAGGCCATCGCCACCGATCCGGACGCACCGACGTTCGAGAACACCCTCGTCGCACTGGAGCGCACGGGGCAGCTGCTCGCACGCGTCAGCCACGTGTTCTTCACGCTGTCGTCCGCCGACTCCACGCCCGAGCTCCACGACCTCGAGGCCGAGGTCTCGCCGCTCCTCGCCGCACACCGCGACGCGATCACGCTGGACTCCCGGCTCTACGCCCGCGTCGATGCGGTGCTCGCCTCGCTCGACGAGCGGGCCGACCTCAGCGACGAAGACCGTCGCCTGGTCGAGCGCACCCACACCGAGATGACCCTCGCCGGAGCCGGGCTCGACGACGCCGGCAAGGAGCGGCTGACCGCGATCAACCAGGAACTCTCGACGCTCACCACCACCTTCGAGCGCAACCTGCTCGAGGACACGAACGACTCCGCCGTGCACGTGACCTCGGAGGACGAGCTCCAGGGACTCGACGACGGCGCGAAGTCGGCAGCAGCCGGCGCCGCAGCCGACCGAGGGCTCGAGGGCTGGCTCATCACGCTGCCGCTCTACACCGGGCACCCGTGGTTGGCGTCGCTGGCGAACCGCGACCTGCGCGAACGGATCATGCGCGCGTCCCTCGCCCGCGGCCGACGCGGCAACGAGCACGACAACCGCGACGTCCTGCTCCGCATCGTGCGGCTCCGCGCCGAGCGCGCCGAACTCCTCAGGTTCCCGAACCACGCCGCCGTCGTGACCGCCGACGAGACCGCGAAGACCCCGGAGGCCGTCGACGGCCTGCTGTCCTCGCTCGTGGGCGCCGCCGCACGGAACGCCGACGACGAGCGCGCCGTCCGGTCCCGTACCGTCGGGTACGACATCGAGTCGTGGGACTGGGCGTACGCCACCGAGATCCTGCGCGGTGAGCAGTTCGCCGCCGACAGCTCCGCCCTCCGGCCGTACTTCGAGGCCGACCGGGTGCTGCGCGACGGTGTCTTCCACGCCGCCGGCGCCCTGTACGGCCTGACCTTCACCGAGCGCCCGGACCTGCACGGCTACAACGACGAGGTCCGCGTCTTCGAGGTCACCGGCGAGGACGGCGAACCCGTCGGGCTCTACCTGCTCGACCTCTACACGCGCGACGGCAAGCGCGGCGGCGCGTGGATGAACCCCGTCGTCGAGCAGTCCGAGCTCCTCGGCACGCTGCCGGTCGTCGTGAACAACCTCAACGCGGCGAAGCCGGCGGCGGGCTCCCCCACCCTGCTCATCCAGGACGAGGTCGAGACGCTCTTCCACGAGTTCGGCCACGCACTGCACGGCCTCATCGCCCGTACCAACTACCCGCGGTTCTCCGGCACGAACGTCGAGCGGGACTTCGTCGAGTTCCCGAGCCAGGTGAACGAGATGTGGGTGTCGTGGCCGTCGGTGCTCGCGAACTACGCCAAGCACCACGAGACCGGCGCTCCCCTGCCGCCCGAGCTCGTCCTCGGGCTCAGCGACTCCGCCGGGTTCAACGAGGGCTTCGGGACCACCGAGTACCTGGCCGCGGCGCTGCTCGACCAGGCGTGGCACCGACTCTCGGCAGCGGACGCCGCTGCGGTCACCTCCGTCGAGGACTTCGAGCGAGACGCCCTCGCCGCCGCCGGGATCGCCGTCGAGGCCGTGCCGCCGCGGTACTCGTCGACGTACTTCGCGCACACGTTCTCGGGCGGGTACGACGCCGGGTACTACGGCTACATCTGGTCCGAGGTGCTCGACGCCGACACCGTCGAGTGGTTCCGCGACAACGGTGGGCTCTCCCGCGACGCCGGGCGCCGGTTCGCCGAGCGGCTGCTCGGGGTCGGCGGCGCGAAGGACCCGCTCGAGGCGTACCGCGACTTCCGCGGCCGTGACGCCGAGGTCGGGCCGCTGCTGCGTCGCCGCGGGCTGGAGTAGGAGCCGACCGGCGGAACACCCGGAAACGGACAGAACACCTCGGGATCCCGAGGTGTTCTGTCCGTTTGGTGGTGCGAATCGCCCCGCGCCGCTCGGACGGAGCGCTACGCCGACTTCTCGACGCGCTTCGCCCGGGGCCGCGGAACGATCGTCGGCGCAGCGTTCTCGAGCACGGACTCGCGAGTGATCACCACGCGGGCGACGTCGTCGTCGGACGGCACGTCGAACATCACCGGCCCGAGGACCTCTTCGAGGATGGCGCGGAGCCCACGGGCACCGGTCTGGCGCAGCACCGCGAGGTCCGCGATGGCCTCGAGCGCGCCCTGGTCGAACTCGAGCTCGACGCCGTCGATCTGGAACATCCGCTGGTACTGCTTGACCAGGGCGTTCTTCGGTTCGGTCAGGATCTGCATGAGCGCCGCCTGGTCGAGCTGCGACACCGTGGTGACGACGGGCAGACGACCGATGAACTCGGGGATCAAGCCGAACTTGTGCAGGTCTTCCGGCAGCACCTCGGAGTACAGGTCCTGGTGGTCGTTCGCGCTGTGGAGCGGGGCGCCGAAGCCGATCCCCCGCTTGCCGACGCGGGACGACACGATGTCCTCGAGCCCGGCGAACGCACCGGCGACGATGAACAGCACGTTCGTCGTGTCGATCTGGATGAACTCCTGGTGCGGGTGCTTCCGACCGCCCTGCGGCGGGACCGAGGCGACGGTGCCCTCGAGGATCTTGAGGAGCGCCTGCTGGACGCCTTCGCCCGAGACGTCACGCGTGATCGACGGGTTCTCGGCCTTGCGGGCGATCTTGTCGACCTCGTCGATGTAGATGATGCCGGTCTCGGCGCGCTTCACGTCGTAGTCGGCGGCCTGGATGAGCTTGAGGAGGATGTTCTCGACGTCCTCACCCACGTAGCCGGCCTCGGTCAGCGCGGTGGCGTCGGCAACGGCGAACGGCACGTTGAGGCGCTTCGCCAGGGTCTGCGCGAGGTACGTCTTGCCGCAGCCCGTCGGGCCGATGAGCAGGATGTTCGACTTCGCGATCTCGATGTCGTCGCGGTCCTCGGCCGCGGTGATCTGCCCCTGGGCGCGGATGCGCTTGTAGTGGTTGTAGACGGCGACCGCGAGGGCGCGCTTCGCCGGGTCCTGCCCGATGACGTACTCCTGCAGGAAGTCGAAGATCTCGCGCGGCTTCGGGAGCTCGAAGTCACCGCTCGTGGTGTCCTCGCCCGCCTCGGCCAGACGCTCTTCGATGATCTCGTTGCACAGCTCGACGCACTCGTCGCAGATGTACACGCCGGGACCGGCGATCAGCTGCTGCACCTGCTTCTGGCTCTTGCCGCAGAAGGAGCACTTCAGGAGGTCACCGCTCTCTCCGATGCGTGCCATTCCAGTGCCTCCCGTGGTCGGACGTGTCGGTCGCGCCGTCGCGACGACCGTTGGTGCACCGTGGTGGTGGGCACCTCGTCGTGCACACGAGCCTAACCGCAACCGGTGACACCGACCGCGATGCCCCTCGGGATTTCGCCGGCGCGTTCGCCCAGGGCGTTCGATCCTGCTACGGTGATCCGGTCTCCTCTACAAGTTGTAGAAACATCCGGAAGGAACTCCATGCACAACCGACTCGTCGCCGGCGGCGCCGTCACCCTCGGCATCACCGCCGCGATCGTCCTCGGCTCCGCCGCGTCGGCCAGCGCACACGTGTCCGCGACCGCGACGTCCACCGCGGCGAACTCGTACACGACGGCGACGTTCTCGGTCCCGCACGGCTGCGACGGCTCCCCCACGACGAAGATCGAGTTCCAGGTGCCGGAGTCCGTGATCGAGGTCACCCCGACGGTGAACCCGAACTGGACGATCCGCAAGGCCACCGAGCCCTACACCGACCCGTCGGCATCCGCGTCCGACGACGAGGCCGAGGCCGCCGCCGAGCGCGTCACGAGCATCACCTACACCGCGAAGACCCCGCTCCCCGCGGACGAGCGCGACACCTTCGCCCTCTCCTTCTCGCTGCCGGACGGCAAGGCCGGCGACCTGGTCGAGTTCCCCGCCCTGCAGACCTGCGAGAAGGGCTCCGTCGAGTGGAACCAGGAGCAGGTCGCCGGTGAGGCCGAGCCCGAGCACCCGGCGCCCTCGATCACCCTGACCGCGGCCGAGGCCACGGACGACGACGGTGACCCCATCGCCGCCACCCCCACGACCGAGGCCGCCGCTGCGACCGCCCCCGCCGACCCCGACCTGGTCGGCCGCTTCCTCGGCCTCGGCGGCCTGGTGCTCGGCGCCGTCGCCCTGGTCGTCGCCGTCGCGAACACGCGTCGTCGGGGCTCCGTCAAGTGACGCAGCGCGGCTCGCGTCGGTCCCGGCTGCGGTCCTCTGCCTGGAGGCTCGTGGCCGGGTCCGCCGCGGCCGTCGCGATCGCGGGCGGTGCCGTCCTCGGGCTCGCCAGCCCGGCCAGCGCGCACAACTACCTGATCGCGTCGACCCCGGAGGTCGGTGGCACCCTCACCGAGTTGCCGAAGTCGTTCGACATCACCACGAACGACAAGCTGCTCGACATCGGTGGCTCCGGCTCGGGGTTCGCCTTCCGGGTCGTCGGCCCGGACGGCAAGTACTACGAGGACGGCTGCGTCGACATCGACGGCCCCTCGATGACCACCCCAGCCGCACTCGGCGGCTCGGGGAAGTACACGGTCGAGTGGCAGATCGTCTCGGCCGACGGTCACACCGTCTCCGACGAGTACACCTTCACGTGGAAGGCCCCCTCCGGCTTCTCCGCCGCGACGGGTTCGTCGACGCCGCCGACCTGCGCCACCGCGGGCGACTCGTCGACCGAGGCGGCCACCTCAGGCACGGCCTCGGGCAGCGCCGACTCCGCCGCGTCGGACGCGCTCTGGATCGGCGCCGGCGGACTCGTCCTCGTCGCGCTGGTCGTCACGGTCCTGCTGCTCCTGCGGCGCCGCCCCGCGCCCGAGACGGACGACACCGACGATTGACACCGCTGCACGACGAAGGCCCCGCACCGATCGGTGCGGGGCCTTCGTCGTTCCTGCTGGTGCTACTTGACGAGCGCCGGCAGGTTCTTGCGGCTGGTGAGGACCTGGTCGATCAGGCCGTACTCCACGGCTTCCTGCGCGGACATGATCTTGTCGCGCTCGATGTCGTGGTTGATCTCCTCCGGCGTCTTGTTGGAGTGCTTCGACAGCGTCTCCTCGAGCCAGGTGCGCATGCGGAGGATCTCCGCCGCCTGGATCTCGATGTCCGACGCCTGACCGCCACCCTGCTGGGTCGCGGGCTGGTGGATGAGCACACGGGCGTTCGGCAGCGCGAGGCGCTTGCCCGGGGTACCGCCGGCGAGGAGCACCGACGCAGCCGAGGCAGCCTGGCCGAGGCAGACCGTCTGGATCTGCGGACGGATGTACTGCATCGTGTCGTAGATCGCCGTCATCGCGGTGAACGAACCACCGGGCGAGTTGATGTACATGACGATGTCGCGGTCGGGGTCCATCGACTCGAGCACGAGCAGCTGGGCCATGACGTCGTCAGCCGACGCGTCGTCGACCTGGACACCGAGGAACACGATGCGGTCCTCGAAGAGCTTCGCGTACGGGTCCTGGCGCTTGTAGCCGTAGGCCGTGCGCTCCTCGAAGCTCGGCAGGATGTACCGATTGGACGGAGCCGGGACGTTCTGCGCGCCACCGAGCATTGGGAGATGCATTCTCGTTTCCTTTTCTTCGGTGGGGATCAGGACTGGGCGTCGGGGTCGGCCGCGCTGGTGGGCGTCTCGCCGTCGGCGACGGTGCCGCCGCCACCGATGACCTCGGCGCTCGACGCGCGGAGGTGGTCGACGAAGCCGTACTCGAGCGCTTCCTGCGCCGTGAACCAGTTGTCACGGTCGTTGTCCTTGAGGATCTGCTCGATGGACTTGCCGGTCTGCTCGGCCGTGAGCTCCGCCATCCGCTGCTTCATGTCGAGGATGACCTTGGCCTGCGTCTGGATGTCGGCAGCGGTACCGCCGAAGCCACCGGACGGCTGGTGCAGCAGCACACGGGCGTTCGGCGTGATGTAGCGCTTGCCCGGCGTGCCGGAGGACAGCAGGAACTGTCCCATCGACGCGGCGAGGCCGATGCCCACGGTGACGATGTCGTTCGGCACGAACTGCATCGTGTCGTAGATCGCCATGCCCGCGGTGATCGAGCCACCGGGTGAGTTGATGTAGAGGTAGATGTCCTTCTCAGGGTCCTCGGCGGCGAGCAGCAGCAGCTTGGCTGCGATCTCGTTCGAGTTGTCGTCGCGGACCTCGGAGCCGAGCCACACGATCCGGTCTCTCAGAAGGCGGTCAAAAACACTGGGGTTCAGTGTTGCTTCGGCCATGGAAAAGCTCCCGTTCAGTTGTCGCTTGTTGTCGAACTTATCGGGTGCAACGCACCAGTTCTCGCCTGTTCGCCGACAGCAATGCGGTGGTGCGGAAAACACGAGACGGGAGGCACGGTGCCAGCTGGCACCGTGCCTCCCGTCTGTCTTGCCGGTGGCGTCGAGATCGTTACTCGGCGTCCTCCGCAGGCGCCTGCGCGACACCCGCCGTGAAGGCGGAGAGGTCGACTGCGTCGCCGTTGGTGTCCTTGACGGTCACCTTCGCGAGGACGGTCGCGACCGCCTTCGAGCGGGCGACCTCGCCGACCATGCCCGGGATCTGGCCGTTCTGGTCGATGACCTTGATGAACTCGGCCGGCTCCATGCCGTACTGCGCCGCAGCCTGGATGAGGTACTGGGTCAGTTCCTCCTGGGAGACCTGGATCTCCTCCTTCTCGGCGATGGAGTCGAGGAGGATCTGCGAGCGGAAGGCCTTCTCGCTGGACTCGGAGACCTCCTTGCGGTGCTCCTCGTCCTCGAGGCGGTTCTCCTGCTCGAGGTGACGGTGCACCTCGTCCTCGATGAGCTGCTCCGAGATCGGGATGTTGACGTCCTCGATGAGCTTCTCGACGAGCTTGTCGCGAGCCGCGGCGCCCTGACCGAAGGTCTTGGACTTCGCGATCTGCTCCTTCAGGTCCGCCTTGAGCTCGTCGATCGTGTCGAACTGGCTGGCGATCTGCGCGAACTCGTCGTCGGCCTCGGGGAGCTCGCGCTCCTTGACGGCGGTGACGGTGACGGCGATCTGAGCGGTCTCGCCCTCGCGGTCGCCACCGACGAGCTTCGACTCGAAGTTCGTCGACTCACCGGCGGTGAGGGACTCGAGCGCCTCGTCGATGCCCTCGAGCAGGTCGCCGGAGCCGATCTCGTAGGAGACGCCGGTGGCCGAGTCGACCTCGTCGTCGCCGATGCTGGCGGTGAGGTCGATCTGCGCGAAGTCGCCCGTCTTCGCCGGACGGTCGACCGTCACGAGCGTGCCGAAGCGGGTGCGCAGGTTCTGCAGCTCCTCTTCGATCTCGTCGTCCGACACCTCGACGGCGTCGACGGTGAGCTCGTAGTCCTCGTACTTCGGGAGGTCGAACTCGGGACGCACGTCGACCTCGAAGGTGAGGACGAGGTCGCCCGCGAAGTCGGCGAGGTTCGGCAGCTCGGCGACGTCGGCCTCGGCACGGCCGAGGATGCGCAGCTCCTGCTCTTCGACCGCCTGGCGGTAGAAGTTGTCGATGGCGTCACCGACGGCGTGGTTCAGGACCTCGCCGCGGCCGACGCGCTGGTCGACGATCGCCGGCGGGACCTTGCCCTTGCGGAAGCCGGGGATGTTGATCTGCTCGGCGATGTGCTTGTACGCGTGGTCGATGCTCGGCTTGAGATCTTCCGGCGTCACGTTCACGGTGAGCTTGACGCGGGTGTCGCTCACCTTGTCGACGGTGCTGGTGGCCAAGGGATGTTCTCCTGTTGGTTGACGTTCGTGTGGTCGGTGGTTCTCGAAGACCTGGTCGGGGCGACAGGAGTTGAACCTGCGACCTCCCGCTCCCAAAGCGGGCGCTCTACCAAGCTGAGCTACGCCCCGTTTGTGTGTGCCAGGGATTCCGCGCACGCCGACAGGCGCATGCGACGCCGATGAGTCTAGCGGTCCGGAGGTGCTGGGTTCCCGGGAGCTTGTCCGTCGATCTCGGCGGCGCGTCGCAAGCCGTTCCGCCAGTGCACGCCGACGGCCACCTGGACCCCCAGCGCAGCGACCGCCAGGACGACCCCGACGACGATCCGCCAGACGTGCAGGAGTGCGTGCGCGGGCTGCGACTGCGGGTCACCGAACAGCTCCGGGCGCATCGAGAAGACCACCGCGGCGAGGACCACCAGCACGTACGAGGCCACCCGGGACCAGCGGATCGTGCGCTCGGCCGTGGCGTCCGGCTTGGGGATGACGCGCCCTGGCATGTCGGTGCCCGTTCGTCCGCTACGATGATCTGGCTGCGCCTGGTGCGCAGGCGCGGGGATGTAGCTCAATGGTAGAGCCCCAGTCTTCCAAACTGGCCACGCGGGTTCGATTCCCGTCATCCCCTCCACCAGGGGTCCCCTCTCCACCCCACGGGCGCTGCGCCACGCGGAGCCCGGTCAGGATGCCGGCCCGTCCGCGCGCAGGGCGGTCGCCGCCGCCGCGTTCGTCGAGAACTGCCGGGCGTCGCCGAGCAGGTCGAAGTGCGCGAACTGCTCGCGGACACCGGCCCGCAGACGGCTGAACGAGACGGTGACGCCCTGCTCCGCGCACCACGCGAACGTCTCGTCCGCGACGTCGGCCGCCGTGGTGTCGACGTCGGTGATCGCCTCGCAGTCGAGGACGAGGTGCCGGGCATCGACCGCGAGACCCGCCGTCACCGCGGAGCGCACCGCCGAACCGAACCGTTGGGCGTTGCCGAAGAAGAGCGGGCCCGCGAACCGCAGCACCACCACGCCGGGCACCGAGGTCACCGTGCCGTCGTCCGCCGCACGGAACGCGTCCAGCGGCTCGCCGCCGGGCGTCAGGACGTCCACCGGCGGGTGGGACGCGCGGCGGACGACGTCGACGAGGGACAGCACGAACGCGATGACCACGCCGATGACCGGACCGAGGAAGAGTGCCCCGAGGAAGCACACGGCCGCGACGGCGAACTCGAAGCGCCGGAGGCGCCAGAGCCGCGCGAAGTCGGCGAAGCCGAGCAGCGGTACGACGGCGACGGCGACGATGGCGCCGATCGCCGGCGACGGGATGTCCCGCAGCAGCGCCGTCCCGAAGCACACGACCAGGAAGGTGAGGACCGCCGCGACGAGCGCCGGCAGCTGCGTCCGCGAACCAGCCTGGTCCATCGCGGCCGTGCGGGACGCGGACGACCCGACCGTGAACCCGCCCGTCACACCCGCGCCGAGGTTGGCCGCGGCGAAGGCGAACAGGTCGCGGTCGGGTTCGTCGCGGTACCCGTGCCGTTCGGCGTACCGGCGGGCCACCAGCAGTCCCTCGGCGATGGTGACGAGCGTCAGCGCGAACGCGCTCGGGACGACCTGCAACCACTGCGTCCAGCTGATCTGCGGCCACGTGAATGACGGCGGCCCGGCCGGCACGTCGCCGAGGACCGACACCCCGGCGTCGTCGAGGCGGAAGACGACCAGTGCGACCGTTGAGGCGACGAGGACGACGAGCGCCCACGGCACCCCGCGCACGCGGCGCCCGAGCACCAGGACGGCCACGGACAGCGCGGCGATGACGACGGACCACAGGTTGGTCCCGCCGAGCCCGGCGAGCAGCTGTCCGGCCTTCTCCACGAACTCGCCGCCGCTGTCGATGTGGACGCCGAGCATCTTGGCGACCTGGCTGACGAGGATGTCGAGCGCGAGGCCGCCGACGAACCCGACGAGGATCGGCGCCGACAGGAAGTTCGCGAGGAACCCGAGCTTGAGGACGGCGCAGAGTGCGAACATCACGGCACCGATGAGTGCCTGCGCGAACGCGAGCTGCAGGTACGTGTCGCTGTCCGCTGCGACCAACCCGGTCAACGAGGACCCGACCAACGCGGCAGCCGCGGCGTCCGGCGATGCGACGAGCTGCCGGCTCGAGGCAAGGAGCGCGTACAGCACGGCGGGCACGATCAACGCGTAGAGACCGGCGGTCGGCGGGAGTCCGGCGATCTGGGCGTACCCGATGTTCAGCGGGATCGCGATGGCTGCGAGGGTGACGCCCGCGAGCGCCTCCGTCCGCAGGTTCCCGCGTTGCAGCCCGGGGAGGATGCGCATCAGACGCTCCCGGTGTTCGTCGGTGCGGCCGTGCTCGTGCGGTCCCGCTGCCGTCGCTTCGCCGGTGTGAACCCGGAGAGGTCACCGAGCGCTGGGCGCATCCAGCGTGCGTCCGGGTTTGCGTCGACGAGGAGCGCGCGGACGAGGAGCGTGAGCGGGAGGGCGAGGATCGCGCCGAGCGGCCCGAGGAGCGCCGACCACACGACCACGGACAGGAATGAGATCGTCTGGTTCAACGACACCGCGGAGCCGGTGATGTGCGGCTGCAGGCCCGACTGGATCACACCGTTGATCACCGCGTAGACGACGATCACCGCGAGGGCCGTCGGCCACCCGAACGCGAGCAGTGCGAGGAACGCCGGGGGGATGAGGCCGATCCAGTAGCCGATGTTCGGGATGAACCCGGTGATGAAGGCGAGCAGACCCCAGAGCAGCGCACCCGGGATCCCGAGGAGCACCAGCGCCAGCGCGTCGAGCGCCGCCACCGCTGCACCGAGCAGCGCCGTGACGAGCATGTACCGGCGCACGCTCACCGTGTAGGCGACCAGGGCCTCCACCAGGCCGGGACGCGCCGGTCGGAGCCGACCCGCGATGAGGTGTCCCCAGCCGGCGTCGAGGGTCATGAACACGATGAGTGACAGCACGAGGAAGGTGGAGAAGCCGAACCCGAAGACGCTCCCGATGAGACCGGACACCACACCGACGATCTTCCCCGGGTCGAAGGTGGCGAAGACCGCTGCGACCTGCTCCGGTCCCACGCCGAGGGACTCCAGGCCGTTGGCGACCGATTGCTCCAGATCGGCGAACTGGTCGGAGTACTGCGGGAACAGCGTGGCGAACTGCGCGAGGGAGATCACGAGCGCGGCGGTGAACGCCACGGTGACCACGAGCACGATGACGATCACGACCGCTGACGCGAGGCTCCGGGCGAACCCGAGCCGTTCGAGGAAGACCCGAGCCGGTTGCACGCAGATGGTGACGACGAGCGCGAGGACGGTCGGGCCGATGATCGGGGCGAACCGCGCACAACCGAACGCGATGACGACCGCGCAGGCGAGGCCGATCACGGTGCGCAGACCGCGGCCGAGACCGGCGCGGTCGTCCTGCGAGCGCGGGGCCGCGTCCGCGGCCGGCGACACCGGCGCGGTGTCGTGATGGCGTCTTCTCCACAACACGGTGGTCTCCTCGTGGTTCGTCGGCGCTGGTGCTCATGGGTGATCCCGTCCGCAGCGGACCGGTTCACGGGTCGTGCTCCCTCACGAGTGGTGGTGTGGCGACTGGTCTACCGGTCCGCCCGAACGCGGGGCACCACCCGGATCGGGCGATCTGCGCGACACGGCGGCGGAGATCACCCGATCCGGATGGCGCATCGCCCGGACCACCAGGCAGAGGCTGGGCCGATCGACGAGGGGATGACGAGGCGATGGGTCGGTTCAGCACGTTGCGGTGGGTGACCGCCATGTCCGCCGTCGTCCTGCTCGGGGTCGGGACCGTGTGGGCAACCGCACTGCCGGCCGCCGCGGCCGACCCCGCCGCGCTCGAGGTGAACAAGCTCGTGGACGGCGGCAAGAGCGCCACGCTCGCCCCGGGCGACGAGTTCACCTTCACGATCCGGCTGGGGTGCGACGACGCCGACTGCGTCGACGCCCGCATCGAGGACACGCTGCCGGCGGAGCTCGCCGGCTTCGAGATCGTCGGGTTCAGCGCGAGCCCGCCGAACCCGGCGCCGCCGGCCGCCCCGGCGTGGGTCGTGAGCTCCACCGGCTGCGGCGGGACTCCCCCGAGCGTCGTGACCACGGATCCCCCGTGCACCGGCGCGGTGCAGTTCGTCGAGCCCCTCGCCGACGGCTCCACCGGTCTCGCCGCCGGGCAGGCGTACACGCTCACGATCACGCTCCGTGTGCCGCAGGACCTCCCGCCGACCTGGCCGTACAACGGGCAGACGATCACGAACACCGGGACCGGCACCGCGGACAACGCCACGACCTCGACGAGCAGCGCGTCGGTCGTGGTCGACGTCCCCACCACCGTCGACGTCGCGACGTCGAAGTCCTGGACGCCGACGACCGAGCGGTACTCCCCCGGCGCGGACTCCACGATCGCGCTGTCCGCGTCGAACACGTCGAACACCCCGGCGGACTCCATCGTCCTGCAGGACCCGGCGGACGCGCCGGACGGTGCGACCGCGCTGTCCGACACGAACCCGTTCCGGTTCGTGGACGCCACCGGCCCGGGTACCGTGACGGCCCCGGCCGGCGCGACCGCTGTCCAGGTCGACGCCTACGTCCTGGACCCCGCGACCAGGACCTACCGCTGGGTCCCCGGCAGCCCGGCACCGCCCGGTTCGGCCGCGCTGCCACCGGGCGTCACGGACGACCAGGTGGCCGGGCTCCGGTACACGTTCACCGCCGAGGACGGCGCCGTCCTCACGCCGGGCGACCCACCGGCGACCGTGCAGCTCGACGTGACGCAGCGTGCGACGGACCGGGACACCGACGCCGCCCTCGACGACGGCTGGACCCGTACGAACACCTCGAGCGCGACGGTCGCGGTCCCGGGGCAGGACCCGGTCACGGACGACGCGTCCGCCGACCACACCGTCACACCCACGAGCCTCGCCGCCTCCCTCACGAAGTCGATCGACCCCGCGCGTGTCCCGGCCGGCGCGTCAGCGGTCGGCACCCTGACGGCGACGAACGGCTCGGACGGTCCCGTCCAGCAGCTCACCGTCAGCGACTTGGACTACTTCACCGCCGACGTCGCCTTCGCGGGGTTCAGTGCGCCGCTCGTGTACCCGGCGACCGCGTCCGGGGCCCGGATCACGTGGCACTTCAGTGACGGTACGACCCGGACGGACGCGTTCACCGACGGCTCCACTCCGTCGGTGACGCCGCCGGACGGTACCTGGGTGACCGGCTTCTCGATCGACTACGACGGACCGATCGACGCCGGGTCGTCCGTCACCGTCCCCTTCCGCATCGACGCGTCGGCCGACGCGGTCACCGGAGACGGACCGCTCGCGACCACGAACACGGCTCGGACCACGGTGACGAACGGTGACGCGAGCGCGAGCGACAGCGCCGTCGCGCGGCTCGACGTCTTCGAGCCCGACATCGACATCGCGCTCGACAAGTCACTGAGCCCGCAGGAGCCGATCGCGCCCGGCGGCACGGTCGTCGCGCAGCTGCCCGCGACCACTAGCACCGACTCGGCGTTCGTGACCCCGACGACCATCACGGTCGAGGACGTCGCACCGACGCCGCACGACGACGCCTCGTTCTGGAACGCCTTCGACCCGGTGGCCATCGCGCCGACCCAGGTGCCGGACGGGGCCACCCTGACGATCGAGTACACGACCGACGACGGCGCGACCTGGCAGGCGCTCCCGCTCGACGGTCTGCCCGCCACGGGCCCGACGACGTTCTCCGGCACGATCCCCGCCGGGTTGCAGGGGTCCATCACCGGTCTGCGGTTCGTCTTCAGCGACCCGGACGGTTTCCCGCAGGGCACCTCCGTGCAGCCCAACGTCGTCGCGCAGGCGCGCGCCGATCAACGGTACGGCGGCGATCCGACCAGCACCCCGGACGCGGGTCCCACGAGCTACACCAACCGTGCCACGGCGCAGGGCGAGGGTTCCGTCGCCGGTGGGACGACGATCACCAGTGACGTCGTCGACGCCGAGGCCGACGCGGCGATCGAGACGACCAGCGGCGACGGCTCCGTCATCGCGGGGAAGCGCTGGACCGGCACCGACTTCACGACCGACCGCACCACCGTCGACAGCCAGTCCGGCGAGACGGTCGGCAGCGTGCTGGAGTGGGGTGCGCAGGCGACCGGCACGGACTCCATCACGGTGACCGACCCGGCGGGCGACCCGGACGACCCGGCGGACACCGCCTTCCAGGCGTTCGACCTGCGCGCCGTCGCTCCGGTGCCGCTCACTTCCGACGGCCTGTGGCGGTGGGACACCGTCTCGTCCGTCGAGCTGTTCGCCGACGGCGCCTGGTCGACGGTGCCCGCCCCGTCCGGCGGGTGGGTCGACGGCTCCGGGTTCGTCGGCTACACGCTGACCGCCGGGGAGTCCTCGGCGACGACCGGGATCCGGATCACCGTGGTGCCCGACGACGCCGCACGGACCGCGAGCACCGATCCCACCCGACCGGTCCCGGGCTCGGGCATCGCCACGAGCACCACGCCGCGGGACTTCGACCTGACGTGGCGCCTCCGGAACGAGCTCCGTGATCCGTCCTCCGCCGACAGCCGGTGGGTCAACGGCACGACGGAGTACAACCTCACCGCGCCGGGATCGATCCGCAACGCCGTCGAGGTGACGGGCGAGACCGCGGACGGGGACACCACCGCGACGGCGCAGGACGACCTCGTCCTCCTCGACCGGCCGCCGCTCGTGTCCGTCGACAAGCGCTCCGAACACGACGTCCTCCCCGTCCCCGCTCGGGGTGACGTCCCCGCCGCTGACTACCCGACGAACGACGTCACCGTGACCGCGGCGAACGAGTCGGCGTCCCGCGCCTCGTACGTCCGCGTCACCGATCCGATGCCCTGCACGCCGTCGACGGTCGCGGCGTGCACGAGCGAAGCGGACGACTGGGCAGCCGACCCCTTCGCGGAAGCCGCCTTCGGTCCCGCGAACCCGTTCGAACGCTTCACGCTCACCGGTCTGGACTTCTCGTTCGACACGGCGCAGGTGGATGCCGACGCCTCCGTCGTCACCCTGCTGCACCGCGCTGCGGACGGAACGCTGCGCACGAGCACGACCACCGTGTCCGGGGCCCGCGCCGCGACGGCGGACGCACTCGCGGACGTGGTCGGGGTGAGCGTGGTCTACCAGGGCACCGACCCCGCCACGACGGGCGGGACGATCAGCGCCGGCTCCCCGCTCGTGATGACGATGCACACCCAACTGCGGACGACCCTCCGGAGCCTCCCCGCGGTCCCCGTCACAGCGACGACCGTGACGAACCGTGCGTTCTCGCAGTCCTACGACCCCGTCCTCGCGCCGTCCGGGCAGACGAGCACCCCCACGGACACCGCGTCGGCCGACGTCCGGCTGGCACGCGGTGTGCTCGACGTCGACGCAACCAAGACGATCACGCCGGACCGGCTCCTGGAAGCCGAACGAGACACCCCCGTCGACGTTGCGCTCGGTGCGTCCCAGGGGGACGACGCCACGGTCGCGCCGAACTCGGTGACCATCGCGGACGTCGACCCGGCGTTCTGGGACGACGTCCGCCTCACCGCGTTCTCCCCGGCCGACGTGACGTTCCCGGCCGGCGCGGACCGGGTCCGTGTCGACGTGCGCCTCGACGGTTCCGACGACTGGCTGCTCGGCACGGCCTCGTCGGCGGCCTCGCTGCCGACGTCCGACCTCGCGGCGGTCACCGGCATCCGGTTCGTGTTCGACCGCGCGGACGGCGACGTCCTCTCGCACGCCACGCCGCCGACCCCGTGGACGGCCGAGGCGGTGCTGCACGTCCGCCTCCTCGCCACGGCTCGGGACGGCGGCGCGGTCGCGTTCCCGGGCACCGTGTCCGACACGAGCGACGTGACGGCGCACCGGACCGACGACACGCTCTTCCCGGATGCCACTGCGACGGCGGACGACGACCTCGTGCTCGATCCCGGCACGCACGTCCTCGACGTCGCCAAGGCGCCCCGCAACGACCAGCACACCGTCGCCGTCGGCAGCCCGGTCCCCTGGACCATCACGATGCGGAACACCGGGACGGGCATCATCACGCTCTCGTCGGTCCGCGACGAGCTTCCTGCCCTGCTCACCTGGGACGGCTCCGACCCGACCTTCGCCACGTCCGACGGCGGCACCCTGTCCACCGACGTACGGACCGCGGCGGACGACGCCGGGCGCACCGTGACCTTCACCTGGCCCGACGACGGCGACCGGATGTCCCCGGACGAGGTCTTCACCGTCACCATCCCCCTCGTCCTGCAACCGGGCCTGCAGGAGGGTGAGCGTGCGACCAACGAGGTCGTCGCGGTGACCGGGGACGACCTCGACGGGTGCACCAACACCTCGGGGAACGGCCAGGGTGTGCTCACCGGGCTCGACGCCACCGAGTGCGGCACGAGCAACTTCGTGCAGCCGACCCCGGGGCCGGCGCTCCTCACCACGAAGGCCGTGCGCGGGGACGTCGTCGACCCGATCGTCTCCGGCGCGACCGACCCGTCCTGCCTCCCGGACGACGACGGGTTCTTCCTGCCCCCGTGCACGGCGCGCACCCGCGTCGGCGGCACGGACGAGTGGCGACTGCGCGCCCGGAACACCGGCACGGTCAACCAGGACACGGTCACCTTCGTCGATGCGCTGCCCCGACCGGGTGACGTCCTCCTCGCGACCGGCTCGGCACGCGGCAGCACGTACCGCCCCGTCCTCGACGGCGACTTCGGTGTCCGCGTCCAGGCGCCCGACGGCGCGACCTCGGTCTGGCAGGTCACCACCGACGCCGACGTCTGCGCCACCCCGGCCGGGACGACCTGGCCGGCCGACACGACGTGCGACGGCAACGACTGGACGGACGGTTCCGCGTACACGGGTGACTGGGCCGCGGTCACCGGCATCCGGGTCGTCGTCGACGTGCGGACCCCGGGCGGCGTCGGCCCCGGCGGCACCGTCACGGCGGACTACCGGACGACGAACACCCCCGCGTCGGATGCGCACGCCGACGGCGTCCCCGCCAGCGTCCCACTCGGGGACCAGGTCGCGTACGACCAGGTGGGTACGACGGTCACGCTCGCGAACGGCGCGCTCCCCATCGCGCAGGCACCGGTGAAGGTCGGCGTCGCGCCGAGCGCCGGGCCGCTCCTCGTCCGCAAGGAGCTCACCGGTCCGGGCGCGTCGGACGCGCCGGACCGGTTCGACGCGGACGTCAGGTGCACCGTGGCCGGTGTCGACGTCGACATGGGTGAGGATGCGTCGGTCGCGCTGACCCGGAACGGCGGCCTGGAGGCGAGGGTCGACGGGATCCCGGTCGGCGCGTCGTGCGTCGTTTCGGAACAGGGCCCGCTCGGCTCCCACGGAGAGATCGCACGGTCCGTCACGCCGGGGACCGTCACCGTGCTCACGCCAGGGACCGCCGACGACGCGGTCCCGACGACGCAGGTGGTGACGATCACGAACACCTACGCCATCGCACCGACGCCACCGTCGCCGGCTCCGCCGACACCGGCACCGCCGACCCCGACCCCGACCCCGACCCCGACCCCGGCACCTGCGGTGCCCGGTGACCCGGGCGGATCGGCCGCCGGCCCCGGCACGGGCCTCGCCTTCACCGGCGTGGACGGCGGCGCACTCGTGTCGCTCCTCGTGGTCGCCGGACTCCTGCTCGGTTCCGGGCTGCTCCTCCGGCTCAGGGCCCGTCGAACTCGAGCGTGATCTGCGGAGCGTCGCCGAGCTCCACCCGAGCACGTCGGCGCTCCGCGGCCCGCAACGGCACGAGGTAGCCGCCGTCCTTCGGGAACAACGAGGTCGTCCAGGTCACGGTGCCGATCGTCACCCGCGCGGGGATGACGCCCCAGCCGTACGTGAGCATCGGCGCGAGGTCCGCGATCACCTCGGCGGCCTCGGGCGGCACGATCGCGAAGAAGAACGGTGACGGTCCGCGCCACTCGATGACCTCACCGCGGAACTCGAGCTCCATGCCGCGATCGTACGGCGGCGGACCTCGCACGGTGCGAGGTCGCCCGCGACACGGTGCGAGGTCGCCCGCGACACGGTGCGAGGTTCCGCGCACCGTGCAGCGGCTTTCGCCCCGCACCGTGTTCGGAACCTCGCACCGTAGGACGTCCCGCCACCGCCCGCGCTCGGGGCTGACCCGACACGCCCAGCACGTCCACATCGCGCGCCGATCGCACGCGGCCGACTTGACTGCCGTTCGAACACACGTTCGAATACCGTCGTGGGACGGCGTCGCGAGAACCGGTGGCAGCCCCCGGAGCACCCGGAGGTCGAACGTCCGCGCGCCTACTCGCTGTCCGACGACGCCCGGGGGCCCGACGTCTGCCACGCGGTGACGCCGGTGCCGGTCTGGGCATGGATCCAGTTCCCGACCTTCCACGTCCGCGTGAAGGCCTTCGCGAAGAGCTGGACGCGCGACGCCGTGCTCGTCGAGTGGGCGCAGTTCGGGCAGCAGGCCGAGGCGTGGGTGTGGCGATCGGCCGTGAAGCACCGGACCCTCCGGAGTCCGCAGAACGCATCGCGTTGACTTCCGGCCCACGCCCGAGGATCGTTCAGTGAACAGCGGTTCGGCAAGTAACTCACTGATCGAGGCATTCGGTCCCGGGTGCCGTGACCGTGAGGAGGCACCATGAAGAACGCAGCGGTGCCGTCCTGGGTCGCCCACGTGCTCACCCCACCCGAGGTCATCAGCGCCTACGTCGAGCGGCGGGTCAACGATCCCGCCCTCCTCTCGGGGGAGCACACGGAGCCCACGTACGCAGATTTCCTGCGCGACGAGTAGGCGGTCTTCCTGGAGGCCCGGATCACGTTCCGAACGGACGGAACGTGATCCGGGCCTCCTCTTCGTTCACGGGGTCGGTTGGGCACGTCGGCGTCGCGCCGACAGCGTCACGCCGACGCTCGCGGCGGTGACGCACGCCAGCGCGACGGTCTCGAGCACCGACAGTCCCTCGTGCAGCACGACCAGGCCGGCCAGCGCGGCGATCGCCGGGCCGAGGCTCTGCAGCACGCCGAACACCCGGGTCGGCATCCGCCGGAGCGCGAGCATCTCGAGGGCGTACGGCAGGACGCTCGACAGCACGGCGACGGCGCCGAAGACGACCAGGAGCACCGGCTCGCGCACCACGCCGTCGACCGCGGCGGGCAGCCCGAACGGCAACGACACGAGCATCGCGACCACCATCGACACCACGAGTCCGTCGACGCCGGGGATCGCCGCACCCACGTGCCGGTTCATCACGATGTAGCCCGCCCAGCACGCCGCGGCGAGCACGGCCCACACGACGCCACCGACCTCGGTGACGGCGGACGGTCCGACGCCGAGCAGGACCACCCCGGCGAGCGCCAGCACCGCCCACAACGCGTCACGCCACCGGCGGGTGTGCACGAGCGACAGGGCGAGCGGTCCGAGGAACTCGATCGTCACCGCGACCCCGATCGGGATGCTCGCGAAGGACAGGTAGATGAAGACGTTCATCCCGCCGAGCGCCAGCCCGAGGCCCACGGCGCCGAGCCACTGCGCGCGGGTCCAGTGCCGGACGCGTGGCCGCACGACCAGGGCGAGGACGATCGCGCCGATGACGAGCCGGAGCGTGGCGGCGCCCACGGCGCCGACGTCGTCGAAGTGGGTCTTGGCGATCGCGGCGCCGAGCTGCACGGACACCATCGCGGTGAGCGCGAGCAGCGGCGCGGGGACGCGGTTCATCCCAGGTAGGCCAGCACGGCGAGCACGCGGCGGTGGTCCTCGCCGGTGTCCTCGAGCGCGAGCTTGCCGAAGATGCTCGACACGTGCTTCTCGACCGCGCCGGTCCCGATGACCAGGGCGCGGGCGATGGCGGCGTTCGTCCGCCCCTCGGCCATCAGCCCGAGCACGTCGCGTTCGCGGGGCGTCAGCGCGGCGAGCGGGTCTCGGCGGCGGCTCATCAGCTGGGTCACGACCTCGGGGTCGAGGACGGTCCCACCGGCGGCGATCCGGCGGACGGCGTCGTCGATCTCCTCGAGGCGGGTGACACGGTCCTTGAGCAGGTACCCGATGCCGGTGGCACCGGCGGCGAGGACGTCCTCGGCGTAGGTGGCCTCGACGTACTGGGACAGCAGCAGGACGCCGGTGCCGGGTGCGATGCGTCGGGTCTCGACGGCGGCGCGGACGCCCTCGTCGGTGAAGGTCGGCGGCATCCGGACGTCCATCACCACGACGTCGGGGGCGCCGTCCGGCAGCGTCGCGAGGAACGACCGGGCGTCGGAGAACTGCGCGACGACCTCGATGCCGGCCTCGTCGAGCACCCGTGCCAGTCCTTCGCGGAGCAGGACGGCGTCGTCGACGACGACGGCCCGGATGCGTGCTGCACCCGGGCCGTCGCTCATGCCGATCAGCCTAGTGGGAGCGAAGACGCCCCCGGCCGTGTCACGACCGCTGCTGCCCCGCCGTCGGGATCCCGTTCAGCGCGCCGAGCGGGATCCGTGCGGTGGCCTCGGTGGGACCGCCCTCGGGACTCGCGACCACGAGGTCGCCGTCGAGGGCACGCATGCGACCGATCAGGCCCTCGATGCCGTGACCCTCCTGGGGGCGGGCACCGCCACGGCCGTCGTCGGTGACGCTGACGGTCAGGTACCAGAGCCCGGAGGCGTCAACCACGAGCCCGAGGTAGACCCCGGCGGTGGTCGCACGAGCGTGCTTCATCGTGTTCGTCAGGAGTTCACTCACCGTGAAGTACACGTTCCGCTGGATCTCGGTCGCGAGCTCGAGGCCCTCAGGCAGGCGGATGTCGAGACCGACCGGGATCGGGGTGCGGGCGACGAGGGCCTCGAGCGCGGCGACCAGGCCGCGGTCGAGCAGGATCGGCGGCGCGAACCCGCGGGACAGGGCGCGCAGCTCGTCGAGGGCGTCCTGCGCGTGCTCCGAGGCCTCGCCGATGAGCTGCTTCGCCTTCACCGGGTCCTTGTCGAACGCGCGCTCGGCAGCGGACAGGTCCATCCGGAGCCGGACGAGCCGCTGTTGCGGACCGTCGTGCAGGTCGCGCTCGATCTGGCGCAGGGCCTGTCCCTCGGCGGTGACCGCACCGGCTCGGGACGCCTGCAGCCCGGCGACGCGGCGCTCGAGCACCTCGGCACGGAACCCACCGAGCAGCCCGAAGTCGATCCACCAGTGCGCGATCACCGACGCCCGCGCCCACAGCGGCAGCAGCACGACCGACGCCGCCATCGACAGCAGCCCGAGGAAGCCGACACCGGTCACGAACCCGAGGCCCTCCGGGAAGTACCCGATGCGGACGTTGTTGAGCAGGTACACGCCACCGAGGGCGATGGGCCAGACGAACCCGGCGAGCAGCAGTGCGCCCGCGCCGACGGTGAACACCGCGGCCATCGGGTACACGACCGCAGCGTGCAGCAGGTAGAGCCAGTAGTGCGGGTTGGCGACCGCCGAGCCCGTCCGCGTCCACCAGTTCTGCTGCCAGCGCGGCGTCCAGTCCACCGGGCGGATCGGGCGCTTGTCGGCCCAGCCGATGCGACGCTTCTCGAACTGCCCGAGCCACCGCGCCACGAACAACGCGATGAAGAACATCAGCAGGACGAACGGGTTGAAGAGGTCGCGGAACCCGCCGCCGAAGATCGCCGCGGGGAACGCGAAGTACAGCGTGCAGAGGAGCACCGCCGTCAACGCCATGTACCCGAAGTCCCGTGGCAGGCGCTTCCAGGCGTCGCGGTAGAACGCACCGGCGGTCATGCCGGAGCCCGACCCACGGCCGCCCGCCGGCACCGAGCCGATCGGCGGAGTCGCACCCCACGACGCCGGCGGCGTCCGGTGGTCGTGCTGGCGCGGGTACTGCGGCATCGGCTTGGTGGCTCCAGGTGGGACGGAGTCGCCCAGCGGGACGGTCTGGGCCTGGTCGGGCGAGGGCGTGACGTCGTCCAGCGGGACGGTTCGCGCCTGGTCGAGGCGGTCGGTGTCGGTCATGGCTCCAGCCTCGCGATCCCGGGGCCGTTCCCCCATCCTGCCCTCTCCCCACCCTGGGTGGGGTTATCCCCCCCTCCCTCTCCACAGATCGGTCCGGGGCGACTGTCGACGCAACGCCGACCGGACATGCTCGTCCGATGAGTGATGCACTCCGGGCGCTGATCGACGCCGTCGGACTCGTGGTCGGCTCCGGCGCGGAGATCCGCTCCGACGACGAGCGGTGGACGTTCGACCTGCACACGACCGGGACACACGTCTGGGTCGCGACGCTGCACACGGCGATCTGGATCCACCGCGGCGACGGAGCAACGGTCCTGGAGGCCGGCGGTGCGGCGCTCGTCGAGCGACACCGGATGCTGTCGATCGGGACCGATGCCGACCGGTGCGGCCCGCCCCGGGTCGCACCGCAGTACGAGTTCCCGCACGAGGCGCTGTTCTCCTACACCGGCGTCCACACCGGCACGGCGACCCTCGGCCCGCTCGCCGACGAAGCCCTCGCGCTCCCGAGCCTCGCCACGACCCAGCCGCCCGGGGCACCGGCACCTGATGTCGTGCTGGCACTCCGGCACATCGGCCATCTCGACGGTGGTCGGTGGCACGGCGCGCAGCAGGACGCACTCGCGCGGCTCGTCGTCACGACGGTGCTCCGTGACAACCCGCCGCCGATGCTCGGTGACAACAGCGTGGCGAGGGTGCTCGACCGGCTCCTCGACGGCGCTGTGCGACACACGACCGTCGAACTCCTCGACGGCGTGCGGATGTCGGAACGCACGTTCGAGCGCCGCTGTGCAGCGACGACCGGGCGGACACCAGCGCAGCTCGGACGATGGTTCCGCAGCCTGGCCGTCCGGACGGCGCTCGCCGATGGGGCCGCCCCTGCGGAGGTGGCGCAGCACTTCGGGTTCAGCACCACGGCATCGATGCGGCGAGCGCTGCGACGCGTCGTGCCGCCGGAGACGCATGTCCTCCGGAGGTTCTGACGCTTCTGGTGCACGATCCCCGGGGATCCTGCACCAGAAGCGTCAGCGAACAGAATGAACATGCCCTTCCCCGGCACGCGCGACACCGCGTAGGGTCCGGGTATGCAGAACATCACGGGGGTTCGGGTGGTCTCGGCCGCGGCACTGGTCGCGGCGATCGTGTTCGGCGCGAGGGGGTTGGTGGGGACGATCTGGCTCGCACCGTGGGACCTGCCGCGGGGCGTGCTGCTCGTGGGCACCGTACTGGCCGGGCTCGCGGGGGTGCTCGTGCTCGTCGCCGCATCGCGTGCTCGGGACCGTCGAGCGCTGGCCTTCGGTGCCTCGGCGGTCGCGTTCGCGCTGCTGTGGCCCGCGCCGGGCTGGGCGACCGAGGTGCTCCTCGTCGTGGCACAGGGGGCACTCATCGCGTTCGGCGTGCTCACGATCCGCGGCGATCAGGGCGGACAGCGCGGACAGGGCGGACGGGGCGGACAGCGCACGCTCGGGTGGATCGTCACCGTGGCGGCGTCACTGTGGTTCGTCACCGCGCTGCTGTCGAGCACGGCGCTGATCCTGACGATCCCGGAGACGGCGCTGGGCGTCGTGCTCTCGGTCCCGGGGCTGCTGCAGGCCGTGGCGTACCTGGCAGCAGCCGTGCTCGTCGCCGTGCCGCTGCTCCGGACGGTCGGCCAGGGTGCCGGCGCCCTCTGGGCTTCCGCCGAGGTGCGCTGACCCAGGGAGCGACCGTGACCGACGTCGCGACCGCCGCGACCCTCAGGCGAGACCGGCGGCGACCTCGGGCGTCTCCTCCGGGATCGACCACGGCTCCGAGGTCATGCCGCCACCTCCACGGATCGCGCGCACGGTGCCGTCGGTGCCCCGGTCGTAGGTGACGTCCTCGTCGACCGACGCGAACCGGGACCCGTGCGTCATCCGCAGCGTGTCCGCGTCGACGACCTCGAGGCGGGTCGGCGACTCGAGCGGGGCCGGCGCAGTGGGATCGATCTCGAGCAGGCGCTCCCCGATGCGGGCGACGTCGGTGACGCCCCACGGGTTGGCGAAGCGGCCCGTGAAGGTGTCCGCATCGACGTCCGCCGGGATCGGGGTCCCCTCGGCGTGCTCGTCCGCCGCTGCGTCGAGCAGCTGCACGATGCCGGTCGCGAGGAGCGTCGCCGGGCCCGAGGCGGCGCTGGTCAGCACGGACACGACGAGCCCCGAGGCCGGGTCGAACAGCGACTGGGTGATGTGGCCGGGGAAGCCGCCGGAGTGTCCGCGGACCTCACGGCCGTTGATCTGCTCGGTGATGAAACCAGCGCCGTACCCCTTCGGACCGGCGGTGTCGGCCGAGCGCCAGGCGGTGCGCTGTGCGAGGCGCTTCGAGTGGTCGTCGAGGAGCGTGCCCTGCCCGATCACGTGCGCGGAGAAGTACCGGACCAGGTCGGACGCAGTGCCGTGGAAGCCCGTCGCCGCTGCCATCGCCCGGGTGTCGACGTGGTCGAGCCGGTGCCGGGTGCGCGCGGTGTGGAAGCCGGAGTACCCGACCACGAAGTCGTCCGCGCGGGACGGGTCCCAGTCCGGGCCGGTGTTCGTCAGGCCGAGCGGCTCGGTGATCTCCGCCCGGACGTACTCGTTGTACGACTTCCCCGAGACCGCGGCGATGACGAGCCCGAGCAGCGAGTACCCGAGGTTCGAGTAGTTGAACGAGGACCCGGCCGGCACCTTCTGCCCGCGGTCGAGCACGAGCGCCAGCAGCTCCGCCTCGTCCGGGAACGCCCGCAGCTGCGACCAGTAGTCGCCGTCGTGCCCGTCGCGGATGACGCCGGCGCCCATCTCCATGAGCTCGCGGACCGTCACGTCGGCGAGCGGGGACCCACCGTCGACGAGTGCCGGCACGTACGTCCCCACGGTGTCGTCGAGCCGCAGCGAGCCGCGCTCGGCGAGCTGCAGGAGCGCGGTCGCCGTGAAGGTCTTCGAGTGCGACGCGATCCGGAACAGGTCGCTCGTCGTGAGGCGTCGCCCGGCCTCGACGTCCGCGTACCCCCAGGCCTCGGAGAAGAGCTCCTCACCGCGGTACCCGATCGCGACCTGCACGCCCGGCACCCGGAGCTGCCACACCTTGTACGACACCCACTCGCGGACGTACGGCAGGACGGACTCGAGTGCGGCGCGGTTCGACATGTGCTCCAGCCTTCCATGTGCCACGCTCGATCCATGCGGCACACACCCCACTTCCTGACGACGGACGTCGGCGAGGTCAAGCGGCTCGTCGACGGCAACCCGTGGGCCACGATCGTGTCGCACACCGACGCCGGGATCGTCGCGTCGCACTACCCGGTCCTGCTCGAGACGCCGGGGCCGGACGACGACCCCGACGAGATCGTCCTGGTGTCGCACGTCGGCCGACCGGACGAAGTGGCGCACGAGCTCGGCCGCCACGAGGTCCTCGTCGTCTTCCAGGGCCCGCACGGCTACGTCTCCCCCGCCTGGTACCCGCCGGAGCAGTTCGTCCCGACCTGGAACCACGTGACCGCGCACCTGTGGGGCACGCCGGAGATCCTGTCCGACGAAGAGAACTTCCGGGTGCTCGGCGAACTCGTCGACCACTTCGAGCGGGAGATGCCGGAGCCGGTGTCGCTCGAGGTCGACGAGGAGACCGCCCGCCGGATGGCGAAGGGCACCGTGGGGATCCGCATCCGCGTGACCCGGTTCGACGCCCGCGCGAAGCTGTCGCAGAACAAGGCTCCGGAGGTCGTCGAGCGCATCGTCGCCGGGCTGCGCGGCGACGGCCCCTACGCGTCGCCGGCACTCGCCGACGAGATGGAACGAGCGCACGCTGCGCGTGTCGACGGCCTGGAGGCTCGATGAACGAGATCCTGCTCCGCACCGTCCGCAGGGTGGGCACCTCCGGGGCCCCTGCCGACGTCCGCATCGTCGACGGTCGCGTCTCCGAGATCGCACCGACCGGCACCCTCGACCCGACCGGGCCCGACACCGAGGTCGTCGAGGCCGCCGGCGCGTGGCTCGGCCCCGGCCTCCGCGACCACCACACCCACTTCGACCAGTGGGCGCTCGTCCGCCGCCGTGTCGACGTGTCCACCTGCGACTCCGCGGAGTCGACCGCGGCCCTCCTCGCCGACGTCGCACGCACCGGCGTGACGGACCGCGTGCTGATCGGACACGGCTACCGCGACGGGTTGTGGCCGACCCCTGCACGACGCGAGCTGCTCGACCAGGCCGCACCGGGCCTCCCGACCGTCGTCATCAGCGGCGACCTGCACGCGGTCTGGTGCAACGCCCTCGCACTCGAGTACTTCTCCGCCGTCGTCGGGCGACCGCTCGAGACGGGCGACGACGGCGTCCTGCGCGAGCAGGACGCGTTCGACGTGACCGGGGCGCTCTCGCAGGTGCCGGACGACCTGCTCGACGGCTACGTCGCCGACGCGGTCGAGGCCGCCGCGGCCCGCGGTGTGACGGGCATCGTCGACCTGGAGATGCGCTTCGGGCTCGACCGGTGGCGCCGCCGGATCCACGCCGGGGCCGACGCCCTCCGGGTCTCGTCCGGCGTGTACGCCACCGAGCTCGAGGACGTCATCGGCCGGGGCCTCCGCACCGGGGACGTCGTCGACGGCACCAGGGGCCTGCTCACGATGGGCCCGTTCAAGGTGGTGACGGACGGCTCGCTCGGCACCCGGACCGCTGCGATGACGGACGGTTCCGGGGTCCTCGCCTGGCCGTTCGACGAACTCGTGGCGATCACCCGCCGCGCCGTCGACGCCGGACTCGTCCCCGCGATCCACGCGATCGGCGACCGCGCGAACACCCTCGCCCTCGACGTCTTCGAGACCGTCGGCACCCGCGGCACCGTCGAGCACGCGCAACTGCTGGTCGACACCGACGTCCACCGGTTCGCGCGGCTCGGGGTCGCGGCGTCGGTGCAGCCCGAGCACGCCATGGACGACCGGGACATCGCCGACCGGCACTGGGCGGGCAGCACCGACCGGGCGTTCCCCTTCGCCGCGCTCGAGCGTGCCGGCGCGCGGCTGCTGCTCGGCTCGGACGCACCGGTCGCCCCGCTCGACCCGTGGATCTCGATGGCTGCGGCCGTCGGACGCGACCGCGACGGGCGCGAACCCTGGCACCCGGAGCAGCGGATGTCGGCGCTCGCCGCGTGGCGGGGGTCGACCGACGGGCGTGTGGGCGTCGCCGTCGGGGACCTCGCGGACCTGGTGCTCGTCGAGTCCGACCCGCTGGCGTCGTCGTCCGCCGGACTGCGCGCGATGCGGGTGCTGGCGACCGCCGTCGCCGGACGCTTCACCTACCGGGAACTCTGAGCGGGCGCTACTTCTGGTCCTTCGGGCACCAGTAGAGCTTCCGGCCGGCCATGTCCGCCATCCGGATCTCGGTGCCGCACACCCGGCACGGTTCACCCTGGCGGTGGTACACCCAGTGCCGGTCCTTGCGCGACCGCTGCGCCTTCTCGTACTCGGCGTCGGACAGGCCGTCCATCGTCATCATCAGGCCGTCGCGGACGCCGTCGTGCAGCAGCTTCGACCAGTCCTGCCAGAGCGCCTTCGCCTGCTTCACGGTGATCTTCTTGCCCGGCTTGTACGGGTCGATGCGCTGCCGGAACAGCAGCTCGGCCCGGTAGATGTTGCCGATGCCGCTCACCACGGCCTGGTCCATCAGCAGCTGGCCGATGGCGACGTTCCGCTTCCGGACGTTGTCCACGAAGGTCTTCTCGGCCTCGGGGCCGTCGTCGTTCATCGGGTCGGGGCCGAGCTTGTCGAGGGCACGCTGCACCTCGGCCGGGGTCTCCACCACGCACGCGGTCGGACCGCGGAGGTCGGCGACGGTGTCCTCGGTGAGGATCCGGACGCGGACCTGCCCGACGGGGTCCGGCGGGAAGGACTCGATCGGGTCCTCGACCTTCTCCTGCTCGGCCATCCGGTACCGCGCCAGGCGGGGAGCACCGATCGAGGTCAGCGACTCCTCACCGTCGGCGTCCGAGGACAGCCCGGTGGCGGTCGACAGGTCGCCGGCGAAGTCCCACGCGCCGTAGAGCCCGAGGTGGACGCGGAGGAACAGGTCGCCCTCGAACTCGAGGAACATCTGCTTCGCCACGGCCCGGGCCGCGATCATGCGCTTGCCGTCGAGCTGCGCGGCCCCGGCGGCGAACCGGCCCTGCGGACTCGACACCTCGCAGCGCTTGCCGACGAAGTGCCGGGAGAACTGGTTGGCGATGCGGTGGACGGAGTGACCCTCGGGCATGCGTCCTTGGTACTCCTGCTACTCGTCGATCTGCTTACCGGCGATGTGCCCCGTCTGCTCGTACTCGGCGAGCTGGGCGATGCGGCGGGCGTGCCGTTCCTCGCCGGAGAAGGGCTCGGCGATGAAGAGGTCGACGAACCGCATGGCTTCTTCCTCGGTGTGCTGGCGCGCGCCGATCGAGATGACGTTCGCGTCGTTGTGCTGGCGGGCGAGGAGCGCGGTCGACTCGTTCCAGACGAGCGCGGCCCGGATGCCCTCGACCTTGTTCGCGGCGATCTGCTCGCCGTTGCCGGAGCCGCCGAACACGACGCCGAGCGCCTGGACACCCGCACGCTGGTCCTGCACGACGGCGTGCGCGGCGTTGATGCAGAACGAGGGGTAGTCGTCGAGCGCGTCGTACTCGGTCGGACCGTGGTCCACGACCTCGTGCCCGGCCTCGGTGAGGTGCGTGGCGAGGGTCTTGTTGAACTCGAGGCCGGCGTGGTCCGTTCCGAGGTGGATGCGCATGGGACCGATCCTATTCCTGCGACTACTGCCCTCTGACCACCACGACGACGTACCGCGTGGGCACCTCGCCCGGGTTCCGGTAGACCACGTCGGCGGGGTCGCCGAGCTCGATCCGGTCGCCCGCGGCGAGCCGCGTCGGCTCGCCGCCGACGACGAGCTCGAGCACGCCCTCGACCACCCAGATGCAGTGGCGCAGGAACGCGTACGCGGACGCCGGGTACGCCACTTCGCGGCCGGCCGGGAGGCGCACCTCGGTGACGTCCACGGGGAAGGTCGCGCTCGAGACCGGACGGCGGCGGTACCCGGTGTCGGGATCGGTCCACGAGTCCGCGGTCGCGCCACGTTGGATGCCGCGTGCGTCGTCGGGGTCGGTCGCCCTGGGCACCTCGTGCTCGAGTGCGTCGTCGAGGAGCTGCGAGATCGTCAGGCCGAACGCGCCGGAGAGCCGGCCGAGGATCGTCGCGGTGGGGCTCGACACCCCGCGTTCGACGCGGTTGATCATGGCGCGGGAGACACCGGACTCCTCGGCGAGCTCGGTGAGGCTCCACTTCCGTTCCGTGCGGAGGCGCTGGAGCCGTTCCCCGAGGGCGCGCTGATCGTCAGCGGCGACGTCGTCGTCGAGGGCGGTTGCGTCGGCGACCGTCGGGTCGTCTACGATGTGAGACATGACGACAGCATATGCGACGAACGGCGCCGTGATCCGCGACTGCACCCCCGCCGATCTCGACGTCGTGCACGCACTGCACGTCGATGCCGTCCTGCACTCCACCGCCATCTGGCAGGAGGAGCCGCACCCGCGCCCGTACTTCGACGCGTGGCTCACCGAGCGCCGGGCCGACGGGTACCCGGTCGTCGTGGCCGAGGTCGACGGGGTCGTCGCCGGGTACGCGACGTACTCGCAGTGGCGGCCGCACCAGGGGTACCGGCTCACCGTCGAGCACAGCGTCTACGTGGTCGAGTCGTTCCGCGGCAGGGGCATCGCCTCGACGCTGATGCGGGCACTCGTCGAGCAGGCGACCGCCGAGGGCCGGCACGTCATGATGGCCGGCATCTGCAGCACGAACACCGGGTCGATCGCGCTGCACGAGAAGCTCGGGTTCGCCACGGTCGCGGTCGTGCCCGAGGTCGGACGCAAGTTCGACCGCTGGCTCGACCTGACGCTCATGCGCCTGCCCCTCGTCTGACGCGAGCCGAGGGGCGGGCGCACCACGGGCCTCCCGGCCGTCGTTCGCGAGCCAGTCGGCGGGGTTGCACCCCGTGTCGGGCGTTGCGCCCCGACTCTTCGGGGCGCAATGCCCGTGGCGGGGCGCAACAGGCGGGCCCGGGGTCAGTCGGTGGTGTCGAAGACCGGGCCGACCGTGCGCGAGCGCTTGAGCTCGAAGAAGCCGGGGTACTTCGCGACGCCGACGACGCCGTCCCACAGGTCGAGCGCTTCCTGACCCTTCGGCGCCGGGGAGATGACCGGTCCGAAGAACGCGGTACCGGCGACCGCGATGACGGGCGTGCCGACGTCCTGTCCGACGCGGTCGATGCCGTCCTGGTGGCTCGCACGCACCGCGGCGTCGACCTCGTCCGTCCAGGCGTACTCGAGCAGGTCAGCGTCGAGGCCGAGCTCCGCGAGCACCGCGGGGACGACCTGCTCGGGGTCCTGCTCCTGGCGGTGGTGGACGTGCTCACCGAGGGCGTCGTAGAGCGGCTTCACGATGTCCTGGCCGAGCCGGAGCCGCGCTGCCGTGACGATGCGCGGGTAGAGCTGGCCCTTGTGGATCCGCTCCCGGTACTCGTCCGGGATGTCCTGGTCCTCGTTGAGGACGAACAGGCTCATCACCTTCCACGTGACGTCGAGGTCGCGGTGCTCGGCGACCTCGCCGACCCAGCGGCTCGTCATCCAGGCCCACGGGCAGTTGGGGTCGAACCAGAACTCCACGGTCGTGCGTTCGGTGGCGGGTTCGGTCGTCTTGTCCACAGTCGTGTCGGTCACGCTGGCGAGCGTACGCGGCGTCGCTAGGCTGGAACCCACCGTCCCGCCGGTGCACGACGCCGTGCGGGACTCCCCCGCGCGGACATCGATCGTCCGCGTCCCAGCGAAGATGGAGCGTCCGTGCCCGGAGAGAACCTCACCAGAACCGAAGCCCAGGAACGTGCCGGCATCGTCAGCGTGCAGACGTACGACGTCGAGCTCGACCTGACCCGCGGCGCCGAGACCTTCGGCAGCACCACGGTGGTGCGGTTCACCGCGACCGCCGGCGCCTCGACGTTCATCGACGCGATCACGAAGACCGTGCACTCGATCACGCTGAACGGCACCGCGCTCGACGTCGACGCGGTGAACGACGGCGTCCGGATCCAGCTCGACGACCTGCAGGAGCAGAACGAGCTCGTCGTCGTCAGCGACGCGCTGTACACGAACACCGGCGAGGGGCTGCACCGCTTCGTGGACCCGGTGGACGACGAGGTGTACCTGTACTCCCAGTTCGAGGTCCCCGACTCCCGCCGCATGTTCGCGGTGTTCGAGCAGCCCGACCTCAAGGCCGAGTTCACCTTCACCGTGACGGCGCCGTCACGGTGGCAGGTCGTGTCGAACTCCCCCACCCCCGAGCCGCACGTCGACGGTGAGGACGCGACCTGGTCGTTCCCGCCCACGGCGAAGATCTCGAGCTACATCACCGCGCTCGTCGCCGGCCCGTACGAGGTCGTTCGCGACGAGCTGACGAGCCGCGACGGCCGCACGATCCCGCTCGGCGTCTTCGCGCGGAAGTCGCTCGCCTCGTACCTCGACCCCGAGTACGTGTTCGACATCACGAAGAAGGGCTTCGCCTACTACGAGGAGAAGTTCGACGTCTCGTACCCGTTCGAGAAGTACGACCAGCTCTTCGTGCCGGAGTTCAACGCCGGTGCGATGGAGAACGCGGGCGCCGTGACCTTCACCGAGACCTACGTCTTCCGGTCGAAGGTCACCGACGCCATCAAGGAGCGCCGGGTCGTCACGATCCTGCACGAGCTCGCGCACATGTGGTTCGGCGACCTCGTCACGATGAAGTGGTGGAACGACCTCTGGCTCAACGAGTCCTTCGCCGAGTGGGCGTCGACGATCGCCACCGCCGAGGCCACCGAGTGGACCGAGGCGTGGACCACGTTCCAGGCGATGGAGAAGTCCTGGGCCTACCGCCAGGACCAGCTCCCCTCGACGCACCCGATCGTCGCGACGATCAACGACCTCGAGGACGTCCAGGTCAACTTCGACGGCATCACCTACGCCAAGGGCGGCTCCGTCCTGAAGCAGCTCGTGGCGTGGGTCGGCATCGACGCGTTCTTCGCCGGTGTCTCCGCGTACTTCAAGAAGCACCACCACTCGAACACCGAGCTGCGCGACCTGCTCGTCGAGCTCGAGGCGACCAGCGGCCGTGACCTGTCCGAGTGGTCGAAGCTCTGGCTCGAGACCGCGGGCGTCAACACCCTGCGTCCCGAGATCGAGACCGACGAGTCCGGGGCGATCACCGCCTTCGCCGTCCTGCAGGAGGCGCCGGCAGACCACCCGACGCTCCGCCCGCACCGTCTGGCGATCGGCGTCTACGCGTTCCGGAACGACGAGTCGGCACCGTTCGGGGCCGACACGGCGTCCGCCGGCGGCAAGCTCGAGCGGGTCCACCGCGTCGAGATCGACGTCGACGGACCCCGCACCGAGGTCCCCGAGCTCGTCGGCGTGCAGCGCGGCGACCTCGTGCTGCTCAACGACGACGACCTGGCGTACGCCAAGATCCGTCTCGACGAGCACTCGCGCCGCACGGCGATCGAGCACCTCGCGTCCATCGCGAACCCGCTCGCCCGCTCGATCGTGTGGGGTGCGATGTGGGACGCCACCCGCGACGCCGAGTCGCCCGCCAGCGACTACGTCCGGCTCGTGCTCGGCAACATCGCGACCGAGACCGAGTCGACGACGATCCGCACCACGCTCTCGCAGCTGCTGCTCACCGCACGCAACTACGTTGCGCCGTCGAAGGTCGACGCGACGGTCCGCACCGTGGGCGACACGCTCTGGCAGCTCGCGGCGTCGGCCGAGGCCGGCTCGGACGCGCAGTTCCAGTTCGTGAAGTTCTTCGCGCAGATCGCGTCGACGCCGGAGCACGTCGCCACCCTCGCCGGGCTGCGCGACGGTTCCGTCACGCTGCAGGGCCTGGAGATCGACACCGACCTGCGCTGGGAGCTCCTCGAGGGCCTAGTACTCGCCGGTGCCGCCGGTGCCGCCGAGGTCGACGCCGAGCTCGCCGCGGACAAGACCGCGTCGGGTGAGCAGGCCGCGGCCCGCGCCCGCGCGACGATCCCCACGGCCGAGGGCAAGCTCGCCGCGTTCTCGTCGCTGGTCGACTCGTCCGAGCTGCCGAACGCGATCGTGCGCCAGACCACGGTCGGGTTCCAGCACGTGAACAGCCCGGTGGTGCTCGAAGGCCTCGTGCCGAAGTACTTCGAGGTCCTGACCCGCATCTGGGCCGAGCGCAGCTACCACATGGCCGACACCATCGTCTCGGGCCTCTACCCGGCACCGCTCGCGTCGGCCGAACTGCGTGACGCGGCGACCGCGTGGCTCGAGGAGCACCCGGAGACCCCGGCGCTCCGACGCATCGTGTCCGAGAGCGTGGCCGGCACGGAGCGCGCACTCCGGGTCCAGGCAGCGGACGCCTGACGCACAGGTGACACGGCGGGGTCTTGGCGTTCCTCCAGGGATGCCGAGGCCCCGCCCCTTACGATCGTCCGGATGATCTTCCTCGCTGCTTCGACCGACGAAGCGTCCAAGTGGGTCTCGAACTCGTTCACCGAGTTCGTGACCACCTGGCGCATCCCGATCGTCATCGTGGTGACCGTGCTCGTCGCCATCGTCGTCCGACTCATCCTCCGCCGCACGATCAAGCAGGTCGTCGACCGCATCGTGAACGGCGTCAAGAAGCGACAGGGCGCCACGGACACGCAGGCGCTCATCGCCTCCCCGGTCCAGACGGCCCGCGTCGTCCAGCGCACCCGCACCCTCGGCAGCGTGCTCGAGAACCTCGCGACGGTGGCGGTCGTCATCATCGCGCTCGCGGTGATCATCCCGCAGGTGCTCCCGAACGCCGCCGTCGGCATCGTCGGCGGGGCGTCGCTCGTCGCTGCCGGCCTCGCGGTCGGTGCGCAGTCGATCGTCAAGGACCTGCTGTCCGGGGTCTTCATGATCCTCGAGGACCAGGCCGGCGTCGGTGACGTCGTCGACACCGGGCAGGCGACGGGCGTCGTCGAGAACGTCGGGCTGCGCGTCATGCAGATCCGCGACGTCAACGGGATCCTGTGGTTCGTGCCGAACGGGCAGATCCTGCGGGTCGGCAACCTGTCCCAGGGCTGGTCGCGGGTCCTGGTGGACATCACCGTCCCGTACGACACCGACATCGACGCCGTGCAGGACGCCCTGCTCAAGGCCGCGGTGACCATGTCGCAGGAGCCCCGCTGGCGGCAGCGCATCGTCGAGAAGCCGGAGATCTGGGGCCTGCAGTCCATCTCCGACGCCGGCATGGTGTTCCGGCTCGTCGTGAAGACCCGCGCCTCGGAGCTCGACGTCGTCGGCCGTGAGCTCCGGTCGCGTCTGAAGCACGCGGTCGACGAGCTCGGCATCACCCTCCCCGCGATGGCGATGATCATGCCGGAGGGCTGGGAGAACGCCACCTCGATCAACGGCCTCCGCACCGTGCGGACGCAGCCGACGCCGGCGCCGACGAAGCCCCGGCGCACCCGTCGGAACCTGCTCGGGCAGCCGATCCGCACCGACGAGCCCGACAGTGGGAAGGACCCGCAGTGACCGATCCGACCTCCCCTCCCGGCACCACCGGTCTCCCGGTCGGCCCCGGAGTCCCGGGTGTCCCCGGAGTCCCGGCTGTCCCCGGAGTCCCGGCTGTCCCCGGAGTGCCGGCTGTCCCCGGAGTGCCGGCGCAGCCGATCACGCTGCGGGTCGGTGAGCACGGGGTCTCCGCGACCGGCTCGCTGTTCGACCGCATCGGCGGTGCGCCCACGTTCGACCGGCTCGTGCGCCGGTTCTACGAGGGGGTGCAGCAGGACGACGTCATCTGGCCGATGTACCCGGCCGACGACCTCGAGGGTGCGATCTGGCGCCTGTCCGCGTTCCTCCAGCAGTACTGGGGCGGGCCCGGCACCTACAGCGAGGAGCGCGGGCACCCCCGGCTCCGGATGCGCCACATGCCGTTCCGCGTCACTCCGGAGGCCCGGGAGCGCTGGCTGCACCACATGCGCGACGCCGTCGAGTCCCTCGAGCTCGCTCCCCTCGACGAGGCCGAGCTCTGGGCCTACCTCGACCGCGCGGCGCACGCGATGACGAACACGTTCGACTGACGCGCTGACGCGCTGACGCGCTGCTTGCCGGGTCGCGCGCTGCTCGCCGGGTCACGCTCTGTGGGCGACCACGGAACGGACGGGAGGCCCGTGGCGGCGCCGCCACGGGCCTCCCGTCCGCCTGTCCCCCGTCCAGATCCCGCGAGACGCCGGCGTCTCAGCGCACGTACGAGCCGCTCGCGAGGTCCTCGACGAGGGTCGGCCGGGTCGGGTCCCACCCGAAGGCCGAGCGGGCGTGTGCCCCGGAGGCCTCCTGGTGGAGCAGCAGCGCATCGGCGTAGGCGGCTCCGAGACGCTCGCGGCTGGCGTCCACGCTCTCGGCCACGACCGGCGACCCGTGTGCACCGGCCTCGGCGACCTCGCGCACCGTCGGGTTGTCCCCGGTGGCCGCGACGACGTACCCCTCCTGCTCACCGCGGTGCAGGGCAAGTGCGTAGAGCGCACCGAGGTCGTCGACGTGCACCGTCGTCCAGCGCTGCGAACCGTCACCGACCAGGGGCACCGGCTGCTCGCCGTCACCGACGAACATCGACGGGATGCCGGCACCGCGTCCGTACACGATCCCCGGCGCGACGATCGTGGTCCGGACGTCGCTCGCCCGCAGCGTCGCCTCGTTGGGGGTCCGCCACGAGGTCAGCTCCGGCGGGTCGATCGGCGACTGCTCGGAGATGTCCGTGGAGTTGCCGAAGGTGAAGATGCCGCCGGTGTGCACGAAGGGCTTCGGGGTGCCCGAGTACGCACGGATGACCGTGGCGACGAAGTCGGGATCGACCTCCGGCGCGGATGCGGTGTGGACCGCGCCGTCGGACTCGTGCAGCAGCCGCTCGACGACCTCGGTGTCGGTGACGTCCTCGACGAACGCCTGCCCACCAGCGTCGCGGACGGCCTGCGCCTTCTGGTCGGAGCGGACGATGGCGGTGACCTCGTGTCCGTGGGCCAAGAGAGCGCGGAGGACCGATGAACCGATGTAGCCGGACGCGCCGGTGAGGAAGACGTGCATGGTCCGAGCCAACCACGCAGGGTGGGCGGGACGTGGACTACAGGTTCAGCGTCCAGGCGCGACGCTTGACGAGCACGTGGCCGCGCGAGGTCGTCAGACGGCTCCACGGACCGGTCTCGAACAACCGGACCGGGTCGTGCCCGAGGAACCCGAGGCTCTCCCCCGCGAAGCCGGCGCCGGCGGGCAGGTGCTCGATGCCGGGGACCGGACGGCCCCAGACCTCGGAACGGACCTTGCGGACGATCGCCTCGCCCGCGTTCGTCGGGACCGCGTCGGCGACCTCGGCGATGCCGTCGCGGGTCGCGCGGCGGAGCAGCTCCGGGGAGATGTCCGGCAGCGGGACCCAGCCACCGCGCGGCGGCGAGATCGCTGCCCAGGTCACGGTGTGGACCTCGTGCGGGAGCTCGACCTCGATCGGGGTGGCGCGGGTCGGGTCGGCACCCTCGGCGTGCTCGGCGTCCTGGGTCTCCGCGAGCAGCCGGAGCCGTTCGAGCAGGGACTGCAGCGGCACCACGACGTCGATCGTCGCCGGCTCGGTGAGCGAGAACGTCCGGAGGCCGAGCACCGTGGGGAGTTCGTCCAGCAGCCCGAGGGGGTAGAGGATCGCGGTGTAGACGGCGAGGACCCCGGAGTCGGCGATGAGTCGCACCGAGCCGTCCTCGATCCGAGCGGCACGTCCGAGGTACGTGCGGAGGTCACCGAGTGAGGCGGCGTCGGGAAGCGTGAACGAGGTGCCCATGTCGGGTCCGATCCTACCGGCGCGGCCTGGGTTCGTAGACTGCAGGACGTGAACGGCGAACCCGACTTCCTGCACACCCTCCGTCTCGAGGACACCGGCGCGAGCACCCGCGAGACGATCCTCACCGGGGTGAACCACTGGTCCCCGAACGGCCGCGTGTTCGGCGGCCAGGTCCTGGCCCAGTGCATCGTCGCGGCGCAGTCGACCATCGACGGGCGCCCGATCCACTCCGTGCACGGGTACTTCCTGCGTCCGGGCGACATCGAGGTGCCGATCACGTTCGGCGTCGAGCGTGTCCACGACGGCCGGTCCTTCGCGACCCGACGGGCGCAGGCGTACCAGAACGGCGTGCCGATCTTCTCGATGATCGCGTCGTTCCAGACCGCCGACGAGGGCGTGGAGCACCAGGAGCCGTTCCCGACGGACATCCCCGAGCCGGAGTCCCTGCCGTCGGCCGCCTCGGTCCTGTCCACGATCGACCATCCCGTCGCCCGCGCCTGGGCGGAGCGGTCGATCGACCTCCGCCACGTCGAGGGGCCGGTGTTCGTCGACGTCCAGGGCGAGCAGCTGCCGCACCAGGCCGTCTGGTTCCGCGTGCAGGGCGACCTGCCAGACGATCCCGCGCTGCACCGTGCCGTGCTGGCCTACGCGAGTGACCTGTCGATCCTCGAGCCGATCATGCGGCGGCACGGGGTCGCCTGGGGAACGCCGGGCCTGAAGAGCGCGAGCCTCGACCACGCGATGTGGTGGCACCGTGACGGTCGCGCCGACGAGTGGATCCTGTACACGCAGGAGTCCCCGAGCGCACAGGGCGGCCGGGGACTCGCGTTCGGGCGGATGTTCTCACGCGACGGCCGCCTGCTGGCGAGCGTCGCCCAGGAGGGCATGATGCGGATCCCGCGCCGCCCCTGACGTCGCTACGGACGGCTGAACTGCACCGGGTCCTCGAGGTAGCGCTCGCACGCCGCACGTTCGGCGTCGGTCAGCCGGCGCGGTCGGTTCGTCGCGGCGTCGACCATCACCAACGCCGTGGTCGCCCGTGTGTACAGCTCGGCGGGCTCCTGCCCGACCGGCGACCAGACCTCGTACGAGACGTCGATGCTCGCACCCCCGAGCCGCCCGATCCACATCTGGATGTCGAGCGGCTGCCGGAGGTACGGGATCGACGCGAGGTACTCGAGCCGCTGCCCGGCGATCACCGTCATCGTGCCGGAACCCGGACGACCGTCGATGATCGGTTCGGGTACGCCACCGTCGGCGGTGCGCTCGCCCGGGTCAGGTCCCCAGAACCCCACGATGCGCGCCTCTTCGAGCAGGCGCAGCATCGCGGAGTTGTTGACGTGACCGTACGCGTCGATGTCGCTCCACCGCATGCGGACCGGAGCGTGCAGTCTCGACACCGCGGATCAGTCGCGGGTGAGCTTGCGGTACGTCGAACGACCGGGCTTCGCCGCGTCGGCACCGAGGCGCTCGATCTTGTTCTCCTCGTACGCCTCGAAGTTGCCCTCGAACCAGTACCAGTTCGGCGTGCCGTCCTCGTTGAGGCCTTCCCACGCCAGGATGTGCGTCGCGATGCGGTCGAGGAACCACCGGTCGTGCGTGATGACCACGGCGCAACCGGGGTACTCGAGCAGTGCGTTCTCGAGGCTGCCGAGCGTCTCGACGTCCAGGTCGTTGGTCGGCTCGTCGAGGAGCAGCAGGTTGCCGCCCTGCTTGAGCGTCAGCGCCAGGTTCAGACGGTTGCGCTCACCGCCGGAGAGGATGCCGGCACGCTTCTGCTGGTCCGGACCCTTGAACCCGAACTGCGACACGTAGGCGCGGGACGGGATCTCGGTCTTGCCGACCTGGATGTAGTCGAGCCCGTCGGACACGACCTCCCACAGGTTCTTGTTCGGGTCGATGCCGCCACGGCTCTGGTCGACGTACGAGATGTCGACCGTCTCGCCGATCTTGAGCACGCCGCCGTCGAGGGGCTCGAGGCCGACGATCGTCTTGAACAGCGTGGTCTTGCCGACGCCGTTCGGTCCGATCACGCCGACGATGCCGTTGCGGGGCAGCGTGAAGGAGAGGTCGTTGATGATGACACGCTCGCCGAACTGCTTGTGCAGCTTCTCGGCGTCGATGACCTGCGAACCGAGGCGCGGGCCCACGGGGATGACGATCTCCTCGAAGTCGAGCTTGCGCGTGCGCTCGGCCTCGGTGACCATCTCCTCGTAGCGGGCGAGACGGGCCTTCGACTTCGCCTGACGGCCCTTGGTGTTGCTGCGGACCCAGTCGAGTTCGGAGGACAGACGCTTCGCGAGCTTGGCGTCCTTCTTGCCCTGGACCTCGAGACGAGCGCGCTTCTTCTCGAGGTAGGTCGAGTAGTTGCCCTCGTACGGGTACAGGCGGCCGCGGTCGACCTCGGCGATCCACTCCGCGACGTGGTCGAGGAAGTACCGGTCGTGGGTCACGGCGAGGACGGCACCGTGGTACTGCTGCAGGTGCTGCTCGAGCCACTGCACGGACTCGGCGTCCAGGTGGTTGGTGGGCTCGTCGAGGAGGAGCAGGTCGGGCTTCTGCAGCAGGAGCTTGCAGAGCGCGACACGACGCTTCTCACCGCCGGAGAGGTGGGTGACCATCTCGTCCCCCGGGGGGCACTGGAGCGCGGCCATGGCCTGCTCGAGCTGCGAGTCGAGGTCCCACGCGTCGGCGGCGTCGATCTCTTCCTGCAGGGTGCCCATCTCGGCCAGGAGCGCGTCGAAGTCGGCGTCCGGCTCGGCCATCAGTGCGGAGATCTCGTTGAAGCGCGCGAGCTTGCCGTGGATCTCGCCGACGCCCTGCTGGACGTTCTCGAGCACGGTCTTGGTCTCGTCGAGCTCCGGCTCCTGCATGAGGATGCCGACCGTGAAGCCCGGCGAGAGCTTCGCCTCACCGTTGGAGGGCTGGTCGAGACCGGCCATGATCTTCAGGATCGTCGACTTGCCAGCACCGTTCGGTCCGACGACGCCGATCTTGGCGCCGGGGAGGAACGACATCGTGACGTCGTCGAGGATCAGCTTGTCGCCGACCGCCTTGCGGGCGCGGACCATCTGGTAGATGTACTCAGCCATATCGGCCCCAAGTGTAGTGACACCGTCGAGCCGCCGCTCGCGGCACCCTGGATCGCCGGTTCACGCACCCCGTGTCAAGGGGGTGTCGCGATCCCGATGCGCGACGTACCGTTGTTGCGCCAGCCACCAGGGGCCGCCACTCACCACGGCGGAGACCGGATCAGGACCACGGACAGGACAGGCACATGACCACGAAACGACTTCGTCGACTCGCGCTCCCCCTCGTCGGAGCGATCGCCCTCGGGCTCGGACTCATCGCCCCCGCCGCACCGGCGTCGGCCGCGGGTGCCGTGCCGAAGGGCGACCCGTACCTGCTGTACACCGCGAGCATCAGTGCGAGCGGCTCCGGCACCGGGTACTCGTCGTACATCAACGTGCACGACGCCCACAACAACGCGTTCTCGTTCGGGATCCAGTCGGACAAGGGCTCCCCGCAGAGCAAGGGCAAGCCGCGCTACATCTGGGAGCGCGTGCAGAACGGCAAGTTCACCTACGGGTACCTCGGCGCGGCGTCGAACAAGGTGACGCCGGTCGGCATGCGCTGGTACCAGAACGACGTCGGAACGATGATCGTCAACCACCACACCATCGGCACCCTGAAGGTCGAGCTGCACGGACGGCTGTTCTTCAACGCCGAGGCCAACGCCCGACTCAACGGTGACGTCGTGCACTCCACGGTGCAGAACACCCGCATCACGGTCGGCAACGTCAAGGGCCGCACCGGCCTGAACGGCAAGTGGGACACGAGCTTCTCGTTCCGCGGGCTGAAGGCGAAGCAGACGAACGCCCCGCGGGTGCAGGGAGCCACGTTCAAGATCGACGGACGGGTCGCCGGCCTGCCACGCGGCGGGAACTGGGACACCGAGCAGGTGTCCGGAATCGCCATGATCGCGCAGAAGTGGTGACCCGCCCGGTCGACTGATGTCAGGCGGCGTTGCGAGCGGCACCGAACCCGCCGAGCGCCGCGTCGACGTCGTCGGGCTCGCCGTCGTGATCGTCGTCGGGCTCGGCGTGCCCTGGCCGACGGTCGTCGTCGGACGGGTCGTGGTCGAGGTGGCCGTCGGAGTGGCCGTCGGGGTGGCCGTCGGGGTGGCCGTCGGAGTGGCCGTCGGAGTGGCCGTCGGGGTGGCCGTCGGGGTGGCCGTCGGGGTGGCCGTCGGTGTCCGCGGGCTGCGGGTCGCCGCCGGCCGCGGTGTCGCGCCGGTCCTTCACCTCGCCCGTGCGCATGTCGACCGGCCGGTCGATCCCCGACACCGACGAGTCGTTGACCTGCCGGGGCACACGGACCCAGTTGCTGATGCCCCACGCCAGGTCGTGCCCGATGCCGTCCGCGTCGATCTCGACGGAGGTCCCGCCGCGGCCGTCGCGTTCCCACGTCCGGATGCGGACCCGGCCGGCGACCACGATCCGGTCGCCCTTCTTCAGGGACTTGAACACGTTGGCCGCGAGCGAGCGGAACGCGGTGACGGTGTACCAGTTGGTCGCGCCGTTGACCCAGGCGGAGGTCGCCCGGTCCCATCGGCGTGAGGGTGAGGCGAGCCGGAGGCTCGTGATGGCGATGCCGGTCTCGGTGACGAGGTGACGCGGCTCTGTCGCGACGATTCCGCAGACGGTGATGATGTCGTTCATGCGTCGAGCGTGCAGGAGCCCGGGGCTGCGGAAGCAGCCCCGGGCTCCATCTGTGTCGTGTGGACCCGAACAGGCGACCTGTGGAGGACGAGTCCCCCGCGCCTCCTGTCCGGACCCGCTCAGTGCGCTCGGAACTCGGGCCGGGCTGCCAGCGGGCCGAGCGCGGCGTGGACCGCACCCTTCGCCGACTCGAGGGACGGGTACAAGCCACCCGTCCGCCCTCGTCCGTAGAGCTCGACCTGGAAGCCGTCCGCCGCGCGGTGGATGCTGCCCACCGCTCCGGCCGGACCGATCGCGACCCAGGTCCCGGTGTTGTTCGTCATCGTTCGACCACCTCCTCGTGGCCCCGACGCCCGAGGTTCAGGACGCCAGGATGTACTGACTGTAGGCCTTGCGGACCTTGTTCACCTTCGGCAGCGCGACTGCGAGGCAGTAGCCCTGGCCGGGGTTCTTCGCGAAGAAGTCCTGGTGGTACTCCTCGGCGGGGAAGAACGTGCTGAGCGGCTCGATCGTCGTGACGATCCCACCGTCCCAGATGTCCGACGCGCGCCCGACGGCCCGCTCGAACAGCTCGCGCTGCGCGTCGTCGGCGGGGAACATCGCCGAGCGGTACTGCGTGCCGACGTCCGCACCCTGCCGGTTCAGCTGGCGCGGATCGTGCAGCGTGAAGAAGACGTCGAGGATCACGTCAGCGGGGATCACCGTCTCGTCGAAGGTCACGGCGACGGCCTCGGCGTGCCCGGTCGTGCCGGTGCACACGAGCTCGTACGAGGGGTTCTCGATGCGTCCACCGATGTAGCCGGACACCACGTCCTGCACGCCTTCGAGCGTGCGGTACACGGCGTCGAGACACCAGAAACACCCACCTGCGAGCACGAACGTCGTCATGGGCACAACCTACCTTTCCGGGCTCCGGACGAGCCGTGTCGGGGTCTTCCTCCTCCACAACCCGCATCGACGCCGCCCTGTTCCCCACCTCGGACGGATCCCTCGGCGTGTCGGTGGTCGCCCGTACCGTCGGACCCACACCGACCAGGAGGCCCACGATGCAGATCACGACCGAACCCGCACTGCGGATCCGCAGCGTCCCGCTCGCCCGGTCGCGTGGCGACCTCCGCATCCTCGACGTCCGCGACGACCTGAGCCGGGTGACGCGGGCGAACGGCGAGATCGTCGGGTACGTCGACCGGGTCGACGTCGCCGGGGACACGGCCTACCGTGCGCGTCGCTACGTCGCGACCGAGCGTCGGTTCGTCGAACTCCCCAACGTCTGGTCCGCCGACGACGCGGTCGACTGCCTGCGGTGGGCATGATGTTCCAGATTGGAATCATCTCGGGTCGGATGCGCGGAACGCCGTGCACCCTCCCCGACGCCTGACCGTTTCGTGAGTACGGTGCACGCATGGACTGGTGGAACGACCTGACCGACTGGACTTCGTCCGACGACGGATGGCGCGTGATCTCGGGCGCACTCATCCCCTTCGTCGCCATCGTGGTGGCGGGTGTCATCGCGGCGCTCATCGGCCGCGGCGCGACGAAGCGGGTCGTGGCGCTGCAGGAGCGCGAGTCGAAGAACGCCGCCGTCGCGGCGATCATCTCCGCGGCACGCAAGGCCGCGGCGTGGGGCTCGCTCGGACATGACGAGCGCGGCTACGCCGACCACCTCGCCGAGGACGCCGACATCCGGCTCCGCCTGCTGCCCGTGCAGGGCGCACCGCTCGCCGCGAACTGGGCGCAGCACGAGATCGCCGACATCAAGAAGAACTCGTCGACCTTCAGCTTCCAGGCGGAGCAGTCCCTCGCCGACTTCCGCGACCGTCTGCTCGAGTGGCAGGCGCGGCCGGGTCGTGCGCGCAAGCTCTTCAAGGCAGACCTCGAGCGTTGGAAGTTCGACTCGCCGGACCCCGACGCCGACCTGATCAAGCGTCAGCAGGACTGGAACGCCGATCAGGCCGAGCCTTCCCGCGCACCGGCCGGCCCGACGCCGGGCGTCGCTGCTGCCCCGGGCGTCGCTGCCGCCTCGGGCGTCGCTGCCGCCTCGGCCGAACGCCCGACCCCGACGACGACCTCGCTCCGTCCGGCCCAGCGACCCGTGCCGGCCCCGGCTGCGGCTGCGGCTCCGACGACCTCGGCCGCTCCCGCGGCCTCGAACCCGGCTCCGACCCAGGCCCCGGCTCCCGCACCGACGTCGGGTACGACCGGCTCCGGTGCGACCGGCGCGGGTGCCGCTGCCGGCGCCGGCGCCGCGGGCTTCACGATCAACCGTGGCGGCGCCGACCAGAACGCGACGCGCTCCTACGGCGAGAACACCACCCGGGTCTACGGCGACGACACCACCGCATCGTCCACGCCGACCCCGCCGGTCCGTCCGGCGCTCGGTTCGCCGACCTCACCCGCTCGATCCGCCTCTGCTCGGGACACCGACGACACCGAGGTCGTGGACGACGCCACCGCCACCAAGGCGTTCGGGTCCGACCGACCGACCGTGCCGGTCGCATCGACGCCTGCTCCGACCTCGGCCGACGCGCACGTGAACCGGACCCCGTCGAACGACGTGCCGTCTCCCGCGCCGAAGGTCGAGACCCCGGGGACGACGAGCACCACGTCCATCCCCACCCGGATCAACCAGGCACCGGCCGAACCGAGCGATGCGAACGAGACGTCCGAGGCGCCGTACACGCAGCCGATCAGTGCCGCCGAACTCCGCCGCCGCGCCGCCGACGACGACGAGTAACGAGCAGCACCCGAACGAGCAACGGGCCGCCATCCGATCGGATGGCGGCCCGTTCGCGTCGTGCCCCCGGCAGGAATCGAACCCGCGGCACGGTGGGTAGAAACCACCTGCTCTATCCACTGAGCTACGGAGGCGAGCGACGTCGATTCTAGCGGCGACCCGTTCCGGGTGCTGGATGAACGCCCCCGCAGCGTTCCGCCCGCGTCTCCTCCCCGTTCGCCTCCGGGACACCCGGGCTTCGTAGCGTCCGGAAGATGCACTCCTCCGGCACCGTCCTCGCCGTCGTGCCCGCCCGTGCCGGCTCGAAGGGCATCCCGGGCAAGAACCTCCGCACCGTCGCCGGGCAGACCCTGGTGCGGCGCGCCGTCCGCTCCGCGACCCGCGCGGCACGCATCGACGCCGTGATCGTCTCGACGGACGGGGACGCCATCGCCGCCGAGGCCCTGGCCGCCGGGGCCGACGTGGTGCGGCGACCGGCCGACCTCGCCGGCGACGAAGCCTCGTCGGAGTCCGCGTTGCTGAACGTCCTCGACGAACTCGAGGCGACCGGGGCCGCACTGCCCGAGGTCCTCGTGTTCCTGCAGGCCACGTCGCCGTTCATCGACCCGGGCGACCTCGACGCCGCGGTCGCCCGGGTCGTCGACGGGCACGCCGACTCGGTGTTCGCCGCCGCTCCGTCGCACGCGTTCCTGTGGCGGACGGCACCGGACGGCTCCGCGGTCGCGGTGAACCACGACGCATCGACCCGTCCGCGCCGGCAGGACCGCGCGCCGGAGCACCGCGAGACCGGTGCCTTCTACGTGTTCCGGACGGATGGGTTCCGCGCGCGAGGGCACCGGTTCCACGGCCGCGTCGAGGTCGTCCTCGTGGACGCTGCCGGCGCGATCGACATCGACGACCCGTCCGACCTCGCCCTGGCCGAGGCCCTCGCCGAGCACCTCGACGGCCGGCACCCCGAGCACCTCGACGACGAGCACGGCACACCGACCCCAACCCCGACGCGGGCAGCCCCCGCACCGAACGGAGCACCATGACCGTCACCATCGGCAAGTCCAGGATCGGCGCTGGACACCCCGCCTACCTCATCGGCGAGATCGGCCTCAACCACAACGGCGACGTCGACATCGCGAAGCGACTCATCGACGTCGCGGCCGACGCCGGCCTGCAGGCCGTGAAGTTCCAGAAGCGCACGCCGTCGATCTCCACGCCCGAGCACATGAAGCACACGCCGCGGAGCACTCCGTGGGGCGACATGACGTACCTCCAGTACCGCTACCGCGTCGAGTTCGACCGCGACCAGTACATCGAGATCGGCGACCACGCGACGCTCCGCGGCCTCGACTGGTTCGCGTCCCCGTGGGACGAGCCGTCGGTGGACTTCCTCGAGGACCTGAACGTCGTCGCGTACAAGATCGCCTCCGCTTCCGTGACGGACCTCGGCCTCCTCGCGGCGGTCGCTGCCACGGGCAAGCCGGTCATCCTGTCGACCGGCATGTCCACGCTCGAGCAGATCGACGCAGCGGTCGAGGCCCTCGGTACCGACCGCCTCGTGCTCATGCACGCGACCTCGACGTACCCGTTGCCCGCCGAGGAAGCGAACCTCCGCATGATCGACACCCTCGCGGGCCGGTACTCGGGGGTCCCGGTCGGCTACTCGGGGCACGAGCCCGGTCTGCAGATCTCGATCGCTGCCGTCGCGCTCGGTGCCACCGCGGTCGAGCGGCACATCACCCTCGACCGGACGATGTGGGGGTCGGACCACGCGGCGTCGCTCGAGCCGCACGGCCTCCAGACCCTCGCACGCGACATCCGCATCATCGAGACCGCGCTGGGCGACGGGGTGAAGCGGATCTTCCCCGGCGAGCGGGCACCACTCGCGAAGCTCCGCCGCGTCGGCGCGTGAGAGCATGCAGTACCCATTCGACCAGCGGCGAGCGGGCACCACTCGCGAAGCTCCGCCGCGTCGGCGCGTGAAGGACGGTCGCGTGAGCGGCCTGGTCGACGGGATCGGTGCCCTGGACGTACCGGGTGACGGCGGCGAGTCGACCGACGGCCTGGAGGCGCGCCTCCCGGCCGCACCGCGACCACGCGTCCGACGCGTGGTCGGCCTGGTCGACACCGACTCGTTCGCGAAGTGGGGCGCGCACCTGCTCGCCACTGCCCCCGCTGACTGGGAACTCGAGCTCCGCACCGTCGCGACGCCCCGGTCGGCGAGCCCCGGACAGCTGCGATCGGCGTTCCGGGGACTGGACTCGCGCCTGGCGCACCTGCGGACGGACCCTCCGGCGCCGAACGACGTCGACACGATCGTCGAGGAGCTGCGACGCGACCCGCCCGACGCCGTCCTCGTGTCGGTGATCGGCCCGGTGGCGGAGCTCGTGCTCGACGAGGTCCACCGACGTGTCCCGAACCGTCCAGTGCTCGTGTCGGGGCTGCCGGGCATCTCGTTCCCGGCGAAGTGGAAGGGGATCTTCTTCCGCGCCCGTGCCGACCTGTTCGTCCTGCACAGCCACCGTGAGGTGCGTGCGTACGAGGAGCTGGCTCGCGAGGGCGGGGTGGAGCCGCACTTCGCGCTCGCGACGCTGCCGTTCGCCCGGAGCGTGAGCGGGCACGCCGGCGGGCACGCCCACGACACCGGCAGCACCCGCGACGTCCGTGACACCGGCGGCACCGGCGCGGTGCGCGACTCCGTCGTCTTCGCCGCGCAGCCGAGCGTGCCGTTCGAGCGCGCCGACCGCGCCCTCGTCGTCGAGTGGCTCGTCGCGACCGCGCGGGCCCATCCCGAGTGGCGTGTGGTGATCAAGACGCGTGCGGCGTCCGGCGAGCACCAGACGCACCGCGAGGAACACCCCTACCCCGACCTCGTGCCGGCCGACGCACCGGCGAACCTGGTGGTCGAGAGCGGGCCGATGGCCGAACACCTCGACCGTGCGGTGGCCCTCGTGACGATCAGCTCGACCGCCGTCCTCGAGGCTGCGGCCCGCGGGATCCCGGCACTCACCCTGACGGACTTCGGCATCGGCCGGCACCTGATCAACGAGGTGTTCGTGTCGAGCGGGCTCGAGGGGGACGCGGTCGACCTGCTCGACGGCCGGTTCGGGACCGTCCGTCAGAGTTGGATGCGGGACAACTACTTCCACCCGCCGTCGGACGACGACTGGCAGCGTCGACTCGCGGAACTGATGCTCCGGCGCGACGACGGGACGCTGGTGGACCGGGCGCCTGCTCGTCGGAGTCGCGGCGGCGTGCTCCGCCGTGCCTGGGAGCGGAAGAACGCCCTCGGTGGTGCCGACCGCAGCCCGCTCGGTCTCGCCGCCCTCGTCGTCGGGGCACCGATCCGGAGCGTGAAGCGCCTGGTGCGCCGCGTCCGTGCGCTGGTCGATCCGCCGGAGCTGGCGGTGGTGGCTGCGCCGACGTCGCAGCGCGCGGCTCCGTCGTTCGGGGCTGTGCCGGTCGGGGCTGTGCCGGTCGGGGCTGTGCCGGTCGGGGCTGTGCCGGTCGGGGCTGTGCCGGTCGGGGCTGTGCCGGTCGCGTCAGAGGGCCTTCGCGACCGCGAGCAACAGCTGGTCACGGGTGGGGACCCCGGGTGAACGGAAGACCTCGGCTCCGTCGTCACGCCGCACGATGATCGTGGGCGTCGATCGGATGCCGAGGTCCTCCGCGGTGTCGGGGGCGGCCGCCACGTCGCGTTCGGTCACGGCGAGCCCCGGGACGAGCGCCGACACCTCGGCCGACACCCGGCGGGCGGCGGCACACGGTGCGCAGAAGGCGGACGTCCAGAGGTCGAGCTGCATGTGACCCTGCAACGCGGCGGCGCGGGGTTCTACTCCCGGTCGAACTCGCCGCTGCGGTCGCCGCGGTCGGCCAGGTCGTCCACGGGGTCGGACTCCCCCGGCTCGTACGTGAACTCGACCGAGATCTGGTCGAGCACCTGACGGGACTTGGTGGCGCGGTAGGTGAAGGCCGTCTGGAGGCCCTCGACGTCAGCGAACACCGTGACCTCGTCGTCCAGCGCGTCGCTCGTCGCGGTGCGGGTGTCAGTCGTGCCGTCGAAGGGTCCGCCGTGGAAGATCGCGGTGTACTCGTCGCCTTCGTGGATGGTGATGTCGCTCATGCATCCCTTCTACCAGGCAGTGGTTGGCGCAGTCTGCTGCGGTGCCTGTTGCGGGATGCATAGCATCGCTATATAGTTCTGCTATGGAATCATCGCGCGAGCAGACGATCGAGACGCTCCTCGTCTCCGTCAACCGCCTGATCCGCACCGCGGCACAGTCGACCGGCAACACCACGTCGGCGGCCGTCTGGCGGACCCTCGGAATCCTGGAGACCGACGAGCCGCTCCGACTCGGCGAGCTCGCTGCAGCCTCCCGCGTCGCACAGCCCACGATGACCCGGCTCGTCGCCGGCATGCTCGCCGACGGCCTCGTCACCCGGAGCGTCGACCCCGACGACTCCCGCGGCCAGCTCATCGAGATCACCGATGCCGGCCGCGCACGGCTCACCGCGTGGCGCGCCACCCTCACCAGCACGGTCGGCCCGATGTTCGCCGACCTCACCGACGACGACTGGGACGTCCTGCACCACGCGTCGATCCTGATCGCCGAGCGCACCAGGACGTCGCTCACCACGACGTCGACCACGACATCGACCACGACATCACTCACCGGAACGGAGATCCCCGCGTGAACGCCCACGCACCTGCCGGCCAGTCCGGCTCGATCCTCAAGCAGTCCTCAGCGGTCTGGGCGATCGCCTTCGCCTGCGTCGTAGCCTTCATGGGCATCGGCCTCGTCGACCCGATCCTGCCCGCGATCGCTGCATCCCTGAAGGCAACCCCGGCGCAGACCGAGCTGCTCTTCACGAGCTACCTCGCGGTCACGGGCGTCGCGATGTTCTTCACCAGCTGGGTGTCGAGCCGCATCGGCGCGAAGCGCACCCTGCTGATCGGCCTCGCGCTCATCGTCGTGTTCTCGGTCCTCGCCGCCACCTCGAACAGCGTGTGGAGCATCATCGACTTCCGCGCCGGATGGGGTCTCGGCAACGCGCTCTTCATCTCCACTGCCCTCGCCACCATCGTCGGTGCAGCGTCCGGCGGAACCGCGTCCGCGATCATCCTGTACGAGGCGGCGCTCGGCCTCGGCATCGCCGTCGGGCCCCTCGTCGGAGGGCTGCTCGGCTCGGTGAGCTGGCGCGGACCGTTCTTCGGCGTCACCACGCTGATGGCCGTCGCGTTCATCGCCATCGTGGCGCTGCTCAAGTCCGGCTCCCTCGAGAAGCCGACGCCGACGAAGCTCTCGGCACCGTTCCGCGCCCTCGCCCGTTCCGCGCTCGCAGCACTCGCCGCGACCGCACTCTTCTACAACATCGGCTTCTTCGTCCTGCTCGCCTACACGCCGTTCCCGCTGGGCTTCGGGGCGCTCGGCATCGGCTTCACGTTCTTCGGCTGGGGGCTCGGTCTCGCGATCACCTCGGTCTGGGTCGCCCCGATGCTCACCGCCCGCATGCGTCGCACGAGCGTGCTCAAGATCGCGCTCCCGCTGCTCGCGCTCGACCTGTTCGCCGCAGCGGTCGTCGTGCGGTCGCAGGTGGGCCTGATCATCTGCGTCATCATCGGCGGGCTCGTGCTCGGTGTCCTGAACACGGTGCTCACCGAGTGCGTGATGGAGGCCACGGACCTGCCCCGATCGGTCGCCTCGAGTGCGTACTCGGCCGTCCGCTTCATCGGCGGCGCAATCGCCCCGCCCGTCGCGACCCTGCTCGCCGACGCGTACTCGCCGTCGGCCGCGTACATCTTCGCCGGAGCCTCGGTCGCCGTGGCGTTCGTGGTGATCCTCTGCACGACGAAGGTACTGCGCCGGGTCGACGACGGCGCCGAGCCCGAGCGCGTCGAGGCCGAGGCCATCTCCGCCGGCGAGATGTCCTAGCGCTCCCCCGCCGCGCCCCGCGGCACCCCGCCGAACCCCCGCGGGGCCGTCCCGCGAGGCCGTCCCGCGAGCGGGCGAAATGCCCGGACACCTGACGAAGGTGCCCGGGCATTTCGCCCGCTCGCGCTGGGCGCGGCGCGACACGAGTGCCCACGCGAGCCGAGCGGGCGAAATGCCGCGGTCGCCACGCGGCACGGCCAGGCATTTCGCCCGCTCGCGCTGGGCGCACTGGTCGCGACCGCCTGGAGGCCCGTCACCCGCCCGGCGGACCACCACCGGACCTCCAGGCGGTCACCGTCACCGCCACCGCCCGACGCGCCTTCGCGTCGACCCGCGATGAGCGCCCAATCGCCGAGCGGGCAAAACCGCAGGCCCGACCCGCAAGGCGACCGCGGTGTTTCGCCCGCTCGCGTCGGGTGCGCTGGCTCGCCCGGGCGCGCGGACATCGAGCGGCCGCGTGGCCGCGTGGCGAACGGGCGAAACCGCAGGCCCGACCCGCAAGGCGACCACGGTATTTCGCCCGCTCGCGTGGCGGGGGAGGCGCGGGGCCGGTCCGGCGGAGGGGCGGCGGGCCTCCAGGCAGTCACCACCACCGCGTCGGGACCGCACGCGGGCCGGGAATAGGATCGTGCACATGGCAACCGCGAATGACCGCCTCGTCTGGATCGACTGCGAGATGACCGGCCTCGACCTCGAGGTCGACGAACTCGTCGAGGTGGCCGTGGTCATCACCGACTTCGACCTCGAGCCCGTGCACCCCGGGTTCGACATCGTCATCAAGCCGGACCAGTCGGCGCTCGACAACATGAACGAGTTCGTGACGAACATGCACGTCACGTCGGGGCTCATCGAGGAGATCCCGAACGGCGTGAGCCTGGCGGACGCCGAGTACCAGGTGCTCGAGTACATCCTCCAGCACGTCCCCGCCGAGGGCACCGCGCCCCTGGCCGGCAACACCATCGGCACCGACCGGGCGTTCCTGTCGAAGTACATGCCCCGCGTCGACGGCCACCTGCACTACCGCAGCGTCGACGTGTCGAGCATCAAGGAACTCTGCCGTCGGTGGTTCCCGCGCGTGTACTTCAACTCCCCCGAGAAGCACGGCGGGCACCGCGCACTCGCGGACATCCTCGAGTCGATCCGCGAACTCGAGTACTACCGCCGCGCCGGCTTCGTCGCCGAGCCCGGGCCGACCACGGACGAGGTGCGTGCCGTCCAGTCCGCGGTCGTCGAGAAGTGGGAACCGCGCCTGGCACAGCCTGCGGCCGAGTAGCGACACGGGTGGTCGGCACCGCCCGCAGCATGTACTACTATTGAGTGGTCGCGCCGGTCCGCTGGCGTGTGCATGGTGGATATAGCTCAGTTGGTAGAGCGCCTGGTTGTGGTCTAGGAGGTCGCGGGTTCGAGACCCGTTATTCACCCCAGTACTGATGCAGATCAGAAGAAGGCCCCGGTCCGTTGGATCGGGGCCTTCGTCGTTCCGCGAGTGGTCAGTGCGGTGTGGGACGATCACCCCGTGATGGAGATGTCCGCCGACGCGTTCGAGCAGCTCGTGACCGACGAGCTCGACCTGCTCCCCGACGAGATGGTCGACGGCCTCGACAACGTGGTGTTCGTCGTCGAGGACGAGCCCGAGGACGGCTCCGAGCTGTTCGGGGTGTACGACGGCATCGCGGCCACCGAGCGCGGGCAGTACGGCTTCGGTGAGCTGCCCGACCGGATCGTGGTGTTCCGCAAGCAGCACCTGGTCGAGTGCGACACCCTCGAGGAACTCAAGGACGAGGTGCACACCACCCTCGTGCACGAGATCGGGCACTTCTACGGCATCGACGACGAGCGGCTGCACGAGCTCGGCTGGGCGTAGGCGCTCGGCCGGTGCAGCGGCGCACCCGGCGCTGCGGCGCTGCGAGTTTTCGGGCTCAGCGACATCTCTCGGGCCCACGAGCACGCGAACTGTCGCCCACCGCGAAAACTCGCGCCCGCGCGCCGCCCGCGCCCGCCCGCCCGCGCCCGCGCCCGCACCCCCTCAGAACCGCGTCGGCCCCACCTCGTGGTACTTCTCCCACGCGTCCACCGGCCCCCGCCCGTGCAGCGCGTACTCCCCCACGAGCCGCTCCTTGTACACGGCCGGGTTGTGCGACGCGACGACCCGGGCGTTCCGCCAGTGCCGGTCGAGCGCACGGGTCCGGTCAGCAGCCGACGCCCCGCCGACCTCGAACAACTCGGACGCCGCCCGCAGCACCCGCGGACCGATCTCGACCTGCGCCTGGTACACGGCGTTCTCGGCGGCGTCGAGCAGCGGCTTCGACACACCCGCATCCGAGCCCGCCGGCCCCGCCACGTTCGTCGCGACCACCCCGTCGAGCATCCCGGCCGCCACCACGACGAGTGACCGAGCCGTGAACGCCCCGGCCGACAGCCGTCCGAGCACCGCCAGGATCTGCGGGTCATCGCCCGGCCGAGAAGCGTTCGCGTGGATGTACGTCCGGGTGCGGGGCCGCACGAACGCGACAGCATCGTCCGACACGGCCTGCCCGATCCCGGCGAGGACCGCCAGCAGGTACAGCTGGTAGAAGGCCTGGATGTGCGACAGCGGCGCGTCCTTGTACGCCGAGACCACCGACGGGTCGACGGCGACCCCGTCGAACACCGTCGTCCCGGAAGCGGTCAAGCGCTGCCCGAAGCCGTCCCAGTCGTCGATGCTCGTCACGCCCGGCGCGGAGGCGTCGACGGCGAAGGTCACGCGCTCCCCCGAGCGGTCCGCCGCCAAGTAGATCCAGTCCGCGTAGAGCGTGCCGGTCGAGTAGAACTTCCGACCGTCGAGACGAACGGAACCACCATCAGCCGCCGACACCGTCGTCGAGATGTCCGCGAGCGTGGTGCCGGTCCGCTCGGACGTGGCGTTCCCGATGATCGCTCCGCCCACGATCCGCGCCAACCACTCGTCCCGCCCGGCCGACGATGGCCGGAGCAACACCAGTTCGGTGTACCCGAAGTGCCCTCGCCACAGGTGCGCGATGTTCGAGTCCGCCGCCGCCAGGTCCGCCACCAGCTGCACGAGTTCGACGAGCGTGACCCCGAAGCCGCCACGGTCCTCCGGCACGCGCAGCCGTCCGAAGCCGGCGTCGGCGAGCGCGCGGACCTCGGCGTGCGGCAACGGCCGGTCGCCGGGGGCACCGGAGGCGAGCTCCCGCTCGACGGCACCTTCGCGGATGGTCGCGAACACGGGTGCGAAGCGTTCGCGCAGGGTCGCCAGACGATCGGCCGGGAGGCCCGTCCCCCGCCCGTCGGTCGTCGTCGCGTCCGTCATGCGGTCACCTCCACGGCCCGTGCCGCGTCCGCCGGCGCCGTCGCGCCCGCGCCGCCCGTGAACGCGCCGCGCCACTGCCGGGCGGGGTGCGAGTCCGGCAGCTGCGGATGGCCGAAGAGCTTCTCGCGCAGGGTGCCCTCGCGGTACTCGGACTGCATCAGGCCCCGCTCCTGCAGGGTCGGCGCGATGTCGTCGACGAACTCCTCGTACGAGCCGGGCAGGGTCCAGTTGATGACGTTCACCCCGTCGACGCCGACCCGCTGCCAGTCGGCGAGTTCGTCGGCGATCTGCTCCGGGGTGCCGACGACCCGGGCGCGGAGCTTGGCGGACAGGCGGGCGAGGTCGGCGATCGTGGGTTCGCGGTCGCCGGCTGCTTCGCGGAGCCACTGCAGGTGCGACTGCCCGGCGTGGGTGCGGACCTCGGACAGTGGGGTGTCCGGGTCGAGGGCCTCGCCGGTGTCCGGGTCGAAGCCGAGGTTCGAGTGCACCAGGAAGCCGTCGGCGGCGAGGTACTCGTCGATCTCGGCTTCCTTCGCCTTCGCCTCGGCTTCGGTGGACCCGGTGACGAAGGTGAGCCCGAGGAAGAACGCGAGGTCGTCGCGGTTCCGGCCGGCCGCCTGGGCGAGGTCGCGGGTCTCGCGGATGAGCTGCTCGGTGGCGTCCCGGTTCGAGGTCAGGATGAACTGGGCCTCGGCGTTCCGCGCGGCGAAGGCACGACCGGCGGGCGACGACCCGGCCTGGAACAGCACCGGCGTCCGCTGCGGCGACGGTGCGCTGAGGTGCGGTCCCTGCACGTCGTAGCGCTTGCCGTGGTGGTCGATGCGGTGCACCTTGTCGGGGTCGGCGTAGCCCCGGACCGGGTCCTTGAGCACGGCGCCGTCCTCCCACGAGCCCTCCCAGAGCTTCGCGCAGACCTCGAGGTACTCCTCGGCCCACACGTAGCGCTCGTCGTGCTCCTCGAGCCGGTCGGCACCGAAGTTCCGGGCGGCGCTGTCGAGGGCGCTCGTGACGACGTTCCAGCCGATGCGGCCCTTGGTGATGTGGTCGAGGGTGGAGACCTTGCGGGCGAAGTCGAACGGGTGCGACTGGATGACGCTCGACGTGAACGCGAGCCCGAGGTGCTCGGTCGACACGGCGAGCGCGGAGAGCAGCACCGACGGGTCGTTCGAGGGGATCTGCAGCCCCTCGCGCAGGTTGGTCGAGTAGTCGCCGCGACCAGGTCCGTACGTCCCGACGACGTCGGCGAAGAACACCGCGTCGAACTTCCCGCGCTCGAGCGTCTTCGCCAGGTCCGTCCAGAGCGTCACGTCGTCGAAGTCGGCCTGCCGGGCGTCGGGGTGCCGCCACAGGCCGTGCTGGATGTGCGACGTCGTGTTCATGACGAAGGCCGCGAAGCGCAGCGGACGGTTCGGTGCATCGCTCATGCACCCATGTTCCCCGCGCGACGGTCACGGGACGCAGTGACGTGACCCCGCGTTACGACGCCGGTTCCGCCAGACGTCGGAGGCGACCATGCTCCTGAGGCATGCCGACCTCGACCACCGTCACCGCGCCTCCAGGCCGTCCGACCGCACCGACGACCAACGCGACCCGCCGACGCGTCGCCCTCGCGTCGTTCGTCGGCACCACGGTCGAGTACTACGACTTCTACCTCTACGCGACGGCCTCCGCCCTGGTGTTCGCACCGACGTTCTTCCCGTCGGTGACCCCGGCGGTGGGTGTGATCGCGTCGTTCGCGACGTACGGGGTCGGCTTCGTCGCGAGGCCGCTCGGCGGGATCATCGCCGGGCACCTGGGCGACCGGATCGGGCGGAAGAAGCTGCTCGTCGCGTCGCTGGTGCTGATGGGTGTGGCCTCGACGCTCATCGGTGTCGTGCCCTCAGCGTCGAGCATCGGGATCTGGGCGGTCGTCGCCCTCGTCGTGCTGCGGCTGTTGCAGGGCCTCGCGGCCGGCGCGGAGTGGGGCGGCTCCGCACTGCTGTCCGTCGAGCACGCACCGGAACGGCACCGCGGACTGTTCGGGGCGTTCACGCAGATGGGCTCGGCCGGTGGGATGCTGCTCGCGACCGGGGTGTTCACCCTCGTCCGGGCGGTGCTCGGTGACGAGGCCTTCCTCGCCTGGGGGTGGCGGCTGCCGTTCCTGTTCTCCGCGGTGATCGTCGCCGTCGGGCTCGTGATCCGCCTCGGCGTGCAGGACGCGCCGGTGTTCCAGGAGCTCCGTGCGTCGGGCCGGGTCGAGCGGTTCCCGGTGTGGGCGGCGATCCGGCAGCACCCGCGGTCGATCCTGGTCACGGCCGGACTCCGGCTGGTGCAGCCCGCGCTGTACTCGATCCTGACGACGTACTCGCTGACGTACCTCGGCTCCGTCCGTGGCCCATCGGGGGCTTCGGCCGGGCTGCAGGCGGTGTTGATCATCTCCGCGGTGTCGCTCGTGTCGACGCCGTTCTGGGGCTGGCTGTCCGACCGGGTCGGGCGACGGGTGCTCACGATCTGGTCGGCGGTGGGGATCGCGGTGCTCATCTGGCCGTACTTCGCGTTCCTCGACTCCGGGCCGCTCGGGCTGCTGCCGCTCGTCGCGCTGCTCGGCATGTGCGTGTTCCACGACAGCATCTACGGGCCGCAGGCGGCGTGGTTCGCGGAGCAGTTCCCGACGGGACGGCGCTACTCGGGGATGTCGCTCGGGTACCAGATCGGGTCGATCTTCTCGGTGGGGCTCACGCCGTTGCTGGCCGCGGTGTTCGTCGAGGTGGGCGGGGGTTCGCCGTGGATCCTGTGCGGGTACGTCGGGGTGTACGCGGTGCTGAGCATCGTCGCGGCGGTGTTCGCGGTGGACCCGGCTGGTCGGGGTTCGCGCCGGCGGGCTTCTCGGGCGTCTCGGGCGTCTCGCCGGCAGATTTCGGGCTGAGCGACACTTCTCGCCCTCGTGCGCCCGTGAACTGTCGCTCAGCGCGAGGACTCCCGGCGCTCCGGCGCTCCGGCGCTCGGCGCACGCGCACGCCTACGTCCGCAGCACCACGTCCGCGAGGGCAGCCGGGTCCTCGGCCGCGATGAAGTCCTGCTCCTGCGCGGCCCACCGGTCCCACTCCCGGGCGAAGGTCTCGCCGTCCCGACCGATCGCCCGCGCCCACCGCACGGAGTCGTCGGCCTCGAGCCACACCGTCAACGAGGCGAACGGTGCCGAGGCCCGCGAGAGCGCCCCGCAACCCTCGACCACGAGCGGCCGGTCGGGGTCGACGGCGGTCCACTCCGCCGCGCTCCCGGTCGACCAGTCCCACCGGCGGTACCCGCTGGGTTCGCCGAGCACGTCACGGACGACCGCCTCCGCTGCTGCTCGCAGGCCGTCCCAGCCGGGGTAGACGTCGTCGAGGTGCACCACCTCGGCACCGAGAATGGCGGCGAGCTCGTTGCCGAGGGTCGTCTTGCCGGTACCCGAGCGCCCGTCGACGAGCACCACGAGGCGCCCACCCGATGCGGCAGCGGCCCCGGCGGCAGCGGCGGCGAGGCCCCCGGCGACCCCGGGCCCGACCCCCGCCCTGGCTCCGGCTCCGGCTCCGGCTCCGGCTCCGGCTCCGGCCGGGTCGGCAGGCACGGCCCCGGCCCCGGGCGGGTCGGCAGGCACGGCCCCGACGCCGGGCGGGTCGGCAGGCACGGCTCCGACGCCGGCCTCGGCTCCGACGCCAGCCGGGTCGCCGACCGGGCCGCCAGCCCCGTCGTCAACCACGCCAGGTCCCCACGCACACCGCCACCGTGATCGACACCGCACCGATCCCGACGAGCACCGCCACCATCGCCCACTCGGGCCCTGCGAACCGCGCCACCCGCGCCCACGTCCGCCTGCCGGGAGCGCCGAACCCGCGGGACTCCATCGCCACCGCCAGGGTCGTCGCCCGCCGCAGCGCGAGCACGAGCAACGCGAACGCCATCGAGGCCCCCCGCCGCACCCGTCCGGAGTCCGCAAGCCCACGGGCTCGACGGGCCATCGCGAGCTGCCGCCAGTCGTCCGCGAGCAACGTCATCATCCGGATCGCCGCGAGCGCGCCGAGGACGAACCGTGCCGGCAACCGCAGCACCTGGGCGAGGCCGTCAGCGAGGTCCGTCGGATCCACCCGGACGAACAGGACGACGGCGGGCAGGCCGACCGCCAGCACGCGGAGCGCCGTCGCCAGTGCGAGGGTCAGCGACCCGTCGGTGACGTGCGCGAAGCCGATGTCGAGCCACTCCCGACCCGACGGGCGGCCGTACAGCGCGATGCCGAGGGCGGTGAGCGGCACGGCCACGAGCACCGGAGCCGTCCGGAGGAGCAGGGTGCGAACCGGCAACCGCAGCAACGGCAGGAGCGCGAGTTCGAGCGCGAGGGCGACGGCCGCGGACACCACGTCGAGGCTCAGCACGAGACACACCCCGAGCGCGAGCACGCCGAGCAGCGACGCCACCGGCTGCACGCCGCGGACCCCGCGTCGGCCCGGCCGGCCCGGAGGCGCGGCTCGGCCCGGAGGCGCGGCTCGGCTCACACGTTCCGGCCCGGCCGCCGGGGCGGTCGCGTTCGACGTCCCCTGGTCACCCCCCACGAGCCGGGCACCGTCCGCCGCGAGCACGAGCTCGTCGGCGTCGAGCGCCCGGACCAGGTCGCGGTCGTGCGTGACGGCGACGATCGCGGTGCCGTCGTCGGCCAGGGCTCCGAGGCGACGGACCACGGCCTCCCACGTGGCGCGGTCCTGCCCGGAGGTCGGTTCGTCGAGCACGACGACGGGCGGCCGGGAGGCGATCACCGCTGCGATCGCGAGCCGCCGCTGCTCCCCGCCGGAGAGCGTGAAGGGATTGGCGTCGGCCAGGTGCGCGAGCCCGAACTCGTCGAGCAGGGCACTCGCCCGGGCAGCCGCATCCGCCGAACCGAGGGCGCGGGGGCCAGCCTCGACCTCGTCCCGGACGGAACGGCCGACGAACTGGTGCTCGGGGTCCTGGAACACGGTGCCGATGCGGGCCGCGAGCTGCCGGCTCGACCAACGGTCCGGGGCATCGTCGAGGCCCGCGGCGAGGAGCGCGCCGGCGCGCAGGGTGCCCTCGGCCGGCGGCAGGAGTCCGGCGAGGGTGAGGCCGAGCGTCGACTTGCCGACGCCGTTCGGACCGGTGACGGCGAGGACCTGTCCCGGCCGGAGCGCCAGGTCGATCCCACTGCCCACTCGCCGTTGCCGGCCGCGGGCGGTCCCGAGCCCGATCGCCTCGAGGACCGCGTCGCCCTCGTCCCCGTCCCTGCCCCCGTCCCCGCCCGCTTCGCCGCCCGCTTCGCCGAGCGGGCGGAACACCGCGGTCGCCACCGGGGGCGCGCCGGGTATTTCGCCCGCTCGGCCGGGCGGGCGCCGCCCTCGGGCTGAGCCGCGCGCGGGTTCGGCGCCGGGGACCCACACGCCGGCGGCGGTCAGTGCGGCGCCGTGGGTGGCGAGCACCTCGGCGGGGCTGCCGTCGGCGACGACTCCCCCGGCTGGCTCCAGGAGCACGAGCCGGTCGACCAGGTCGAGCCACGTGCCGATGCGGTGCTCCACCACGAGCAGCGTCGCCCCGGTCTCGTCGAGGAGCGCCCGGACGGCGTCGTGCACCTGGTCCACGCCGGACGGATCGAGGTTCGCACAGGGCTCGTCGAGCACCAGGGCTCCCGGTCGCATCGCGAGGACCCCCGCCAGCGCCAACCGCTGCCGCTGCCCACCGGAGAGCTGCGCCGTCGAGCGGTCGAGCGGTAGGTCGAGCCCGACGACGTCGAGCGCTGCCCGGACCCGGTCCCAGGTCTCCTCGAGCGACACGCCCGCGTTCTCGCAGCCGAACGCCACGTCGTCGCCGACCCGCGACATCACGGTGTGCGCCTCGGGGTCCTGCATGACGAGACCGACCCGCCCGCGGACGGCGCGGGGGTCGGCGCCGTCGACGAGCAGTGTCCCCTGCACCGAGGCAGCGGTGTCGTCGGTGGGGTCTGGTTCGTCGGGCAGCACGGCGGCGACGGCTCGGAGGAGCGTCGACTTGCCGGCGCCGGAGGGTCCGACGATCGCGACCCGCTCCCCCGGTTCGACGGTCAGGTCGACGCCACGGACGGCCCACTCGCGCCGCTCCGGGTACCGCCAACCCCAGTCACGGAACGCGATGCGCGCCTCACGCTCGTCGGCGACGCCCGGGGACGCCGCCGACGGGGTGGTCACGGTCACACCAGGGCGCCCGGTCGGCGACGGCTGTGCTCACGCCCGGCAGCGAACGAGGACAGCACCCCGGTCCGTGCGAGCGCGCGGACGACGAGCCACGAGCCCACGCCCGCGATGACGGCGCCGGAGACGACGGCCGAGACGACGTAGACGACCTTGAACGCCGCGTCGAGACCCGGGTACCAGAGGACCGTGTCGTTGATCCCGAGCGCGAGTCCCGCGGCGGCACCGGCGAGCGCCACCACCGGCAGGCGGTACACCCGGTACAGGAACAGGGCGAGCACGATCTCCGCGCCGAGGCCCTGCACGAGCCCGGCCTCGAGCGTCAGCCACCCCCACTGGGTGCCGAAGAGCGCTTCGACGGACGCGGCGACCATCTCGCCGTAGAGCGCGGCGCCGGGCTTGCGGACGACGATGGCGACGATGGGTCCGGCGAGCAGCCAGACCCCGCCGAAGAGTGCCTGCGTGCCCGGGAGCACGAGGGCCATCACGGCACTGATCGGTTCGTAGCCGAACTCCCAGAGCCGGAAGACGACGCCGAGTGCGACGGCGAGGACGCTCGCGACGACGATGTCGACGACCCGCCAGCGGAGCGATCGCCGAGGTGCGGCGGTAGCAGTGGTTGCGGTTGCTGAAGACGTGCCAGAAGGCATGGTGCTGACTCCTCCCTGCGCCGGCATGATCCGGATCAGGTTCGACGGTCGGAGCGCCGTTCGCTCCCTCTCAGCCCGGTGGACCCGGACTCCCGTGTGTGTCCCAGCAGTCTAGACGCGGTCACGACCGCGTGACGCGACCAGGCGTCGCGTCAGCGCCGGGTGACCAGCGGACGGCCTGGAGGCGCGGGGCGGGGCCGCCACGCGCCTCCAGGCCGTCGATCGGTCACTTCTTCAGGACGCGGACCAGTTTGCGCAGGACGGTGCCGGTCACCCAGACGAGCGGGATGCTCACTGCGACGAGGGAGATGAGGTTGGGCTCGAACTCGAGGTCCTTGCCGGGGCGTCGGACGTACGCGCCGATGGGGATGGAGACGGACCCGCCGCCCCCACCGCCGTTGTCGTCGCCGTCCCCGCCGCCGCCGAAGCCGAACCAGCCGAGGGACACCGGGATGAGGGTCTGGTCTCCGACCTCGACGGGTTCTCCGTAGTTCGTGGAGACCCCGATCGGGCGGACCTTGTCTGCGATCTGCGTGACGATGTTGGCCATGCGCGCGACGGTACTCGTCCGTCCCTCCACAGGCCGCGACATCCGCGAACCGTCCACAGCTGGTGCTTGTCTGCGGACAGCGACGGAGGCCGTCGATATCTTGACGTGACACCCCCATGGAGGACCGTTTGCACACCTGGCCCGGCAACCCTTATCCCCTCGGGGCGACCTACGACGGGAGCGGAACGAACTTCGCGCTCTTCAGCGAGGTCGCCGAGCGCGTGGAGCTCTGCCTGTTCGACGCGGACGGCACCGAGGAGCGCGTCCCCCTCGTCGAGGTCGACGCCTACGTCTGGCACGCGTACCTGCCGAACGTCGGCCCCGGGCAGGAGTACGGCTTCCGCGTCCAGGGCCCGTACGACCCCGAGTCCGGCGCGCGCTGCAACCCGTCCAAGCTGCTGCTCGACCCGTACGCGAAGGCGACGAGCGGCGAGATCGACTGGGACCAGTCCCTGTTCTCGTACACGTTCGGCGACCCCGACTCGACGAACGACGACGACTCCGCCACGCACATGATGAAGGGCGTGGTCATCAACCCGTTCTTCGACTGGCAGGGCGACCGCGCACCGCGCACCCCGTACGGCGAGACCGTGATCTACGAGGCCCACGTGAAGGGCCTCACCGAGACGCACCCCGACATCCCGGAAGAGCAGCGCGGCACGTACGCCGGCGTCTCGCACCCGGCGATCATCGAGCACCTGAAGAACCTCGGCATCACGACGCTCGAGCTCATGCCGGTGCACCAGTTCGTGAACGACTCGACCCTGCAGGACAAGGGGCTGTCGAACTACTGGGGTTACAACACCATCGGCTTCTTCGCGCCGCACTCGTCGTACTCGTCGTCGGGCGACCAGGGCCAGCAGGTCCAGGAGTTCAAGACGATGGTGCGCGAGCTGCACCGTGCGGGCATCGAGGTCGTCCTCGACGTCGTCTACAACCACACCGCCGAGGGGAACCACCTCGGCCCCACGCTGTCGTTCCGCGGCATCGACAACGCGGCCTACTACCGCCTGGTCGACGACGACAAGCGCTACTACATGGACTACACGGGCACCGGGAACTCGCTCAACGTCGGGCACCCGCACTCACTGCAGCTCATCCTGGACTCGCTCCGCTACTGGGTCACCGAGATGCACGTCGACGGCTTCCGCTTCGACCTGGCGTCGGCGCTCGCCCGTGAGTTCTACGAGGTCGACCGGCTCTCCGCCTTCTTCGAGCTCGTGCAGCAGGACCCGATCGTGTCCCAGGTGAAGCTCATCGCCGAGCCGTGGGACGTCGGCCCCGGCGGCTACCAGGTGGGCAACTTCCCGCCGCAGTGGTCCGAGTGGAACGGCAAGTACCGCGACACCGTCCGTGACTTCTGGCGCGGCGAGTCCTCGACCCTCGGCGAGTTCGCCTCGCGCATCTCGGGCTCGGCGGACCTGTACGAGCACGACGGCCGCACGCCCAAGGCGAGCATCAACTTCATCACCGCCCACGACGGCTTCACGCTGTACGACCTCGTCGCCTACAACGACAAGCACAACGAGGCCAACGGCGAGGACAACAACGACGGCGAGAGCCACAACCGGTCGTGGAACTCCGGGGTCGAGGGGCCGACCGACGACGAGTCCGTGAACGCCCTGCGGCTGCAGCGCCGTCGGAACTTCCTCGCGACGCTGCTCCTCAGCCAGGGCGTGCCGATGATCGCGCACGGTGACGAGCTCGGCCGCTCGCAGTCCGGCAACAACAACGTCTACGCGCAGGACTCCGAGCTCAGCTGGATCGACTGGGAGACCGCGGACGAGGACCTCGTCCAGTTCACGGCGGACGTGGTCAAGCTCCGACACGACCACCCGACGTTCCGCCGGACCCGGTACTTCAACGGCCGCCCGGTCCGTCGTGGCGAGGGCGAGCCCCTGCCCGACGTGGTGTGGCTGACGCCCTCCGGCGACGCCATGGACCCGGAGGACTGGGACTCCGGCTTCGGCAAGAGCGTCGGCATGTACCTGAACGGCGACGGCATCCGCGGGCGCGACTCCCGCGGTGAGCGCGTCACCGACGTCGGCTTCCTGACGTACTTCAACGCGCACGACGACGTCGTGACGTTCACCCTGCCGCCGGAGGAGTACTCCCCCGGATGGACCGTGCGCATCGACACCGCCGAGCCCGGTGCTCGGGACGAGGTCATCGACGCCGGCACGCCGCTCGACGTGCCCGCCCGGTCGATGATCGTGCTCCGTGCCGAGCCGGACCACGAGGTCTCGGTGACCCCGGTCGAGGTCCAGCACCACGCCGGCGCCCCGGAGCCCCGTGCGCCGCAGGACGCCGTGACGCCCTCGAACCCCGCGGGCTCGACCGCGCCGAGCGGAACCGCCCGATGAGCACCGGCACCCCGGGGTCGGGGCGCCGCGTCCCCGTCTCGACGTACCGGCTGCAGGTCTCGGCGGACTTCGACCTGTCGGCCGCCCGTGACCTCGTCGACTACGTGCACGACCTCGGCGCCGACTGGCTCTACCTGTCGCCGGTGCTGCGGGCCGAGCCGGGCTCGGACCACGGCTACGACGTCGTGGACCACACCCTGGTCGACCCGGAGCGCGGCGGCGACGACGCGCTCCGGGCCCTGGCCGACGCCGCACACGCGGTGGGACTCGGCGTGCTCGTCGACGTCGTGCCGAACCACGTCGGCGTCGCCACCCCCGCGGTGAACCCGTGGTGGTGGTCCCTGCTCGAACTCGGTCAGGGCTCCCCGGTGGCCTGGGCGTTCGACGTCGACTGGGCCGCCGGCGACGGTCGGGTGCGGGTCCCCGTGCTCGACGACCGGCTGCTCGACGCGGTCTCGCTCGACACGTCCGACGCCGACCGACCGGTGCTGCGGGTCGGCGACACGGCGTACCCCACCGCTCCCGGCACCGTGCACGACGGCGACGACGTCGCCGCAGTGCACGCCCGACAGCACTACGAGTTCGTGCACTGGAAGCGGGCCGACCACGAGCTCAACTACCGGCGGTTCTTCGCGGTGAACACGCTCGCGGCCATCCGGGTGGAGGAGCCCGAGGTGTTCGCGGCCTCGCACGCGGTCATCGGGGCCTGGTTCCGTGACGGACTCGTCGACGGGCTCCGCATCGACCACCCCGACGGGGTGTACGACCCTGCCGGGTACCTGCAGGACCTGGCCGAGCTCACCGGCGGCGCGTACACGCTCGTCGAGAAGATCCTCGAGCCCGGCGAGCAGCTGCCGAGCTCCTGGCCGGTCGACGGCACCACGGGCTACGACGCGCTCGGCGTGCTCGACCGCGTCTTCATCGACCCCGCCGGCGAACCGGCGCTGACCGCGGCATCCGGTGCAGAACCCGCCGACTGGCAGCAGCTGACCCACGACACCCGACGCGGCATCGCGGACGGCATCCTCGGCAGCGAGGTCGAACGACTCGCCCGCCTGCTGGGTCCCGGCACCGCGACGATCGGGTCCGACCCCGTGCCGCACGCCCGGATCGTGGACGCCGTCGCCGAGGTCGTGGCGTCGTTCGACGTCTACCGCACCTACCTGCCCGAGGGCGTGCACCACCTGGTGACCGCGCTCGAACGCGCCGCCGAGTCCCGTCCGGACCTGGACGACGTCATCGACCGGATCGCCCCGGCCCTCGTCGACCCGACGAACGCCGCGGCGCTCCGCCTGCAGCAGACGAGCGGCATGGTGATGGCGAAGGGGGTCGAGGACACCGCCTTCTACCGGACGTCCCGCCTGAGCTCCCTGAGCGAGGTCGGCGGCGACCCGAGCGTGTTCTCGGTGTCCGTCGACGCCTTCCACCAGGCGCAGCGCGACCGGCTCGGCAGCTGGCCGGACACGATGACGACCCTCACCACGCACGACACGAAGCGCAGCGAGGACACCCGTGCGCGGATCGCCGTGCTCGCCGAACTCGGTGACGAGTGGGCGGCGACCCTCGACCGGTTGCAGTCCCTCGTCCCGCTCGAGGACCGCGTCTTCGCCGACCTGCTCTGGCAGGCGGTCGTCGGCGCGCGTCCCGCCAGTCGTGAGCGGTTGCACGCGTACGCCGAGAAGGCCTCGCGCGAAGCCGGCGACAGCACCACCTGGACCGAACCCGACCAGGACTTCGAACGGCGCATGCACGCGCTCGTCGACGCCGCGTTCGACGATCCGGCCGTGGTCGCGGTGCTGGACGCCCTCGACGAGCGGATCGACGCCGCCGGGTGGTCGAACGGCCTCGCGCAGAAGCTCGTGCAGCTCACCGCGCCCGGCGTCCCCGACGTCTACCAGGGCACGGAGTTCTGGGACCGCTCCCTCGTCGACCCCGACAACCGGCGGGCGGTGGACTACGTCGAACGGCGCCACGTGCTCGCCGAACTCGACGGCCCGGACGACGACGGACCGGAGGACCTGCCCGCGATCGGCATCGACGGTGCGGCGAAGCTCCTCGTGACGACCCGTGCACTGCGGGCCCGTCGTGACCACCCGGACCTGTTCACCCGGTACCTCGCACTCGAGGCCACCGGCAGCGCGGCGGACCACGTGCTCGCCTTCGACCGCGGGGGTGCCGTCACGGTCGCCACACGCCTGCCCATCGGTCTCGGACGGGTCGGCGGGTGGGGCGACACCCTGGTGCACCCCACCCCGGTCGACCGCGTCGACCTGCTGACCGGGCGCCACGTCCCCGCGGCCCGGGGCATCCGCCTCGACGAGCTGCTCGCCACCTACCCGGTCGCCCTCCTCGTCCCGGTGGGCGCGGTCGGTGAACCCGGCCACGTCGACACCGTGACCGCCGCGTCGGACGCGGGGCGCGCCTCCCGGCCGTCCGCCGACCCGACGGACGCCACCGAGACGCCGGAGCAGGCCGAGATCGACATCCTGGAGGGCCACGCATGACCGCACCCGACCGATACGCCGTGTGGGCTCCCGAGCCGGACCGCGTCCGGCTGGTGGTCGACGACGTCGAGTACCAGCTCACCCGTCGCGACGACGACTGGTGGGCGACCGACGCGATCATGCCGGTCGTCGGCGCCCGGTACGGCTTCCGCATCGGCGACGACGACGCCGTGCGGCCGGACCCCCGCAGCCGGCACCAGCCGGACGGCGTGCACGGACCGTCCGAAGTGGTGGACCCCGCCCGGTTCGCGTGGACCGACGAGTCGTGGACCGGCCGCCCGGCCCGCGGTGCCGTGATCTACGAGCTGCACGTCGGCACCTACACGCCCGAGGGCACGCTCGACGCCGCGGCCCAGAAGCTCGACCACCTCGTCGAGCTCGGGGTCGAGTTCGTCGAGCTGCTCCCCGTCAACGCCGTGAACGGCGAGTGGAACTGGGGCTACGACGGTGTCGGCTGGTTCTCGGTGCACGCGCCGTACGGCGGCCCGGACGCCTACGACCGGTTCGTCGACACCGCCCACGCGCTCGGCCTCGGCGTCATCCAGGACGTCGTCCACAACCACCTCGGGCCGAGCGGCAACTACCTGCCGCTGTACGGGCCGTACCTGCTGCAGGGACTCGGCAACACGTGGGGCGACTCCGTCAACGTCGAGCACCCGGAGGTCCGTCGGTACGTGCTCGACAACGTCCGGATGTGGTTCCGGGACCACCACGTCGACGGGCTCCGGCTCGACGCCGTGCACGCCCTGCGCGACACCACCCGGCCGCACGTGCTCGCGGCGATGGCCGACGAGACCGACGCGTACTCGTCGTTCGTCGGGCGACCGCTCTCCCTCATCGCGGAGTCGGACCTCAACGACCCGGTGATGTTCCGTCCGCGTGAAGCCGCGGGGTACGGGCTCGCCGGACAGTGGTCCGACGACTTCCACCACGCCGTGCACGTGGCGCTGACCGGCGAGACGAACGGCTACTACGCCGACTTCGCTCCGTTGTCGGCGCTCGCGAAGGTGCTCGACCACGGGTTCTTCCACGACGGCATGTGGTCGTCCTTCCGCGGGAAGCGGCACGGACGGCCGATCGACCGCGGGACCTCCCCCGCGACGGCCCTGGTCGTGGCGAACCAGAACCACGACCAGATCGGCAACCGCGCCGCCGGTGACCGACTGTCGGCGACGCTGGACGACGAAGGGCTCGTGATCGCCGCGGCCCTGACGCTGCTCGGCCCGTTCACGCCGATGCTGTTCATGGGCGAGGAGTTCGCCGCGACGACACCGTGGCAGTTCTTCACGTCGCACCCGGAGCCCGAGCTCGGCAAGGCCACCGCCGAGGGGCGCATCCGCGAGTTCGCGGAGCACGGGTGGGACGAATCGGCCGTGCCCGACCCGCAGGACCCGAGCACGTTCACGAACTCGAAGCTCGACTGGGCCGACGTCAGCTCGGAGCGGGGTGCCGCGATCCTCCGGGCCTACCGGGTGCTCGTCGCCCTGCGCCGGACCGACCAGGCGTTCGTCGACCACCGGTACGAGGCGAACGCTGTCCGCTTCAGCGAGGACCGGCGCTGGCTGGTGCTGACGCGTGGGCTGCTCGGGCCGGACGTCGCACCGGTGCACGTCGTGGTGAACTTCCTGGACGACGCCGCCGAGGTCCCCGTGCCCGGCGCCACCGGCGAGGAGCTCTACCGCTTCGGAGCGGCTGACGTGGCGACCGACTGCGTGCGGTTCCGCGGCCGGGGTGTGGTGGTGCTCCGGTAGCGCTCCGGTAGCGCTCGACTGCCGTCCGGTCTGCCAACGGGCGGCCGATCCGCGAAAGCGACCGGGTCCCGCGAACAGTTCGCGGGACACTGTCGCTTTCGCGGTACCGACGCCGAGCGCGAGCGCCGACGCCGACGCCGAACGCGAGCGCCGCCGCCGCCGTCGCCGAGCGCTGCCGCCGAGCGCCGACGCCGCGGCTCAGGCCGCGTGCTCAGGCGTGGTCGCCGACGGCGTGCGCGTTCGTGCGCACCGACGGCAGCTTCCGGTGGTCCTTGACCAGGGAACGAGTCTCGCGCAGACGACGGTCGATGCCCCACTTCGTCACGAGCGCCAGGCTCTCGCGCACGATGTTGCCGCTCATCTTCGAGACGCCGAACTCCCGCTCGGTGAAGGTGATCGGCGTCTCGACGACGCGCAGCCCGGCCTCGAGGGCACGCCAGCACAGGTCGACCTGGAAGCAGTACCCCTTCGACGCGACGCCGGCCAGGTCGATCCGCTCGAACGCCCGCGAGGTGAAGACCCGGAAGCCGCCCGTCGCGTCACGGACCGCGATGCCCAGGGCCAGGCGCGTGTAGAGGTTCCCGCCGCGGGAGAGCAGCTCGCGGTACCAGGGCCAGTTCTCGACCTTCCCGCCCTTGATCCAGCGGGACCCGAGGACGAGGTCGTTCGAGTCGGCGAGCTCCAGCATCCAGGGCAGGTACTCGGGGTGGTGCGAGCCGTCGGCGTCCATCTCGACGAGCTTGGCGTAGCCGTGTTCGAGGCCCCACGCGAAGCCGGACAGGTACGCGCCGCCGAGGCCGTCCTTGACGGTGCGGTGCATGACGTGCACCCGGTCCGTCTCGCGGGCGATGGCGTCGGCGATGTCGCCGGTGCCGTCTGGGGAGTTGTCGTCGACGACGAGCACGTGGACGCTGTCGTCGGTGGCGGCGAGCGTGCGCTCGACGATCGGACGGACGTTCTCCGCCTCGTCGTAGGTCGGGATGATGACCAGGGTCTCGCTCATGGTGCTCCTCGTGCTCCACATCGAATGTATCGGTCGGTCGTGGGTCAGTCCGACGAGAGGTCTGCGAACACGATCAGATTGTCCGTGTAGTGCCCGGTGGCAGTGTCGAACACGCCGTCGCAGGTGATCAGTCGGAGTTGTGGGGTCGGCGTCGTGCCGTAGACGTCGCTCGTCGGGAACGCGGACTTGGCGGCGCGTTCCGAGCGGTCGACGGTGAAGGTGCGGGTGGTGCCGTCGGACATCGCGACGTGGATCTCGTCGCCCGACACCAGTTCGTCGAGCCGGAAGAACACCGCGGCGCTCGTCGGGCTGTCGACGTGCCCGGCGATCACGGCCGGACCGACCTCGCCAGGGACGATGCCGTCGCTGAACCAGCCGGCGCTGTCCCAGTCGACGGGCGGGTCGAGTTCGCCGCCGGAGCCGCGGTGCAGGTCCTCGAGCGAGGACTGCACGCCGATGGCGGGGATCGAGACGCTGACCGGGGTGGCTGCCGAGCGGGCCTCAGGGGCGGCCGGGTCCTGGAAGCCCTCGATGCCCGAGGAGCCCGAGGAAGCCGACCCCGAAGCGCCCGAGGAGCCCGAAGTGCCCGAAGAAGCCGACCCCGAAGCACCCGAAGCGCCCGAGCTCGAAGAAGCCGATGCCGAAGCAGCCGCCGTCGTCTCCGCCCCGCCACCGTTCGTCGCGGCGACGGCGACCCCGGTGACACCCCCGACCACGACGACCGCGGCCACCACGGCCCCGATCACCACGCCCCGACGGCGGACGGAACCGAGACTCGGCCCCGCGGACCGCCGGCCGCTCACGACGCGCCCCCCGCCGTCGTCCCGCACCCGCCGAGCACGTCGGAGCTCAGCATCGTCGCCCCGAGGGCCGCCCACGCATCGCCGTAGTACGTCGGCGTGGTCGCCGCCGTCCGGTCCGCGCGTTCGAGGTCGTCGGACGCCGCACCGGAGGAACCAGCAGCCTGCTCGGCAGCGGCCCGCGCGGTGTAGGCCAGGGCGTTCGTGTCACCGGTCACCGCGGTCCCGCCCAGGTCGAGCTGCGACGCGAGCTGCGTCGTCCGACGGAGGGTCGGGGTCAGCGAACCGGCGAGGGTCCGGTCGGCGGCACTGCAGGATTCGGCGTACCGGAGCGGCATCCGCATGGCGTCGTACCCGTACAGCACGCGGCCGTCGCCACCGGTGGCCGGCATGGCGTCCACCGTGCCGTCGGCGTGCACCTGCGACCAGTCGCTCGGCAGGTCCGACGCGTCGAGCACGGCGGCGGTCACCTTCCGCGACCCGGCCGCGAGGGCCTTCCACCGGTCGTCCCCGGTTGCCTTCGCCAGCACGGCGTACGCAGCGGGCGACGCGTACGAGGCGTTGTACCGGTACGGCTCGGAGTCGGCCCACGGCCCCGGCAGCAGGATCGTGCCGAGGTCGGTCTCAGCGGTCTCGTGCTGCAGGATCGCGGCGGCGATGCGCTTCCCGGCAGCGGTGTAGCGGTCCTCGCCCCATGCGTCACCGGCGAGCACGAGTGCCCGGGCAGCATCGAGGTCCGCGTCGCTCGCCGGCTGCTCGTCGGCGACACCGTCGTCGGGCGTCCAACGCCAGGCGAGCAGGTCGTCGTCGGTCACCATGTGCTTCGCGGTCCACTTCCAGATGTCGTCGAAGCGGCCACGGTCACCGTTCGCGTAGGCGATCAGCAGCCCGTAGGCCTGCCCCTCGCTGACGGTGTCGTCGCCCTGGTCGGTGCGGACGACGCGGCCGTCCTGCACGTACCGGTCGAGGAACTCGGTGCTGAGCTCCTCCGGCGAGCGCGCCGCGTCGGACGCAGCGGACGACGTGGGCGTGGCGGCTGAACCGCCGTCGGCGGTGGTGTCCTGCCCCCACGGCCGCACCGCGAGGAGCGCGACACCGATGGCGACGACGACCGCCGCTGCGGCGGTGACGGGTATCCAGGTCCTGCGGGTCATGCTGGCCTGCCTTTCCGTGGATGGTGACGAAGGATCTGGACTGGGGGCCCACGACGCCGGTTCCGGGCCGACGCGCCAGCGGCGGACCTGCCGTGCCGGTGGGGAGGCCCGGATCACGTGAGCGGGTCGGCGCACGTGATCCGTGCCTCCAGGCCAGGGCGTCAGCGGGAGAGCGAGCGGAGCGCTGCGATCGCGGCGTGGATCGCTTCCGTCATCGGACGGTCGGCGGCTGCGCCGCCACCGCCGGTCTGCACACCGCCGGACGGGGTCGCGGCGGTGGCCGCGGCGTCCGTCACCGGGACGACCGTCAGGTCGCCCTTGCTGTCGTCGAGGACGAACAAGGTGGAGACGGTGTTGCCCGCGAGGTCCACCTTCGCGGTGCCCTCCTGGCCGCTGCCCGACACGTCCAGCGTCCACTTGCCGGCATCCACGGTGGCGTACTTCGTGGCGGTGCCGAACGCTGCGCCCTCGGCGACGGCGGTGCCCTCGGAGGTGCTCACGTCGACCTTCTTCGCGGTGGTCGCGGCCTGGACGAGCCGGAGCTTCGCCTTGCCGTCGCCCGGCTGCTGCAGGTCGTCGGTGAACGCCGTCGTCTTGAGGTCGCTGTTCTTGCCGTAGGCGACCACCGTGCTGGCGTCGCCCCCGTCGACCGTGACGTCGGTGGAGATCACCGGCGTGGAGTCGGGGGCGTCGGAGGCCCGCATCGACAGCACGTACGTGCCGACCGGGAGCTCCTGGTACTTGCTGACCTGGCCGTAGGTGACGTCATCGAGCTCGAAGACCGTCTTGCCGCCCGAGAGGCTCGACAGTTCGACGTCGACGCCCTTCGTGTCCGGGGAGAGGTGGCCGACGCGGAGCCAGCCCTCGTCGGAGGTGGTCGCGGCAGAGGCGGTCTGCGGTGCTGCGAGTCCGACGGTCGCGGCGACGAGGGTCGCGGCGAGGGCTCCGACCACCAGGGTGCGGCGGCGCTGGGTGTGTGCGGTCATGGAGTTGCTCCTTCGGGTCGTGGTGCGTGCGGTGCGTGCGGTGGATGCGGCGGATACGCGAGCGGCGGATGCGCGAGCGGGCGAAATACCGCCGTGGTCTCGCGAGCCGCCCGGGCATTTCGCCCGCTCGGCCGGCACCCGCTCGGCCGGCGGGCGCTCGGCGCGCGGGGCGGCCGCGGCGGCGGTCACGAGGCGCTCGTCGCCGTGGTCGTCGGGTCCGCGGGGGTGTAGGTGACGGTGAGCCGCTCGCCCTCGCGCTCGACCGACGCCGGCTTGAACCGGTCGGACATCGCGTCGAGCGTCGCCGCGACCCGCTCGGCCGAGGCGGCGGTGTTCGTGTGCAGCACAGCGGTGCGGAACGGCTGACCGGTCTCGCCGGTGAGCGGACTGAACCGGTCGACGCGGACGTCCTGGTCGGCGAGCACCTGGCCGAGCGCGATCATCGCTCGCGAGTCGACCTGACCCGCACGGAACTGCGACTTCGTGCCGTCGTCAGCACGCAGGTTCGGGTTCAGCGCGAGCTCGGTGCCCATCGTCTTCCGGACGTCGGATGCCCGGGTGATCGCGGCCTCGGCGGCGGATGAGCCCTCGGCGTGGATGCGTCGGACCTCGACCTGCTGGTCACCGGACCCGAAGGTCGCGACGGCCGTCGAGTTCTGGATCGCCTGGCGGACGTCGGACGACGAGTTGCCGCCGGTCCGCATCGAGTCCGTCGTGATGACGTAGTCCGAGTCCTTCCAGCCGTTCGGCGACTGGCGCTCCACGGCTCCGTCGGTGTCGAGCTTGTAGTACCAGACGACGTTGTTCCGGGCGAAGCCGTCGTCGACGAGGTCGACCCACATCGCGTCGTCCACGAGCAGCCGGGAGGACTTCGAGACGTTGTCCCCCACCCACTGCTCCGCCTGCTGCATCGGCAGGTCGAGGTTGCCGAGCACGAACCCGCGGAGCTGCGTGCCCCAGAGCGGCACGGCGACGACGAGGGCGGCTGCGGTGGCGACCGCCCAGGTGATCCCGAGGCCACGACGGGTGGCGGCGCCGAGGCGGGTGTGCGTGCGGACCCGTCCGGCGATCGCGAGGACGGCACGTTCGGCGGTGTAGGCCACGAGGAGCGCCGCGAACGGGATGAGCATGATCACGTACGGCACCGGCAGGTACCCGTTCGGACGGAACATCATCGCGAGCAGGAACACGAGCATCGCGGCGATCGGACGGACCCGACGCAGGAACAGTCCCACGACGGCGGCGACGGACCCGAGCACGATGAACACCGGGTCGAGCGCCCACCACTGCGACGCGGCGGCGTTCGCCAGGCTGCCCGGGTCGAACAGCGAACCGGACGCGGACCGCGACCCGAGCTGGTAGGTGATGCCCTCGAACAGGCTCACCCGGCCGCTCCCGGGCAGCAGCTCACCCTTGACCGCGGCGAGCAGCAGGTACCCGCCGCCGATGACGACGAGGACGGCCCCGGCGACGCTGAGCGTGTACCGGCGGGTGCTCTTGTCGGCACGACGCACGGCCATCCAGATGAGGAACGGCAGCGCGAGGAGGTACGTCTCCTTCGACAGGACGGCGATCCCGAGGCACGCGGCGGCACCGGCGAACCCGGCGAGCTGCTGCCGACGGCTGAGTACGAGCACGAACGCGGCGAGGAGCCACGGCGTCGCGACGTTGTCGATGTAGACCGTGCGGTGGTACTGCAGGGCGAGGGGCGAGAGAGCGAACACGAGTCCGGCCGCTGCTGCCGTGATGCGTCCGGCGCCGAGGCGACGGGCGAGCACGAACAGCAGGATGCTCGAGACGGCGGAGAAGAAGACCATGGCCTCGCGGCCGGCCTCGACGGCGAACGAGTAGCGCGCGAACGCTCCCGTCAGCCCGGTGTACCCGGCGATCTGGATCCAGCCGAGCGGCGGGTGGTCGTACCAGTACGTGTAGTGCGTGATCTCACCGAGGTGCATGATCGCCCACGCCTGTGCCGTGTACGTGCCCTCGTCGTCGATCCGCTGCGGGGTGCCGGACATGTTCCAGGCCTGCACGATCACGGTGATCGCGACGACGGGCAGCAGCCACGTCAGGCTGGCGGCGTGCCGGCGGAACCACGAGCCGATCCCGGAGTGGTTCCCGGCGGCGGCGCCCCGGATCGGGATGCCGGTGGTGTTCGTGATGCTGGCGGTCATCGGGTCCCCCCTGCGGCCTCGAGCTCACGGTCGGCGGACGAAGACGAAGACGACGACGCTCCACCCGCGCCGCTCAGCGACGACGCGAAGCCGACGACCTCCTCGGGCTGCGCACCGGTGCGGTGCTGCCCGGTGTGCTCCGTCTTCTCCCAGCCGTTCTGCCCCTTGGCGTGACGGACGACGGCTCGGACGGCCGCTGCAGCGAGGAAGATCTGGTACGGCACCAGGCCGAGCACGAGCTTCACGTAGTCGCGGATGCGGACCTTCTCCTTGTAGATGCGCCCGAACTCGTTGAGGCCGACGACCTCCACGGCGAGCAGCATCAGCGTCGGCGCCACCGGGATGAAGGACACGAGGGCGATCGCCGTCGGCACCTTGACGAACAGGATCATCAGGACGCTGAGCGGGATGAGCAGACCGGTGGCCGCCTGGATGAACGGCATGGTGAGCATGTAGCGGGCGAAGAAGCGCTGACGGAACGACGGCAGCTTCTTCCACTCCCCCTTGCCGAGCACCTGCAGGAAGCCCTGGTTCCACCGCGTCCGCTGCTTGAGCAGGGAGGCGAAGGTCGGTGGGGTCTCCTCGCGGGTGACGGCCTCCGGGCTGTAGGCGACGACGACCTTCGCGCCGTCGGCGGAGAGCCGGACACCGAGCTCGCAGTCCTCGGCCAGGCAGTGCGCGTCCCAGCCGTTCGACCACTCGAGACGCGACCGGGTCACGAAGACCGTGTTGCCGCCGAGCGGGATGAACTTCGAGCCGGCATGGAAGTGCAGGCGCGAGCGGAACCAGAAGTAGTACTCGAGGACGTTCCGGAGCGACCACCAGCTGGACTTGAAGTTCATCAGCTGCACGCCGCCCTGCACGACGTCGGCGCCGGTCTCCTGGAACCGCGAGTCGACCAGGGTGAGCAGGTGCGGGTAGACCTCGTCCTCCGCGTCGAACACGCCCACGACGTCGCCGGTCGCGTACTGCAGCGCCAGGTTCATCGCCTTCGGCTTGTTCTTCGGCAGGGTGTCGTCGACCACGACCTTGATCAGCGAGGGGTGCCGGGCAGCGGCGGCGCGCACGACGGCGTCCGTCTCCGGGTCGTCCTCGCCCACGATCGCGATGATCTCGAAGTCGGGGTGGTCCTGCTTCGCGAGCATGTCGAGCGTCTGGCCCATCACGTCCTGCTCGTGTCGTCCGGGCACCAGCAGGGTGAAGCGGTGGGCGGCGGGGCGCGGGGTCTGGCTGAAGCTGGTCGACTTCAGGGCGTCCCGCGAACGCCACGCGTGCAGCATCCACCAGAGGGTCGTCAGCGCGACGATCGTCAACAGCACCGAGATGGCGATGAGCGCCGAGTACCCGATCCACTCGCCCAGCGACCACGCGGCCTGCTGGGCCTGGCCGGAGCCGCCGGTCGGGACGTCGGTGGTCCCGCGGTTCGGGACGTTCCCGGTCCCGGTCCCCTCGTTCGGCTGGAGCAGCGGCCCAGCGGCCGTCAGCATCATGGCGGAGATGGTCATTCGGAGAGCTCCTTCGAACGAGCGTCGGTGGAACGGAAGACGAGGGCCTTGTACGCGGCGAACCGGAACGCGGTGCCGAGGACGAGGCCCACACCGTTGCCGGCGACGTTGTCGGCGAGGGTGGAGGTGAACCCGAGGACGTAGTGGGACACGAAGAGGCAGGCAGCGGCGATGCCGAGCCCGATGAGGTTCGTGGCAGCGAAGAGGAGCCCCTCGCGGACGGTCTCGCGACGGCCGGTCTGGCGCTCGGCGCGGAACGTGATGAACCGGTTGCCGATCCAGGCGACGGCGGTCGAGACGACGGCGGACACGATCTTCGCGGCGATGGGACCGTCGGGCATCACCGTCGCGCGGAGGAGGTTGTAGATGCCGAGGTCGATGACGAAGCAGACCGCGCCGATGGTGCCGAAGGACGCCAGCTGCCGAGCCAGGGCCAGCAGACGGACGAACCCACCGGGGCGCGCGGAGGGCACCGAGCCGGTGGTGGCGCGTGGCACCACAACGGGGGTATCGGTCGAGGTCATGCCCCCGATTCGGGGGCCTCGGAGCGGGGGTTTGGGTGGGGTACGCGCTTACCCAGGTCTCTGCCAGTTGCGCGACACGCGCTGTTCATCTGGCGGACGCGCGTCGCGCTCCGGACGGGGTCGAAACGGACGGGAGGCCCGTGGCGGCGTCGCCACGGGCCTCCCGTCCGATCTGTGGTCGCGTCTCAGGCGGGACGCTGCGCCGGGCTCACCGTCTTCGTCGCGTCGCGCTCGGGAAGGTCGCCGAGTGCCTCGTCGATCGCCGCGAGGGCATCGGCGTCGAGCTTGACGCCCGCGGCCTTGACGTTGTCGGTGACCTGCTGCGGGCGGGACGCGCCGACGATCGCAGAGGCGACGTTCTCGTTCTGCAGCACCCATGCGATCGCGAGCTGCGCGAGCGTCAGGCCGGCCTGGTCGGCGACGGGCTGCAGGCGCTGGACGGCCTCGAGGACCTCGTCGCGCATGAACCGCTTGATCATGTCCGCGCCGCCCTTCTCGTCCGTGGCGCGCGAGCCCTCGGGCAGCGGCTGGCCGGGCTTGTACTTGCCCGTCAGCACGCCCTGCGCGATCGGCGACCAGACGATCTGGCTCAGCCCGAGCTGCTTCGATGCCGGGACGACCTCGCCCTCGATGACCCGCCAGAGCATCGAGTACTGCGGCTGGTTCGAGATGAGCTGGAAGCCGAGCTCCTTCGCGAGCGCGGCGCCCGCACGGATCTGCTCGGCATTCCACTCGCTGACGCCGATGTAGAGCGCCTTGCCCTGCCGGACGACGTCCGCGAAGGCCTGCATGGTCTCCTCGAGGGGCGTCTCATGGTCGTAGCGGTGCGCCTGGTAGAGGTCGACGTAGTCGGTCTGCAGACGGGTCAGCGAGCCGTTGATCGACTCCATGATGTGCTTCCGGCTGAGGCCGACGTCGTTGTGCTGCTTCGGGCCGGTCGGCCAGTAGACCTTCGTGAAGACCTCGAGGCCCGCGCGTCGCTCGCTCTTCAGCGCCTCGCCGAGGACGGTCTCGGCGGCGGTGTTGGCGTACGTGTCCGCGGTGTCGAACGTGGTGATGCCGGCGTCGAGCGCTGCCCGGACGCACTGTGTGGCGACGTCGTTCTCGACCTGCGAGCCGTGCGTCAGCCAGTTGCCGTAGGTGATCTCGGAGATCTTGAGTCCGGAGTTGCCCAGGTACCTGAATTCCATGCCCTTGACGCTACTGGAGGTCGGCACCCCCTGAGGGTCCGTGCGAGTACCTGCCTGGTGTGGTGGGGGCGCGGGTGCGGGTGCGGGGGTGCGGGTGCGGGTGCGGCGGTGCGGCGGTGGCGGTGCGGCGGTGCGGGGGGCGGTGCGGCGGTGCGGGGGGTGCGCGGGTGCGGGTGCGGGTGCGGTCGCGGACCCACGGGCCGAGCGGGCGAAACACCCGGGAGTGCTGGTCTCACCACGGCGACCTTTCGCCCGCTCGTCCTGGCGAGGCCGGGCCGCCAGAGCGCGCGAGCGGACCGAGCGGGCGAGCCGGGCGCGCGGCCGGTCGGGCGAGCCCGACGCGCGGTCGGGCGGGCGGGCGGGCGGCGAGGCGGCGAGGCGGCGAGGCGGCCGAGCGGGCGATACACCAGCGTGCACGCGCGGAGCATCCCGGTCCTTTCGCCCGCTCGCGGACTGGGCGATCCCTGCACAGGAGAGTCCGAAGAGACCACCGTCCACAGGAGCGAAACCTCCACGCCTCGGCCCCACCCACCCGCAGCACGATGTGGAGATGACCGCCAGACGACCACTCCCGCTGGTGCTCCGAGATGCCTCGTTCCGCGTCCGGGACGCACTCCACCGCGGAGTGTCGCGCGGCCGATTGGAAGCCTGTGACCTGGTTCGACCGTTCCACGGGATCCGATCTGCGGTGCCACCTCGAACGGTCGACGAACGCGCTCGGGCGCTCGCTCCTCGGCTTCGTCACGACCAGGTGTTCAGCCACGTGACGGCCGCCGCGATCCTCGGGATCCCACTTCCCCGCCGGTTCGAAGGTTCGCCACGGCTCCACGTCACCACGATCGGCGTCGATCAAGCGCTCCGTGTCCGGGGCGCGGTCGGGCACCGCGCACAGCACGGCGCGGTGCGTTCGACGCACTCACGCGGCGTGCCGTTGAGCACTCCCGCGGACACGTTCGTCGCCCTCGGGACGATGCTGACGCTCGACGAGCTGATCATTGCCGGGGACGCTCTGGTCGGGTGGCTGGGGTGGGCGACGTTCGACGAGCTCGCCCGGGCTGTCCGTCGACGGCGTGGGAGGCGCGGGGTCGTGAAACTCCGCCTGGCACTCGAAGAGGTACGGGCGGGTTCCCGATCCCCCGGCGAGACGAGGACGCGCCTGGCTCTCGTTCGCCGGGGGCTCCCCGAACCAGACCTGAACCACGACGTGATCGTCGGAGGCAGGTGGATCGCGTGCGTCGACCTCGCCTACCCGGAAGCCCGAGTGGCGATCGAGTACGAGAGTGATCTGCACCGTACGGACCCGGCGACGTTCAGGAAGGACCTCACCAGGGGTGAGAACCTGAAGGACGTCGACTGGTGGCTGGTCCGAGCCACCGCGGACGACGTGGGCCGAGGCCTCGAACGCTTCGTGCAGCGTGTCACTCGCCTCCTCGACACCGGTCGCCGGCGGCCTCACGATCGACGGATGGCGACACTTCGATGAACAATGGTTGACGCTTCAACCAAAAGGGTGCACACTGACGTAGCATCAACTCGATGCGAGCGCATGGACCAGGTCGACTGGACCCCTCGCTTCGAACCACAGACTCCGTTGTTCCGGAAGGACACCACCATGACGCTCACCGCCGCAACCGTTCCCGGCTACCAGACCGGCACCTGGAAGATCGACCCGACCCACTCCGAGGTCACCTTCTCCGTCCGCCACCTCGCCATCAGCAAGGTGAAGGGCAAGTTCGAGACGTTCGACGCGACCGTCGTCACTGCCGAGAACCCCCTCGAGTCCACTGTCGAGGCGAACATCGACGTCGCGTCGATCAACACCGGCCAGGAGCAGCGCGACCAGCACCTCAAGACGAGCGACTTCTTCCTCACCGAGGAGCACCCGCAGCTCACCTTCCGCTCGACCAGCATCGAGGCCAAGGGCGACGACCTCCACATCGCCGGCGACCTGACCCTCCGCGGCGTCACCAAGCCCGTCGTCCTCAAGGCCGAGCTCGGTGGCTTCACGACGGACGGCTACGGCCAGGTCAAGTTCGGCGCCGAGGCGACGACGAAGATCGACCGCACCGAGTTCGGCGTGAACTGGAACGCCGCGCTCGAGGCCGGTGGCTTCACCCTCGGCAACGACGTGACGATCAACCTCGACGTCCAGTTCGTCCTCCAGGCGGCCTGAGCCCACTCGGTTCCACCTCAGACGCGGGCACCGAACGATCCAACCCGCACCCGAGACGAACGCCCCTGCTCCTCCACGGAGCAGGGGCGTTTCGTCGTTCCCCGGGCAATGCGGGCGATGACTGACTCCGTCCGGAACGCTCGGGGCCGAGCGGGCGAAATACCTCGTCGTACCGCACGACGGCAGCGGTATTTCGCCCGCTCGGCAGCGCGACGGAGCTCATTCGGGCGCCGGAGTCGGCTCCGAGCACGTTGATCGGGCGGGCTCGAACAGGGCCACGCGGCGTCACGAGTACACGCTGCCTCGCGCCTCGAGCCGCGAGCGGGCGGATCTCCACGGTGCCTCGCTTGGCGCGCCCCGGCATTTCACCCGCTCGGCATCCGGGGCGCCGGGGTGCCCGGGCTCTGGGCTCCGTCACCCGTCTCGGCCGGGGGTCGGCGGGGCGGCCAGCATCGCGGGGGTGTGCGGCGGGCGTACCTTGGGCACCGGGCAGGGTGCGGAGCGCCACCGTCGAGCAACCACGGGAATCCGCCCGTTCGGCTCCCGGTTGCACGCAGACACAGCACGCGCGCAGCACCACGCACCACGCACCACCCACCACTCATCGCACCACCCACGCACCCACGCACGCGCACGCGCACCCGCACCCGCACAGAGCACCACCGACGAACAGGAGCACCACCATGGCCACCGACTGGATCGCGTTGCAGGCCCTCGCGGCAGCCGAGTTCGGCCGCCGCGTCGCCGCCGTGACGGACTGGGACGCCGCCACCCCCGACTCCGAGTGGACCACCCGCGACCTCGTCACGCATGTCGTGGACGAGCAGCGCTGGATCCCCAAGCTCCTCACCGGGTGCGACTACGCCCAGGCCGAGGCGGACCTCGAGGCCATCGGCGACGACCTCCTCGCCGAGTGGGAGCGCTTCGCGACCGCGGCGACGGATGCCTGGCGGAACGCCCCGCAGGACACCCCCGTGCACCTGAGCACCGACGTGGTCCCGGCGGGCGAGTACCTCACCGAGCAGACGAGCGACATCACGATCCACACGTGGGACCTCGCCCGGGCCACCGGCACCGACGACGCCCTCCCCGACGAGCTCGTGCGGGCGGTGTGGGAGTACTTCGAGCCGAAGATCGAGGACCTCGCCGAGACCGGGCTCTACGCCGCTCCGGTCGACGTCCCCGAGGACGCCCCGCTCCAGGTCCGCCTGCTCGCCGTCACAGGCCGCGATGCCAGGGTGAGCGCATGAGCCCCAGCACCGGCACGAGCGCCAGTACCAGCACCGGCACCGGCACGAGCGCCAGCACCAGCGCCACCACCACCGTCGCAACCACCCGCCTCGGCGCCTCCGGCCTCGAGATCAGCAGCGTCGTCCTCGGCATGATGTCCTACGGCGACCCCAGCCGCGGCTCGCACGCGTGGAGCGTCGGGATCGACGAGGCCCGCCCCTTCCTCCGTCGCGCCTTCGACGCCGGCATCACCACCTTCGACACCGCGAACGTGTACTCCGACGGCTCGAGCGAGGAGATCACCGGCACGCTCCTCAAGGAGCTCGCCCCGCGCGAGGACGTCCAGGTCCTCACGAAGGTCTTCAACCGGATGCGCCCGGGGCGGAACGGCGCCGGTCTCTCCCGCGCGGCGATCATGCACGAGATCGACGCATCGCTGACCCGCCTCGGCACCGACTACGTCGACCTGTACCAGATCCACCGCTTCGACCCGGTGACGCCGATCGAGGAGACGATGGAGGCCCTGCACGACGTCGTCAAGGCCGGCAAGGCCCGCTACCTCGGCGCGAGCAGCATGTGGACGTGGCAGTTCGCGCAGATGCAGCACGTCGCCGACCTGCACGGTTGGACCCGCTTCGTCAGCATGCAGGACCAGTACAACCTGCTCGAACGCGAGGAGGAACGCGAGATGCACCCGTTCGCCCACGCGACGGGTGTCGGCGTGATCCCGTGGAGCCCCCTCGCCCGCGGCAAGGTCACCCGGCCCTGGGACGCGGACGGGTCCGGTTCACGCGCCAGCACCGACGAGTTCGGCAAGACGCTCTACCGCCAGGACGAGGATGCGAACCGCGCGATCGTGGGAGCCGTCGAGTCCATCGCGAGCGACCGCGGCGTGAGCATGGCGCAGATCGCCCTCGCCTGGGTCGCTGGCAAGCCCGCGGTCAGCGCGCCGATCGTCGGTGCGACGAAGGAGCACCACATCGACGATGCGGTCGCGGCCTCCGCGATCACCCTGACCGACGACGAGGTGACGCGACTCGAGTCCGCGTACACGCCCAGGGTGCCGTCCGGTTTCTGACGCACCCACAGACGGACTGGAGGCGCGGGGCGGCCCTGCCCCGCGCCTCCAGGCCGCTAGACGGTCGCGTCCGACTCCCCTGCCGCGCGACGCTCGTCCTGCTCACGCTCGAGCCGCGCGATGCGCACGCGCGCCGCGCGTTCGCTGCCGGTCTGGTTGCCGAGCACGCTGCCGATGCCGTCGAGCACGAGCCCCGTCGCCCGTCCGACGGGCAGCTCGATCGGGCCGATCGCCGGCGCCCGCAGCCCGAGCATCGAGCGGTGCCGCGGGTCGAGCGTCGAGACCGCCCCCTGGAACAACGCCTGGTAGCCGGGCCGCAGCATCAGCGCGAGCGGCGGGTTCCCGATGAACTCGACGACGTCGCGGGTGCGGGCCGTGACCGCGAGCTCGCCGCGGTCGAGGTAGCCGTTCATCTGGGCCCGGAGCTCAGCCTCGGACTCCGGCGGGTCCTCGACCCGCATCAGCCGTCCGGCGGTCGCCCACTCGCGGACGTAGGCGTCGGAGCCTCCCGGGATGGGCTCACCCCAGCGCTCGGCGGCGCGGAGGAACGCGTCCGTGAACGCCAGGTGCACCCAGCGCGCCAGGTCCGGGTCGTTCGCGGAGTAGTCCTTCGACACCCCGTGCCCGTCGACGTACTGGCCGCGGACCCGCTCGTGCAACCGCAGCACCCACTCGCTCGCCCCGCGGGCCGTGGCGGTGTCGCCGTGCGAGACGGTGTAGATCCAGCGGATGGTGCCGGCGAGACGGCCGAAGGGGTCCTCGCGGTACCGGGAGTGGTCGGCGACGCCGGCGAGGGCTCCCGGGTGGAGCGCCTGGACGAGGAGCGCCCGCACGCCTGCGACGATCGTGTGCTTCCCGCCGTGCACCGACCAGGTCGCGGAACCGGGGCCGAAGAAGCCCGCGTCGGTGCCCTCCTCGAGCTCGTCGACCCACTCCGGTCGCCCCGCGGACCCACCCGTGAACGTGTCGTTGAGGCGGGAGCGGAAGGCGTCTGCGACGGAGGGCATGGCGTCATCGTCCGTCCGGCCCCTGGGAACGCGCTCGGCACGGCCGGTGCCACGCCTCCCAGCGGGTGCCCGGGTCGCCCGCTAGGTTGGGTCGCGTGAGCATCGACACGCCCCGTCCCTGGCTTGCCGCCTACGCCCCGGGGGTCCCGCACGACATCGAGGAACAGAGCGGTTCCCTGGTCGACCTGGTCGAGCAGTCGGCCCGGTCGTTCCCGAAGCAGGTCGCCCTCGAGTTCTTCAAGCGCACGACGAGCTACGCCGAGCTCCAGGAGCAGATCCTCCGCGCGGCGAACGGCCTCCGGAAGCTCGGCGTCGTCGCCGGCGACCGGGTGGCGATCGTCCTGCCGAACTGCCCGCAGCACGTGGTGGCGTTCTACGCGGTCCTGCGCCTCGGCGCGATCGTGGTCGAGCACAACCCGCTGTACACGCCGCGCGAGCTGCGCCACCAGTTCGAGGACCACGGTGCGAAGGTCGCCATCGCCTGGGACAAGTCGGTCGCGACGCTGCAGGACTTCCCCGCCGACGTGAAGCTCGACGCGATCGTGTCGGTCGACCTGACCCGTGCGATGCCGAGGAGCACCCGGCTCGCCCTCGCGCTCCCCGTGGCGAAGGCCCGCGAGTCCCGCGCCAAGCTCACCACGTCGGTCCGTGGCACGACGAAGTGGGACGACCTGGTCGGCACCCGCAAGCTGTCCGGGCGTCATCCCCGGCCGTCCACGGACGACGTCGCCCTGATCCAGTACACCTCGGGCACCACCGGCACCCCGAAGGGCGCCGTCCTCACGCACCGCAACCTGCTCGCGAACGCCGCACAGGCCCGCGCCTGGGTGCCGCAGATCCGCCGCGGGGACAACGTCGTGTACGCGGTGCTGCCGATGTTCCACGCCTACGGCCTCACGCTCTGCCTGACCTTCGCGATGAGCATGGCTTCGCGGCTCGTGCTGTTCCCGGCGTTCGACCCAGCCCTCGTGCTCGCCGCGATCAAGAAGCACCCGCCGACGTTCCTGCCGGCCGTCCCGCCGATCTACGCGCGGCTGCAGCACGCCGCCGACTCCGCGAAGGTGTCGCTCAAGGGCATCGAGATCGGCATCTCGGGCGCCATGCCGCTGTCCCAGGACATCGTCGAACCGTGGGAGGCCCGGACCGACGGGTACCTCGTCGAGGGCTACGGCCTGTCCGAGTGCTCCCCCGTGCTGATGGCGAACCCGGTCTCGCCGGAGCGTCGGCTCGGGTCGATCGGTCTGCCGTTGTCCTCCACCGAGGCCCGCGTGGTCGACCCCGACGACGACACGAAGGTCCTCGGCACCGACGAGCCCGGCGAGCTGCAGGTCCGCGGGCCGCAGGTGTTCCGCGGGTACTGGGGCAAGGCCGAGGCGACGGACGAGGTCTTCACCGCCGACGGCTGGTTCCGCACCGGCGACATCGTGGCGATCGGCGCGGACGGCTACGTCCGCATCGTCGACCGGCTCAAGGAGCTCATCATCACCGGCGGCTTCAACGTCTCGCCGTCGGAGGTCGAGGACACGCTCCTGAAGCACCCCAGCGTCAAGGAGGTCGCGGTCGTCGGCATCACGCAGGGCGGGAACGAACAGGTCGTCGCCGCCGTGGTGCCGAAGGACCCGTCGTCCTTCGACGCGGCCGCGCTCCGCACCTGGTCGCGCGACCACCTGGCCGCGTACAAGGTGCCGCGCCGGGTCGTCGTGGTCGAGGACCTGCCGCGCTCGATGATCGGCAAGGTGCTGCGGCGGAAGGTGCGGGACCAGATCCTCGCCGACGACTGAGCGAGCAGCGGTGGCGCGGCGGCCGTCAGCGCGGACGTGCGCGCCGCGCGGACCGAACCGGCACCGCGGGCCGCACGGGCACCGCGAGCAGCGCCAGGCCCCCGACGACGAGCACGATGCCGCTCCACCCCGCGGCTCCGAGGTGCTCCCCCACCACCAGCACCGCGAGCACCGCGGCGACGACGGGTTCGAGCAGTGACACCAGCGTCGCGACCGACGCACTGACCGATCGCAGCCCGACGGCGTACAGCGAGTGCCCGAGCACCGTCGGCACCAGCGCCAGGTAGAGGAACACCGGCCAGTTGCCGGCCTCCGTCAAGAACGGCCCGCCGGCGACGACCACGAGCACCACCAGCGGGACCGCCGCGAGGCCGAACACCGCACCGACCAGTCCCCGCCCGTTCGGCAGCCCGGCGGCGACCACCTCGGCCCCGGGGCCTCCCGGGAGCGAGACCGACGGCGTGCGGTCGACCGTCGCCGCCTGCAGCCCCCGCGCGACGGCCCAGGAGTACAGCGCGTAGGTCAGACCGGCGAGCAGGGCGCTGCCGAGCCCGACGGCGAGCGACCCTGCCCCGTCCCCGGAGTGCTCCGAGCGCGCGAGGGTCACGACGACCATCCCGGCCACGCTGACCAGGGTGGCGGCGACCCACCTGCGTGTGACGGGCCTCCTGTCCGAGACCCACTCGACCAGCCCGGCGAAGACGGGTGACGACCCGATCGCGACGGTCGTGCCGAGGGCGACGCCCGCGTCGGCGAGGGCCGCGTAGAAGGCGACCGCGTAGACGACGAGCGAGACGGCACCGAGGAGCGCCCAGCCACGTGTCCGACGCTGGGCGACCGCGCGGACGGTGCCCCGACCGGCCGCCGCTGCCAGGACGAGGCCGCCGATGCCGAACGTGACCGCCCCGAAGACGAACGCGGGGACGCCGGGTGCGAAGTGGGTCGCGGTGCCGGTGGTCCCCCAGACGGCGGCGGCCACGACGACCGCGGCGAGCCCACCGGCGGGCACGCCGCCCGCTGGTGCACCCGCGCCGGCCGTCACGAGACGTGGATGGACGGCCGGCGGTTGACGTCGGGTTCGGCTTCCCGCAGGACCTCGCGGGTCACCGGGGCGACGTCACCGACCCCGGTGAAGACGAACCGGATGGCGTTCCGGATCGGGCTGCCCTCGTTCCACTCGAAGTAGATGCTCGGGACGACCCCGGCGATGTCGCGGATCGCGAGCAGGGTCGAGGCGATCGTGTTCGGCACGTTGCCCGAGCGGACCTTGAGCACCCGGAAGCCGTGGATGACGTGCCCCTCGACGACCAGGTCCTCCTCGAAGTCGGACGAGTCGGCCGGCAGCACCTCGAGGAACATCGTCGGCACCCGCGCCGGGATCCCGGAGTCACGACGTTCCTCGCGGCCCTTCGACCGGTAGGCCTCGGCGGTGCCCGCTCCCGGCTCGTTCGCGATGATGCACACGGAGCTGAACTGGTCGGCGTCGGCCTCGACGAACTGCCGGGCGACCGCGTCGAGCTCGATCGACGACGCCCGGAGCTCGAACGACCGGCGCACGCGCGACACGAGCGAGACGACCACGATCGCGATGATGAACACCGCCGCGATCCGCACGCCGTCCGGCCGTTCGATGACGTTCGCGACCGTCGTGTAGACGAACACCACGCTGATCACGCCGAAGGCGACCGTGCGCTTCCGCTGCTGTCGACGGCGGGCCGACAGCGTCACCGCGACCGCCGCGCTCGTGATCAGGACCAGCACGCCCGTGGCGTACGCGCCGCCCTGCGCGTCGACGTCCGCGCGGAACATGATCGTGATCGCGAACGCGATGAGGGTGAAGATGATCACGAGCGGGCGCACCGCGCGGGCCCACTGCGGCGCCATCCCGTAGCGGGGCAGGAACCGCGGCACCAGGTTGAGCAGCCCCGCCATCGCACTCGCACCGGCGAACCACAGGATCGCGACGGTCGAGAAGTCGTAGACCGAGCCGAACACACCGCCCAGGTACTCGTGCGCCAGGAACGCCAACGCTCGTCCGTTCGCGCCGCCGCCCGGTTGGAACTCGTGCTGCGGGATCAGGAAGGTCGTGGCGATCGACGAGGTGATGAGGAACGAGCTCATGATCACGGCGGCGACGGTGAGCAGCCGCTTCGTGCCCCGGATGCGTCCCTCCGGGCGGTCACTGGTGTCGTCGGAGGCGTCCCCGCGCACCTGCGGCATCACCGCGACGCCGGTCTCGAAGCCGGACAGCCCGAGCGCGAGCTTCGGGAAGACGACGAGCGCGATGCCGATCATGACGAGCGGGTTGCTGTGCTGCGCCGTGAGCCCCGACCACCAGTCGCTCGCCACCATCGGGTGCTCGAACACGTGCCACAGTGCGACGACGATGACGACGGCGTTGAGGACGAGGAACACCGCGACGAGTCCGACCGCGATGCCGATCGCCTCCTTGAACCCGCGCAGGAAGACCACGCCGAGCAGGAGCAGCAGCGCGAGCGTGAGCGGCACCGGGATCTCGGTGAACCACTGCGGCGTGTACGGGTTCTCGGCGATGTGGGCCGTGGCGTCCGCCGCCGACAGGGTCATCGTGATCATGAAGTCGGTGACGGCGAACCCGAGCAGGACGAGCACGAGCAGCTTGCCCGCCCACCAGGGCAGGAGCTTCTCGAGCATCATGATCGACCCGGCGCCGCGGAAGCTGTCGCTCGCCACCCGGCGGTACACCGGCAGCGCGCCGAACAGGGTGACGAGCACCAGCACGATCGTCGCGATGGGACTCAGCAGCCCCGCGGCCAGAGCGGCGATCGCCGGCTGGTAGCCGAGGGTGGAGAAGTAGTCGACACCCGTCAGGCACATCACCCGCCACCACGGGTGCGTCTTCTCGACCTCGACCTGGTGCGGGCCCTGGTGGGACGCCCCCTGGTCGGCGCCGTGCAGCATCCAGCGGCGCAGACGGGTGCTGCGGTCCGGGTGCTGCTCGGTGGCGTCGCGCGCGGCGGCCCGCTCGGCGTCTGTCGCGGTCACGTGGACGATGCTAGGCCGTCCGGTGCCGCCGCCGCGCGGGTGCGCCGCCGTCCGGTGCCCGCGCCGCGCGGGGGCGCCGCCGTCCGGCACCGCCGCCGCGCGGGGGCGCCGCCGTCCGGCACCGCCGCCGCGCTGGTGCGCCGCCGTCCGGCACCGCCGCCGCGCTGGTGCGCCGCCGTCCGGCACCGCCGCCGCCTACCGCTGCGGCCGGGTGAACGCGGCGACCAGCCCCGCGGCCACGAGGAGCACCCCCGCGGCGATGCACCCCGCCAGCAGGAGCGTGGTCGGGTCGACCTCGACCATCGGCAGCGCGCTCACGCCCATGGCGACCGCGAACACGAGCAGGAGCACGCCCCAGAAGATCGTCCCGAACCGGGCCGGCCCCCGTCCCGCCGGCACCGCCTTCAGCGGCACCGCCACGACCTCGTCGGTCACCGGCCCGGCCGGGTAGGGCGCCGTCGTCTCGTCCGTCGGCCGCGCCGTCTCGTGCGTCGGACGCGTTGTCTCGTCCGTCGGCCGCGCCGCCTCGTGCGTCGGCCACGCCGTCTCGTGCGTCGGCCGCGTCGTCTCGTCGTCGTTCGTCATCGTCTCGTCCCTCACTCGCTCACGGTCAGTGCCCCGGGCACCTCGGCTGCTCCGCCGAGGATCCACAGGTGCACGGTGGTCGTCTCGCTCGCGTCGGCCGACCGCGCCGCCCGGTTCTCGAGCGTCGTCGTGCCGAACACCCCGCCGCTGCCGTCGCCGTCGTCGTCGTCGGAGTCGGAGTCGCCGGGACTGCCCGACGCATCCGTGTCCACGCCGTACCCGACACCGCTCACCTCGACCCGGACGGGCACGTCGGTCGGGAGCAGGACCTCGGCCCCACCCGCCCCGAGCCACAGGTTCACGTCACCGCCCGACTCCGACTCGTCGAGTCCGCGCAGGTCCAGGGTCGGTCCGCCGACGAGCATCGCGTAGTTCCGCTCGGTGCCGGATCCGGCAGCGTCCACGTGCCAGGTCGTCCCGCCGATCAGCGACACCTGCGTCCCGGCCGGCAGGACGCCCGTGACGACGAGTGCCACCACGCCGATCGTCGAGAACAGCCCGAGTGCGCCGTCGTCGCGTCCGCGGATCCCCGCCACGATCGTCGCGACGGCCAGGACGGCCACCGCAGCGGCGATGCCGAGCACCGCCACCGGCCAACCAGCCGCCTGGGCCCACACGGCCACGACCGCTCCGGCGACGAGTGCGAGTCCCAGGGACACTGCGACGTACGCTGCGCCCAGCCGACGTCCGGTCCGCGCCGCTCGCCACTCGGCCATCCGTTCGCGTTCGACGCGCACCCGTTCGTCGTGCTGGCGCCGCTTCTCCTGCTGGTCGCCGGGCACACCCCACTGCCAGGAGGCCCGGCCGACGTCCGCCCCGCCGGTCGCCCCCGCCGTCGGCGCGGCTCCTCGGGCCGGGCGCGGCTCGTCGGGGCTGGTCCAGAAGTCGGGTCGGACGCCCGCCGCCGGCGGTGCCTCCGCCGTGCCGGAGCGTCCGGCCAGGTCGGGTCGGTGTCGCGCGACGACCACCACGAGCCAGACGATCCCGCCGACCAGGGCGATGCTCCAGGCGGTGCCGAGCGTCGCCTCGAGCCAGCCGGGCATGCCCCACGCCGCGGGGACGCCCTGCCACCAGATCCCCTGGACGGCCGGCACGAAGGTGAGCACCACGAACACGCCGATGGCGATGAGGGCGGGGTCGAGCACCCCGCGGATCATCCGCTCGACGTGGATGCGACCGGCGGTGTCGGGCAACAGTGCCCAGCCCACGGCGTACGCCAAGAAGACCGGGCCGCCGAGGAGTGCGACCACGACCACGATGCCGCGGACCACGAGGGGGTCGAAGCCGGTCCGACGTGCGACGGCCCCGCAGACGCCGGCGAGCCAGCGGTCGTCGGTCCGTGCGACGTCGAGACCGCGGACCCAGTCGAAGAACCGGGTCGTCGAGTCGGCGGTGCCGGCACCCGTGCCGGGAGCCGTGTCGTGCTGGTGATCGGTCATGGCCACCAGCATCGCGGGACCGGGAGACGGCCGCCATCGGGGTTCCCCCTGATCGGCCCCTGATCCCCGCCCCGATCCGGGGTCCGGTGGCCTCCGGGGTGCCAGGATTGCCGCATGGCCACCGCCCGGATGACCCGCCCGACCCCCAGGGTCGTCGGCGGCGTCTGCAGCGGGTTCGCGGCGCACACGGACCTGCCGGTGGGTGCGGTCCGCATCGCGGCCCTCGTCCTCGTCGTCTGCGGCGGCGCTGGTGTCCTCCTCTACGCCTGGCTCTGGGCGACCACCCCGAGCGCCTCCGCCGATGCCGACTCGCCGCTCAAGGCGGTCCTGACGACTCCGGCGGCGGCCACCGCGTCCCCTGCGACCGACGGGTCCGGCGGACGCCGCGCCCCGATCGTCGAGATCCTGCTCGGCCTCGCGCTGCTCGTGGCCGCCGGGGCGGTCATCGCTGCACGGCTCGGGGTGGACGTCCCGCTCGAGGTGATCGTCCCCGGTGTGGTCGTCGTGACCGGCGCCGCGCTGGCCTGGCGGCAGTTCGACGCGCTCCGGAACTCGCGGGCCGCGGCGTCCTCGACCCTGGTCGCACGAGCGCTCGGCGCCCTCGTGCTCGTCGTGCTCGGCATCCTGCTGTTCTTCACGACGAGCACCCGGCCCAACGTCTGGACCGTGCTCACCGCCGCCGTCGCTGTGCTGCTCGGGGTCGCCGTCGTCGTCGCCCCGTGGGTGGTCCGGCTCGTCCGCGACCTCACCGAGGAGCGGGCCGCACGCGTCCGCGAACTCGAGCGGGCCGAACTCGCCGCCCACCTGCACGACTCGGTGCTGCAGACCCTGGCCCTCATCCAGCAGAAGGCCGATCCGGGGTCGGACGCCGCGCGTCTCGCTCGGGCCCAGGAACGCGAACTCCGCTCCTGGCTCTTCACCGAGCGCACCGAACCGGCGCGGGACCTCGGGGCCGAACTGCGCGACGCCGCCGCCGAGATCGAGACCGAGTACCCCGTGCGCGTCGACGTGATCGCGATCGGCCCCGCCCGGACGGACCTGCCCGACGGGATCGTGGCCGCCGCCCGCGAGGCGATGCTGAACGCCGCGCGGCATGCCGGCGGGACGATCAGCGTCTACGCCGAGACTGCTCGGGACGTCGTCGAGATCAGCGTCCGCGACCGCGGCCCCGGGTTCGACGTCGACGCCGTCCCCGCCGGGCGCTACGGCGTCCGGGAGTCGATCATCGGCCGTCTCCAGCGGATCGGTGGCCGGGCGACCGTCGGCCCTGGCGCCGGCCGGACCGGCACCGAGGTCCGGCTGACCCTGCCGCTCACACCCGCGGACCGCCCCGAGGAGGACGCATGACCGAGCCCGCTCCGCTGACCGTCGCCATCGTCGACGACCACTCCATCTTCCGAGCCGGCGTGCGTGCCGGACTGCCACCGGGCCTCCAGGTCGTGGGTGAGGCGGCCACGGTCGACGAAGCCGTGACGCTCGTGGCGACCACCTCGCCCCGTGTCGTCCTGCTCGACGTGCACCTGCCCGGCGGCGCCGGCGGGGGTGGCGCCGAGGTCATCGCCCGGGCCGCTCCAGAGCACCCGGACACGAGGTTCCTGGCGTTGAGCGTCTCGGACGCGGCCGACGACGTCGTGCGCGTCATCCGGGCCGGTGCCCGCGGGTACATCACGAAGAGCTCGTCGAGCGCCGAGGTCGCCGAGGCGGTGCAGCGCGTCGCGGACGGCGACGCGGTCTTCTCGCCCCGGCTCGCCGGGTTCGTGCTCGACGCGTTCGGGGCCGTCAGCGGCGAGACCGCGCAGCACGACGCCGAGCTCGACCGGTTGTCGGCCCGTGAGCAGGAGGTGATGCGCCTCATCGCCCGCGGCTACGCGTACAAAGAGGTCGCGACGGAGCTGTTCATCTCGGTGAAGACCGTCGAGACGCACGTGTCGAAGGTGCTGCGGAAGCTGCAGCTGTCCAACCGGCACGAGCTGACGGCGTGGGCGCTCCAGCGGAAGCTGCTCTGAGGCACCCACGCCGCCGGGTCACTTCGCGCTGATCCGCGTGTACTTGTTGACGGACCACGGGACGAAGACCACGAGCATCACGGTGATGCCGATGAGCACCGTGAGGATCGGGTGCTGCATGGTCCAGATGTCCGGCACGGGCGCGGAACCGACGTTGCCGAAGAGCTGTCGGGCGGCCTGGACGAGCGAGGACACCGGGTTCCACTCGGCGAACACCCGCAGCACGAGGGGCAGCGTGTCGCTCGGCACGAACGCGTTCGAGATGAACGTCAGCGGGAACAGGATCATGAACGAGGCGTTGTTGATCACCTCTGGCGTCTTCACGCTCATGCCGAGCAACGCCATCACCCAGCTGAACGCGTAGCTGAACAGCAGCAGGAGCGCGACGCCGGCGAGGAACTCCAGCGGCGACGAGTTCACCCGCCACCCGACCGCGAGCCCGGTGAGCATCATGATCGCCATCGAGATGGAGTTGAGCACCAGGTCCGAGTTCGTCCGCCCGACGAGCACCGCGGACGCCGACATCGGCAGCGTGCGGAACCGGTCGATCAGGCCTTCCTTGAGGTCCTGCGCCATCGCCGACCCGGAGAACGTCGCTCCGAACACCACGGTCTGCGCGAAGATCCCGGCCATCAGGAACTGCGTGTAGTCGGTGCCCTGGACCTGGATCGCACCGCCGTAGACCTGGCTGAACAGCAGCACGAACATGATCGGCTGCAGCACCGCGAACACGAGCATGTCCGGCGACCGCTTGAGCTTGATGAGGTTCCGCTTCGTGACCGTCCAGCCGTCCTCGAACCAGACGGCGACGGGCGAGGTGATGACGACGGGCAGCTGTCGGCCCGGCGCGATGGTCGTGGCGGTCATCGTGCCGCCTCCTTCTGCTTCGCGGGGACGGCGTCGTCGGCATCGTCCTCCGTCGCCGCGTGCCCGGTGAGCCGGAGGAACACGTCGTCGAGGGTCGGTCGCCGCATCCCGGCGTCGTGCAGGTCGATCCCGGCGTCGCCGAGGTCTGCGAGGACCCGCTGGAGCGCGGAGGGTCCGGCCTCCACCGCGACGGCGCGCGTGCGACCGTCGCCGGAGATCTCGACCTCACCGACGCCGTAGCGCAGCAGGACGGTCGTCGCGGCGTCACCGTCGGCGTCGTCGACCAGCGTGACGACGACCCGGTGCCCGCCGACCTGGGCCTTCAGGTGGTCCGAGGTGCCCTCAGCGATCACCGTGCCGTCGTCGATGACGGCGATGTCGTCGGCCAGCCGGTCGGCCTCTTCCAGGTACTGCGTGGTGAGGAGCACAGTGGCGCCGTCGGCGACGAGGCTCTCGATGATGCCCCACAGCGCCAGCCGGCTGCGCGGGTCGAGGCCCGTGGTGGGCTCGTCGAGGAAGAGCACCCGCGGGTTCATCACGAGCGCACCGGCGAGGTCGATCCGTCGCCGCATGCCGCCCGAGAACCCCTTCACCGGGCGGTCACCCGCCTCGGACAGGTCGAAGACGTCGATGAGCTCACGAGCCCGGTCCCTCGCAGTGCGACGACCGAGGTGGTAGAGCCGCCCGATCATCTCGAGGTTCTCGAACCCGGTGAGGTTCTCGTCGACCGCGGCGTACTGCCCGGAGACCCCGATCGACCGACGGGTCGCCTGTGGATCACCGACCACGTCGATGCCGTCGATGACCGCCGTGCCAGAGTCCGGGGTGATCAGCGTCGTGAGCACCTTCACCGTCGTCGTCTTGCCGGCACCGTTCGGCCCGAGCAGCGCCTTCACGGTGCCCTGCGGTACGGACAGGTCCAGCCCGGCGAGGGCGTGGACCGGACCCGATTTCGACTTGTAGGTCTTGGTCAGCCCGGAGGCTTCGATGATGGCCATGTCACTCCCTTGTCGACCCAGGAGAATATCAGTAGGTCGGTGGAGTCGGCGACCGATCACTCAGACGCCGAAGTCACCACCGAAGTCGTCGAAGCCACCGCCGAAGTCCGATCCGCCGTCACCCCAACCCGCACTCTCGACCCCGCCGCCGTCGGACGCGCCACCGTCGGTCGCGCCGCCGTCACCGGAGTCGGCACCAGTGTCCTCCGAACCACCGTCACCCGCAGCGTCAGTACCGCCATCGAACGATCCGGGGTCCGGCAGGAAGGCACTCATGATCGCGGAACCGATGACGTACCCGGCCACGGTCCCGAGGATCGAGGCGCCGATCATGCTCCCGAAGGACGGACCGGCGCCGCCCCCGAACGCGCCGGGACGGCCGCCTCCGCCGACGCCGCCGAGCGAGCGCTCCATGAACCCCGGCTGCCGGATCTCCGACCGGGTGGCGGACTGGGCCAGCGAACGCGGGTCGTCGCCGCGCGGGGCCTCGCCGGCGGGTGCCGTCCGCGTGAACTCGTCGTAGACCATGCGACGCTGCTCGTCGGTCAGCCGGGCGAAGGCCTCGGCGTGGACCTCCTCGATGCGCTCCGGCGGCGCGGTGCGCAGGAGGTACCGGTAGCGCTCCACGGCGCGCTCGTCGTCGGTCCGTGACTGCGACTGCGGTTGCGGTTGCGGCTGCGGCTGTCCCCACTGGCCCTGCTTCGCTGCGGGGTCCTGGTCACGATCCGGACGTCCGAGCAGGCGGTCGAGGAATCCCATGGTCGATGCTCCTTCGGGTGCACGGTCGGTCCGGCCGGACCGGTCGTGGACTGCCACACTATGGAGCCGCGGCGACCGCTGACTGAGTGGCTGCACAGAGTCCCCCGAGAGCGCGGTGCCCGCGAGCGCACCCGGGCAGGATGGACCCGTGACCGCGGACATCGACGAACTCCGACGGCTGCGCAGGGCCCGCAGCCGGATGGACCGCGAGTACGCCGAGCCACTCGACGTCCCGGCACTCGCCGCCGGGGCCTTCATGTCGACGGCGCACTTCAGCCGCCGGTTCCGTGCCGCCTACGGCGAGACCCCGTACGCCTACCTGATGACCCGTCGGATCGAGCGGGCGCAGGCACTGTTCCGCAGCACCGACCTCAGCGTCACCGAGGTCTGCACGGCCGTCGGCGCCACGAGTCTCGGGTCGTTCTCGTCGCGGTTCACCGAACTGGTCGGCATGACGCCGTCGCAGTACCGGGCCGCGGACCACGCCGCCCTCGCCGGCATGTGGAGCTGCCACACGATGGTCGTCACGCGGCCGATCCGAGCAGGATCCGAGAAGCGCGACGACGGTCCGCGGACCTAGTGTCACTGCCATGACCATCCAGATCAGCGGCGTGCACGTGCTCGCCGACGACGTCGACACGGCCGTCCGGTTCTACCGCGACGCCCTCGGGTTCTCCGTCCGCAACGAGGTCGAGAACGGGGGCCACCGCTGGGTGACCCTCGTCAGCGACAGCCACCCGGACCTCGAACTCGTCCTCTCCGAACCGCACGCCGGCCGGTCGACCGAGGACGGCGACGCCCTCGCCGCCCTGCTCGCGAAGGGCGCGCTCTCGATGCTGCAGCTCCGGGTGAGCGACCTCGACGCGACCTTCGACCGCATCACAGCCAGCCCCGAGGCCGAGGTCCTGCAGGAACCCACCGACCAGTTCTGGGGCGTCCGGGACGCCGCGGTCCGCGACCCCGCCGGCAACATGGTGCGGATCGCCCAGGGCTGACGTTCAGCCAGCGGCGAGCGCCGCCGTCCACACGGCGTGCAGCTCGTCCGCGGCACCGGGGTGGGCCACCAGGAACGGTTCGCCGGTCGGCGGGAACCCCTCGACCGGACCCTCGCGGGTGAGCACGACGCCGCCGGCTTCGTGCACGAGCAGGACGGCGGCACCGTGGTCGACCGGGTCGAAGGCCGGCACGCACCCGCCGATGCCCCGGCCGGCCGCGACCTGCGCGATCGTCAGGGTGCCGGAGCCCTGCACCCGGAGTGCGCACGACCGGTCGGCCAGGGCGGTCAGGAACGCGCCGAACCCCGGCCAGGGTCGGTGTCCGTCGAGTTCGGTGCCGACCACTGCTCCCGCGAGCGGCCGAGGGGTGTCGTCGAGTCGGAGTGGACGGTCCCGGAGCGTGGCGCCGCGTCCCCGTCGGGCCTCGAAGACCTCGCCGCGCCAGGGGTCGGCGACCACGCCCACGACCGCCTGCCCGCCTCGCGTCAGGCAGAGGGACATCGACGTCCACGGCACGCCGTTCGCCAGGTTCGTGGTGCCGTCGACCGGGTCGAGGAACCAGCAGTGCCGGTCCCCCGGGGCGTCGCCGTACTCCTCGCCGGTGAAGCCGTGCGTGGGGAACGCTGCCCGGACCCGGCCGCGGACGTGCTGCTCCACCATCCGGTCCACGTCGGTCACGAGGTCGGCGGGGTGCGCCTTCGCCCGGACCTCGCCGACCGGGTGCTCGCGGGTGAAGGCGATGACCTCGTGCGCGATCCGGTGTGCGAGGGCCTCTGCCCGCGATGTGGTCTCGGCCTCGGTCGGTTCGCGCTCGGGCCAGCCGTCGCGTTCGGCCGCGGCGATCGTGGCACGGATGGACGCGACGTCGTTCGTGGTGATGGAGTCGACGCCGAGCCGCGTGGCCCACCGGGCGGGTTCGGCGTCGTCGACGGTGCGGACGGCGACCAGGAGTCCGAGCCCGTGCGCGGCGGTCACGGTGCGCGGGGTGAGGAAGGCGACGTCGAGGTGCAGCGTCGAGGGGGTGAGTGCCTGGAGGTCAGCGACCACGGGTGCGCCGAGCGACTCCCACGTGAGCCAGACGTCGGCGTCGGGCAGCGCGGTCCGCACGACGGTCAGCGCGTCGGCCGGACCGCACCACGCGACCGCCGTCGAACCCCGGAACGCCGCGACGGTGCGCACGGCGACGTCCGCGTCCTCTGGGTCGACGACGTGGAGCACGAGTGCGGCCCGGCACCCGTCCAGGCGTTCGAGCACGGCGTCGAGGCGCGGGATCCGGTCGAGCCCGTTGCCGAGCCGCGCGACGTCGCACCACGGCACCTCCGCCACGCGCCGTGCGTCGCCCCACATCCGGCCGAGGGTCGGGTCGTGCAGCAGGACGGCGACCCCGTCGGCCGTCCGTCGCACGTCGACCTCGACGGCGTCGGCACCGAGCGCCTCGGCGACCGCGATGGCGGGCAGGGTGTTCTCGCGCCGGACTCGCGGCGCACCACGGTGGGCGACGAGGCGTGGCGGACGCACGCCGTGCCTCCCGGCCGTCTCCGGCACCGACGTCTGCGTGACCGGTGCGTGGGGGCTGAGCGTCATCGGCCCATCGTCGTCGACCCCGGCAAACCCCCGGTGTCGCTCTCGTGAACGGCGTGCGCGTGTGCGCGCCGTGCGCTTGTGCGCGCCGCGCTCTTGTGCGCGCCGCGCTCTCGCAGTGTGCGAGGTTCCGCGCGCCGTGCGACCCTCGCGCCCTCGCACCGTGCACGGAACCGCGCACGGTCGCCAGCGCACCCTCGCACGGTGCGACGTCAGTGGCGCATCGGGACGTGTGCTCGGCGGAGCTTGCCCCGGAACGCGCTCTCGTTCCACAGGTCGCTCCACCCGAACCGCACGACGGTCCGGACCTCGTCGAAGGAACGGAGGCGGTCCTCGCGGAGCTTCTCCGCGATCACGGCGTCCTCGGCGGACCCACCGTGGCGGAGCGCGGGATCGCGGTACTTCACCTCGCCGTCGAACTCGATCGCGACCCCGACCCCCGGCAGCCAGAGGTCGACGACGATGTCGGGGTGGCCGGCCTGCCGGAACCGGCGCTGCAGGACGGGCTCCGGCGCGCCGTACTCGTCGAGTCGCAGGCGCGCGAGTGACTCACCGACCGAGTCGGCAGCTGCGTCCGCGAACTCCAGCGAGCGCAGCGCTCGCCGTCGACCACGGACCGACCGGCGACCGATGCCGTCGCGCACCGTCTCGACGTCGAGCCCCGACCGGAGCAGGCGGTCGAGTGCGACCACGGCGTCGAGGAACGGCAGCGTCATCGCGAGGTCGACGGCGGTCCGCTCGAGGTCGGTCACACGGAGTCCGTCGCTGCGGAACCGCACCGTGCCGCGCATGGCGGGATCGAGGTCCGCGTGCACGACGAAGGTCGCGTTCGTGGTCCGGGCGTCCTCGCCGAGTCGGAGGAGGTGCACGCGACGAGGCCACGCGTGCACGAACGGGACACCGAGCACGGCCGCCGCGGACAGGTGCGAGACGACGAACCGCGGCCGGATCCGGTCGACGAGCGAGCGAACGAGGACGTGGTGGCGCTGTTCGGGCCGGAGGCGGTCCCAGGCCTCGGCGGGCACGTACCGTCCGTGTGCGATGCGGCGGAGTTCGCCGGTCCGGGCTCGTGCCCGGAGCGCGCGGGCCTCGTCGGTGCGCTGGTCGTTGACCACGGACCAGGGGCAGTCCGGGACGGCGGGGGACGGTGGGAGCTCTGTCATGGGTCGAGGGTCGCCGAGTCGTCGCACCGTGCGACGCGCCGCACACGAACTGTGGAGAACGGCGATCCGTCCACAGCTCAGCAACGGGCGTGCATGCCGTGGGACGAGTGCGAGGGAGAATGGAGCGTGACCGAACGCACCTGGGGCTGGCTCGCAGCCGTCATCGACGTCCTGCTCATCGTCCTGTTCGCCCTCATCGGGCGCTCCTCGCACGGTGAGTCGAACTCCGCCCTGGCGCTGTGGACGACCGCGTACCCGTTCCTCGCCGGCTGGGCCATCGCCTACGTCACCAGCGGTGCGTGGGCACGGCCCCTGCGGTTCTGGCCGACCGGGACCGTCGTGTGGATCCTGACCGTGTTCGTCGGACTCGCGATCCGGGTGGCGACGGGTCAGGGCGACGTCGACGGCAACCCGCTGCCGATCTCGTTCGTCATCGTCGCGACGATCGTGCTCGGGGTGTTCCTGCTCGGGTGGCGCGGGATCGCCCGGCTCGTGCTGCGCGCGGCGTCCCGGCGGAAGCAGCAGGAGACGACGCAGGCGCGCTGACACCGGTCGCCGCCCTGACACCGGTCGCACGTCCCCGGTCGCCGGACCGCCTCAGAAGAGGCCGGCGCGCGGCGCTTCCGGTCCGTCGAACCCGCGGAACATGTCCGACACCAGGGCATCGATCTGCGGTTCGACGAGCCGTTCGACGGCTTCCGCGATGCGGGGTCGGTGGTCGATGAGCGCGAGGCACACCGCCGTGCCGGTGGACTGCGCGCACTCGTCCGACAGCGCGATCTCGTGTCGGAGTGCCGACTTCGCCTCGTCCGACAGCGGTTCGCGCGGCGCTTGCTCCCGGGCGCCGGTGCCGGTCAGCTCGCCGAGGGTGAACAGGAAGGGCTCACCGGGCGAGGGCTCCGGATCGACGTCGAGGCCTTGGAACTCCGGCTGGAGTCCCTCGGCGGGCTGGTACCCCGCGTGCTGCTTCCGCGCCGCCGCCCGTTCGAGCTCCCGTTGCAGCAGCGGCAGGTTCTTCGCCGTGTAGTCGTCGACGGCGTCCTCGATGATGGTCGAGATCCGGCCGATCAGCGCGTGCTGGACGGCGTGCGGCACGTCCGGCCCGAAGCCCGCGGCGGACGCGACGGGCGACCCGGTGCACTTGCGGCAGATGCGCGTGCGGGGTCGAGCCGTGCCGATCTGCCACCGCGGCAACCAGCGGAGCCAGACGTCGACCGCGCTGCGCACGCGTCCGTCGATGCCGTCCATGGGTCCAGGGTATGCGCCACGCCCGGGATCGCCCCGGATTTCCGGGTCGGGGCGGACGTCGGGCGAACGCGGCGTCGCACGGTGCGAGGGCGCCGGCCTCGCGGCGTCGCACGGTGCGAGGGCACCGGCCTCGTGGCGTCGCACGGTGCGAGGGCACCGGCCGGACCGTGCGAGGTTCCGACCACGGTGCGAGGCTCCGAGGGTGGCACGGTGCGCGGAACCTCGCACACTGCGGTCGCGCTCCGCCCCACGCCCCGCGCGCGCCACACCCCGCGGCACCCGCGGGACCGTGCGAGGTCCGGACCACGGTGCGAGGCCCCGAGGGTGGCACGGTGCGCGGAACCTCGCACACTGCGGACCCGCGCGCCCGGCGCCCGCGCGCCGCCCCCGCGCTACCCGCGCGGCTCGGTCACGAAGTCGATGAGCTCCTCGACGCGACCGAGCAGCTGGGGCTCCAGGTCGGCGAAGGTCCGCACCTGCCCGAGGATCCGCTGCCACGCCCGGGCGATGTCGGCCTGCTCCTGGTGCGGCCACCCGAGCGCCTGGCAGATGCCCTTCTTCCACTCGATCGACCGCGGGATCGTGGGCCACGCCCGCAGTCCGACCCGAGCGGGCTTCACCGACTGCCAGACGTCGACGAACGGGTGCCCGACGACGAGCACGTGCGCGCCCCACTTCCCCCGCATCACGGCGTCGGCGAAGCGGGACTCCTTCGACCCGGGCACGAGGTGGTCGACGAGCACGCCGACGCGACGGTCGCGCGTCGGCTGGAACTCGTCGAGCACCGCGGCCAGGTTGTCGACGCCGGAGAGTTCCTCGACGACGACACCCTCGACGCGGAGGTCGGCTCCCCAGACCTTCTCGACGAGCTCGGCGTCGTGCTTGCCCTCGACCATGATCCGGCTCGGCAGGGCCACCCGGGCACGCTGCGACTCCACGGCGAACGATCCGGACGCGGTGCGGAGGCGACCGCCGTCGGACGCCTGCCGCACGGCGGGCGCGGCCCCGGGCCTCCAGTCAGCGTGGACGGAACCGACGGAACCGACGGAACCCGGCCGACCAGCAGCACCAGCAGCACCAGCAGCACCAGCACCAGCACCACCCCCACCCGACCGCCCGACCGGCGTCGACGGCCGTCCCAGCGTCACGAGCTCACCCTCGAGCAGGAACTGCCCCGTGAAGGGGAAGGAGCGCGTGCGGCCCTTCCAGTCCTCGAGCGCGATGTTGCCCGCCTCGAGTCCGACGACGGCACCCGCCCACCCGGAGTCCGGGTCCTCGAGCACCATGTCGCGTTCGAGCGGCACCTGCCGCACCTTCTTCACCCCGCGGGAGCGCCAGTCCCCCGAGAGCACGTCCCCGCCGTACCGGTCGTCGTCCACCCGCACGAGGGTACTGTCGTCGACGGCCCGGACGACGTCGACCGGCCGTGCACCCCACCATCCCGACGGAAGGCCACCTCCTTTGCGCGCTGCGATCATCCACGCCCCCAACGACATCCGAGTCGAGGACCGCGACCGGCCCGGCCTGATCACGCCGAAGGACGTCGTCGTCAAGGTCGTCGCCGCGTGCGTGTGCGGCTCGGACCTGTGGCCGTACCGCGGCGTCACGAAGACCCGGGAGCCGCACCCGATCGGGCACGAGCTCGTCGGCGAGGTCGTCGAGGTCGGCGACGCGGTCACCGACCTGCACGTCGGTGACTTCGTCATCTCCCCCTTCACGATGAACGAGGGCACGTGCCAGGCCTGCCGGCACGGCATGACGACCGGCTGCGACCACCTGTCCGGCTTCGGCGGCGACGACGCCTACGGCGACCCGGTCGGCGGCGCGCAGGCGGAGTACGTCCGGATCCCGGACGCGTCGGCGACCCTCGTCGCGGTTCCCGGCCCGGTCGACCCAGCGCTCGTCCCCTCACTGCTCACCCTGTCCGACGTGTTCTCCACAGGGCACCACGCGGCGGTGTCGGCTGCGGTCGGTCCGCGGAAGACGGTCGTCGTGGTCGGCGACGGTGCGGTCGGTCTGTCCGCGGTGCTCGCGTCGAAGCGGCTCGGCGCGGAGCGCATCATCGCGATGAGCCGGCACGCCGACCGGCAGGCACTGGCGCGGGAGTTCGGGGCGACGGACATCGTCGAGGCCCGTGGCGCAGCGGGTGTCGCGGCGATCAAGGAGCTGCTCGGCGGCGACCTGGCGGACTGCGCGGTCGAGGCCGTCGGCACCGAGGAGAGCATGGACCAGGCGCTGCACTCGGTGCGCCCTGGTGGCAACCTCGGCTTCGTCGGGGTCCCGCACGGGGTGCCGACGATCGGCACGCGCTACCTCTTCGACACCAACATCGCGGTCGCGGGCGGCATGGCACCGGCGCGCAAGTACATCCCGGAGCTGCTGCCGGACGTGCTCTCGGGTGCGATCGAGCCGGGTCGGGTGTTCGACCTCGAGCTGCCGCTCGACGAGACCGCCGAGGCGTACCGGGCGATGGACGAGCGCCGGGCCATCAAGGTGCTGCTGCGCCCGTAGCGGCGCGCGGGGTGCGTGACGCACCGACAGGCGGACGGGAGGCCCGTGGCGACGCCGCCACGGGCCTCCCGTCCGTCGTGGGGTCGCGTCTGCATGCCGGGCACGCGCCGCGCGCTTGCGTTTCGCGCAGCAGAACGCGTGTTTCGAATCGGTAAACAAACCTTTCAGTAAAGAAGGTTGTCCGTTACTGTCCTCGACATGAGCACACGCGGACGCACCCCCGGCCAGCCCGGCCTGCTGCGCGTCCTGAACGACCGGGCCGCCCTCGAGCTGCTGCTCGACGACGGTGCACTCACCCGCAACGAGCTCGCCCAGCGCACCGGGCTGAGCAAGCCGACCGCCGCCGAGATCATCCGACGGCTCGAGTCCGCCGACCTCATCCGACCGGCCGGCACGGACACGCAGTCCGGCCGTCGTGGCCCGAGCGCCGTCGTGTACGAAGCCATCACCGACCGCGACCTCGCCGTCGCGGTCGACGTCCAGCTCGTCGATGTCCGCTCCACCGTGGTCGACGCCGCCGGCCGCACCTTCCCGGTCGCCACGCACCGCATGTCCGACGCCGAGGTCCGCGCTCCCGGTGCCGACATCGTCGCCGCCGCGATCTCCCGGGCGGCAGCAGCGGCCGACGTCGACCCCGAACTCGTCACCGCCGTCGCGGTCGGCGTCCAGGCGAGTGTCGACCACGCGACCGACACCCTGATCTTCACCGACGGCCTGCCCGGCTGGCCCCGCGAGCAGGTCAGCGCGAGCCTCTCCGCCGAACTCGGCGTGCACGTCGTCATCGAGAACGACGCGAACCTCGCCGCCATCGCCGAACGGAACATGGGCGCCGGCCGTGCCCCCGGTTCCTTCGCGCTCCTCTGGATGGCGGAGGGCCTCGGCATGGCCCTCGACCTCGGCGGCCACCTGCACACCGGGGCCTCCGGCGCCGCGGGTGAGATCGGCTACCTCAGCGTGCCCGCCGACGCACGCTCCATCGACCCGACGGCCACGATCATCGCGGACCTCATCTCCGAGCCCGCGATCACCGCACTGGCCGCCGAGCACGGGATCACGGCACCGGACGGCACCGCAGCCGACTGGCGCCAGGTGCTCCCGCAACTGCCCGGCCTGCCCGAGCAGCACCCCTTCACCGTCGCCCTCGGCGAGCGCGTGGGGCACAACGTGCTCCCCGTCCTCGCGGTGGCCGATCCCGAGACGGTCGTGCTGCACGGCCCGACCGGGATCGCCGGCGGACCCGCCCTGGCCGCCGCCGTGACCGCCTGGCTCCGGACCCGCTCGCGCTGGTCCACCGCCGTGGTGGCACCCGGCGTCCCCGACACCCCCGTCCTGCACGGTGCGCGCCACGTCCTCATCGACGTCGTCCGCACCGCGCTCGCGGGCCGACTCGAGCGCATCAGTGACGATGCCCCCGCGCCGGACCCCGCCGAGCGCCCCTGAACCGTTCCACCCGCACCACTCGAGGCACCATCACCCAGCCCTGTCACAGGGCTCTTCGTCGCGCCCGGGAACGGGCGGCGCCCGGCAACGGGTTCCGCCCGCGATCGGGCAGTGGCGGAGCGAGATCAGAGAGCGAGTCCCGCATGTCACTCCCCAGTCCGAAGTTCCGGCGGATCATCACCGCCACCGCCGTCGCCGCGGCCGGCGCCCTGGTCGTCGCCGGCTGCAGTTCCGGCAGCAGCGCCGACGCGATCGACGACAGCGCCCCGAAGGAGCTCAAGGGCACCGTGTCCCTGTGGCACTTCTTCACCGGCCGTGAAGCCGGCGTCGTGAAGACCGCCGTCGCGGGCTTCGAGAAGGCCAACCCCGGCGTCACCGTCGACATCCACGCCGGGCAGGACGACGAGAAGCTGCAGAAGGCGATCTCCTCCGGGCAGAACATCGACGTCGGGCTGTCGTACTCGACGGCGATCGTCGGCAGCTTCTGTTCGTCGGGGGCCTTCCGCGACCTGTCGCCGTACATCAAGCGGGACAAGGTCGACCTGTCGGACATCCCGAAGGCCGTGCAGTCGTACACGCAGTACAAGGGCACGCGGTGCACCCTGCCGGCCCTCGCCGACGTGAGTGCGCTGATGTACAACAAGGCCGCGTTCGCGAAGGCCGGCATCACCTCGGCGCCGAAGACCCTGGACGAGCTCGAGGCCGACGCGCTGAAGCTCACGACCTACAACCCGGACGGCTCCATCAAGCAGCTCGGCTTCAACCCGCTCATCGACTTCTACGAGAACTCGCCCGAGCACTGGGCGCCGATGATCGACGGATCCTGGCTCGACAAGGACGGCAACAGCGTGATCGGCACGTCCGACGCGTGGAAGAAGCTCATCACCTGGCAGAAGGACTTCGTCGACGAGATCGGCTACGACAAGCTCAAGGCGTTCACGTCCGGCCTCGGCCAGGAGTTCGCCGCCGACAACGCGTTCCAGACCGGTCAGGTCGCGATGCAGATCGACGGTGAGTACCGCACCGCCTTCATCAGGGACCAGAAGCCGGACCTGGAGTACGGCACGGCGCCGACCCCGGTGATGGACGGCCTCGGCAACTACGGCTCGACGTACATCGCGGGCAACGTCGCGGGCATCGCGAAGGGCTCGAAGAACCCGGAGCTCTCGTGGGCGCTCCTGAAGTACCTGTCCACGAACACCGACGCGCAGGTCACGATGGGCAACGGGCTGAAGAACATCCCGACGCTCACCTCGGCGCTGGACTCCTCGAAGCTCGAGGTCGACGAGAACTACAAGACCTTCGTCGACGTCGCGGGCAACGAGGACACGATGACCTCGCCCGGCACCGCCGACGGCGCCGCCTACATCGGCACCTTCACGAAGTTCTGGCAGGCGTACCAGGAGAAGGGCGGCGACCTCGACGCCAAGCTGAAGAAGCTCGACTCGGACATCGACAACGCCAACCAGCTGGCTGGTCCGTGATGAGCGTCACCACCAAGACGACCGGCCGGGAGGCGCGGCTCGCCCGCGCCGCCCGGCCCGCGGGCCCGACGGGGTCCGGTCCGGTGCCCCCGTCGGCTCCCCGACGTCGGCCCCGGTCCGCCGAGTCCCGTCGCCGGCTCGTCGCGCTGACGATGCTCGCTCCGGCGCTCCTCGGGCTCGTGGTGTTCTTCGCCTACCCGCTCGTCGCGTCGATCTTCTACTCGTTCACCCGCTACAACCAGCTGCAGGAGCCCGAGTTCGTCGGCCTGCTGAACTACAAGTTCCTGTTCACGCAGGACCCGCAGATCGGCCCCGCGGTCGTCAACACCCTGTGGTTCGTCGTGATCCTGGTACCCGTGCGGATCGTCTGCGGGCTCCTCGTCGCCGGGCTGCTCAGCCGGGCGAAGACCGCGACGGGGTTCTGGCGGACGCTGTTCTACCTGCCCGCCCTGGTGCCGCCGGTCGCGAGCGTGGTGGCGTTCGTGTTCCTGTTCAACCCGGGGACCGGCCCCGTGAACCAGATCCTGCGGGTCTTCGGGATCGACGGGCCGCTGTGGTTCAACGACCCGGCGTGGTCCAAGCCGTCGCTCGTGATCATGGGCGTCTGGGTGATGGGCGACATCATGATCATCTTCCTCGCCTCGCTGCTCGACGTGCCCCGCGACCTGTACGAGGCCGCCTCCCTCGACGGCGCCAACGGCGTCCAGCAGGTTCGTCACATCACCCTGCCGACGATCGCCCCGGTGATCGGCTTCGCCGCGGTGACGGGGGTGATCGCCGCCCTGCAGTACTTCACCGAGGCGGCTGTCGCCTCCGGTGTCGCGAGCGGCAAGGCGACGATCGGTGGCGGGACCGCCGCCCAGCTCGGCTACCCGGGCACCTCACTGCTCACGTACACCGAGCTGCTCTACCAGCACGGGTTCGCGAACTTCCAGTTCGGCTACGCCTCCGCGATGGCCGTCGTCCTGTTCGTGATCACCGCGGTGGTGCTCGTCTTCACGATGCGCCGGATCAGTGTGTTCCGGCCGGAGGAGTCCTGATGACCGCTGTGTCCCAGTCCCCGCTCACCCGGGCACCCCGGGGTTCCGCTCCCCGCACCGGCAGGCCGCGTGGTCGCACCCTCGTGTGGATCGCCGAGCACGCCGCACTCGTCGCGCTCGGGGTCCTGACCCTCGCGCCGATCGTGTTCGTGATCCTGACCTCGCTGATGTCGAGCAACCAGGCCCTGACCGCCTCGATCGTCCCGCGGCCGTTCGACTTCGCGAACTACGGCCGGGTGTTCACCGAGCTGCCCCTGGCGCGGTGGTTCGGCAACTCCGCCTTGTACGCCGTGCTCGCGACCGCGTTCATGCTCCTCAGCTCGGTGCCGGCGGCGTACGCCCTCGCCCAGATCAAGTTCAAGGGCGCGAACCTGATCTTCACCGTGATCATCGTCGCGATGCTCCTGCCCCCGCAGGTCACCGCGGTGCCGGTCTACGTGATGTGGTCGCACCTGCACCTGACCGGCACGCTGTGGCCGCTGATCCTGCCGAACCTGCTCGGGGACGCCTTCAGCATCTTCCTGCTCCGGCAGTTCTTCATGACCATCCCGAAGGAGTACGGCGACGCCGCCCGCATGGACGGCTGCAGCGAGTGGGGCGTGCTCTGGCGGGTCGTCGTCCCGATGGCCCGACCGGGCATCGCGTCGGCGGCGATCTTCATGTTCTTCCACTCGTGGAACGACTACTACGGCCCGCTCCTGTACGCGTCCGAGAACCAGGCCGCCTGGCCGGTGGCGTACGGCCTCGCCACGTTCCGCGGGCAGCACGGCACCGACTGGTCGATGACGATGGCGATGACCGTCGTCGTCATGGTCCCCGTCGTCATCATCTTCTTCTTCGCACAGAAGGCATTCGTCGAGGGCATCGCGCTCACCGGCGTGAAGGGATAGCAGCACCAGTGAAACTCACAGTCGTCGGTGGCGGATCCACCTACACCCCCGAACTCGTGGACGGCTTCGCCCGGCTCCGCGACCAGCTCCCCATCGACGAGCTCTGGCTCGTCGACCCCGACCCGGTGCGCCGTGAACTCGTCGGCGGCGTCGCCAAGCGGATGTTCGCGCACGCCGGACACCCCGGCACCGTCCACGTCACCGACGACGTCGTCGCCGGGGTCACCGACGCCGACGCGGTCATGTTCCAGCTCCGCATCGGCGGGCAGGCCGCGCGGCAGCAGGACGAGACCTGGCCGCACGAGGCCTGCTGCATCGGACAGGAGACCACGGGGCCCGGCGGCTTCGCGAAGGCGCTCCGCACGGTGCCGGTGGTCCTGGAGTACGCCGAACTCGTCCGGAAGCACGCCAAGCCGGACGCCTGGATCGTGGACTTCACCAACCCGGTCGGCATCGTCACCCGCGCCCTGCTCGAAGCCGGCCACCGCGCCGTCGGGCTCTGCAACGTCGCGATCGGGTTCCAGCGCCGATTCGCGAAGGAGTTCGGCGTCGCCCCCGACCACGTCCGGCTCGACCACGTCGGCCTGAACCACCTGACGTGGGAGCGCGGCGTGCACGTCACCGGCGCGGACGGTGTGGAGCGGGACGTGCTGTCCGGGCTGCTGGCCGAGTCCGACGGGTCCCTCGACCGCGTCGCCGAGAGCGTGCACATGCACCCGGACCTGCTCCGGCTGCAGCACGCGATCCCGTCGTACTACCTGCGCTACTTCTACTCGCACGACATCGTGCTCCAGGAGCAGCTGCACGAGCCGACGCGGGCCGAGGCCGTGATGGAGACCGAACGCGCTCTGCTCGCGAAGTACGCCGACGAGTCCGTCGTGACGAAGCCCGTCGAGCTGGAGCAGCGCGGCGGTGCGTACTACTCCGAGGCCGCGATCGACGTGCTCTCGTCGATCCTCGGGGACCGGGGCGACGTGCAGGTCCTCAACGTCCGGAACGACGGCACGTTCCCGTTCCTGCCGGACGACCACGTCATCGAGGTCCCCGCACGCGTCACCCGTCAGGCGATCACGCCGCTGCCGGTGTCCCCGCTCGACCCGGACATGGTCGGCCTCGTGTCGCACGTCGCCGGGTACGAGCGGCTCGCGCTCGACGCCGCGGTGCACGGCGGACGCGACCGGGTGCTCCGGGCGATGTGGGCGCACCCGCTCGTGGGGCAGGTCGACAAGGCCGAGAAGCTCACCGACCTGCTCCTGGCCGCGAACGCGGAACACATCCCGTGGGCGCGATCGGAGCAGGCGACGTGGGCGCGCTGAGCCGGACCGGCGAGGCGGAGCCGGCGCGTGTCTCCCGTCCGCCCGCACCGGTCGCACCGGACGCGACCGACGTCGTGCTCGCCGTCGACGGCGGCGGCAGCAAGACCGACGTCGTCGCGATCGCGCTCGACGGCACCATCGTCGGGCACGCGCGCGGTCCCGGGTCGAACCCGCAGACGCGGGGATGGGACCTCGCCGGCCCGATCCTCGACGACGTCCGTGCCCGGGTGGTGGGCGAGCTGGGCGACCGGCGCATCCGGACGACGCACGTGTACCTCGCCGGACTCGACCTGCACGACGAGCTCGTGGCGGCGGAGTCGGCCCTCGCACACTGGGAGGCCGACGGCGGCGCGCCGCACGTCCTGGACAACGACCTGTTCGCGTTGCTGCGGGCGGGGACCCTGTCGCCGGACGCCGCCGCTGTGGTGTGCGGCACCGGGATCAACGCCCTCGCCGTCCGTGCCGACGGCACCACGGCCCGGTTCCCCGCCATCGGGGACATCTCCGGCGACTGGGGTGGCGGCGCGTGGCTCGGCAACCGCGCGCTCTGGCACGCTGCCCGAGCCGACGACGGTCGTGGGCCGGAGACCGCGTTGACGGCGGCCGTCCCCGCCGCGGTGGGGCTGCACAGCGTCCGCGAGGTCACCGAGGCCATCCACTTCGGCCGACTCGACCCGGGTGTCGTGAACCGGCTCTGCCCCGTGCTGTTCGAGGTCGCCGGAGCCGGTGACCGGGTGGCCAGGAGCGTGGTGGAGCGGCAGGCGGAGGAGATCGTGCTGCTCGCGGCCGTCGCGCTCGAACGGCTCGGGCTCGGTCGGTCGAGCGCCGAGGCGGTGCCCGTCGTGCTCGGCGGGGGTGTCCTCGCCGCCCGGCACCCGTTGCTCGTGGACGGTGTCGTCGCGGGGCTCGCTGCCCGGGTACCCGGGGCGGTCCCGACGTGGGTGACCGATCCCCCGGTGCTCGGTGCGGGTCTGGCGGCACTCGAGTCGGTCGGCGCCGACGACGACGCGCTCGACCGCTACCGCGAGGCCGTGCGCTCCCGCGCCTTCGCGAGCACGACGGCGCTGATCCGCTGAGGCGCGGGCGGCCCGGCGCGGCCCGGCCGCCCGCGCCGCGCACATTTCGCGCTGAGCGACACTTCACGCGGCGATGAGCCCGTGAAGTGTCGCTCAGCGCGAAACCCGGCGGCGCCCCGCGCCGGCCCGCGGCCTACGCCCGCGCCAGCATCCCGAGCATGTCGACCACGCGGTTCGAGAAGCCCCACTCGTTGTCGTACCAGGCGACGACCTTCACGTGCCGGCCCTCGTCCACGCGGGTCAGCAGCGAGTCGAACACGCTCGACTCCGGCCGCCCGGTGATGTCCGTCGAGACCAGCGGGTCCGCCGTGTACGCCAGCACCCCGGCGAGCGGCCCTGCGGCAGCCGCACGGTAGGCCTCGTTCACCTCGTCGACCGTCACCGAGCGCGACACGACGGTGTTCAGCTCGACGATCGACCCGACGGGCACGGGCACCCGGATGGCGTCGCCGGACAGCTTGCCGTCCAGTCGCGGCAGCACGAGCCCGATGGCCTTCGCCGCTCCGGTCGTCGTCGGCACGATGTTGACGCCGGCGGCCCGGGCGCGGCGGAGGTCCCGGTGCGGCCCGTCCTGCAGGTTCTGCTCCTGCGTGTACGCGTGCACGGTGGTCATGAACCCGTGCTCGATCCCGGCCAGGTCGTCCAGCACGGACGCCAGCGGTGCGAGCGCGTTGGTGGTGCAGGACGCGTTCGAGACGACGGTGTGCACGGCGGGGTCGAACGTGTCGGAGTTCACGCCGTAGGCGATGGTGGCGTCCGCGCCGGTCGCCGGTGCGCTGATCAGGACACGGCGTGCCCCGGCGGACAGGTGTCCGGCGGCTGCGTCGCGGGCGGTGAAGCGACCGGTGGACTCGAGCACGACCTCCACGCCGAGTTCGGCCCACGGCAGATCCGCCGGCGAGGTCGACGCGAGGACGCGGACCCGCTGTCCGTCGATGACGAGCGTGTCCCCGTCCACCTCGACGGTTCCGTCGAAGGGGCCGAGCGCGGAGTCGTACCGGAACAGGTGCGCGAGGGTGTCGGGTGCGGTGAGGTCGTTGACGGCGACGACCTCGAGGTCGTCTCCACCGCGTGCGAGGAGTGCGCGGAGCGTGTTCCGGCCGATGCGGCCGAAACCGTTGATGGCGATGCGGGTCATGTGGACTTCCTTTCGTTCCGGAGTCCATGCTCATCGGCCTGGAGGCGCGGCTCCAGTGGCAGGGAAGCCAGCGTCCGGAAGGATCTCGCCATCTCCGTCGCCGGGTCGCGTCAGTCCTGGAACGTCCGTCGGTACTCGGTCGGCGACGTCCCGAGGATCCGCCGGAAGTGCGACCTCAGGTTCGCGTCCGAACCGAGCCCCGCCCGTTCCGCCACCTGGTCGATCCCGAGGTCCGACCGCTCGAGCAGCTCCCGCGCCAGGTCCACGCGGGCGCGAAGCACCCACTGCATCGGCGTGTACCCGGTGTCCTCGACGAACCGCCGCGAGAAGGTGCGGGGCGAGACCGTGGCGTTCCGCGCCAGGGCCTCCAACGTGAGCGGCTCGGCCAGGTGCCGGAGCGCCCACTCCCGCGTGCCGGCGAACACGTCGCCGAGCGGCTCGGGGACACTCCTCGGCACGTACTGCGCCTGCCCACCGCTCCGGTACGGCGCGCTGACGAGCCGTCGGGCGACGTGGTTCGACAGCGCGACGCCGTGGTCCTGCCGGACGATGTGCAGGCAGAGGTCGATGCCGCTCGCAGCCCCGGCGCTCGTCAGGACGGACCCGGCGTCGACGAACAGCACGTCCTCGTCGACGTCCACCGCGGGGTACCGGTCCCGGAGCGCGCGCGTGTAGTGCCAGTGCGTCGTCGCCCGACGGCCGTCGAGCAGCCCCGCCGCCGCGAGCGCGAACGCTCCGGTGGAGATGGCCGCGATCCGGACGCCGCGCTCGTGCGCCCGGGCGAGGGCCGCGACGACGTCGGCCGGCGGCGCCGAGTCCGCCGGGCGCCGGTAGCCGGGGACGAACACGGTCTCCGCCCAGTCGAGCGCTTCGAGCCCGTGGTCGACCGCGTACGCCAACCCGTCCCCGCCGGTGATCCGACCGGCCCGGGGGCCGCACACCCGCACCTCGTACGGCATGCTCGGCCGGTTCGAGAACACCTGCGCCGGGATCCCGACGTCGAGCGGCTTCGCGCCGTCGAGCACCAGGACCGCGACGCGGTGCAGCGGTGGCGGAGGCATGCCACCGACGCTAGCCGAGCGTGCCGGACCGGTGCACGTTCCGCGCTGACCGACAGTCTTCGCGGCGATGAGCTCGTGAGGTGTCGCCCAGCGCGTGATCCGGCCGGCCGGCGCCTCGGGCACCCGCGGTCAGGCGTCGTGGATCGCGAGCACCCGGTGCGGCGCAGCGCGTTCCGCCCGCCACCCGTCCGGCAGCGTGTCCCGCAGTTCCGCCAGGGTGAAGGACCGGCGGATCGACCGCAGCCCGTCGACCCGGACGAAGGTGCCCGCGGCCACGAGGGGCGATGCCAGCGCGTACGCCCGGTAGGCCTCCGGCGACCGACGGATGTCCGAGTGCAGGCTGCGTCCGGACGCCAGCGCCTCGGAGTCGGCGAGGAACCCGCTCCGTTCCTGGTCCCCGAGGTGGTGCAGCACGTGGTTCGAGACGACGACGTCGAACCGCTCCCCCGCCGCGACCAGGTCCCCGCTCGACCGCTGCCGGAACGTGACGCCGTGCGGAGCCCTGCGGTTCGCCGCCTGGATGGCCCGCGCGTCCGGATCGACCCCGACGACCTCGACGTCGAAGCCGTCGCTCGCCGCCCACCGCGCGATGGCCCGGGCGAGGTCGCCGCCCCCGCACCCGAGGTCGAGCACCCGTCCGCGACCGTTCACCGGCAGGGCCGGCACGACGTGCGTCCGCCAGACGGCGCGCCACCCGCTGACGAGCGCGTTCACGAGGGCGAAGCGCCGGAACGTCCGCGCCAGCGCGCGCGGGTCGCAGTCGGGGTCGTCCATGAGTTCGGTCAGGTCGAGCGCGCGGGTGCGCAGGTCGACGGCCGGGAGGCCCGGTTCGGCTCCGTCCCGTCGGCTCACGCCTGCACCGCGGTCAGTCGCGCACTCTCGACGGTCAGCCCGGGGCCGAAGGCGAGCGCCACGACGGCGGCTCCGTCCGGGACACCGGCGTCGAGCGCCTCGCGGAGCACGAACAGCACCGTCGCGCTCGACATGTTGCCGTGCTCGCGCAGGACCGTGCGGCTCGCGGTCATCGCCTGGTCGGGCAGGTCGAGCGCCTGCTGGGTCCGGTCGAGGATCGCCCGGCCGCCGGGGTGCACGGCCCACACCGGCACGTCGGCCGCTGGTCCGTCGAGGAGCGGTGCGACGGCTTCGGCGACCGTGGCGCCGACGAGCTTCGGGACCGCGGTGCTGAGGACCATCTCGAACCCCTCGTCGCCGATGTTCCACGCCATCTCCGAGGCCCCTTCGGGCACGACGGTGGTCGCGAACGCGTCGATCCGCAGACCGGGACCGTCCGCGGTGACGACCACGCCGGCGGCACCGTCCCCGAACACGCTGTTGGCGACGATCTGGTCCGGGTCGTCGCTCGCCCGGACGTGCAATGTGCAGAGCTCCGCGCAGACGACGAGGACCACGGCGGCGGGGTCGGCCTCGGCGAAGGCGGCGGCGATGCGCAGCGCCGGGAACGCGGCGCAGCAGCCCATGAAGCCGACGTGCTGCCGGAACACGGTGCGGGCCAGTCCGAGTTCGCGGACGATGTCGAGGTCCGGCCCGGGTTGCGTGAACCCGGTGCACGACACCGTGACGACGTGGGTGACGTCCGCTGGACCGACCCGGGCACGGTCGAGCGCGTCCCGGGCGGCCTCGACGAAGAGCGCCGGGGCGAGCTCGCGGTAGCGGTCGTTGCGGGTGCCGGTTGACGGCGAGTGCAGTGCGCCGTCGTCGTCGCGGAACAGGCCACCCGGGCGCGAACGGTCGAGCTCGTCCAGCACCGTGTGGCGGTGCTCCACGGCCGAGGCGTCGAAGGCTGCGGGGACGAGCCTCCGGCCGAGGCGGCCGAGTTCCGCCTGTGCCGAGAAGAGGTCCCGCACCGCTCCCTGTTCGAGTGTCGTCGTGGGGACGGCGGTCCCGATGGCGCGGATCGTTGCGGTCACGGTTCATCCTGTCACCAGGTCGCTCACGCGTCCCCAGGATAGACGGGAGGAACGGGGCGGACCCGCCCCGTGCCTCCAGTCCGAGCCCTGGTCCGGTCTAGGACTGCTGCGCGCGCTCCAGGACCAGCTCGCGGACGCGAGCGGCGTCGGCCTGGCCCTTCATCGCCTTCATGACGGCGCCGATGATGGCGCCGGCGGCCTGGACCTTGCCGTCCTGGATCTTCGCGAGCACGTCGGGCTGCGCGGCCAGTGCCTCGTCGACCGCGGCTGTGAGCGCCGAGTCGTCCGAAACGACCTTGAGGCCACGGGTCTCGACGACCTGCGCGGGCGAACCCTCGCCGGCGATGACGCCCTCGAGCACCTGGCGGGCCAGGCGGTCGGTCAGGTCACCGGACTCGACGAGCGCGATGACCTCGGCCACGTGCTGCGGCGACACGAGGTCACCGGGGGCGGCGTCCTGCGCGTTGGCGACGCGGCTGATCTCGCCGGTCCACCACTTGCGCGCGGCCTGCGGTGCCGCACCGGCGGCGACGGTGCCCTCGACCTCGTCGAGCAGACCGCCGTTCACGACGTCCTGGAACTCGAGGTCCGCGAAGCCCCAGTCGCCCTTCAGCCGACGGCGACGCGCGACCGGGGCCTCCGGCAACGAGGCACGGAGCTCCTCGATCACGGCGGGGTCCGGCACGACGGGCAGCAGGTCGGGCTCGGGGAAGTAGCGGTAGTCGTCGGCGTCCGACTTCGGACGGCCGGCCGAGGTGCGACCGGTGTCCTCGTGCCAGTGGCGGGTCTCCTGCGTGATCGTCCCACCGGCGGCGAGGATCGCGGCCTGGCGCTGGATCTCGTACCGGATGGCACGCTCGACGGCGCGGAACGAGTTCACGTTCTTCGTCTCGGTGCGGGTGCCGAGCTTCTCCTGGCCACGGGGGCGCAGCGAGATGTTCGCGTCGCAGCGCAGGTTCCCGCGCTCCATGCGGGCCTCGGAGACGCCGAGCGCCCGGACGAGGTCACGGATGACCTGCACGTAGGCGGCCCCGAGCTCGGGGGCGCGGTGTTCGGCACCGATGATCGGCTTCGTGACGATCTCGACGAGCGGCACACCGGCACGGTTGTAGTCGACGAGCGAGTACTCCGCGCCCTGGATGCGGCCGGTGGCGCCGCCGACGTGCGTCAGCTTGCCGGCGTCCTCTTCCATGTGGGCGCGCTCGATGGGGATGTTGAAGATCGTGCCGTCGGCGAGCTCGACCTCGACCTCGCCCTCGTAGGCGATCGGCTCGTCGTACTGCGAGACCTGGTAGTTCTTCGGGTTGTCCGGGTAGAAGTAGTTCTTCCGGGCGAACCGCGAGGACTCGGCGATCGAGCAGCCGAGCGCGAGCCCGAGCTGGATCGAGTACCGCACGGCCTGTGCGTTCACGACCGGCAGGGACCCGGGCAGACCGAGGTCGACCGGCGTGACGTTCGTGTTCGGCTCGCCACCGAAGAAGTTCGGCGCGTCCGAGAACATCTTGGTCTTCGTCGCGAGTTCGACGTGGACCTCGAAGCCGAGCACCGGCTCGTAGCGCTCGAGCGCCTCGTCGAAGTCCATCAGCGCGTCCTTCTGCGCCATCAGATCACACCTTCCTGCGCAGCCGACTGCTGACTCTGGTCGAGGTCCGGGACGCCGTCGATGAGCGGCGCACCCCACTGCTCCACGAGGAGCCGTTCGAGTGCCGCACCGTAGCGGTACAGGCGGGCGTCCTCTCGCTGCGGGGCCATCAGCTGGACGCCGACCGGCAGGCCGTCCTCCGGCGCGAGGCCGTTCGGGATGCTCATGCCGGGGACGCCCGCGAGGTTCGCCGGGATCGTCGTGAGGTCGTTGAGGTACATCGCGAGCGGGTCGTCGATGCGCTCACCGATCGGGAAGGCCGTCGTCGGGGCAGAGGGGCTGACGAGCAGGTCGACCTGCTCGAACGCGGCCTGGAAGTCGCGCTGCACGAGCGTGCGGACCTTCTGCGCCGAGCCGTAGTACGCGTCGTAGTAGCCAGCGCTCAGGGCGTAGGTGCCGAGGATGATGCGGCGCTTGACCTCTGGCCCGAAGCCGGCCTCGCGCGTGGCGGCCATGACGTCCTCGACGGTGGCACCGTTCTCCGGCGTGACCCGCAGGCCGAAGCGGACCGAGTCGAACTTCGCGAGGTTCGACGAGGCCTCGGCCGGGAGGATCAGGTAGTACGCGCTGATCGCGTAGGCGAACGACGGGGCGTCGATCTCGACGACGACCGCACCGGCCGACTCGAGCAGGGCGACCGTCTCCTGGAAGCGCTGCGTGACACCGGCCTGGAAGCCGTCACCACCGGCGAGCTCCTTGACGACGCCGACGCGCAGACCGCGGAGGGTGTCCGCCTGCAGGCCCTCACGAGCGGCGGCGGCCATCGATGGCCATGCGTCCGGGATGGACGTGGAGTCCTTCGGGTCGTGCCCGCCGATGACGTCGTGCAGCAGCGCGGCGTCGAGGACGGTGCGCGACACCGGACCGATCTGGTCGAGGCTGGACGCCAGGGCGATCGCACCGTAGCGGCTGACGCCACCGTAGGTCGGCTTCACCCCGACCGTGCCGGTGACGGCGCCGGGCTGACGGATCGATCCGCCGGTGTCGGAGCCGAGGGCGAACGGGGCCTCGTGCGCGGCGACGGCAGCGGCCGAGCCACCACCGGAACCACCGGGGATCCGGTCGAGGTCCCAGGGGTTGCGGGTCGGGCCGTACGCCGAGAACTCGGTGGTCGAGCCCATCGCGAACTCGTCCATGTTGGTCTTGCCGAGCGGCACGAGACCAGCGGCACGGAGCTTCGCGACCGGGGTGGCGTCGTACGGCGGCACCCAGCCCTCGAGGATCTTCGAGCCTGCGGTGGTGGGCATGTCCTGCGTGCACAGGACGTCCTTGACGGCGATCGGCACACCGGCGAGGGGGCCGAGGTCGTCGCCGGCCGCTCGGCGCGAGTCGATGGACTTCGCGACGGCGATGGCGTTCTGGTTCACGTGCAGGAACGCGTGGACGTCGCCGTCCACCGCGGCGATGCGGTCGAGGTGGGCCTGCGTGGCCTCGACGCTCGAGACGTCGCGTGCCACGAGGGCGTCGGCGAGCGCTGCGGCGCTCAGACGGGTGATGTCGTCGGTCACTGTTCTTCGCCCTACTGTTCTTCGCCGAGGATGGCCGTCACGCGGAACCGTTCGCCGTCCGAGTCGGGCGCGCCGGAGAGCGCCTGCTCCTGCGTCAGCGTCTGGCCGACCACGTCGGGTCGGGTGACGTTGCCGAGCGGCACGGGGTGGCTCGTCGCGGGGACGTCGTCTGTGGCGACCTCGGCGACCTTGGCGACGCTCTCGACGATGTGCGACAGCTCCCCCGTCAGCTTCTCGATCTCGTCGGGCGTGAGTGCGATGCGTGCGAGGTTCGCCAGGTGGGCGACCTGCTCGCTCGTGATGTCAGGCATGGTGCTCCGTCGATCGGTTCGTGGAATGCCCACCAGTCTACGGGTGCGTCAGTGCCCGTCCTGCTGCGTCTGGCCCGTGGGGTCGTCACTCGGCGAGGCGCTCGGCGACGAACTCGGCGACGACGTCGGGGTGGAGCCCGCCGACGACCCCGACGACCCGGACGTCGATGCCGAGGAGGACGACGACTTGCTCGCCTGCCCGATCATCGCCTGGCTCGGTGTGGGGAGTGCCCCGCCGCCGACGGTCTGGTCGAGGTACGCCATCATCGACTTGCCGACACCGAACTTCGCGCTGTACCCGGTCGTGCCCTGCAGGAACGGCCAGTTCGCCAGGCTCACGCTGCCCTGCACGTTGCCGACCCAGGTGGCGTTCGTGTACTTCGTCGACGACGTCACCAGCCAGTTCTGCACGTCGCCGTCGGTGGTGCCGGTCTTCGCGAACTTCGGCACGCTGTCGCCGGGGTTCGCGCTGGCGGCGGTGCCGGAGCCCGACAGCACGCCCTGGAGCGCGTAGTCGACGGTGCCGGCGACGTCCGCCGAGACACCCTGCGTGCAGGACGACGGCGTCGGGGTGATCTTCGTGCCGTCCGACTCGGTGACCGAGTCGATCGCGGTCGGCGTGCAGACGACGCCGCCGTTCGCGAAGCCCGCGTACGCCTCGGCGAGGTCGATCGGCGACAGTTCGTTCACACCGAGGATCGACGACGGCGTCTGCGTCAGGTCGCCGCCGTCGGCGCGGTGGATGCCCATCGACTGGGCGAGCTGCGCGATCTTGCAGAGGTCGAGCTGCTTGCCCATCTGCGCGTACGCGGTGTTGATCGACTCGACCGTGGCGGCCTCGACGCTCATCGACGACGGCACGCTCTCGGCGTTGGCGACGTTCCAGTCCCCGCCGCTGACGTTCTGACAGGTGTTCGTGAACTCGGAGTTCTGGAACTGGTGCTCGGACGTCGTCACGGACTCGGACAGCGTGTGGCCGCTGGCGAGCCACTCGGCGAGCGTGAACACCTTGTACGTCGAACCGGTCTGGAACCCGCCGGAGTTGCCGAAGGCGGAGTCGGCGCTGTAGTTCACGGCGGTGGACCCGGCGGTGGCGTTGTCGCCCTGCGTGTACGAGGTGTTCTGGACCATCGACATGATGCGACCGGTGCCGGGTTCGACGGTGACGTTGGATCCGCCGACGTCGACGCCCGCCATGGTCGACGGCACGTAGGTCGACAGTGCGGTCTGCGCCTGGCCCTGCAGGTCGAGGTCGAGCGAGGTGTGGATCTGCAGACCCTTGGTGTCGAGCGTCGCGATGCGCGCCGCCGCGGTCTTGCCGAACGCGGGGTCCTGCAGCACCTGGTCGCGGACGTAGTCGCAGAAGTAGCCGGCGTCGTAGTTCGTCGCGGCGGTCGAGCAGCCGTTGGCGGTCTCGGTGATCTTCGGCGTCACCGGCGTCGCGATGGCAGCGGTCATCTGCGCCTTCGTGATCGACCCGTGCGCCTGCATGCGACGGAGCACGTAGTCCCGACGCTCCTTCGTCTGGGCGTACCCGTTCGCCTGGCCGTTGTCCTTGTCGGTCGGCACGTCGATGCGCAGGTTCGACGGGTTGTTCAGGATCGCGACGAGCGTGGCGGACTGCACGAGGGAGAGGTCCTTCGCGTGCACGCCGAAGTAGTACTCGGCACCGGCCTCGGCGCCGTAGACCCGACCGCCCAGCCCGACGATGTTGAGGTAGCCCGTGAGGATCTGGTCCTTCGAGTACTTCTTGTTGACCGCGATGGCGTACCGCATCTCCTGCAGCTTCCGCTGCGGGGTGACGCCGGCTGCGTCCTGGTAGCACGCCTCGATCTTCTTCGCGGTGGCGGCCTGGTCCTTGCCGGTGAGTTCCTCGCACTGCTGCACGAGGACGTTCTTCACGTACTGCTGCGTGATGCTCGAGCCGCCCTGCACGTCGCCGCCGACGACGGTGGCGGCGACTCCGCGGAACGTGCCGAGCACGTCGATGCCGCCCTCGTCGTAGTAGCGGGGGTCCTCGGTGTCGATGGCGGCGTCCTTCAGCGACTGCGCCATCTGGTCGGACGTCACGTTGGTCCGGTTCTCCGCGTAGAACGAGGCGATCTTGACCTGCTTGCCGCCCTTCGTCGCGTACACCGTCGACACCTGCTGGGGGGTCTGCACGTCGAGGTAGCTCGGCAGGTCCTCGAAGAACGCGGCGGCACCGGAGGCGCTCTCCCCCGCGACGGCGACGGCGGGGGTGACCGCGACGGCGACGAGCATGCCCGCGAGCACGGACATGACCACGAACATCAGGAGAGCACCAGGCCATCGCACCACACGCATGCACCGAACCGTAGGGACACGGGCTGTACTCGTTCTGCCGTGGACCCAGTGGAGGCTGCGTCACCGTTCAGGTTGCCGCTCAGGCGAGCCGTCAGTCGCGGGGCTGCAGGTCCTGTGGTCGGACGAGGTACATGTCCGGGGACGCCCCGACGACACCGTCGCCGTCGCCGTCGCCACGGCGCACCTGCTCCCGCACGAGGTCGCCGCGTCCGATGCCGATCAGCGCGACGTCGTGCAGCGAGGCCGTGCCCGGCTTGAGGTAGTCGTTGTGGCCCACCGGGCGGCGGAACACCTCACCGGCCGCCTGCGCGTCGACCCCGCCGGCCAGGTCGAGCACGGTGGACCCGAACGACGCCCCGGCCGGGTCGGTGCCGAAGTACCCGGACCCGGCGATCGGGTCGCTGTGCGCGCCGCCGACGAACACCTGTCCGGAGGCGACGGCGAGGTCGGACGCGGACGCGACGTCGCTCCCGGGCGACCCGAGCACGGTCAGGGTGTCGGCGCTCATCCGGCCCGAGGCGAGCGCCATCAGCGCCGTCGTCGAGCCGTAGGAGTGCGCCACGATGTTCAGCCGCGGCTGGTCCCCGTCGCGGATCTGCCGGATGCCGTCGACGGTGCGCTCGAGCCGGTCGGCTCCGGTCTCCGCGAGGCTGAGCGAGAGGATGTTCGACAGGTCCGGCGTGCGGTAGCCCATCCAGGCGACGACGGCGACACCGGAACCGGATCCCGGTGCCGCGAGTGGGGCGAGGGTCGCCTGCTCGCTCGACAGGTCGTTCGCGGTGTTCGTGAAGTCGGTCATCTGGCCCGTGACCGTGAAGAACATGCCCGGGACGACGACGGTGACGTCGGCCGCGGTGCTGATGTCGCCGATCGCGATGGCCGCGCGCCCCGAGCCCCGGGTGTCGAGCGCGACGAGGAAGCGCTGCGGGTCCCCGACCTCGTGGACGAGCGAGTCGCGGACCTGCCCGAGCATGGCGGTGCGGGCGGCGCTGGCATCCGGGTCGGCGAGCCCGTCGGCGAGGGTCGCCCGGTTCGCACGGTCACGGACGTCGTACGGGACCCCGTCGAGGTTGCCGACGACGGCGGGAGCGTGCGTGAGGAGTGTGGACTGCTCGTCGGCGTCGAGCGCGGCCCACCAGTGCGCCACGACGGCGGCGGTCGGCGGGTCGTCCTGGACGGTCGCGATGACGCGGCGGTCGTCAGCGGCACGGCGGAGGTCCGCTGCCCCGAGCGTCGCGAGGTCACGCAGGAACGTGCTCCCGTGGGCGCTGGCGACGGTCGTCACCACGGCAGCGTGCGATGCCGGAGGCGCGACAGGGGCCTCGATCACTCCGAGCGAGTGCATCGAGGCGGTGAGCAGAGCCGCGGCGATGAGCAGCAATCGGGTCTCCCCCGGGAAGGCCGTCCCGACGTCCCCCTGCAGACGACGGGTGATGCTCTGTCGAGTGTAAGGAGAATGCCCACCGAACGGTCGTGCGCGATGCAACTTGTCCCCTGAACTGGGTGCACGAGGCGGCGAGCCGCGGCGTGCGGACAGACGACCGGTCTGTCCTGAGTTCCGCTCAACCCTCGGGGGCGGGTTCCTCCGGTTCGGCGAGGGCGGTCGGGCCCTCGGTCACCAGCAGGTGGAACTGCTCGGCATCGATGATCCGGACCCCGAGCTGTTCGGCCTTCGTGAGCTTCGAACCCGCCCCGGGCCCGGCGGCCACGAAGTCGGTCTTCTTGCTCACGCTCGACGCCGCCTTGCCCCCGGCGGTGATGATGGCCTCGAGCGCGCCTTCTCGCGTGTACCCCTCGAGCGAACCGGTCGCCACGACCGTCACACCGCTGAGCACACCGCCCTCGGCCGAGGCAGCACCGGGCCCCGGGTGGTCCGGCGTGGTGAACTGCACGCCCGCCGCCGTCCAGCGGTCGACGATCTCCCGGTGCCAGTCGACGTCGAACCAGGCGAGCAGGGCGTCCGCGATGATGCCGCCGACACCGTCGACGGCCGCGAGGTCCTCGCGCGAGGCGTCCCGGATCCGGTCGAGGGAACCGAAGTGGTTCGCGAGCGCCCGGGCGGCCACCGGCCCGACGTGCCGGATGCTCAGGCCGACGAGGATGCGCCACAGCGGCTTCGTCTTCGCGGCGTCGATGTTCGCGAGCATCTCGAACGCGTTCTTCGACGGGTAACGGCTCGGCTCACCGGTGTAGTCGGCACCGCGCGCGTCCGGGTCGAACGGCGGGTCGGTCTTCTTCCGTGCACGACTGAACGGCGTGACGCGCTTCGGGACGCCGTCGTCGTCGACCTTCTGCATGCCGGTCTCGGCGTCGCGGACGATCACCTCGATCGGGACGATGTCCTGCATCGTGAGGTCGAACAGCCCGGCCTCGGTCACGAGCGGCGGGGTCTCCGGGGACAGCGGCTGGGTGAGTGCGGCGGCGGCGACCTCGCCGAGGCCCTCGATGTCGAGCGAGCCGCGCGACGCGATGTGCTCGACCCGCCCACGGACCTGCGCCGGGCAGCTCTTCGCGTTCGGGCAGCGGAGGTCGATGTCGCCCTCCTTCGCCGGAGCGAGCTCGGTGCCGCACTCGGGGCAGTGCGTCGGCATCACGAACTCACGCTCGGAGCCGTCGCGGAGTTCGACCACCGGCCCGAGCACCTCGGGGATGACGTCGCCCGCCTTCCGCAGCACCACGGTGTCGCCGATCAGGACGCCCTTCGCCTTCACCACCTGCTGGTTGTGCAGGGTGGCCTGGCGGACGACCGACCCGGCGACCTCGGCCGGGGCCATCACGGCGAAGGGTGTCGCGCGACCGGTGCGCCCGACGCTGACGACCACGTCGAGGAGCTTCGTGTGCACTTCTTCCGGCGGGTACTTGTACGCGATCGCCCAGCGGGGTGCGCGGGACGTCGAGCCGAGTTCCTCGTGCAGGGCGAGGTCGTCGACCTTCACCACGACGCCGTCGATCTGGTGCTCGACCGAGGCCCGGCGGTCGCCGGTCGACCGGACGAAGCCGTTGACCTCGTCGATGGTGTCGAACACCCGGTAGTGGCTGCTCGTCGGCAGTCCCCAGGTCTGCAGGAGCTCGTAGACCTCGGACTGCGACCGGACGTCGGTCTCCTGCTCGAGTTCGCGCACGGGCCAGGCGCCGATGCCGTGCACGAGCATCCGGAGGCGGCGCAACCGGTCGACCATGAGGGCACGCTTCGCCTCGGACTTGCCCTCTTCCTTCTGGCGGAGGGAGCCGGCGGCGGCGTTGCGGGGGTTCGCGAAGACACGCTCCCCCGCCTCGCGCTGGTTCGCGTTCAGCTCGTCGAACTCGGCGACCGGGAAGAAGATCTCGCCCCGGACCTCGACCAGGGGCGGGTGGCCCGTCCCCGACAGCCGGTCCGGGATCGTGCCCATCGTGCGGACGTTGCCGGTGACGTCCTCGCCCACCACGCCGTCGCCACGGGTCGCGGCGGACACCAGCCGGCCGTGCTCGTAGCGGAGGTTGATCGCGAGCCCGTCGATCTTCAGCTCGGTGAGGAACCGCACCCGCTCGGCGCCGGCATCGCGCTGGACCTTGACCGCCCAGTCGGTGAGTTCCTCGGGGCTGAACACGTTGTCCAGGGAGAGCATGCGCTCGGCGTGCTCGACCGGGGCGAACTGCGTGGTCTGCGCCTGCCCGCCGACGGTCTGGGTCGGACTGTCCGGGGTCAGGAGCTCCGGGAAGCGCTGCTCGATCGCGTCGAGCCGGCGGACCAGCACGTCGTAGTCGGCGTCGGCCTCGGGTGACCCGTTGTCACCCTGGTAGTACGCGTACCGGAGTTCGTTGATGCGGGCCCGCAGCCGGTCGACCTCGCGCCCGGCCTGGGCGGCGTCGAGCCCGTCGGGGTCGATGGTCTCGAACGTCGCGTCGGTCTCGCTCATGCCATCAGTTCTACCGTGCACCACCGACCTGGCGTGCAGCGGGGCGCACGCCGGGAGCGGCGGGGTCAGGCGTCGACCGGGACGGCGCTGACCGTGGTGTCGATCGTGCACTGCCCGAGGACCCGCGTGCCGACGTAGACCACGGCCGTCTGCCCGGGTGCGACCCCGTGCAGCGGCTCGTCGACGTCGATCACGAGCACGTCGTCCTGCACCCGCGCGGTGGCGGGGACCGGGTCGGCGTGCGCTCGGATCTGCACGTCGCACGCGAACGGCGTCGCGGGGTCGGCCGGGGCCGTGCCCGCCCAGGTGAACCGCGAGCCCGACATCGAGGAGACGGCGAGCGCCTCTTTCGGGCCGACGACGACGGTGTTGTCCTTCGGGCGGATCTCGAGCACGAACCGCGGCTTGCCGTCCGGGGCCGGGCGACCGAGCGCCAGGCCCCGGCGCTGTCCGACCGTGTAGCCGGTCGCGCCCTCGTGGGAGCCCACGACCGTGCCGTCACGCTCGACGACCTCGCCGGGAGCAGTTCCGACGCGGTCCGCCAGCCACCCACGGGTGTCGCCGTCCGGGATGAAGCAGATGTCGTACGAGTCCGGCTTCTGCGCCACGGTGAGCCCGCGCTCCGCGGCCTCGGCCCGGACCTCGTCCTTCGAGGGGGTGGCGCCGAGGGGGAACATCGCGTGCTGCAGCTGCTCGGCCGTCAGGACCCCGAGCACGTACGACTGGTCCTTCGCCCACGCGGCCGACCGGTGCAGCTCGCGCGAGCCGTCCTGGCCGGTGAGGATCGAGGCGTAGTGCCCGGTGCAGACGGCGTCGAAGCCCAGGGCCAGTGCCTTCTCGAGCAGCGCGGCGAACTTGATCCGCTCGTTGCAGCGCATGCAGGGGTTCGGGGTGCGGCCGGCCTGGTACTCCGCGACGAAGTCGTCGACGACGTCCTCCTTGAACCGGGCGGAGAAGTCCCACACGTAGTACGGGATCCCGAGGGCCGATGCGGCACGCTGGGCGTCCATCGAGTCCTCGATCGTGCAGCACCCGCGGCTGCCGGTCCGGAGGGTGCCGGGCATCCGGCTGAGCGCCAGGTGGACCCCGACCACGTCGTGCCCCGCGTCGACCGCGCGGGCAGCCGCCACCGCCGAGTCGACCCCACCGCTCATCGCCGCCAGAACACGCATGCCTCCAGGGTAACCCGCCGTCGAACCGGTACCGCTGGCGTACCGTTGGTCGGGCGATGTCCACGACGGAGAACGACTCATTCGACTTCCGGGCCGTCCTGCTGTCCGGGTTCCTGCCCGCCGCCCTCTTCGCGATCGGCGAGGGCGCGATCATCCCGATCATCCCGATCGCCGCCGACTCGCTCGGCGCGAGCCTGGCGTTCGCCGGGTTCGTCGCGTCGCTGATCCTGGTCGGGGAACTCATCGGCGACGTGCCGTCCGGCATCGTCGTCGCGCGGATCGGGGAGCGCAACGCCATGATCGGCGCCGCCCTCGTGTCGGTCGTCGGACTCGTGGTGAGCACGACCGCGGCGAACGCATGGGTCCTCGCTCTCGGGGTGTTCCTGGTCGGTGTCTCGACCGCGGTGTTCGCCCTGGCCCGGCACGCCTACATGACCACCGCGATCCCCTTGCGGATCCGGGCCCGGGCGCTGTCGAGCCTCGGCGGGGTGTTCCGCTTCGGGTACTTCGTCGGCCCGTTCATCGCCGCTGGCGTGATCCACCTGACCGGCACCACCAGCAGTGCGTTCTGGATCCACATCGCGTGCTGCCTGGCGGCGGCGACCGTGCTCCTGGTGCTGCGCGACCCCGCGACGGGCACACGCGGCCTGCGGATGCCGCAACGGGCCTCCCGGTCGGGGTCCGCTGTGGACGGGACCGAACCGCCCACCGACACCGGCGCGGTCTTCGTCGAGAAGGAGGCCCACGGCCTCTTCCGCACCATCCGCGCGAACCGGGCGGTCCTGCTGCGGCTCGGCAGCGGTGCCGGACTGATCGGCGCGATGCGCGCCGGGCGTCAGGTGATCCTGCCGCTCTGGGCGGTGAGCGTCGGCCTCGACGACTCGACGGCCGCCCTGGTCATCGGCATCGCGGGCGCGGTCGACTTCGCGCTGTTCTACACGAGCGGGCAGATCATGGACCGCTGGGGACGGCTCGCGAGCGCCCTGCCGTGCATGCTCGGTCTCGCCATCAGCTACTTCCTGCTCGCGTGGAGCGGGCACCTGGACGCACGGGTCGGCTGGTTCGTCGGGATCGCGATGGGCATGTCGCTCGCGAACGGCGTCGGCTCCGGGATCCTGATGACGCTCGGCGCGGACCTGGCTCCGCGCGACGACCCGGCGCCGTTCCTCGGCGCGTGGCGGTTCACCGGCGACTTCGGATCGGCCGCGGCACCGCTCGTGATCTCGGGTGTGACGGCCGTCGCGTCGATCGCCGTGGCCAGCGGGGTGATGGGTGTGCTCGGCCTGATCGGGGCCGGCGTCCTGCTCCGCTACGTCCCCCGCTACCTGCCCCGACGGTTGCGCTGACGGTTGCGCTGACGGGCGCCGGCTGCGCACTGTGCGAGGTTCCTGGCTCGGTGGGACCCCTTGCGCCTCGCACACTGTCCGGCACCTCGCACCGTGGTCACCCACCACGGCCTGGAGGCGCGGATCACGCCCGACGCGCGGCCCGCGATCGGTAGACTGCCGCTGCTCGCGGGAGTGGTGGAATCGGTAGACACGCAGGATTTAGGTTCCTGTGCCCCAGGCGTGAGGGTTCGAGTCCCTCCTTCCGCACCGGTTCCCCCCGTCGACGGCACGGTTCCCACAATCGATGGCACGGTTCCACCCATCGATGGCACGGCGAGGAAGTCATACCGACGGGGGACGGCCCCGACACCGCCGCACGGTACCCTCGTCCTGCGGGTGACCCTCCCGTCACCGCTGCTGCACGACCGGAAGAAGCATGCACTCCGTCGCACTCGCCCTGATCCCATGGCTGGATCCGCAGTACATCCTCGACCACTTCGGCGCCTTCGCCGTCCTCGTCGTCTGCGCGATCGTCTTCGCCGAGACCGGGCTGCTGATCGGCTTCATCTTCCCCGGCGACAGCCTGCTGGTCATCACCGGCCTGTTCGCGTTCGACGGCGGCGGCTTCATCGGCGGCATCCCGGTCTGGGTCGCGGCGCTGATGATCGGCGCGGCCGCGTTCCTGGGCGGCGAGCTCGGGTACTACATCGGCAAGAAGGCCGGTCCACCGATCTTCGAGCGCAAGGAGAGCGGACTGTTCTCCAAGGCGAACGTCGACCGCACCAACGCGTTCTTCCACCGCTTCGGCCCGCTCGCCGTCATCCTCGCGCGCTTCGTGCCGGTCGTGCGCACCTTCGCACCGATCGCCGCCGGTGTGGCGAAGATGGACTACAAGAAGTACTCGCTGTACAACGCCATCGGCGCCGTCATCTGGGGCGTCGGCGTGACGTTCCTCGGGTACTTCATCGGCCACATCCCGTTCGTGGCGCACATCGTCCGCGAGTACATCGACATCATCCTGCTCGCGGCCGTCGTCGTGACCGTGGTGCCGATGGCGCTCACCTACTTCCGGAACGCCCGCAAGGCGAAGAAGCACGAGCACGAGCTCCCCGCCGAGTAGCGCGCACGGTCGGCCGGTGCCGGCTGGTCTCGCACAACCGAAGTCGCCCCGAACCACGGAATCCCGCGGTTCGGGGCGACTTCGGTTGTGCGGAGCGGAAGCGCGCCACGCGGGAGCGCCCCGCACCACGCGGCCTAGAGCCCGAAGTGCTCCCGCACGATCGGGGCGATGCCGCGGAACGCCTTCGCGCGGTGCGACAACGCGTTCTTCTCGGCACGGGTGAGCTCGGCCGACGAGCGGTCGGCGTCGTCCGGACGGAACACCGGGTCGTAGCCGTGCCCGCCGTCACCGACGGGAGCGGTCAGGACCTCGCCGTTCCACACCGCCTCGACCACGTGCTCGAACCCGTCCGGCGTCACGAACGCGGCCGCGCACACGAAGGCGGCGGTGCGCTCCACGACGCCCTCGAGGTTGTGGAGCAGCAGCGCGATGTTGTCGGCGTCCGAGCGGGTGCCCGCGTACCGGGCGGAGTGGATGCCGGGGGCGCCGTCGAGCACGTCGACCGCGATGCCGGAGTCGTCGGCCAGTGCGGGCAGCCCGGTGTGGGCGACCGCGGCACGCGCCTTGATCAGCGCGTTCGCGGCGTAGGTGTCGCCGTCCTCGACGGGCTCGGGGCCGTCGTACCCGACGAGCTCCACGCCCTGGATCGCCGATCCGAGGATCTCCCGCAGCTCGACGACCTTGCCCTGGTTGTGGGTGGCCAGGACGACGGTGGCGGTCACGCCAGCTCCAGCACGGTCTTCTGGATCGCCGCGAGCGACTGGTTGCCGGCCAGGCCCAGGTCGAGCAGGACGTTCAACTCGTCGCGGTCGAACGGCGCGTGCTCGGCGGTGCCCTGCACCTCGATGAACTTGCCGGACCCGGTGGTCACGATGTTCATGTCGGTGTCGGCCGCGGAGTCCTCGGTGTAGGCCAGGTCGAGCATCGGCACACCGCCGACGATCCCGACCGAGATCGCCTGCACGCTGTCGGTGAGCGGGGTGGCCTTCTTGCCGATGAAGCCCTTGCTCCGGCCCCACTCGATCGCGTCGACCATCGCCACGTACGCGCCGGTGATCGATGCGGTGCGGGTGCCGCCGTCGGCCTGCAGCACGTCACAGTCGATGACGAGGGTGTTCTCGCCGAGGCCCTTCGTGTCGACGACGGCACGGAGCGATCGCCCGATCAGCCGGGATATCTCGTGCGTGCGGCCGCCGACCTTGCCCTTGATGGACTCGCGCTGCATGCGCTCGTTCGTCGAACGCGGCAGCATCGAGTACTCGGCGGTGACCCAGCCGGTGCCCTTGCCGGCGAGCCAACGCGGCACACCGTTGGTGAACGACGCGGTGCAGAGCACCTTCGTGTTGCCGAACGAGATGAGCGCGCTGCCCTCGGCCTGCGTGCTCCACCCCCGCTCGATCGTGACGGGACGGTGGTCGGTGGCGGTGCGGCCGTCGACGCGGAGTGTGTCGGTCATGGGGTCCTTTCGATGCGGGGCAGCGTGATGGCCCCGGTCTGGAGGTGGCCGACGCTGGAGACCTCGGGTCCGAGGAAGCGCCGGGCGAGTCGGATGAAGCCGTTCTTGTCGTCGCCGGTCGCCTCGAACGAGTACGTCGGGGCGGTGGTCACGGTGCGCTCGAGCCCGTGCTCGACGAGTCGGCGGTACACGTCGTTCGCGGTCTCCTCGGCGCTGGACACGAGGGTGACGTCGGGACCCATCACGAACTGGATCGCGGCCGACATCAGCGGGTAGTGGGTGCAGCCGAGCACGAGCGTGTCGACGTCGGCGCGGCGGATCGGGTCGAGGTACCCCGCAGCCACTTCGCGCAGCTCCGGCGACGAGGTGTCCCCCGCCTCGACGAACTCGACGAACCGCGGGCAGGCGGCGAGGCTCAGCGTGACGTCCGACGCGACGGCGAAGGCGTCCTCGTAGGCACGGGAGGCGATCGTCCCGACGGTGCCGATGACCCCGATCCGTCCGGTGCGGGTCTGCTTCACGGCGGCTCTGGCGGCGGGCTGGATGACCTCGACCACGGGGATCCCGTAGGCCTGCTCGTACCGTTCACGGGCGTCGCGGAGCACGGCCGACGAGGCGGTGTTGCACGCGATCACGAGGGCCTTCACGCCCTGCTCGACCAGGTCGTCCATGACCTCGAGCGCGTAGCGGCGGACGTCGGCGATGGGCTTCGGCCCGTACGGCGAGTGCAGGGTGTCGCCGACGTAGTGGATGCTCTCGCGTGGGAGCTGGTCGATGATCGCGCGGGCCACCGTCAGGCCGCCGACGCCACTGTCGAAGACTCCGATCGGTGCATCCGTCACGGTGACCAGCGTACCGACGCTCGCAGTAGTGTCGGGGAGGTGACCAGCGCGCTCCTCACGGACCAGTACGAACTCACCATGGTCGACGCCGCCCTGAAGGACGGCACCGCGGATCGGCGGTGCGTCTTCGAGGTGTTCGCCCGACGGCTGCCGGACGGCCGTCGGTACGGTGTCGCCGCCGGGCTCGGCCGCTTCCTCACCGCACTCGGCGACTTCCGCTTCGGAGACGAGGAGATCGGGTTCCTCCGTGACCGCGGGGTCATCGACTCCGGCACCGCGTCGTTCCTGGCCGACTACCGCTTCACCGGCAACGTCCGGGCGTACCGCGAGGGCGAGGTGTACTTCCCGAACTCCCCGGTCCTGCAGATCGAGGGCACGTTCGCCGAGGCCGTCGTGCTCGAGACCCTGGCCCTGTCGGTCTTCAACGCCGACTCGGCGATCGCCTCGGCCGCCGCCCGCATGGTCTCCGCCGCCGACGGCCGGCCGCTCGCCGAGATGGGCTCGCGGCGCACGGGCGAGTGGAACGCCGTGGCCGCGGCTCGTGCCGCGTACATCGCCGGGTTCGGCGCTTCGAGCAACCTCGAGGCCGGACGCACCTGGGGCATCCCGACGATGGGCACCGCGGCGCACGCGTTCACCCTGCTGCACGACTCCGAGGAAGAGGCGTTCCGCTCGCAGCTGGACGCCCTCGGCACCGGCACGACGCTGCTCGTCGACACCTACGACATCGAGCAGGCCGTCGAGACCGCTGTCCGGCTGACCGACGGCACCCTCGGCGGCGTCCGCATCGACAGTGGCGACCTGCCGTCCGTCGTGGCAGCGGTCCGGGCGCAGCTCGACCGGCTCGGTGCGACGGGCACGAAGATCACGGTCACGAACGACCTCGACGAGTACACGATCGCCGCGCTCCGAGCCGCCCCGGTGGACTCGTACGGCGTCGGCACGTCGGTCGTCTCCGGCTCCGGGCACCCGGCCGCGGGCATGGTGTTCAAGCTCGTCGCGCACCAGTCGTCCGACGGCGAATGGGTCTCGGTCGCCAAGAAGTCGGCGGACAAGGCGTCCATCGGCGGGCGGAAAGAGGCGGGTCGTCGCCTGCGCAACGGCGTCGCCACCGCCGAGGTCGTGCTCACCAGCGGCCAGGTCGGGCCGGACGAGCGGCCGCTGCTCGTGCCCGTCGTGACGGATGGTGAGGTCGACCCGGCGTTCCTCGGAGCCGCCGGGGTCGAGGCCGCGCGGGCGCACCACAAGCGGGCGAAGGCGGAGCTGCCGGCGGATGCGGCACGGATCGGGCGCGGTGACCCCGCGATCCCGACGCTGGTCATCTAGCGCGTCGCAGCGCGCAGCGCGCAGCGCAGCGCGCAGCGCAGCGCGCAGCGCGCTTCGCGCCGCTTGGTGAGCAGAAATGGTCGGGTCTCCGAAGGTGACCCGACCATTTCTGCTCACGATGGGCGGTGTGCGGACGCACACAGCGGACGGGAGGCGCGGGGCGGCGCCGCCACGGGCCTCCAGTCCGTCACCGGGTCGCGTCCGGCGCTACTCGGCCTTCATCTTCTCGTAGATGGCCTTGCAGTCCGGGCAGACGGGGAACTTCTCCGGGTCGCGACCCGGGATCCACTTCTTGCCGCACAGGGCCTTCACCGGCTTGCCGGACAGGGCCGACTGCAGGATCTTGTCCTTCTTCACGTAGTGCGAGAACCGCTCGTGGTCACCGGGCTCGATCGCTTCGTCTTCGAGGAGCTTCTCGAGCTCCCGGTCCATCACGTCGAGGCCGCCGCCTGGTTCCGTCATGCTCATGGCTCCAGGGTACGACGAGGACGGCCGAGCCGCGCCCGCTCAGTTGCGCTGCGCCGCCGCGAGCAGGTCAGGTCCGTGCCGGTCGAAGAGCTTCCCGCCCGCGAAGACCCCGACGACGAGGACGACCACGCCCACCGCGATGCCCACGACCAGCGTCAGCACCGACCACGGCTCGGCGCCACGGACGAAGGCCAGCACCGCCAGCCACGCCGCGGGGACGGTGCACACCACGATGCCGATGACCATCGTCGACTGCGCGACCGTCGCCGTGACGCCGGCCGCCTGGGGCTGCTGGAACGGGTGGTCGCCGGGCCGCACCGTCGGGTACGGCATCAGGACGGACACCACGCTGGAGAGACCGAGCCCGGACAGGAGCGAACTCGCGCTCACGCCGATGAGCAGCGGGAACACCGTCCAGTCGTCGAACAGCCAGGCCGACACCGCCGAGCCCGCGACGATGGCGGGCGCACCGACCACGAGCACGGGGACGACCCGACCGAGCCGGTCGCTCCACCCGGCGGCCCCGGAGGCGACGTGCAGCCACACGGCGGTGTTGTCGTAGGAGACGTCGTTGTGCGGCAGGAAACCGGCGATGAGCGCCATCAGCGGCAGCGGCACGAGGGCCGTCCAGTGCCACGGCACCCCGGCGACGCCGAGCGGGAGCACGACGAGCGGGACGAACACGATGATCAGGTACGACGTGCGGTACCGGGGGTCGCGCACCCAGTAGGTCAGTGCGCGAGCGGCGACGGCGGCCACGGGCGAGGAACCGAGCCGGTCGAACCAGCCGAGCCCCTGGTAGCGGCGGGCGCTGGTGCGTCCGTCGACGGTGTCGAGCGCGCGGCCGACGAGCCCCCACCAGGCCCACACGAGCGCTGCCACGACGACGACCGCGACGAGGAGCTTGAGCACCCCGGAAGCGACGTGTCCGGCGGCGACGTCGGCCGGCACCGCCCAGGCAGCACCCCACGGGGTCCAGCCGGCGACGTCCGCGACGCGCTGCAGCTCGGCACCCTGCGGGTCGAGCCAGTCGACGCGCAGGAGCAGCGAGACCGCCGGGATCGCGAGGACGACGATGACGAGCGCCACCAGCCACCCCGCGTCACGGGACCGGTCCGGGCCGATCAGTCGCGACCCGACCGTGGAGCACACCCGGATGAGGAGCGCGCACGTCGCGATCGCGAGGACGCCGCCGACGACGCCGAGCACGCCGACTCCCCCGCCGCGCATCCACGCCACCGACGTCCCGACGGCCACGATCGCGACGCCGACGACCGGGACGCCGATGAGTCCGGCGACCCCGAGTCCGACGGCCAGCTGACGGCGACCGATGCCGAACACCGCGAAGCGGCGCGGGTCGAACTGGTCGCTCCGGCCCACGACGAGCGGCACGACGGTGAAGGCGAACGCGATGAGCGCACCGACCGGCACGATCACCGCACGGGCGACGTCCGGATCAGCCGAGCGCAGGGCCACCGTCTGCACGGCGACGAACACCGCGGCGAGGAGTCCGACGAGGCTGCCGAGCACGACGAGCACGGACCGGCGGGCGCTGCCGCGGACCTCGCCCGCGAGCAGGTCGGCCCTCAGCCGGAGAAGCTGTGCAACCATTCCATGCTCTCTGCCACGACGCGGCCGCCCGCGAGTTCGACGAACTTGTCCTCGAGGCTCTTGCGCCCGCGGACCTGCGCCATGGTCCCCGATGCGAGGACCTTGCCGCCGACGATGATCGCGACCGAGTCGCAGGTGCGCTGCACGAGTTCCATCGAGTGGCTGGAGAGCACCACCGTGCCGCCGCCGCGCGTGTACCGGCGGAGGATGTCGGTGATGGTCGCGGCACTCACGGGGTCGACCGACTCGAACGGCTCGTCGAGCACGAGGACCCGCGGCGAGTGGATGAGCGTGGCGGCGAGGGCGATCTTCTTCGCCATGCCGACGGAGTAGTCCGCGACCTGACGACCGAGCGCGTCGCCGAGACCGAACGCCTCGGCGAGGTCCGCGCTGCGGGCACGGGCGGTCGCCCGGTCGAGCCCGCGGAGCGTCGCCGAGTAGTAGAGGAGCTGCGCACCGGTGAGCCGGTCGAACAGGCGCAGGCGGTCCGGCAGGACGCCGAGGCTGCGCTTCGCCGCTGCCGGGTCGGTCCACACGTCGTGGTCGAGCACCGTGACGCTGCCGGCGTCGGGACGCAGCAGGCCGGTGATCATCGAGAGCGTCGTCGTCTTGCCGGCGCCGTTCGGCCCGACGACGCCGAAGATCGAGCCCTGGCGGATCTCGAGGTCGACCTCGTCGACGGCGAGCGTCTGCCCGTACCGCTTCACGAGGCCGGTGGCGTCGAGCACGACGGGCTGCTGCTTCGCCGGCACCTTGGGGGTGCTCGGACGAGCGGCGCGCTTCTTGGCGGGAGCGGCAGCGGTGTCGTTTTCGGCAGGGGGCGCTGCGGCGGCGTTCTTGGCCCGCGCCGCTGCGGTGCTGCCGCTGTTCGTGCGCTGCTTGGGGGTCCGCGCCTTCGTGGGACGCGGTCCGGTGGTGGTCGTCGGGGCGGCAGCCGCCGCACGGGTGCCCGATTCCGCATCGGTGGCCGTCGTGTCGGTGGCCGTCGTGTCGGTGGCCGTCGTGTCGTCGTCGGTCATCTCGTGATCAGCGGAGGCGCCACGCGCATCCCGTTCCCCCATGTCATCGTCGGTGTCGTCCGCGTCGGTGTCGGTGTCGACCGCGCCGTCGTCGCCGGTGTCGTCCGCGCCGGTGTCGTCCGCGTCGGTGTCGTCCGCGTCGGTGTCGTCCGCGTCGGTGTCGTCCGCTTCGGTGTCGTCCGCTTCGGTCATCCAGGAAGCGTCGGACGTCGTGTACACGTCCTCGTTGTCTGCTCTCCGGGCGGCCATCGACCAACCGTACCAACGCCGCGCGGACAGCGGCAGACCGCCGCTGCCAGTGTCACGAAATGAGTACGAAGCGCCGGGAAACGCCCCCGGTCGAGGGCGTTTCCGTATGATTCACCGAGACACGACGGAGTGTTCACCACTTGGAAACCTGCCACGGCCGGCGTACCGAGGGCCTCCTCGGGCCGGCGAAGACCGCTGGTCCGCGCTGACTCTCGGGATATTCGGACCTTCCGCGAGCAGACTCGACGAGGCCCGCCCGTGCCCCAGGGCGCGCGGGCGGACACCAGAAGGGACCAGCATGACCACGCAGATCGTGATCCTCGCGGCGGGGATGGGCAGCCGTCTCGGCCGCAGCCTGCCGAAGCCGCTCACGGAGCTCAGTGACGGCCGCACCATCATGCAGCAGCAGTTCGACAACATCCGCGCAGCGTTCGGTTCGAGCGCCCGTGTGACGATCGTCGTCGGCTACAAGTCGGAGCACATCGTCGAGGCGTTCCCCGAGGCGAACTTCGTCTACAACGAGTCCTACGACTCCACGAACACCTCGAAGAGCCTCCTCCGTGCGCTCAAGGCGACCGGCAAGAGCGGTGTGCTCTGGATGAACGGCGACGTGGTCTTCGACCCGATGGCCCTCGTCCGTGCCGCCGACATGATCGACGAGGACCGCTCGTTCGTCAGCGTCAACACCGAGAAGGTCTCCGACGAAGAGGTCAAGTACACCGTCGACGCCGAGGGCTTCATCCACAAGCTCTCGAAGCAGGTCGTCGGTGGCCTCGGTGAAGCCGTCGGCATCAACTACGTCTCGGCAGGCGACAAGCAGGCCCTGATCCGTCAGCTCGGTCGCGTCGACGACCAGGAGTACTTCGAGGGCGGCATCGAGGCTGCCATCGCCGAGGACGGGCTACGCTGGACGCCGATCGACATCTCCGACCTGTACGCGGTCGAGATCGACTTCGCCGAGGACCTCGAGCGCGCGAACGACCTGTTCGCCTGAACCTCCGTCAGGACCCCCTCGGCGGTTCCGCCCGAAGGGAAACCGTGACCACAGCGAGTGCGCCGACCGCGCCCGTGGCTGCCGCACCAGCGACGACCCGGAGCGCCGGTCGGCGCTATCGTCATGCCCTCTGGCTCCTGACGGTCCGCGACCTCCGTGTCCGGTACTCGACGTCGGCCCTCGGGTACGTCTGGTCGATCCTCGACCCGCTGGTGATGTCGGGGATCTACTGGTTCGTCTTCACGCAGGTGTTCCACCGCGGCTCCGTCGGTGAAGACCCGTACATCGTCTTCCTGCTGTCCGCCCTCCTGCCGTGGATGTGGTTCACCGGCGCGGTCTCGGACTCCACGCGGGCGTTCATCAAGGAGTCGAAGCTCATCCGCTCGACGACGATCCCGCGCACCATCTGGGTGGCACGGATCGACGCGTCGAAGGGCATCGAGTTCCTGCTGAGCCTGCCCGTGCTCGCCGCCTTCGCCATCGCCACCGGCGCTCACCTGCAGTGGCAGGTCGTCTTCTTCCCGCTCGCGATCGTGCTGCAGTGTGCACTGGTCTACGGCCTCGGGCTGATCGTCGCTCCGCTCGTGGTCTTCTTCCGCGACCTCGAGCGCGCCACGAAGCTCGTGCTCCGGTTCCTGTTCTACGCGTCGCCCATCGTCTACGGCACGCACGCCCTGCCCGACGGGCTGCGTGACATCGCGGCGATCAACCCGCTCACCGGCATCTTCGGCATGTACCGGGCCGCGTTCTTCCCCGGTCAGCTCGACTGGCTCGAGGTCAGCGCCTCGGTGGTCGTCACCGGCATCGTCCTCGTGATCGGCGTCGCGGTGTTCCGGCGCAGCGAGCACCGCGTCCTCAAGGAGCTGTGATGACCGCCACCGACCAGACCCGGCGCACGGAGACCGTCGCCCCCGTCATCTCCGTGCGCGACGCGGGCATCTGCTTCAAGCGCAACCGTCGTTCGAGCCGGAACTTCAAGGACCTCTTCGCCGGCCGCGGTCGCCGGAAGCGCGCTGACGAGTTCTGGGCCCTGCGGAACGTGTCGTTCGACGTGCGTCCGGGCGAGGCGATCGGGGTCGTCGGACGGAACGGCCAGGGCAAGTCGACCCTGCTGAAGCTCGTCGCGCAGGTGATGCTCCCCGACGAGGGTCGGGTCGACGTCGGTGCGGGTGTGGCCCCGCTCATCGAGATCACCGGCGGGTTCGTCGGTGACCTCTCGGTCCGCGACAACGTCTACCTGACCGCCGGCCTGCACGGCATGTCGCGCGCCGAGATCCGCGACGCCTTCGACGAGATCATCGAGTTCGCCGAGATCGCGGACTTCGTCGACACCCCGTACAAGCACCTGTCGAGCGGCATGAAGGTCCGGATCGCCTTCGCGGTGATCTCCCGCCTGGACGAGCCCGTGATCCTGGTCGACGAGGTCCTGGCGGTCGGCGACAAGGCGTTCCGCGAGAAGTGCTACAAGCGCATCGAGGAGCTCCTGGCGGGCGGTCGGACGCTCTTCTTCGTCTCGCACAGCGACAAGGACCTGCGGCGCTTCTGCGACCGCGGCCTGTACCTCGACAAGGGCCGGCTACAGCTCGACGACACGATCGAGGCGGCGCTGGCCCGCTACTCGGCGGACTACGGGGTCTGACGGACCGGGGTACTCCCCCTCCACCGTCGGGTCCTCCGTCGTCCCCCTCCACAGCCGAGGACTCCCGGGCGCTTCCCCGGTCCCCACCGTCGGACCCTCCCCCTAACGTGCTCCCCATGCACCACCCCGCACCCGCGTACGCAGTCCCGTTCGCCATCGACCGCACCGACGCCCCACGCTGCTACGGCCTCGTCAACACCGGCACCGAGCCGGTCGACGGGCTCACCCTGACCCACCTCGGCAACGGCTACTGTCCGCCGCTCGCGGTCCACCGACTCGAGCCGGGCCGCGGCCTCTCCATCGCCGTCTTCGGCGCTGACCGCGAGGACACCGGCGTCGTCATCGTCCGGTGGCGACGCCCCGACCGGTCCGAGTACCTGTGGCGCATGTCCCTCGTCGGCACCGGGCCCGGCGCCTGATGCCCGAGCGGACGGACGGCCGGGGCAGCGGTCCTCGGTCAGGCCTCGCCGCGAGCGGCCGCGACCGAACGCCAGCGCTCCAGCAGCCACTCGATCCCGTCGTGGAACCGTCTCGTGGCCTCGCCGGGCGTGGTGTCGCCGAAGTACCGCACCACCCAGTGCCGGAGCTTCGCGAGTTCCGCGTCGTCACTCGCGGCCGCGTCGATGCGCGCGAGCACGCCCGCGGTGTCGGCGACGGTCAGCCAGTTGGCGTCGCTCAGGTACCCGCGCTCGTCGACGTCGGCCTCGGGCGACGCCGGCCGCGTCACGAGCAGCGGCTTGCCGACGGCCAACCGGTCGTAGATCATCGCGCTGATGTCCGTGATCGCGACGTCGGCGTCCGCGAGCTGCCAGCCCAGGTCCCCGCCGTCGTCGTGCAGGTGGTGCGCCGACGGGTCCGCGGCGTTGGCCGTGGCGATGGCAGCGACGATCCGCTCGTGCGCCGCTCGGTACCCGGCGTCGAGCACACCGCTGCGCGGGTGCGGCCGGTAGACCAACCGGTGTCGCGGCGACGCGAGCACCTGCTCGGCGATCGCGGTGCCGTGCGACGCGATCGACCCGTAGGCGGCTGCCGGACGGTCACCTTCCCACGTCGGTGCGTAGAGCACGACGGTGCGGTCGTCGTCCGGGTACGGCGCCGCCCCGGCGAAGTGGTCGGCCTGGGGGCGTCCGATGGCGATGGTCCTGGCGTCCAGGTCGTAGTCCCACAGCGCCTCGGCCAAGCGGTCACGGGCGGCGTCCCCCGCGATCATCGCGTAGTCGTAGGCCTTGAACTGGTTCGTCGTCATGTACATCTTGTCGCTCTCGCCGTGGTTGACGAAGACGTGCCACATGCGCCCGTACCGCATCATCTGGAAGTTGCGGGCGTTCTGGTTGACGTACAGGACGATCTTCGGCGCCTGGGTGTCGACGAAGTGCTCGAGGTCGACGACCTGGCGGGCGTACACCGAGGGCACCGGCGACTCTTCGAGCAGTTTCAGCATCGTGCCGGGGCTGCGCGACACGATCGCCACCTGGTGCGTCTTCGCCAGCTCCGCGAGCGGCGCGTACCACTGCCGCACCTGGTACATGTTGACCGGTCCGTCGGCGAAGTACACCGCGACCTCGATGGACCCGGGGGCCGGGGTCGGGACGGCGGGCAGCGCACGCGCCAGCTCCCGGCGGCTGCGACGCGACTTGATGAGTCGGTCGGCGAGCCGGACGGCGGTCCGCAGGTCGCTGGTGATCGGCATGGTCCTTCTTCCGGTCGGCGTTGGCGGGTCGGGCGGTGGGAACGGGGTCGAGCGGCGGGGTCGGGTCACTCGGTGGGATCGGGATGGTCGGCGGCGTCGGGATGGTCGGCGGCGTCGGGTCGGTCGGCAGCGTCGGTCGGGTCAGACGACCGGAGGCCGCCCTGCGATCGTCATCCGTCCGACTGTGAGCCAGCCCATCGGACGCACCGGACCGCAGTCGGTGGTCCAGCCCTCGCGGATCCCGCCGAACCACGTCGCGAGCCGCTTCGGGTGCCGCCACCACCGGGCGACCTGGATCGCGGCCCACGAGCCGACGTACAGCGGTCGCAGCGGTGCCGGCAGGTTCCGGCGCGCCAGCCACACGCGGTTCCGGGCGTTGAGCCGGTAGTACTCGGTGTGCCGCGCCGGGTCGATCGCCGGGTGGTGGGCGACGAGGTCACCGGCGTACCAGGCACGACGCCCGGCGTCCCACACGCGCCACGCGAGCTCGATGCCCTCGTGGGCGTAGAAGTACTCAGCACCCCATCCACCGACGGCCCGCCAGACGTCCATCGGCAGCACGACGGCGCCCTCCCAGACCGAGAAGACCGGCGACGAGTGGTCCGGCTCACCCTTGCGGATGCGCGGGATCCAGCGCGTCGGGTTCGCGGCACCGGTCGGGTCGACCACCCGCGGCTGCACGAGCCCGAGCGACGGGTCGCGCTCGAACAGGGCGACGGCGTCGCGCAGGAACGTGTCGGAGGGCACGGACGCGTCGTCGTCGAGGAAGAACAGGTAGTCGCCGTCGACGACCTCGGCGCCGGCGTTCCGCCCCGCCGGGATCCCGACGTTCTCGGGCAGCGCCAACGCACGGACGCCGTCGGGCAGCCCCGTTGGTTCCCAGCCGTTGCCGACGCACACGACGTCGAGTTCGACGCCCTGCTGCGCGAGCACGCTCGCCAGTCCCCGTCGCAGGTCGTCCGGTCTGGTGCCCTGGGACAGGCTCACCACGGCGACCCGGGGCCGCTCGCGGTGCACGACCGCGTGCCGACGGAGGGCCCCGCGGGACCCGTCGCCGGCTGTCATGCGCGGACCCGCTTCGAGCCCATGATCGCCAGGAAGTGCCCGAACGTCGCGAGGACGGCCAGGGGCAGCAGCGCACCGACCAGGATCCGGCTGGCGAGGGGGTCGCCGATCACGAGTGCGAGGAGCGCGAAGACGAACGCGAGCATGCTCAGCTCGACCGAGTGGTACAGGCGGTGGAACGGCAGGAACCGGGCCAGACGCCGCAGCGACGCGAGCCTGCGGCCGGAGGGAGCGGTCGAGGCGTCACGGCGGTCGACGAGCTTGTCGAGCCCGGAGTTCGCGCGGGCCACGTGCACCATGTCGTTGAGCGCCTTGTTCAGCACGATCACGAGGCCGAGGGCGCAGCCGATGGTCGTCCACATCCAGTCGGCACCGTGGATCGGCCACGTGGCCGCACGGATGCCGAGCGCCACCGGGATCAGTCCCTCGGTCGTGTAGTGCCCGACCTTGTCCAGGAACACCCCGGCGGGCGACCGCGTGCCGCGCCACCGGGCGACCTCGCCGTCCGAGCAGTCGACGAGCATCTGCAGTTGGCCGAGCACGAGGGCGAGCGCGGCGCCCCAGATCCCCGGGATCAGCAGGGCGGCCGCGACGCTCCACCCCACCAGGATCATCAGCCCGGTGACCTGGTTGGCGCTCACGCGCGTCTTCAGGAGCACCCAGGTCAGGTACGGCGACACGTCGCGCAGGTACAGCGACGCGGTCCAGTGCTCGGCGTTGGCGCGGGCACGGACCTCGTCCGGCTGGGCGACGGCGCGGAGCTCCGCGATCGAGGTCGGGCGTGCGGATCCGCGGCCGGGTGTGGCGTGGTCGGTCATGGGGTCACCGTCCGGTGTGGGTGGTCAGCTCGGAGGTGCGGGTCAGGAAGCCGATGATGAAACCGAGTCCCCATCCCACGTGGATGCAGGGCAGCACCACGAGCAGCCAGAGGAGTGTAGGCAGCCCGGACCGCCGCGCGACGGCGACCGATCCGGCGACGACGAAGAGCAGGTAGACGGCCGGCACGACGAAGCCGAGCACCGCCCACGCCACCGGGCTGCCGAGGACGGCGCCGACGACCCCGACGAGCCCGGCGACGATGCCGAGCGCCATCGCGGCGACCATCGCGGGCGGGACGAAGTAGCGCAGGCCGTTGTTCGCGGGGAACCGGCGGGCGAGCTCACCACGCCAGAGGCCCGTTGCGACGAACTGCCGCACCAGGCGCTTCAGGCTCGGCCGCGGGCGGTACGTGACCACCAGCTCGGGCGTGAACCACACGGTGCCGCCGGTCTGCCGCAGCCGCCGGTTGAGCTCCCAGTCCTGCCCGCGCTTGATGCCCTCGTCGAACAGGCCCACCTCGAACAGACGGTCGCGACGGAAGACCCCGAGGTACGCTGTCTCGGCCGGTCCCGCGGTGCCGCCGACGTGGTGCGGGGTACCGCCGAGGCCGACGCGACTGCCGTACGCCAGCGCGACGGCCTTCTCGAACGGGGTGCGGCCCTCGGCGCGCATGATGCCGCCGACGTTGTCGGCACCCGACTCGAGCAGCACCCGGACGGCGATGCTCGTGTAGTCCCGCGGCAGCACCGAGTGCGCGTCGACACGGACCACGACTGGGTGCTCGGACGCGCGGATCGCGACGTTCAGCCCGGCCGGCGTCGAGCCCACCGGGTTCTCGATCGCCCGGATCCGCGGGTCGGACGCGCTCATCTCGGCGACGAGCTCGTTCGTGCCGTCGATCGACGGGCCGAGCGCGAGGATGACCTCGAACGGCCCGGCGTAGTCCTGGTCGAGGAGGCTCGCGACGGCGGCTCGGACCTCGGTGACCTCGTTGAGCACGGGCATCACGTACGAGACGCCCGGCAGGGGCTGTCCGTCTGTCTGCATGCGTACTCCGGGGGGCTGGCTGGGTGCACGGGACGCACCGGGAGCGGTGCCGCCCCGCAGAGCGACCATGAGCCTATCAAGAGGCAGAACCCCGAACCTGTCGGGCGCGCGACGCACGCAGCAGACGGACGGGAGGCCCGGCGCACGTCGTGCACCGGGCCTCCTGTCTCGTCGTGGGTCGCGTCAGCCCTTGCTGTCGTACGTCCCGAGGGTCACGTCCGCCTCGCGCGTCTGACCGCCACGGATGTAGCTGATCGTCGTGGATGCGCCGCCCGCGAAGTAGCGGACCTGCGCGGTGAGGTCGGTGGCGTCCGAGACGGTCGCCGAACCGATCTTCGTGACGACGTCGCCCTTCTGCAGGCCGGCCTTCGCCGCGGCACCACCGGAGGACACCGACTTGATGAGCGCGCCCATCTGGGTGGCGCTGGTGTCCTCGGAGGCGTCACCGACGGTCGCGCCGAGCAGACCGTGGGTCGCCGAGCCCTTGTCCTTGATCTCGTTCGCGACCCGCTTGACCAGGTTCGACGGGATCGAGAAGCCGACGCCGATGCTGCCGGACGCCGACTCGGTCGACGACGAGCTGCCGGCCGACGCGATCGCCACGTTGATGCCGATGAGCTTGCCCTTCGAGTCGAGCAGCGCACCACCCGAGTTGCCCGGGTTGATCGACGCGTCGGTCTGGATCACCGGGAGCGAGACCGTCGTGTTCGAGGAAGAGCTGCTGCCGTTGTCGCCGTTGCCCCAGAAGTCGAACGGACCGCTGCCGCCGTTGCCGCCCTCGTTCGAGTCGCCGCCCTCGCTGGGGGCACTCGACGTGACCTGGATGCTGCGGTTCAGGGTCGAGACGATGCCGTCCGTGACCGTGTTCGACAGACCGAGCGGCGCGCCGATGGCCACCGCGGTGTCACCGACGTTGAGCTTCGACGAGTCCGCGAACTCCATCGGCTTGAGGTCGGTCGCGTCGATCTTGATGACCGCGAGGTCGACCGTCGGGTCGGTGCCGATGAGCTTGCCACCGTAGATCTTGCCGTCCGAGGTGGTGACCGTGATCGACCCGTTCGAGCTGTCACCGTCGAGCGTCACCACGTGGGTGTTCGTGACGATGTAGCCGTCCTTGCTCATCACGACGCCCGAGCCGGTGCCGGCCTCGCTGCTCGAGGACACGTTGATCGTCACGACCGACGGGGTGGCCTGCGCCGCCACCGCGGTGACGACGGTCGCCGAGTCGTAGTCGTTCACGGTGAGGTTGCCACCCTGCGACGAACCCGAGGACGACGTGACCGTGCCGCCCTGCGAGGAACCCGCGAGCCACCCGGCACCGCCGCCGACGAGACCGGCGACGACGAGGCCGGCGATGATCGGCAGGACGAGCTTGTTGCGGCCCGAGCGGGTGGTGGTCGTGGTGGCTGCGGCACCGGACGCACCGGCGGTACCGGCGGCTCCGTCCGAGAAGTAGTGGCCGTTGCGCTGGTTCGAGCCGTCGACGTCGCCGAAGGCACTCGCGGACTGCGGGGCCTGGGCGGAAGCGGCGTACTCGGAGCCGGCGGCAGAGGCGGGAGCCTGCGTCGAGGTCGGCTGGGCGTACTCGCCGTAGCGGGGCTGCTGGCCGTACTTCGGCTGCTGCTGCCCGTACTGGGGCTGCTGGCCGTTCTGGGGCTGCTGGCCGTACTGGGACTGCTGGCCGTACTGACTCGTCTGGCCCTGGCCGTACTGCTGCTGCTGGCCGTACTGGGACTGCTGGACGTACTGGGACTGCTGGCCGTACTGGCTCGTCTGGCCCTGGCCGTACTGGCTCTGGGTGTTCTCGCCCTGCCCGTACTGGCTCGTCTGGCCCTGCCCGTACGGTGAGGCCTGCTGCCCGTACCCGCCCTGCTGCTGCGGCGTCTGCTGCGACGCGGGCTGCTGCGGTGCACCGGCGTCGCCGGACAGCGTCGGGTACGGCGCCGTGTACCGGTCGGTCGGGTGGTCCGTCGACGACGGGATCACGTCGGTGTGGTCGGCGTTCGGCTGCTCGCTGCCGTCGGGCTTCGTGGAGTCGTTGACCTGATCGGAGTCGTTCGGCATCGACGTGTTCCCCTTCGTGGCCGCGTGCGCGGCGTCGTCACTGGCGGCAGGCGATGCCGCATCGTCCGGACGGAGGTCGTCGCCCTGCCCGTTGGGCGTGGTGTCGGTCATGCTGGACGTGCTCCTTTCAAGCTCGTGCAGTCTGTCGCAACCACCTGAGCGGTCCTTCTGGCGAGCCTGCAAGCAACCTCTGCCGATCTTATGCGTGCGCTGTGGACACGGCGCCGGATCGCCGTCGGAGGCCCGGCTAGGTTGGGGTCCGTTCAGCGCGACACGTCGTCGCCTCACCGGAGGGAACCACATGCGGCAGGCAGGACCCTGGTTGCGAGCCGCCGAGGGAGCCATGCTCCTCGGAGCGGACGGCGTCCCGGCGCCCACCGTCTTCGCCGAGATGAGCGCCCTCGCCGCGAGCACCGGCGCGATCAACCTCGGACAGGGGTTCCCGGACGAGGACGGCCCGTCCGAGGTCCTCGAGTCGGCGGTCCGTGCGATCCGCGACGGCGTGAACCAGTACCCGCCGGGGCGCGGCACCCCGGAGCTGCGGACGGCCGTCGCCGAGCACCAGCAGCGGTGGTACAGCCTCGAGGTCGACCCGGACCGCGAGGTCCTCGTCACCGCCGGAGCGACGGAGGCCCTGGCGGCGACGCTCCTCGCGTTCGTCGAACCCGGCGACGAGGTCATCACGTTCGAGCCGTTCTACGACGCCTACGGTGCGCTGATCCGTCTCGCCGGCGGCACCCACGTCACCGTGCCGCTCACCGCACCGGACTTCCTGCCTGACGAGTCCACCCTCCGTGCCGCCTTCACGGACCGGACCCGGGCCGTGCTCGTCAACACCCCGCACAACCCGACCGGGCGGGTGCTGCCCGACGAAGTCCTCCGGACGATCGTCGAACTGGCGGACCGGTACGACGCCCTGATCATCACCGACGAGGTCTACGAGCACCTGACCTTCGACGTCCCGCACACGCCGATCGCGACGCTGCCCGGTGCCGCTGAGCGGACCGTCACGATCTCGAGCGCCGGCAAGACCTTCAGCACCACGGGCTGGAAGATCGGCTGGCTCACCGCTCCCCCGACGCTGGTGGACGCGATCACGACGGTGAAGCAGTACCTGACCTTCGTCAACGGTGCGCCGTTCCAACCCGCGGTCGCGGCAGGGTTGCGGCTGCCGGACGCCGTCTTCACCGGGATCGCCGCGGAGCTGCGGGCGAAGCACGACCTGCTCGCCGCGGGACTCGGCGCCGCGGGCTTCGACGTGATGCGTCCGGACGGGGGCTACTTCGTCATCGCGGACGCCGCACCGCTCGGCCACACCGACGCCCGCGAGTTCTGCCTGCAGCTGCCGGCACTCGCCGGTGTCGTCGGTGTGCCCGTGTCCGCGTTCGTCAGGCCGGATCGTGCGGCGGGCTACCGGTCACTGGTGCGCTTCGCGTTCTGCAAGCGGCGGTCCGTCCTCGAGGACGCCGCCGCTCGGCTCGCTGGCCTGTCGCGCATCGCCTGACGGGGCGCGCCGCCTGACGGACGTGCGTTGCATGACGGACGCGCGTTGCATGACGGACGCGCATTGCACGACGGACGCGCATTGCACGACGGACGCGCATTGCACGACGGACGCGCGTTGCGTCACGGACGCGTTCGGGGCACTTGAGACGACCCCCGACGCACGCGGCGTGCGTGTCAGCGGTGGGCCGTGCCTCCAGGCCGGTGTCGCAGCGCGACGTCGTACCGCCGGAGCGACAGCGACGGGTTGACCTGCCGGACAGCGTCCGTCACCGCGGTGTCGATCGTGGCGGTGAGGAGGCCAGGCGTCGCACCAGCCGACACGACGGCGACGCCGGAGGGGTCGATGACGACGGAGCCGCCGATGCCGATCGGGGGCGTCTGGCCGACGCCGACCACCCAGACGGTGTTCTCGATGGCGCGAGCGGTCAGGAGGGTCCGCCAGTGGTGCTCCTTGCCCGGGCCGCGCACCCACTCGGCCGGCAGGACGACGACGTCGGACGCACCGTGCTCGGGCGCCGCCAGGCGGCGGGTGACCTCCGGGAAGCGCAGGTCGTAACAGGTCTCGAGGCCGATGCGGACGCCCGCGAGTTCGAAGACCGGCAGCTGCTCGGGGTCGCCGGACTCGATGTGGTCGGACTCCCGAGAGCCGAAGGCGTCGTAGAGGTGGACCTTGCGGTACGTGGCGGCGAGCTCCCCGGAGGGCAGGACGGCGACGAGGGTGTTGCGGAACCGGTCTGCTGCGTCGGTGGCTTCGGTCGCTTCTGCGGCTTCGGTCGTTTCGGCGATCCCCACGACCAGCGCGACGCCGGTCTCGCGTGCGATCGCCTGGAGGCCAGTGACGAAGGGGCCGTCGAGCGGCTGGGCTGCTGCGACGAACCGGTCGTCGATGTCCGCCGTGAAGTACGAGGTGTACTCGGGCGTGACGAGGAGGTCCGCTCCGCGTGCTGCTGCCTCAGCGGCGGCCGTCCGCACGGTCTCGAGGTTGGCGGCGGGGTCGTCCACCGGCGCGAACTGCGCGGCCGCGATCGTCAGGGTGCCCATCCGCCGAGCGTACCGGGGGGTTCGCGGCCGGGGGCGGGCGCGGGCGGCCGGGGCCGGCGCGGCGGGGCCGGGGCCGGGGCCGGCGCCGGCACCGGGGCCGGCCCCAAGTCTCGTGCTGGCCGACAGTTTTCGCGGTCCGGGCCCCGAAATGTGTCGCTGAGGCCGAAACTCGGCCGAGCGGACCGGACCCGCGGCGGGCACTGCGGGGCGAGACGGGGCCGGGCACCGACGCCGACACCGACACCCACGCCGAACCTCGTGCTGGCCGACAGTTTCCGCGGTCCGGCCCCGAAATGTGTCGCTGACGCCGAGATTCGACCCCGCGGCCCAGACCCACGGCGGCACGCCCCGGGAACGACGAAGGCCCCGGTCCGAGCGGACCGGGGCCTTTTGTTGTGACGCTTGGTTGCGGGGGCAGGATTTGAACCTACGACCTCTGGGTTATGAGCCCAGCGAGCTACCGAACTGCTCCACCCCGCGGCACATTGAATAGCCTACACAGCACCGTGGCGGGGCACAAATCGAGTGCCCCGCCACGGCGTGTCAGTTCCCGTTCTCGGCGGCGGTGGCCGCTTCGATCGCGTCCTGGAGGCGCTGGTCGGCCTCTGCTGCGGCGACCAGGTCATTGTCCGCGTAGGCCTGCTGACGGTCCTGCAGGGCGTCGTTCGCATCGGACAGTGCCTGCTGCAGCGCGTCGTTGTCGACGGTGCCGGAGCCGGTCGAGCCCGTCGAGCCCGAGCCACTGTCGGACGAGCCGCTGTCGGAACCGCTATCCGACGAACCACTGTCGGAACCGCTGCCCGAGCCACTGGCACCGGAGTCACCGGCCGCCGCACCCGAGTCGCCGCCGAACAGCTCGTTCAGCGCCTCGTCGAGGGTGTCCTCGAACGCGATCTTGTCGCCGAAGGCCACGAGGACCTTCTGCAGCAGCGGGTACGAACCGCTCGACGTCGACTGCACGTAGACGGGCTGCACGTACAGGAAGCCCCCGCCGACCGGCAGTGTGAGCAGGTTGCCCTGCTTCACGGTCGAGTTGCCGCGCTTCAGGATGTTCAGCTCCTGCGACACCGTGGTGTCGGAGTTGAACAGGTTCTGCACCTGCGCCGGACCTGGGATGTTGTCGGTCTTCGGCATCGTCAACAGCGTGAGTTTGCCGTAGCCGGAGGCCTTCTTCCCCTTGCCGGCACCACCGGCGTCGGAGTCGACGGCGAGGTACCCGGTCAGCACGTTGCGGTTGTTCGCACCGGCCGACTGCTGGGGTATGTAGGTCGTGTACAGCGTGTACGCGGTCCCCTGACCCGGCACCTTCATCGTCAGGTAGTACGGATCCTGCAGGTTCGCCCGACTCGTCGTCGTCTGCGTCCCGAGGGCGTTCGTGGTCGTCGACGTGGTGGTGGAATCGGTGTCCGTGTCGCCGGACCCGGTCGTCGTCGGCTCTTGTGGCGTGTTCCACGCGTCGTCGCCCGAGTAGAACGAGTTCGCGTTCGTCACGTGGTAGGTGCCGAGGATCGAGCGCTGCACCTTGAAGAGGTCGGTCGGGTAGCGCACGTGGTCGAGGAGTTCCGCGCTCATGCTCGACACCGACTTGATCGAGGTCGGGAAGATCTTCTGCCACGTCTTCAGCACCGGGTCCTTGGTGTCCCAGGCGTACAGGGTCACCTTGCCCGTGTAGGCGTCGACCGTGGCCTTCACCGAGTTCCGGATGTAGTTCACCTGGTCCGTGCGGTACGCGGAGGTCTCGGCGCCGGCGATGCTGTCCGACAGGCTCTGGCTCTGCGAGTACGGGTAGGCGTCGCTCGTCGTGTAGCCGTCGACGACCCACTGGATGCGGTGGTCGACGATCGCCGGGTACGCGTCGCTGTCGAGCGTCAGGTACGGAGCGACCTTCTGCACACGGGTGATCGGGTCGCGGTCGTAGAGGATCTGCGAGTCCTTGTTCACCGCGTTCGACAGCAGGATCTGCTCCGACTGGAACTTCGCCGCGTAGACGAGTCGGTTGAAGAAGTTGCCGAGGCTCGGTCCGCCGTTGCCCGCGTACGTCGTCGTGGCGTTGCCGCCGTTGTCGTCGTCGGAACCGGACGGGTAGTCGAGCTCGACGTCCTTCGAGCCCTTGGGGGCGCCGACGATCGAGTACGACGGCGAGGTCTCGCCGAAGTACACGCGCTGCTGGAAGTCGCCCAGGGCACCGTTCGACGGGATCCCCGACTCGAGGAAGACGGGCTTGCCGTCGCTCGCGCGCTGGTTGCCGTACGCCGCGGTGACGCCGTAGCCGTGCGTGTAGACGAACGCCCGGTTGTACTGCGTGTTCGCGGCGGCGCTCAGGCCGTCGAGGTCGATGTCGCGGACCGCGATCACGGTGTCCTCGGTCTCGCCCTTGACGTCGTAGCGGTCGACGTCGAGCTCGTCCGGGAACTGGTAGTACTGCCGGTACTGCTGGAGCTGGCTGAAGGTGTCGGAGACGATCTTCGGGTCGATCAGGCGGATGTTCGCCGTCGTCTGGGCGTCCTGCGCGAGGGCACCGGTGCTCGCCTCGGTCGTCGCGTCGTAGTTCTGCTCCTCGACCCCGGAGACGCCGTACGCGTCGCGCGTGGCCTTGATGTTCCGCTCGATGTACGCGGACTCGTAGGTACGCTCCGACGGCTTGACCTGCAGACGCTGCACGATCCAGGGGTAGATGCCACCGATGACGATCGCGGCGACGAGCAGCAGCCCGGTGCCGACGATCGAGATGCGCCAGCGGCCGATGACCGCGGTGACGATGAAGAGGATCGCGACGATCGCCGCGATGCCCGCCATGATCTCGCGACCGGGGATCACCGCGTTCACCTCGGTGTACTGGGCACCGGTGATCAGCGAGTTGCTCTTCGTCAGGGCCGCGTACTGGTCGAGCCAGAGGCTGACGGCCTGCAGCGCGATGTAGACCGCAGCTGTGATCGCGAGCTGGATGCGTGCCGCGCGGGAGATCCGGACCTCACGCCCGCCGAACCGCAGCGCCCCGTAGAGGTAGCACGCTGCGAGTGCGGCGAGACCGGCGATCAGGACGACGGCGGACGAGTACGCCACGATCGAACGCCAGAACGGCAGCTCGAAGACGTAGAAGCCGATGTCGAGGCCGAACTGCGGATCGGTCTTGCCGAAGGGCGTGCGGTTGAAGTACTCGAGCACCATGCTCCAGCGACCCGCGGTCGACAGCCCGGCGAAGATGCCGAGCACGACCGGGATGCCGATCATCACGGCGCGTCGCAGCGGCTCGATGACCTGCTGGTAGCGGTCGAGCTGTGAGTTCAGCTTCGCGTAGACCGGCCGGAACCGGAACGCGAGGCCGATGCTCACGTACACCGGGACCGCCATGCCGAGGAACCCGGCGAGGAACATGAGCGTCCCCGCGATCCACCGCGTGGTCAGGACCTGCTGGAAGCCGAGCTGCGCGAACCATGCGTAGTCGGTGTACAGGCTGGCGAAGATGAAGAAGCCGATCACCAGTGCGGCCAGCACGATGATCGTGACCACGATCGGGACCCGCGGCGAACGCCGCCCCGAGGTGGACGAGGTTGTCGTCACTTGATGTGCTCCAGACGTGTCGGACCGGCGGGCCCGGCTCGCGGCGGGCCGTCAGTGTCACTCATCCTATTGGACCGGACTGCGCATGAAGCTGTGCGGGGACTCAGGAACCCGGTCAGGATCCGCAGCGGGCGAGCTTCGCGGTGCTCCCGCCGTCGGCGATGGTCTGCAGGTCGGTGACGGCCTGGTCGAGCGTCGACACCTTGTAGACGTCGAGACCGTCCGGGACGTGCCCGACGACCTCGTCGCAGTTGTCGGCCGGGGCGAGGAAGACCGTGGCGCCAGCGTCCTTCGCACCGTAGAGCTTCTGCCGGATACCGCCGATCGCGCCGACCTCACCGTCGGCGGTGATCGTCCCGGTCCCGGCGACGTGCTTGCCGCCGTTCAGCTTGCCCGGCGTGATCTCGTCGATGATCCCGAGCGCGAACATCATGCCGGCCGACGGACCGCCGACGTCCTGGAGCTTGATGGACACGTCGAACGGGAAGTCGTACCGCTCGGTGACGCCCACGCCGATCAGCGCCGTGCCCTGCTCGTCGCGCGGGGTGACCTGGACGTCCTTCGTCGCGCCGTCGCGCTCGATGGTGACGGTCGCCGGGGTGGAGGTGCCGTGCTTCGCGACGAGTTCGCGCAGCGACGTCGCGTCGGCGTTCGTGGTGAGCGCCGTGCCGTCGAACGCGGTGATCACGTCACCCTTCTCGATCGTGCCGTCGGCCGCCGACCCCTTCTGCACGGTGCCGACGACGAGGTCGGTCGGCAGGTCGTTCCCCTGCTGGATGAGGGCCGCGGCGACGGCCGACTGCTGGGAAGCCTGCATGTCGGCGGAGTCCTGCTCGTTGACCTGCTCGGTCGTGGTGCCGCTCGGGTAGATCGCCTCGACGGGGATGACGGCCTGCGACTTGGTGAACAGCGCACGGATGACGCTCGTCCACGTGGGGCGGTTCGTGGCGTCGCCCTGGATGCCGACGGTCAGCATGTCGAGCGCACCAGCCGTCGGGTACGTCTCGTGGCCGGAGACCTGGATGAGCTTGACCTGCTTCGCGTCCTTGCCGGTGCCCTGCTCCTGCGTGCCGATCGTGTTGTACACGGGCCCGGGGACCTCGATGAGGTACGGGCTCGGCAGCAGGCTCGCCAGGAGCCCGAGGACCACGGCGCCGATCACGAACGCCCAGCCGACCGTCCTGGCTCGCGAACGACGACGGGGCGCGGGGGCGAAGAGGGTCACGCGGGGTCCTTCCAGGGGGTGGTCGCCCACACCTGACGGCGGGCTGTTCGCCCTCGGCGCAGCGGTTCGGGCGTTCCCACGGGGGCGTCCCAGGTCCGGCCCCGTGAGCAGCGATTAGCGTAGTCGGCATGCCTGATGAACCACAGCCGGGGCCGGACGACGACTTCCAGGAGATGCTGCGCAAGCTGCTCTCCGGCGAGGGCCAGATCGACCCGTCGCAGCTCGCCGGTGCCGCCGGCCTGCCGAACGACCCGGCCTTCGTGGCGAACCTGATGAGCCAGTTGCAGCGCGCCGCACAGTCCGGCGGGGACGGCATCGACTTCTCGGCGACCCTCGAGCGGGCCACCGCGATCGCCCGTGACGGCGGCCACCCGGTCGACCCCGTGACCTCGCAGGCGGCCGACCAGGCGTTCCAGGTCGCCGCCCTCTGGCTCGACGAGGTCACGACCGTCGCCGAGCTCACCGCGACCCCGAGCCTGTACACCCGCGAGCAGTGGGCGAAGGCGACCACCCCGGTCTGGACCCAGATCGCGGAGCCGGTGGCGTTCAGCATCGCGGACGCACTGACCGAGGCGATCGACCAGCGGGCACCAGAACAGCTCAAGGCCATGCTCGGCGACGTCTCGAAGGCGATGCGCGGCGTCGGCGGCGCGCTCTTCGCGATCCAGCTCGGCCAGGTCGTCGGGCAGCTCTCGAAGGAGGTCGTCTCCGGCGGTGACGTCGGCGTCCCGCTCCTGGACGAGCAGGTCGCCGCCCTCGTGCCGCAGAACGTGGCCGAGTTCGCCGAGGGGCTCGACGTCTCCGAGGACGAGGTGCGCATCTACCTCGCGGTCCGTGAGCTCGCACACGCCCGACTGTTCCGCTCCGCGCGCTGGCTGCGACTGCACATCATCTCCTCGATCACCGACTACGCCCGGGGCATCCACATCCCCTTCGACCGCGTCGAGGAACTCGCAGCAGACATCGACCCCACCAACCAGGAGCAGCTGCGCGACGCGCTCGCCTCGGGTGCGCTCATCCCGCCGCGGACTCCGGAGCAGGACGCCGCGCTCGCCCGCCTCGAGACCATGCTCGCCCTGGTCGAGGGCTGGGTCGACACCGTGACCGCCGCAGCGACCGCACGCCTGCCGAAGGCCGGAGCGATCGCCGAGATGGTCCGTCGCCGCCGCGCTGCCGGTGGGCCGGCCGAGTCCGCGTTCGCGACGCTCGTCGGCCTCGAGCTGCGTCCACGCCGTCTGCGTGAAGCCGCGGCGATGTGGCAGCGCGTGACGGACGTGCTCGGCGCCGAACAGCGGGATGCCCTCTGGTCGCACTTCGACCTCGTCCCGACCTCTGACGACATCGACGCGCCGGACGCCCTCGTCGCCCGACTCCAGAACCCGTCCCAGAGCGACGAGGACGACGCGTTCGACAAGGCGCTCGAGGACCTGCTCAACGACGCGACCGGCGCCCGTCCGCACGAGGACGAGTCCGGCGGCGTGGACGAAGCGGTCGAGAACAACACGAACAACACGAACAACACGAACGACAAGAACGACACGAACGACACGAACGACGAGCGCGACACGAACGACGAGCGCGACGAGACCGACAAGGACGGCGACGGCGACCAGCCCCGCTGAGTTCTCCACAGATCCGCTCCGTGACCCCACGCGTGCCCGCGCATCCGGCACCGTGGGGTCATGGGCATCCGCATCGATCCGACACTCGAGTTCGTCTGGCGTGACCCCGGCACGGTGCAGCTCGGCGTCGATCCACCACGTGCAGTGGTCGCCGTCCCCACCACCGCCGAGGAACGCTTCCTCTGCGCCCTCCGTCGCGAGACCGGCCGCGAAGCCCTGAACGGGTTGGCCGCTGCGTCCGGCTGCCGTCCCGAGGTCGCTGCCCGGGTGCTCGGTGCGGCGTCGCCCGCGGTGATCGACGTCCTGCCCGAGCCGCTGGAGCGTGTGGAGGTGCACGGCTCCGTGCCGCTCGCCGACACGGTGGCCGCGTTCCTGTCGGGCGAGGGGGTGACCGTCGTCCGGACGTCCTCGCCTCGCGGCGGTCCGGTCGAGCTGCCCGAGCTCGATCCGAGGCTCGCGGTGGTGGTGGCCGACCACGTCGTCGATCCGGCGCTCCGCGCCGCGTGGACCAGGCGAGGCGTGCCGCACCTGGCGGTGGTGGTGGGCGATGGACGCGTCCGTCTCGGGCCGTTCGTCGTGCCGGGCGCCGGCCCGTGCCTCCAGTGCGCGGAGTTCTGCCGGGCCGACGCCGATCCCGTCTGGCCGGCCGTCGCTTCGCAGATCTGGGGCCGTCCGGCCGCCCCGCTGTCACCGTGGCGCACCGCCGCCGTGGCCGCGGCGGCGGCCAGGATGCTCGTCGAGCGGCTGCCCCTCCGCACACAGCGCGCCGACCCGGACCAGGTGGTGTTCGAGCGCGGAGACCTGTCGGTCAGCCGTTCGCCGGTGCCGCCCCATCCACGGTGCGCGTGCCGAGCGCTGCCAGGAACCGACTCGGAGCCCGAGCTCCCCCACGCGTGGAGCCCTGTTGCGACCACGTGATCGTGACGCTGCGCCGGGCACGGGTCAACCCCACGTAGAACAGTCGGCGTTCCTCGTCGATCTCGGTGTCGGTGGTGGCGTGCGAGATCGGCAGCAGGCCCTCGGCAGCACCGGCGATCACCACGTTCGGCCACTCGAGACCCTTCGACGAGTGCAGGGTCGCGAGGGTGACCGCGTCGACCTCCGGCTCGTGGTGGGTCGCGGCCCGATCGACGAGGTCCTGCGTGAACTGCTGCATGGTGGTGCCGGCGGGAGCGTCCTCGGCGAGCCCCATGATCGCTTGCAGCGCCTCCCACTGCTCGCGGACGGCTCCGGTCCCCTCGGGCGCCGTGGGTGTCCAGCCGCTGACCTGCAGCACGAGCCGCACCCGGCGGGTGAGTTCGTCGTCGGTCTGGCGGATCGCTTCGCCGCGCATGTGGTGCACGGCGAGCTTGACCTCGGGTCGGTTGAAGAACCGGGTGCCGCCCTGCACCCGGTACGGGATCCCGTTGCGGCCGAGCGCGGACTCCAGCGCGGCGGACTGCGCGCCGACGCGGAACAGCACGGCGCAGTCGCCGTAGGTCGCACCGGCGGCGACGAGTTCGGCGATCCGGCGGGCGATCGTCTGAGCCTCGTCCCCGTCGTGCACACAGGGCACGACGACCGGGTCCGGCCCGGGCTCCTGGGTCTGCGCGACGAGGTCGAGTGCCCCGGGTTGGCCGCGCATCAGGGCGTTCGCGGCGTACACGACCTCCTTGGTGGAGCGGTAGTTCCGTTCGAGCCGCAGGACCGATCCGCGGGGGAACTCCGAGCCGAACCCGAGCAGGTAGTCGCTCGAGGCCCCGGCGAACGAGTAGATCGTCTGGCTCGCATCGCCGACGACGCACAGGTCGTCGCGCCCGCCGAGCCAGGCCCGGAGCAGGTCGTGCTGCACGGGCGAGACGTCCTGGTACTCGTCGACCACGAAGAACCGGTACTGCTGCCGGACGTACGAGGCCACCCGCGGCTCGGACTCGACCATTCCGAGGGTGGTGAGGAGGACGTCCTCGAAGTCGAGCTGCCGGCGGTCGTCCTTCAGACGCTCGTACGCCTTCATCAGGTCGATCACCCGACGGGGCGAGGTGTCCCGCGGCATCACCCGGTCGGCGGCGGCGGCCTCGTACTCCTCGAGCGTGAGCATCTGCACCTTGCGCCACTCGACCTCAGCGGCCAGGTCACGGAGCACCGGGGTGTCGACCTGCATGCCGACGGTGTCCGCCGCGTGGGCGATCATGCGCCCCTTCGACTCGACGATCTTCGGCGCGTGTCCGCCCACGGTGTCCGGCCAGAAGTAGCTGAGCTGCGCCATCGCGGCGGCGTGGAAGGTGCGTGCCTGCACGGTGCCGGCGCCCAGCGATCGGAGTCGGGACCGCAGCTCCCCCGCTGCGCGGCTCGTGAAGGTCAGGGCGAGCACGTGGTTCGGCGCGTAGGTGCCGGTCGCGACGCCGTACGCGATCCGGTGCGTGATGGCACGGGTCTTGCCGGTCCCGGCGCCGGCCAGCACCGCCACGGGTCCGAGCAGTGTCCTGGCGACCGTGCGCTGTTCAGCGTCGAGCGCGGCGAGCAGTTCGTCGGGCGACGGCGGACGGACCTCGGCAGGAATGCCCGAGCGGGCCGAACCAGCGCCAGCGCCAGCGGCCGAACGAGCGCCGGCGCCCGAATCAGCGCCAGCGCCAGCGGCCGAACCGGAGCCAGCCGGCACCGGACCGCGACCAGCGGTGTTCACGGCAGGTCCAGCGGGCCGCCGTACCACTCCTCGATGATGGCGCGGGCGATCGAGGTGCGACCCGGCAGCAGCAGGGTGTCGCCCGCACGCTCGCGGATCTCGTCGCGCGAGAACCAGCGGACGTCGAGGATCTCCACCCCGTCCGGCCGGGCGGTCGACGGGTCGCCGTCCACCGCACGGGCGCGGAAGCCGACCATCAGCGAGGCGGGGAACGGCCACGGCTGCGAGCCGAGGTACTCCGGCTCCTCGACGTGCACGCCCGACTCCTCGAAGACCTCGCGGCGGACGGCGTCCTCCAGCGACTCCCCCGGTTCGACGAACCCGGCGAGCAGCGAGTACCGGTTCGCGTCCCACGCCGCGTTCGAGCCGAGCAGGATCCGGTCGTCGGCGTCGACGACGCCGACGATGATCGCCGCGTCGGTGCGCGGGAAGTGTTCGTGCCCCTCGGGGTCGCGGCGCACCCAACCCCCGGTGACGACGGCCGTCGCCGAACCGGTGCGGGGCGAGAACCCGTGCACGGCGTGCCAGTTCGCCATCGCGACGGCCTCCACCGCCAGACCCTGGTCGCGCGGGGACAGCTCGGTGCCGAACATGCGGAGGCTCTCCCAGGCGTGGTCCGACGGCTCGATGGCCGCGGCGGTCGCGGCGTCGACGAAGGCTGCGACGAAGCGGGTGCCGGCCGGGGCGTCGGCAGCGTCCGACACGGCACGGCCGAGGTACAGCGTCACCGTGCCCTCCGGGATCTCGGCAGCGGTCACGAACCGGAGGGCGCCGTCGGCGTTCCGGAGCATCTCGGCGCCGTGGACCGGCAGGTACCGGGTCGCGGGGTCCTCGCGGAGGACGCGCTCGAGGTCTTCCGTCGTGCGGAACTCGGCATCGCGGTCGAGTTCGTTGCGGGAGAGCGGGAGCCGGGCGGCGAACTCGACGGTCACGGCAGAGGGCTCCTCGGTTCGAGTGCAGGGAAGGCGGTGCAGGAAGGCTTCGGGAACAGCGTGGCGTGCACCCGTGCACGTCCCACGCACCTACCCTGATGGGCATGGCGGGATCCCAGTTCACTCTAGCCGCGTTGGCGACGACGGCCGTTCCAGGTCTCCTCGTCACGGGCACGCGCACGCTCGGCTCGGCCGCGGCCGGCGACTACGAATCTGCCCTCCTCCGCGACGCGGACGGCGTCGAGACGGTGATCCGTCGTCCCCGGAACCAGCGGGCGGAAGCCCGACAGTCGGCCGACCTCGTCGCGATCCGTGCGCTGAGCGCCGGGATCCGCACGCGCCTCCCGTTCGGCGTGGCCGAGTACCGCGGGCAGGCGCCGATCGGCTCGACCCGCGCCATCGTCACCACGCGCTTGACGGGCTCGCACCCGACGCTCGCGTCGCTCGTGGAGCGCCCCAACCTCGCCACCAGCGTCGGCCGCGCCGTCGCCGCGATCCACCAGCTGCCGACGAGCTTCGTCTCCGACGCCGGTCTGCCGTCGCTCACCCCCTTCGAGGTGCTGCGCTCGGCCGTGTCCGTGATGGACCGCGCCGTCGCCACCAAGCTCGTCCCCGCGGCGCTCGTCGAACGCTGGGAGGGTGCGGCTCGCGACCAGCAGCTCTGGCAGTTCACGCCCACGGTCGTGCACGGCTCCCTCGGCACCGGTGCGTTGCTCGTCGACGGCGACGCGGTGAGCGGGATCCTCGACTGGGGCGAGCTGCGGCTCGGTGACCCGGCGAAGGACCTCGCATGGGTGCTCGCCGGCCGGAAGGACGCGTTCGACACCGTCCTCAGCGCGTACGAGGCGAACGGCGGCGGCCGCGACCGCCAGCTCGCGCAGCGTGCCCGGGTGCACCACGAGCTCGAGACGGCGCACTGGCTGCTGCACGGCGTGCAGGCGAAGAGTACCGAGGTCGTCGACGACGCCGTCGCGATGATGCACCGGCTGGTCGACGCGGTGCACGCGCCGAGTGCGGCGCCGCTCGGGTCGGTCTCGCCCGAGACGATGGAGATCGGCGAGGTCGAGCAGCTGCTGTCGTCGACCGAGCGCCGGCACGGCTGACGCCGTCTCGTTCCACGCCGTCTCGTTTCATAACGCCACGCGGTGGTCACGACTCCCCGCTCAGTTCCGCCGAGCGGTCAGGATCTGTCGGTCGCAGGGTGTCCACCCGACGGTTTGTGACCACTCGCTGTGCGTCCTGCGGTGTGTCGTGACCGATCCCGGCTGCCGCCCGGGCACGTGACGCGACCGCCTGGAGGCCCGGTGCCGGCCCGGCGGACCGGCACCGGGCCTCCAGGGCGGAGCACGACACGAGCGCGGCTCGACACGGGCGCGGCTCGACACGAGCGCAGCTCGACACGAGCGCGGCTCGACACGGGCGGAGCACGACACGAGCGCGGCACGACACGACACGAGCGGAGCACGACACGGGCGCGGCGCGCCTTCCGCCCGACCGCGGGACGTCAGCCGATCGCCACCGACCACGCGCGCTCGAGCCCGGCACGGTCCAGCAGTTCCGTCGGACGCACCTCGAGGTCATCGGCGACGAAGTAGAACACCGCATCGACCTGCTCGAGCGGGCGGCCGGTGAACTCGGCGTAGGCGACCCGGTAGAGCGCCAGCTGCAGCGTGCGGCGACGGAGGTCCTCGGCACCGGTCGGCGGCTTGCCCGTCTTCCAGTCGACGACCTCGGCGCGTCCGTCGATCTCGTAGACCGCGTCGAGCTTGCAGATCACGCTGTGGCCGAGGAACGGGATGTGGATCTCGCGCTCGACCTCCACCGGGGTCAGTCCGGCCCAGCGTGACCGCGCGAAGGTCGCCTGGAAGTCCGCCAGGCGCCGTGCGTCGTCGTCGGTGACCACGGCATCCGGAGCGGCGTCGACGAGGTCGTCGGCATCGAGGTCGAGTTCGCCGTCCCAGACGTCGAGGGTCTCGAGCGCTCCCCCGTTGCCGGCGCGTCGCTCGACCCACTGGTGGAACAGTGTCCCGAGGCGGGTCGCCCGGTACGGCCGCTCCGGCATCGGCCGACGCAGGCGTTCCGCCACGGCGCTGGGTTCGGTCAGGTAGTCCTTGAACCCCGAGGCGGGCACGCGGTGCGGCACGACGACGGCGTGCTTCGCGTTCCGCGTCGCCTGTCGTTCCGCGAGCAGCAGGTCGATGTCGGCGGCGTACCGACCGGAGGCGCCCGGGTTCGCGTTCCGCACCCGTTCGGCAGCCGCGAGCACCCGCGGCGCCCGCTGTCCGAACGGCACGTGCGGCCAGGACTGGGTCGCGCCGTCCTCGCCCATCGGGTTCTCGTCGTGCACCGTGGTCTCCGGGATCGCGGCACCGTCGATGACCTCGGCGTCGACCAGGTCTCGGAGGTACCGGCTCGGCTCGGTCGGCTTGACCCCGCCGGCCCAGAACGACCCGGAAACGAGCAGGTCGTGCCGTGCACGGGTGAGCGCGACGTACGTGAGCCGTCGCTCCTCGTCCTCGTTGCGCGCCTTCACCTGTTCCTTGAACGCGTCGATCGCCGTGGTGACGTCCTTCTGGGTCTCCTGGCCGCGCCAGGCCAGGTCCGGCAGCTCGGCCGCGTCGCCGCGGAACTCGTACGGCAGGCGCCCGAACCCGATCCACCCCGACGAGCCCTCCAGCGGGCGGGCCGGCAACCCGCCCTCGACCATGCGCGGCACCGCCACGGCGTCCCACTCGAGGCCCTTCGAACCGTGGATGGTCAGGATCTGGACGGTGCCGGCCTCGGGTTCCTCGGACCGCGGTCCCATGTCGTCGCGACGTGCCGCAGCGTCGATCCACCCCAGGAAGGACCCGAGGTCGGCGCGGTCGTCCGTCGACACGAACCCGGCGAGCTCGTCGATGAACGCGTCGAGGTACGCGCCGCTGCCCTGCTCGTGGGCCGCGACCTCGATGTCGAGGCGCATCTCCTGCACGACGAGGGTCACGAAGTCCACCAGGTCGCTACCGGCACGCGACCGGAGCACCGCCAACTGCCCGCCGAGCTCCCGCATCCGGCTCCGGCCGGCGGCGGTGATTCCCTGCAGCGCACCGTGCTCGTCCGGCGCGGTCGCCACGAAGTCGAGGGCGTCGACGATCGAACCGTGCTCCCCCGCGGCGACGGACGCTCGGAAGGCCGCGGTCAGCTCGTCGTCGAGGCGCTGCTGGGTGTGGTCGCGCTGGAACAGCCACCGAGCGAGCTGGTGCAGCGCCGCGATGTCCGCCGCACCGACCCGCCAGCGCGCGCCGGCGAGCAGGCGGATGAGGTCGTTGCCCGCCGCGGGGTCGTGCAGCACCCGGAGGCACGCCACCAGGTCGACGATCTCCGGGCGCTGGAGCAGTCCGCCGGTGCCGAGCACGTGGAACGGCACCCCGCGTGCACCGAGCGCCCCGGTGAACGCGGCGAGGTCCTTCCGGGCACGCAGCAGCAGGGCCATCGAACCGCCGGGGTTGCGCTTCCGGTGGTCCTGGAACCACACCGCGACCTCGTCCGCTTCTTCCGGCAGGGTCTCCGGGAAGACCACGCGCACCGTGCCGGCGTCGGCACCGGGTCGTGGTGAGAGTCGTTCGACGGCGACTTCGGACGCATCCGAGAGCGGCGCGACGACGGCGTTCGCCCCGGCGAGGACGTCGACCGGGTTCCGCCAGCTCGTCGACAACGCGAAGGTGACGGGCCGCGGCGCGTCCGGATCGTCGCCGCCGAAGTCGCGCGGGAACCGGGCGAGGTTCGCGGCGCTCGCCCCACGGAACCCGTAGATGGACTGGTGCGGGTCCCCCACCGCCATCACCGAGTGCCCGCGGAACAGCCGCGCGAGGAACCGGGTCTGCACGACCGATGTGTCCTGGTACTCGTCGAGGAGCACCACGCGGAACCGCTGCCGCAGCTCGGTCACGACCCGCGGCGCCGACTCGGCCGCGGCGAGCGCGAGCGCGATCTGGTCGGAGAACTCGACGAAGCCCCGGTCGACCTTCTGCCGACGGAACTCCGCGACGAGGTCGGCCAGTGGTTCGAGGCCCCCGATCGCGGCGACGGCGTCGGTGATCGCGCGGTACGGCTTGCCCCGGTTGCCGGGGAGCTCGAGGACCTCGGAGAACTCGGCGGCGAAGCGACGGAGCTGCTCCGGCTCGACGAGGTGCTCGGACGTCGTGCCGGCGAGTGCCACGACCGCGGCGGTGAGCGTGTCGACGTCGCGGTCGAGTCCGGCCAGCCGGTCGTCGCGCGCCGCCACGACCACGCGGCGCGCGAGTTGCCAGGCGGAGGGTTCGGTGAGCACCTGGGACTCGCCGTCGCGTCCGACCAGCAGGGCGTTCTCACGGAAGACGGCGTTCGCGAACGCGTTGTAGGTCGACACGGTCGGCGCCTCGAACGCGTCGCCCGGGGTGATCAGCCCGACCGCCTCGAGTGCACGGATGCGGTCGTTGATGCGGACCGAGAGCTCGCCGGCGGCCTTGCGGGTGAAGGTGAGGCCGAGCACCTCGTCGGGGCGGACGAAGCCGTTCGCGAGCAGCCAGACCACGCGGGAGGCCATCGTCTCGGTCTTCCCGCTGCCGGCACCCGCGACGACGAGGGCCGGGGCGAGCGGGGACTCGATGACGGCGCGCTGCTGGGCCGTCGGGCGGGGACGCTCGAGCGCGTCGGCGATGGCGTCGGCGCCGTGCCGGACGGCAGCGGGCGCGGAGACAACAGCTGCCGTCGTGTCGGGCGCGGTCGTGTCGCTCACCAGGTCACCTCCGAGACCACGTGGATCCGGCACTCGACGCCGGTGCGGGCCTTCTCGCAGTGGTCGTCGACGTTCGCCAGGAACGTCCGGGCCGCCATACCGCGGGCGACCCCGTGCAGGCGCTCCCGGTAGGCGTCGCGGGCATCGTCGTCGAACGCGTGCTGGGTGCGCTCGGAGAACGCCTGACCGCCACGGGGGTTCTGCACGAAGACCAGCCGCGCGTCGGCCATCGGCGAGCCCGCCGGGACCCCCTCGACGGCGCCGTCCTCGACCGCCAGCTGGTACGCGCCGAGCTGCGGGTGCTCCGGCATGTCCTGCTTCTCACGAGGCATCGACCGGCCCGTCTTCAGGTCCACCACGCTCACGCGGCCCTCCGGGTCGATCTCGATGCGGTCGATGCTGCCGCGCATCCGGGCCGGCCCCGTCACGAGCGCGAACGAGGTCTCGGCGCCGAGCAGCCGTCGCCCCGCCCCGGCGAAGGTCCGCAGGTAGTCGCTGAGCCCCTCGATCATCCGCCGGGTCCGGGCGCGCTCGCGGTCGGCCACCCAGGGTGATTCGAACGTCAGCTCGTCCCATCGCGATTCGACGCGTTCCCACAGGGACTCGACGTCGATCTCGGTGGCGTGCTCCATCGCCTCGTGCACGATCGTGCCGATGCCCATCGCGGGGCTCGGTGCGCCACCGCCGAAGGTCTGCACGAACCAGTGCACCGGGCACTCCTCGAAGGTGCCGATGCGCGACGGTGAGACGGCCACGGTCGGCGCGACCGGCTCACCGCCCTCGACCTCTGGGGCGGGTTCGGCGTCCAGGTCGACCAGCGGAGCATCGGTGGTCGGTTCGACCAGCCCGTACCACTCGTCCGGCGCTGCTCCGGGGACCTCGGCGTCGGCCAGACGCGCGAGCGCCGACGCTGCCTCGTGGTCGCCCGATGCGACCACCCGGCGGCGGAGCGACCCGGCCAGGCCGCGCAGGGACAGCGGGTGCACGGTCGGCTGACGGTCCGGCGGGACCGGCACGAGGCGGACGAAGGGCGAGGGCGACTCGTCGTCGTTCGCGATCGTGCCGATGACGACCTGGGTGGTCGCACGCGACACGGCCCGGGCGAAGAGCCGCAGCTCGTCCGCGACCACGGCGGCACGGTCGTCGATCGGGGAACGCTCGACACCCGCCGCCGCCCGCACCAGGCCGTCGGGGTCGAGCAGGCTGCCACGGACCCGGGTGTTCGGCCACACGCCGTCCTGCAGCCCGAGCACAACGACGACGTCGCACTCGAGGCCGATCGTCGCCGACGGCGTGAGCACCCGGACGCGGCCAGCGGTCCGGTCGGGGCCGATCGAGTCCTCGGGCAGGTCGGCGCCGAGCAGGTCGTCGACGAACCCGCGAGCCGGGGCGTCCGGGGCGCGCTCGACGAAGCGCTTCGCAGCGGTGAACAGGCCGACCACGGCGTCGAGGTGCCGGTCGGCTTCACCGGCGCCGACCCCTCCGGCAGCCGACTGTGCGCCCCAGGACTTCGCCAGGCCGCTGCGCTCCCACAGGCCCCAGAGGATCTCCTCGATGCTCGCCCCGGAATCGGCGTCTGCCCTGGCCTGCACGAGACTGCGCGCGAGCCGGGTCGCACGCCGCGCGAAGCCCGCGTCGACGGTCGCCAGGCGCTCCGGGGCGCCGAGCGCGTCGATGAGGAGCTCGTCCGCGGTCCGGGTGCCCTCGCCCGCCAGCTCTTCGCGGCGCAGGGCGAGCCGGAGCCGGCGCATCGCGAGGGTGTCGAGCCCACCGAGCGGCCCGGTCGCGAACGCGGTCGCCAGTGCGGCGTCGAGCGGCAGCACCCCGAGTGCGACGGCTGCTGCGTCGAGGAGCGAGCGCGCGGCGGAGTCGTCACGGGGTCGCACCGGAGCGGCACCCGCCGTCGCCGGGACCTCGGCCACGGACAGCGCCCGGACGAGCTCGGGGATCGCCGCACCGCTGCGGGTCACGACGGCCATCCGGTGCCACGGCACACCGTCGAGCAACCGGTGTTCGCGGAGCCGTCGGGCGATCGCCACCACCAGGGCGGACCGGCTCGCGCCCTCGAGGTGCACGACCGCGTCGGACCTGGCGTCCTGGTCGGTCGCCGTCGCGGAGCGCTGCCGTCCGGCCGCAGCGGTGCCGATGCGCGCCGTGACGCCGGTGACGAGCGCCCGGATCGGCGCGGCGTGCCGGTGCACGGTCGTCAGGAAGCAGTCCTCGACGCGGTCGACGCCGAGCCGTACCGCGAGCCGACCGAGCACGTCCGGCTCGGCCCCGCGGAACGCCGAGGCCGCGATGTCCGGGTCACCGAACGCCACGATCTGCACGCCGGACCGGGCGAGTGCGCCGAGGAGCGCGATCTCGCCCTCGACGAGCTCTTGGGTGTCGTCGACGACGATCGTGCGGAGCGCCGCGATGCTCGCCGGGAGCTGGCCCCGGAGCACGGCGGCGGTGGCGAACGCGACGAGCTCGCCGGAGTCGAGACCGGTCGACCGGAACGCCGTCAGGGTCGCCCGGTACTCGTCGACGAAGTCCCCGATCGCCCGCCACTCGGGTCGTCCGCCGTCGTCGCCGAGCTCACGCATGTCGTCGGGCTCGACCCCGGCGGCGACCGCCCGCATCATCACGTCACGGAGGGCCGTTCGGAAACCGGCGCGCTCGCGGACCACCGCGGTGATCGGTTCTGGCCAGTCCGGGCCGGTGCCGTCGGTCTCGTGCCCGGCCAGCAGGTCGGCGATGATCCGGTCCTGCTCGCCACCGGTCAGGAGGGTCGGGGGTTCCTGCCCCTGCACGGCGGCGGCGTGCGTCACGATCTGGAAGGCGAGGGAGTTGACGGTGCGGGCGAGGGCGCCCGGGACCACCCGTCCGACGGCGGACGCCAGGCGGTCGCGCAGGGCGGTCGCGGCTGTCCGGGCCGACGTGAGTGCGAGGACCGTCGCGTGGCCGTCGGCGCTGATCGCGTCGGCTCGGTTCATCCGATCGGCGACGAGTCGCGCGAGCGTCGTCGTCTTGCCGGTCCCCGGGGCGCCGATCACCGCAGCGTGTCGGTCGTCCGGCAGCGCCAGGACCGCGGCCTGCGACGGATCGTCGACCAGCGCGCGCGCGAACCCGGCGTCTGCGGGGGCGGGCGTCAGCGTGGTCTGCGGCACGCTCGTACGGTACCCATGACCGCCGACACCACCCGGCCGGACGCGCGCAGCACCCGACAGCGGTCCGGCGAGTGCGCCCGCGGCGAACGGCCGATGCCGTCCGGGGGCGCTCGGATACGCTGTGCTCGTGGACATCAAGATCGGCATCATCAACAGCCCGCGCGAGATCGCGTTCGAGACCGCCCAGACCGCAGACGAGGTCGAGAAGGCCGTGTCGGAGGTCCTCGCGGCGAAGTCGACCCACCTGTCGCTCCAGGACGACAAGGGCCGCCGCTTCATCGTCCCCGTCGCCGCACTCGCCTACGTCGAGGTCGGCGCGGAAGAGGCGCGTCGCATCGGCTTCGTCGCCTGACGACGTGGAGCTGCTCTTCGCCGTCCTCGGCGGGATCATCATCGGCGGGATCGCGCACGTTGTCCTGCCCTGGCGGTCCAGCCGCGGCGTCCTGATCGGCCCCACGGTCGGTGGCATCACCGCCGCCGTGCTGTGGGAGGCCCTGACCTGGGCCGGCTGGCAGTACGGCGCCACCTGGATCTGGGTGGTGGCCCTCGTCGGGGCCGGCGTGGTCGCGCTCGTCGTGGAGTGGCTGCTCGGCACCCGCCGGGCGAAGGCCGACGTCGAGTTCTACGAGCGACTGAAGACCCGAGGCGCCTGAGCCGCACCCGGCACCGGCAGCCGGACCAGCTCAGGCCGTCAGGCCGAGCGCGTCCATCCGGCGCGTGTGCGCGGCGATGAGTTCGGTCCAGACCGGCTCGAGCCGCTCCTGGTCCTCTCGGGCGTGGGACGCGAGCGCCGACCGGGCCACCAGCAGGGTGTCCCCGACGAGCCGCCGCCCCCACATGGCCAGGCGCGAGCCGACCTCGGGGTCGTCCTCGATCCGTGCCGTCAGTTCCTCGACCACGGCGGCTTCCTCACGCGCGTCGAACACCGAGCGCAGCCGCTGCCGCACGTCGATGGGCAGCGAGCGGAGCAGGTTGCCGAACAGGTCGTTCAGGATGCCGGCGGTGACGTACCCGGTGAGCATCGACTCGTACCAGTCCGCGCCGCTCGTCCGTTCGAGGAACAGGTCGATCGCCTCGCGGTGCGGGGCCATCAGTGCCGCGGGGTCTTCACCGATCCGCTCGATCTCGGCGACGATGGTGCGGTGCCGGTCGAGCGCGGTCGTCGCCAGGACACCCGTGACCAGCCGACCGGAGAGCGTCGGGGCCGATGCCCCGGCTCGTCCCATCGTCTCGTAGACGGAGAGCTGCAGGTAGGCGGCCTGCCCGAGGTAGACGTCGAGCTCCGGGCTGACGTCGTCGAGCGCGAGGCGCTCGACCTGGGCGGCGTTCCGCGGGTTCCGCGACGCGAGCCACGCGGCTGCGAGCTGCGCCGCGCGCTTCCGGTTCCACCACGACACCACCCGAAGAGCATAGCGGGAACCGCGCCGCGCCCCGCTCGACCCACCCGTCGGTAGACTGGTCGGGACTTCCACCAGAACTAAGGTGATTCTTTGACTTTCGCAGACCTCTCCATCGAGCAGGACATCGTCGACGCGCTCGCCGGCAAGGGCATCCTCGAGCCCTTCCCGATCCAGCAGCAGACGATCCCGCTCGCCCTCACCGGCCAGGACATCATCGGCCAGGCCAAGACGGGTACCGGCAAGACCTTCGGGTTCGGTCTCCCCCTCATCCAGCGACTCGGAGCCGACCCGGCCCCCGGCGTCAAGGCGCTCGTCGTCGTCCCGACCCGCGAGCTCGCGGTGCAGGTCACCGAGGACCTCGAGGTCGCCACCTCGAACCGCCCGACGACCATCGTGTCGATCTACGGCGGCAAGGCGTACGAAGGCCAGATCGAGCAGCTCAAGGCCGGTGCCCAGATCGTCGTCGGCACCCCCGGGCGCCTGATCGACCTGCAGCGCCAGCGGCTCCTCGACCTCTCCCACGTGCAAGAGGTGGTGCTCGACGAGGCCGACCGCATGCTCGACCTGGGCTTCCTGTCGGACATCGAGCGCATCTTCCAGGCCATCCCCGAGGTGCGGCACACGATGCTGTTCTCGGCCACGATGCCCGCGCCGATCGTCGCGCTCGCCCGCCGGTTCATGAGCCGTCCGGTGCACATCCGGGCGACCGACCCGGACGAGGGCCTCATGCAGGCCAACATCAAGCACCTCATCTACCGCGCGCACTCCCTGGACAAGGACGAGGTCATCGCCCGCATCCTCCAGGCCGAGGGGCGCGGCAAGACCGTGATCTTCACCCGCACCAAGCGTGCGGCGGCGAAGCTGGTCGAGGAACTGAAGGACCGCGGCTTCAACGCCGCAGCGGTCCACGGTGACCTCAACCAGGAGCAGCGCGAGCGCGCCATGGCCGCCTTCAAGGCCGGCAAGCGCGACGTGCTCATCGCCACCGACGTCGCGGCCCGCGGGATCGACGTGGACGACGTCACGCACGTCATCAACCACACGATCCCGGACGACCCGGACACGTACCTGCACCGCGCCGGCCGCACCGGTCGCGCCGGCAAGACCGGCATCGCGGTCACGTTCGTCGACTGGGACGACCTGCACAAGTGGACGCTGATCGACAAGGCCCTCGAGTTCGGCATCCCCGAGCCCGTCGAGACCTACTCGTCGTCGCCGCACCTGTTCGAGGAGCTCGACATCCCCGCGGGGACGAAGGGCCGCCTGCCCGGCGCCTCCTCACACGCCGCGTCGGCGGGTGGACCCACCGAGAAGCGCGCCAGCGACCGTCCCGCGTCCGGTTCGCGTGACGCGTCGCGTTCGCGGTCGCGCAGTCGCACCCGGTCAGGAGGCTCTGAGCAGCCCGCCTCGCAGGCTCCCGCCACCGAGTCCGTGGCTCCGACCTCCGCGCCCACCGACGACACGTCGGCCACCGAGGGCGCGACCACCGACGGCGCCGCGAAGCGTCGCCGCCGTCGCCGCCGTCGCGGAGCCGGCACCGGCGATGCCTCGGCGACCGCCTCGGCACCGCAGGGCTCGTCGGACGGCGAGTAGCGCCTCCAGACCGAAGGGTCCGTCGCTGACGCGACGGGCCCTTCGTCGTCTCCACCCGCACACCGCCCCCGCGAAAGCGACAGATCGCCGCGAACTGTCGGAGGGAGTCTGTCGCTTTCGCGGATGGGTCAGGCCGCGCCGAACGAGATCTGTCGCTTCGGTGAGACGGCGCGTCGGGTCAGGGCTGCGTCAGGACAGGCGGGAGCCGGGTCCGACCACGGGCGCGCTGCCCGTCGCCTCGGACACGATGGCGTCGAACGAGGCCCGCGCCGTGCGGTGCTCGCCGAGCCGGTTCGGCTTGCCGGTGCCGTGGTAGTCGCTCGACCCGGTGACGAGCAGGCCGTAGCGCGACGCCCAGTCGAGCAGCGTGCGCTTGCCGTGGGCCAGGTTCTCGCGGTGGTCGACCTCGAGCCCGCCGAGCCCGGCGTCGACGAGGTCGCGCAGCATCGGCTCGTCGATGACGATCCCCCGCGACGACGCTGCCGGGTGGGCGATGACGGGCACGCCGCCGGCCTGCCGGATCAGCTCGACCCCACGCAGGGGCGTTGGTGCCTCGTGCGGTTCGTAGTAGCCGGACGCGGGGTGCAGGATGCCGCGGAAGGCCGCGCTGCGGTCGGACTCGAGCCCACGTGCGACGAGTGCGTCGGCGATGTGCGGCCGGCCGATCGTCGCGCCCTTGCTGGCCTGCGCGAGGACGTCGTCCCACGTGATCGGGTGGTCCTGGCCGATGCGGTCGACCATGCGTCGAGCACGCGAGAGCCGTCCGTCGCGGATGCGCTCGGTCTCCTCGACCAGGGCGGGGTCCTCGGGGTCGACCAGGTAGCCGAGCACGTGGACGCTTCGGTAGCCGACGCGGGTGCTCAGCTCGAGCCCGGGCAGGAGCGTGAGCGGGAGCTCGCGGGCGGCTGCCGAGGCGTCGGCCCAACCCGCGGTCGTGTCGTGGTCGGTCAGCGCGACGGCGTCCAGTCCGGCGGCCGCGGCCGCTCGCACGAGCTCCGCGGGTCGCTCGGTGCCGTCGGAGACACTCGAGTGCGCGTGCAGGTCGATGAACGGGTCGGGCACGTCGACAATGCTATCCACAGGTGAGCTCCCGCACAGGCCACGAGCCCCGGGCGGTGCGATGATGGAGGCATGGCCGACACGACTCCCCGCGCGACGAGCAACCGTTCCACGACCCCTGGTTCCTCCACCTTCAAGGACTTCATCGGGTCGCAGTGGGCCGAGCGGGACCAGGTGATCCCGGCTCCGCGTGAGCAGGCTGCCTTCGCCGCCGAGCGTCGCGCCCGCATCTCCGAGCAGCACCCGGGCCGCACCATCGTGGTCCCGGCCGGGCAGGCGAAGGTCCGCTCGAACGACTGCGACTACCCGTTCCGTCCGCACTCCACGTTCGCGCACCTGACCGGGTGGGGCACCGACACCGTCGTCGGCTCCGTGCTGGTGATGACGCCGAACGGTTCCGGACACGACGCCACGCTCTACTTCCGCGCCACCGCCGGACGCGACTCCGAAGAGTTCTACGCGAACCCCGAGATCGGTGAGTTCTGGGTCGGCCCGCGCCCCTCGCTCGAGGCGGTCGCCGCGGACCTCGGTCTCGCCACCGCCGACCTCGGAGCCTTCTCATCGGTCGCCGACGCGCTCGACGCCTCGGCCCTGGTGGTCCGCGACGCCGACACCGAGCTCACCCGCACGATCGACGAGCGCCTCGGTGCCGCGGTCGGCGGTGCCCCCGAGACCGACGACGCCCCGGCCACCGACGACGTCCTCGCCCGCGACCTGTCCGAGCAGCGACTCGTGAAGGACGCCTTCGAGATCAACGAGATGCGGAAGGCCGTCGACGCCACGAAGCACGGCTTCGACGACGTCATCGCCGACTTCGACGCCGTCCTCGCACACCCCCGCGGCGAGCGCATCGTCGAGGGCACGTTCAACCGCCGGGCCCGTGCGGACGGCAACACCGTCGGCTACGACACCATCGCCGCCTCCGGCCACCACGCCTGCATCCTGCACTGGACCCGCAACGACGGCGCCGTCCAGCCCGGCGACCTCATCCTCATCGACGCCGGGGTCGAGGTCGACTCGTTCTACACGGCCGACATCACCCGCACGCTGCCCGTCAGCGGCACCTTCTCGCCGGTCCAGCGCCTGGTGTACGAGGCCGTCCTCGAAGCGGCCGACGCGGCGTTCGCGATCGTGAAGCCCGGCATCACCTTCCGACAGGTGCACGCCACCGCGATGGAGGTCATCGCGCGGAAGACCGCCGAGTGGGGCTTCCTGCCGGTCTCCGCCGACGAGTCCCTCGAGCCGGACAACCAGTTCCACCGCCGCTACATGGTGCACGGCACGAGCCACCACCTCGGCCTCGACGTCCACGACTGTGCGAAGGCCCGTCGCGAGATGTACATCGACGGCATCGTGGAGCCCGGCATGGTCTTCACGATCGAGCCCGGCCTGTACTTCCAGCAGGACGACCTGACCGTGCCGGAGGAGTTCCGCGGCATCGGCGTGCGGATCGAGGACGACATCCTCGTGACCGCGGACGGCGCCGAGAACCTGTCGGTCGGCATCCCCCGGACCCCCTCGGAAGTGGAGGGGTGGATCGCCCGTTCGGGCCGCTAGCCTGAGCGGGTGACGACGCCAGAGGTCTCCCCGAACACCTTCTCCATCGAGGTCGAGCACTTCGACTCGCCGGACGCGCAGCGCCTCCGTGCTGCGCAGCGCCTGGAGATCGACCGCGCCTACGGTGGCGACACCGAGCCGGGTGAGAAGCCGACGGCCGAGTCCATCGCCGTGTTCTTCGTGGCGCGCGACGACGCCGGGACCCCGCTGGCGTGCGGCGGACTCCGGGTCGTCGACGACGGGATCACCGAGATCAAGCGGATGTACGTCCGGCCGGAGTCGCGCGGGACCGGCGTGGCCGCTGCCCTGCTGCGGCGCCTGGAAGAGGCCGCGCTCGACCTCGGGTCACCGGCACTCGTGCTCGAGACCGGCAACGAGCAGAAGCGTGCCGTCGGGTTCTACGAGCGCGAGGGCTTCACGCGCATCGCCAACTTCGGCCCGTACGTCGGCGCCCCGCTGTCGATCTGTTACTCGAAGGTGCTGTAGCCCGTCCGTCCGTCCGTCCGTCCGGCCGACCGGACGGTCCAGCCGCGCCGCCCGCGGTCGCCCGGCGCTCAGCGCCCGGCGCTCAGCGCCCGGCGCCCAGCGCTCAGCGCTCAGCGCTCAGCGCTCAGCGCACCCGCCTAGCGGCGGTCGTCCTCGCCGTCGCGCGGAGCGTCCTTCTCGAGCGACGGCGACGGCGACGATGCCGGCCGCTCCGGCGCGCTCTCCGGCGCCGGCGGCGTCGTACCGGGGACCCGCTCGCCGTACTGCGGCGGCTCCTCCGGCCGGCGCACCGGCACGGCGGGCTGCGCGGCGGGAGCCGCGGCCGTCTCCGGGGTCTCCCCGTACCGGGGTCCGTCGTTCGTGCCGTAGCGGGGTGCGGCGGTGGGCGCACCTGCCTGTGTGCCGGGGGCCGACGTGCCGGGCTGCTGCGGGCCTCCCGGCTGCTGGTGGGGTGTGGCGTGCCCGCCGTAGGGCGACTGCTGCTGCGGCGGGGCGGGACGCCACGGCTGCTGCTGTCCCTGGTAGGGGGAGCCGGGGGCACCCTGCTGCGGGCTCTCGTTCCAGTGCGTCGACTGGGTCGCACCGTGCTGGCCGAGGATGTTCTGGGCCTGCCCGGTCAGCTGCGGGTTGACGACGATCTGGTAGTTCGTGGCGAGCACCTGGTGGACGCTCGTGAAGTCGCGCTGCCGCTTCGTGATCGCGAACGAGACGATGCCGTAGAGCATGCCGAACGCGGCACCGATGATGGCGGCGGCGAGGATGAGCCCCCCGGCGCTCGGCGAGAACAGGGTGAGCACGATGCCGAAGAAGATGCCGAGCCAGAGTCCGGACAGGGCACCGGCGATGGCTGCGCGGCCGTACGTCATCTTGCCGGTCACGCGCTCGACGGTCTTCAGGTCGTTGCCGACGATCGAGAGCTGGTTCACCGGGAAGTCCGACTCGGCGAGCTTCGCCACCACGCGCTGCGCGTCGGGGTAGCTGTCGTACGTTCCGAGGACGTCGCCCTTGGGCAGCGTCGGGAACGCCTGGGCGGTCCTGCTGGCGAAGGGGCTCTGATTGCTCACACAGCCATCATTCACCGCACACCTTGCAATCGCACGTGCATCACCGGGGAACGGCCGGATCGGCGTCGGCACCGGGCGACCAGACGCACCGACTACGCTGGGTCGGGTGAGCGCCACGAAGGTCTTCGTCGCCCGCCTCGCCGGGTGCTCCGTCTTCGACCCCGCGGGCGACCGCGTGGGCAAGGTCAGGGACGTCCTGGTGGTCTACCGCCGGGCCGATCCCCCGCACGTCGTCGGTCTGATCGTCGAGGTGCCGGGCAAGCGCCGCATCTTCGTCAGCGTCGGCCGCATCACCTCCATCGGCGCCGGTCAGGTCATCACCACCGGGCTCGTGAACATGCGCCGCTTCGAGCAGCGCGGTGGCGAGGTCCGGGTGATCGCCGAGATGCTCGGCCGCAAGGTCCTGATCAAGAACCAGCGGATCCGCGCCACCATCGAGGACGTCGCGATCGAGGACCGCGGGCAGGGCGACTGGGAGGTCGCGCAGCTCTTCCTCCGCAAGCCGAAGACCACGCCGTCGCCGTTCGGCAAGGGTCCGACGACGTTCGCGACCTGGAACGAGGTCACCGAGGACGAGCTCCCCGGCGAGGCCCAGTCCGCCGAGCACGTCATCGCCGCCTACTCCGACCTGGTGCCCGCCGACCTGGCGTCCACGCTGCTCGACCTGCCCGAGGAGCGCCGGTTCGAGGTCGCCGAGGAACTCCCCGACGACCGGCTCGCCGACGTGCTCGAGGAGATGCCCGACCAGGAGCGCGTCGAGATCCTGTCGCGGCTCGAGGACTCCCGCGCCGCCGACGTCCTCGACCAGATGCAGCCGGACGACGCCGCCGACGTCCTCGCGCAGTTCTCCGACGAGCGGAGTGAAGCGCTCCTGCAGCTCATGGAGCCGGAAGAGGCGCAGGACGTCCGCATGCTCCTGGAGTACGAGCCGGACACCGCCGGTGGTCTGATGACCACCGAACCCGTCATCGTCTCCGCGGACGCGACCGTCGCCGAGGGCCTCGCCCTCGTCCGCCGGCACGACCTCGCCCCGGTGCTCGGTGCCGCGGTGTGCGTCACGCTGCCGCCGTACGAGCCGCCGACCGGTCGGTTCCTCGGGCTGGTGCACTTCCAGCGCATGCTCCGCTACCCGCCGAACGAGCGACTCGGCACGCTCATCGACCAGCAGACCGAACCGGTCCGGGTCGACGCGAGCGCCGCCGAGGTCACTCGTGTGATGGCGACGTACAACCTGCTCTCCGTCCCCGTGGTCGACGACGCCCACCGTCTCGTCGGGGTGGTGACGATCGACGATGTCCTCGACCACGTCCTGCCGGACGACTGGCGAAGTCAGGGCGAGGGGGAACCCTCGCCGCTTCCACGCCAACGCCCGCGCAAGACACCCGTGACGACGGGAAGGAGGACCACCCGTGGCCCGAACGGATGAGAACCGGCGCGATCGCGAGCGCTCCGAGGTCCGACTCGACTCCCCCAAGGGCATGCGCACGCGCGTGCTCCCGACACGACGCCGTGGTGGACGCGGCGACACCTTCGGTCGCGCGACCGAGGGCATCGCACGGGGCATGGGCACGCCGTGGTTCCTCATCGGCCTCACGCTGTTCTGCGTGGTCTGGATGGGCTACAACACGCTCGCGCCGAAGTCGTGGCAGTTCGACTCCGCGGCGATCGGTTTCACGGCGCTGACGCTCGTGCTGTCACTGCAGGCCTCGTACGCGGCTCCGCTGATCCTGCTCGCGCAGAACCGGCAGGACGACCGCGACCGCGTGCAGTTCGAGCAGGACCGGCAGCGCGCCGAGCGGAACCTGGCCGACACCGAGTACCTGGCTCGCGAGGTCGTCGCCCTCCGACTGGCGATGCGGGACATGGCGTCGAAGGACTTCATCCGCGCCGAGCTCCGTTCCCTGCTCGAGGAACTGGACCGGCGTGACGCCGACGAGGCCGGCTTCGCGGACGAGCCCGGCAGCACCGCCCGTGGCTGAGGCGGTCCCCTCCGACCAGCACCTGGGCACCGCGGTCCTCGCTGCGCTCGGTCGCGTCATCGACCCCGAGATCCGTCGGCCCGTGACGGAGCTCGACATGATCCGTGGTGTCGACGTCCAGCCAGGAGGCGCGGTGCGCGTCGACCTGCAGCTCACGATCGTGGGGTGCCCCGCCGCCGACACCATCGAGCGCGACGTGCGCGCCGCCGCCGGTTCCGTGGACGGGGTGTCGTCGGTGGACGTCGACGTGTCGGTGATGGCCCCCGCGACCCGTGCGGCGCTCACCGAACGCCTCCGGGCCGGCCGACCCCGGGGCGTCCAGTTCACGGCGGACTCGCTGACCCGCGTCATCGCCGTCACGAGCGGCAAGGGCGGGGTCGGCAAGTCGACGGTCACCGTGAACCTCGCCGTCGCACTGGCACGCCGTGGCCTGCGCGTCGGGGTCGTCGACGTCGACGTGCACGGGTTCAGCGTCCCCGGGCTGATGGGACTGACCGACGAGCACGGCGTCGCACCCCGCCCGACCCGGGTGGACAGCATGATCCTGCCGCCGGTCGCCCACGACGTGAAGGTCGTGTCGATCGGCATGTTCGTCGACGACGCCTCGACCGCGGTGTCCTGGCGCGGCCCGATGCTGCACCGCACCGTGAACCAGTTCCTGACCGACGTGTTCTTCGGCGACCTCGACGTCCTGCTGCTCGACCTGCCGCCCGGCACCGGCGACGTCGCGATCTCGGTCGGCCAGCTACTCCCCCACGCCGAGGTCCTGGTCGTGACCACCCCGCAGGCCGCGGCGGCCGACGTCGCCGAGCGGAGCGGGATCGTCGCACGCCAGACGGGCCAGCGGGTGATCGGGGTCATCGAGAACATGGCGGGGCTCGTGCAGCCCGACGGCTCGGTCCTGCACCTGTTCGGTGAGGGCGGTGGCGCCGAGACCGCTGCACGGCTGTCCCGCGGCCAGGACGCCCCCGTGCCGGTGCTCGGCAGCGTGCCCCTGTCCGTCCCGCTGCGCGAGGGCGGGGACTCGGGCGTCCCCGTGGTGCTCGGCGCACCGGAGGACCCGGCAGCGCGGGCCCTGAGCGCCATCGCAGACCGGATCACCACGATGGGCCGCGGGCTGGCCGGACGGAAGCTCGGGCTCTCGCTGTCCTAGGCTCGTCGGCATGAGCACGGATCACGTCAGCGTCGACTGGGATCACGCCCGCGACACGAACCGCGCGAACTGGGACGACCGGGTGCCGATCCACGAGGGTGCCTACGCCATCGACGATCTGTCCGACCCGGCGCACCGCTCCGACGTCGTGCGCGACGACCTGCCGGTGTTGACGCCCTGGCTGCCGAACGGCTCGCTCGCCGGCCTCGACGTCTGCCACCTGCAGTGCCACATCGGAACCGACACGGTGTCCCTCGCACGCGAGGGCGCCCGGCTGACGGGCGTCGACTTCTCCCCGGCGGCCCTCACCTCGGCCGCTGCACTCGCATCGCGGCTCGGACTCGACGTCACCTGGGTCGAGACCGACGTGCTCGACGCCCGGGCCGCGGTGAGGGGCGACTTCGACGTCGTCTACACGAGCATCGGCACGATCTGCTGGCTGCCAGACCTGGACCGCTGGGCCGCGCAGGTCGCGGAGCTGCTGCGCCCGGGAGGCGTGTTCTTCATCCGCGACGGCCACCCCGCGCTCTACGCCCTCGACGAGACCGCCGACGAGCTCGTCACCCGGTACCGGTACTTCCCGGACGGCACCGCGCAGCAGTGGGACGACGCCGGCACGTACGCCGGCGACGGCACCGTGGCGAACACCAGGACGTTCGAGTGGCCGCACCCGCTGTCCGAGATCGTGAACGCCCTGCTCGGAGCCGGACTCCGCCTCCGCTGCCTCGACGAGGGCCGCACCCTGCCGTGGCGGTTCAGCCCGCGGATGGAGGACACCGGAGACGGGTCGTGGGCCTGGCCCGAGCCCGACCGCGACCGCATCCCGACGACGTACACGATCGTCGCGACACGCGACTGAGGACAGACTGGAGGCCCGGTGCCAGCTGGCACCGGGCCTCCAGTCCGTCCTGTGGTCACGTGACGGGCGTCAGGTCGCTTCGCCGTCGAAGGGTGGCGCTTCGCCGACGGCCAACGGCACCACGGGTGCCGTCGCACGCACCTTCGACGCGGTCACCTGCGCCGTCTCGACCGCAGCGACACTGCTGCCGGAGTCGAGGAGGGCGTCACGGATGATCCGGCGAGGGTCGTACTGCCGCGGATCGAGCTTCTGCCACTCGATGTCGTCGAACTCGGGGCCCATCTCCTCGCGCATCCGGTCCTTGGCGGTGTCGGCGAACCGACGGACGGCCTTGACGAACTCGGCGAGTTTCTGGGCGTACATCGGCAAGCGCTGCGGCCCGAGCAAGAGCACGGCAATGATCCCGATGATCAGGATCTTGTCGAGCGGGATGTTCACGAGAGCGAGCCTAACCCGTGCGGCTCCATCGCACCCCGTAGAGTTGTCATCCGAACGGAGTGTGCGTGTCAGAGAAAGAGTCGAACTGGAAGTTCGCCGAGGACATCGTCTCGGAGTCAGAGGCGATCGTCCGTGCTCGTGAACACTCCCTGGAGCTCGGGGTCGAGGCGATCTCCCCCGCGATCGGTGCGCAGATCGGCGTCATCGCAGCGGCGTCCCGTGCGTCGAGCATCATCGAGATCGGGACCGGGCTCGGCGTCTCCGGCCTGTACCTGCTCGGCGGCGCCCCCGATGCGACCCTGACCACGATCGACATCGAGGTCGACCACCAGCAGTTCGCCCGCGACGCCTACATCAGCGCCGGGACCGCTCCCGCCCGCATCCGGCTCATCCCGGGTCGGGCGAACCAGGTGCTCCCCCGGATGAACGAAGCGTCGTACGACGTCGTGCTCGTCGACGCCGACCCCGAGCACGTCATCGAGTACGTCGAGCACGGGCTGCGGCTCGCGCGCCTCGGCGGGACCGTCCTCGTGCCGCACGCGCTCTGGCGCGGCCGCGTCGCCGACCCGGTGAAGCGCGACCGGGCGACGACCGACTTCCGGCTGCTGCTCACCGAGGTGTCGACGTCGGGTGCCGTGCGGAGCGCGCTGTCGCCGGCCGGCGACGGGCTGCTGCAGCTGACGAAGGTCACCGCGTAGCGTCAGAAGTACCGACGGACGTCATCGGCGAAGCGTGGGACGCCAGCTCGGCGCAACGTCTCGAGAACGTCGACGATCGACTGCGGCGGGTCGACGTAGTCCTCTGCGAGCTCGCCGAGGACCCTGGTGACCGCGCCGGGGTACAGGTCGAGTTGGTCGAGCAGGAACTCGTCCGGGTGGACCGCCTCGACGTCCAGCGCCGCCAGGGACGACGGTGGGAAGTCGCGGAGGTTGAACGTCACGAGGACGTCAGCGCTCCCCCGCACCGCGGCCGCCAGCACGTGCCGGTCCTTCGGGTCGCACGTCAGCCCGTCGACGAGATCGTCGTGACCGGTCACGAGCGCGTCCGGGAAGTACGTTCGCATCATCGCGAGGCGACGGTCGATACCGGCGGCGTCGATCCCGCCGTCGACCGCGTTCCGGCGGACCTCGTCGAGGACCTCGTCTGACCAGAGTGGGCGGAACACGCCTTCGTCGGCGAGTCGGAGGAGCAAGTCCGAGAGCGTGATCCCGTAGATCGTGCAGGCGTCGAAGAAGGCCGGGAACGCCACCGTCAGCGCTCCGCAGCCCCGTCAGCTTGCTCCGGAGCGTGCTGCTGACTGCGCCCCATGGCCTGGTCCTCACGTGCAGCCGCTCGCAGGGCCGCACGCCGGCGGATCCGGAAGTGTTCTTGGAACGAGACGAGGTCTCGCAGCAGCACACGGCGGTGCCGACCGCGCCGCTCGAACGAGATCGACCCGTCCTCGAGGTACTTCACCAACGTCGGGCGCGAGACCCCGAGGAAGTCAGCGGCCTGCTGGGTCGTCATCTGCGTGTCGTTCCGCGCGACGGTCACCCCGCTACCGCTGGCCAGCGCGTCCGCGACCTGCTCGAGGACCTCGAACACCTCGGCCGGGATCGCCCGCACCCGGCCGTCCGGCGCGCGCAACTCGGCGGTCCGACCGGCAAGGGCTTCGCGTTCGATCTCGTGCAGGAGCTGCGCGAGGCCGATCAGGTCGTTGCGGTCGTCGCCCGGGAAGTACGTGCGCGACGACACCTGGCGTCCGCTCGGCTCGGTGGTCATCGACATGACCCGAGCCTAATCGAAAGAACCGAAAGCCGCGCGATCACTCCAGGTGCCGCAAGTACCGTTCCGGCGACTCGAGGAACGCCCGCTGGTTCCGCACCAGGTCGAGGTCGGCCCACTCCGTCCGACGCAGCCCCCACTCGCCCACCTCGTGGATGGTCGCCCCGGGGAACGCCGCGAGCACGGGTGAGTGGGTCGAGAGCAGGACCTGACCGACACCGCTCTCGACGATCGACTGCAGCACGGCGATGAGTGTCAGGCAGCCGGAGAACGACAGCGCCGACTCCGGTTCGTCGAGGATCCAGAGCCCCGGCCAGCGCGCACGGTCGATGACGAAGTCGAGGAACGACTCCCCGTGGCTGCGCTCGTGGAACACCGGCTCGGGGCGGCTGCGGTTCGGGTTGTCCTCGAGGTAGGTGAAGAAGCCGTGCATGGTCTCTGCCCGCAGGAAGAAGCCGCCGCGGGGCGCCCCGAAGTCCCGGCGCAGGACGATGTGCTCCCACAGGCTCGACTCGGAGGGCCGGGTCGAGTGGTTCGCACCGGTCGAGCCGCCTTCCGGTGACATGCCGAACCGGAGCGCGATGGCCTCGATGAGGGTCGACTTGCCGACTCCGTTGTCGCCGACGAACACCGTCACCGGGTCGAGGTCGAGCCCCTCGTCGAGCAGCTGCCGGACCGGGGCGAGCGTCGCCGGCCACACGTCGCGCGGCATCCTGTCCGGATCGAAGTACTCCTCGACACGGCGGATGGGCATGTGGGTCCTCGGCACGGCACCATCCTGCCGGACGCGACCGACAGCCCCGGCTGCAGACGACTGGCCCGGATGCAGACGACTGGCCCGGAACGTACACGTTCCGGGCCAGTCGTTCTGGTGCGTCGACGTACTAGGCCGAGACGACCTCAGCGAGTGCGTCGTGGAGTTCCTTGGCCTCGGCGTCGTTGACCGAGACCACCAGGCGGCCTCCACCTTCGAGCGGAACCCGCACGATGATGAGTCGACCCTCCTTAACAGCCTCCATCGGCCCGTCACCGGTCCTCGGCTTCATGGCTGCCATCAGATGTCCCCTTTCGTGCAGTACATGCCGTCCCATTATCTCGTATCGATGGGGCAACTGCGAAACCGCCCAGGTTGGGGGTGTCGGATTGCCGTGTTCTTGCGGCTTTCGTTCCTAACCTTGGCAGATGCCGAACATCCGCTCAATGCGCCGTCAGTCCCCAGAGCGGGGCGGAGGGCCGGTCGAGCGGTTGCGGACGCGGGCCGAACGGTTGAGTGCCGGGACCGAGCAGCCGCTCGTGCGGGCGGATGACGCGGTACCGGCCGGCCTGCGCGTCGGCGCGGCCTTCACGTGGCGCATCCTCGTGGTCGCCGCGGGGCTCGCCCTGCTGGTGACGATGGTGATCCTGCTGCGGGACATCGTCGTCCCGTTCCTCATCGCCCTGCTGGTCTGCGCGCTCCTGATGCCGATGTCGTCGTTCCTGCAGCGACACCGGTGGCCGAAGTGGACGGCGGTGCTGTCGAGCCTCGTCGCCCTGGTGCTGGTGATCGGCGGGCTGGCGCTCCTCGTGACGCAGCAGATCCGCTCGGCGCTGCCGTCGCTCGAACACCGGCTGCACCACAGCGCGTCGTCGTTCCGGACCCTGCTCGACAGCGAGCCCTTCGGGATCACCGCGAAGGACGTGAACGGCTGGGTCTCGGACGGGTTCGACTACCTGCAGGCGCACGCCGCAGCGATCCTGTCCGGGTTCCAAGCGGCCGGGACGGGTGCGGTGCACGCACTCGAGGGTCTGTTCATCATCGTGTTCACGACGATCTTCGTGCTCATCGACGGTCCGCGCATCTGGGGTTGGGTCGTCCGGGTGTTCCCGCGGCGCGCCCGTGCCCGCATCGACGTCGCCGGGCACGCCGGGTGGAAGACCCTGACGAGCTTCATCCGGGTGCAGCTCGTCGTCGCGGTCACGGACGCGCTCGGCGTGGTCATCGGTGCGCTGGCCCTGCAGATCCCGCTGGCTCTGCCGATCGGCGTGATCGTGTTCATCGGGGCGTTCGTCCCCGTGGTCGGCGCGATCGTCGCGGGCGGCGTGGCCGTCGTCATCGCCCTCGTGTTCAACGGGTGGGTGCCGGCGCTGGCGATGCTCGGCGTCGTCATCGTGGTGCAGCAGCTCGAGAGCCACGTGCTGCACCCGTTCCTGACCGGGACGGCCGTCAAGGTGCACCCGCTCGGGGTGGTGCTCGGCGTCACGGCCGGCACGACCCTCGCCGGCGTCGTCGGGGCGTTCTTCGCCGTGCCGTTCATCGCCACCGTGAACGCGATGGTCGTCGCGGCCGCGAAGTGGCGACCGGGCGATCCCGAGCCGGGATCAGCGACCGATCACGGCGGGGTCCAGTCGTAGCCGTCGACCCACCAGGTGTAGTACAGCCACACCCACTGCATCCCGACGAACGCCACGACGACCGCCACCCGGTAGACCCGTGACCGCGGCAGCGCCACGATCCCGAGCAGCGGCGCGATCGGCATCAGGATGCGCCACGTGCTCGACTGCGGGAAGAACACGGCGAGCAGGTACACGACGTAGGCGATGCCCCACAGTCGCAGTTCCAGCCCGACCCGACGGGCAGCGGGCATGCAGACGAACACGGCGAACGCGACGACCACGAGCGCGAGCAGGACCCCGCCTGCCGGCTGCCCGAACCACCAGCCGAAGCCCTGGACCCACGGCGCGAACGGCACGAGTTCCTGCCAGCCGATGTACGACGAACGCCAGGCGAGCTCGGTGTCGGTGTACGCCTTCGGCACCCCGGTGGCCGCCCACGCGATGGCGGGCCAGGCGAGCCCGACCAGCCCGGACACCACCGCGACGACCGCCGGCGGGACGAAGCGCCGGAGCGTCAGCGGCTCGGACGAGCGCACCCAGGCCGGCCGGATGAACCAGGCGCCGAGGAACAGCACGACGAGCAGCGCGAACGCCAGCCCGGTCGGTCGGGTCATGCCGAGCAGCAGCACGACGGGCAGCATGGTCCACCACCGCCGGTCCACCATGAGCAGCAGCGCGACGATGAGCAGGAACAGCCCCATCGACTCGGCGTACGCCACCTGGAACATCGCGGAGACCGGTGAGACGCACAGGAGCACCGTCGCGAACGTCGCCCGCGCCGGATCGAGGAATCGTCCCATCAACCGGCGGAACACGAGCGCCGCACCCAAGCCCGCCAGCAGGGACACCGACACGGCGACGAGCTCGAACGACGCGCCGGTCAGGAGCATCAGGCCGCGCACCAGGAACGGGTACGCCGGCATGAACGCCCACGCGTTCTCGGTCACGTGCCCCGCGGCGTCCACGGGCAGGGTCGACGGGTACCCGCCGGTGGCGATCACCCGGTACCAGGCACCGTCCCAGATCGACGCGAACGACAGGTAGGCGGGGTGCTGCACGGTGAAGGAGTTCGCCGCCTGCACGCTCGCGAACGCCTGCAGCATCACGCCGGTGACGATCCGGGCGAGCACGTAGACGACGGTGATCCGCACCCACCACGGCACGACCCGGTACCGGGCGCGCCAGCGAGCACGGGAGGGGGTCGGCCGGGAGACCCCGGCCGTCGTCAGGCCGTCAGCCACCGACGGAGGCCGGCCTCGACCGCGGTGATCTGCTCGACCGGGACCTGCTCGTCGTCGTGGTGGGCGAACACCGGCTCACCGGGGCCGTAGTTGACCGCGGGGACACCGAGCGCGGAGAACCGTGCGACGTCGGTCCAGCCGTACTTCGGGCGGGGAGCGGGGCCACCGACCGCGGACACGAAGTCCTGGGCGAGCGGCGCGTCGAGGCCCGGTCGGGCGCCCGCGGCGAGGTCGACGATCGTGACCTCGTAGCCGTCGAAGAGCTCGCGGATGTGCGCGACGGCCTCGTCGGCCGACCGCGACGGGGCGAACCGGTAGTTCACGTGCACCATCGCCTCGTCGGGGATGATGTTGCCGGCGATGCCGCCGCTGATGCCCACCGCGTTCAGGCCCTCGCGGTACTCGAGGCCGTCGACCGTGACGGTGCGGGGCTCGTACGCGGCCAGGGTCGCGAGGATCGGTGCCGCCTTGTGGATCGCGTTGTCGCCGATCCAGCTGCGGGCGCTGTGCGAGCGCTTGCCGAACGTGCGGATCTCGGCGCGGAGGTTCCCGTTGCAGCCACCCTCGATCTGCGCGCCGGAGGGTTCGCCGAGGATCGCGAAGTCGCCGGCGAGCAGCTCGGGTCGGGTGCGAGCGAGGCGACCGAGGCCGTTCAGCAGGTCGCTGACCTCTTCGTGGTCGTACCAGACCCACGTGACGTCGACCGAGGGGTCGACCAGGTCGTACGCGAGCTTGAGCTGCACCGCGCACCCGGCCTTCATGTCGACGGTCCCGCGGCCCCAGAGGATCTCGGTGCCGTCCTCGGCGGTCCGGAACTCGGTCGGCAGGTTGTCGTTGAGCGGCACGGTGTCGATGTGCCCGGCGATCACGACGCGGCGGTCGCGGCCGAGGTTCGTGCGCGCGACGATCGCGTCGCCGTCGCGGATCACCTCGAGGTGCGGCAGCGGCGCGAGCACCGCCTCGATCGCGTCGGCGAGGGCCTGCTCGTTGCCCGACACCGATTCGATGTCGCAGATGGCGCGGGTGATGTCGATGGACGAGGCGGTGAGGTCGAGCTGCTCCGGCATGCGGTCACCTTATCGGCCACCGCTTGCGTCGCGCTGGCCCACGGCACTGCGGGCCGGGAGGCGCGGTGCGGCTCCGCAGCGTCCGTCCGGTCGGTCGGTGCTCCCGTCCGGGGCCTCGGTACCCTGGTGCGGTGACCGACACGACCGCTGCCGCCGACCCGACCGCCGCCACCGACCGCCCGACCCACGCCTGGGGCCACGGCCTCGCGACGATCGCCGCCGACGGCACGACCCTCGACACCTGGTACCCGGAGACCCACCTCGGCCCGCTGCCGGCCGACGCGGTCTTCCCGGCCGAGCTGCAGGCGCACGTCGGTGACGACCCCCGCCGGGAGGTCCGGATCGAGGCCGTCACCACCGAGGTCACGATCGACGCCGCCCCGACCAGTACCGAGGACGCGTACCTGCGCCTGCACCTGCTGAGCCACCTGCACGTGCGCCCGAACACCATCAACCTCGACGGCGTCTTCGGCCACCTGCCGATCGTCGCGTGGACCAACGCCGGGCCGGTCCACCCGGGGTCCCTGACGCGACTCCGCCCGTCGCTGCAGCGCGCCGGCATCGCGGTCCACGCGATCGACAAGTTCCCCCGTCTGGTCGACTACGTCGTGCCGGACCGTGTGCGGATCGGCGACGCCAACCGCGTCCGACTCGGCGCACACCTCTCCCCCGGCACGACCGTCATGCACGAGGGCTTCGTGAACTTCAACGCCGGCACCCTCGGCGACGCCATGATCGAGGGCCGCGTCTCGCAGGGCGTCGTCGTCGGCAACGGCACCGACATCGGCGGCGGGGCGTCCATCATGGGCACGCTGTCCGGCGGCGGTACGCACCGGGTCTCCCTGGGCGAACGTGCGCTGCTCGGTGCGAACGCGGGGCTCGGCATCTCGCTCGGCGACGACTCCGTCATCGAGGCGGGCCTGTACGTCACCGCGGGAACGAAGGTCGTCCTGGTCGGCGCCGTCCCGAACCCGGACGGCACCCCCAAGACCGTGAAGGCCGCCGAGCTCTCCGGCACCCCGAACATCCTGTTCCGTCGCAACAGCCTGTCCGGCGCCGTCGAGGCCCTGCAGCGCAAGGGCGAGGGCATCCAGCTGAACACCGCCTTGCACGCGTAGCCGAGGCGCCCTCGAGCGGTCACGACACGTCGTCGGCGTGCGCCGAGGGCGCACGAACTGTCGCCGTGGCACCCGCCCGGCAACAGTTCGCGACCACTCGGCGGAGGTGAGCGGCGCGTCCTGCGATCGCGCACGCACCGACGCACGCACGGGAGGCCCGGTACCGGTCCACGAGACCGGCACCGGGCCTCCAGTCGGTTGCGCCCCGTGCGCCTGCCGCACCCGCGCAGTCCGCTCCCGCCGCGCCCCGCGCCCCGCGCGTCGAGCCCCGCGCGTCGAGCGGGCGAAATGCCAGGGTGCCTCCGTGACCCACCCCGGGGTTTTCGCCCGCTCGGCCAGCCGCACCGACGGCGCTCGCCGCCCGACACCCGCCCGCCGCGACGAACGGGCGAAATGCCCGCGTCCGAGCGCGACGCACCTGGGCATTTCGCCCGCTCGGCCAGCCGCACCGACTGCGCACGCCGCCCGACACCCGCCCGCCGCGACGAACGGGCGAAATGCCCGCGTCCGAGCACGACGCACCTGGGCATTTCGCCCGCTCGGCCAGCCGCACCGACTGCGCCCGCCGCCCGATACCCGCCCGCCGCGGCGAACGGGCGAAATGCCCGCGTGCCTCCGCGAGGCACCCCGGTATTTCGCCCGCTCGGCCGGCCGCAACGGCGAGCAGCACCGAACGGCGAGCAGCACGGCACGGCAGGCGCACGAAGAAACGCCCCACCCACGGAACCGTGGGCGGGGCGCTCGTGAGCGCGTCAGCGCGCGGGGATGTCCCGCTTCGGCGCACCCACGTACAGCTGCTGCGGGCGACCGATCTTGTTGAGCGGGTCGTTGTTCAGCTCACGCCACTGCGCGATCCAGCCGGGCAGGCGCCCGATCGCGAACAGGACCGTGAACATGCGCGGCGGGAAGCCCATCGCCTTGTAGATGATGCCGGTGTAGAAGTCGACGTTCGGGTAGAGCTTGCGCTCGATGAAGTACTGGTCGCTCAGCGCGATCTGCTCGAGCTCCTTCGCGATGTCGAGCAGATCGTCCTGCACTCCGAGGGACTCGAGGACCTCGTCGGCGGACTCCTTCACGAGCTTCGCGCGGGGGTCGTAGTTCTTGTAGACGCGGTGCCCGAAGCCCATGAGCTTCACGCCGCGCTCCTTGTTCTTCACCCGCTCGACGAAGCGCTGCACGGGCTCGCCGGAGTCCTTGATCTGCTGCAGCATCTCGAGCACGGCCTCGTTCGCACCGCCGTGCAGGGGGCCGTACAGGGCGTTGATGCCGGCGGAGATCGACGCGAACATGTTCGCCTTCGTCGAGCCGACCATGCGCACCGTCGCCGTGGAGGCGTTCTGCTCGTGGTCCTCGTGCAGGATCAGGAGTCGGTCGAGGGCCTTGGAGAGCACCGGGTTCGGCTGGTAGGTCTCGGCCATGGTGCCGAAGTTGAGCCGCAGGAAGTTGTCGACGAACGACAGCCCGTTGTCCGGGTACAGGAACGCCTGCCCGATGGACTTCTTGTGGGCGTAGGCGGCGATGACCGGGAGCTTGGCGAGGAGCCGCACGGTCTGCAGCTCGACCTTCTCCGGGTCGTCGACGTCCATGTCGTCCTCGTAGTAGGTCGACAGGGCGCTCACGGCGCTCGACAGCACGGACATCGGGTGCGCGGAGTGCGGCAGGGCGTCGAACAGCCGACGCAGGTCCTCGTGCAGCAGCGTGTGGCGACGGATGCGGGCGTCGAAGTCGGCGAGCTCGGACTCGCTCGGGAGCTCGCCGTAGATCAGGAGCCAGGCGACCTCGAGGAAGGTGCAGTTCGACGCGACCTGGTCGATCGGGTACCCGCGGTAGCGCAGGATCCCCTCGTCGCCGTCGATGTAGGTGATCGCGCTCTTGGTCGAGCCGGTGTTCACGAACCCGTAGTCGAGCGTGTTCATCCCGGTCTGCTTCTTGAACGTCGAGATGTCGATGACGGCAGCGCCGTCGACGCTCGGCAGGATCGGGAACTCCGCCGTGCCACCCGGGTACGTCAGCGTCGCGGTCTCGGCCGTCTGCTCGGCAGCGGGACTCACGGGGACGGGCGTGGTGGGCGGTGTGGCCGTCTTCTGAGCGTCGTTGGCAGTGTCAGTCACGAGGACAGCCTAATCGCGGCGTCTGTCGCTCGTGCACACATCGATGGTCACGACTTGGTGGGAACCACCGGTTGCGCTCGAGCCGAGCAGCGCGCGGTCGCGCGTCACGACTCCCGCGGTCGCCCGCTACGCCGTGCCGAGTCGACGACTGCTGGCCAGTCGCTGGGCCGCCGCGGCGATGCGCTCGTCGGTGGCCGTGAGGGCCACGCGGACGTGTTCGCCCCCGGCAGCGCCGTAGAACGTGCCCGGTGCGACGAGGATGCCCCGGTCGGCCAGCCAGGACACCGTGTCGAGTGCGGGCTCGCCGCGGGTGGCCCAGAGGTACAGGCCTGCCTCGCTGTGGTCGACCCGGAACCCGGCGTCGACGAGTGCCCGTCGGAGCATGTTCCGGCGGGCGCGGTACCGGGCCTTCTGCTGCTGCACGTGGGTGTCGTCCTGCAGCGCCGTGATCATCGCCTGCTGGACCGGCAGCGGCGGCATCAGGCCGGCGTGCTTCCGGACGGCGAGCACGTCGGCGAGGACGGCGGCGTCACCGGCGACGAAGGCCGCCCGGTACCCGGCGAGGTTCGACTGCTTCGAGAGCGAGTACACGCTGAGGACGCCGTCGAGGGAGTCACCGACCACACGCGGGTCGAGGATCGTCGGCGTCGGGGTGGTCGCGTACTCGGGGTCCCACCCGAGCTCGGCGTAGCACTCGTCGCCGACGATCACGGCGCCGAGAGCACGGGCACGCGCGACGGCGGCACGGAGCTCGTCGATCGACAGCACCCGGCCGTCCGGGTTGCCGGGTGAGTTCAGCCAGACGAGCTTCGTCGAGGCCGGCCACGCGGCGGGGTCGTCGGACGCCAGGGCATCCGCGCCGACCAGGGCGGCACCGAGCTCGTACGTCGGGTACGCCGCGGCCGGGAACACCACGGTGTCGCCCGTGCCGATGCCGAGCCAGAGCGCGAGCCCGGCGATGAACTCCTTCGAGCCGATCGTCGGGAGCGTGTTCGCCTCGGTCAGGGTCACCCCGTGGCGTCGCCCGTACCAGTCCGCGATCGCCTGACGCAGGGCGGGGGTGCCGGCGACCTGCGGGTAGGCGTGCGCCTCGGTCGCCTCGGCCAGGGCGGTCTTGACCACCTCGGGCGTGGGGTCGACGGGTGAGCCGACGCTGAGGTCGACGATGCCGCCCTCGTGTGCTGCGGCCCGCTGCTTGAACGGGACCAGCTGGTCCCAGGGGAAGTCGGGGAGGTCGAGCGCCACGTGTCGGCCGTTCAGCCGCGCGGGGGCTCGGCCATGACGACGGGGTGGTCCTTGTGGATCACACCGACCTTCGCGGCACCGCCGGGCGAACCGACTTCCTCGAAGAACTCGACGTTGGCCTTGTAGTAGTCGGCCCACTCGTCGGGCAGGTCGTCCTCGTAGTAGATCGCCTCGACCGGGCAGACCGGTTCACACGCACCGCAGTCGACGCACTCGTCGGGGTGGATGTACAGCGACCGGTCACCTTCGTAGATGCAGTCGACCGGGCATTCGTCGATGCAGGCGCGGTCCTTGACGTCGACACAGGGCTGGGCGATCACGTAGGTCACGGTTCGGGTGCTCCCTTCGACGAGCGGGTTCGAGTCTACTCGCGGCCGGGGGCGGTCCGGGACCGCAGCCCCGACAGGTCCGGCCACGCCAGCACGAGCGCGGCGATCACGGCGGGGGCGAACGTCCAGACGTACCCGGCGGCGTTCGCGAGCACGAGCGGGGAACTCTGGCCGCCGACGGACACGAGCACCTGGGTGGCGACGATGACGCCGATGCCGATCGCCGCGACCATCGCCCGCGAACGGTAGACGAGCCGGACCCCGACCGTCAGCCCGAGCACGATCAGGGTGGTCAGCACCATGCCGACCGGGAACGAGCCGAGCGTCTGCTGGTGCGTCACGGTGCCGAGGCCGCCCGCGACGAGACCGAGCAGGAGCGCCACCACCACGGCGGTCGCCTTGCCCTGCCCGGACATCTCGGCGTAGGTCTGCGGGGCCGGGGCCTGCGGTTCGGTGCCGTGGCGGAACGCCTCGACGGACGGTGCGTGCTGCCGGACACCGTGCGGCATCACCCACGACAACGCCGTCGGGTCCGCCGGGTCGACGGGGTCGACGGCGACCTGCGAGCGGTACTGCTCGACGGCGGCGCGGACCTTCGCCCGCACGGGCAGGACGTCGACCGTGACGTCCGCCGCGCCGGACTCCGGGTCGACGATCATCGAGAAGGCGACGTCCTCGGCCTTGGCGGCGTACTGGGCCGCGTGGTGGACGCGGACGTGGTCCGGGTGGCCGTACCCGCCGTCGTCGGCGTAGCTCACGACGGCGTCGGCGCCGGTCGAGCGGATCGCGGCGCGGATGTCGTCGACGACCTCGCCGAGGTCCGCGGCGGTGAGCGAGTCGGCCGGGGCGTCCTCGGCCGCGACCGCGCGTCCGTCGTCTCCCCAGCGCATGCCGGAGTCGACGTAGCGACGTTCGGGCAGGTCGGTCGGACGGGCGCCGCGGCCGCCGAGCCAGAGGTGCGCGGGACCGCCGAGGGCAGCGAGCGCCGCGGCGATCTCGGTCTCCCGGTGGCGCGCGACCCGGGGGCCGTCGCCGGCGAGCGGGGCGAGCTGCTCGGTGAGCATCTCCCCGCGCTCACCGCGGGTCGCCGTGAGCACGGTCACCTCGGCACCGAGCTCCAGGAGGGTGGCGATCGTGCCACCGGACGACAGCGTCTCGTCGTCGGGGTGGGCGTGCACGAACAGGACGCGCTCGGCGCGGGTGACGGGGGCCTTCGACATCGCCCCCAAGGGTACGGGACTAGCGGGTCGTGACGATGTACGTCGCGGTGACGCCGTCATCGCCGTCCGAGAAGGTGAGCACCACGCGGTACCCGTCGCTCCGGAACATGCCGAACGCACTCGACGTGTCGGCACGCTTCGCGGACTCGGTGTACCCGGCGTCGGTGAGCTGCTGCGCCGCCGTCGCGAAGTCGTCGACGGAACCCGCCCGGACCTGCACGACCCACCCGGAGCCGTTCGGCCCCGCTCCCCCGCCGAGCACCGTGCCGTCGACGAGCGGGACGTCCGACGACGGGAACCCGTCGGGCGCCTTGCCGTCCGAGGTCACGTTCGAACCCTTGAGCGCCGTGTCGAGCGCGCCGTCGATGCCGCCGGCGACCGAGGACATGCCGTCCTGGATCGCCTTGCCGTCGATGCCGGCGACTCCGTCGGCGACGTTCGACGCGACGGAGGATCCGAGGTCGGTGGCCTGCTGGACGGCGTCGGTCGAGCAGCCGGTCAGTCCGGCCAGGGCGATGCCGGCGGCGACGGCGGCGATCAGCGGGGTACGGAGGGAACGCATGTCGCGACCGTAACGGGTGAGCCGGGAGGCCCGGGGCGAGTTGGCTGTGAACGTCCTGTCCCCGGGACCGTCACGCGCGCGGCGGGGCCGCCCCGCGCCTCCCGTCCGCCCCGCAGGGCCGGCTCGGACGGACGTCAGGCGACGTACGCGCGCGTGGCGGCCACCAGCGCGTCGACCCCCACCGGGATCGCGGTCTCGGCCTGCGGCGCGTAGAACGGCGAGTGGTTGCTCGGGATCTCCTCGCCGCGACGGAACAGCTCCGGGTCGGTGATGCCCGTGAACCAGTACACGAGCGGCGCTCCCGATGCGGTGGCGAGCTGCCCGACGTCCTCGGACGCCATCGCCAGCCCGATCTCCAGGTCGCGTGCACCGGGGACCTCCGCACGGATGGCCTCGAGGACGACGGCGGCGGACGCGGGGTCGTTGACGGTCACCTCGGCGCCGGGCGACCGGACGATCGTCGGTTCGGGCAGACCGCCGGCATCGCTCTCGGCGCGGACGATCCGCTCGATCGAGGCGATGATCCGCGCGCGGGTCTCCTCGTTGCGGGCACGGGTCGAGATCTCGATGACGGCCTGGTCGGGGATGATGTTCGCCCGGCTGCCCGCGTGGAAGCTGCCGACGGTCACGACGCCGGCGTCGCTCGGCGAGACCTCGCGGGAGACGACGGTCTGCAGCCGAACGACCGCCGACGCCGCGGTCACGATCGGGTCGAGGGAGGCCTGGGGCGCGGAACCGTGCGCACCACGGCCGTTGAAGGTCACGGTCAGACGGTCGCTCGACGCCATCACCGGGCCGGTGCCGACCGCGACGATGCCCACGGGAGCCGGCGCGGAGTGCTGCCCGAGCACGACGTCGGGCTTCGGGAACCGGTTCACCAGGCCGTCCTCGACCATCGCGCGGGCGCCGGAGATCACTTCCTCGGCGGGCTGGAACACCGCGACGACGGTGCCTTGCCAGTCCGCGGTGGTGGCGACGAGGCGCTCGAGGGTGCCGAGGAGCCAGGTGACGTGGATGTCGTGGCCGCAGGCGTGCATCGTCGGGACGTCGTTGCCGTCCTCGTCGGTGCCGCGGTGCTCGCTGGCGTACGGCAGGCCGGTGCGCTCCTGGACGGGCAGACCGTCCATGTCGGCACGGAGCCAGACCACCGGGCCCTCGCCGTTCGACAGGACACCGACGACACCGGTGCCACCGACGCCGGTGGTCACCTCGATGCCACCGATCTCCGCGAGCCGGTCGGCGACGATGCCGGCGGTGCGGTGCTCCTGGAAACCGAGCTCGGGGTGGGCGTGCAGGTCCTGGTACAGCGAGAGGAGGTCGAGAGTCACGGTGTCCACCGTAACCCCCGACCTCCTCAGGTCACGCGACGGATGTCGCGCCGGGTCGTCGCTTACGCGTCCTGACGCTTCAGGCGGGCGTACGAGCGCTGGCGAGCCTGCGCGTCGAGCTCGACCTTGCGGATGCGCACGGCGTCGGGGGTGACCTCGACGCACTCGTCCTCGCGGGCGAACTCCAGGCACTCCTCCAGCGAGAGCTGGCGCGACGGCGTCATCGACTCGAAGGAGTCGGCGTTCGCCGAACGCATGTTCGTGAGCTTCTTCTCCTTGGTGATGTTCACGTCCATGTCGTCGGCGCGCGAGTTCTCACCGATGACCATGCCCTCGTAGACCTCTTCGGTGGGGTTGACGAAGAACGTCATCCGCTCCTGGAGGTTCGTGATGGCGAACGGCGTGACGACACCCGAGCGGTCGGAGACGATCGAGCCGTTGATGCGGGTCTGGATCGGGCCGGCCCACTCGTCGTAGCCGTGCGAGATCGCGTTGGCGATGCCGGTGCCGCGGGTCTCGGTCAGGAACGACGTGCGGAAGCCGATCAGGCCGCGCGACGGGACGATGAACTCCATGCGCACCCAGCCGGTGCCGTGGTTCGTCATGTTCTCCATGCGGCCCTTGCGAGCGGCCATGAGCTGCGTGATCGCGCCGAGGTACTCCTCCGGCGTGTCGATCGTCATGTGCTCGTACGGCTCCAGCAGCTTGCCGTTGTCGTCACGCTTCGTGACCACCTGCGGCTTGCCGACGGTGAGCTCGAAGCCCTCACGACGCATCTGCTCGACCAGGATGGCGAGCGCGAGCTCACCACGGCCCTGGACCTCCCAGGCATCGGGGCGACCGATGTCGAGGACCTTGAGCGAGACGTTGCCGATGAGCTCGCGGTCGAGGCGCTCCTTGACCATGCGGGCGGTGAGCTTGTGGCCCTTGACCTTGCCGACGAGCGGGCTGGTGTTCGTGCCGATCGTCATCGAGATCGCCGGGTCGTCGACCGTGATGGTCGGCAGCGGGCGGACGTCCTCGGGGTCGGTCAGCGTCTCACCGATGGTGATCGTGTCGAAGCCGGCGACGGCGACGATGTCACCGGGGCCAGCCGACTCGGCCGGGTAGCGCTCGAGGGCCTTCGTGATGAGGAGCTCGGTGATGCGGGCGTTCGCGACGGTGCCGTCGTGCTTGACCCACGCGACCGTCTGGCCCTTCTTCATGGTGCCGTGGAAGATGCGGAGCAGCGCGAGGCGGCCGAGGAACGGCGACGCGTCGAGGTTGGTGACGTGGGCCTGCAGCGGGTGCTGGTCGTCGTACTTCGGCGCGGGGACGTGCTGGAGGATCGCTTCGAACAGCGGCTCGAGGTCGTCGTTGTCGGGCAGCGAGCCGTCGGCCGGCTTGTTGCGCGACGCGGCACCGGCACGACCCGAGGCGTAGACCACGGGCACGTCGAGGATGGCGTCGAGGTCGAGGTCGTCGACCTCGTCCGACAGGTCGGACGCGAGGCCGAGGAGCAGGTCCTGGGACTCGGAGACGACCTCGTCGATGCGGGAGTCGGGGCGGTCCGTCTTGTTGACGAGCAGGATCACCGGGAGCTTCGCGGCGAGGGCCTTGCGGAGCACGAAGCGGGTCTGGGGCAGCGGGCCCTCGGACGCGTCGACCAGGAGCACGACGCCGTCGACCATGGACAGGCCGCGCTCGACCTCGCCACCGAAGTCGGCGTGACCCGGGGTGTCGATCACGTTGATGGTGATGGGGCCGTCCGAGCCGAACTCGGTCGCGTGCTTCCCGTTGTAGAGCACCGACGTGTTCTTCGCGAGGATCGTGATGCCCTTCTCGCGCTCGAGGTCGTTCGAGTCCATCATGCGGTCTTCGCCCTCGAAGTGGGCGTCGAACGAGTTGGTCTGCGTGAGCATCGCGTCGACGAGGGTGGTCTTGCCGTGGTCGACGTGTGCCACGATGGCGACGTTGCGCAGGTCGGACCGGGTGGCGAGCGCCATACAGGACATCCTTCAATTTCTGGGAGAGTGTCGGGCCAGTGATTTGACGGCACCGCACCCGCGGGCAGAACGCCCGACACGCCAGTCTACCGGTAGTTCGCAACCGACAGGAGTACAGCGCATGAGCCGACGGCGAACGTGGGTCGAGATCACGATCGTGCTGCTCCTCTCGCTCGGTGCCAGCGCGCTCTACTCGATCCTGCAGATCATCGACGACCTGTCCCAGACGACCCCCCTCGGTGAGCAGTCGACGGCGCTGAACACCTCGTCGACCACGGTGCAGTACGTCGACCTCGCCCGCCAGCTCCTCGGCATCGCGGTGGACCTGGCTCCCGTCGCGCTCGTCTGCTACCTGCTCTGGAGCACGACGCGCCCGCACCTGTCCCGACTCGGCATCGACCGGTTCCGCGTGAAGCCCGACCTGGGCGGCCCGGCGCTCATCGCCCTCTGCATCGGGATCCCGGGGCTCGGCCTGTACTTCGCCGGGCGCGCGCTCGGCATCACGGTGAACGTCGACCCCGCCGCCCTGAACTCGTACTGGTGGACGGTGCCGGTCCTGCTGCTCTCGGCGATCCGGTCCGGGCTGCAAGAGGAGGTGATCGTGATCGGGTACCTCTACGCCCGGCTCGGTGACCTCGGATGGGGGCGCTGGCAGATGATCCTGTCGACCGCACTGCTCCGCGGCAGCTACCACCTCTACCAGGGCTTCGGCGCCTTCCTCGGCAACGCGGTGATGGGCATCGCGTTCGGCTGGATCTACACGAAGTGGGGCCGGCTGATGCCCCTGATCGTCACGCACTGCCTGCTCGACGCCGCGGTGTTCGTCGGCTACCCCTGGGTGGCGCACGCCTTCCCCCAGCTGTTCTCGTAGGCCACGGAGCGCATCCACAGCCCGCACACAGCGCGGCGACGCACCGCACACACCCGGCAGCCCTACCGTGAGCACATGAGCATCCCCGAGGTCGGCGAGTCCGCGCCCACGTTCACCCTGCCCGGGATGATCGTCCGCGACGGCGTCCGCACCGACGACGAGTACGACCTGTCCTCGGAGATCGGCCGCACCGTCGTGCTCGCGTTCTACCCGGGTGACGCGACGGCCGTCTGCACCGCGCAGCTCTGCAGCTACCAAGCGGAACTCGACGAGTTCGACGACCTCGGCGCCGTCGTCTGGGGTGTCAGCCCGCAGGCCCTCGACTCCCACGAGACCTTCGCCCGCGGCTCGTCCCTCACCTTCCCCCTGCTGAGCGACACCTCCGGCAGCGTCATCCGCGACTACGGGGTGCGTGCTCCCGGCATCGGACTCCGCCGGTCCGTCTTCGTGATCGGCCCCGACGGCGTCGTGCGCTGGCGGCACGTCGGCCTCGTCGGACTGCGGTTCCCGAAGGCCGAGACCATCCGCGCGCAGATCGAACTGCTCGTCTCGTAGTCCCCGGCGTGGCCTTCCCACGAATCCGTCGCGATGGGGTATTGACACCCGAACTGGGGGCGACGACCATTGACGGCACGAGAGGTCCAGAAAGGATCTGCCTCCCCGGGAAATCGGGTCGTCCGGAGATACGCGCTGGTGTGTCACACCCGCTCCCCGGGCGTTCCCGGGGAGGCATCTCGTAACCTCGTCCGGTGAACACCACCATCGTCGCCCCGGGTCTGCGCGTCCTGGCCCTCGTCCTCTGGGCCGCCGCGGTGGTGCTCGTCCCCCTCGCCCTGGTCGGCGGCGGCTCCCCCTGGCTCGTCCCGATCCCGAGCATCTGCGTCGCGTTCGTTGCGTGGGCCGTCCTCTGGCGTCCGCGGATCGAGCTGACGCCCGAGCACCTGCGCATCGTCGACGTCCGGCGCACCAGCACCTACGCCTGGCGCCGGGTCACCGACGTCCGGACCAAGTACGGCATCGAGGTCGTCTCGAGCGAGGGCGTCCGCCGCGTCTGGATCGCCACGCGTCCGACGGCGCGGCTCGCGATCAGCAGAGCAGGGCAGCCGGGAGGCACGGATCGCGTCGACGTCGAGGCTGCGGCCACGCGCATCCGGGCCCTCGTGCCCGCGCCGGTCGCGCAGGACGGCCCGCCCCCGGCGACCGTCGACGCCGCACCCGTCACGCATCGCACCCACGGGTGGACGGTCCTCGCGATGGTCGTGCTCGGTGTGGCCGCGTCGATGGCGGCCGCGCGGCTCTGAGAGCCGGCCACCCGCGGTCCGTCGGCGGTGCGCCGGACGCACCCCGCGCCTCCAGGCCGGGTCGTGCGGTCGTGCGGTCGCGCGTCGTGCGGTCGCACACTCGGTGAGCAGGAATGGTCGGGCCCCGTCACGGGACCCGACCATTCCTGCTCACGATGTGCGCGTGCGGCTACTCGTCCGAGCCCGCCGCCAGGATCTGGCGACGCAGCTCGCGACGCTCGCGCTGGACGTCCGGGTCCGGCAGCGGCACCGCGGCGATGAGTCGCTGCGTGTACGGGTCCTGCGGGTCGCGCAGGATCTGGTCACGCGTGCCGACCTCGGCGAGGTGACCGTGGTGGAGCACCGCGATGCGGTCCGCCAGCACGTCGATGACCGCCAGGTCGTGCGTCACGAACAGGCAGGCGAAGTTGAACTCGCGCTGCAGGTCCTTCAGCAGCTCGAGGACGGTGGCCTGCACCGACACGTCGAGGGCCGACGTCGGCTCGTCCGCGATGAGCAGCTTCGGCCGGAGCGCCAACGCACGGGCGATGCCGATGCGCTGCTTCTGCCCACCGGAGAGCTCGTGCGGGAAGCGGGTCGAGTACGCCGTGGGGAGCCGGACGGCCTCGAGCAGGGACTCGACCTCGCGCTCGAGCTCGCGGCCCTTCATGCCCTTGCCGAGCAGGAGCGGCTCGCCGATCGACTGCCCGATCGTCATGCGCGGGTTGAGCGACGACGACGGGTCCTGGAACACGATGCCGGCGTTCTGGTGCACCTGGCGGACGAGCGAACGGGTCGGCTTCGACAGGTCGACGCCGGTCACGTCGAGCGACCCCGACGTGATCGGGAGCAGACCGATCGCGGCACGGCCGAGCGTCGACTTGCCGGAACCCGACTCACCGACCAGGCCGACGACCTCGCCCTCGTGGACGGTCAGGTCGACGCCGTCGATGGCGCGGAACGCCTTGACGCGACCGCGACCCGGGTACTCGATGACGACGTCCTTGAACTCCAGGACCGCCGGGCCGAGCGTCGAGACGACGTCCGTGTGGGTGACCGTCTCGTTGACGTGCACGGGGCTGTCGTGCTCGACGACCGCCTCGAGCGTCTCCGTGAGGTCGATGACGACGTCACCGGCCTGGCCGAGGCGGGGCACTGCGTCGAGCAGCGTCTGCGTGTACGGGTGCTGCGGCGCCGCGAAGACGTCGCGGACCGTGCCGGTCTCGACGGCGATGCCCTGCTGCATCACGACGATGCGGTCGGCGAGGTCGGCGACGACGCCCATGTCGTGGGTGATCAGCAGGACCGCGCTGCCGAGCTTGCCGGCCAGGTCGCGGATGAGGTCGAGGATCTCGGCCTGCACGGTCACGTCGAGGGCCGTCGTCGGCTCGTCGGCGATGAGGAGCTTCGGGTCGCAGGAGATCGACTGGGCGATCATCGCGCGCTGCCGCTGCCCACCGGAGAGCTGGTGCGGGTACGAGTCGAACGCCTTCTGCGGGTCGGGCATCTCGACGAGGGTCAGGAGCTCGATCGCTCGGCCCTTCGCCTCGCTCGGCGAGATGCCGTAGTGGATGCGCAGTGTCTCGACGATCTGCGACCCGACGGTGAACACCGGGTTCAGCGCGGTCATCGGCTCCTGGAAGATCACCGCGATCTCCTTGCCGCGGTACTCACGGAGCTGCGCGGACCGGAGCCCGAGGAGCTCGGTGCCCTGGAACTCGATCGAGCCGTTCACGCGGGCGTTCCGGGGCAGGAGTCCGAGGATCGACATCGAGCTGACGGACTTGCCGGAGCCGGACTCACCCACCAGGGCGAGGACCTCGCCCGACTGGATCTCGTAGGACAGCTGCTTGACCGCGGGGGTCCAGACGTCGTCGACCGCGAAGTCGACGTCGAGTCCGGAGACCTTGACGACGGGGGTGCTTGTGGCGGCCGGGGTGGTGGCCGCGGAGGCGGGCGTGCTCAACGACGTCCGGTCCTTTCCCGGCCGTTCGTGACGGCCGCGTGGGTGGTGGTGGAGGTGCGCTGACGGCGGGGGTGCAGGCGTCGGGCGTGGGGGCCCCGACCTGCGACGATGGAGGCATGCCTGCCTCCCCGACGACGCGCGATGTCTTCGTGTCCCAGTTCAACCGTGGCCTGGCGATCGCCCTCTGGGCGATCGTGGCCCTGCTCCTCGTCACGACGGTGCTGAACGACCAGACCTGGCAGGCCCGCGTCCTGGCGCTCGTGCCGACGGCGTTCGGCGTCCTGCTCGGCTGGGTGGCGCTCTGGCGTCCGCGGATGACGATCGACGACGACGGCATCGAGGTCGTCAACGTCTTCCACACCGTGCACGTGCCCTGGTCGGCGCTCGTGCACGTCGACACCCGGTTCGCCCTGACGCTCGTCACGCCGAACCGTCGGGTGTCCGTGTGGGCCGCCCCGGCGCCGGGTCGTGCCGGTGTCGCCCTGGCCCGCCGGCAGAACCAGCGCCACGGCCGGGTCGTCCCCGACGCCGAGGACGGCAACCGCCGTGCTGGCGACCTGCTGTCCACGTCGTCCGGTGACGCCGCCTACCTGGTCCGGCACCGTTGGGACGCCCTGCGCGAGCGCGACGCGATCGAGCTCGGCGCGGCCGACACCGTGCAGGTGCCGGTGCGCCTGCACTGGGTGTCGATCGCGCTGCTCGTCGCGACCGGCGTCGGTGGCTGGTTCGCCATCGCCGCTCGCTAGGACACGGGGGGACGTCACGCGCTGATCATCTCCGAGCCGGAGGTGTTCTCCGGCCCCTTCGCCTCGCGCGTCTTGCGCAGGCTGAACCGCTTCGAGCGGGGGTCGAACGCGTCGCGCAGCCCGTCGCCGATGAAGTTCACGCACAGCGCGAGCAGCACGATGAACGACGCCGGCCACCAGAACAGGTACGGACGGGTCTGGAACGCCGACTGGTTCTGGCTGATGAGCAGACCGAGGGACGAGTCCGGCGCCTTGATGCCGTAGCCGAGGTAGCTCAGGGCCGTCTCGAGCAGGATCGCCGAGGCGATGAGCAGCGTCGCGGAGACGATGATCACGCCGATGGCGTTCGGCAGGATGTGCCGGAAGATGATCCGGACGTCGGACGCACCGGCGACCCGTGCCGCCTCGACGAACTCACGCTCGCGGAGGGACAGGAACTCGGCGCGGACCAGACGGGCGATGACCATCCACGAGACCAGGCCGAGCAGGAGCGCCAGCCCCCACGCGCCGAGGCCGTTCGCCGTCTTGCCGACGACGGCACCGATCACGATCGCCGGGATGACGATGAAGATGTCGGTGATGCGCATCAGGATCGCGTCGACCGTGCCGCGGAAGTAGCCCGCGACGGCGCCGACGACGACACCGATGAACGTCGCGAACACGCCGATCACGATCATGACGAGCACGGAGTTCTGGATTCCGCGCATCGTGAGGGCGAAGTAGTCCTTGCCGATGCGGTCCTGACCGAACGGGTGGTCCGACGTCGGAGCGCCGCCGTTCTGCAGGTCCTCCAGCGTGCGGTAGCCGTAGTGCCACCACCCGGGGATCGGTCCGAGACCGACCGCCGAGACGGCGAACACCAGCACCAGGATGTAGACGATCAGCGCGATCACCGCGAGGCGGTTGGCGAGGAAGCGGCGGAGGATGATCCGCCCCTGGCTCTCGCCGAGCTGCTTCTCGTGCGAGCCCGGGGTGTTGCCGGTCTCGATGCCGTCGCCGATGTTGGGTTCGAGCGGTGCCCCGCCCTGCAGCGTGCTCATCGGTTGTCCTCCTGGGGGTGCACTGCCGTGGTGTGGCCGGCCGCGCTCGTGGCGCGGCGGCGCTCCGTCGTGGGCGCGGTCATCGGACGCGCACCCGCGGGTCGAGGGCCGAGTAGGCCAGGTCGGCGAGGAAGTTGAACGCGATCGCCGTGATCGCGATGACGAGGAAGTACCCCATCACCGGGTTCACGTCCGTGATCGACAGACCGCTGTTGAACAGGCTGCCCATGCCGGAGATCGCGAAGACCCGCTCGGTGATGATCGCGCCACCGAGGAGGGCGCCGACGTCGGTCGCGACGAGGGTCGCGATCGGGATCAGCATGTTGCGGAGCGCGTGGCGCACGATGACGGTGCGCTCCGGCAGGCCCTTCGCACGGGCGGTGCGCACGTAGTCCTGGTCGAGGACCTCGAGCATGCCCGACCGGGAGTAGCGCGTGTAGCTCGCGAAGCTGATCAGCAGGAGCGAGATCGTCGGCAGCAGCAGGTGCGTGTAGGTGTCGATGCCGTTGATCCAGAAGTCACCGGTCAGACCGGGGGTCTCCGAACCGACCGTGGCGATCGGACGCGACACGTAGTTCTGCGTGTAGTCGATCCACGAGCGCATGAAGCGGTCGAGCAGGATCACGCCGGCGCTGAGGAAGGCGGTCAGCGCACCGATGCGCATCATCAGGCCGCGGTCGTGGCCACCGACGAAGAAGCCGGACGCGAGGCCCACCAGGACCGTGACGACGGCGAGGATGAAGATCGTCGCGCCGGACGAGACGTTGAGCAGCCCCTGCAGCGCGAAGTAGCAGATGATCGCGACGAGGACGTTGATCCCCGCGACGAGCCATGCGCGGCGGTTCTTCGTGCCGGCGAGCAGCGCGACCATCGCGACACCGATGCCGGCGCTGAACAAGATGACGAAGACCGGGCCGAGCGACGGGTCCGTGAACCAGCCGGTCGCCTGCATCAGCAGCAGCATGCCCGCGGTCACGACGGCGCTGATCGCACCGACGACGAGGCGCCGCTTGAGGATGCCGCCGACCACGAGCTGGATGATCAACCCGACGACGATCGCGATGAGCACGAGGCTGACCGGTGGGATCTTCGGGTCGACCAGGAAGTTGTTGTAGTCCAGCGCGATGAACGACTTCAGGAGCACGGCCATCAGGAACGACGGCAGCGAGTACAGGAAGAAGCTGACCAGGGTGATCGAGTAGTCGAAGCCCGAGTAGACGCGGAGCGCGGTGACCACGCCGAGACCGATGCCGAAGATGATCGCCAGGATGAACGAGAACGTCACCAGCTGGATCGTCGAACCGACGGCCTGCGGCAGGAGCTGCGCGACGGGCTGGTTGCTGAACGTCGTGCCGAGGTCACACTGCCCGATCACGCACTTGCCGACGCCGGTGATCCAGATGCCCCAGCGGAGCGGCGGGATGACGTCGAGGTGTTGGGCAGCGACGCGGGCCGCGATGAGCTGGTCGCGGTTCGGCGAGTTGCTGCTCTGGAGGTCCTGCAGGGGGTTCCCCGCGATCGCCGCCAGGTTGTACATGATGAACGACGCGGCGATGAGGATGAGGACCGAGACGAGGATCCGTCTCGCGATGAAACTCACCATGGGCGATGGGTGCCTCTCCGGTGTGGTGGATCGTGCTGCTGGTCGTCCGATCGGGCGGCCCGAGCAGCAAGAGTACTGGTTCCCGCGATGCGGTCGTCGTCGAGCGCGCACTGCGGCGGGGTGCCGGGGGTGTCCGGCGATGGTGGTGCCGGGCAGGGTCCCGGCTCACGGGAGGGCGCCGGACTCATCGAGTCCGGCGCCCCCTCGTGTGTGGTGCTGATCAGCGACCGGTCAGGCTCACTTGGTCCAGTCCCAGACGTTCCAGACGATGCCCGTCTGGCCGCCGAAGTACTTGACACCCTTGATCTGCGAGCTCGTGGCGAAGAGGCCCGGGCTCTGGAACAGGGGCAGGCCGTAGCCCTCGTCGAACGCGATCTTGTCGATCTGCTGCTTCATCTCGTCCAGCTTGTCCTGGTCGAGCGTGGTCTGCGTCTCGACAGCGAGCTTCGAGGCCTCTTCGTTGGCGAACTTGTTGTAGTTGCCCTCGTTGTTGGTCTGGAAGAGCTGCGGGATCGCGGCGTTGCCGGCACCCGGGTTGACCCAACCGAAGATCGAGGCGTCGTAGTCGCCACCCGCGAGGAGCGAGGACCAGTCGGGCGAGCCGCCGTCGACGACCTTGATGCCGGCCTTGGCAGCCGAGGACTGGATCGCCTGGAACGCGTCCACGCGGTTCGGGTTCTCGGTGTTGTAGAGGATCTTGACCGACGGGGTGGCGCCGTTCAGGAGCTTCTTCGCCTCGGCGATGTCGACCTTCGAGAACTCGTCGGAGTCGTTCGCGGCGACGGCCTCGTCGTAGCCGTCCTGGCCCGGCAGGTAGAGCTGCGAGTCGAGGACCTTGGCGTCCTTGTTGATCGGGGTGACGATCGACTTCAGGATCTGGTCACGCGGGATCGTGAGGAGGAATGCCTTGCGGACGTTCTCGTCCTTGAACACGGACGCGCCGAAGTTCAGGTCGAGGTGGTCGTAGGCGACCTGTGCACCCTCGATGACCTTGACGCCGGAGGCGGCGTCGAGGGCCTTGACGGTGTCGGCGGAGGCCTGCGGCTGGATCGCGTCGACCTCGCCGTTCTGGAGCGCCGTCACCTGGGCGTTGGCGTCACCGATGAAGCGGACGACGAGCTTGCCGAAGTTGACCTTGTGGTCGCCCTTGTACTCGGGGTTCGGCACGAGGGTCATCGACTGCTTGGGGGTCCAGGCGGAGACCATGAGCGGACCGCCGGAGACGAGCAGCTTCTTGTCGCTCGGCAGGCTGGTCTTGTCGTAGCCGGTGTTGACGAAGTCGGCGACCTTCTTGAGGGTCGAGTTCGCCGGAGCCGGGTCCTTCACGTCACCCGCGGGGGTGTCCTTGAGGGCCTTCAGGAGGGCGTCGGTCGTGGTGCCGGCCTCGTCCGCGACGACGTGCGCCGGGAACTGGATCGGGTTGACGAGGTTCCAGTCGACGTACGGGCTCTTGTACTTGAGCGTGATCGACGAGTCCGTGATGTCGGTCGGGTACTCCGTCTGGAACGGCGCCGCGGCGGCGAGGGAGAAGTACTGCGTCCCGCTCGTGACCTTGCCGTCGGCGTCCTGCGTCGCGGAGTCGTAGTAGCCGGAGTTCTGCGCCCAGCCGAGGAGGAGGTCGTCAGAGGTGATCGCCTTGCCGTCGGACCACTTCGCGTCCTTGTTCAGCGTGTACTTGACCGTCAGCGGGTCGTCGCTGAGCTTCTTGACCGTGCCGAGGTCGGTGTTCGGCGTGATCTTGTAGTCCTGACCCAGGGTCACGAACTGCGGCTGGGTCATGTAGTTGACCATGCCGTTCATGTCCAGGTTGCCCTGGGGGGTGTTGAAGTTGAACGACGTCACCTCGTTGACCTGCGCGATGGTGATGGTCTTGTTCGACGCCGAACCGGACTCGTTGGCACTCGGAGAGGTGGTGCAGCCGGCGAGGGCGATTGCTGCCGCCCCGGCCAGGGCGACGACGCCGAGCAGCTGGCGTCCCCGCTTCTTGGTGATGTTCACTCTGTGATCCTCCTGATGGAATGTGATCGAACGTGCAGGAGGCAAGGCTCCGCGGCGCGTTCGCAAGAACCATAGGTGCGTGCCGGAGGGGCCTCAAAATCTCCGGAGAAGTTGTTACACATCGGAAACGTGCGTGGCAGATCCTTGCGTGACACTGTGGATACTTGCGTCTTGGTGGTGCTATACGCAACGCAGACGCTTGACGCCGCAAGCAATTCTGAACAGTCTTGCGGCGAGGGTTGAACCCGATGAACGCTCGTGGAACGCCGCACGTCCTGCTCGGGGCGCATCCGACGGTGTCTGGCCGTAGCGTGAAGGCGTGCTCTCGAACCACATCGCCCACCTCCACGTCCCCTCCAGCCCGACGCTCAGCGGCGACCCGCGCGACGGCAGGACCGCCTTCGTCACGGTCTCCCGCCCCGACCTCGACCAGGACGCCTACCGGACCACGATCGAACGGGTGACCGCCGACGGCACCGCACGCTGGACCGCCGGCGACCACGACTCCGCGCCGACGCTGTCGCCGGACGGTCGCTCGCTCGCCTTCCTCCGCGTCGTCGCGGACGAGCACGGCGGCCGCAACGCCCAGCTCGCAGTCGCCCCCGTCGACGGCGGCGAGGCCCGCGTCGTCACCGCGCTGCCCCTCGGCGCCGGTGCGCCGGTGTGGTCGCCGGACTCGACCCGGGTCGCCGTCACCGCCCGCTTCCCGGAGCCGGGCCGCTACGGTTCGGCACTGCCGGAGTCCGATCGCCGTCCGGCCGCCGACGCCGAGGCGCCACGGCTGATCACCCGCCTCGACTTCCACGTCGACGGCACCGGGTACCTGGGCGACCGCCTGCAGCAGCTGGTCGTCGTGGACGTCACCGACCGTGACGCCGCACCCGTGACCACCGCCCTGACGAGCGCGCCGTGCTCGCTCGGCTCGCCGACCTGGTACCCGGACGGCACCGCGCTGGTCGTGACCGCACCGCGTGACCTCGGCGCGGTCGAGACCCACGACGAGGACCTGTACCGCGTCGACGCCACCGACGGCACCCTCGCGCTCGTCGTCCGGACCGAGGGATCTGCCGGTGCCAGCGTGTTCGGTCCGGACGGCACCCTGTACTACGTGGGCGCCTCGCACGCCGAGGGGCGACTCGTCGCCGAGCCCGAGGGACTCTGGGCAGCCCGGCCCGAGGCGGGCGAGACCACCGCGCCGACCGGTTCCGCAGCGCCCGTCCGCCTGACCGCGCGCGAGACCGTCGACGTCGACGGCGGCCCGGAGCTCCACGGCGAGGACGTCCTGGTGACCGTCCTCGACCGCGGCACCGCGACGGTCCGACGGGTGCCGGCCGGCACGACCACCCCGCTGCAGCTCGACGCCCTGCCCACCGTGCTCGGCGGACACGTCGTCGTCTCGGGGTTCGCCGTCGACGGTGACCTGCTGCTCGCCACGGTCGGCACGCCGTCCTCGCCCGGCGAGGTCGCCCTCGTCGACCTTTCGGCCGACGGTGCGGAGCCGACGACCCTCACCGACCTCGCCGCACCGCTCCGCGACGCCGACGGTGTCCGCCGCATCGAGGAGCTCAGCGGCACCTCGGCTGACGGCACCCCCGTGCACGGCTGGGTGGTCCTGCCCGAGGGCGACGGGCCGCACCCCGTGCTCCGCGTCGTGCACGGCGGACCGTTCGGACAGGACACCTGGGCGTTCTTCGACGAGGCCCAGGTCTACGCGAGCGCGGGCTACGCCGTCGTCATCGGCAACCCGCGCGGTTCGGGCGGCTACGGCCTCGAGCACGGTCGTGCCGTGATCGGCGCGATGGGGACCGTGGACGTCGACGACGTGCTCGCCCTGCTCGACGCCGCACTCGAGCGGCCCGACCTCGACGCCGCACGCGTGGGGATCATGGGCGGTTCGTACGGCGGCTTCATGACGAGCTGGGTCGCGGCGCACCACGGCGAGCGCTTCGCCGCCGCCTGGAGCGAGCGCGCGGTGAACGCGTGGGACTCCTTCGCCGGCAGCTCCGACATCGGCTGGTTCTTCGCGGACGCCTACGTCGGCGCCGACCCGGAGGAGCAGCGTCGCCGCAGCCCGCTGACGTACGCGGGCCAGGTGACGATCCCGTTCATGGTGGCGCACTCGGAAGAGGACTGGCGCTGCCCGATCGAGCAGGGGCACCGTCAGTTCGTCGCGCTGAAGCGCGCCGGGGTCGACGCGTCGTTCCTGGTGTTCCCGGGTGAGGGCCACGAGCTCTCCCGCTCGGGCCGTCCGCAGCACCGGGTGCAGCGGTTCGAGCACGTCCTGGCGTGGTGGGCGAAGCACCTGCCGGTCACGACGGTCGCCTGAGCGACGGTCGCCTGAGCGACGGTCGTCTGAGCGACGGTCGCCTGAGCGACGGTCGCCTGAGCGACGGTCGCTGACGCGACCCGATGACGGACTGGAGGCGCGGTGCCGGCTGGCACCGCGCCTCCGGTCCGTCCGTGGGTGCGTCGAGGACGCGACCCGCTACGCGAACGCCTCCACCGGCGGGCACGCGCACACCAGGTTGCGGTCGCCGTACGCCTGGTCGATGCGGCGGACCGGCGGCCAGTACTTCCGGCCGCTGATGCCGGGCAGCGGGTAGACGGCCTGCTCGCGGGTGTAGGCGTGCGCCCACTCCCCCGAGATCACCGACGACGCCGTGTGCGGGGCGTGCACGAGCGGGTTGTCGTCCGCCGGCCACTCCCCGCGTTCGACCGCCGAGGCCTCGGCGCGGATGGCGAGCATCGCGTCCACGAACCGGTCGAGTTCGGCGAGGTCCTCGCTCTCGGTCGGCTCCACCATCAGGGTGCCGGCGACCGGGAACGACATCGTCGGCGCGTGGAAGCCGTAGTCGACCAGGCGCTTGGCGACGTCGTCCACGGTGATGCCCGTGGTGTCGCGCAGCGGTCGGAGGTCGAGGATGCACTCGTGTGCCACGAGACCGTTCTCGCCCGTGTAGAGCACCGGGAACGCGTCGCGCAGTCGGGCCGCGATGTAGTTCGCCCCGAGCACGGCTGCCTCGGTCGCCCGGGTCAGCCCCTCGAGCCCCATCATCCGGACGTAGGTCCACGTGATGGGCAGGATGCTCGGGCTGCCGTACGGTGCGGCGCTGACCGGACCGCCGGCGTGTGCCAGGCGGTCGTCGGCGTCGGCTGACGTCGCACCCGACCGGCGGTCGGCCTGCTGCGCGAACGGGTGCCCCGGCAGGAACGGCGCGAGGTGGGCCTTCGCCGCGACCGGACCGACACCCGGGCCGCCGCCGCCGTGCGGGATGCAGAACGTCTTGTGCAGGTTGAGGTGCGAGACGTCTCCGCCGAAGTCGCCGAAGCGCGCGTGGCCGAGCAGGGCGTTGAGGTTGGCGCCGTCGACGTAGACCTGGCCGCCGGCGTCGTGCACCGCGTCGCAGATCTCGCGGATGTCGTGCTCGTAGACCCCGTGGGTGGACGGGTACGTGATCATCAGTGCCGCGAGGGTGTCGGCGTGCTGCTCCGTCTTCGCGCGCAGGTCGCCGAGGTCGACGTTGCCGTTCTCGTCGCACGCGACCACGACGACCTTCATGCCGGCGAGCACGGCGGATGCGGCGTTCGTGCCGTGCGCGCTCGACGGGATCAGGCAGACGGTGCGCTCGGTGTCGCCGTTCGCCAGGTGGTACCCGCGGATCGCGAGGAGTCCGGCGAGCTCGCCCTGGCTGCCGGCGTTCGGCTGCAGGGACACGGTGTCGTACCCGGTGACCTCGGCCAGCCAGGACTCCAGGTCGCCGATCACGTCGAGGTAGCCCTCGACGTCGCCGCGCGGTGCGAACGGGTGGATGTTCGCGAACTCCGGCCAGGTCACTGCGGCCATCTCGGTCGCCGCGTTGAGCTTCATCGTGCAGCTGCCGAGCGGGATCATGCCGCGGTCGAGCGCGTAGTCCTTGTCCGCCAGGTGCTTGAGGTAGCGCATCATGCGGGTCTCGCTGCGGTGCGCGCTGAACACGGGGTGCGTCAGGTACTCGCTCTCGCGCTGCAGAGCGGCCGGGAGGCCCGTGGCCGCGTCACGCACGGCGGCCTCGGTCGCGGGGACGGTCACGTCCGGTGCCCCGAACACGCCCGCCAGTCGGGTGACGTCGTCGGGGGTGGTCGTCTCGTCGACGGAGAGCTGGAACGTGTCCGCGTCCACCTGGTGCAGCAGGAAGTCGGCGTCCTGCGCGGCGGCGACGATCGCCTCGGCACGACCGGTGGCCCGCAGGGTGAGCGTGTCGAAGTACGCGTCGTGCACCACCCGGAGGCCGGCGTCCCGCGCGACCGCGGCGAGCGCCGTCGTGGTCCGGGCGACCCGGTTCGCGATGAAGCGGAGTCCCTCGGGCCCGTGGTAGACCGCGTACATCGAGGCCATCACGGCGAGCAGGACCTGCGCGGTGCAGATGTTGCTGGTGGCCTTCTCGCGGCGGATGTGCTGTTCGCGGGTCTGCAGGCTGAGGCGGTAGGCCATCGCACCGTCGGCGTCGAAGGACACCCCGACCAGGCGACCGGGCAGCTGGCGCTCGAGACCGGCACGGACGGCGAGGTACCCGGCGTGCGGGCCGCCGAAGCCGAGCGGGACGCCGAAGCGCTGGCTCGTCCCCACGGCGACGTCGGCGCCGAGGTCACCGGGGCTGGCGAGCAGGGTCATCGCGAGCAGGTCGGCCGCGACGACGGCGATGCCACCACCTGCGTGGACCCGCTCGATGACGGAGGACGGGTCGACGACACGACCGGAGGCGCCCGGGTACTGCACGATCACGCCGAACGCACCGTCGAGCTGGTCGTCGCTCGGGCCGGCGTCGGCCGCGAACGTCCGGAGCTCGATGCCGACGGCGTCCGCGCGGTGGTCGAGCAGTGCACGGGTCTGCGGCAGCAGGTCGTCGTCGACGAGGAACGCGTCGCCCTTGACCTTGGAGGCGCGACGGGCGAGGAGCATCCCCTCGACCACGGCGGTGCCCTCGTCGAGCATCGAGGCGCCGGCGGTGGCCATGCCCGTCAGGTCGGAGACCATCGTCTGGAAGTTGATGAGTGCCTCGAGCCGGCCCTGGGAGATCTCCGGCTGGTACGGCGTGTAGGCCGTGTACCAGCTCGGGTTCTCGAGCACGTTCCGCTGGATCACCGCGGGCGTGTGGGTGCCGTGGTAGCCGAGCCCGATCATGGCGCGGCGGACGGTGTTGCGTCCGGCCTTCGCGCGGAGTTCGGCGAGCGCCTCGGTCTCGCCGACGGCGGCCGGGATCACCGAGTCGGGGAGCGGAGCCGCGTGGATCGCCTCCGGGATCGCGGCGCGGACCAGGGCGTCGAGCGACGGCTGCCCGACGGCGTCGAGCATGACCTGCTGGTCGGCCGGGGTGGTGCCGATGTGGCGATCGGCGAAGGATGTCTGGAGGTTCTCGGACGCGGTCATGCGATGGACGCCCGGTACGCGTCGTGGTCCATCAGGTCCTCGGGGAAGGACGTGCCGTCCACCTTGATCTTGACGAGCCAGCCGGTGCCGAACGGGTCCTGGTTGACCGTGTCGGGGGCGTCGACCACGGCGTCGTTGACCGCGACGACCTCGCCCTCGATCGGCGCGAAGAGTTCGCCGACGCTCTTGGTCGACTCGATCTCGCCGATCTGCTCGCCAGCGGTGGTGGCGGTGCCGACGGCGGGGAGCTCGACGTAGACGACGTCACCGAGCTGCTCGGCGGCGTGGTCGGTGATGCCGACGGTGACGGTGTCGCCCTCGACGAGGAGCCACTCGTGGTCGGCCGTGTACTGGAGTGCGGTCTGGTCGGTCATGACATCAGCCTTTCGTGGCGCGGCGGTAGAAGGGGAACGCGGTGACCGTGCTGGGGATGGCCGTGCCGCGGACGTCGATGTGGAGGAGTCGTCCCTCGGTGGCGAGCGCCGGGTCGACGAAGGCCATCGCGACGGGGTGGCCGAGCGTCGGGGAGAGTGCGCCGGAGGTGACGGTGCCGACGACGGTCCCGTCCAGCACGACGTCGTACCCGGCGCGGGGAGCCCGGCGTCCCTCGGTGACCAGGCCGACGAGCACGCGTGCGTCCTCGGCCGGCGAGACCCCGGCGGCCCCGACGAAGTCGCCCTGCTTCGCGACGACCCGGCCGAGCCCGGCCTGCGCCGGTCGGACGTCGGTGCTGAGTTCGTGCCCGTACAGGGGCATGCCCGCTTCGAGTCGCAGGGTGTCCCGCGCTGCGAGTCCGGCTGGGACGACGCCGCGGTCGGCGCCCGCCTCGAGCAGGGCGTCCCAGATCGCCGGCGCGACGTCGGGGGCGCTGTACAGCTCGAAGCCGTCCTCGCCGGTGTACCCGGTCCGGGCGACGAGCACCTCGGCGCCGTCGAACAGGGCGTGCAGCGCTCGGTAGTAGCCGAGGTCGTCGAGCGGGGTCTCCGGCTGCAGGCGGTCGGCGACGACGAGGGCGTCGAGCGTGCCCGCTGCCGCCGGACCCTGGATCGCGACGAGTGCGGTGCTGTCCGAGTCGTCCGAGACCGCGACGTCGAAGCCGTCGGTGCGCTCGGACAGCGCGGCGACGGCGACGTCGCGGTTCGCGGCGTTTGCGACGACCAGGAACACGTCCTCGTCGGTGCGGTACACGACGAGGTCGTCGAGGATGCCGCCGTCCTCGGCGAGGAGCAGGGAGTACTTCGCGCGGCCGAGGGGCATCGCGCCGAACGACCCGGCGAGCGCGTGGTCGAGGAACGCGACGGCGTCGAGGCCGGTCACGCCGATCTCGGCCATGTGCGACAGGTCGAAGACACCGGCGGCCTGGCGGACGGCGTGGTGCTCGGCGAGGTCGGACGAGTAGCGCACGGGCATGCGGTACCCGGCGAAGTCGGTGAAGGTGGCGCCGGCTGCTTCGTGAGCAGCCTCGAGTGGGGACGAACGCATGGCGGAGTTCTCCTGGCATCAGCAGGGCCCGACGACGATCGTCGGGTGGAACTCCCCCTCTGTCATGGGCCTGAGAGTTTCACCGCGGCCCGTGAGGTCCGGCGGCTTTCACCGTGGGCGAGACGACCGAGCGTCTGCTTTTCAGAGTGGCCTGTCCGCTGCGGTGTGGGACCTGAGAGATTGACGGGGGGATTGCTCCTTCGGTGCCGTGCGCGTGCCCGAGGGCACGGTGTACCCGAGGGCACGGTGTACCCGAGGGCACGGTGTACCCGAGGGCACGGTGTACCCGAGGGCACGGTGTACCCGAGGGCACGGTGCACGGCGTCTCCCGCGGCGGATGAGCGGCCGAGATGTTCAGTTGTCCGCGGAGAGCCTACCGGGGAGACGTTACGAACGTGTGTCGCGTTCCACCGTTCGACATCTCGTAGAATGCGGGGATGGCCGGACAGCGATCGCGCCCCAGGGGGCAACTCGAGCAGGCGGTGCTCGACGCGCTCCGCGCCGCAGCCGACGGCCTCACGGCACGCCAGGTGCTCGACGCCTTCCCGGAGCCGCGTCCCGCGCTCACCACGGTGCTGACCGTCCTCGACCGGCTCGGCCGCAAGGGTCAGGTGGAACGGCAGGAGCACGACGACGCCCCGCTGACCTTCCGCGCCGTGCACAGCCGCGACGAGCAGACAGCGTCGCTCATGTCGAGTGCGCTCGCCGCCTCGGCCGACCGGGAGGCCGCGCTGCTGCAGTTCACCGGGTCGCTCGCCTCCGACGACCTCGAGGCACTCCGCCGCGCCCTCGACGCCCGCGCCCGCTCCTGACCGGCGGTCCCCCGTGGTCGTCACCGGCATCGTCCTCGTCGTCCTCGCCCTCGCGGTGGTGGTCTTCGCGCCGCGGGTCCTGACCCGGTCCGCCTGGACCATCGACCGCCCGCGGACGGCGCTGGTGTGCTGGTCGCTCGCCGTCCTGCTCGGCGTCGTCGGCTTCGTCGCGGGCATCGCGCTCGTCGTCCTCGCGGACCGTCCGCTCACCGAGGTGTTCGGCGGCGACGAGTCCCCCACGCACGGCTTCAACGTCGGAGTCGCCCTGCTCGCGGTGGTCGCGTTCGTCGTCGCCGTCCGCGTCCGCCCCGGGCCCGAGCACGAGGCCGTCCGCCGTGCGATGCGCGACGGCACCGCACCGCACCGCGAGATCGACGGCACGCCCGTCGCCGTCGTCGAGGCGGAGCACGCGCTCGCCTGCGCCGTGCCGGGCAGGAGCGGCGGTGTGCTGGTCAGCACCGGCTTGGCAGACCGGTTGCGCACCGACGAACTGGAGGCCGTGGTCGCCCACGAACGCGCCCATCTGACCCAGCACCACGCGGCTGCGGTCGGGGTCGCCGAATCGATCGAGCGTGCGGTCCCGTGGGTGCCGGGCGCGCGCGCCATGGCGCGTTCGACGCGCGTGCTCGTCGAGTTCGCGGCCGACGACGCCGCGGCCCGACGCGTCGGACGCGACGCCCTGCGCCGGGCGGTCCTGGTGGCGGACGAGAGCAGCGCGCTCGGGGCGATCCGCGCCTCCAGGCTGTCGTCCTGATCTACCCCGTGTCGGAGGCGAGGCATATGGTGTCAGGACCGTGAAGCCACTGACCGAAGCCGACATCCGATCCTCGTTCGTCAACGCCACCCCCGACGAGCTCGAGCAACTGCCGATCCCCGGCCTGCACGAGATGCTCTGGGACGAGCGCGAGTTCCTGGGCTGGCGCGACCCGCAGGCCGCCCGTCGTGGGTACATCGTGTCCTGGATCGACGACCGCCCCGTCGGCATCGTCGTCCGCTCGGCGGGCGGGTCCCTGCGCGCCGGCATCGCCGCGATGTGCTCGTTCTGCCACTCGCCCCAGCCCGCCACGCAGGTCCGGCTGTTCTCCGCGCCGCGTGCCGGAGAGGCCGGGCGCAACGGCAACACGATCGGCACCTACATCTGCGAGGACCTCGGGTGCTCGATGCTCATCCGCACCGCTCCCCCGCACCTGAACCCGCCGGCGACGATCGCGATGCGCGGCGCATCGCTGCTCCAGCGCGTGCAGAACTTCACCGCGGACATCATGAAGTCGGCGTGAGTCGCTTCGGCACCGCCCGCTGGGCCGTCGTCGAGGAACTCGGGGACGGCCGGTGGCGGCTCACCCTGCGCGACGAGGCCGACGACGAGCTCGGGGCGTTCGGCCTCGGTGTCGAGGGGCCGTGGGACCCCGACGTCGAACCGCACGTGGGGTTCGTGCTCACGCAGATCGGGCTGACCCTCCGTGGTGCACGGCCGTGGCAGGTCGACGAGCTCGGGGACCACCGGGCGCCGGTGCTCGCACTGGGCTGACTGCGATCACTCGTCGCCGGGTCACTCGGCCGCGACGAAGTTCCGCAGGATCTCCCGGTCGTCGTCCGCCCGCATCGCCCACGACAGCTCGCTCCGGTGCGTGCTGTCCGTCAGCGGGAGCAGCACGACGGTGTCCGGTGCGGCGAGCGCCGCACTCTCGGGCACGACGGTGACCCCGAGTCCCGCACCGACCAGGTGCAGCACCGTCGCCCAGGTCGTGGCCTCCTGCACGACCACCGGACGCCGACCTCCCGCCGTGACCGGGGCGAGGTTCCGCTCGGTCGCCAGGGACCCCGCGACGGCGGGGAAGAACACGAACGGATCGTCCAGCAGCTCCGGCCCCTCGATCGCGGCACGGTCCGCCAGCCGGTGCCCGCGCGGGACCGCGGCGACGAACGCCTCGGTCCGGAACGGCAGCAACCGCACCGCTGGGTCCGGGTCGGGGTCGCGCACGACGGCCAGGTCGAGCTCGCCCCGGACGATCCGCGCGAGCAGCGTCGACGTGTAGCCCTCGGTGAGTTCGACTCGGACCAACGGGTACCGCATCCGGAACGCCTGCACGCGTTCGATCGGTCCGAGCGGGAGCGCCGAGACGACGAACCCGACGTCGAGCCGGCCGGCCTCGCCGCGGCCGACGCGGACGGTCTCGTCGAGGTCGCGGCGGACCTGCCCGAGCACTGCCCGCGCCCGACCCTGCAGCACGCGACCGGCAGCGGTGAGCGCCACGCTCCGGCTCGTCCGGACGAACAGCTCGACGCCGAGCTCGCGCTCGGTCCGCCGGATCTGCTGGGACAGCGCGGGCTGAGCGATCCGCAGCCGCTCGGCCGCGCGCCCGAAGTGCAGTTCGTCGGCGACGGCGAGGAACGCACGGAGGTGGCGGAGGTCGACGTCGAGGTCTCGATCCATGCATCCAGCGTATCGATCGGAGCGAACGAGTATTGGACGCGACCTTATTCACGGTCGAGGATTGAGCCATGCCCGAAGCGACCTCCACCGTCACCATCAGCGACCTCGCGACCCCTGCAGACGCCGAGGCGTTCCGCGTCCTCAACGAGGCGTGGATCACGCAGTTCTTCGCCCTCGAGGACGAGGACCGGAAGTTCCTCGGTGACCCCGTCGGGCACGTCGTCGAACCCGGCGGCGCGGTGTTCGTGGCCCGGCTGGACGACGAGGTGATCGGGTGCATCGGCATCGTGCCGACGACTCCGGGTGTGTTCGAACTCGTGAAGATGGCCGTCTCCCCCGGCCACCAGGGCCACGGCACCGGGCGGAAGCTCATCGCCGCGGCGCTCGAGCGGGCCCGGGAGCTCGGCGCGCAGCGGGTCGACCTCGAGAGCAACGCGCAGCTCGCCAGCGCGGTGCACCTGTACGAGGCGTTCGGGTTCCGGCACCTGCGCGACGACGAACTCGTCCCGAGCCCGTACGTCCGCGCCGACGTGCACATGACGCTCGAACTGCGCTGACGAGCGGCGCTCGTCCGGGACGGATCCGGCCGGATACTGACCACGCAGCGCCGCCAGCCGATAGCGTCCGAGGAGATGCACATCACCGCGCGCGCCGCTGCTGACATCGACCCGTTGGTCGAGGTGCTCTGGCGCGTCCACCTCGGCGGCTACCCGGCAGGCTGGCCGGACGACCCCGCCGCGTGGTTGGACCCCGACGGCCTGCTCGGTGCCTGGGTCGCGACCGACGGCGACGAGGTCATCGGACACGTCGGACTCACCGTCCCCGCACCCGGTCGGATGCCCTCCATCACCCGGCTCTTCGTCGAGCCGGACCGCCGCGGCGCCGGCGTCGCGGACGCACTGCTCGACGCTGCGGAGCGCGCCTGCCCCGGGACGCACGTCCGACTCGACGTCACCGAGGAGACCCCGGCGGCGTGGCGTCTGTACGAGCGTCGGGGGTGGCGGCTGACCGGTCGTGGGCCGGCCGACTGGTGCAAGCCGACCGGCGAGGTGCCCACCCTGCGCTACTACGCGAAGCGCGTCGGCTGACCCGGTACGCTCGCGGCATGGCGACGTACGAGGTGCAGGCGGTCCGTGAGGCGGGCTCGTGGCAGGTGTTCATCGACGGCTTCATGGTCACCGAGGTGACCCGTTGGCCGTCCGTCGGCTTCGTCGCCCGTGAGCTCCTCGCGATGGACCGCGACGACGACCTCCGCATCCGCGTCGTCGGTCGCAACCAGTACGTCGCCTGACGCGTCACCACTGACAGCGTCACCGCCCCAGGTCGCTCAGCGCGCTGCGGCGACGAGCTGTTGCGCGCGCTGGTGGGACACGTGCAGGAGCGGGCCGATCTCCCGGACGGTGAGCCCGGCCTGGTGCAGCACCAATGCCGCTGCGGCGGTCTCCTTCGCAGCTTCGGCGCGGGCCCGTTCGGATTCCTCCCGCAGGGCACGCGCTCGGTCCAGGTGCGCCTGTGCCGCGTCGGGCATCCTCACCTCGACCTCGAGATCGAACGACTCCGGCAACCGGTCGTTCATCAGCGAGAGCCAGTCGCGGGCCATCGGTTCGATCTCCCGTTCCCGCTTCGCCTGGGTCCGCACTTCGCCGTCGATCCAGATGACCCTGTACTTCCTGCCGCGCTCGGCTCGCACCGTGTGGCGACTCATCGTCGCCCGCCTCCTTCTCGTTCGCAGTCGCGGAGGATCCCGCGCGCCGTCATCTCCTCCACTTCACGATGTCGAGGCACGATGACCGTGCTCTGCCCGAACCGGAAGACATCGTGACGTCCACCGTGTCGATGGAACACGAACTCCGTCCCTCGCTCTTCTGCGATGCGTGCGAGTCGAGCGAGGAGCACTGCACGCTCCACGGTAGCCGCCCAACGTGCGGTAGGCAAAGCTGCCTACTCGACGTAGACGGAAGATCGCTGAGAGGGTGCATCCCCCGACACTCGCGATCCCGGAGGCATCACGAGGCAGGGGTCGCGAGACCGGTGCAGATCCGAGGCTGGAGCGGCCTTGTGGAGGGATGGCGAGCACGACGCGTCACGCGACGTGCCAGACCAGCCCCTCCTGCGCGCTCGACGGGTACGCCGAGGCGATCCGGAACACGGCCTCGCGCAGGGTCTCCGGTGAGCATGCCAGGTTGAGCCGGACGAACCCGCGCCCCTCGGCGCCGAACCCGAGGCCGGAGTTCAACGCGACGAACGCGTGCTCCCGCAGCGGGACGGCCGGGTCGTCCCCGAGCCCGATGCCCCGGAAGTCGAGCCAGGCCAGGTACCCGGCGCGCGGCCGCGTGTAGACGACCCCGGGCAGGTGTTCGGCCAGGAGCTTCGCGAGCAGCCGGTCGTTCGCCACGATCCGTGACACCACGTCGTCGAGCCAGTCCGTCGCGACCGTGAAGGCCGCCAGGTTCGCGTGCAGCCCGAGGATGCTCGTGCGGCAGGCGACCTCTTCCCACAGGGTGTCGAGGAGCGCGGCGGTCCGGGCATCCCCGGCGACGATGATCGAGCACTTCACGCCGGCGAGGTTCCACCCCTTGCTCGCCGAGGTCACGCAGACGCTGCGGGCGCCGAGGGGCTCGGCGACCGCGGCGAACGGCGTGAACTGCACGCCGGGGTGCGTCAGCGGGGCGTGGATCTCGTCGCTGATGACGAGGACGTCGTACTTCGCCGCCAGCTCGGCGAGCGCCACGAGGTCGTCGCGGTCGTGCACGAGGCCGACCGGGTTGTGCGGGTTGCAGAGCAGGAAGACACCGGTGCCCGCCGCGAAGGACCGCTCGATGCCGGCGAGGTCGAGCCGGTACTGCCCCCACTGCTCGAGCAGCGGGACCTCGTCCACCTGACATCGGGCCTCTTCGACGAGCTCGAAGAACGGCGGGTACACCGGCGGCGTGATCGCCACGCGACCGCCGTCTGGCAGCGCGAGCCGCAACGACTCGACGATGCCGACGCTGACGTCGGTCGCGAGGTGGATCCGCGACGGGTCGATCTCCCAGCCCCAACGGTCGAGCGCGAACTGCGCGAACGCCGGTGCGAGCGGCCCGGGTCCGTCGAGGTACCCGAGGTCCGACTGCGAGACCCGTTCGATGAGCGCCTGCCGGATCTCCGGCGCGACGTCGTGGTCCATCTCGGCGACGAACAGCGGCAGCACGTCCGGGGCGTACCGCGTCCACTTGATGCTCGTCCGGACCCCGCGGAGCGTTCCGACCGGGTCCTGCTCGTCGCTCGCCATGCGTCCCAGCATGCCCCTGCCTGGAGGCCCGGCGCGACCCCGGCTGTCATCTCGCGTCGTCTTCGGGTCACCCTGGGACGCGGGGCGTCGCCCCGCCTACTGTCGGCGACATGACCACGAGCACCGCCGACAAGGCCACCACCCTCAAGCAGCTGCACGGAGCACCGGAGATCCTCCGGGTCGTGAACGTCTGGGACGCGATCAGCGCGAAGACCGTCAGCGACCTGCCCGAGACGAAGGCGATCGCGACCGCCGGGCACTCCATCGCCGCGTCGTACGGGTACGAGGACGGCGGGATGCCGCTCGACCTCGCCCTGTCGGGTGCCGCGATCGTGGCCGCCGCGACCGACCTGCCGGTCACTGCAGACCTCGACGACGGGTACGAGGACCCGGCCGAGACCATCCGCCGTGCGATCGGGTCCGGCATCGTCGGCGCGAACGTCGAGGACCGTCTCCGGCCGTTCGACGAAGCGGTCGCACGGGTCGCCGCGATCACCGCCGCGGCCCAGGCGGAGGGTGTCGACTTCCAACTGAACGCCCGGACCGACGCGATCGCCCGCGGCGGTGACCGTCCGATCGACGAGAGCATCGCGGACGCCATCGCACGCGGCAAGGCGTTCCTCGACAACGGCGCAGCACTGGTCTTCGTGCCCGGCGCCATCGACCGTGGAGTCGTGGAGCAGCTCGTCGCCGGCCTCGGCCGCGGCACGCTCTCGGTCATCGGCTTGCCTGGCGCACTGCCCGCCGCCGAGTACGAGGCCCTCGGCGTCGCACGCATCTCGTACGGCCCACTGACGCAGCGCGTCGCGCTGCGCGCGCTCCGCGACCTGGCGACCGACCTGTACGCCGACGGCGTCGTGCCGGAGGACACCCCGACACTGAACTGAACCAGGAGACGGACAGGAGGCGCGACACCAGCCGGTGCCGCGCCTCCAGTCTGTCATTCCGTCCCTTGAATAGTATGCCTATTCAAGGGACGGCGCTGCCTCTCAGCCGAGGGCGGGGTAGAGCGCGGGCGTGGTGCGCGCCTTCGTCGCCTGCTCGAAGGCGTAGCCGAGGCCGATCACGGTGCTCTCGTCGAACGAGCGGCCGAGGAACTCCAGGTTCACGCCGGCGCCGGTGATGGTGCCGTCGGCCGCGGTCGCCTGCCCCATCGGGACGGTGATCGCCGGCATGCCGGTGTTCGGGCTCAGACGCATGTTCGTCGACTGCGTGCTGTACGGCGTGCCCGACGGGTAGATCAGGGTGTCGAGGTCCTGGTCGTCCATCATCTGCGTGACGAGCTGCTTGCCGGTGGCGAGCTGCGTCGTGTGCGAACCGGTCGGACCGGCCCACGCCTGGTACTGCGCATCGGTGATCAGGTCACGGGACTCGTACGTGGACTTGCGGCTCGGCACGTACTCGCCGGAAGCGAGGATGCCCTGCAGCGACCGGGCGGTCACGTCGGGGTCCAGGTGCTTCGCGACGTACTCGTCCAGGTCGTGCTTGAACTCGTTCGTGCTGCCGCTGCCCTCGGACAGGACCCGGTTGAAGGCCGTCGTCGCGGTGATCGGGACGACGGTCGCGCCGGCGGCCTCGAGCTTCGCGACGGACTCGTCGAACAGTCGCTTCGCGGTCGCGTTCGTGCCGACCATCGACGTGACGTACCCGATGCGCGCACCCTGCAGCGCGGTGGGGTCGAGCGCTGCCGTGTAGGACGTCGGCACCTTGCCGGACTGCGCGCTGGTCGCGGGGTCGGCCGCGTCCACACCGGTCACGGCGTCGAGCGCCACGGCGGCGTCGGTCACCGAGCGGGCGATCGGCCCACCGGTGTCCTGCGACAGCGCGAGGGGGATGATGCCGTCGCGGCTCGTCAGACCGACCGTCGGACGGATCCCGACGAGCTGGTTGTACGTCGACGGGATGCGGATCGAGCCGCCGGTGTCGGTACCGAAACCGATGCCGGCGAGGTTCGCCGCGATCGCCGCGCCGGTGCCACCGCTGGAGCCACCCGCGGTCTGCGTGGTGTTGTACGGGCTGGCGACGAGGAGCGAGGAACCGGCGGGCTGGTTCGACGAGAACTCCGAGACGAAGCCGTAGGCGAACTCGTCGAGGCTGGCCTTCGCGAGGATCACCGCGCCGGCGTCCCGCAGCCCGGCGACCATCGTGGCGTCGGTGTCGGTCTGGTTGTCGTCCCAGCAGCCGCAGCCACCGGTGGTCGGCATGTCCTTCGTGTCGTAGTTGTCCTTCACCGCGATCGGGACGCCGAGCAGCATGCTCGTCATGCCGTGCTCGGCGCGCTCGGTGTCCGCCGTCTTCGCCGCGGCCAGGGCATCGGCGTTGGTGGTGACGATCGAGTTGAGCGCGCGGCCGTTCGACGCGGAGTCGACCTTCGTGCGGTCGTACGCGGCGATGCGGTCGAGGTAGTCCTGCGTGATGGCGACCGAGGTGGTGACCCCGGCGTTCATGGCTGCCTGCATGTCGAGGGTGGAGGCCTCGACGAGCTCGAAGGGGCCGTCGTCGTAGATCATGCGCTGCGACAGGGCGGCGATGTCCGCGACGGTGATCGTCGCATCGCCGTCGGTGTCCGCGGCGCTGACGGTGGACCAGTCGGCGCTCGAGCTCGTTGCGCCGAGGTGGGCGCTCAGCACCGTGAGGTCGGCCTTCGTCACCTGGTCGTCGCCGGTCAGGTCGAGGTCCGTGTAGTACGGCGCGAGCATCGCGGCGGGGCTGGCGTCGACGGCTGCCGGTGCTGCTGCGGCCGTGATCGCGGGGGTCGCGGCGAGGACGGTGCCGACGAGGGCGATGAGCGAGGCGCCGGCGACGGTGGTGCGCTTGCGGCTGGTGGTGGGCTTCGTGGCGGCCTGCTTGCTGATGGCAGGCTTCGTGGCGGTCATTCGGCTGCTCCGGTGCGCTCGCGGCGGGCGCGGCGCGCACGCAGGGTGATCAGGGTCCCGCCGGCGGCGAGGAGGGCCAGGGACGCGGCGATCCACGGGGCGACGTCGGCGCCGGTCCAGGCGAGTTCGCCGCCGGTCGGACGGTCACCACCGCCAGCGGCCACGGCGGTGGCGCCGCTGGTCGGGTCGGCGTCGGCCGGGGTGCTCGGGTCGTCCGTACCGGTGCCGGGGTCGGGGTCGGCCGTTGCGGTCGCGCCTGGGGTGGGCGTGGCCGTCGGGGCTGCGGTCGGAGTGGCGGTCGGAGTGGCGGTCGCCGCGGCTTCGACGACCACCGTGGTGGCCGCCGGGTCCGTCAGGGTCGTGGCCGCACCGGACGCGTCGACGAGCGTGATGCTCGTGACGGCGAGGTCGACCGTGCCGGCAGCGCCGGGCGTGAGGCTGATCGAGGTCGCGAGGTCGCCGCTGAGCGCCGGGGACGTCCCGAGGCGAGTGTGCACGATCGTCAGGGCGTCGCCGTCCTGCTCGACGCTGTCGAAACCGCCGTCGGGGCCGGCGACGCTGTCCTCCACGTACGCCACGGAGTCCGCGTCGGCGTCGAGGGTGATCTCGTAGGCGTAGACGTCGGTCGTCGCCGCGATCGTCAGGTCGACGTCGAACGCGGCGCCGACGGTCGCGGTGGTGGGGGCGTCGATCGTGGCGGTCGTCGCGGTCGGTGCTGCCTGAGCCGGCGAGGCGGTCAGGGCGGCGAGGCCGATCGCCCCGGCGGCGACGAGTGTCGAGGACACGATCGTCGCGCGGGGGCGCAGCCGGAGGCGGTGCTGCATGGGTGCAGGTCCTTCGGGAGGAGGTCGGGTGCTGAGCGGGTACTCAGTGATCCGAAAGCTAACGGTGCGCTGTTTCCGGCTCGGGCCCGGCACGTTTCCGCGCCGTTACGGCTCCGTCGCACCGCTACTGTCGTGCCATGTCGCTCGACGTCGAAGCCCTGCTCACCCCGCCCTCCCCCGTCGCCGCACGGGCGTTGGACGTCGTCCGCACCTGGTCCTCCCCCGCACTGGTGAACCACTGCCTGCGCTCGTGGGCGTGGGCGGTCCTGCTCGCACCGACGATCGACCTCGAGCCCGACCGTGAGCTGTTGTTCGTCGCGACGATGCTGCACGACCTCGGCGTCACGCCGTCGTTCGACGCCCATGCCGTGCCGTTCGAGGACGCCGGTGGCGCCGTGGGCTCGGTCTTCGCGCTCGGTGCAGGGTGGGAACCCGCACGTGCTCGTCGGGTCGGCGAGGTCATCGAGCGGCACATGTGGACCTCGGTCGACCCCGCGCTCGACACCGAAGGGCACCTGCTCGAGGTCGCGACCTCGCTCGACGTCTCGGGCGCCGGGTTCTCGCGGTGGTCCACGTCGGACCTGCACGCGGTCGCCGCCGCACTGCCCCGGCTGGGGTTCTCCGCCTCGTTCGACGGGCTCATCCACGCGCAGGCCGACCGCAAGCCGTCGTCGGCTGCAGCGCGGCTCGACGGATCGGGCAACGTGGCTGCCGGCGGCTCGCGCTGGGACGCGTTCCTGGCGTCCTGAGCTGGTCTGCTCGGCTGTTCTCCTGGTCTCCTGGACTTCTCGGCATCGAGGCCGTATAGTGTTTCTTTGGTGCACTGCAGCGAACCCATCTGACTCGCGCACACCAACCTCTCGACACCGACTCACCCGAGTCGCATTCCACTCGAGACACCGCTCGATCCGAACGGACGAGCTGCACGTTGAAACTCGACGTGCGCGCCCCGCACTCGATGCGTCGCGCCGGACTGAGACGTCCGCCGCCACCGAGTCGCCCTGGCGCCGAATGACCAGGAAGTACAGCACCATGACCAGCAACGAACGAATCACCGTGTTCGGGACCGCACTCGCGGCTCCGACGATCACCCCCGACCGCATCGCCGAGTTCCCGGTGCGCGACGACAGCTCGCAGCGCGAGTACCTCGTCCGCATCTCCGCCGACGACCTCGGGGCCTTCATCACCCGGGGCACCCGTCTCGACGCAGTCGGCGAGGCCGGCTGGACCGTGCCGGGCCGCTCCTGGGCGGGCGAGGCCAGCCGCACGCTGCTGCAGGCGCAGTCCGTCCGTGCGGGCGAGATGGCCCTCGCGGCCTAGGGTCCACCAGTACGAACGCGAAGCGCCGCCGGGTTTTCCCGGCGGCGCTTCGTCGTGCGTGGGGGGCTGCCCGCTCGGGCGTTCGGGCTATCCGGCCGGGCGCTCGGGTCGCCAGGGCCGGGCGGGCCGGGCTCTCGGTGCGAGGTTTCGCGCATGGTGCGAGGTACCGGCCGTCCCACAGTGCGCGGAACCTCGCACCGTGCGTCCGACGACGCGCGTCCTCACGGTCGATCCCCGTGCTCACCGAGTGAACATGTCGTATGTGTTCCGCGTCGACCCACCGCTCCGCGACGGGGCACTCGTAGGGTCGCACTCGTGGCGATGAACCAGGCAGCCGAACTCATCGGCACAGCGCGAGCCGACATCGGCATGTCAACCGGAGAACTCGCTCGCGAGGTCGGACTCCCGGTCGGGATGATCGAGGCTTACGAGGACGGGTCCGCGGCGCCGACCCGCTACCTGCTCACCGCGGTGCTCACCGCAGCGCGGCTCCGACCGGCGATCGCGCTCGCCGTCCTCGCGGCAGGATCCGAGCGGAGGCAGCACATCGGAAGCTCACCGACGTCCGCGTGATCGGTTCAGCGGCTCGGGGCGAGGACTGCGAGACGAGTGCGGTCGAGTTGCTCGTCTCCACCACACCAGGGGCGTCGTTGTTCGACCTCGGGGGATTCGCTGCCGCCGTCGAGGCACTCACCGGGTTCCACGTCGAAGTCCTGACCGACGGCGACACCGACGACCACCTCGCGCACCTCGCCGCCGACGCGCTCGTCCTGTGACGATGGGTCAGTACTCGCCCTTCACGACGAAGAAGGAACCGCGGATGGTCCCCGCGAGCTTCGACTTCTGCCGAGCGAACTTGAACTTGTCGGCCAGCTCCTCCGGGACCTCCATACCGTCGGAGAGCTTGAAGCCGACCGCACGCTTCCCGCCCTCGGCCAGCGTGTAGAGCACGTTGATCGCCAAGCCGGACTCGTAGAACACGTAGGTCCAGCGCACGCCGTCCACCAGCACCTCGGTTGCTTCGAGCGGCGGCGACGCGATGACCAGCCCGCGCTCCTCCTCGAGCACGCGTCGGACGTAGCTGACCAGATCAGGGACGTCCGCCGCCGCGTGCGTGGTGAACACGTGGTCGTACTTGTTCTTGAAGTACCGGGCCTCGTTCGCGCGCAGTCCTGCGAGGGCGTCGGCGGCCGGCGAGGACTCGAGTCCGGCGGTGGACACGTTCACGAAGTCGACGACGTACGACATGGGGCCTCCTACGGGGCTGGATCAGCTCAAACCTAGCCCCCGAGCGGAACGCGACCGGCGCTACCTCGTCGCGGCGGCCGCCACCGACGTCAGCGTCTTCTCCGCGTCGGCCACGAGCAGGTACATGCACCGAGCAGTCTCCGGCACCAGCTCGAACCCGAACCGTTCGTAGAAACCGACAGCGGCGTCGTCGAGCGCGTAGACGATCACTGCTCGCGCGCCGATCAATCGCGATGCCTCGATGCTCTTGAGCAGCGCGTCCTGCAGCAGGCTCACGCCGAGCCCCTGACCCTGGAACGCCGTGTCGACAGCGAGCCGACCGACGAGCACGACGGGGATCGGATCGGGCATGTTCCTACGCAGCGACCCCGGCAGCCCTTCCGTCCGGAGCGAGCTCGCCGCGAGGCAGTAGTAGCCGGCGATCCGGTCGGTTTCGTCATCGATGGAGACGAACGTCCGCGATGCGCCTCCCGCTTCGTTGCGGATCGCCCGGATCTGCAACCAACTCGTCAGGGTCGGCTTCGAGCAGTCGAAGGCGCTCGTGTCGTCGTGCGGGGTGATCGGGCGCGGGCGCCGGAAGACAGGCACAGGTCAGTCGACGAACACGCTGGGACGAGCGAGGAGGTCGGCGAGCCCGCGCACCGTCTGCGCCGGGCGGTCGAGCACCTCGGTGAAGGCCTCGAAGCTCCGGTCTGACATCGTGATCTCACGCTCCCGTCGGATCGTGTCCTCGGCATGCTCGACGAGCGCCGTGACGGAGAAGTCGGTGATCGAGCGCCCGCTGATCGCAGCAGCCTGCTCGATCTCGCGCTTCTGTGCACTGGTGAGACGCAGGTCGAGGCGATCGGACTTCCGAGTGGTCATGCCACCAATGTACGGCAGATCGCCGTACAGGCGCTAGTCGGACCAGAATCCGGCCATCAGTGCGAGAGGATTCCGACCAGTGCCGTCACGGCTGCCACCAGCCCGGCGCAGCCGAGCATCGAGCCCAGCAGACGAACCCACCAAGTTCCCCAATGAGCTTGCGGGTTCCGAGCAAGGCCGGCCTTCTCGGCGGCCACGGCGAACTTGATGATCAGCTGCGGGAACGTCATGACGAACGCACCCCACAGCAACAGGATCGTTCCGAAGGTCAGCTGAACACCGTGCCCCATGCGGACGACGGTACCGCCCCCCCCCCCCCCCGATCGACGCGGCCGATGGGCTAGTTGTTGAAGCGGAACTCGGTTCATGTCGCACATTTCATGACCACATCCGCATGTCTACGCGGATCGGGGCGTCCGGATCGTATGATTTGACACAACCACTTGACACAGCGACTCCGAGGAGCGTCCTCCATGGCACGCGGGATCACCGTACCCGACACCCTCGCAACGATCTACGAGCCGACGGACTCGTACCGATCTTGGCGAATCGTCTACACCGACCGAACCACAGGCAAGCGGAAGACCACCAGCGGCGGCAGCACCAGAGAGAATGCCGAACAGAAGGCGCGGGCGCTCAGTGGTGAGTATGTGCCCGGCTTCGGCAAGGGCGAGCAGCCCACCGTTCAGCAAGCGGTGGACAACTGGCTGGCGGCGAATCGGAGCAACTGGTCGAGCCGGACCTACGACCAATACTTCTACTTCAGCCGTAAGCTCACCGCGCTCTACGGGGACCGACTCGTGAAGCATGTATCCCCCGCCGACATCGGCAGGATCGACCTTTCGGAGCAATCCCGGGGCCAGCAGCAGAAAGCCCGTTCGTTGGTGCGCGGCATCTTCCGCCACGCGGCAGGACACATTACCCCGGAGCGAGCAGACGAACTGGCAAAGGGGATCGTTCTGACCGGGACGGCCCACAGCCGCCGCAATCCCCGGGTAGACACCAACGACATTCCCCGCTCGCCTCTGGTGGCTTCCTTCATCACCACGGCGTACCACACGATGCAGCTCGGGCCACTGGACGATCCGGCGGCCACCACCATTGACCAGCTCACCGGGGCCAAGACCCGGACTCTCACGGCCCGCAATGGACAGGGCCAGAAGATCGGATCGGCCACTCTCGCGAAGACACGGCGGGGAGACCCGTCGCCTCTCGATGCCTGCTTCCTCGACGGACTGCCACCCGAAGCGGTCAACGAGCACCGGCGCGGCATCCCGAAGCACTACAGCAACCCGGACGCACGGCGACGGGCAGAGGGCGTGGAGCTAGCGGAGCGCTACCGGATGGTGGGGCTTGCCACCGCGCTCGGAGCCGGTGGCGGGCTGCGCATCGGGGAAGTGCTCGGTCTCCGTGTCCGCCATGTGTTGAGCGTCGAGCAGATCCACGACATCTACGACAGAGATTGGGACCGCACCCGCTCGGGGTTCCGTGGCGTGATCGATGTGAGCGAGCAGGCGAGCCAGGCGAGCCGAGGAGCCATCTGGGTGACCGGCACCAAGGGCGCAACCAAGGGACGCACCGTTCATCTGCCGGCCTTCCTGCCGAACTGGGCCGATCACTCCGAGGGATCAACCAGGGAACAGATCACCGCCCTACTCCCACGGTTCGCCGATCCAGCGATTTCGCTCTGGGAGGCAACTGACGCCGAATCGGTGGAGCTGTGGCGACACGGCTTCACCCCTCTGGCCTACTTACTCTGGGACCGCCTCTGGGACGACCTCTGGCACCACCCCGCGATCGAGAAGCTATCCCTGAACCGGCGCATCGATGAGTTCCGAGAGCTTCTGATCTTCCCGACTCGCAATCGGGTGCGGCCAGGCCGGGAGATGCAGCCCGTCCAAACCGACCCCTCGTGGACCAACAGCATCCGCATCGTTGCAGGGACCGGCAGCTACCAGAGCCAGACAAACTACGCCAAGATCGCCAATCCGATCTTCGATCATGTGGCAGAGGAGTTCCGGTCGTACCCGCGCCACCGGACGAACCGGGACGGCCGCAAGGGTTGGACGCACCACGGCCTCCGCCACTGGGCGGTGAGCACGAGACTCCGGGCAGGAGTCCCCGTCCCACTCATTGCCAAAGAAATGGGCCACAAGAACAGCAGCTTCACCCAAGACCGCTACGGCCATGTGGTCGATGAGGGCGTTGGACCCCGGGGCTTCGAGTACTAAGGCGGTAGCTGGCCACCTCTGCGACGCGTGGCGCGATTCGGTGAGCATGTGCATGACCAACGAGTAAGCGCCCGAGGCGGGGAGCTACGGGCGCAGAGGGCATGACAAAGGGCCGGGGCGAGAGACCAATCAAACCCCGGCCCTGTCGAACCGATCAGCTGAACATCGACACCACCGCCTCCGCGAGATAGAGCACAAGTGCCAGCCCAGCAAGGAGCACGATGGGCTTGTACTTCAGTGGGATGCGCCGCCAGATCGAGCCAGCGACACGCCTCGACTGCTGCTTGAACTTCCCCATCAGCTCTCAGCTCCCACCGGCTCGAGTCCGAGCACCGCACGGGCGGCCATCCGTTGGCGCATCTCACGGCTACGCCGCTCGTAGGCTTCCCGGCTCTCGTACTCGCCGCTGAGCGCCCGCTTGATGGTCTCGGCCGAACGATTAATGACCTTGCCATCCTTCTTCTGAACCTTCGCCATGACGATCCCGATCGCCGTGTAGCCGAGACCACGCTCACGGAGCACACGGATCTTCGCGAGGTCGGCGTCCGTCAGTTCCGGCTTCCGGCCGAGGGGCACCTCGTTCTGCGCCAGGTAGTCGAGCGTGCGCCTGGTCTTCTTAGACACCTCGACGCGGTAGGTCTCATCGGTAAGCGAACGAAAAGTCAGCTCGATGGACTGCGCCGCCTCCTCGGCATCGTCGTAGGTCCTACCCTCGCGGACAACAAAGATCGAACCGCCCGCGTCTGTGATGTCCTCTACCTCGCTGAGCACCTTGCCCTTCTTGCGGCCGATGCGGTCGTAGGTATAGACAACGATCTGAGTGTTGGCCGGATCTTCGAGGAACAGCGGTCGAACCTTGGTGGACCATTCGGACTTAGGATCGGTGAGATTCCTCTCTCCGGAGATTCCCTCGTCGCCGAAGATCGGCATCTTGGGATCATGCGCCCGAAGAGCCTTCTTCTGGCTCTCGATGCTCATGGACTTCGAATCCTCGCGGCTCAGCCTGTAGTAGCCGATTCTCTTGGTCATGGTCTTCCTCCTGGGTAGCGTCCATCGAGCCAGGATTGCCACGCCTCGAACTCTGCTGGGGTGATGGTGAGTGTGCGGACGAGATTGAACTCTCGGTCTAAGGCGCTAGGTCGGGGATCGGTGAAGCTGACTCGATACTGATCTGGCTCGGCGGTCAGCACGAGACTCACCCGATGCTCGGGGATTGTCCTACCAGTCTCGGAGCGAATCAGCTTGAGAGCTTCGATCACTGCCTTCGGTGTTGTCTTCATCAGATCGTCCTCCTACTGAACTCAGCCCAGGAGGAACGGATAGCGAGCTGCACGCCTTCCTGGTAGTCGAAGAAGCGATCGAGCCAGACGAGCAGCCGCTCGCTGTCGATGTCTTCATAAGCTGGCCTCATCCACTCGGCTCGTAGATCGAAAAGGTAGTGAGTGGCATCTAGCGCTATGTCCCCGCTCGGGTCGCTCATGCCTCGGGTAGAGACCTCGTCATGAGAAACTTCGGACGCTATGGTCCAGGCTTGCTGCTTGGCTGGGTCGTTGAACACTCGCATCAGATCTCACCCCCGCCTCGGCCGGAGCCGGTGATGCCGAGGATTGGTTCGCCGTGCCTCTCGCGCATGATCGTCCTGATCTTCTCGAGTAGCTCGGAGTGATCCTCGAACTCATCGAAGCTCAGAGGCTCGAAGAGCTCGCTGCGCTCATAGACGGACAGATCAACCACCATGGGATCGAAGGAACTGAAACCAGTCAGCTCGACGGGAATCAGCCCGTGCTTGGGATCTGCACGGAGCGTAATCTTCTTCTCTTGGTACATCGGAGTGTCTCCTAAGCGACCATCTCAGCGTCCGAGCCTGTCCCTGACGGTTAAGTCGCAGAAACCAATATCAAAACGGGGGGACATAAACGGGGGGACATAACTGGGGGTATAAGTTCGACACGAGAAAGGGCCACGATCCGGAGTTGGATCATGGCCCTAGCCGTGGTGTCACACATCAGTCAGCGGAAGGTGACCCGCCCCCTGTCGAAGTCGTCGCCGGTCATGATCTTCGAGCCTCCCTTCAAGAACTCCAGGTCCGAACCCACCGGCAGGAAGTTGCCGTCCACTCGGACGCTCACATCCGACGCAGCATCCCGGTCCCAGCTCCGGGCGACGAAGCCGACGGCGTTGGTGAGCACGAAGCTCGAAGCGGTCTTCTCCTTCACCTTCCAGCCGGAACCGACGACCACCCTGCTGATGGTGCCGGGATAGGTGTAGCGAACTTCAACCACTCCCACACCCACCGCCTGATCCGCGCCGGTCGGCCAGATCTTCAGCGTGCGAGTTTGACCTTGCCAGCTCACGGCCTTGGTGTCGGCCACAGCCGAAGCCGACTGTGACTCTGCGATGGTGGCAACACCCGCGATCACCGTCAGTAGAGCAGTGAGCGCAAGCGCGGCGAGCTTCAACCTGCTCATCGGGTCTCACCTACACGGAGGTAGCGAGTCTGATTGGAGGAGCCGACCCGGAGCACCAGACCGGCCGCGACCAGAGCAACCATGGCGCGGTGCTCCATGTTGGTCGGCGCGATTTCATCGACCCCGTGGACGGCTGCGGCGATCTGCCGGAGCGTGCGAGGCTTCTCCTCGCTCATGTGGGCGAGGAGCACAGCGGCACCCGCGATGCGGAGGAGCATGCTCCGGCTCAGGCCACCATCGCCGACGAGGGCGGCGTACTGGTCCTCCGTCAGCTCGGCGATGCGTCCGCTGGGGGCGGGGAAGCGGAATGCGGTTGGGGTTGTCATGGGATCTACCTCCTGGTTGAGTGGCCGACTCTCGGCACGGGACTCCATATCAAAAGGGGCACGGGAAAGGGCCGGGGTCCATCGAGACCCCGGCCCCTGTTGTGTCACACCACCGTCAGCGTGGCGCGCGAAGGCCGAAGGCCCGGTAGATGTAGCCCGACTGCCGCAGGAAGTCGAGGTCGTAGAAAAGCTCCCGGTGGTGCTTCTTGAACTCGGGATCAGTGAGTAGCCGCTCCCGGAGGATGTTCTTGCTCAGCACGGAGCGAAGGGTGCGGCCCGCGAGCTTACCCTCTGCATAGGGGCTGTCGGGAATGGTCTGGTCCAGGATCTCTTTCATCGGTCATGGTCTCCTCTTTCTGCCCGCCTCAGCGGGGATTGGGTGGTTGGTAGGTCTGTCAGTTGCCGAAGAACTCGTCCGCTTCATCGGCAAACTCTCCGTCCTCGAAGTGGTCGTCGTCGGCAAGTGCCTGGACAGAGGCGAGGGAGCATTGCGTCGGCTTCTCACCTGGGAGCAGGATTTCGACCGGCCTCTGTTCGAGGTAGTGATTGAGCTGAGGCGGCATGCCCTTCTCAACCTGGAGCTTCCCCCCAGGCAGCATCTCGGAAACCGAGGTGAGCCGCGCCTTGAACGCCTCCCACTGCTCCGGGTGTTCTTCTTGAAGCGTGCGATGCTGCTGAGACACGCGGAGGTTTGAAACGATGAAGACCTTGGTGAACTTCGCGGTCTTGTCGGAGAACCGAGCGGCAAGCTCCAAGGGGTAGCCCTCGAGGATCTTGAGCATGTCGACCATCGCAACGCTCGTGTTGTACTCATCAAGCACAACGATGTCCTCACCCTTGTAGCCATCGAAGGGATTCCGCCAGTTCGGAACGCGGAAGATACCTTCGTAGCCGTAGGTCTCGTAGAGCGCCGATGTCTTCCCCGTCCTGGTTCCGCCGTGGATGTAGTGGACCTCAACCTCTCGGAAGACATTGCCCCAGGTCTTTCGATCCCGGATCAGTTGGAGCGAGTTGAGCTGCTTCTCAAACTTCACCGCCCGAGCGTCATCCCAGATGACCTCATCGGCCGACTTGCCCTCAATCATGATCTGCTCTGCGTAGGAGTCGAGGTCCGTTCGCTTGCCCTGCTTCACCGCGAAGTTGAGCTGACCAAGATTGAGCTGCTCTCCAACGCGGGAGGTTTCCTTCGTGCAGTAGCGGACACACTGAATCCGTGTCTCCCTTGCAGGCGTGTAGTGGCCCTTGGGGAAAAGCTTGCGAAGCGTGGAGAAGCGGACGGCCGACTTCGCCTCCAGGTAGAGCTGCCAGTGACGGTAGCCCGTGGTCGGAGCCTCTTCGAGCTGTCCGATCACAGCCTTGTACTTGCCGAGGCGCTTCTCCACCTCCGCTCGGTCGTACTCACTCTCAGGGAGGGTGAGCATCCAACGCCGAGACTCGCGATCCTTCGGGTTCGGAGCAGGTGCAGGCGAGGGGTTCGCCGACTCGGGGGCCTCTGTCCGATCGAGTGCAGCAGCCGACTCCGCGTTGATGCGGTCCTCGGTCTGCTGTTTGTCTAGTTGAGCTAGGTCCATCGGCCTACTCCTCCATTGCGTTCGATGTCTGCCCCGCTGGTGAACGGAGCGGAGTCCTATATCAAAACGGCCACGGAGAGCCAGAAGCGGGCAGCTACAACGAAAAAACGGCCCGGAGCGAGAGAGGACATCTGGGCCATTGGAGGAACCCAACTCATCTCGCAACCGGACCGTATGCTTTGGGCACCACCCCGAAGCCTCACCGAAGGTGCGAATCTACTATATCAAAGCGGTCACGGACCGATCCCGCGACACAAGTAGGATCCTGCGACACAAGTAGGATTCTGCGACACAAGTCGAAAAGCCCGAACTACAGAAAAGCGGACCTCTAGCGCGAAGTTGCGACACATGTCTTCGGCAAAGTGTCGCAAGTGCAGCCTAGAGGCGCGTAGAAGCAGACTTCGCGACACTGCGACACAAGTTGGCTAAAGGTAATACTAGGGAGCGGTGGAGCACCGAGCCGTGGTGTCGCACACCAAGGAGGACGGGAATCGCTAGCTGCCCGCTCCCGACATCGGGACCATTGAGGCGCATCGTCATCGCATCCGACACGGAAAGCGCCTGAGAACAGCTCCTAGGGTCAGCGGATGGTGAGTCCACACGAAGGAAGCCCCGGAGCGGTGTGCTCCGGGGCTTCCCTTTCGGCATACGGTCAGTTGACACCACCAACCAGAGCCGCAACCTTTCCGGTGATCGCCTCACTCATTGGCTGAACCGAGCTGGTCACCATACCTGTGAGCACGGCCTGCTGGCTTCCGAGGTCGTAGCCCTTGAATGACGCCGCCGCCTTGACCGTATACGCCTCGAAGGCTCTGTCGCTGGTCGCCCTGTAGTCCGCCACCGACATACGCGTTCCCAGCAGGGTCGCTGTTAGCTCGGCCGAATAGTCGAGCTGAACCCGCATCGCCTTCAAGGGACTCAAGCCATCGCAGACCGCGTCAGCAGCTGCCTCGTCATCGAGCGAGAAGGTGAGTGAGTTGAGCTTGCTGGTTCCGACCTTGATCGACTGTCCAGTGCTGGATGCGAGGCCGGTCATGGTCTGATCGAGGGTCTGCTTGAACGCATCACGGGAGTCATTGAGACGGGCCACCTGGACCTGTGCGGTGGCGACCCGACCGACCGTCTCGTCGCTGGTCTCGCAAACTTCCGGCATCGTCGGCTCGATCACTGGATCTGAGCCAGCCCCGCAGTCCTTCCAACCAGCCTGACCCTTGAACTTCCCCGCATCGCTGACCGCCTGGATGCAGAACTTGCCATCGTTGGTCAAGGCATCGGTACTCGTACTGTTAAGCAGCGGGATGCTGGCCACCACAAGAGCGATGGCAGCCCCGATGATGCCGAGCTTGATCCAGCGGTCACGGTCATCGGTGTTCTTCGGTGCGGGGTTCGGGTTGGTGGTGTTCTTCTTGAACATAGGTTCGTCTCCTTGTTGTAGTGACGACAGCCCATATCAAAACGATGACGGAACCGAGCCGACCCGGAAACAGAAGAAGCCGGAGCGCGAGAGAAAGAGAAGAAACTCGCGCCCCGGCTTTTCATCGATACCAAGGAGGTTGCCGCATCCACCTTCGAACACCCGATGCGACAGAGACCATATCGGAGCAGTGGTGTCACACACCCGTCACAGCGTCCAGAGGTCTCAGGTGGCGGTGTCACCCACGACCACCTCACCCGCCCAGCCGTGGTGTCGCACATCGATGCCGGCCCTAGAGCCGTGCTGTGGTGTCACACACCCGTGCCGGCCTCAGAGCCGAGCTGTGATGTCACACCACCGCGCGAGAACGGCTGAGCCGTGGTGTCACACAAGAGCTTGACCGCCTGAGCCGTGATGTCACACCACCCTCGAGGGCGGACCGAGCAGCCGAGGCCGAGCGGCGGGCAGCGGAACCGGGGAGCGGAACTGGGTGAGCGGGAGCGGAACTGGGTGGTGGTGGTAGTAGGAGACCAACAGGTGAGTGCTGACAGAGGCCTGCCGATGGACTGCCGACACCTTGATGGACTCCTGCTAACAGCCTCACCGACCGGGCCTGCGGGCGAATCCAATAGTGGTAGAAGGAGAAGTGTTTAGTTAGTAGATGGAGAACTAAACATGTTTGGGAGCTCCGACACGCTACAGGCGCGACGGGCTGTGCGTTCGGGTGGTGGAGGTCAGCACTCCCACCCATTTCCCCAACCACTCCACCAACCATTTCCCCCACCATTTCCCCCTCACTGCGATATCTCCTCCTGCGGCTGCACCACCCAGACGGCCGCGTCCAAACCGAAGAGGAGAAAACACCATGGGACTTCCCATTTCAGCAGTAGCAGAAACCGAGCAGCAGGAGAAGAAGCTTCCGCAGCCCGTCGAATCCAACGCTGAGGAACCGCAGAAGCGCAGCTCTGAACTGTACATCGGACCCCGAATCACGGAGGGTAACGCGCAGCGTTTGCACTTCATCGGTAAGTTCCCCGGCGCAGATGTGGAGGCGTGCTCAATCATTCTCGATCGCCAGGACGCACCCGGCACACTGCCCACGATCAAGGGAACAGACAAGCTCCTGACCAAACTCCGATCCCTCGGAGTGATCGGACGGGCAGCGAACCCGGACACGAAGCGGTCGGTCTATTCGCTCACCAAGAGCGGAAGGATCTCAGCTGAGTCCTTCGGCCACACCGTTCCCGGTTCCGCAACCCTCAACGGAACGAGCCAGAGACGGGCCAGCCACTACCAACTGATCGCCCATGTAGCGGCCCAGTTCGCATCTCCAGCAGGCTTTTTCCGAGACAGTCTCGGCATCGAACCAGTCGGAATCGATGGCGTCATCAGCGAGCACGAGATGCGGATTGCGTACGAGAAAGTGGCAGTGATGCTCAAGGAGCGGAAGGAGCGAGGCGAGTCAGGAGACTTCGGAGCGTGGCGAAGCGGTGCCATGGCGGCATCCATCGAAGCAGTCAGCAAGGGTCGAATCGAGTGGCCCGACATCACCGCGGCACTACCAGCACTACTCACGCTCGGTGAGAAGGAGGAAGAGAAGATGGTCACCAAGCTCGTTCATCAGCCCGACCTCGCGGTGATCCTCGACGGCGATCGGAACAGCCCAGCAGCGAAGAACCTCCTCGTTGAGGTCGAGCTGAACCCCAAGAGCTGGGAAGCCTACGAGCAAATCCTTCGGACCTACGACAAGGAAATCGAGCGGGGATTCGTCTACTCCCGCGTCGTCTACTTCACCATCGGCAACCGCGTCGAGACCATCCTCCGCAAGGTGGACAGGAAGGCAAAGACCGGACTCTTCGAGTCAGGACGACTTGTCGTCTTACCTCTCACCCACCGCGACAACACCCCGGTGCGCTTCGAAAAGCGCATCACGATCCAGGAGAACTGATCCAAAATGAAAGGACTAACCGAAGGAATCCAGCCACTACTCGATTCACTCATCGACCACCTGCCGCTCATCGCTGGGGTGGTGCTCGCGCTCTGGCTCGGAGGCTGGGCCGTCGTCAGGCTCGTGCTGATCTACGGCGAGCGGTGGAAGCGCAATGGAAAGCGCTACGGCGGAACGAGGCGCTTCCTCCGTCCGAAGAGCTGGCTGCGGCTTCAGCCGGCCCACCTCTTCAAGATGCAGGGGGAACTACTCAAGAGCCGCACGGTCGTCGAGTTCGCGGCACCCGTTAAGCACTTCTCCGAGGAGCGCAAGGAGAAAGGCTTCTATCCCGGAGAGGCATGGAGGTCGCCATACCCGAAGGCGGTCAAGGTCATCCACGACGAGAACCGGGACCTTACCAAGGGCAAGACCGGAAAGCATCTCCGGACCCGAGCACAGATCGCCCGGGCAGCCAAGTGGGCAGTGGTCAGGCCCCTGCCCGAGGATGTGTTCATCGGCGGCGACCAGAGCAAGCACTTCATGGTCGCCATCGGACTCAACAACCACCGCCGCAATCTCGTGGAGGCGCTGGAGGAGGATGTGCGCTCAGCCTTCAAGGCACAGAGCATCGAACCCTACTCAAGCGAGGAGTACGACCGGGTGAACTTCCTGGTTCATCTATCGATGCCCGAGGACATCCTGGTGGAGCGGATGTTCGGCGTGGAGTTCTTCGAGGAGCACCCAGCTCTCTCGCCCTACTCGCTTCCCCTCGCCGTCATGGAGAACGGGAAGCCCTGGTGCCTCGATCTGCACCACACGCTGATCTACGGCATGACCGGCGCAGGAAAGGGTGGACCGATCCAGGGCGCGATCCGGCAGCTCGCTCCATTCGTCCACGAGGGCCGGGTCAAGCTCTACGGCATCGATCCCAAGGGCCCGGAACTGGGAGCCTACGCGAAGAAGGGCGTTCGCATGTTCGAGCGCATCTCCATCGGCCTGGCTGAGGAGAACATTCGCCAGCATGTGACGACCATCAACCAGATCGCCGCCATCGTGGCAGCACGGGGAAACACCATCGACCCAGACTTCCGCGAGGGCCACGAGGACCTGGGCCGAGACTTCCCCGCCACGAAGAAAACACCCTGGATCGTGCTCTTCATCGATGAGTACCTGACCCTGGTCAAGGGACTCAAGAAGCTCGGCAAGGAGGGCGCAGCGCCGCTAGCCACGCTGGACCAGATCCTCGCCACCGGTCGAAGCTTCGGCGTGTATGTGATCCTGGCAACTCAGGTCGCAACCAAGGAAGTCTTCGGAGATGTCCGAGACAATGTGCCTAACGCCATCGTGCTCAAGCACAAGGCAAGCGACTACTGGACCAAGGAGTTCCTGGGAGAGGACGCCCTCGACCTGGGGTTCGACCCGAAGACCAAGATCGGACCGAGCAACAAGGCCAACGGCTACAAGACGGCCGGTATCGGCTATGTCTCGACAGCCTCCGGCGTTGTCCGGGTTCGCTTCGGCTACCTCAGCGACAAGGACATCATCGCCCTAGCCCGGGAGTTCATGGAGCCAGGAGCCGACCTCGGGGTGTTCAACGAGAAGACTCCGGTGTTCGATCCCAACGACTACGGACTCGGCCCCACCGCCGACGAGCTAGCCGAGGGTGGAGCTAACGGTGACCCCAACGCCGACGACGATCCCGACGACGACGGCGGCTTCGAGGTCCACGAGGCTCCCGCTCAGCGAAACGACGAGTTCACCCTGGCACTCCAGGAGTATCAGAAGACCGCGAGTACGAAGCGCACGCTTTGACGGAACAAAGAACGACCGAAGGGCCACGATCCAGCTGGATCGTGGCCCTTTGCGTTGCCGTTTTGATATTGGACTCCGAACCGATCGGTTCTCACCATCGCTCCACGAAGGAGCACAACGAGGAGGTACCCAATGCCAAACTTCAACTCACTTGCTGACCACCTGAACTACGGCGCAGGAGCCGACAGTCACACCCTCATCACGGATAGCGGGAACGCCTCGCTTCTGGATGTACTCGAACTGATGGCCCCATCAGTCCGCGAGGGCAAGACGCAGATCGTGGGAATCGGTCTCGATCAGGCCCTCGTCGAGCAGCACGGCTTTGCCGACATCTTCGAGGACCAGTCGAACGATGCGGGCCGTGCTCTCGCCGCCGTCATCGGCAGTATGCTCGCCCGGATCACTGGTCAGCCCAACATTCGAAACTTCTCGAAGTGGCCGGATTCCCTTTTCCGGCCCATCTTCGTCCTGATCGATGACTACACCACGATCACCAGCGACCCACTCGTGAGTAGCCAGGTCAGGCAGATCCTCATTCAGGGCAGAGCGCTCGGCGTGTATGTCCTCGGCTTCACCAAGCCCCTGGAGAACGAAGTGCTCAAGGCTAAGTTCAGCGCAGACTTCCACAGCGTCTGGGAGGACGAGCCAGAGGACGCATGAACTGAGTGACCATCAGGGCGGCGATTCGGCTTCGGCTGGATCGCCGCCCTTCTTCGTGCTCGCAGATGGTCAACCTTCTGCAGGAATGGCGACCTCGTGCGTCGTCATTCGAAAGCACGCCCACTCGCCGGAGGTTGCCCGTAGAGCGCAGAAGGGCAGCGCAGAGGGACGATCACATCGGGGCTGTAGCCTGCGCGCTCAGAAGGCAGTTTCAGCTCCAGGAGGACGGTCAGGAAAAGCGGTATCCGAGCCATGGACACGCCGCAGCGGTTGACAGGTCTAGGAGTCCATTCATGATTGCCACCAACACCACTTCCAAACCGCTCGAAAGGGAATCACCATGGCGAACACCGCGAACACCGCGAACACCCAGACCCCCGCTCCCAAGGCCGAGAGCTTCGACCGCTCCAGCGTGACCCGCACCTTCGCTCGCCTCAAGCACGAGGTCGGCGGCCTGGTGGACGACGCCGGTCGGACGCGCCCCTTCTACGCCGCCTCGAAGGAGGAGGCCATCGCCAAGCGTGACGCGGCCCTCAAGGTGCTGGACGAGCTGGCACAGCGCATCGACACCCTGAAGAAGGAGGGCAACTAGCCCTCCCCACGAACCGCAACGCCCCTGGGACCCGAACCCGGGGGCGTTGCTTCGTAGAACGCAAGAAGCCCCCGGTCCTGATTCCCGGGGGCTTCTTGCTGTGCGCCGTAGAGGCAGACTTCGATTAGCGGGCGCTGCTCGCATTCGCTGGCTTGCGGGCCGCGTTCCAGATCTTGCGGACCTCACCAGACGGACGGAACTTCGCTGTCTTCTTGGTGCGCGTGGAAACGAGGTCACAGTAGATCTTCACGAAGTCATCGCTGGGAACGATGCCCTCCTCACGGACATCTTTCGCCATGGCCATGAGCTGCGTGGTGCTGATGCTGTAGGTCACGAGGAGATTGACGAGGTCCGTCTCGTTCTTCACCTTGTCCATGAAGTGCGGCACGATCTTGCGAGCGGCAGCGAGCTTCTCCTGCTTCGCACGCTCGTCCGCCGTGCCGTAGGCGTCGGCCAGCTTGTGGATCTCCACATCGCCGCCGTGCTTCTCGACATCCTCTTCCGAGGCGACACGCACCACCAGGCCGAACCGCTTCGTGATGCCACTCTCGCAGTCGGCGGCGAACTCCTCGTCCGAGGCGAACGGCGCGTAGCGCTTGTGGTACGGCTTCAGACTTGAGACCAGCTTCGCCGGCTTCGGCTCCTTGCTGATCCTGTCGTACTCGATGACGATGTAGCGGGTGTCTTCGATTTGCTGGGCCATTGGCTCCCCCTTGCTGTGATTTGAACCCTCACAGGCTATCGGGAGCCGAGGAACCATCACAGCGCGCAGAGCTGCCCGTCTGCGGCCTTTTCGGGGGCCAAACACACATCGACACGGCTCGATGGAAGAATCGCCTGAGATCGCAGGCTGGCGCTCCGAGGATCAGATGTCGCCAGCGTCGGACTTGACACAAACATGACACAGACTGCGATTTGACACGCGATTCTGTGTCACGAAACGGGGCAAAAACCGCGTAGATTCAATGATCTAGTTATTGAATCGAAACTCCACCACGTCGCCGTCCTGCATGACGTAGTCCTTGCCCTCGATGCGAGCCTTGCCGGCGGCGCGGGCCTCGGCGATGGAGCCGGTCTCGATCAGGTCGTCGAACGAGATGACCTCGGCCTTGATGAACCCCTTCTCGAAGTCGGTGTGGATGACGCCGGCAGCCTGGGGCGCCTTCCACCCCTTGCCGATCGTCCACGCACGGGCTTCCTTCGGACCGGCCGTCAGGTAGGTCTGCAGTCCGAGGGTGTCGAACCCGATGCGGGCGAGCTGGTCGAGGCCGGACTCGGTCTGACCGGTCGACTCGAGCAGTTCGGCGGCGTCCGCCGGGTCGAGGTCGATGAGCTCGGACTCGACCTGGGCGTCGAGGAACACGGCCTGGGCCGGGGCGACCAGCGCGGCCAGTTCGGCCTTGCGGGTGTCGTCGGTCAGGATCGCCTCGTCGACGTTGAAGACGAAGATGAACGGCTTGGCGCTGAGCAGCCCGAGCTCCGCGATCGGCGACAGGTCGATCGAGGTGGCGGACAGCAGCGTGCCCTGCTCGAGCGCGGCACGGGCCTCGCGAGCGGTCTCGAGCACGATCGGCTCGGCCTGCTTGAGCTTCACGGTCTTCTCGTACCGCGGGAGCGCCTTGTCGATGGTCTCCATGTCGGCGAGGATCAGCTCGGTGTTGATGACCTCGAGGTCGTCCTTCGGGGAGACCTTGTTCGCCACGTGCACGACGTCGTCGTCGGTGAACCCACGGACGACCTGCGCGATCGCGTCGGCTTCGCGGATGTTCGCGAGGAACTTGTTGCCGAGCCCCTCGCCCTCGCTCGCACCCTTGACGATGCCGGCGATGTCGACGAACGACACCGGCGCAGGCACGGTCTTCTCGGAGTGGAAGAGCCCGGCGAGCTGGTCGAGCCGCGAGTCGGGCAGGTTCACCACGCCGACGTTCGGCTCGATCGTCGCGAACGGGTAGTTCGCGGCGAGGACCTGGTTCTTGGTCAGGGCGTTGAACAGGGTCGACTTGCCGACGTTCGGGAGACCGACGATTCCGATGGTGAGAGCCACGGAAGAAGAGCCTACCGGCGGCGGCCCGCCGGAGCCGACCCGTGCCTCCAGTCCGTCCGCCTGAACCGGGCGTGCCCGGTCGTGGCAGCGTGGTCCCCGTCGTCCGGACCGGGCGACGGGACAGGAGGACGTCGATGTGGTTCGAACGCGACCAGCGAGGAGTGCACTCGGTGGGCATGGGGGCGCCGGGGCTGAAGCAGCGGTTCGCCCCGGAGACGCTCGCCGCGCTCGAGAGCGTCTCCCCCGCTGAACTCGAACGGCTGCACGACGCGATGGCCGAGCTCGAGGCGGACGTCCTCGTCGAGTACGACCCCGAAGACGACGCGATCGACTACACCGAGGAGGACCGGTTCCGCGGCATCCCGCTTCCCCGCGACGCCGCCTTCCCGATCGTGACCGAGGACCTGGCCGATGGACTCACCGCACACGTGCAGGGACTGCCGCCCCGCTGGCGTCTCGACGGTGCCGCCGTGGCATTCGAGATGGTGGGCACGCTGCTGGACCCGTACCGGAAGCGCGAACGGGCACGGCGGACGGCCACGTGGCGCGCGACCGCTCGGCGGCGACGGAGCGGCTCCCGGTCCAGTCGACGGCGCTGACCGACCTGCCGCAAGCGCGAGGCCACGACGCCGCAACGCCGACCCGGCTCGGCGGCGATGTCGGCGCCCCGTGCGACGATCGGAACCGTGCCGTTGAACTTCACCGCGATCGACTTCGAGACCGCGAACAGCTCGCCCGCCAGTGCGTGCTCCGTCGGGCTCGTCAAGGTCCGCGCGGGGAAGGTCGTCGATCGGGCGTCGTGGTTCATCCGCCCGCCGCTCGGCCACGACGCGTTCCTCGAGTGGAACACCCGGATCCACGGGATCGTCGCCGAGGACGTCGTGCATGCCAAGTCGTGGGAGCTGCAGTACCCGGATCTGGTCGAGTTCGCCGAGGGTGACGTGCTCGTCGCGCACAACGCCCGGTTCGACATGGGCGTGATCGCCGGCGGCTGCTCCGCGACCGGCATCGACCTGGCCGAGCACCACTCGATGTGCTCGCTCGCCGTCGCCCGCAAGACCTACACGCTCGACTCGTACCGCCTGCCGGTCGCCGCGATGGCCGCCGGGTTCGAGGGCTTCCAGCACCACGACGCCGCCGCCGACGCCGAGGCCTGCGCCGCGATCGTCGTGCACGCGGCCGGTCGGCACGGCGTCGAGACGGTCGAGGCACTCGGTGCCGCCACACGGGTGACGATCGCCCCGGTGCAGGCTCGTGCCGAGAAGCCGAAGACCTCGTCGCCCCAGCCCCGGCTGTCGAACCGCCCGATGGTCTTCGCCGACTGACTCGGCAGAACGGACCGAGTCGGCCGAGCGGCACGAGTCGGCCGAGCGGCACGACTCGGCAGAACGGCCCGGCTCGTCGGAGCCGACCGGCTCGGGACGGGTGCCCCACGCGCTCCGCAGCACTACTGTCAGCACATGGCTGCGCCCACCATCATCGAGCGCGAGACCGTCATCACGGCTCGCCCGACCGACATCACGCCCTACTTGGCGGACCTCCACCGATGGGTCGAGTGGTCGCCGTGGGAGGGCCAGGACCCCGCGCTCCAGCGGCAGTACAACGGCGAGCCCGGAACGGTCGGCTCGACCTACGCCTGGAAGGGCAACCGCAAGGCCGGCGCCGGCAGCATGGAGGTCACCCGGGTCGCGCCGCTCGAGGTCGGCGTCGACCTGCAGTTCACCGCGCCGTTCACGTCCTCGAGCACGGTCGTGTTCCAGCTCGCCGAGGTGCCAGGTGGAACCCGGGTGGTGTGGTCGATGACGAGCCCGCAGAACCTCATGTCCCGAGTGATGGGCGTGTTCATCAACATGGACAAGTTCCTCGGCCGGGACTTCGAGAAGGGGCTCGCGAAGCTCAAGACCACCGTCGAGCACTGACGGGAGTGGCACACCGGGCAGCCGAGCACCCGGTGGTATTGTCACGACATTCCCTCGGCATCGATGCCGAACCCGCAATTCCCGAAGGACCGCGATGACCAACGATGGCCAGCTGCCGTCCGACCTGTTCATGGACCTGGACCGGTCGGGTCCCATGCCCCTCTACTTCCAGGTGGCCTCGCGCATCGAGGAGTCGATCCGCTCCGGCGCGATGCCCCCGGGTGCACGCCTCGAGAACGAGATCGCGCTCGGTGAGCGCCTCGGGCTGTCCCGTCCGACGATCCGCCGTGCGATCCAGGACCTGGTCGACAAGGGCCTGCTCGTCCGCCGTCGCGGCATCGGCACCCAGGTGGTGCACGGCCCGGTGACCCGCAAGGTCGAGCTGACCAGCCTGTACGACGACCTGGCGCAGGGGTCGCAGGCGCCGGCGACGAAGCTCCTCGAGCGCAACGACGTGCCGGCTCCCGACGACGTCGCGGCTGCCCTGAGTGTCGCTCCCGGCACGATCGTGGCCCACATCCGTCGTGTCCGGTTCGCCGAGGACGTCCCGATGGCGATCCTCGAGAACTACCTGCCGCCGGAGTTCCTGGAGATCACCGACGAGGACCTGCAGGCACACGGCCTGTACCAGCTCCTGCGTGGCCGGGGCGTGACGATGCGGGTGGCGAAGCAGCGCATCGGCGCCCGTGCGGTGACCGACGAAGAGGCCGGCCTGCTCGAGATCGAGGACGGCGACCCGGTGCTCACGATGAGCCGCACCGCGTACGACGCGTCGGGCCGTGCGGTCGAGTACGGCGTGCACTGCTACCGTCCCGACCGGTACTCGTTCGAGGTCACCCTCGTCGACAAGTAGGCCGACGGGTCACGATCTGTCGGCTCGGCTGACTGTCGAGGGGTCACAACACGCTGTCGGCGGTGCGCCGAGTGATCACGAAGTGTCGCTCGGACGCCCGGCAGCCGACAGTTCGCGACCACCCGGCAAAACTGAGCGGGGTGTCGTGACACCTCGACCGGCACCCGACTCACGCGAGCGACACGACCCGACTCAGGCGAGCGACACGACCCGCCTCAGGCGAGGGCGGGCACCCCGAGCTCGCCCGTGACGTACTGCGCCCGACCGAACCCGAACGACCAGTCCTGCGGGCCGTTCTCGACGTAGCCGATGAAGACGTCCTCGGACGCGACACCGATCGCCGCGAGCGCGTCGTGGATCGCCGCGTACAGCGTGGTCTTCGCCTCGTCGGTCCGCCCGCGCTGCGTGAACACCTGGATGACGATGACGCCCTCGGTGCGCTCGAACCCGAGTCCGGCGTCCTCGGCGATGATCTGCTGCGCCGGGTGCTCGGTGATCACCTGGAACCGGTCGCGCACGGGGATGGCGTAGACGTCGACGATCGCGGTGTGGATCGCGTCGGCGATGGCGCGCACCGCCTCCGGCGTGCGGCCGGTGGCGAGGTCGATTCGGACGAGCGGCATGGTTCCTCCTGCAGTTTGGGACTTTGTCCTGACAATCTAACATGGATCGGGAACCAGTAACAGAACAGACGGGAGGCGCGGTGCCAGCTGGCACCGCGCCTCCCGTCCGTCAGGTGGTCGTCGAGACCCCCCGTCACGCCGCCGGCACGATGATGTCCCGGACCAACGCATCGAGCTTCGCGTCAGCGTCGAGGAACTGTCGGAGCGTCGTCACCGTCGCACCGAAGCGGTCGAACTCGTCGATCGTCATCCCGTCGACGTCGTAGCCGCGGGCGAACTCGGGCGTCGCGGCACGGAGCGCGTCGATGACGTTCGCTGGCACCTCGTCGTGGATCGCGTCCGGGCGGAACGGGAACGCGCTGTCGTTGATGTCCTTCGTCCACTGGAACGGCGGTGAGACGACGAGGTCGCCGCCCTGGAACTCCGACCACTGCAGCGCATTGCGGAAGGCCGCGACGAGCACGCGTGAGCGGTAGCCGCGCTCCTGGAAGACGCGGTAGGCGTTCTTCACCGCAGCGACGCCGGCCCACTCGAGGATGCCGGGGTCGACCATGACGTGGTCCCGCTTGACGACGGTCTTCAGCCAGTCGTCGAACCGGCCGGCCATCAGCGTGACGACGTGGCCGAACTCCTGGTCCGGCAGCCCGTCGGCGGCGCGGCGGTCGAGCGCGCGCTCGATGGCAGCACCGACGGCGACGACCTGCGGCACCGTGAACGAGACCGTCGCGTTGATCGAGACCCCACGGTAGGCGGCCTCCTCGATCGCGGCGATGCCGACCTTCGTCGCGGGGATCTTCACGATGATGTTCGGCGCGAGCTGCGAGAACCGGACGGCCTGCTCGACCAGGGCGTCGGCGTCCCGGTGGAAGCGCGGGTCGGTCTGCATCGACAGCCGGCCGTTGCGGCCACCGGATGCCTCGAACGCCGGCAGCAGCTGCGCCGCGGCGGCGACGGAGAGCTCCTCGACGGCCTTCCAGCCGATCCAGGACTCCCCCGCGGTCGGGTGCTCGGCGGCGATCTCGCGGATACGCGGCACCCAGGTCTCCGGGTCCTGCTGGATGCACGTGTACGCGATCACCGGGTTGCACGTCGCCCCGACGGCGCCGTACTCGTGGATCGCGGTGGACAGCTCACGCGGGTCGGCGGAGTCGTTCCAGAGCGCGGTCGGGGTCTGCGACGCAGCCTGCAGGGTGACGGGTCGGGTGTCGACGTCGGTGGGCGTCGTGCTCTCGGAAGCCGTCTGGACGGGGGTCGTCATCGGGTGAGTCCCTTCTTGATCGTGTCGAGCTGGAAGCGCGAGACCGCATCGGCGTTCTCGTCCTCGGCGAAGACGCTCGACACCGCGACGGTGTCCTCGCGGGCCGCGAAACCGACCCGGTCGAGGGCCGCCCAGAACGCGTCGAAGTCGACGTCCGCCTGGCCCACCGGAAGGTGCTGGTGCACACGGACCGGGTTGCCGGGCGGATTGGTGATGTAGCGCAGGCCGTGCGAACGGCGGTGGTCGTACGCGTCGGCCACGTGGACCAGCTGGAGCGAGTCGCCCGCGGCGTCGATGATCTCGTCCATGTTCCCGCCGTAGTGGAAGGTGTGGCAGGCGACGTAGACGAAACCGACGCTCTTCGAGTTGAGGCCGCGGATGACCCGCAGGGCCTCCAAGCCGTCCTCGACGAAGTCGTCGGGGTGCGGATCGATGAGCACCCGGATGCCTGAGTCCTCGATGATCGGCAGCAGTTCCTCCATCGACCGGTAGAACTGGTCCTCGGATTCCTCGGGCAGCTCGGGGCGGCCGGAGAACTCCGTGTTGATGGTGTCCACACCGAGGCGCTTCGTGATCTCGATGACCCGTTTCCACTTCGTGACCGCAGCCTGACGGGCGTCCTCGTCGGGGCCGGACCACCGCAGCACGGGCAGCACCGACGCCACCTGGACGCCGGCCGCCGTGCACGCCGCAGCGAAGGCGTCGACCAGTTCGTCGTCGGCCTTCGGGTGCCGGTAGAAGGGGATGAAGTCCTTGTGCGGGGTGAGCTGCAGGTACTCGTAGCCGAGGTCGGCGACCTTCTGCGGGAACTCCAGCAGGGACAGGTCGTGGTGGAACGGCGTGGGGTCGAGCGCGATCTTCGGCATCGATCAGGCCGTCTCGTAGAACGCCGGCTTCGCGGTGGCGTAGGTGATCTGCTCGAGCGCGCCGGACTGCTGGGCCCGAACGGCGACCTCGGCGACGACGGACGCCGTGTAGCCGTCCCATGCGCTCGGGCCGTCGATCCCGCCGTTCTTGGCGGCGTCGACCCAGCGCTGGACCTCTTCGTCGTAGGCGGCACCGAACCGCTCGACGAACGACGGCGTGACGCCCTGGCCGGACACCCCCTGCGAGACCAGGTTGAGCGAGGTCTCGCGGCCGATGTAGGCGACACCGGACTCGAACACCGCGTCGGTGGTGACCTGGTAGCCGAACTGGGCGTTCACGTTGATCTCGACGATCGCCATGGTGCCGGACTCGGTGGTGAACAGGACGAACTGCGGCTCGGGCAGGTCGGCCGGCGCGTGGGAGTTCTTGCGCGGCTTCTTCACCTCGACGCTCGTGATCGGTTCACCCGTGATGAACGGGATGATGTCGATCTCGTGGATGACGGAGTCGTGGATGAGCATCGACTCGCTGAAGTTCGGCGGCGTCGTCGGGTTCCGGTGCGCGTGGTGCAGCGCGAGCAGGGCGCCGTTCGACCCGGACTCGCGCAGCGCCTTGAGCTCCTGGTAGCCCTTGTCGAAGCGGCGCATGAAGCCGACCTGGATCTTCGGGCGGTCGGCGTGCTGCTGTTCGAGCTCGACGATCCGCAACGAGTCCGAGGCCGACGTCGTGAGCGGCTTCTCGCACAGGACTGCCAGGCCGCGCTCGAGCGCCGGGACGAGGACGGGCTCGTGCAGGAAGCCCGGCGTCGCGACGATGACGGCGTCGATCGGGGTGGCGTCGAGGGCTTCCTCGAACGAGGCCGCGGTGATCGCGCCCGGGGCCTTCGCCGCCGCTGCGGTCGCCCGTGCCGTGTCGGGGTCGACGATCGCGACGACGTCCGCGCCGGCGATGGTCGACGTGATCCGACGGATGTGGTCGCTGCCCATGGCGCCCGCGCCGACGACGGCGACGCGGAGGTTGTCAGTGCTGCTCATGTGGTTCTCCTGGGGTAGGTGACGCTGCGTGGACGGGGCGGCGTCAGGATGCGCGGGCGGCGGACGTGGAGCCGAAGATGTGCTGGAACGTGCGCTCGGCGATCGGGCCGGGGGCGTCGACCGAGCAGCCGTACATGTCCTGCTCGACGATGCCGAAGATCTCCGGGTTGATCTGCGCGACGGCCTCGATGATCGGTGCGAGCTCCGGGGTGCCGTGCGGCGGCTCGGTCATGATCCCCTGCGACACCGCGGTGGCGAACGGCACGTCGTTCTTCAGCACGTCGAAGAGCAGGTCGGTGTCGACCTGCTTGAGGTGCAGGTACCCGATGCGCTCCGGGTGCGCGGCGATGAGCTTGAGGTTGTCGCCGCCGTAGTACGCGAAGTGCCCGGTGTCGAGGCAGAGGTTCGTGTACTCGGGGTTCGTCACCTCGAGGAACCGAACGGTCTCCTTGTAGGTGCCGACGTGGCTGTCCGCGTGGGTGTGGAACTGCTGGTGGACGCCGTACTCCTCGAGCAGCGCCTTGCCGAGCTGGTCGTGGCCCTTGCCGAGCCGGTCCCACTGCTCGTCGGTCAGCGTGCGGGCCTCGAGGACCTCTTCCGTCGCGTCCGAACGCCACAGGTCCGGGATCGTGACGAGGTGCTCCGCGCCGAGCGCTGCTGCCAGCCCGGCCACCTTGACCGCCTGGTCCCACGCGCGCTGGAACTGGTCCTCGCCCTTGTGGAACCCGGTGAACACGGTGCCGGCGGAGAGCTTGAGCCCGCGGGACTCGAGCTCGTCGGACAGCTGGGACGGGTCGGTGGGCAGGTAGCCGTACGGCCCGAGTTCGATCCACTCGTACCCGGCCGCGCTGGCCTCGTCGAGGAACCGCTTCCACGGGACCTGGCCCGGGTCGTCCGGGAACCAGACGCCCCACGAGTCGGGGGCGGTGCCGATCCGGATCGACGCGGCCGCCGCGTCGGTGGACGGGCTGCCGAGGGGTGTGGCGGTGTCGGTCATGACGTCGTCGTCGCTTTCTGTCTCAGTGGGGTTCAGCCGAGCAGCGGGCGCTGCGTGGCGACCTGCTGCTCGTAGGCGGTCCGGGCGGCCTGCGTGCTCGGCAGGGTGGAGGTCTGCGCGACCGGCACGTCCCACCAGCCGTCCCCGTCGGGGGCGTAGACCAGCGGGTCGGAGTTGATGTGCACGAGGGTCGTGTGGTCGTTCGCCTTCGCCTGGCGCACCGCGGCCTTCAGGTCCTCGATGCTGTCCGGGCCGGGCTGCACCTCGATCACGTCGACGCCGTACGAGCGGGCGTTCGCGGCGAGGTCGACGGGCAGCGGCTCGCCGTTCTCGAACGACTGGGTCTCGTCCAGGTACCGGTACTTCGTGCCGTAGCGCTCGGACCCGACGGTCTCGGACAGGTGCCCGATCGAGGCGTACCCGTGGTTCTGGATGAGCACGACGATGATCTTGATGCCCTCGGCCACGGCGGTGACGAGCTCGGTGTGCAGCATCAGGTAGCTGCCGTCACCGACCATCACGATGGCGTCGCGGTCGGGGGCACCGCGGCGGACGCCGATGCCGCCGGCGATCTCGTAGCCCATGCACGAGAACGCGTACTCGACGTGGTAGCCGAGGGCGTCCCGGACGCGCCAGAGCTTGTGCAGGTCACCGGGCAGGGAGCCTGCGGCCTGGATCACGACGTCGCGGGGGTCGGAGACCTCCTGCACGGCGCCGATGATCTCCGGCTGGCCCGGCAGGGCGTTGCCGGACGGGGCGAACGCGCCGTCGACCGCTGCGTCCCACGCAGCCTTCAGCGATGCGATCTCCGCAGCGTAGGCGGCGTCGACGACGAACGCGGGCTCTGCGGCGGACGAACCGGCGGACGTGAGTGCCGCGGTCAACGCGACCAGTGCCTCCCGGGCGTCCGCGATCAGCGGCAGCTGCGAACCGTGCTTGTACGCGTCGAACGCGGCGACGTTGACGTTCACGAACGTCACGTCCGGGTTCTGGAACGCGGTCCGCGACGCCGTCGTGAAGTCGCTGTACCGGGTGCCGATGCCGATGACGACGTCCGCCTGCTCGGCGATCGCGTTCGCGGCGGCGGTGCCGGTCGCGCCGATGCCGCCGAGGTACTGCGGGTGGTCCCAGACGAGCGACCCGCCACCGGCCTGCGAGGTGCCGACCGGGATGCCGGTCGCCTCGACGAAGGCAGCGAGCTCGCGCTCCGCGCCGGAGTACAGCACGCCACCACCGGCGACGATCACCGGACGCTGGGCGCCCCGGATCGCGGCGACCGCACGCGCCAGCGGCCCGTGCTCGGGCAGCGGTCGACGGATGTGCCACTCGCGCGGCTGCAGGAACGCGACGGGCACGTCGAACTCCTCGGCCTGCACGTCCTCCGGCAGGGCGATCGTGACGGCACCGGTCTCGGCCGGGTCGGTGAGCACCCGCATCGCCGCGAGCGCGATCGAGAACAGCTGCTCGGGGCGCTCGACACGGTCGAAGTAGCGCGACAGCGGACGGAACGCATCGGTCACCTGCAGCGAGGTGTCGTGCGGCAGCTCGATCTGCTGGAGCACCGGGTCGGTGGTGCGCGTGGCGAACGTGTCCGACGGCAGCAGCAGCGCCGGCAGCCGGTTCGTCGTCGCGAGCGCGGCAGCCGTGAGCATGTTCGCGGCACCGGGGCCGACCGACGCCGTCGCCGCGAAGGTCGCACGACGACGGTGCATGCGGGCGAAGCCGACGGCCTCGTGCACCATCGCCTGCTCGTTGCGGGCCTGGTGGTACGGCAGCAGACCAGGCTGCTCGACGTGGAGCTGCTTGATCGCCTGCCCGACGCCGGCGACGTTGCCGTGCCCGAAGATGCCGAAGATCCCGGGGATGGTGCGTTCGCGGACGTCGCCGTCGACCGTCCACTGGTTGGCCAGGAACTCGACGAGCGCCTGACCGACGGTCATCTTCCGCGTGGGGGTCACGCCTGCTTCCTTTCGTAGGGCAGTCGCGGGTCGATCGATTCCGATGCCCACGCCTGACGGACCCACCCGTGGGCCGGGTCGTCGGTGATGTTCCAGACGCGCTCCGGGTCGGGCCCGGCCATCACGTTCAGGTAGTACATGTCGTAACCCGGCGCGGCGACGGCGGGACCGTGCCATCCGTACGGCACCAGGGCGACGTCGCCCGTGCGCACCTGACGGAACTCGTCGATCGGGCGGTCGTCCGACGCGTAGGTCCGGTGCAGCGCGAACGGGTCGGCGGCTTCCGGGGCGATCCCCTCGAGACCGCGGGAGACCGCTGCCTCGTAGTAGTAGATCTCCTCGAGGTTCGACTCCTCGCCCGGCACGTTCGTGTCGTGCTTGTGCGACGGGTACGACGACCAGTTGCCGGCCGGCGTGATCACCTCGCACACGATGAACTTGACTGCGTCGAGCGCGGCCGGGGTGCCGAAGTTGTGCACCTGTCGGCTCGACTGACCGGCACCGCGGAGCTCCACGGGGACGTCCTGGCGGGCCACGTACGTCGTCGGCTTGACGCTGTCGGTGGGTGCCTCGGCGACCGCGAGTCGTCCCGTTCCGGTGATGGTCGCCGCCGAGCCGGACCCCAGGTACAGGACGTCGGTGGGGCCCTCGAAGACGCTCGCGCGTCCTTCCAGGGCCTGCTCGCCGTCGCCGGCAGCGCCCGCGTAGGTCACGTGGAAGCTCCCGGCGAGCGGCACGACGATGCGCTCCACGGCGTCGGCCGGGAGGCGCAACTCGCGTGTGCCGGTCGGGTCACCGTCCGACAGGGTGCCGGTGCGGAGCCCGGTGTGCGCCCACCCCGCGACGCGGCCGTCGATGACGTCGGTCCAGCCCGCCTCCGGCCGGCTGCCCTTCGGGTTGAACCAGCTGTCGTGCTGGCGCTGTTCGTTCGTCATGCTGCGCGTCAGTTGTTCGACGGGAAGCCGAGGTTGATGCCGCCGTGCGACGGGTCGAGCCAACGGCTCGTGATCGCCTTCTGCCGGGTGAAGAAGCTGACGCCGTCGGCGCCGTACGCCTTGTGGTCGCCGAACAGCGAGTTCTTCCACCCACCGAACGAGTAGTACGCGACCGGCACGGGGATCGGGACGTTGATGCCGATCATGCCGACCTGCACGTCGCGCTGGAACCGACGGGCTGCGCCACCGTCGTTGGTGAAGATGGCCGTGCCGTTGCCGTACGCGCCGGAGTTGATGAGCTCGAGGCCCTCTTCGTAGGTGGCGACCCGCACGACGCTCAGCACCGGACCGAAGATCTCCTCGGTGTAGACGCGGCTCGTGGTGGGCACCTGGTCGATCAGCGTCGGGCCCAGCCAGAAGCCGTTCTCGTCGCCGTCGGGTCGGACGGTGCGGCCGTCCACCACGACGACCGCACCGTCCTGCTCTGCGACCTCGATGTACGAGGCGACCTTGTCACGGTGCTGCTTCGTGACGAGCGGGCCCATGTCGCATCCGCGACGCCCGTCGCCGATGCGCAGGGTGGCCGCACGCTCCGTGATCTTCTGGATGAGCTCGTCGGCGACGGGCTCGACGGCGACGACGACCGAGATCGCCATGCAGCGCTCACCGGCGGAGCCGAAGCCCGCGTTGATGGCGTTGTCCGCGACCAGGTCGAGGTCCGCGTCCGGCAGGACGAGCATGTGGTTCTTCGCACCGCCGAGGGCCTGCACGCGCTTGCCGTGCTTCGTGCCGGTCTCGTAGACGTACTGCGCGATCGGCGTGGAGCCGACGAACGAGATGGACTCGACGTCCGGGCTGGTGAGGAGCCCGTCGACGCTCAGCTTGTCGCCGTTGAGGACGTTGAAGACGCCGTCGGGGAGGCCGGCTTCCTTGAACTTCGACGCGAGCCAGATGGCGGCGCTCGGGTCCTTCTCGGATGGCTTCAGCACGACGGTGTTGCCCGCGGCGATCGCGATCGGCAGGAACCACAGCGGCACCATCGCCGGGAAGTTGAAGGGGCTGATGATGCCCACGACGCCGAGCGGCTGACGGATCGAGTACACGTCGATGCCGGTCGAGACCTGGTCGGAGAACTCGCCCTTCATCAGGCTCGGGATGTTCGTCGCGAGCTCCACGACCTCTTGCCCACGGGCGATCTCACCGAGGGCGTCGTCGATGACCTTGCCGTGCTCGCTCGTGATGATCTCGGCGAGCTCGCCCTTGTCGCGGTTCAGGATCTCGCGGAACGAGAACAGGATATGCTGGCGCTTCGACAGGGACAGGTTGCTCCACTTCGGGAACGCGGCCTTGGCGCTCGCGATCGCGGCCTGGATCTCGTCCTCGTTCGCCAGGGCGACCTGCTTCGTCGCGACACCGAGGGCCGGGTCGTACACGGGCGCGGTGTTGCCGGAGCGCGAGGGGACGTGCGCCCCGTCGATCCAGTGTCCGACGGTGGTGGTGGTCGTGTCGGTGAGCGTCATGCGTTCGTTCCTTCCGAGATGGACGTGTCCATGGTGGTGGCGCCCTCGAGCCGCGCGGCTGGGTCGTGGACATCTGTGGGGAACCCGCCCCGGGCCTCCCGGCTGTGGACGAGGCCGGCGGCCACGTCGACGGCGGCGGCGACGTCGCCGTCCGGCGGGTAGAGCAGGGTGCGTCCGACGACCAGGCCGCGGACACCGGGGAGCGCCAGGGCGTCGGCCCACTTCGCGTACGTCTCCAGGGGCCGTGAAGCCGGGTCGCCACCGAGCAGCAGCGTCGGCAGCGTCGTCGCCGCCATCACCCGCTCCATGTCGTCGACGACCGGGATCTTCAGCCAGCTGTAGGCGCTGGACTCGCCGAGACCCGCGGCGATCGCCATCGAGCTGATCACGGCGTCGGCGGTCAGGTCGTTCACGACCCGGCCGTCCTGCCACGAGGACATGAACGGCTCGAGCATGATCGGCAGCTGCAGTGCAGCGGCCTCGCTGACGGCGCGGGCCGTGGCCTCGAGCGTCGGGGCGGTGCCGGCGTCCTCGAGCGCGATGCGCACCAGGAGCTTCGCGAAGTCGAGCCCCGAGTCCTTGATCGCCCGAGCCGAGTACGCCGTGTACCGGTCGTCCATCTCGAACGTCGCGCCGCGCAGACCGCCGCGGTTCATCGACCCGACGACGACCTTGCCGTCGAGGGCACCGAGCAGGGCCAGGTCCTCGAGGATGTCCGGCGTCCCGAGCACCCCGTCGACCCCGGGCCGCCCGAGTGCCGTGACGAGCCGTTCGAGCAGGTCGTAGCGGTCGGCCATCGCGGACTCGTCGTCGCGGACCGCCAGCGCCCCGCGGGCCGGGTGGTCTGCGGCCACGATGAAGAGCTTGCCGTCGTCGGCGAGCAGGGAGCGCTTGCGGCGGGCGTCGAGCGTCGCCTGCACCAGGTCGGGCTGTCCGGCGCGGATGTCCCGGAGGCGCTGGAAGTCAGCGGGGCTGATCTCAGGCATGGGCCTTCTCCTCGGTGCTGGTCGTGCCCTCGGCCGGGTTGTCGGTCAGGAACTGCTCGATCTCGTCGCTCGTCGGCATCGCGGTCGAGCACTCGAACCGGGTCGCGACGATGGCGCCGGCGGCGTTGCAGAAGGCGAGGATCCGCTCGAGGCCCCAGCCCTGCAGCAGGCCGTGGGTCAGCGCACCGCCGAAGCCGTCGCCCGAGCCGAGGCCGTTGACGACGTCGATGTGGTGCGGGCGGAACTCGACGAACTCGTCGCGGGTCTTCGCCAGCACGCCCTTGGGGCCCTGCTTGACGATGGCGATCTCCACCCCGCGCTCGAGCAGGGCGTCGGCGGCGCGGACCGGGTCGGTCTCACCCACGGCGACCTCGCACTCCTCGCGGTTGCCGACGGCGACCGTGGCGTGCTCGAGGGCGACGGCGACCTCGCGCGTCGCGGCCTCGGGGCTCGACCAGAACATCGAGCGGTAGTCCAGGTCCAGCACGGTGTGCGTCTTCGTGCTGTTCTGCGCGGCTGTGCGCGCTTCGTACGCCACGTGGTGCGCCTGCCGGCTCGGCTCCTCGCTCAGGCCGGTCACCGTGGTCCAGAAGATCTTCGCGCGCTCGATCTCGTGCAGCGGCAGCGACTTCGCCGTGATCATCAGGTCCGGCGCCTTCGGGGCCCGGTAGAAGTACAGCGGGAAGTCGTCCGGCGGGAAGATCTCGCAGAAGGCGACGGGGGTGTTCAGCCCCGCGACCGTCTCGACGAAGTCGTTCGCGACGCCGAACTCCGGCAGGGTGCGGGCGATGTACCGGCCGAACGGGTCGTTGCCGGTGCGGGTGATGACCGCGGCGTCCGCACCGTGGCGGGCGGCGGCGATGGCGACGTTCGTGGCGCTGCCGCCGACGGACTTCGAGAACGTCGAGACGTCTTCGAGGGGCCCGGTCTGCTGGGGGTAGATGTCGACGCTGACGCGTCCCATCGTGATCACGTCGTAGGCGTGGGGAGCTTGGTTCGTCATGCGACGCGGGGGACCTTCCGTGCGGCTTCATCGGCGGACGATCACGACTGTACACCGTGTTTGCCCTAATGTCATGACATGGTTCCGGCGGTCCGGTGGGCGGTCGCCCTGCCAGGCCTGGAGGCGCGGTGTCGGTGGGTCCTGCCAAGGTCACGACATGCAGATCCTCGCCCTGGTCATCGGTCTCGTGATCGGCGTCGCCGTCGGTGCGGTCGTCGCCTGGTCGCTCGCCCGCTCGCGCGCCGGCGTCGACGCGGCGTCCGCGCGCGCGAGCGCCGAGGCGCTCCGCTCGCGCCTGGACGAGGTCCGTCGCGACGCCGAGGAACGACTCGACGCGCAGGACACCCAGTACCGCCGACAGGTCGACTCGCTCGAGCGGCGGTCCGCCGAGCTCGAGCACCTCGTGCAGCGCATGCACGGCGCGGACTCCGCCCGGAACCAGAACGAGTCCAAGGTCCTGTCCGCGCTCAGCCCTGTCGCCCAGACGCTCGACGTCATGCGCGCCAAGATCGCCGAGCTCGAACAGGCCCGCAGCGAGCAGTACGGCGCGCTGTCCGCGCAGCTGCGATCCGCCGCCGAGTCCGAGGAACGTCTGCGCGCCACGGCCGAGACCCTCGCGAGCGCGCTGTCCGCCAACAGCACCCGCGGGGTGTGGGGCGAGACCCAGCTGCGCAACGTGGTCGAGGCGGCGGGGCTCCTCGAACGGGTCGACTTCGACGTCCAGTCCCAGGTGACGACGTCGGTTGGCACGGCCCGGCCGGACATGATCGTGCACCTGCCCGGCGGCAAGAGCATCGCCGTCGACGCCAAGGTGCCGTTCAGCGCCTACCTGCAGGCGATGGAGATCCCGGCGTCGGCCGTGGGCGCCGAGGGGGCACGGCGGTCAGAGCTGATGGCGCAGCACGTCAAGGCCCTTCGAGCACACGTCGACGCCCTCGCGGCGCGCGAGTACTGGTCGGGCTACGACGCCTCCCCCGAGCTCACCGTCGCGTTCATCCCGTCCGAGTCCCTCATCGCCAGCGCCCTCGCCGCCGATCCCGGGCTGCTCGACCACGCCTTCCGGAAGCGCGTCGCACTGGCCTCCCCCGTGACCCTGTGGTCGGTGCTGAAGACCGTCGCGTTCTCGTGGCAGCAGGACGTCGTCTCGCAAGAGGCCCACGAGCTCTTCCGGGTCTCCCGCGAGCTCTACGGTCGCCTGTCCACCATGGCCGGGCACGTCGACAAGCTCGGGCGCTCGATCCGTGGGTCCGTCGTCGACTACAACCGGTTCGTGGGGTCGCTCGAACGGCAGGTGCTGCCGAGTGCCCGTCGCCTGTCCCTGCTCGACGAGTCGAAGGTCATCGCGGACCCGTCCTCGATCGAGGACGAGCCGCGACTGCTGACGGCGCCGGAACTCGTCGGCGCCGTCGAGGACGACTAGCGGCCTAGAACCACTTCTCGGCGCGGTGGTCCGCCTGGATCCGGCGGATGGTGTTCGAGCGGGACCGCAGCACGAGCGAGTCCGTGTGGATGACGCCGCGCGAGCGACGGACACCGTCGACCAGGACGCCGTCGGTGACGCCGGTGGCGACGAAGAACGTGTTGTCACCCGTGACCAGGTCGTCCTGGTCCAGGACCTTGTCCAGGTCATGACCGGCGTCGATCGCCTTCTGGCGCTCCTCGTCGTCCTTCGGCTGCAGCTTGCCGAGGATCACACCGCCGAGCGCCTTGATCGCGCAGGCCGTGATGATGCCCTCCGGGGTGCCGCCGACGCCGACGCACATGTCGATCGTCGAGCCGGGCAGGGCAGCGGCGATGCCACCGGCGACGTCGCCGTCGAGCAGCAGACGCGTCCCGGCGCCCGTCGCACGGATCGCGCGGATGAGCTCGTCGTGGCGCGGGCGGTCGAGCACGGCGACGACCATGTCCTCGAGGTCCTTGCCCTTCGCCTTCGCCAGCGCGCGGATGTTGTCGCCGATCGGCTTCTCGAGGTCGAGGACCCCGCGGCCCTCGGGGCCGGCGGCGATCTTGTCCATGTAGAACACCGCGCTCGGGTCGTACATCGAGCCGCGGTCCGAGACGGCCATCACGGAGATGGCGTTCTGGCGCCCGGCTGCGGTGAGCGAGGTGCCGTCGATCGGGTCGACCGCGATGTCGCAGGCCGGGCCGTGGCCGTTGCCGACGTGCTCGCCGTTGTAGAGCATCGGCGCGTTGTCCTTCTCGCCCTCACCGATGACGACGACGCCGTCGAAGTTCACCGTGCCGAGGAACTTCCGCATCGCGTCCACCGCTGCGCCGTCCGCGAGGTTCTTCTCACCACGTCCGACCCACGGCTGCGCTCGGATCGCCGCCGCCTCGGTCGCACGCACGAGCTCGAGCGCCAGGTTGCGGTCGGGCTGGAGGAACAGGGAACCGGTCTCAGTGGTGGGAGTCACGACCCGAGCCTACCCGCGGTCGCGTCACACTCCAGGGGGGCTGACTACGATCGGCGAGGACACCACCACGTCGAAGGAGATACCAGTGCCCATCGCAACGCCGGACCAGTACGCCGAGATGATCGAACGCGCGAAGGCGGGCAAGTTCGCGTACCCCGCCGTCAACGTGTCGTCGTCACAGACCATCAACGCGGTCCTCCAGGGTCTGCAGGAGGCCGGCTCCGACGGCATCCTCCAGGTCACGACGGGTGGTGCCGACTACTTCGCGGGCCACACCATCAAGAACCGCGCCGCCGGCGCCCTCGCGATGGCGAAGTTCGCCCACGAGGTCGCCAAGAACTACGACATCACGGTCGCCCTCCACACCGACCACTGCCCCAAGGACGCCCTCGACGGCTTCGTCCTGCCGCTGATCGCAGCGAGCGAGGAAGAGGTCCGGGCTGGTCGCAACCCGATCTTCCAGTCGCACATGTGGGACGGCTCGGCCGTGCCGCTCGACGAGAACATCGAGATCGCGAAGACGATGCTCGAGAAGACCCGCAACATCAACGCCATCCTCGAGGTCGAGATCGGCGTCGTCGGCGGCGAGGAGGACGGTGTCGAGCACGAGGGCACGAACGACGCGCTCTACACGACCCCGAACGACGTCGAGAACGTCGTCGACGCGCTCGGCCTCGGCGACGCGGGCCGCTGGATCGCCGCCCTCACCTTCGGCAACGTGCACGGCGTCTACAAGCCGGGGGGCGTCAAGCTCCGCCCCGAGCTCCTCGGCGAGATCCAGGCATCGGTCGCCGCGAAGCACGGCACCGGCGAGAACCCCCTCGACCTCGTCTTCCACGGTGGCTCCGGCTCGACCGACGACGAGATCCACGAGGCCGTCCGCAACGGCGTCATCAAGATGAACATCGACACCGACACGCAGTACGCGTTCACGCGCTCGATCGCCGGTTCGATGTTCACGAACTACGAGGGCGTCCTGAAGATCGACGGCGAGGTCGGCAACAAGAAGCAGTACGACCCGCGCGCCTGGGGCAAGGTCGCCGAGACCGCGATGGCCGCCCGCGTGGGCGAGGCCGCGAAGGTCCTCGGTTCGGCCGGCAACACCAAGGGCTGATCAGGTCGACCGGTCCGGATCTCGGGCCTGGAGGAACGGGGCACGTCCGACGGACGTGCCCCGTTCTGCGTCCGGTCACCTGCACCACATGCCACGATGGGCGGGTGACCGTCGACGCCATCGCCTCCGAGTTCGCCCAGTTCGTCACCGAGTCGCCGACCGCGTTCCACGCGGCAGCGGCCGCACGGGACCGGCTCGTCGCCGCCGGGTTCACCGAGCTCTCCGAGCTCGACGCCTGGCCGACCGAGGCCGGCGCCTACGTGGTGGTCCGTGACGGCGCGGTGATCGCGTGGCGCCTGCCCGACGTGGCGACCCCGACGACCCCGTTCCGGATCCTCGGCGCGCACACCGACTCCCCCGGGTTCCGCATCAAGCCGAACCCCGGCGTCCGCACCGGCGGCTGGGAGCAGCTGAACGTCGAGGTCTACGGCGGGGCGCTCCTGTCCACGTGGTTCGACCGCGACCTGCGCATCGCCGGCCGGGTCGTCGACGCCGACGGCACGGTCCGGCTGGTCAGCACCGACGCCGTCGCCCGCATCCCGAACCTCGCGATCCACCTCGACCGTGGGGTGAACGACGGCAAGGAGATCGACCGCCAACGCCACACGCTGCCGATCGTCGGGGTGGACGGCGACGCCGGAGGGGCACCGGTCGTGGAGTGGTTGCGCGCTCGCCTCGGAGACGACGCAGTCTCGTGGGACCTCTTCCTGGCCGACACCCAGGCCCCCGCCCGCATCGGCATCGAGAGCGAGTTCCTGGCGTCGGGCCGGATGGACAACCTGACGAGCGTGCACGCCGGGCTCCGCGGCATCGTGGACGCCCCCACCGACGGCGACCACATCCCGGTGTTCGCGGCCTTCGACCACGAGGAGATCGGGTCCTCCACCCCGTCGGGTGCGGGCGGACCGTTCCTCGAGGACGTCCTCGGCCGTGTGCAGGAGGGCCTCGGCGCCACCCGCTCCGAGGCTGCTCGGGCTTTCCGCGCCTCGTGGCTGCTGTCGAGCGACGCCGGACACCTCGTGCACCCGAACCAGCCGGAGAAGCACGACCCGACGAACCGCCCGCGCCCGGGAGCCGGCCCGCTGCTGAAGATCAGCGCGAACCAGCGCTACATGACCGAGGCGAAGGGCGAAGCCGTCTGGGCCGCCGCGTGCGAGACCGCCGGCGTGCCGTGGCAGCCGTTCGTCAACGTGAACACGATCCCCGGCGGCTCGACCATCGGCCCGATCGCGGCGACCCGGCTCGGGATCCCGACGATCGACATCGGCGTCGGGCTGCTGTCGATGCACTCGGTCCGGGAGCTCGTGCACGTCGACGACCTGGCATCACTGCACGGCGCCGTGGCTGCGTTCCTGGCCGGCTGAGCCCTGGCCGGCGGATCCAGCCCGGCTGACCCAGCCCGGCTGGGGTGGTCTCGACTCCCCGCGCGCGCAGGGCCGAGTGGTCACGAACTGTCGGTCGCGCCGGTGCCGGACGACACTTCGTGACCACTCGACAGCGGGCCCGCGGCGTGTTGCGACCACTCGGCAGTGGCTGCTGCGCGCGCCCGCGAGGCTGACGACGATCGCCGGAAGGGCACCGGCACCGCGACTTGCCAACGGACGGGCTGCCGAGAGTTCTCGACTCCCCGCACGCGCAGGGCCGAGTGGTCAAGAACTGCCGGTCGCGCCGGTGCCGGACGACACTTCGTGACCGCTCGACGACGGGAGTGCGGCGTGTTGCGACCACTCGACGCGCGGATGCCAGCGCCGCGAGCAGCCGGGCGGTCAGCGGTCAGGCGATCAGACGGTCAGCCGCCGGCCTGGCGCATCATGAACTCGACGAACTGCGGGTCCTGGAACACCACGACGACGAACGCGACCGTGCTCACCACCGTCGCCACGACCGCGCCGAGCACCGGCACCCAGAAGGTCCGCTTGCGCGCCCGGAGCCGGCGGATCGACCACCACGCGACGAGTGCGAACACCACGACGTTGGCGATCGCCCCGACCGCCGCGGCACCGCTCAGTGCACTCGGGTCGTTCAGCGCCGTGTACTGCGTCTCGAGGGTGCGACGCACCGTGGACGCGACGTCCCCGACGGCGAGCGACTGCACGACCGAGACCAGCCCGAACGCGAGCAGCCCGACGGTCAGGACGAAGTCGGCCGGCGTCTTGCCGAACCGGCTCCGCGGCACCGCGCGGGCACCGTTCGTGGGCGCACCCGGTCGACCGCGGCCCGACGAGCGGGCGTCGCGCACCGCATCGGTCGCCGCCTGCTCGCGGAGCGCCCGCGACTCGCGCTCGCGCTCCTGTCGTTCCTGCTCGACGAGGACCGGGTTCACCCAGCCCTCCGGCGCGTACTCGCCGTACGCGGGTGCGGGACGGCCGTGGACCCGGCCGTCCGCACCGCTGTCGGCCTTCGTCAGGGAGACGCCCCGGGCCTCCTGGCCGGCGGTGCCGTCGTCGGGGACGTGACCCGGCTCACGAGCCGGCACCGAGCCCCAGCCGTCCGCGCCGCTCACGAGCGCCGCCCGCCGAGCGCGCGCGTCGGGTTGCCCGACGCGTCGGTGCGGAGCTCCTTGGGGAGCGAGAACATCAGGTCTTCGTGGGCGGTGACGACTTCCTCGACCGCACCGTACCCGGCGTCGGCGAGCTGTTCGAGGACCTCGGCCACGAGTTCCTCCGGCACGGACGCGCCGCTCGTGACCCCCACGGTGCTGACGCCGTCGAGCCACTCCTGCCGGATCTCCTCCGCGTAGTCGACGCGGTGCGCGGCCTTCGCGCCGTGCTCCAGCGCGACCTCGACCAGGCGGACGCTGTTCGACGAGTTGGCGGACCCGACGACGATCACGAGATCCGCTGCCGGAGCGACCTTCTTGATCGCGACCTGGCGGTTCTGCGTGGCGTAGCAGATGTCGTCCGAGGGCGGGTTCTCGATCGCGGGGAACTTCTCGCGCAGCAGGCGCACCGTCTCCATCGTCTCGTCGACGCTCAGCGTGGTCTGCGACAGCCAGACGAGGTTGTCGGGGTCGGGGACCTGCAGGGCCGCGACGTCCTCCGGCCCGTTGACCAGGATCGTGCGGTCCGGGGCGTGGCCCATCGTGCCCTCGACCTCTTCGTGACCGGTGTGGCCGATGAGGATGATCGTGCGCTCCGCCTTCGCGAACCGGGTCGCCTCGCGGTGGACCTTCGTGACGAGGGGGCAGGTGGCGTCGATCGCGTGCAGGTCGCGATCCGCGGCGCCGGCGACGACCGCGGGCGAGACACCGTGCGCGCTGAAGACGACGTGGGATCCGCGCGGGACCTCGGCCACGTCGTCGACGAAGACCGCGCCGCGCTGCTCGAGCGTCGACACGACGTGCACGTTGTGGACGATCTGCTTCCGGACGTAGACCGGTTCGCCGTACTGCTCGAGTGCTTTCTCGACCGCGACGACCGCCCGGTCGACCCCGGCGCAGTACCCGCGCGGCGCCGCGAGCAGCACCTTCTTCGTGCCGGCGACCGGCTCGTCGCGCAGTCGACCGCGCGCCGCGTGCACCCGCGGCGGGGCGAGCGGGACCGTGTGGCCGTTGGTGATCGTCACGTCCCCGATGATAGGTGAGCCGGACGCGCACGACCTGGGCGCACGGAGCAGCTGTGGACAACCGCCGGTCGCCCGCTGTCACCGGTCTCGGGCACGATGGACCTCCGGCACGACAAGGAGCTTGCATGGCGATCGAACAGGGCCCGCCGACGGCCGACAACCCGTGGCCGGTCGCGCTCCTGGGCGCGAAGCTCCGCGACTGGATCGACCGGCTCGGCACCGCCTGGGTCGAGGGCGAGATCACCCAGTGGAACGTCGCCGGCGGCAACGTCTACGGCAAGCTCAAGGACGTCGAGGTCGACGCCACGGTGTCGTTCTCGATCTGGTCCAGCGTGCGCTCCCGGGTGCCGGCGGACATCAAACAGGGCGACCGCGTGGTCGCGGCCGTCAAGCCGAACTACTGGGTCAAGGGCGGCTCGCTCACCATGCAGGTGGTCGAGATGAAGCACGTCGGTCTCGGTGACCTGCTCGAACGACTCGAGCGACTCCGCCGCACCCTGGCTGAGGAAGGGCTGTTCGACCCCGCGCGCAAGCAGCGTCTGCCGTTCCTGCCGCACCGGATCGGACTCATCACCGGCAAGGACTCCGACGCCGAGAAGGACGTCAAGCGCAACGCGCAGCTCCGCTGGCCGCAGGTCGAGTTCCGCACCGTGCACACCGCCGTGCAGGGCGACCGGACCGTGAGCGAGGTCACCGCGGCGATCCTCGAGCTCGACGCCGACCCCGAGGTCGACGTGATCATCGTCGCCCGTGGTGGTGGCGACTTCCAGAACCTGCTCGGGTTCAGCGACGAAGGCCTCGTCCGGGCGGCGGCCGCGGCGTCGACCCCCATCGTGTCCGCGATCGGACACGAGGCCGACCGGCCGATCCTCGACGAGGTCGCCGACCTCCGCGCCTCCACCCCGACCGACGCCGCGAAGCGCGTGGTGCCCGACGTCGCCGAGGAACTCGCCAACGTCCGGCAGGCCCGCGCGCGGCTCGGGCTCCGCCTGTCCCACACCCTGTCGGTCGAGGCGGACCGGATCGCGTCGCTGCGGTCCCGGCCGGCGCTCGCCTCGACGGCCTGGCTCGTCGACACCCGCGCCGAGGAGATCGCCCGTGACCTGTCCCGGTCGCGCGAGCTCCTGGACCGTCGGCTCGAACGCGGGCACGCCGAGGTCGGGCACCTGACCGCACGACTCCGTGCCCTCTCACCGCGCGACACGTTGCGGCGGGGCTACGCGATCGTGCAGCGCTCGGACGGTGGCGTGGTCCGCTCGTCGGACGACCTGGCGGGGCAGACGCCGGTCCACGTGACGCTCGGCGCCGGCACCGCGACCGGGACGCTCGAGCCGGACGGACCGGGGCCGGACGGGTCCTGACGGTCCTGCCGGTCAGGGTCCCGCCGGGGCGTGCGCTTCGCGGAGCCAGCCCCGGTCGCGGAGCCAGCGTTCGGCGACGCCAGGCCACGCGGCAGCGGTCCCGATCCCCTCGGCCAGCCCGATCCCGTGCGCGCCCCGCTCGAAGACGTGCAGCTCGAAGGGCACCGCGTGCCGCGCGAGCGCCTGTCCGTAGCGCAGCGAGTGCGTGACGTGCACCGAGGGGTCCTCAGCGGTGTGCCAGAGGAACGTCGGCGACGTCGCTTCGTCGACCATGAGCTCGGCGTCGAGTGCACCCTGCGCCCACACCGACGCACCAGGACCGAGCAGGTTGTCCGCACTCCCCCGGTGCTGGTGGTCGGTCATCGAGACCACCGGGTAGCAGAGCAGGGTCAGGTCGGGTCGGTCGTCGACCTCCGACACGGCGCGTTCGTCCGGCGTCGGCGCGTTCGAGACGAGGGCGGCGAGGTGGCCGCCCGCCGACGAGCCGACCAGCAGGACGCGGGCAGCGGACGGGAGGCCCGGGGCACGTCCGGCACGCAGGTCGCGGAGGAGCGTCCTGGTCGCCACCACGGCGTCCGGGTGCCGGTGCGGTGCGATCGGGTACGCGAAGACGACGGCGTCGATACCGAGGGTGTTCAGCCAGCGGGCGTAGCCCTCGCCCTCGTGGGGTGCGTGGGCCTGGTAGCCGCCGCCCGGCAGGACGAGCGCGATGGGGCGGTCCCCGTCGTCGTCGGGCTGCTGTCGCGGAGCCGGGTACCAGTCCACACCGTCGGGGAGATCCGTCATGGCGCGACCCTACCGGCGCTCGTTCTCCACAGGCGCACCGGCGTCGACCGTGCGTCGGTGGGCGCTCGGTAAGATCGAGTCGTGCCATCCCAGCAGGAACCCGAGCAGACCGACGTCCAGTCGCTGAGCTACGAAGCGGCCCGTGACGAACTCGTGCGCGTCGTGAGCGAGCTCGAGCAGGGGTCGGCGACCCTCGAGCGCTCGCTGTCCCTCTGGGAACGCGGTGAGGCCCTCGCCGCCCGCTGCGAAGAGTGGCTCGTCGGTGCCCGTGCACGGCTCGACGCCGCCCGCGCGGCCTCCGCGACCGAGGACGGCTCCGCTCGATGACCGACCCGAACGGCCGCCCGATCGTCGCCGAGCTCGGCCGCCCCGAGACGGCTGAGGAGACCTGGGCCCGCAAGGACGCCGCACGCACCGCGCGGCGGCAGCACCAGACGGCGTTCAACCTCGTCATCGCGCTCATCGCGTCGCTCGGCATCGTGCTGTTCCTCGTCGCCGTCGTGGTCCGACCCGACGCCACGGTGGACCGCACCGTCGACTACCAGCAGATCGCGGCGAAGGCCCACGTCGGCGACGCCACGCTCGCCGCACCGGCGCTGCCCGACGGCTTCTCGGCGAACCGGGCGGACTTCACCGACAAGACCTCCGACGGCGTCGACGTCTGGACCGTCGGGTTCCTCACGCCCGACAAGCAGTACGTCGGCATGCAGCAGGGCATCGGTGCGAACGACTCCTGGGTGGCGAACCAGCTCGAGCAGCACCCGGCGACCGGCACCCGCACGCTCGCCGGCACGAAGTGGACCGTCTACGACCGACGGGCCGAGGGCGACGACGCCGAGAACCACGCGTACTCACTCGTGACGACGTTCGGCGAGAACACGATCGTGCTCTCCGGTACCGCCGACGACGCCTCCTTCCGCACGGTCGCGACGGCCGTGTCGAAGCAGCTGGCCGGCTAGCAGTCCCCAGCACCCGCACTCGCACCCGCACTCGCACCCGCACTCGCACTCGCACTCGCACTCGCACTCGCACTCGCACCCCGACCCTGACCCGATCCGAGGAGCCCCATGCCCGACCGCGCCGCCTCCACCCCGTCCGACGCCCTTCGTCTGCTCGTCGACGGCAACGCCCGCTTCGCCGCCGACAAGCGCCGCATGGGCCGGACGGACCCCGACCGTCGCACCGAGCTCGAGGGCTCGCAGGCGCCCTTCGCGACGGTCCTCGGCTGCTCGGACTCCCGCGTGCCGTTCGAGCACGTGTTCGACGCCGGCATCGGTGACCTCTTCGCCATCCGCAACGCGGGTCAGATCGTCGACGACGTCGTGCTCGGCTCGATCGAGTTCGCCGTCGTCGCCCTCGGCACCCCGCTGGTGGTGGTACTCCGCCACACCAAGTGCGGGGCCGTCGCCGCCGCTCGCTCCGGTGAGCCAGTGCCCGCACCGCACCTGCAGGCCCTCGTGGACGCCATCGCCCCGAGCGTCGAGAAGGTCCGTGCCACCGACGCCGAGCTGCCGCAGGAGTCGATCGGTGCCGCACACCTCGAGGCCACGCTCCGTCAGGTGATCGAGCGCTCCGGCGCGGTGTCCGACGCGATCGCCGAGGGCCGGCTGGCCGTCGTCGGCGCGACCTACGACCTCGGGACCGGCGAGGTCACGATCGACACGGTCGTCGGCACCGCCTGACGCTTCGGCGGTGGCCACGCCGCATGTCCTCCCCCGGCCGCACCGGTACAGTCGAACGCGACGCCCGGCGCCGGTTCCGTGACCAACGGACACCTCGTGTGCCGCCGCAGTCCCCCGACGCGACCGCGTCCGGCGAGCACCCCAGGAAGGACCACGACGACGTGACCGACACCACCGAGACCGAGTTCCGCATCGAGCACGACACCATGGGCGAGGTGCGGGTGCCGAAGTCGGCGCTCTACCGTGCCCAGACCCAGCGCGCGGTGGAGAACTTCCCCATCTCGGGCACCGGGCTCGAGTCGGCGCAGATCGTGGCACTCGCCCGCATCAAGCGTGCAGCCGCGATCGTGAACGGTGAGCTCGGCATCGTCGAGCCGGCCGTGGCGGACGCCGTCGCGCAGGCGGCGGACCTGATCATCGGCGGCGCGCACCACGACCAGTTCCCGGTCGACGTCTACCAGACGGGCAGCGGCACGTCGTCGAACATGAACATGAACGAGGTCCTGGCGACCCTGGCCTCGGACATCGCGGGCTCGGCCGTGCACCCGAACGACCACGTCAACGCGTCGCAGTCCTCGAACGACGTCTTCCCGACCTCGGTGCACGTCGCCGTGACCGAGGCGCTCATCCGCACGCTCGTGCCGGCGCTCGAGCACCTCGCCGAGTCGCTCGAGGCCAAGGCGACGCTCTGGGCCGACGCCGTGAAGTCCGGCCGCACCCACCTGATGGACGCCACGCCGGTCACCCTCGGGCAGGAGTTCGGCGGCTACGCGCGGCAGATCCGACTGGGCATCGAGCGCGTCACCGCGACCCTCCCCCGTGTCGCCGAGGTCCCGCTCGGCGGCACCGCGGTGGGTACCGGCATCAACACCCCGACGGGCTTCCCGCAGCGCGTCATCGCCCAGCTTGCGAGCGACACCGGCCTGCCGATCACCGAGGCGGTCGACCACTTCGAGGCGCAGGGCGCGCGCGATGCCCTGGTCGAGGCCTCCGGTGCGCTCAAGGTGCTCGCGGTGAGCCTGACCAAGATCAACAACGACCTGCGCTGGATGGGGTCGGGCCCGAACACCGGCCTCGGCGAGCTCCACATCCCGGACCTGCAGCCGGGGTCCTCGATCATGCCCGGCAAGGTCAACCCGGTGATCCCGGAGGCCACGCTGATGGTCGGCGCCCGGGTCATCGGCAACGACGCCACCATCGCCTGGGCCGGTGCCTCCGGTGCCTTCGAGCTGAACGTCGCCATCCCGGTGATGGGCACGGCACTGCTCGAGTCGATCCGTCTGCTGGCGAACAGCTCGCGGGTCCTCGCGGACAAGACCATCGACGGCCTCCAGGCGAACCTCGAGCGAGCCCGTGCCTTCGCGGAGTCCTCGCCGTCGATCGTCACGCCGCTCAACCGGGTCATCGGCTACGAAGCGGCTGCCAAGGTCGCGAAGTACGCCGTCGCCGAGGGGATCACGGTCCGCCAGGCGGTCGTCGCCCTCGGACACGTCGAGCGTGGTGAGGTCACCGAGGAGCAGCTCGACGCGGCCCTCGACGTGCTGAGCATGACCCACCCGAACTAGCGCGACGCTCCTGACGCGCCCCCAGGACGGACGGGAGGCCCGGTGCCAGCTGGCACCGGGCCTCCCGCCCGTCTGATGGGCGACTCGACCCGCCTCACGCGCTGAACGACAGGTCACGCGCCCGGAGGCGCGTGACCTGTCGGTGAGCGCGAAATCCGGCCAGCGCCCGCCCTACACCAGGTCGGGCGAGTCCAGCAGGTCCGTCACCAGCGCCGCGATCGCGGACCGCTCCGACCGCGTCAGCGTGACGTGGGCGAACAGCGGGTGGCCCTTCAGGCGCTCGATCACCGATGCGATGCCGTCGTGCCGTCCGACCCGCAGGTTGTCGCGCTGCGCGACGTCGTGGGTGAGCACGACGCGGGAGTTCTGCCCGATGCGCGAGAGCATGGTGAGCAGCACGTTCCGTTCGAGCGACTGGGCCTCGTCGACGATCACGAAGGCGTCGTGCAGCGACCGACCGCGGATGTGCGTGAGCGGGAGCACCTCGATGAGCCCGCGTTCGATCACCTCGTCGAGGACGTTGTCGGACACCACCGATCCGAGGGTGTCGTAGACCGCCTGCGCCCACGGGTTCATCTTCTCGCCGGCGTCGCCGGGCAGGAAGCCGAGGTCCTGCCCGCCGACCGCGTACAGCGGCCGGAACACCATGATCTTCTTGTGCTGCTGGCGCTCCAGCACCGCTTCGAGCCCGGCGCAGAGGGCGAGGGCCGACTTGCCCGTGCCGGCGCTGCCGCCGAGGGAGACGATCCCGATCTCGGAGTCGAGCAGGGCGTCGATCGCGAGCCGCTGTTCGGCGGACCGGCCGCGGAGCCCGAAGACCTCGCGGTCGCCGCGCACCAGGGCGACGGCACCGGCGGTGTGCACCCGGCCGAGGGCCGAGCCGCGCTCCGAGTGGATGACGACCCCGGTGTTGACCGGCACCCCGTCGAGCTGGACGGACCGGATCTCCTCCTTCTCGTACAGGTCGGACATCTGCTCGCCGGAGACCTGCAGGTCGGCGATGCCGGTGTAGCCGGAGTCGACCGCGAGTTCGGCGCGGTACTCCTCCGCCGCCATGCCGATAGACGATGCCTTGACGCGCAGGGGCAGGTCCTTCGAGACCACGACGACGTCGAGTCCGTCGTTCTTGAGGTTCGAGGCGACGGCGAGGATGCGGGAGTCGTTGTCGCCGAGCTGCAGCCCCGACGGCAGGACGGACTGGTTGGAGTGGTTCAGTTCGACGCGGAACGAGCCGCCGTCGCCGATCGCGATCGGGAAGTCGAGCCGTTCGTGTTCGATGCGCAGTTCGTCCAGCAGCCGCAGGGCCTGGCGGGCGAAGTACCCGATCTCCGGGTCGTTGCGCTTCGATTCGAGTTCGCTGACGACCACCACGGGCAGGACCACGGCGTGCTCGGCGAAGCGGAAGAGAGCCCGCGGATCGCTGAGGAGCACCGATGTGTCGAGCACGTACGTGCGCTGGGCGACCGATGTGGACGAGTCCGCGGTGTGCTGCTGCTGTGTTCCGCGAGAGACGTTCTGAGAGGTCACGACCCACTCCATCCCCGGGCCGCAACAGGCCCGGTCCTTGTCCTCGAACGCGGCCACGGAGCGGTCCCGAAGCACCGACTGTGGCCGCTTCGATCGGGCGCGGTGCCCGATGGGGACAACGTACGTCCGGCCTCTGACACCCCGCCAGCGACACGCGGTTTCGCGTATTACGGTCACGTGAACAACGTGACTCCGGCTCGCGACGCCGCGCGCGGCGCTGGCGCCGAGTGGTCACGAACCGTCGGCTGCGACGCCGCCAGCCGACAGGTGGTGACCACTCGGCGGACGTGAGCGGGGTGTCGTGAACGCTCGCGGGCTGCGGAGGGGAGGCCCGTGGCGGCCTGGCACCGTGCCTCCAGGCCGTCAGTTGGTCGCGAATCGTCGCGCGCGCAGCGTCGACTGGTCACGAACCGTCGGCTGCGACGCCGCCAGCCGACAGGTGGTGACCACTCGGCGGACGTGAGCGGGGTGTCGTGACCGCTCGCGGGCTGCGGAGGGGAGGCCCGTGGCGGCCTGGCACCATGCCTCCAGGCCGTCAGCTGGTCACGAACCGTCGCGCGCGCAGCGTCGACCGGTCACGAACCGTCGGCTGCGACGCCGCCAGCCGACAGGTGGTGACCACTCGGCGGACGTGAGCGGGGTGTCGTGACCGCTCGCGGGCCGCGGACGCGGACGCGGACGGGCTCGCAGGACGCGGACGGGCTCGCGGGACGCGGACGGGCTCGCGGGACGGGGACGCGGACGCGCGACACCAGCCGCTGCTACTGCATCGTGGCGTACGAGACGCAGGCGTCGCGGAACATGTCCAGGGTCTCGTCCGTCGTGGACGCGAACACCGACACCCGCGCGACCCCGAGCCGCGTCGTGGCCGTGACCCCGTGGTTGTGGAACGAGGCGGAGAGCGCCGTCAGACGGTCCTGCATCGGCCGGAGCACGACGATGCCAGCGCGCTCGGCCGGGTCGCGGCTGGACTCGACCTCGAGGCCGAACTCGTCCGCGATCGCGAAGACCCGCTCGACCCGCTCGGACACGCGCTCCTGCACCGCTGCGACGCCGACCGCGGTGAGCCGGTCGAGGGACACGGCCATCCGCGCCTGCGACACCGGGTCGATGCGGGTCATCTGGAACCCGGCAGCACCCGGACGGACGGAGGGCACGTCGACGGGCCACCCGGTCGTGCCGTGCGGACCGGAGAGCGCCGGACGCAGGCGGTTCAACGCGCGGTCGCTGAACGCGGTGAAGCCGGTGCCCCACCCGGCGTGCAGCCACTTCTGACCACCGGTGGCGACGACGTCGGCGACCTCGTACGGGGCGTCGACGACACCGAAGCCCTGGATCGCGTCGACGATGAGCAGCCGGTCGCCGATGACCTCGCGGATGGCGGCGAGGTCGGCGAGGTACCCGGTGCGCCAGTCGACCAGGGACACCGCGACCGCCGTGACCTCGTCGGTCAGGCGCTCACGGATGAGCGACGGGGTCATCCAGCCGGCACCTGACTCGATGACGACGGGCTGGACCCGGCCGCCGGTGGCGGATGCGGCACTCGCCAGCGCGAGCGGCAGCGACGGGTACTCGTCGGCGGCCACCAGCACGCCGCCGGTCAGGCCGAAGGCGGTGTGCAGCAGGCCCGGGGTGGTGGCGCTCTGCGACACGACCTGGTCCTCGCGGCGGCCGACGAGCCGAGCGGCGACGGTGCGGACACGGGCGTCCTGTTCGTCGAGGGTCTCCATCGCGCCGAAGCGCATGTGCTCCTGGATGGTGCCGAGCACGCGCTGTTCCTCGAGCACGGCGGTCTGCACGGGGCCGAACGCAGCGTGGTCGAGGTAGCCGGGGTCTTCGGCGAAGCCGGCGGCGTACTCGTCGATGTTCACAGTGGTGCACCTTTCGGGGGTCGAACCCTGTGAGCCTACTGGGACTCGGGTTCTGCCGACGAACCAGTGCGTGACCTGGCTGCGCGGCGCGCGCCTCCGACGGCGACGGGCCTCAACGACGGCGACGCGTGCCGCGTGCCGCGTGCCGCGTGCCGCGTGCCAGCGCGCCGCGTGCCAGCGCGCCGCGTGCCAGCGCGCCGCGTGCCGGCGCGCCCCTCAGCCGCCGAAGCGACGCGACCGGAGTCCGAAGTCGCGGACGGCCCGGAGGAAGTCGACCTCGCGCAGGTCCGGGTAGAGCGCCTCGACGAAGTAGAACTCGCTGTGTGCGCTCTGCCACAGCATGAAGTCCGACAGCCGCTGCTCGCCCGAGGTCCGGATCACCAGGTCGGGGTCCGGCTGGCCCTGTGTGTACAGGTGGTCGCCGATGAGCTCGGGGGTCAGGACCTCGGCCAGGGTGTCGATCGTGCCGCCACCCGCGCCGTGCGCCTCGACGATGCTGCGCATGGCGTCGGCGATCTCGCGTCGCCCGCCGTACCCGACCGCGAGGTTGATGTGCAGGCCCGTCCGTCCGGCGGTGCGTTCCTCGGCCTGCTCGAGCGCGGAGACCAGCGAGGCCGGCAGCCCCTCGTTCGACCCGACGTGCTGCACGCGCCAGTCACGGTTGTCGGCGAGGACCCCGGCGAGGTCGGCGATGATCCCGACGAGCTCCTCGAGCTCCTCGCCCCCGCGACCCGTCAGGTTGTCGGCGGAGAGCAGGTAGAGCGTCACGACCTCGATGCCGAGCTCGTCGCACCACGTCAGGAACTCGGGGATCTTCGCGGCGCCGGCGCGGTGGCCGTGCGCGGCGGACTCGAGCCCGAGCTGCTTGGCCCAGCGGCGGTTGCCGTCCACGATCATGGCGACGTGCTTCGGCTTCGCTGCGCCCTCGATCTGGCGGCGGATCCGGCTCTGGTAGGCGCGGTAGAGGATCCCTCGTCCTGCCCATCCCACCCTGCCGGTCACGCACCGAGCGTAGTGCACCGTCCATCCGAGGCGCCCGAACGTGCTTCCCCCAGAACTCGTGGCATCCGTTCGGCCGCGGGGCTTATGGTCGGGGGCATGCAGGACGAGCACGAGACCGACACCCTCCCCCACGTCCCGTTCACCGAAGAGGCCGCGACGAGCACCCCGGAACCCCGCCCGGCCTGGCGCGGCTGGATCCACCTCGGCGCGTTCCCGTTCGCCGTCGCGATGGGCATCGTGCTCATCGCGCTGTCGGACAGCACCGCGGCGAAGGTCGGCAGCGCCGTGTTCATGGCGACGTCGCTGGCGATGTTCGGCGTCTCGGCGACGTACCACCGGTTCCCGTGGGGGCCGACGGTGAAGGCCGTGCTGAAGCGCATCGACCACACGAACATCCTGCTGCTCATCGCGGGGACGTACACGCCGATCGCGATCTGCGCGTTGCCACACACGCTCATGGTCGTCGTGCTCTGGGTGATGTGGTCGGGCGCTGCGCTCGGCATCGCGTTCCGGGTGCTGTGGATCGGCGCCCCGCGGTGGCTCTACGTGCCGATCTACCTGGTCCTCGGGTGCGCTGCGCTCGGGCTGCTGCCGCAGTTCTTCGAGGCGAGCGTGCCGATGACGGTCCTGATCCTCTCCGGCGGCGTCGCGTACATCGTCGGTGCGCTGGTCTACGGCTTCAAGCGTCCGAACCCGATCCCGACGCAGTTCGGGTTCCACGAGGTGTTCCACGCCCTGACGGTCGTCGCCTTCGGCGCGCAGTGGGTGGGCGTGCTCATCGTCGCCTTGGACCCCGTGCGCTGACCGGCCCGACGCGCGGTGCGCGGTACGGGCCCGAGGACGCGATGCGTCGACGGCCGGGAGGCGCGGTGCCAGCCGGCACCGCGCCTCCCGGCCCTCAGCAGGTCACGTCAACCGCGTTCGGTGTCGTCCCCGACGTCGGCTCGGCCGTCCTCGGCCGCCCGCCGCTGCGGCTCGTCCGTCGCCGGAGGGTCGACCGCCGTGCCGTTCGCCTCTGCCTCGAGACGCTCGCGGATCTCGGACCGGTACCGGGTCCGGCGGATGCGACGGGTCATGTCGATGACCAGGAAGATCGTCGCGATGGCCACGAGCGCGATCGCGATGAAGCCGACGACCCCGGGGGTGACGTCGACGTCCGGGACGACCGAGGGGCTGGGACTGGGGGTGGCGGCGAGTGCCGCCGCGATGGTGCTCACGCGGTGGGTTCCTTGTCGGCAGGGATCCCGGCGAACAGATCGGTCTCCGGGAGCTCGGTCGGCACGCGGGCCTCCACGAGCTGGTAGTCCTCGGTCGGCCAGACCGTCGCGAGGAGGTCGTTCGGCCAGTAGAAGAAGGGGCTGTCCGGCGGCACCTGACTGGCGTGCGCGCGGAGTGCGGCGTCGCGGTGGTCGAAGTACTCGTGCACGTCGACGTGGGTGGTCGCGAGGTCCGGCCGGTCGGCGAACCGCTCGACCCACTCGCGCAGCTGCTCGACGAGCGGGCTGTCGGCGTCGCGCTCGCGCAGGGCGTCGTAGAAGGCACGGAACCGACGGGGGTTCATGGTGCGCTCGTAGTAGAGCTTCGCGATCGACCACGGGGCACCGGCGTCCGGGTACGCGTCCGGGTCGGCGGCGGCTGACCACGCGGCGACGGACACCTCGTGCGTACGGATGTGGTCGGGGTGCGGGTAGCCGCCGTTCTCGTCGTAGGTGACGAGCACGTGCGGACGGAACCGGCGGATCACCCGGACGAGTGCCTCGGTGCTGTACTCCAGCGGCACGGTCGAGAAGGTGCCAGGGCGGACCGTCTCGCCCTTCTCGGCGTCGGGCAGACCGGAGTCGTGGTAGCCGAGCCACACGTGGTCGATGCCGAGGGCTGCCTGCGCGGCGGCCATCTCGGTGCGGCGGTACCCGGCCATGTCACGGTGCGCACGGCTCGTCGCCGGCTCGCCGAGGTGGTCGTTGAGGATGTCGCCGGCCTCGCCGCCGGTGCAGGAGACGACCAGCACCTCGTTGCCGTCGGCCACGTACTTCGCCGCGGTCGCCGCCCCCTTGCTCGACTCGTCGTCGGGGTGGGCATGGACTGCCAGCAGACGGTACGGCACGTGGGGTTCCTCACTGCGGGTGAGCGGCGTCGGACGCGGGCAGCACACAGCCTCGCGTGAACTACCCTGGGATCAGGATATCCACCCCGGGAGCCCCGAACTGTCCGAACAGCACCACACCGCCACCCTCGACGACCGGTACGGCCGCACGCCGGGCCGAGCGCGCCGCAGCCGCTTCATCGCGATCACCGCCGCGATCGCGGTCGTCGTGGTCTTCGCCGCCTGGGTGATCTGGGCCGGACTCGACCAGTCCGACCGGGGACTCTCCACGGACGACGTCGGCTACCAGGTGCTCTCCGCGCACAGCACCGTGGTGCACTCGCAGGTCTCCGTCGACCCCGGCAACCGGGCGAAGTGCGCCGTGCAGGTCCTCGACAAGAGCTACTCGATCGTCGGCTGGAAGGAGATCACGTTGGCCGCGTCCGAGCAGCGCACCCGCAGCGTGAGCACCGAGGTGACGACGACGACCCGTGGTGTGACCGGCTTGATCCACGACTGCTGGGTTCCCTAGACTGTTGTGATTCGCCTTTCGAGACCGACCACTCGGCCGGTCTCGTTTTTTCATGGTCGAAGGGACAGAACATGAGCAACGACACGCAGGTCACCTGGCTGACCCAAGAGGCGCACGACCGCCTCAAGGCGGAGCTCGACGAGCTGAGCGGCGAGGGCCGTGCCGAGATCGCGCGCCGCATCGAGGCCGCGCGCGAAGAGGGCGACCTCAAGGAGAACGGCGGCTACCACGCCGCGAAGGACGAGCAGGGCAAGATCGAGGCCCGCATCCGCGTCCTCACCGAGCTCCTGAAGCACGCCACCGTCAGCGAAGCGGTGTTCGACGGCACGGTCGAGCCCGGCACGGTCGTCACCGCGGTCATCGCGGGTGACGAGTCGACCTTCCTGGTCGGCAGCCGCGAGATCGTCGCCGAGGGCTCGGACCTCACGGTCTACAGCCCGGTCAGCCCCGTCGGTGCTGCGATCGTCGGGCTCAAGGCCGGCGACAAGGCCACCTACACGGCCCCGAACGGCAAGGAGATCGCGGTCGAGGTCGTCAAGATCGAGCGCTACGAGCCGTAGGCACGGCAGCACTGCAGTCGGACGGGAGGCCCGTGGCGAGTTCGCCGCGGGCCTCCCGTCCGTCGTGGGTGTGTGGGCGCGTGCGTGCGTCGCCCCCGCGGCGACACGAGGTTTCCGACAGTGCACGCGTCGAACGACTCGTGGATCGTCGCAACCGACGTGGGACGACATGTCCGACGTCGTACGACAGCGACGGGGTCGCGTCAGCCGTCGGCGCCAGCCCGGCGCGACCACCTGACGGCCTGGAGGCCCGTGGCGGCCCCGCCCCGCGCCTCCCGGCCGGCGCGCGCCACGTCACGCACGCCGTTTCCGACAGTCCACGCGTCGAACGACTCGTGGGTCGTCGCAACCGACGTGGGACGACATGTCCGACGTCGTACGACAGCGACGGGGTCGCTCCCCCGCGGCGACACGAGGTCTCCGACAGTCCACGCGTCGAACGACTCGTGGATCGTCGCAACCGGCGTGGCTAGTTCTCGAGGAGCTCCGGGCGGAAGCCGACCTCGTGCAGGCGCTGGATGACCTCTTGCGCGTGCTCGGGGCCGCGGGCCTCGATCGACAGGTCGAGCGCGACCTCGTTGATGACGAGTCCCTGGCCGTGCCGGGTGTGCAGGACCTCGACCACGTTCGCGCCGGCGTCGGAGATGACCTGCGCGACGCGGGCCAGCTGCCCGGGACGGTCCGGCAGCATGATGCGGATGCCGATGTACCGCGAGGCGGCGACGAGGCCCCGTGTGATCACGCGCTCCATCATGAGCGGGTCGATGTTGCCGCCGCTGAGCAGGACCACGGTGCGGCCGGTGTCGCGGACGGCGCCGGACATGATCGCGGCGACCCCGACGGCGCCGGCGGCCTCGACCACGAGCTTCGCGCGCTCGAGCAGGACCAGCAGGGCGCGGGCGGTGTCGTCGTCGGAGACCGTGACGATGTCGTCGACGAGGTCGCGGATGATCGGGAAGTTCAGGTCACCGGGACGGGCGACCGCGATGCCGTCGGCGATCGTCGGCGTGGTCGTGATCGTGACCGGCTCACCGGCACGGATCGAGGACGGGTAGGCGGCGGCGTTCTCGGCCTGCACGCCGATCACCTTGATGGGGCGTCCGAGTCGCTCGGCCATGCCCTTCACGGCGAGGGCGATGCCGGCGATCACACCGCCGCCGCCGATCGGCACGATGACGGTCTCGACGTCGGGGACCTGGTCGATGATCTCGAGGCCGAGGGTGCCCTGGCCGGCGATCACGGCCGGGTGGTCGAACGGCGGGATGAACACGGCGCCGGTGTGCGCGGCGAAGTCCTTCGCGGCACTCAGGGCCTCTTCGACGGAGTGGCCGCGCAGGACGACGTCGGCACCGTAGTGGCGCGTGGCCTGGAGCTTCGGCAGGGCCACCCCGACGGGCGTGAAGATGGTGGCGGGGATGCCGAGCTCGCGAGCGGCGAGGGCGACCCCCTGCGCGTGGTTGCCGGCGCTGGCCGCGACGACACCCTTGGCGCGCTGCTCCTCGGACAGGGTCGACAGGCGGTTGTACGCGCCGCGGACCTTGTAGGCGCCGGTGCGCTGCAGGTTCTCGCACTTCAGGTGCACCGGCGAGCCGAGCAGCTCGGCCAGGAACTGCGACGTCTCCATCGGGGTGACCCGGGCGACACCGGAGATGGTCTCGCGAGCCCGCTCGATGTCGTCGAGGGTCGGGATCGTCGGTGCGGTGGTGTCGGTCACGGTCCCATCATCGTCGGTCCGGAGCCTCCTGACGAACCCGTGACGCTCAGTTCGTGCTGGCGGTGCCCTCGGCCGCGGCGGGACCCGGCTTCGTGCCCGGTGCGGGGACGTCGTCCCCGACCTTGTGGCGACGACGACGGAGGAGCTGGATCTGCCCGTGCTGCCCGTGCTTCGGGGTCGCCTCGAGCACGTGGTCGGAGTCGAGTCCACGCCAGCGGCCGCTCGCGATGGTGGTGACCATGGCGTTCAGCGTGGCGATCAGCGGGACGGCGAAGAAGGCACCGGCGATGCCGGCGAGCCCGGACGCCGCGGTGACACCGAGGACCACGGCGAGCGGGTGCACCTTGACGGCGTTGCCCATCACCAGGGGCTGCAGGATGTGGCCCTCGATCTGCTGGACGAGCAGGACGACGCCGAGGACGAGGACGGCGGCGAGGGGCCCGTTGAAGATCAGGGCGACGAAGACCGCCAGGAACCCGGTCACGATCGCACCGACGACCGGGATGAAGGCGCCGAGGAAGACGAACGCCGCGATCGGGATGACCAGCGGCATGCCGCCGAAGAAGAGTCCGACGATGTACGCGCCGAGACCGATGCCCACCGCGTCCACGAACGCGACGAAGATCTGCACCCGGATGAAGCTCGTCAGGGTGATCCAGCCGGCGACCCCTGCACCGTCGACCGCGGCACGCGCCTTGCGCGGGAAGAGCCGGACGGACCAGCGCCAGACGTTCTTGCCGTCGACCAGCAGGAAGATCGTGGTGAACAGGATGATGAAGAGCGCCTCGAAGATGTGGGTGGCACCCGAACCGGCGACGGCGACACCGGAGACGATCGACCCGGAGTTGTCCTGCAGCCACTTGGTGCCGTCGTCGAGCCAGCCGTTGACGTCACCCTGGGTGATGCCGAGGCCGGAGTTCAGGACGAGGTCCTTGATGTTGGCGTACTGGTCCACCGTGCGGTCGCGCAGCGACGGGTAGGACGCGATGATCTGGTCGACGACGAGCCAGATCAGGCCGCCGAGCGCCGCGAGTCCGCCGAGCAGGCTGATGACGATTGCGGCCCACTTCGGCACGTGGTGGCGCTGCATCCAGTTCGAGATCGGGACGAGGAGCGCGGAGATCACGATGCCGATGAGGAACGGGATCAGGATCTGGCTGAACACCGTCATCAGCCAGATGAACACCGCGACCACGCCGACGACGACGAGCGCACGCCAGGACCACGCCCCGGCGATGCGCATGCCCATCGGAACCGAGTCCTCGACCACGGGGTCGGGATGAGTCTGCTTTCTGCCCCATGCCATGGGCCGAGCATATCGATGTGCTTCCCGTCAGGTTCCAGATACGGCATACACCGGGGTACGACGGTGTCGGCGGCGCTCGGTAGGTTCGACCGCATGGTCAGGACGACGCTCTCCGCGGCAGAGGCACGACGGGTCGCACTGGCCGCACAGGGCTTCGGGCGGACGCCCGCCGACGTGGTCTCGACGCGTGCGCTGAACGCCGCGTTCGGCCGACTCGGGCTGCTGCAGATCGACTCCGTCAACGTGTTCGAGCGCAGCCACTACCTGCCGTTGTTCGCCCGTCTCGGCGCGTACGACCGCACCGTCCTCGACCGGCTGACCCTCGGCCGGTCCGGCCCGTACACCGAGTACTGGGCGCACGAGGCGGCGTTCATCCCCCGCGAGGACCTCCGGCTGTTCCGGTGGCGGATGGACGCCCTGCGCGAGCGCGACGCCGGCCCGACCCGCATCGACGGCGTCACGCGGACCGCGGCCGTGCGACGGGAGCTGCACGCACTCCTCCGAGCCGAGGGGCCGATGCCCGCCAGCGCCGTCGAGCACGAGGCGAACGTACGTCGGGGACCGTGGTGGGGCTGGAGCGACGTCAAGCTCGGGCTCGAGCAGATGTTCCGGTGGGGCGAGGCCGTGACCGCCGGTCGTTCCGGGTTCGAGCGTGTCTACGCCCTGCCGGAACAGGTACTGCCCGCCGGCTTCCTCGAGACCGCTCCCCCGCGGTCAGTGGCCGTGCGCGACCTCGTCCGGCACGCCACCCGAGCGCTCGGGGTCGGTACGCGGGCGGACATCGCCGACTACTACCGGCTGCGCACCGACGACACGGCCCTCGCGATCGCGGAGCTCACGGCCGCCGGTGAACTGCTGCCCGTCCGGGTCGAGGGATGGGCGGAGCGCGCTTGGCTCCACCCGGAAGCGCGGGTCCCCCGACAGCTGACCGCCGACGCCGTGCTCAGTCCGTTCGACCCCGTCGTGTGGTTCCGGCGGCGGGCCGAGCGGATGTACGGGTTCCACTACCGGATCGAGATCTACACGCCGGCCCCGAAGCGGGTGTTCGGCTACTACGTCCTGCCCGTGCTGCAGGATGACCGGCTCGTCGGTCGGATCGACCTGAAGAGCGACCGGCAGCGCGGTGTCCTGATGGTCCGGACGGCGTGGCAGGAGCCCGGCGAGCACCTCGACGCCGAACGGCTGGCTGCGACGCTCCGGCGGACGGCGGCGTGGCAGGGGCTCGGTGCGATCGAGGTCACCGACCGGGGGACGGCTGCGGCCGCCGTGGCTGCCGCGCTCGGCGGGAGCGCGACGCTCGGCTAGAACTGGACGCGCGGGGGTTCGGCGATCGCGGCCGGTTCGGCCGTCTCGAAGAACGTCGCCTCGGTGAAACCGCGGTTCTTCGCGAAGGCCGAGTTCGGGAAGACCCTGATCTTCGTGTTCAGCTCGCGGACACCACCGTTGTAGGAGCGCCGAGCGGACTGGATCTTGTCCTCGGTGTCGACGAGCTCCGACTGGAGTTGCAGGAAGCCCTGGCTCGACTGCAGCTGCGGGTAGCCCTCGGCGACGGAGAACACGCTCTTGAGCGCCTTCTGCATGTGTCCCTCAGCAGCAGAGGCCGATCCGGCGTCACCCGCGGTGAGGGTCTCGGCGCGGGCCTTCGTGACGGCCTCGAACACCGATTTCTCGTGAGTGGCGTACCCCTGCACCGTGTCGACGATGGTGGGGATGAGCTCGGCGCGACGCTCGAGCTGGCGGGAGATGTCGCCCCAGGCGTCGTCGACGCGGGTCTTCAGCGTGACGAGGGACTTGTACGTCACCCAGAGGTAGATCCCGATGATCACCAGGACGACCACCACCACTCCGACGACGATGAGCGTCGTGACGAGTCCGGTGTCCATGTGGGCGTACTCCTTTGCGCGTCGGGATCCGCGGTGCTGCTGGTGGCCGAGACGGCCGTCGTGCAGTCTACCGAGGCGGCGGGGGTGCTCTCGTCCGGGGGCAGGGTTCACGGGCGATTCCCGAGTCATGCACACCGGGCGTTCGGGATCCCGCGTCGGATCGCCCCGATGTCGGCAGATCATCCGCGCGGTGTATTGACCAGGGGGCCTCGATCCCGTGGGATGGAGCCGGTGAGCACACGCGGGGTGAACGTGGACGAGCGGGCCGTCGGGGGTGACGGCCCCGTTCGACGTCCCCGCTCCGCCGTCCTCGCAGCGGTCGCGGTGGCCCTCGCGGCCGGGCTCCTGACGACGATCGCGGCACCGGCCGCCGCGGCCACCGGCGCAGCCCCGACGGCACTCGCGGCCACCAGTGTCACCCCGCCGCCCGCCGAGTCGATCGCCCCGCCCACCTCCGGTCGTCCCGGCGCACCGACGCCGACCCCGAGCAACCAGCCCGTCACCGCCCCGACGATCGCCGACCCCGGGGACGTCACGAGCAGCACCGCCCGCTTCCACGGCACCGGCACCGCGCGCCACGTCGTCCGGGTGACCGGTCCGGCGAGCACGGGTTCCGCCGGGTGCACCGCCGTCGTGCAGCCGAACGGCACCTGGTCGTGCCTCGGTACCGTCCGATCGGGGCCCCAGCAGGTCTTCTCCGTGCGGGACACCACCACGCCGTCGCTGCCAGCAGCGAGCGCCCCCGCGTCGGACGTCATCGTCCCGCCGTCGATCGCGTCCGGTGGCACGACGAGCGGGACGGTCGCCGGGTCCGGGTTCCGCGGCTCGACGGTGGTCCTCTCCGTCTCCGGGTCCGCTGCCCAGCAGACCGCGCGGGTGGGCCTGGACGGGCGGTGGGTGGCGACGCTCCCGGCGCGGGCGGACGGCCCGGTCACGGTCACCGCCTCGCAGACCGCCAGCACGGCGGACGGCTACCGCTCCGACCTGCGGAGCGCGTCGTCTGCACCGGTCACGGTCACCGTGGACCGCACCGCCCCCGCAGCGCCGCGCATCACGAGTCCGGGCGCCGGCGAGCGGGTCCGGGCCGGGGCCGTGGTGGCCCGCGGCACCGGCGAGCCCGGTGCCGGCGTGACGGTCTACGTCGACCGTGCTCCGGTCTGCCGCGCCGAGGTCGGAACCAGCGGGGCGTGGTCGTGCTCGAGCGCCGGGTCGACGCTCCGCACGGGGCCGCACGAACTCACCGCGACGCAGCACGACGCCGCGGGGAACTACTCGAAGTCGTCGACGGGCGTACGGGTCCTGGTCGCGACGTCCGGCTCCGGGACGACGGGACAGCCGGGCGACACCGGCACCACGGGCGCCACCGGCAGCCCCGCACCGGGGACGCCAGGAGACGACGGAACCGTCGACGGATCGACGAGCGGCACGGACGACCCGACCCACACCGGCACCGCCGCGGCGGGTGGTGGCGGTGGCACCGGCACCGACGGGCCGGGGAGCAGCACGGAGCCGGACGGCGGCACCACCGACGGCAGCAGCGGCACGCCCGCCGCGGTCGCCGGTGGACACGGCGACTGGTCCGGACCCGCCGGCGACTGGACCGCGGCCACCGCCTACGACGGCACCGTCCCGACGATCCAGACCGCGTTCTCCTGGCGCACGGTGCTCGTCGCCACCGCCGTCGCCGCCGGGTTCCTCGTGCTGATCGCGGCCCCGCTCGCCCTCGTCGCCGCCGTGGCCCGCGGCAGGATCCGCTCGCCGTTCGCCGGACTCCTCGGCCGGAACCGAGCGCGGACCGACCGGACGACGAACGACGACGTCCTGCCGAGTTGGGTGTCGATCGGGCTCGCGGTCACCGTCGCCACGCTCTGCACGCTCCTCGGGGTCGGTGTCGCGCTCGAGGCCCGGTACGTCCGGCTCGCGATCGCGGTGCTGCTCGGCACCGCCGTCCTCACCGCCGCCGTCGTGTTCGCGACGCGCTGGGCCGCGGGCAGCGACCACCGGACCGTCGGCTTCCGGGTCTCGCCGTGGCTGGTCCTGGCGGCGCTCGTCGCGTGCGGCATCACCCGCGCTGCGGACCTCTCCCCTGCGCTCATCGTCGGCGTGGTGCTCGTGCCCTCCGGCCGGCCCGACCTCGGCACCGGTCCGCTCCGGCTCGGATCGGGGATCGCCGCCGGTGCCCGCAGCGCGACCTGGCGGACGATCGGGCTGCTCGGCCTCGCCGCCGTGGGGTGGGTGGTGCACAGCCTGACCACCGGTGACGGCTTCTGGACGTCACTCGTGTCCGAGTTCGCGATCACGCTCTGCCTCGGCGGGGTCGGCGCCGCGGTCGCATCGCTGCTGCCGCTCGCCGGGTCGGCCGGGTCCGCTGTGCTCGCCGCGTCCCGGGGGCGCTACGTCGCGCTCGCGGTGGTGGCCGTCGCGCTGACCGCGGCGGTGTACTCCGGGTCGACGGGGACGCACGCGTCGCCGGTCCTGCTCGGTGCGGTGGCCGGCGGCTGCGTCGCGGCCGCAGCCGGGGTGTGGATCTGGGCGCGCACCACGCGACGGGACGCACCCGCCTGAGCTGCACCGTGCCTCCCGGCCGCCGCACCGCACCACGCGACCGCCGCGCAGCACGCGATCACCGCGCACCGCGCGACACCACCGCACCACGCGACCGCCGCGCACCGCGCGACACCACCGCACCACGCGACCGCCGCGCACCGCGCGACACCACCGCACCACGCGACCGCCGCGCACCGCGCGACGCCCCAGCACCACGCGACCGGACCGCCGGATAAGGTGACGAGCGGTGCCGCACGCACGCCGACCGGCGGTGCGCGACCCACCGCCACGCGTCCCAGGGAGCGACGATGACCGAGAGCCGATCCGACTACGACCCGACACGGTTCCGCGACGTGTTCGAGGGCAGTTACACGTACGCGAACGGCTTCGCCCGGAACACCCATCGCTTCGCCGACCGGCCGGCGCTCCGCGAGCCCGAGACCGACCGCTCGTGGACCTACGCCGAGCTCGGGGACGCCGTCGACCGCATCGGCGGCTGGCTCGTCCGGCACGGTGCAGGGCACGGGTCCGTCGTCATGGTCGAGCTCCTCAACTCCCCCGAGTTCGCGATGCTGTACCTGGCGTGCCACCGGATCGGCGCCGTTTTCTCGCCGACGAACTTCCGGCTCGCCCCCGACGAGGTCGCGTTCATCATCGAGGACTCCGCTCCGGTGGTGATCGTCCACGACGTCGCCCGACGTGGCGAGATGGCAGCGGCGCTCGAGACCGCAGCGCACGCTCCCGAGCACGTGGTCACGGTCGGCGGCGAACGCGACGCAGCCCACGACCAAGGCCAAGCCCAAGACCACGACCGCGACCGCGACCACGACCGCGACCACGAACAAGGCCACGACCACGACCGAGACGCCGCCGCAGCTGCCCCCTCCTTCGCGGACCTGCTCGCCGCAGACCCCGTCACCGCCGACGAACTCGCAGCCACCGAACCGCGCAGCACGTACGACGAGACCACCCGGCTGTACACGTCCGGCACGACGGGACGGCCGAAGCCGGTGCCGCTCCCGAGCCTCGTCGAGGTGCTCAGCGCACACGACGTGATCATGCACTTCCCGCTCAGCCCGTTCGACAAGACGCTCAACATGTCGCCGCTGTTCCACCGTGGCGGCCTGTACTCCGGCGGCCCGAACCCGGTGTTCTACGTCGGCGCGGAGCTCACCACGCTGCGGCACTTCGACGCCGACGTCGTGCTGGACCTGGTCGAGTCCGAGCGGCTGACGTTCCTGATCGGTGCGCCGCCGAACCTCGTGCAGCTCGCGAACGCCCAGGAGCGCCGGCCCCGCGACCTGTCGTCGCTGCACGGCATCGTGACGATGGGGGCACCGCTCGACCGTGCCGCCGCACTCCGGTACCAGGAGCTGCTCTCGCCGCGGATCTTCAACGGCTACGGCACCACGGAGACGTTCTGGAACACGTTCCTCCGACCCGAGGACTTCCCCGACGGTGCCGGCTCGACGGGTCGGGCGTCGACCGACGACGACGTCGCCGTGGTCCGCGTGTACGAGGACCGGCTCGCCGAGCCCACCGACACCGTGCCGAAGGACGGCTCCGAGATCGGCGAGTTCGCGGTCCGGACCGTGAAGTCGGGCTACTCGTACCGGAACCCCGGGCTCGAGGCGGAGAAGTTCGCGAACGGCTGGTTCTACCCGGGCGACCTCGCCACGTGGGACGAGCACGAGCGGGTGACGATCGTGGGCCGCAAGGACGACATGATCATCTCCGGCGGCGAGAACGTGCACCCCGTGCAGGTCGAGGCGGTGCTGCAGGAGCACCCGGGCGTCGCCGACTCGATCGTGGTCGGGGTGCCGGACGAGCGGTGGGGCGAGGTCGTCTCGGCGTACGTGATCCGGGCGCCCGAACGGTTGCCGGAGGACGACGTCGCCGCGGCGGCGGTCCTCGAGGAGTGGACCGGATCGCACCCGGGTCTCGCGCGGTACAAGCGGCCGCGGCGCTACCGCTTCGTGGACGAGCTGCCGTACAACGCGACCGGCAAGAAGGTGCACTACCTGGCGAACGCGACGGCAGCCGAGGACCAGGCGGCCGGCCGGTTCATCGAGGCGTAGCGACCGACAGGCGTAGCGGCCGACAGGCGTCGCGCCAGCAGCGTCGCGACAGCGACATCACGCCGGCGACGTCGCGCCCGGCAGGCGGGACACACCTGCCTGGAGGCCCGTGGCGCCGCCGCCACGCGCCAACCGCCCGTCAGCTGGTCGCGTCCACCCCGCGGCGCGGCGCGTTCCGGGCGAACAGGCCCGGCAGCAGCCCACCGATCTTCGTCCCGATGCACAGGCTGACGAAGGTCGCGAGCGGCGTCGCGAGGGACTCCGGGTCGAAGGTCGCGACCGCCACGAGCCCGACCGTCCCCGGTACGAGCAGCAGGAACGCCGGGAAGAACGACACGGTCGCCGGGATCGCCGGCACGAGCCGTTCGAGCAACCGCGTCGCGACGAACAGCAGCGCGGCCGCGGCGCCGGTCGCGACGACGCTCCCCCACAGCGGCGTCGTCCCACTGACCAGGGCGTAGGCGGTGACCATGACCGCCACCGACACGAGCGTCAGCCGCCACCCGGACCGGAAGACCAAGCCGAGCCCGATCGCCAGGACCACCACGGCGACCCACGACACCCAGTAGGACGGCACCGACTCCCACCCGGCCAGGTCCGTGCCGACGCCGGCGACCTCGCCGACGAGCGCCGCCGAGGACGGGTCGACGTGCAGCCCGGTCAGCGCACTGCCCGAGGCGATGCCGGCGGCCATGAACCCGAGCATGATGAGCCCCTGCACGAGCCGCGAGGAACCGGTGACGATGTCGGCCGCCGTGAGCTCGAGCAGCGCGTTCGTGATGAGCGCTCCGGGGACGAACACCGCGACGGGGGCGCACACCGCGAAGAGCGGGACCTGCTCGAAGCCGGTGCTCGCCGCGACCAGCCCGACGATCGTCGTCGATGCGAAGGCCGCCAGGAACGGGATGATCGCGACGGCCTCGCGGAAGCGTCGGAGCACCAGCCCGATGACGCCGACGAGCGCCCCGACGACGAGTGCGACGAGGATCGCCCACCACGGGCACCGGAACACGACGGCGAGCCCGGCGGAGGTCAGCGCGTTGCCGAGGATCCACGGCAGCGCTGGCGGCGGGACGGTGCCGGCACGGATGGCCCGGACCCGCGCGGGGATCTCGGCGAGGGCGATGGAACCGCTCTCCAACCCGAGCACGACCCGGTTCGCACGGGCGGCCTGCCGGGAGGACAGCTCGACACCCTCGGCGTTCACGATCGTGGCGGCCCCGGTCGAGACCTCGCTCACCATCACGAGCGCCGGCAGCACGCCGATGGCCAGCGTCGGACCGACCCCGGCGGCGTCCCGCGCCTTCTCGAGCGCCGAGCGGACGTCGGTGACGGAGCTGCCGGCGTCGAGCAGCAGCGCGCCGAGCGTGCCGAGGAGCATGCCCACCGGGACGGTCTCGCCGTCGACGACCTCGACGTGGGCCTCGGGCCGACGGAGGGCGTTCTGCAGGTTGGCGAGTGCGCTTCCGAGTCCGACCACGCAGGCGATGTTAGCGATCGAGCGTGGCTTCGATGACCACGTTGTCGACCGATGCGGAGCCGTCGGGTCGTTGCAGGCACGTGATGAGCAGGAGCCGACCGGGCTCGTCCGCCCAGACGTCCGCGTCCGCCGCGACGGTCGCCTTGGTGATCCGCTCCGAGCCGGTCACCGTCCACCGGGCGTCGCCGATCCGGACGCTGCTGCCGACGGCGACCTCGGAACGCTGACCGTCGACGTCGATGAGCAGGTTCCCCGGGCCGATCGCGCCGTTCCGCAGCGAGTGCATCACGACGAACACGGTGCCGTCTGCGCGGTCCGCGAGGCCGACGCCCGTGTTCCGCACGCGGTATGCCTCGCTGAACCCCGGCGGGGTGATCTGTCCGTCGACCGCGTCGAGTTCGCCGAGCGGGACGTCGAGTCCGACGGACGGGACCTCGAGCCGGTCGCCGGTGTCCGTGACCGCGTTCGAGGCCGTTGCCGCTCCACCGGACTCCCCAGGGTCGAGCGTGACGTGCTTGCCGTCGAGGGACGTCCCGGTGATCGCCGTCGGCGACGCGGATCCGGTCGTCGCGGTCACGACGCCCACCACGCCGACGACGAGCGCGGTGACCGCGACGGTGGCGACGCTCCAGAGCAGCGCACCGCCGCGACGGCGGCGGTCGCTGCGCGACGTGGTGGGTGGCGTGCTCATGGTGCGTTGGTCCTCATGGTGCGTGGGTGCTCATCGTGCGTGGGTGCTCATGGTGCGTTTCCGGGGTGGTGACCGATGTGTCGGACGGGAGGCGCGCCTCCCGTCCGACACGAGCGGTACGGGGTCCGCGGGGCGGGCTGCACCGCCCTGCGGACCCCGGTGGGTCAGTGCTGCTGGGTGACGCGGCGGCGGTACGCGACGAACGCGACCGAGCCGAGGGCGATGACGCCGAAGGCCGACAGCCCGATCCACGGCAGCGCCGAGGTGCTGCTGGCGACGGTGCCGCCGGTGTTCACGGCCGCGCCGGTGGTGACGGCGGTCGTGGTGTCGACCGGGTCGATGACGACGACGCCGTCAGCGGTGACCGTGATGGCGAGCGAGACGACCGCGGTGCCGTCGGAGGACTCCACCGCGATGGTGTGCGTGCCGGCCGGGGTCGCCGTGGGGATGACGACCGAGGTCGCGAACGCACCGTCTGCGTCCGTGGTGACCGAGCCGAGGACGACCGGGTCACTGTGCAGCACGATCGAGTACCCGGTGTCGGCAGGCAGGCCCGCGGCGCGCAGCGGCACGGCGTCGCCGACCGTGAAGGTCGTGGTGCCGCCGGTGCTCAGCGACGGGGCCGGCGCGGGTGCCGGGGTCGTCGGGTCGGTCGTCGGGGTCGTGCCGGGCTCGCTGGGCTCGGTCGTCGGCTCCGGGTCCGTGGTGGGCTCGGGATCCGTGGTGGGCTCGGGATCCGTGGTGGGCTCCGGCGCGGTGGTGGGCTCCGGGTCCGTCGTCGGCTCCGGCGTCGTGGTCGGCTCCGGGGTGGCTGGCTCCGTCGTCACGGGCGTCGTCGGCTCCGGGGTGGGCTCCTCGGCTGCCGTGTACGTGATCGCGATCGGCTGCGGCTTCTTGGACGCGGCGTCGTTCGCACCCGAGCTGTACCAGTACGAGCTCTGCCCGGTCTCGTTCTGGAAGTCGATGAAGTCGGCGGGCCACGAGCCCCAGTCGGCGTTCGTCTTGTTGATGGTCGTCGCCGAAGCGGGCTCGACGCCCTTCCAGTCGGGGCTCACGGTGATGCCCGTGCTCGTGACGTCCACGTCGGTCAGGGTCGCGAGGTGCACCGTGCGCGGGGTCAGCGGCGCCCAGGAGCCACCGTCGCGCGAGGCCGCGTAGCCGGAGGCCGTCGCGGTGAGCTCGCCGGTGCCGTCCGCGGCGACGTGCAGCTGCGGGTCCTCCGCCGACCAGTACGTCATGCCACCGTAGAACGCGACCGTGAAGCCGCCGTCCCAGGCGATGTCCGCAGTGCCGGCCGCGGCGTCGACGGTGCCCGTGCCGTCGGCCAGGGTCAGCACGCCACGCGTGGTCGTCGCCGGGGTGACGGTGGTGCCGTCGCCCGTCTGGCACTTCGTGGCGAAGGTCGGGGTCGTCGTGCCGCCCGCGCTCGTCGGGTAGGCGATGGAGACGTTGCCGGCCGACGCGGCGTACCCGGGCGACGGGTTCGTCGCGGTCCACGGGGCGGAGGCACCCGAGTTCCCAGCGACCCCGGCGGACAGGAAGTTGCAGCCGCCGAAGTAGGCGCCGGCGTTCGCCTCGTTGCTGAGGCTCCAGGACAGGGACGCGTCGGTGACGTCGGCGGAGGCGGCGTTCGCCGGGGCGGCGCCGATCGCGGCGGCTGCGGCGATCGTCGCGCCGAGGGCGACGGCGGTCGCGCCGGCGGCCAGACGCCGGGCGCGCGGTGTGGACAGGTGCATTCGGGTGGTCTCCAAGTTTGGGTAGCCTTACCTAACCCCCTGAGCATATGGACAGAAGTAAGGTAAGGCAAACCTAATCTCGACACAGTCGGGCATGCGAGTGCGCCCTGGTCGCTCTCGCGAGACGCGTGCTGGTACCCCCGGAGGGACTCGAACCCTCAACTCAGCGATTTTAAGTCGCGTGCCTCTACCGATTGGGCCACGGGGGCGGGCCGCAACAGCCTACCGACGCACGAGAGGCGGCCACCCACGAAGGGTGACCGCCTCTGATGCGAGCGAGACTGCTACTTGACGTCGGCCTTCACCGGCTCGGCGTCGTTGGAGACGTCCTTCGCGGGCTCGCCGTACGCGGGACCAGCGGCACCGGCGGGCTTGCCCTCTTCAGGAGCAGTCGTGGGCTTCGCAGCCTCGACCGGAGCGGCAGGCGCCTCGGCAGCGGGCTTCGGACGGGACGCGAACGCCTCGAACGCGGCACGGGGGGTCTCACGGTCGTCGAGCGACGCGATGTCGCGGCCGAGGAAGAAGCCGCCGACCCAGTCGCCGATGACGCGCCACTTGCGCTCCCACGAGGGCATCGCCATGCCGTGGTAGCCGCGGTGCGCGCCCCAGGCCAGGAAGCCCTTCATGGCGAACTTTCCGGACTGGAACACACCGATACCGAGACCGAGGCCCGCGACGGCGCCGAGGTTCTCGTGCTTGTAGTCGATCGTCGCCTCGCCACGGAGGGTCGCGACGACGTTCTTCGCGAGCTGCTTCGCCTGACGGACGGCGTGCTGGGCGTTCGGCACGCAGAAGCCGCCGACGCCACCACCCGTGAGGTCCGGCACGGCCGCGACGTCGCCGCAGGCCCATGCGTCCGCGATCACGCCGTTGTCGTCCACGACGCGGAGGTCGGGCTGGACACGGATGCGGCCGCGCTGCTCGAGCGGGAAGTCGGTGCCCTTGACCATCGGGTTCGCCATGACGCCAGCGGTCCAGATGATGAGGTCGGACGGGATCGTCTCGATCGCGCCGTCGCTGGTCTTCAGCTCGCAGATGCCGCCGACGGCCGAGGCCAGCTGCGTCTCGAGGTGCACGTTCGCACCGCGCTGCGCCAGGTTCTTGAGCACCCAGTGCGAGGTCTCCAGCGAGACCTCGGGCATGATGCGGCCCATCGCCTCGACCAGGTGGAAGTGCGTGTCGTCGAAGGACAGCTGCGGGTAGCTCTTCAGCAGGTCGGTGACGAATGAACGGAGCTCGGCGAAGACCTCGATGCCGGCGAAGCCACCACCGACGACGACGACGGTCAGCAGGCGGTCACGCTCGGGACCGGCCGGCAGGTTCGCCGCCTTGTGGAAGTTCGTGAGGATCTTGTCGCGGATGGCCGCGGCTTCCTCGATGGTCTTGAGGCCGATCGCCTCGTCCGCGACGCCCGGGATCGGGAACGTGCGCGACACCGCACCGGCGGTCATGACGATCTGGTCGTAGGACTCCTCCCACGCCTCACCCTCGGACGGGGTGATCGTCGCCGTCTTCGTGGCGTGGTCGACCTTGGTGACCTTCGCCGTGACGACGCGGGTGTGCTTGAGGTGGCGTCGGTGCGACACGACCGCGTGACGCGGCTCGATCGAACCGGCAGCGACCTCGGGCAGGAAGGGCTGGTACGTCATGTACGGCAGCGGGTCCACCATGACGACCTCGGCTTCGCCCTGGCGAAGGTGCTTCTCGAGCTTCCATGCGGTGTAGAAGCCGGCGTAACCGCCGCCGACGACGAGGATCTTGGGCACGGGGGATGATCTCCTTGGGTGGGGGTTTCGGAGTCGAGTCAGACTTCGCCGCCACCCGCCCCGACTCCAGCGTCTGCACCGTCATCATACGCCCGGCACTCACACCGGGAGGGCGACCAGTCCGCGCGCTCGAGCGCGAGGTCGCCGATGGGGTTGACGCCGGGTCCGGCGGCGAGGGCGTGACCGACGAGCGCGTGCAGGCACTTCACGCGGGTGGGCATCCCACCAGCGCTGATGCCGACGATCTCGTCGACGTGTTCGATCGACTCGCGATCGGCCAGGTAGGCCTCGTGGGCCGCGAGGTACGCGGCCGCGGTGGTGTCGTCCTCGAGCAGGGCTGCCAGCTCGGGCATCACCTGGTTGGCCTCGAGGGTGCTGACCGCAGCGGTGGCCGCGGGGTGGCACAGGTAGTAGAACGTCGGGAACGGGGTGCCGTTCGACAGCCGGGGCTTCGTGGAGACGACCGTGGGGTTGCCACAGACGCAGCGTGCCGCGATCCCGATGACGTCGCGCGCCGGTCGGCCGAGCTGCGCCGACACGACCTGGACGTCGCGGTCGGAGGGCGGGTCGAAGGGAGGGGTCGTCACGGGAACGTGAGCCTACCGGAGTCGCGGCGCCCCTCGCACCGTCGCGCTGGACGGCTTACTTGCTCTCGCCCGTGCCGGACACGTCGGGGGCGACGAGGTCCGCCGCGGTCTCGTCGGTCAGACCGGACTGCAGCACAGAGGACAGCATCGCCTGCACCCAGTCGACCTTCGGCGTCTGCACCGTGCTGCTGACCGGGGTCCCGGAGTCGGTGGTCGGCGTGGCCTCGGCCTTCCGGTTCTCGGTCCCCATCACGAGGTAACTCTCCTCGCCCGGGTACACGTAGAGCAGCCGGTCACGGGCCTGCGCCTCGATGTAGGCCGGGTCGTCCCAGCGTGCGACGTCCTTCTTCTTCTGCGTGACGTCGGCCTTCTGGCTGGCGACCTCGCGCTGCTGCTGAGCGATCTGCTCCTGCTGCTGGATGAGCGTCCGGAGGGACGGGGCGAGCACCACGACGAAGAGCACGATGATCGCGAGCATGAGCAGGCTGAAGCCGGAGAAGTGGATCGAGCGGTACCAGGGCTGCGCGGACGTGCCGCCATCGGGCATCGCCACGGGGACGCGGCGGACGCGGGGCTTCTGGTTCGGCACGTTCCGACGATAACCCGGCGGTGGCGGTCGGCGCGCCACCGACGCGGCCGTTCGGCGCCCTCTCAGCGTCGCGCGGCGTCCGGTCGAGGCAGCCGGGAGGCGCGGCTCCGACCCGCCCGTCCGTCCCGCACCTGGAGTGGTCACCACACACCGCCCGGCGCACGTCCGGTGGTCACGTCCTGTCGGCCGGGCCCGGGCCAACCGACGACTCGTGACCACTCGACGCAGCGCGCGCGGCACGTCCTGACCGCTCGGCACCTCGGGGCCGCACACACGACGAGACGCCGCCCTCCCGGAGGAGGACGGCGTCTCGGTGCTGCTGCGGGTACTGCTGGCCGGGCTGGTTACAGCGCGGCGGCGCGGGGGAAGGCCGAGCGACCCGCGTAGACCGCGGCGTCGCCGAGCTCTTCCTCGATGCGGAGGAGCTGGTTGTACTTCGCGACACGGTCCGAACGAGCCGGGGCGCCGGTCTTGATCTGGCCACCGTCGACCGCGACCGCGATGTCCGCGATCGTGGTGTCCTCGGTCTCACCCGAGCGGTGCGACAGGATCGAGGTCAGGCCGTGGCGGTGCGCCAGCGAGACCGCGTCGAGGGTCTCGGTGAGCGTGCCGATCTGGTTCACCTTGACGAGGATCGAGTTCGCGGCCTTCTCGTCGATGCCCCGCTGCAGACGCTTCGGGTTCGTGACGAACAGGTCGTCGCCGACGATCTGGACCTTGTCGCCGAGCTCGGCGGTCAGGTGCGACCAGCCCGCCCAGTCGTCCTCGGCCAGCGGGTCCTCGATCGTGACGAGCGGGTAGTTCGCGACGAGGTCGGCGAAGTACGCGGTGAACTCCTGGCTCGAGAGCTGCTTGCCCTCGAACGAGTACTTGCCGTCGTGGAAGAACTCGGTCGAGGCGACGTCGAGGCCGACGGCGATGTCCTTGCCCGGCGTGTAGCCGGCCTTCTCGATCGCGGTCAGCAGGAAGTCGAGCGCCGCGCGGTTCGACGCGAGCTCCGGCGCGAAGCCGCCCTCGTCGCCGAGGCCGGTCGCGAGGCCCTGCTTCTTCAGCTCGCCCTTGAGGGCGTGGTAGGTCTCGACACCCCAGCGGAGCGCCTCGGAGAAGCTCTCGGCGCCATAGGGCACGAGGAAGAACTCCTGGATGTCGACGTTGGTGTCCGCGTGGGCACCACCGTTGACGACGTTCATGAGCGGAACGGGCAGCGTGTGCGCGTTCGGGCCGCCGAGGTACCGGAAGAGCGGCAGGTCGGCAGAGTCGGCGGCGGCACGGGCCACGGCGAGCGACGCGCCGAGGATCGAGTTCGCGCCGAGGCGGGACTTGTTCTCGGTTCCGTCGAGCTCGATGAGCGCGGCGTCGACGAGGCGCTGGTCGGTGGCGTCGAAGCCCTCGAGCGCCGGGCCGATCTCGTCCAGGACGGCGTCGACGGCCTTGAGCACGCCCTTGCCGCCGTACCGCGAGGCGTCGCCGTCGCGGAGCTCGTACGCCTCGAAGGCGCCGGTGGAGGCGCCGGAGGGGACCAGGGCGCGGGACACGACGCCGTCGTCGAGGAGGACCTCGACCTCGACCGTCGGGTTGCCTCGGGAATCGAGGACTTCGCGTGCGCCTACGGCATCGATCAGGGCCACGGGGTACTCCCTACACATTGGTTGTGGTGATTGCGGAACCGATCCTAGCGAGCCGCGGTGGACACGACGTCGACGATGACGTGACGCTGTGGAGAACTCAATCGAGCGGGCGGAACTCCACACCCTCGAGCGACGCCGTGTCCGCACCGATGGTCGCGAAGGCCGAGAACCCCTGCGTGGCGAGGCCGGCGAGCAGGTTCTTGGTGTTCTTGGTCCGACGTTCGAGCCGTACCCGCCGGTGCACCGCGAGCGCCTCGGTCTTCAAGGCGGCGAGCCGGACCGGGTCCACGTCCTTGTCGTACACGAGCACGACCGCGTCGGACTCGGCGGACTCCGGGAGCGTCACGAGGTCGACGAGCCGCTCGAAGCCGAGCGAGAAGCCGACGGCCGGGACTTCCTGTCCGAGGAACCGGCCGATCATCCCGTCGTAGCGACCGCCACCACCGAGGCTGTAGCCGAAGTCGGGGTGCGCGACCTCGAAGATCGTCCCGGTGTAGTACCCCATGCCGCGCACGAGCGTCGGGTCGAAACGGAGGTCCACCCCCGGGAGTGCCGCGCGCAGCCGGAGCAGGTCGGCGAACGCGTCGGCGTCGAGCCAGTCGGCACCGTCCACCGAGGACCAGTCGGCGGCCTCGAGCGCCCGGATGGTGTCCTCGAGCCCGGGGAGCTCGACCCCGACGGAGGCACGGAGTTCCGCCGCCACCCCGCCCGGACCGATCTTGTCGAGCTTGTCGATCGTGATGAGCGCGCGGTCCGCCGCGGTCGGGTCGGTGATCCCCCAGGAGGCCAGGAGCGCGAGGAGGATCCGTCGGTCGTTGATCCGGATCGTCGTCCCGGTCACCCCGAGCGCGTCGAGCGCGGCCGTCGTCGCGCGGATGAGCTCGATCTCGGCGAGCTGCCCGGGCTCACCGAGGATGTCGATGTCGCACTGCACGAACTGCCGGTACCGGCCCTTCTGCGGGCGCTCGGCACGCCAGACCGGCGCGATCTGCACGGAGCGGAAGACGCTCGGGAGCTCAGCGCGGTGCGAGGCGTAGAAGCGCGCGAGCGGCACGGTGAGGTCGAAGCGCAGCCCGAGGTCCGCGAGGTCGAGCGGCGCCTCGGCTGACCGCAGGTCCTCGGTGCTGAGTCCGCGCTTCATCACGGCGAACGCGAGCTTCTCGTTGTCCCCGCCCAGTCCGGAGTGGAGCCGCGCGGCGTCCTCGACCACCGGGGTCTCGATCTCGTCGAACCCGTGGCGGGAGTACACGTCACGGACGACACCGAGCACGTGTTCGCGCCGGGCCTTGTCCGCCGGGAGGAAGTCACGCATGCCACGGGGTGCCGTCACGGTCGTCGCCATGCGGTCAATTCTGGCAGACGGCGAAGTCAGGGTTGCGCGTGGTCCGACCCACTGATACATTGAATGCAGAACCTCGGTCCAGAGAGTGCCTGATCCACTCTCCAGATCGATCGCGTGGGCACCGTGCTGCAGTGTGCCCCGCGGTTCGAGTGGGCTCTTGTCGACACCTCTTCCCTGGTGGTGCCGCTGCCCACTCACGGGCGTCCTCCTTTTTTCGGGTTAGGAGGGCGCCCGTTCTCCGTTCCCGGAGGGTCTCCAGTCCTGGAGGCTCTCCGTTTCCTGGACCCTCGCGACTCGACCGCCAGTCACTCCGCCGCCGGTCACTCCGCCGCGCGACCCGCTGCCTCGAGCGCGGTGACCGCAGCCCGCAGACTCGCGACCGGATCGATCCCGTCGCCGACCGCCGCGGCGACCGAAGCCAGCATCGCGGTCCCCCACGCGGGGTCGACGGTCCCCACCCCGTCGACCGCAGCCGACGCTCCGGACGCAGCACGGGCCTCCCGGCCGGCGCCCGACCCGACGACCGACGCGACCACCGCGTCGACGTCCCCACGCTCCTGCAGCCGTTCCAGCAGCTTCACCGTCCGCTCCAGTGGGGGCATCGCCCGCGGCACTCCGTCGAAGGCGCTCCGGCGCGCGGACTTCTCGGCGGACTTCGCGGCGCGCCACACGCGGACGACCTCGTCGACGGTGTCCGCGGTCTCCTCGCCGAAGACGTGCGGGTGCCGCCGGGTCATCTTGTCGCGGACCCCGGCGGCGACGTCCTCGAGGGTGAAGTCCCCCGCGCGTTCGGCGATCCCGGCGTGCAACACCACCTGGTAGAGCACGTCGCCGAGTTCCTCACGGACGTCGTCCGGGGTGCCGTCGTCGATCGCGTCGACGAGTTCGTACGACTCCTCGACGGCGTACCGGGCCAACGAGGCGTGGGTCTGCGCACGGTTCCAGACGCAACCACCGTCCTCGGCGAGCAGGCGGTCGACGACGGTGACGAGGTCCGAGACGGCGGTCATCGCGCCATCGTGTCACGCTGCACCCCCGACCGGTCGGTGTCGGTGGACGGCCGGTATGCTGTACGTGGCGTGTCGGGAAGTCTGGTCGACGGACCATCACCCGACCCATCGAGACGGAGTTCCATGTCGTCAGTCATCCGTTCCCCTCGGTTCAGCGCCGTCGCCCTCCTCACCGCAGCGGTGCTCGGCCTCGTCGTCGCGAACACCGCGCTCGGCCCCGGACTCGAGCGGCTCCTCGATGCGCACCTGCCGCTCGGCGCCGTCGGCCTCGACCTCTCGATCGCGCACTGGATCAGCGACGGGCTGCTCGCGGTGTTCTTCCTGCTGGTCGCGGTCGAGCTGAAGCACGAGCTCGTCGCCGGTGAGCTGTCGAACCCGAAGACCGCGATCGTGCCGGCGATCGCCGCGGTCGGTGGCGTGCTCGTCCCCGCCGGGATCTTCCTGCTCGTGACGGCCGGCACGCCCTTCACGCACGGTTGGCCGATCCCGACGGCGACGGACATCGCGTTCGCGCTCGGGGTCCTCGCCATGTTCGGTCGCGGCCTGCCGTCGGGCATTCGCGTGTTCCTGCTCGCGTTGGCCGTGCTCGACGACCTCATCGCGATCCTCATCATCGCCGTCGTGTTCGCGCACGACACGGACTTCCTGGCCTTGGTCGGCGCCGCGGTCGCCCTCGTGCTGTTCTGGCTGCTCGGCCGGATGCTCCGTCCGGGCCGTGCCGGTCAGACGTGGATCATCGTCGCGATGGTCGTGCTCGGCATCGCGACGTGGTGGTTCGTCTACCACTCGGGTGTGCACGCGACGATCGCCGGCGTTGCGCTGGGGCTCGTGCTCCCCCGCCGTCCGGGACACACCCTGCACGAGAACGTCGAGCCCTGGTCGAACGCGATCGTGCTGCCGGTGTTCGCGTTCGCGTCGGCCGCGGTGATCATCCCGTCCGTGGGTCTCGGCGAGCTCTCCCCCACCTTCTGGGCCGTCGTCATCGCGCTGCCGGTCGGCAAGGTGATCGGCATCACGCTCTTCGGCGCCGTCGCCGCCAGGCTGTTCCGGACGCCCGGTCGGTCGTCGCTGTCGTTCTTCTCGATCATCACGGTCGGGGTGCTGGGCGGCATCGGGTTCACGGTGTCCCTGCTCATGAACGAGTTGGCGTTCGCCCGCAACGAGGAAGTCCTCGACGAGGGTGTGCTCGCCGTCCTGGTCGGCTCCGGGATCGCGATGGTGGCGTCGGCCGTCGTGGTGACCCTGCGCGCGCGGGCGTACCGCGGTCGGCGCGAGCTGTCCGAGGCCGAGGCGACGGAGTAACGCGGGCCGCCGCGGCGCGGCGCGCTGGCGCTGGCGCACACCCGCTTTGCGACAGAACACGCGTCGATCGCGTCGTGCTTCGTCGCGAACCGCGTGTACGTCGCGCACGCACCACGCACCACGCACGCGCCCCACTACCGGACTGGAGGCGCGGTGCGGGCCCGCCCCGCGCCTCCAGGCCGGCAGCGACTCGCGTCTACGCGGCCGGGGCCTCTGCCGGGGTCGTCGCGCCGTACACGGCGGTCAGGATGCTCTCGACCCACTGGATGAGTGCGTCGTCCGGCAGCGCCTGGTCGTTCGGCCGGGGCAGCGGGATGCTCGCCGCGTTCTGCTGCGGGAACCACCGTGCGCCCGGGAACATCCGCTTGAGCCGCACCTGTGACGAGTCGGCGAGCTCCTTGCCCGCGACGCGCAGGTTGGAGCCCATCACGACGACGTCGGACAGGCCGACCTGCTGCGCCATCCGACGCAGACGAGACACCTCGACCAGCGTCTGCACGGCCTGCGGCGGCTGTCCGTAGCGGTCGGTGAGCTCGTCGAGCACCATGTCGATGGCGTCCCGCTGCGCCGTCGGGGCCGAGGCCGCCGAGAGCTTCTGGTACGCCTCGAGGCGGAGCCGCTCGGACTCGACGTAGTCCTCCGGGATGTGCGCGTCGACGGGGATCTCGAGCCGGAGCTCGGTCTGCCCCTCGGCCACGTCCCCGCGGAACTGCGACACCGCCTCGCCGATCATCCGGAGGTACAGGTCGAACCCGACGCCCGCGATGTGGCCGGACTGCTCGCCACCGAGCAGGTTGCCGGCGCCGCGGATCTCGAGGTCCTTCATGGCGACCTGCATGCCAGCGCCGAGCTCGTTGTTCGCGGCGATCGTCTCGAGGCGGTCCTGTGCGGTCTCGGACAGGGGCTTCTCGGAGTCGTAGAGGAAGTACGCGTACCCACGCTCGCGGCCACGACCCACACGGCCGCGGAGCTGGTGGAGCTGCGACAGGCCGTACTTGTCGGCCTTGTCGATGATGAGGGTGTTCGCGTTCGCGATGTCCAGGCCGGTCTCGATGATCGTCGTCGACACGAGGACGTCGAACCGACGTTCCCAGAAGTCGACCATGACCTGCTCGAGGGTGCTCTCGGACATCTGCCCGTGCGCCACGGCGATGCGGGCGTCCGGGACGATCTCGGCGAGGTGCGCCGCGACGCCCTGGATGTCCTTCACGCGGTTGTGCACGTAGAACACCTGGCCCTCGCGGAGGAGCTCACGGCGGATCGCTGCGGCCACCTGCAGGTCGGACTGCGGCCCGACGAACGTCAGGATCGGGTGCCGGTCCTCTGGTGGGGTCGCCAGGGTCGACATCTCGCGGATGCCCGTGACCGCCATCTCGAGCGACCGCGGGATCGGGGTGGCCGACATCGCGAGGACGTCGACGTTCGTCTTGAACTTCTTCAGCTGGTCCTTGTGCTCGACGCCGAACCGCTGTTCCTCGTCGATGATGACGAGCCCGACTTCCTTGAAGGTGATGCCCTGCGACAGGATCCGGTGGGTCGCGATGACGATGTCGACGGTGCCGTCGGCGAGCCCGGCGATGGTCTCCTTCGATTCCTTCTCGGACTGGAACCGGCTGAGGGCGCGGAGGTGCACGGGGAACCCGGCGAACCGCTCCTGGAAGGTCTCCATGTGCTGGCGGACGAGCAGGGTCGTCGGCACGAGCATGACGACCTGCTTGCCGTCCTGCACCGCCTTGAACGCGGCACGGATCGCGACCTCGGTCTTGCCGTAGCCGACGTCGCCGGACAGCAGGCGGTCCATCGGGATCGGCCGCTCCATGTCGCGCTTGATCTCGTCGATCGTGGTGAGCTGGTCAGCGGTCTCGGCGAACGGGAACGCCTCTTCCAGCTCGCGCTGCCACGGGGTGTCCGGGCCGAACGCGTGCCCCTTCGACGCCATCCGCGCCGAGTACAGCTTCACCAGGTCGACGGCGATGTCGCGGACGGCCTTGCGGGCCTTCGACTTGGCGGCGGACCAGTCCGAGCCTCCCATCTTGGACAGGGTCGGGGACTCACCACCGACGTAGCGGGACAGCTGGTCGAGCTGGTCGGTCGGCACGAAGAGCTTGTCGCCCGGGTAGTTCCGCTTCGACGGCGCGTACTCGAGCACGAGGTACTCGCGCTGCGTCTTCACGGCGTTGCGCCCACCGGAGCTGACCTCGCGGCTCACCAGCTCGACGAACTTCCCGATGCCGTGCGTGGCGTGCACCACGACGTCGCCCGGCTTGAGCTGCAGCGGGTCGACGACGTTCTTGCGTCGGCTCGCGAGCTTCTTGACCGTGCGGGCGCCCTGCTGGACGCTCCGGCCGTAGAACTCCGCTTCGCTGAGGACCGCGATGCGCGGATCCGGGGTGGCGAAGCCGTGCTCGACGGTCGCGGTCGTGACGATGGCCACACCCGGCTCGGGAGGCGCGGTGAGGGCTTCGGCACGGGCTGCGACGCCGGCGTCGGCGAGGACCTGCACCGCCCGCTCGACCAGACCCTGCCCCTGAGCGGTCACCACGACCGCCCACCCGTCATCGGTGAGCGCCTTGACGTGCGCGATCGCGCCGTCGGCGCTGCCCGCGAAGCTCGGCACGGCCTCGGCGCGGACGCGGATGTACTCCCCCGCCTCGGCTGCCGCCTCGGCGTCGGTGAGGACGCGCGCGGTGTCGCCCTCGTCGAGCCCGGAGTCGAACGGGGACACCGTCCACCAGGTCCGCTGCCCGCGGGTGTTCTTGAGCTGCTGCACGGTGAGGAAGTTGCCGGCGTCGAGGTCGATCGGCGCCTGGGCCCCGGCGACCGCTGCGCTCCACGCGGCCTGCAGGAACTCGGTGTTCGTCTCCGCCAGGCTGTTCGCCCGGCCGTTCACCCGCTCGGGCGAGAACACCGCGATCGTGGCGTCCTCGGGCAGGTACGACGTCATCGGCACGAGGTCCTGCACGAGCGCGGGGGCGAGGGACTCCATGCCCTCGACCGGGATGCCCTCGGCGATCTTCGCGAGCATCTGGGACAGGTTCGGGAACTCGTGCAGCATCTCGCGCGCCCGCTGTCGGACGTCGTCGCTGAGCAGGAGTTCGCGCGAGGCGGTGAGCTCGACCGAGCCGAGGTCGTCCTCGGTCGTGCGCTGGTCGGCGACCGAGAACGCCTTGATGGCCTCGATCTCGTCGCCGAAGAAGTCGACACGCACGGGGTGGTCCGCGGTCGGCGGGAAGACGTCGAGGATGCCGCCGCGCACCGCGAACTCCCCGCGTCGGGTGACGAGGTCGACCCGCGCGTACGCCATGTCGACGAGCTTCGCGGCGATGGCGGCCAGGTCGTTGCCGCGCGAGTCGGTGCGGAGCAGCACCGGCGCGAGCGAGGTGAGGTTGGCGGCGATCGGCTGCAGCGCTGCGCGGACGCTCGCGACGACGATGGTGGTGCGGCGATCGGCAGCGTCGGCCGCCGACCACGCTGCGAGCCGCCGCAGCGTCGCGATCCGGGTGCCCACCGTCTGGGCGCTCGGGCTGAGACGCTCGTGCGGCAGGGTCTCCCACGCCGGGAACTCGAGGACGTCGGCTTCGGGGACGTAGCTGCCGAGGGCGTCGCGGACCGCCTCGGCCTCACGCCCCGTGGCGGTGATGACGAGGACGCACTGCGGGCCGTTCCGCTCGGCGATCAGGGCCCCGAGGAGCGGGACCCGCAGACCGTCGACGACCGAGAAGTCGGCGTCGCGAGGCGCGGCGCGGAGCACGCGATCGAACGCGGAGGCGCGCGAGAGCGCAGGGATGATGCCCGAGATCGTCACTCAGGAGATGGTACCGGCCACGACCGACAGTGCTCGCGACGGACTCAGTACTGGCCGGGTTCGAGGTCATCCGGCGGGGACGTCGGCGCGGCGTCGCCGTCCCGCCGCGCGGCGCCGCCGTTCCGCCGCGCGTCGTCGCTGTTCTGCCGCGCGTCGTCGCTGTTCTGCCGGATGACCCGACGCGTCAGGATGCGCGCGGTGATCGCGAACGTCAGCCCGATCACGGCCACGATGATGACGGCCACGTGCTGCACCGGACCGGTCGTCGCCAGGACCACAGAGCCCACGCCGTGCATCAGGACGGGGCGTGCACGCGCTGCTGGGCGGCGAGGAGTCCGACCTCCGCGATCGCCTCGACGGCGTCGGCCGCGTCGGACAGCAGGTTCGGCAGCGTCTTCTTCTCGGCTGCGGCGAAGTCACGCAGCACGTAGTCGGCGGGGTCCTGACGACCGGGGGGACGACCGATCCCGACCCGCACCCGCATGAACTCGTTCGTGCCGGTGGCCTTGATGATGTCGCGCAGCCCGTTGTGCCCGCCGTGACCCCCGCTGCCCTTGAGGCGGACGGTGTCGAACGGCAAGTCGAGCTCGTCGTGCACGACCACGAGGTCGGCCGGCGTCGCGCTGTAGAACCCGAGCACCGAGGAGACCGGCCCACCCGAGGTGTTCATGAACGACCCGGGCTTCGCGAGCACGAGTCGTGTGCCGCCGGGCACCAGGCGTCCCTCGGCGACGTGGTTCGGCGTCTTGTGCTTCTTGAACGTCGCGCCCATGCGGGCAGCGAGTTCGTCGAGGACCATCTGGCCGACGTTGTGGCGGTTGCCGGCGTAGCCGGGCCCGGGGTTCCCGAGCCCGACCACCACGAGCGTGTTGCCCGTCATCAGCACTCCGCCATCAGCGTCGACCAGATGTCCAGCGACTGGTGCTTACTCGGAGTCCGCGGCGCCCTCGGCACCCGACTCGGCGCCGGCCTCGGCCGAGGCCTCGTCGGCGGCGTCGTCGTCAGCGGTGCCACGCGGGGTGACGATCGCGACGACGAGTGCCTCGGCGTCGGTCTCGAGCTCGGCGCCCTCGGGGAGCTCGAGCTGGGCGGCGTGGATCTGCACGCCGTCCTCGAGGCCCTCGACGTTGACGACGACGTGCTCCGGGATGTCGGTCGCGAGGACGAGCAGCGAGACCGTGTTCAGGTCCTGCACGTGGATCGTGCCGGAGAAGGACTCGCCCTCGATGACGACGGGCACGTCGACCGTGACCTTCTCGCCGCGGCGCAGCACCACGAGGTCGATGTGCTCGATGATCTGGCGCACCGGGTCACGCTGGACGTCCTTGACGAGGGCGAGCTGGGCAGCACCCTCGATGTCGAGGTCGACGACCGCGTTGGCGGTACGGACGAGCAGCATGGTCTCGTGACCGGGCAGCGAGATGTGCTGCGGCTCGGTGCCGTGGCCGTAGACCACTGCGGGGATCTTGTCGGCGGCGCGGAGCTTGCGCGCTGCACCCTTGCCGAACTTGGTGCGGACGTCCGCTGCGAGCTTCGTGTAGTCGGCCATGGTGCCTCCTGGTCTCGGGGGTCGACACCGGCGGTCCGGCGTCGTGGGGGTCTGTGGTGTTGCAACTCGAACGCGTGCACGCGTGAGGAACGTTCCCTGGACTGGGCCGGGTCTCCCACCGCGTCGATCACGGCTGCGCGTGCGCAGCCCTCGCCGAAGTCAGTCACCGAGTCTAGCAGGGTCGTTCCGGGCGTGTCGTACCGTCAGCGGCCGAGGCTCCGACGGTGCTTCTGAGCCGCCGCCAGGAGTTCCCGCGCCTCGTTGCTCGCCGCTTCGGCATCGTCGCGCGCCCGTTCGGCCCGCTCGACGTCGGCCTCGGCCTGCTCGAGTTGTCGCTGGAGGTCTGCCCGGTGGTCCTCGGCCTGCTCGAGGGCGGTCTCAGCGGCGTCGAGTGCGGCGTCGGCGTCACGGGACTCGGCTCGCGCCGTCGTCTCGGCCTGGCGTGCGGCCTTCCGGTCGGCGGCCGGGTCGCGCTTCGGCTCTGGTTCGGCTTCCGGCTCGGGTTCGTCCTGTGGTCGCGTCCCCGTCGGCCTGGAGGCGCGGCTCGCCTTCCGCGCACCCCTCGCCTCCGAGATGGGGATGGGTGGGGCATCGCTGCCGGACCAGGCGTCCGGCACCGCGTCGGGATCCGCGAGCGCCCCGTCCAGGTCGACCTCGTCGAACCCCACGCTCTCCAACGGCGTCACGAGCAGCCCCGACCGCACGGCCGCGCCCGCGTGTGGGTCCGCCATCGCCGCCTCGATCGTCGCGCGCACCTGGTCGAGCACGGCAGGGGTCACCGGGTGTCCGGCGTCGGAAGCCAGGTCCGCCCCGGCCTGCGCGAGGGCGTCGACCACGCCCGAGCGCTGCTGCCGGAGCTTCCGGATCTCGCCGGGGTCGGCATCCTGCTGGGCCTTCCGCAGGGCCGGCCCGAGATCGACTGCCTCGTCGAGGGCGCCCTCGTGCGCGAGCAGGTCGATCACCCACGCCGCGGGCGCCGGCTTCCGGAGCTTCCCGATCGCCGTCGCCAGGTCGCGGTCGTCCTTCCGCGCGGCCCGTTGCCGTGCCGTGCGCTCGGCGACGAAGTCCCCCGGCGCGACGAGCAGCAGCTCCCTGGCGACGTCCTCGAACTCCATGCCCTCCAGCTTGCCCGCTACCAGTCGTGGACGGTGCCGTCGGCCAGGCGGTTGAACGGCAGGTAGGCCTGCTCGTAGGGGTACTTGCCGGCCTCGTCGACGTCGAGGCTGACCCCGAGGCCCGGCTCGTCACCGGGGTGCAGGTAGCCGTCGGTGAAGGTGAACGTCTGCCGGAACACCTGGTTCGTCTGCGGGCCGTGCTGCATGTACTCCTGGATGCCGAAGTTGTGGATCGCCATGCCGAGGTGCATCTGCGCCGCGAGGCCCACCGGCGAGATGTCGGTCGGCCCGTGGAACCCGGACTTGATCTGGTACATCGCGGCGTAGTCCATCGTCTTCTTCAGCGGGGAGATGCCGCCCATGTGCGTGACGGCGCCGCGGACGTAGTCGATGAGCTGGTCGCGGATGATGTCCTTGAAGTCCCAGATCGTGTTGAAGACCTCGCCGATCGCGAGCGGCGTCGTGGTGTGCTGCCGGACGAGCTTCAGTGCCTCCTGGTTCTCGGCGGGGGTGCAGTCCTCGAGCCAGAACAGGTCGTACGGCTCGAGCGACTTGCCGAGCTTCGCGGCCTGCAGCGGCGTCATCCGGTGGTGGCCGTCGTGCAGCAGCGGCAGTTCGGGTCCGAACTCGTTGCGGACGGCCTCGAACACGGTGGGGACGTGGCGCAGGTAGGCGCGGGTGTCCCAGTCCTCCATGGCGGGGAAGGCTCCGCGCTGGGCCGGTTCGAAGTCGTAGCGGACGCCGCTGTTGCCCTCGGTGGTCTTGTTCGACGCGATGCCGTAGATGCTCTCGAGGCCGGGGACGCCGGTCTGCACGCGGATCGAGCGGTAGCCCTCTTCCTGGTGCTCGCGGATCGAGTCGAACAGCTCGGGCAGCTCCTTGCCGGAGGCGTGCCCGTACGCCATGAGCCCGGTGCGGGATGCCCCGCCGAGCAGCTGGTAGAGCGGCATCCCGGCGACCTTGGCCTTGATGTCCCAGAGCGCCATGTCGACCGACGCGATCGCGGCCATCGTGACGGGACCGCGACGCCAGTACGACGAGCGGTACAGGAACTGCCAGGCATCCTCGATGCGGCTGGCGTCGCGGCCGATCAGCAGCGGGACGACGTGCTCGGACAGGTACGCGGCGACACCGAGCTCGCGGCCGTTCAGCGTCGCGTCGCCGAGGCCCGTGACACCGTCGGCCGTCGTGATCTTGAGCGTCACGAAGTTCCGGTTCGGGCTGGTGACGATGACCTCGGCACGCTCGATGAGCTGGCCGCGATCGGCCGACGCCCACGTGTCCGGACGCCCGGAGGTCGCCCCGGTCGCAGCGCCGGTGTCGGTGGCGCCCGGCACCGGTGCCGCGGGGTTCGTGGTCGTGTCGGTCATGCGTGGACTCCTTCGTCGGTGCTGGTGGTGGTGCGTGCGGCGGTGCCCGCCGCCCGGATGTCGTCGGCGGCCGCGATGATGGCGGCGACCACGGGGGTGGTGTCGAGGTCGGGGCCGATGACGCGCAGCACGTCGTGCACGTCGTGCACGTCGTGCACGTCCGAGTCTGCCCCGGGTGCTCCGTCGTCGTCCACGAGGTCCGGCTGCGTCGTGACGTGGAGCCACCACGCCGCGATCGCGGTCGCGGCGCCGGGCCCGATGCCGGCGGAGGGGTCCCGCTCGAGTCGGTGCCGCACGACGTCGACCACCCGGACGGGCAGCTTCTGCGACCCGCCGGAGGCGATCTGCCGCAGGGTGTGCCGGATGCGGGGGTTCGCGAACCGCTCGACCAGGGCGCCCCGGGCTTCCACGACCTCGGCAGCGGGCAACGGCAGTTCGAGGGCGGCTTCGTCCCACAGCTGCTCGACGGCGGCGCGGCACACCGGGTCGTCCATCGCCTCGGCGACGGTCTCGTGCCCGAGCAGCGGGCCGAGGTACGCGAGCAGCGAGTGCGACCCGTTCAGCAGCCAGAGCTTCCGTTGCTCGTACGGGGTGACGTCCTCGACGATGCGTACCCCGGCGGTCTCCCACGCGGGGCGGTCGATCCCGTCGAAGGCGTCCTCGAGCACCCACTCCGCGAAGGGCTCGGTGACGACGGGCACCCGGTCCCCGGCGAGGGCACCGGGCAACGCCGCGAGGTCCGCGACGTCGGCGTCGGTGGTGGCCGGCGTGATCCGGTCCACCATCGAGGACGGGAACGAGACGTGCTCCTCGATCCACGAGCGCAGGTCGGTGTCGGTGGCGGCACCGAGCACGGCCTCGCGGAGCACCGACCCGTTGTGCGTCAGGTTGTCCAAGCTGACCAGCGCGATGCGCCCAGCCCCGGCGGCACGCCGGGCGTCGAGCCCCGCGACCAACCGAGCTGGGACGTCGGAACCGGACCGGTAGCCCTGCTCGGTGACCGTCAGCGTGACGATGGTCGTTCCCGGGGACGCGACCACGTGCCTCCAGGCCGTGTCGTCGCTGCCCGGGTGGGCGGCCACGATCGTGTCGACCACCTCGGCGTCGTCGCCTGCTGCGCCACGCGTGATGAGCGTGTACCGGCAGTCCTGCGCGGCCAGCGCGTCCGCCGCCGCTGGCGACCGACCGGTGAAGGCGGTGATGCCCCACGGCTCCCCCGACGCGTGCGCCGTATACCAGGCGAGGTGGGCGCGCGCGAACGCGCCCACTCCCACATGGACGATGCCCGGTCGGCGATCGGTCATGCCGACACCGGCACGAGGGACCGCAGGTACGCCAGGTTGTCGGCGGTGCGGGCCTCGAGCGGCAGGTCGGTGGAGAAGTCCTCGATGGTGACCCAGCCGTCGTAGCCGACCTGGCGGAGCGCGTCGAGGTACTCGGAGACCGACGCCTGCCCGGTGCGCAGCGGCGCCCACTCGTTCTGCCAGATCGTGCTGCCGTCGGCGCGGGTGTCGCCGGTGTCGACCCAGCGGGCGTTCTTCACGTGGGCGTGCGCGAGGTACGGGCCGAGGAGCTCGAACGCGGCGAGGTGGTCCTCCTGCCCCTCGATGACCAGGTTGCCGAGGTCGTGGATGACGCCGATGTGCTCCGGGTCGAGGCCGTCGACGAGCCGCAGCGCTGCCGAGGCGGAGGGCGTGATCGTCATGTGGTGCAGCTCGACGAGCGCCTTGACGCCGAGCTCGGTGGCCCGGGTCACCGCCCACTCGAGGTCGGCGCGGGTGCGGTCGAAGATCTGCCCGTACGTCTCGCCGGTGCGTTCCTTCTCCTGCCGGTACATCGGCATCGAGACCCGGACCTGCCGGGCGCCGAGTTCGCTCGTGACCCGGAGCATCGTGTCGACGCCCTCGTGGTCCGACGCCTGCTGGTACCCGCCGATGCCGGAGTACTCGAGGCCGGCGCCGTCGGTGATCCGGGCGATCTCGCCGACCTGGTCCTGGATGCCGGTGAACTGCCACGTGGAGTTGTTGCCGGCCCAGAACGAGCGAGCAGCGGGGACGGTCTCGCCGGATGCCGGGCGGTCGTCGACGATGCGCCACTCGATGCCGTCCCAGCCCTGTTCGGCCAGGGTCTCGGCGGCTTCGGCAGGGGTCCAGTCGGGGGTGGAGGCGGTGAACACGGAGAACTTCATCGGGTGGCTCCTTCAGTTGCGGTGGCGGTGTCCGACGTTGTTGCGACGCCGACGACCGGCACCACCTCGTCGTACTTGCCCTCGATCACGTCGTCGATCCGGACGGGCTGCCCGAGCGTCGCGCTGACGTACAGCCCACGGACGGTGGCGAGCGACACGAGGGCTGCGTCGACGGTGACGCCTGGCTCACGGCCCTCGCGGATCGCGGCCACGATGTCGGTGTACTGCCGACCGTGCCCTGCGGCGAAGTGGTCGGGTTCGGCCGGACCGCCGACGACGTGCTCCGGCGGGACGACGTCGTCCTTCTGGTCGACGGCGCCCGCGACCGCCGAGGCGTTCGAGGTGGTCGACGCGGACTCGAGGGTCGCGGCGTCGGGTGCGATGTGGAAGTAGGCCAGGCGGTCGTCGTCGACGATCGCGGACCCGTGCGTGCCGTAGACGGCGTAGCGAGCGGAGAGCCCCGGGTACGCGGCGGTCGTGCAGTGGATGACGCCGAGGGCACCGCCGGCGAACCGGACGGTGGCGACGGCGGTGTCCTCGACCTCGATGCGGTCGTGCGCGAGCAGTCCGGTCTGGGCCGAGATCTCGACCGGACGGCCGAGCGCCCAGACGAGCAGGTCGACGGTGTGCACGCCCTGGTTCATCACGGCGCCACCGCCGTCGAGTGCCCAGGTGCCGCGCCAGTCGCCGGAGTCGTAGTAGCCCTGCGACCGGTACCAGGCGACGCTCGCGAGGCCCGAGGTCACGGTGCCGAACCCGCCGTCGTGGGCGGCTGCGGCGACGGCGGCCGAGGCCGGGTCGAAGCGGTGCTGGCTGATGACGCTCGTGACGAGTCCACGCTCGCGCGCCGATGCGGCGAGCGCCGCGATCTGCCGAGCCCTGGGCATCGTGGTGTCGAGCGGCTTCTCGATGACGACGTGCTTGCCGGCGGCCAGGGCGGCCTCGGCGAGCTGCACGTGCATGCCGGACGGCGAGCAGATCGCGACGACGTCGATGTCGGTCTGCGCGATCGCCTCCTCGATGGTCTCGGTGGTGATCGGGCGGTCGACGCCCATCGCCTCGACCTCGTCGGCGGCGCTCGTGGCGGCGGCGGGGATCGCGTCGACGAGGGCGACGACCTGCAGGTCCGGGTGGTGGACGGCGACCTTGGCGTGGTGGCGTCCGATGACGCCGGCGCCGACGACTGCCAACTTCAGTGGGGTGGTCATCGCAGGGTGACTCCGATCTGGTCGGTGAGGGTGCGGAGGGCACGGCCGGCGCGCCCGAAGGCCGCGGGGCCGGAGAACCCGCCGAGGGAGGTGAAGTCGCTGAGGTGCGGCTCGAGGGAGGCGTAGCCGGAGTACCCGGCGTCGCGGAGGGCGGTGAGGGTCTGGAGGAGTTCGCCGTCGCCCTCGCCCGCGGGGACCACCGACGAGTCGGCGGCCAGGGCGTCCTTGACCTGCAGGTAGTCGACGTAGGGCGCGAGCTGCGCCCAGCCGTCGGTGAACGGCTTGACGCCGCACTGCACGTAGTTCGCGTTGTCCCAGGCCAGTCGGAGCGCCTGGGACCCGACGCTCTCGACGATGTCGAGCACGCGCGAGGGGACGTCGCCGTAGATGTCCTTCTCGTTCTCGTGCAGCAGGGTCACGCCCTCGCGCTCGGCGAGGTCGGCGAGGGCGCGCATCCGGACGAGGACGTCGTCACGGACGTCCTCCGGCTGCCGGCCCTCGAAGTAGAACGAGAAGATCCGGATGTACTTCGTGCCGAGGGCGTGTGCGGCGCGGATCGCCCGGCCGAGCCGTTCGACCTCGTGCTCGACGGGCTCGTCGACGGAGACCTTGCCGATCGGCGAGGCGATGGCGGACACGGTCTGTCCGCGCTCCTCGAGCAGGCGGTGGAGGCCGGAGAGCTGGTCCTCGTCGAGGTCGACGACGTTCACGCCCCAGGCGCTGCGGACCTCGATGGCGCTCGCGCCGAGCGCCTGCAGGACCGCGACCTGGACGACGGGGTCCGAGTCGATCTCGTCGCCGAAACCGGAGAGTTCCCAACTGGGCTGGTCGGTCATGGTGTCCTTTCGTGTCGGACTGGAGGCGCGTGGCGGGGCCGCCACGGGCCTCCAGTCCGGTTCTTGGTTGCTTGCTACTTCACGGAACCGGCGGTCAGACCGCCGACCAGGTAGCGCTGGAAGATGAGGTAGAGCGCGACGACCGGTACGGCGCAGACGATCGAGGCGGCCATCATCTGGCCGTAGATCGGGACCGCACCGCCCTCCTGCGTGGTGCCGAGCACCTGCAGGACCACGGCCACCGTCCTGGTGTTCGGGGTCGTCATGATCGTGGAGAACAGGACGTCGTTCCAGCCGAGCAGGAAGGCGAAGATCGCGGAGACGACGATGCCGGGCCACGACAACGGCAGGACGATCTTCGTCAGGATCTTCGTGCTCGAGGCGCCGTCGATGCGCGCCGCTTCTTCGAGCTCCTTCGGCAGACCACGCAGGTAGGTGACCATCACCCACGTCGAGAACGGCAGGGCGAACGTCAGGTACGTGACGAACAGGCCCCAGCGGGTCCCGATGATCTGCACGCCCGTCGCGCTGGCGATGTTCGAGAAGACCACGAACACCGGCAGGAGCAGGAGCGTGCCCGGGATCGACTGCAGGGCGAGGAGCCCACGCAGGATGGTCAGGCGACCGAGGAACCGGAAGCGCACGAGGACGTACGCCGTCGACACCGCCAGGGCAGCACTGGCGACAGCGACCGCGCCGGCGGTGAGGATGCTGTTGACCAACCCCTCACCGAGCGCGACGGTCGACCAGATCTCGACGTAGTTCGACAGGGTGAACTCGGACGGGAAGTACTCGCCGCGGGCCACCGCGACGTCGGAGTTGACCGATCCGAACAGGATGTAGAGCACCGGGACGGCGATGAACGCGACGATGACGGCGATCACCACGATGAGCAGCCAACGCGGCAGCAGCCGGGTGACGTCGGTGTCGTACGGACGCTTGTGCCGGCGACCGGCGGGGGCCGTGATGCTCTCGGTGAGCGTCGCGGTGGGGCGGGTCCTGGTCGTGAACGTGCTCATGCGCGTGCTCCGTCGATGTCGGCGGCGGTCGGGGCGGCGGCGAGCGTGGCGCGGTCGGCGCGACGCTGCTTCCGGTTGGGGCCCGCGTCGTCACCGGTGTCGAGCTTGACGGCCCGCAGGTAGACGAACAGCGGGATGGCGACGATCACGAGGGAGCAGATCGCCATCGCCGCGGACAGTCCGAAGCGGAACGACTGGAAGCTCGCGATGTACGTCAGGACGGGCATCACCTCGACGCTCGAGGGCAACGGGATGCCGAAGAGCACGAACGGCAGGGTGAAGTTGTTGATGTTGTGCAGGATCGCGATGATGACCGCGAGGCTGAGGGGTCCGCGCAGGTACGGGAAGATGATGTAGCGCAGCTTCGCCCACCAGGTCACCCCGTCGAGTGCGGCGGCCTCGTGCACCTCGTTGTCCACGGCCTGCAGCCCGGCCAGGGACAGCAGGTAGACGAACGGCCAGCTCGTCCAGATCATCACGCCGGCCAGCGCCCAGTACGACGCGGAGCCGTTCAGCCAGAGCACGTCGGTGTGCAGGATCGAGTTCACGACGCCCTGCGGCTGCAGCATCGTGCGGAAGAACGTACCGACGACGAACGCGGGCAGCACGTAGGGGATCAGGTAGATCGAGCGGACGAGCCCGCGGCCCGGGAACCGGTTCTGGGTCGAGATCGCCGCGGCGACACCGATCGGGACGGTGACCGCGGTGACGAGCACCGACAGCGAGACCGAGATCCAGATCGAGTGCAGCAGCGGCGAGTTCGTGAAGGCCTCGACGAAGTTCGCGAACCCGATGAACGGGGCGCTGAACCACTGCCGGAGCGTGTACTGGTCCAGGTCGAGCATCGCGATGTAGAAGCCCACCAGGAGCGGCACAACGATGACGGCGAGCATGAGGACGCCGCCGGGCAGGAGCATCCAGAGCGGACGCTCCTTCTTGTAGAGCGGGGTCTTGCCGGCCGGTCGGACGGTCTGCGGCGCCGGCTGGCGCGGACCGGTCTGCGGCTTGGTCTGCGTGCTGGTCATCACAGACCTCCGTTCTTCTGACGGTTCAGGGTGGCTTGGGCGTCCTTCTGGGCGTCCTGCAGGCGCTTCCGGAGCTGGTCGTCGGTCACCTCGCCGGACTTGAGCGACGGGATCGACTGGACGACCACGTCGACGAGGGCGAGCTGGATGTCGGACCACGCGCCCGTGAACGCCGTCGGCTTCGACAGGCGGCCGGCGTCGATGATCGGCTTGAGCTGCGGGTTGTCGGCCGCGAGCTTCGCGGCCGCGTCGGCGTTGGTCGGCAGGTTGCCGAACAGGTCGTAGTACTCGAGCTGGGCCTTCGGCGCGCTGAGCTGCTTGATGAAGTCGAACGACAGGTCCTGCTTCGTGCCGTAGTCGGCCACGACCCAGTTGTCGCCGGACAGGATGCTCGCGGCCTCGATGCCGTCGGCCGGCCGTTCACTCGCACCCGGCGGGACCGTTGGGAGCAGTGCGAACTCGTACTCGCCGTCGACCTTGGTGTCCTTGAACGAGTTGATCGCGGTCGTGGTGGTCATCGGGAAGAAGGCGGCCTTGCCCTCGGTGAACTGCGCGAGCGCCTGGGCGTTGTTCCACCCGATCGCCGCCTTGTCGACGACGCCGTCCTTCGTGACCCAGTCGAAGTAGGTGCGGTAGGCCTGCTCGACGGCGTCGCTGTCGATCTCGGCCTTGCCGTCGTCGGAGACGATCGTGTTGCCGGCGTTCTGCGCCATGCCCCAGACGAACTTCCACGGGTCGAAGCCGTCGGCGTACGCGACGGCCAAGCCGTGCCGGCCGTCCGTGGTCGTCGCCTTCGCGTCCGCGGTGAGCTCGTCCCACGTGGTCGGCATGTCGGTGATGCCGGCCTTCGCGAGCAGGTCCTTGTTCACCGCCATGACGAACGGGCGGCTGGCGAACGGGATGCCGATCTGCTTCGAGGCACTCGGACCCGAGATGCCGAACGACGCCGGGTCGAACTGGTCCTTGCCGCCGATGGCCTTCCACTGCTTGCTGCCCATCTCGACGAAGGCGCCGGTGGCGTACGCGGTCGGGGTGAAGGTGGTGCCGATGGCGTAGACGTCGGGGCCCTGGCCGGAGATCACGCTGGTCTGGATCGCGGTCAGTTCCTCTTGCGCGGAGGAGTAGGTCTCCCACTGGATGTCCGCGCCGGTGGTGCGCTTGAACTCGGCAGCGGTGTCCTGCTGCCACTGCTTGCGCTCCTTGGGGTACGTGGTGTCCGCGCCCATCATCACGCGGAGGGTGTTCGGGTCGTCGCCGCTGCCGTTCACGACGGCGCAGCCCTGCAGGGAGAGTGCGGCGAGGGCGACCACCGCGACGGCACCGACGAGGGTGCGGGACTTCACTCGTGTTCTCGTGCTGCGCGTTGCCGCGCTTCGCGTCTTCATCCGGGGGTTTCCTCCTCGAGACCTCCTCCGGGCGGCACTGCCCGGTGGCACCACTGTTCCGCGGGTGGCAACATGCGGCAACCGGTTGCCACTTGTTGCCAGACGCGAATACGGTCGGCCTCGTGAGTGAGACAGACACGGACGTCGGCAGTGCGGCCGACACGGACGTCGGCAGTGCCGCTGGTGACGGCGCGGCCGGCGGTGCTGCTGGTGGTGGCGCGGCTGGCGGCGGCGCGGTCGGCAGTGCCGCTGGTGGCGGCGGCGGCTTCGGCGGCGCTCGGCGCGTGACCATCCGGGACATCGCCGACGCGACCGGCGTCGCGCCGTCCACCGTGTCCCGTGCCCTGTCCCTGCCGGACCGCGTGAACCACAGCACCCAGGAGCGCATCCAACGAGCCGCCCGCGAGCTCGGCTACGTCGCCAACTCCCAGGCCCGTGCACTGACCTCCGGCCGCACCCGGGCCGTCGCCGTGCTCGTCTCCGACATCACGAACCCGTTCTACTTCGACGTGATCCGCGGCACGCAGCACCAGCTCGCCGGCGCCGGGTGGACGCAGCTGCTCGTCGACACCGAGGAGTCCGCCGACGCCGAGATGGCGACGCTCAGTGCCATCGGCGCGAAGGCCGACGGCGTGGTGCTCACCGCCTCGCGCCTGTCCGACGCGCAGATCGCCCGGTTCGCGGAACGCATCCCGCTCGTCGTCGTCAACCGCCGGCCCGCCGGGGTGCCCTCGGTGCTCATCGACACCCCGGGCGGGGTCGAGCAGGCCGTGCAGCACCTCGTCTCCTTGGGCCACCGCGACGTGCTCTACGTCGCCGGTCCGGACAGCTCGTGGTCGAACGAGCGTCGGTGGAAGGCGCTCGTGCGGGTCGCGAAGCGCCTCGGGGTCCGCGTCGCCCGCATCGGCCCGCACGCGCCCTTCGTCGACTCCGGAGCCGCGGCCGCCGACGCCGCCGTGCACGCCGGGGCCACCGCCTGCATCGCCTTCAACGACCTGATCGCCATCGGCATGCTCGCGCGGCTGCGGGAGCGGGGCGTCCGCGTCCCCGAGGACATGAGCATCGTCGGCTGCGACGACATCTTCGGTGCCGACTTCTGCAACCCACCGCTCACCACGATGACCTCGCCGATCGAGCGCGCCGGCCGCGTCGCGATCCGGATGCTGCTCGGCCGCCTCGGTGCGATCCCCGCCGACGAGTTGCCCGGCGAGCACATGACCGGCGCCGTCGCGCTGCCCACCCACCTGACCGTCCGGGAGTCGACGGGCCCCGCTCCCGCCTGACCGGTCCTGACCCGCCGACGTCCCCTGTCCCCGCTGTCCCGCCGTCCCGCCGTCCCGCCGTCCCGCCGTCCCGCCGTCCCGCTGTCCCCGCTGTCCCCGCTGTCCCCGAAGGAGTCGATGATGACCCAGACCACGACCGCCACCCGCCTCGCCCCGCACCCCGATCGTCTGCTCCCCGCGGACCCCGGTGCGCGCCAGGTCGCACGGACCGTCTACGACGCAGTCAAGGACGCACCGATCATCTCCCCGCACGGGCACGTCGACGCAGCCCTCATCGCTTCGGACCAGCCGTTCAGCGACCCCGCGTCCCTGCTCATCACGCCGGACCACTACGTGCTCCGCCTGCTGCACGCGAACGGGGTGGACCTGGCCGCGCTGGGACGCGCGGACCTGTCGGGGACCCACGCCGCGCCTCCCGGTCGCGCCATCTGGCGGAACCTGGCGGACCACTGGGACGACTTCCTCGGCACCCCCGTCCGCTACTGGTTCGAGACCGAGCTGCACGACGTCTTCGGGCTGACGGAGCAGCCGTCGGCGGCGAACGCCGACGCCCAGTACGACCACATCGCCGGCCTGCTCGCCTCCCCCGCCTTCCGTCCGCGTGCCCTGTTCGACACCTTCGGCATCGAGGTCCTCGCCACCACCGACGGCCCCGCCGACGACCTCGCCGCGCACGCGCAGCTCGCCGCCGACCCCACGTTCACCGGCCGGGTGGTCCCCACCTTCCGCGCGGACGCCGTGTTCGACCCGTCCCGGCCGGACTGGAGGCCCGTGGTCGCGTCCATCGGACAGGCATCCGGCATCGACACGGGGACCCACGCCGGGCTGTTGGCAGCACTCCGCGCACGTCGCCAGTACTTCATCGAGCACGGCGCGACCGCCACGGACACGGGAGTGCTCGATGCTGGCTCGTCGCCGTTGTCCGCCACGTCGCGCGAGCGTATCCACGCCGAGGCGCTCCGCGACCCGTCTTCCGTCTCCGAGGCGGACGCCGCCGCGTACCGGCACGACATGCTCTACCGCTGGGCCGAGATGAGCGTCGAGGACGGCCTCGTCATGCAACTGCACCCCGGCGTGATACGGAACCACCACGCACCGACGCTCGAACGCTTCGGCCCGGACACCGGCCACGACCTGCCCGCCGTCGGGTCCTTCACCACGCCGCTGCAGCCGCTGCTCGAGTCGTTCGGGACCGCACCCGGCTTCCACCTCGTGCTGTTCACCGTCGACGAGACCGTGTTCTCGCGGGAGATCGGCCCACTCGCCGGCTTCTACCCCGCCGTGTACGCCGGAGCGCCGTGGTGGTTCATCGACACCCCGGCGGCGATCGGGCGCTACCGCTCCGCCATCACCGACTCGGCGTCGTTCACGAAGACCTCCGGGTTCATCGACGACACCCGGGCGTACTGCTCCATCCCCGCGCGGCACGACATGGCCCGTCGGGCGGATGCTGCCTACCTGGCGTCGCTCGTCGTCACGCACGAGCTCTCCGAGGAGGACGCCGTCCGCACGGCGAAGCGCATCGTGTCCGACATCCCGCGGGCGACGTTCAAGTTGTAGGGGCGCGGGCGGGCGGGCCGGCGCCGGGCGGGCGGGCGGCGGGCGGCGGGCGGCGGGCGGCGGGCGGCGGGCGGCGGGGCGCCAGGCGGGCGCAGTGTGCGAGGTTCCGCGCCTGGTGCGAGGCTCGCGGGCTCGCACGCTCCGCGGAACCTCGCACCGTCAGGGTGGCGGGCGGGTGCCGGGCGGGTGCGCGGTGCCGAGGGGTGCCGGGCGGGCGGCCGGCCGCAGTGTGCGAGGTTCCGCGCCTGGTGCGAGGCTCGCGGCGTCGCACCGCGCGCGGAACCTCGCACGGTCCGGGCGGTGACCTCGCACCGTGCGGGCGGTGACCTCGCACCGTGCGCACGGTGACCTCCCACGGTGCGGGCGGTGACCTCGCACCGTGCGCACGGTGACCTCCCACGGTGCGGGCGGTGACCTCGCACCGTGCGCACGGTGACCTCGCACCGTGCGAGGTCAGCGCGCGAGAGCCGCGCGGGCCTCGCGGACGCGATCCAGTGCGCTGCGGATCTCCGACTCGGCGACGGCAGGGTCGCCGGACCACCGGCACTCGAGCGACACCGAGCCCCGGTAGCCGCCGTCGTGCACCGCGACGAGGAACTCGCGCCAGACCTCGTCGACGCTGCCCGGTGGTCGCCGGTCCGGGTCGCTGAGGTGCACGTGTCCGATGCGGTCGCCGTGACTGCGGAGGACCTCGAACGACTCGCCCTCGTTCCGGATGTGGAACAGGTCGGCGACGACGCGCACCCCGTCGAGCTCGGCGGCGTCGAGGAACGCGATGGTCTCGGCGACGGTGTTGAGCACGTTCGTCTCGGCACGGCTCAGCGGCTCGACGACGATCCGCAGGTCGTTCGCGGCTGCTACGTCCCGAGCGGTCCGGACCACCTCGGCGAAGCGTCGGAGGGCTTCGTCGGTGCCCATGCCCTCGGGTGCGCGCCGCGCGGTTCCCGAGCCGAAGACGATCGTCGCGTCGGGTTCGGCGACCGACCGGACGATGGGCAGGACCGATTCGAAGAAGCTCCGGACGGTGTCGAATTCCGTCGTCAGCAACGGCAGGTCGCCCGGCACCAGGATCGCGAAGGACGGGAACCGCGCTCCGGCGTAGACCTCGTTGCGTGTCCATTCCGTTCCGTCTCGGAGGACGAGGTTCCCCGCGATCGTCGGTTCGACGTGGTCGGCACCTGCGCGGCGGACGGCTTCGGTCAGCTCTGCTCCGGCGACGACGCCGAGTCCCCTGGACGACATGCGGTCAATGCAACTCGTCCGGCTCGGGCTCGGCTGCTGTTGCCACTCGTTGCCAGAACCGTCAGGTCACCGACACCAATGGGCGCAACGCGGCGGCGATGTCCGGTACGGCGTCGAGCTCGCCCTCCGCGATCGCGATGATGAAGTCGTGGGCTTCGTCGTTGGTCGCGTGCAACCGGCGACCGTTCACGCCGAGGAAGACCACCAGCAACATGAGTCCGAGGCGCTTGTTGCCATCGATGAGCGCGCGGTTGCGGACTACTGAGTGCACCAACGCGGCGGCCTTTTCGAGCAACGACAGGTAAGCGTCCCGACCACCGACTGACGTTGCCGGCCGGGCAACTGCTGCTTCGAGGAGCCCGACGTCGCGGACCACGAAATCGTCACCCAAGGTCCGGCTCGCGATGTGCAGTGCCTCTTCGATCGTGAGGTGGATCATCGGCCGAGGCGTTCAAGGGCCTCGGCGAACTGCGGCAACTCCCGGTCGAGGATCCCGTCGATGAGGTCCTGACGGCTGTGGTGCTCGATGTACTCACGGATGGCTGCCCGTGCGATGTCCTGCATGGACCGAGCCTCGAGGTCGGCGCGCTTGCGGAGCGCGGCCGCCTCGGCGTCTTCGAGTCGGAGGGTCATTGCCATGCAGAAAATGGTATCAGGCGTGATACCAGCCGGGTCGAGGAGTCGCATCAGGGCTGCCAACCGGGAGTGACGAGGCCGGTCTCGTAGGCGAAGACCACGAGCTGTGCGCGGTCGCGGGCGCCGAGCTTGATCATCGAGCGGGAGACGTGGGTCTTCGCGGTGAGTGGGCTGACGAAGAGGCGTTCGGCGATCTCGGTGTTCGTCAGTCCGACCGCGACGAGCTGCATCACCTCGCGCTCGCGGTCGGTGAGGACGCCGAGCTCCGGCGCGAGGGCCGAGGGCTTGGCGTGGGTGGCGTACGCCTCGACCAGGGAGCGGGTTGCCCGCGGTGAGAGCAGGGAGTCCCCCGCGACGACGGTCCGGACCGCTCGGAGGAGCTCGGCGGGCTCGGTGTCCTTCACGAGGAAGCCGGCCGCCCCGGAGCGGATCGCCTCGAACACGTAGTCGTCCTGCTCGAAGGTCGTGAGGATGACGACGTGCACGCCGTCGAGGTCCACGTCGGCGCTGATCTGCCGTGTCGCGGAGATCCCGTCGGTGCCGGGCATCCGGATGTCCATGAGCACGACGTCGGGCCGGAGACTGCGGGTGAGCCGGACCGCAGCATCACCGTCACCCGCCTCGCCCACGACGGTCATGCCCGGCTCGGCGTCGACGAGGGCACGCAGACCGGCACGGACCAGGACCTGGTCGTCGACGAGCAGGACGGTGATCGCGGTCATGCCGTGCTGCCTTCCGGGGCGATCTCGGTGGTCTCGGTGGTCTCGGTGGTCTCGGTGGTCTCGGTCGAACCGTCGGTGGCGACCGGCAGCCGTGCGGTGACCCGCCACCCTCCGTCCGTCGTCGGCCCCGCGGTCAGGTCGCCCCCGACCGCGGCGGCACGTTCCCGCATCCCGATGATCCCGTTGCCGGTGGCACCGAGCCCGACGGACCCGTCAGCTCCGTCGGGAGTCCGCTGTGGCGAGCCGGCCACCCGGTGGTCCTCGACGAGGAGCTCGACGACGTCCGCCCCGACCGTGACCAGGATCCGCGCGTGGTGGCCCGGGGCGTGCTTCATGACGTTCGTGACGGACTCCTGGACGATCCGGAACGCGCTGCGGCCGCTGGTGCCGAGGACGCTCGACGGATCACCGCGGACCTCGAGGTCGATGGGGACGCCGGCCGCCCGCGCACGCTCGACGAGGTCCGGCACCCGCTCGAGCCCGGGGACGGGGCTGCGGTCGGGCTCCCCTGCTCCGCTCACCCCGCCGTCGACCGAACGCAGCACGCCGAGGATGGTCCGGAGCTCGACGAGGGCCTCACGACTGGAGTCGCGGATGTTCGTCAGGGCATCGCGGGTCTGGTCGGGGAGCTCCGCGCCGAGGTGCAGCGCCACGCCCGCCTGCAGGCTGATGAGCGACATGCTGTGGGCGACCGAGTCGTGGAGCTCGCGGGCGATGCGGACTCGTTCCTCGCCCGCACGACGCCGTTCGGCCTCGGCTCGCGCACGGCGACGCTCGGCGACCCGTTCGATCCGTACACGCACGAGTTCGGCGACCGCGATCGTCACGGTCAGCCACGCCACGCAGAGCAGCACCGCACCGAGGTCGAGCGCCGGCGATCGACCGAGGACGACGTCGGCCGTGGGGAGCACCGCGACCGCCACCACCGCGGCGACCGCAACGGTCCGGCGGTGGCCCCGGAGCCACGCGTTCGCGATCGCCATGGTCAGCGCCGCGACGAAGGGGCCGCGTGGGCTGACCACGATCACGTACCCGACGGTCGTCGCGAGGGTGACGAGGAGCACCGAGCGCGGCCACCGCCAGCGCCACGGCAGGACCACGATGCCGGCCACGAGCAAGGTGATCGCCAGCGGGCCGAGCACGACCGGATCGACGGCGCCGACAGCCGCGTGGCGCGCCCACGGTGGACCGCCCGAACCGCCCGAACTGCCCGGACCGCCGAACGCGAACCGGGATGCCACGAGCGTGCCGACGATCTGCAGGAACGCGACCGGCACGACCCGTCCGAACCGCGCGAACCGCGGACGCCCCTGCCACCGGGCAGCAGCCCGGTCGAGGTCGTCGCTGCGCGGTGCCGTCGTCATGGGTCGAGCCTAGGGTCGGCCGTCCTCACGGGCATCGGCCGGACGACGAGCTGTGGACTACTCCTCCGGGAGTACCTGTCTGTGGAGGAGAACCCGGTCTACGACCGCGGGAGGAGACGGAAGTGCGGCTCGGAGGCGGACGCGTGACGGGCCTCCAGGCCGAACGATTGGAACGTCGCGACAGCGACACCGAAACCGATCTCTGGAGGTCCCCATGTTCACGACCATCACGGCAACCGCATTCACCTCGGCGGCGGCGTACGGGCCGCACTGGCAGGGCGGCGGGTTCCCGTTCTTCCTGTTCCCAGCGTTCTTCTTCTTCGCGTTCCTCGTCGTGTTCGTGGTGTTCGGCGTGCTCCGCCGGGGAAGCTGGCGCGCCCGTTCGGACGCTCGCGGTGTGCTCGCCGACCGGTTCGCACGAGGCGACATCGATGCCGAGGAGTACCGCGCACGACTCTCCGAGCTCAGCCGGAAGTGACCGACAGTGCGGCGAGGATGGTCGTCACCGTGTCGTCGACCGAACCGTCGATCGACACGTCGACGGCGGCCTCGTCGGGCTGCGGGCGCTCCAGGGTCGCGAACTGGGAGTCCAGCAGCGAACTCGGCATGTACTCGTGGTGTCGGTGCGCCTGCCGGTCCGCGATGAGGTCGTGGGACCCGTCGAGGAACGCGATGACCAGGTCGGGTGCTGACGCCCGGAGCCGATCGCGGTAGACGCGCTTCAGGGCCGAGTTCGCCATCACGCAGCGGCTCCCGGAGGCCTCGACCGCGGCGATCCGTTCGGCGCACGCGTCGAGCCACGGCCAGCGGTCGTCGTCCGTGAGCGGGATGCCCTGCCGCATCTTCTCCTTGTTCGCGGCCGGGTGCAGGTCGTCGGCATCGACGAAGACCGTGGGCTGGCCCTGGTCGGCGAGCGCATCGGCCAACGCCTGCCCGATCGTGGACTTGCCGGAGCCGGAGACGCCCATCACGAGCACGGGCGGGAGGACAGCGGGGTCGGTCATCCCTCCACAGTATTGAGGCGGTGAACAGTCATCCCCAGTTGCCGTAACACCCGTGCGGTGCCAGGGGCGGACTCGTAGGTTGGTCCCAGACGTCAGGACAAAGGAGACTTTCGTGGCAGACAGCACTGGTCAGGCGAACATCGGGGTGATCGGCCTCGCGGTGATGGGGTCGAACCTCGCACGCAACCTCGCTTCGCGTGAGGGCAACACGGTCGCGGTCTACAACCGCACGTACGCCCGCACCGAGGAGCTGCTCAAGGAGCACGGCGACGCCGGGTTCATCGCGTCCGAGGACATCGACGGCTTCGTCGCCTCCCTGTCGAAGCCGCGCACGGCGATCATCATGGTGCAGGCAGGCAAGGGCACCGACGCCGTGATCTCGCAGCTCGCCGAGAAGTTCGAAGAGGGCGACATCATCGTCGACGGCGGCAACGCCAACTTCCACGACACCATCCGGCGCGAGCACGACCTGCGCGAGAAGGGCCTCAACTTCGTCGGCACCGGCATCTCCGGTGGTGAAGAGGGCGCGCTCAAGGGCCCGTCGATCATGCCCGGCGGCTCGAAGGAGGCCTGGGAGACCCTCGGACCGATCCTCAAGTCGATCGCCGCGGTGGCCGAGGGTGAACCCTGCGTGACCCACATCGGCACCGACGGCGCCGGACACTTCGTGAAGATGGTGCACAACGGCATCGAGTACGCCGACATGCAGCTCATCGCCGAGTCCTACGACCTGCTCCGTCGCGTCGGCGGGCTCTCGGTCGAGGACCTCGTCGCGGTGTTCCAGGAGTGGAACGGCGGCGACCTCGAGTCCTACCTGATCGAGATCACGGTCGAGGTCCTGAAGCAGCAGGACGCCGACTCGGGCAAGCCGCTCGTCGACGTCATCCGCGACGAGGCGGGCTCCAAGGGCACCGGCGTGTGGACCGTGCAGAACGCGGTCGGTCTCGGCATCCCGGTCTCCGGCATCGGTGAGGCGGTGTTCGCCCGTGCGGTGTCGTCGAAGCCGTCGCAGCGTGCAGCCGTCCAGAAGTCGATCACGAACCGTCCGTCCATCGTCGAGGTGCCGGACACCTTCGCCGACGACGTCCGCGCGGCGCTCTACGCGTCGAAGGTCGTCGCGTACGCGCAGGGCTTCGACCTGATCATCGCCGGGGCGAAGGAGTACGGCTGGGACATCAACCTCGGCAACGTCGCGAAGATCTGGCGTGGGGGCTGCATCATCCGCGCCCAGTTCCTCAACCGCATCGTCGAGGCGTACGACAAGAACCCGAAGCTCGAGTCGCTGCTCGTCGACCCGTACTTCGCGAACGCCGTGGCCGAGGGCGAAGCCGCATGGCGTCGCATCGTCGGCATCGCGGCGGCGTCGGGCGTGCCCGCACCGGGCTTCTCGTCCGCGCTGTCGTACTTCGATTCGCTCGCGTCCGAGCGGCTGCCCGCGTCGCTCATCCAGGGGCAGCGCGACTTCTTCGGTGCGCACACCTACCAGCGCATCGACAAGGACGGCACCTTCCACACCCTGTGGTCCGACGACGACCGCCGCGAGGTCGAGCAGGAGCCGTCGACCCACTGACCGCGGCACGACCGCACCCTCGAAGGGCTCCGCCGATCGGCGGGGCCCTTCTCACGACCGAACGAGCGCGCACGTGGCGTCGCTACGAGGTCCGCCAGCGCGTGGCGCTACGGCCAGCGCGCCGCGCTACCGCCGGGCGCGCCCGCGCGTCGCGTCACGCCGCTCAGGCGACGATGCGCTCCCGCGCCAGGTCTGCGACGAGCCGCTCGAGCCGCGGACCCCGCCCGAGGAGCCTCCGGGCGCCCGGTGCCGTCCGCACGAAGAACGTCGCCACCGCGGGGGTGTCGTCCGGCCGCACGTAGTGGATCGCGATCGCACACGCGGCACGAGCACGCCCCTCGGACGACTGCCGGTGCGTGTCGTCGAGGCCGACGTGCACGACACGGCTCCACCGGACCACGAGCAGTCGGGTGGCCCGACGATCGTCGAGTTCCCACAGGGACGCCTCGGTCGCACCGAACGCCCACGTCACGCGGGCACCGAGGGCGACCTCTGGTCGGAGTTCCTCGACGGCGCTGCGGAGTTCCGGGGTCGGCGCCGCGGGGACGAGCCACACCGTGGGGTCGATGCGACGGATCGCGAGGGCGAGGGCCTCGTCCGCGTGGCGACGCCGGGCCGCTGCGGCTCGGACGACCGCGACCACGATGATCGCGACGCCCAGACCGATCGCGGCGAACTCGACGATTCCGTACCAGGACAGGTCGGCGTCGGGAGCCGTGGACACCACGACGATGCGCGCCGTGAGGAGGACCGCCCAGAACCCGACGATCACCCAGCGCAGCGTGGAGAGTCGGCGAGCGGCCGACATCGGCGTGCGGTGGTGGGTGCGGCGGGCGCGGCCGAAGCGCGGAACACGATCGGGACGCCTCAGCACACCCCGATCCTCGCACGTCGCGATCGGCAGGTGCTGGCCGGTGACGATGAATGCTCGTGGAAGCGCTCTGGACGTGCCCGCGGCGTTCTGCGCCGCAACATGCACAGCCCGCGCGCGGCACCCGAGACCTAGGCTCAGGCGGTGACCTCCCAACCGACCGTCGAACCGGCCGTCGAACAGCCAGCCGAGCCGACCTCCACGCGCCGTTGGGCGATGTTCGCGGCGTGCGTCGGGCTGGTGGCAGCGGCGGCGTTCCTCGGTGTCGCCGAGTTCGGCGCGCTGCTCCTCGGCGGCGCCGGGAGTCCGTTGGTCGCCGTCGGCTCGGCCGTCATCGACCTGGCACCGGGCGGCGCGAAGGACCTCATGGTCGCCCTGTTCGGCACCGGCGACAAGGTCGCGCTGTTCGTGCTCATGACCGTGATCGTCGCGGCCGTCAGCGCGGGGGCCGGCATCCTCGAACGGGCACGCCCGCCCTTCGGCGCCGTCGTCTTCGCGGTCGGTGGCGTGCTCGCCCTCATCGCCGTCAGCACCCGCTCGGGCAGCGGCACGTTCGACGGTGCGCCGACGGTCTTCGGTGTCGCTGCCGCCGTGATCGTCCTCCGACTGCTGCTCCGGCGGCTCCGCCGGTGGGAGGCCGCCGAGGCCGTCCCGTCCGCTGCACCGCGACCCGCCTCGGCGGAGCGCCGCGCGTTCCTGGCCTGGGGTGTCGCGACCGCAGCGGTCGCCGTCGTGGTGGGCACTGCCTCCAGGCTGGGGTCGTCCGCGATGCAGGCGGCCGCTGCTGCCAGACGAGCCGTCCGCCTGCCGGCTGCGGCGACCGCAGCTCCGGCGGTGCCGGCCGGGGCGTCGCTCGACGTCGACGGCATCACCCCCTACGTCACGCCGAACGCGGACTTCTACCGGATCGACACCGCGCTGCGCGTCCCCGCGGTCGACCCCGCCGACTGGTCGCTGCGGATCCACGGCGCTGTCGAGAACGAGGTCACGCTGACGTGGGACGAGCTGCTCGCGCTGCCGCTCGAGGAGCACATGGCCACGCTGAGCTGTGTGTCGAACGAGGTCGGCGGCGACCTGATCGGCAACGCCCTCTGGCTCGGATACCCGATCCGAGAGCTCCTCGCCCGCGCGAAGCCGACCGGCGACGCCGACATGGTGCTGTCCACGAGCGTCGACGGGTTCTCCGCCGGCACCCCGCTCGACGTCCTGCAGGACGACGGCACCGCAGCACTGCTGGCCGTCGGCATGAACGGGGAGCCGCTACCGGCGGAGCACGGGTTCCCGGTGCGGATGGTCGTGCCCGGGCTGTTCGGGTACGTCTCCGCGACGAAGTGGGTCACGGAGCTCGAGGTCACCCGCTTCTCCGACGCCGAGGGGTACTGGACGCCTCGGGGCTGGTCGGAGCGCGGGCCCGTGAAGCTCGAGTCGCGCATCGACACCCCGCGGAACGGCTCCTCCGTGACGGTCGGCAAGGCCGTGGCGATCGCCGGCGTCGCGTGGCAGCCGCACACCGGCGTGAAGGCCGTGCAGGTCCGGGTCGGCAACGGCGACTGGCAGCAGGCGGAACTCGCGGACTCCGTGTCCGCGGACACCTGGCGGCAGTGGGTGCTGCGGTGGACGCCGACCGAGGGTTCGCACCGCATCGAGGTGCGCGCGGTCAGCGCCGACGGCGAGGTCCAGACGAGTGTCGAGCGGCCGCCCGCGCCGAACGGTGCGTCGGGCTGGCACTCGGTGACGGTCGACGCACGCTGAGGGAGCGGGAGGGACGGCGCGGGGCGGCGCAGGGCGGCGCGATCGCGCCCGGTGGTCCCGCGAGCGGTCGCTCGCGAGAGGTCACGACACGCCGCGTGCGCGGCGCCGAAGTCGCACGAAGCGTCGGTTTGCGAGCGCTGAACCGACAGGTCGTGCGACCTCGGCGGACGTGAGCGGCGTGTCGCGCGACCTCGGCTGGTCGACGCGGTCGGCCTGGAGGCGCGGGGCACGCCCGCCTCGGGCCTCGCGAGCGGTCAGGACACGCCGCGTGCGCGGCGCCGAAGTCGCACAAAGCGTCGGTTTGCGAGCGCTGAACCGACAGGTCGTGCGACCTCGGCGGACGTGAGCGGCGTGTCGCGCTACCTCGGCGAACGTGAGCGCCGGCGCGCAGCGCCCGCCGTCGCGGCTCAGGCCGGCAGCGTCGCGACGACGCAGGTGCCGTCGACATCGGCATCGTGCTCGACCACGGCGGAGAACCCGGCCGCAGCGAACGCCGCCGCCGACATCTCTGACTGCGCCTCGGAGACCTCGATCACGACCGCACCCCCGGGACGGAGCCACTCCCCCGCGCCCGCTGCGATGCGACGGTGCAGGTCGAGACCGTCCTGCCCTCCGTCGAGCGCGACGCGGTGTTCGTGGTCACGCGCCTCGACCGGCATCGTCGCGATCGACGCCGTGGGCACGTACGGCGCGTTCACCGCGATGACGTCGACGACGCCTCGGAAGCGATCGGGCAGCGGCGCGAACAGGTCCCCGGCCACGACGATCCCGCGGTCGCCGATGTTCTCGGCGGCGACGTCGACGGCATCCGGGTCGATGTCCGCGGCGACGAGGTCGAGCGCGCCGACACGACCGAGCAGTCCGACCGAGATCGCTCCGGCGCCGCAGCACAGGTCGACGACGCGGTCGTAGCGGTGCAACCGTCGGGCCGCCTGTTCGACGACGACGGTGGTGCGGGCGCGCGGCACGAACACGCCGGGGGTCACCCGGATGCGGTGTCCGTCGAAGGCCGCCCAACCGAGGACGTACTCGAGGGGTTCGCCGCCGAGCCGACGCTGCACCAGGGTGCGGAGCCGGACGGGTTCACCGGCCCCCGCTTCGAGCAGGAGGTCGGCCTCGTCCTCGGCGAAGACGCTCCCCGCGGCCCGGAGCCGAGCCGCGAGGGCGTCACGCGCGGGGTGGGTCAAGCGGCGCCGTCGAACATCGACGTGACGGAACCGTCGTCGAAGACCTCGTGGATGGCGCGGGCCAGGAGCGGGGCGATCGGCAGGATCTCGAGACGGTCCCAGCGCTTCTCGACCGGCACGGGCAGGGTGTCGGTGACGACGACGCGGTCGATGAACTCGCTCTGCAGCAGCTCGGTGGCCGGGTCGGAGAAGACGGCGTGGGTCGCGGCGACGACGACGCCGATCGCACCGGCTTCCTTCAGCGCCTCGGCTGCCTTGGCGATCGTGCGCCCGGTGTCGATCAGGTCGTCGACGAGCAAGCACCACCGGCCGGAGACGTCACCGACGATCTCGTGCACCGTGACCTGGTTCGGGACCAGCGGGTCGCGGCGCTTGTGGATGATCGCGAGCGGCGCACCGAGCTTCTCGGACCAGATGTCAGCGACGCGGACGCGGCCCATGTCCGGCGAGACGACCGTCAGGATCGACGGGTCGAGGATCGCCTTGAAGTGCTCGAGCAGCACCGGCATGGCGAAGAGGTGGTCGACCGGGCCGTCGAAGAAGCCCTGGATCTGCGCGGCGTGGAGGTCGACGCTCATGATCCGGTGCGCGCCAGCGGCCTTGAACAGGTCGGCGACGAGGCGGGCCGAGATCGGCTCGCGGCCGCGGCCCTTCTTGTCCTGACGGGCGTAGGGGTAGAACGGCGCGACGACGGTGATGCGCTTGGCCGACGCGCGCTTGAGGGCGTCGACGATGATGAGCTGCTCCATGAGCCACTCGTTGATCGGCGCCGTGTGCGACTGGATGACGAAGGCGTCGCACCCGCGGACCGACTCGTCGAAGCGGACGTACAGCTCACCGTTCGCGAAGGTCCGGGCATCGGTGGGGACCAGGTCGACGCCGAGTTCCTCTGCGATCTCGGCCGAGAGCGCCGGGTGTGCTCGCCCCGAGACGAGGACGAGTCGTTTCTGGCCGGTTGTCTTGATTCCGGACAAGTGCGGTGCTCACTCCCTGACCCCGCGTGGGGTCGATGTCGACGACCGGAGTCGCCAGGATCTATTCGCCGTTCGCGTGCCGAGCAGCCTCGGCCGCCGGAGTACCGGGTCGGTGTTCCTCGACCCATCCGTCGGTGTTGCGCTGTGGGGCGTAGCTGATCGCGAGCGATCCGGCTGGGACGTCCTTGCGGACGGTCGTCCCGGCACCCGTGTACGCGCCGTCACCAATCCTAACCGGGGCGACGAAGACGTTGTGCGAGCCTGTCCGAACGTGGGACCCGACCTCGGTGCGGTGCTTCGCCACGCCGTCGTAGTTCGCGGTGATCGTGTTGGCCCCGATGTTCGAGTCCTCGCCCACCTCGGCGTCACCGATGTACGACAGGTGCGGCACCTTGCTGCCCCGGCCGATCTTGGCGTTCTTGGTCTCGACGAAGGTGCCGATCTTGCCGTTGTCGCCGAGGATCGTGCCCGGTCGCAGGTAGGCGAACGGTCCGACCGACGCCCCGTCGCCGATGACCGCGAGCGTCGCGTCGACCCGGTTCACGGTGGCGCTGGCCCCGACCTCGGTGTCGCGCAGCGTCGTGTCCGGCCCGACCACGGCACCCCCGGCGATGGCGGTGGCACCGAGGAGCTGTGTGCCGGGGAGGATCTCGGCGTCGGGCTCGATCGTGACGTCGAGGTCGATCCACGTGGTCGCCGGGTCCTGCACGGTCACACCGGCGAGCTGGTGCCGTCGGACGATGCGGGCGTTGAGCACACGGGCCGCGTCGGAGAGCTGCGCACGGTCGTTGATGCCGGCGACGAGCCACGGGTCGGTGAGGGTGACGACGTCGATGATGCCGCCGCGGTCCGCGATGAGCGTCGGGGCGTCGGTGATGTACTTCTCGCCCTGCGCGTTCGCGGTGGTCAGCGACGGCAGCACGGCACGCAGGTGTGCGACGTCGAACGCGTAGATGCCGGCGTTGGTCTCGGTGATGGTGAGCTGCTCGGCCGTCGCGTCCTTGTGCTCGACGACCCCCACGAACGCACCGGAGCCGTCGCGCACGACACGACCGAGCCCGGTGGGGTCCGGCGCGATGGCACTGACGAGCGTGACGGCGTTCGCGGCCCCGACGTGCGCGTCGACGAGGGTGCGGAGCGACGCGGCGTCGAGGAGCGGGACGTCGCCGGAGAGCACCACGACTGAGCCGTCGAAGTCCGAGGGCAGGGCGGCGACGGCGACCTCCACCGCACGACCGGTGCCGGGCACGTCGTCCTGGTCGACCACGATGGCGTCGGCTGCACGCTCGGTGATCTCGGCCGCGACCAGGTCCCGCTCGTGCCGCACGACGACGGCGACGTGCTCGGGTGCGAGCGACTCTGCCGTGCGCAGGACGTGCGCGATGAGGGGCAGCCCGGCGAGCCGGTGGAGCACCTTGGGCGTGGAGGACTTCATGCGCGTGCCCTGCCCGGCGGCGAGGACGACGACGGCGATCCGCTGGTCGGTCATGCACCCATCCTGGCGCACGCGCGCCGGCGAGGCGGGCCGAACCACGGCCCTGTGCGGAACCGTGCGCACAACCGCAGCCTGTGGACGAGCGTGCACCGGGCCTCCTGGCCGGCGTCAGCCGAGGTCCGCTGCGACACCCGCCCCGCAGTGCGAGACGCCGCTGAGACTCGACTTCGTCGTCGCTGCGCCGAACTGGATGCGAGCACCGCGGCCCGACGTGTCACCGGCCGGGCGCGGCCACCGCCGGCTCCCGCTTCACGAACGCCATCAGCACCAGCCCCGCGACGAGCACCACCACGACGCCGATGATCCCGAAGCGCGTCGAGCCCCCGATCGTCACCGCGACCCCGAACAGCGCCGGCGCCAGGAACGACGCCGCACGCCCGGTGGTGGCGTAGAGGCCGAAGAGCTCGCCCTCGCGTCCGGGCGTCGCGAGCCGCGCGAGGTACGCCCGCGACGACGACTGCACCGGTCCGACGAAGAGCGCCAGGGTCAGCCCGAGCACCCAGAACCACTCGGTGGCGTTCCCCGCGGCGAGCACCCCGAGCCCGCAGAGCGAGAGCCCGACGAGCGACACCATGATCAGCGCCCGGGACCCGAACCGGTCGTCGAGCCGTCCGGACAGGTAGGTGGCGATGCCTGCGACGACGTTCGCGGCGATGGCGAACAGGATGACCTGGGAGGCGCTGAACCCGAACACCTGCGCGGCGATGATGCCGCCGAAAGTGAACACCGCACCGACGCCGTCGCGGAACACCGCGCTGGCGAGCAGGAACGCGAGCACGTTGCGTCGTTCGCGCCAGAGTCGTGCGATGTCACGGCCGAGGTCCGCGTAGGCACTGAGGACCCCGCCGGTGTGGGTACGGTCGGGTGCGGCTTCCGGGATGACGACGAAGAGCGGGATCGAGCTGACGGCGAGCCACACGGCGGCGATGCCGATCGCGACGCGGACGTCCCACTGGCCGGTCGCGACGGTGGCGGGCAGCTGCAGGAGCCCACCGACGACGCCGTCGCCCTGGAAGTCCTGGATGCAGAGCACGAGCAGCACGACGAGCAGCACGATGCCACCGAAGTACCCGGCGGCCCACCCGATCGCGGAGACCCGGCCGGTGCGCTCCCCCGAGGCGACCTGCCCGATCATCGCGTTGTAGCCGACGCTCGCGATCTCGTACGCGACGGTGCCGATGCCGAGGAGCGCTGCGCCGAGCACGAGGTACGGCTGGCTCGGTGCGACGAACACCATGCCGCCGATGGACAGGGCGACGCCGATGGTGGCGATGAGGACGGATCGGCGGCGGTGGCCGGACGAGTCCGCGAGGCGTCCGATCGCCGGTGCGACGAGCGCGACGACGATGCCGGCGATGGTGAGGGCGGTGGACACGACCGCCGTGTTGTGCGCGAGCTCGCGCTCGACGAGGGCCTTCCCCGCCGCGGACGTGTCGGCGACGTGCGCCGGGTCCACGAACGCTCGGCTCGCCAGGTACGTGCTGAACACGAAGGTGGTCACGACGGCGTTGAACGCCGCGGATCCCCAGTCCCACAACGCCCAGGAGACGAGCGCACGCCGGTCGGTGCGCTGCGGCACGACGGCGGCCGGTGAAGCGGTCATGCGCGAACCGTAGCGCGTCCCGGTGACGCACCGGTGGCCCCGTTCCGGGTCACGTGCCGGCCTGGAGGCGCGGTGCGGGCCCGCCCCGCGCCTCCAGGCCGCACCGTGCCGCGTTCCGGGCCCGGTGCGAGCTGCGCACGCCGCCACCGTGTGCGGGACCTCGCACGCTGCGCGTGCTCGGCGGGTCAGGCGGGGACGCCGCCGGGGTAGACGACGGACTTGAGGGACTCCGGGTCGGTGTCGCTCTCGAGTGCTTGGCGGACGTCGTCGAGCCCGAACCGTCCGGTGACGAGCGAGTCGAGGTCGACCTGGCCGGACGCGACGAGCTCGATGGCGACGGGCCAGGTGTTCGTGTACCGGAAGATGCCGGTGACCGTGACCTCGAGGTTCTGGATGTGCTCGACGGGCAACGTCATCTCGGAGTTGCCGAGACCGACGAGCACCGCGGCTCCGGCCGGACCGACGGCCTTGATGCCGTCGGAGACCGCACGCGGGGCGCCGCTCGCGTCGATGAAGGCGTCGACGGGCACGATGTCGGACGCGACCGACACCGCGGTGGGGTCGACGACCTCGGTCGCGCCGTACTGCAGGGCGCGGTCGCGGCGCTCCGCGACCAGGTCGCTGACGACGATGCGCGAGGCACCGAACGCCTTCGCGGCCTGCGCGCAGATGATGCCGATCGGACCGGCACCGGCGATGAGCACCGACGAGCCGGGGACGATCCCGGCCTTGCGGACCGCGGCGATGCCGACGGACAGGGGTTCGAGGAGTGCGCCGGCCTCGAACGAGACGGAGTCGGGCAGGGTGTGCGCGAACTCGGACTCGATGGTGACGTACTCCGCGAACGCGCCGTCGACCGGCGGGGTCGCGTAGAAGCGCATGTGCGGGCAGAGGTTGTACCGGCCGGCCAGGCACTGGGCGCAGCGGTGGCAGGGCCGTTGCGGCTCGATGGCCACGCGTTCGCCGACGCGGGACTCGTCGACCCCCGCACCGACGGCGGTGATCGTGCCGGAGAGCTCGTGTCCGAGGACCAGGGGCTCCTCGACGACGAAGTCACCGATGCGGCCGTGCCGGTAGTAGTGCACGTCGGAGCCGCAGACGCCGACGGCCGCCACCCGGACGAGCACGTCGCCGGGGTCGACGGTCGGGACCGGGCGGTCCTCGACGGTGAGGTCCTGGGTGCCGAGCAGGACGCTGACGCGCTGCTGCTGGTCGCCGTGCTGGGTGGAGGTCATGCGGTTCTCGCTTCCCCGGCCGCGTCGTCGCGGCCGTGTGGTCGGGTGGGGGCTCGCAGCAGGTCGCGGAAGCCGGTCTCGGCGGCGCCGCGCAACAGCACGTCGTCGCCGAGCCCGGCCGGCAGCACCCGGAGCCGTTCGGTCATCGCCGCCATCGTCTGCGCCCGGACCTCGGTCTCGATGCGGTCGCCGACGTGCTGCAGCAGGACGCCGAGGAAGCCGCCGAGGACGACCACCTCGGGGTTGACGGTGTGGATCGCGTTCCGGAGGGCGGTGGCCAGTGCGGTGACCTGCCGGTCGACGACGCGCTCGACCTCGGGACGGTGTTCGGCCAGGACCGCCGCGAGGGCTGCCTGATCGTCCGGTGCGACCCCGGCGGCGGTGACGAGGGCGTCGCGGGAGGCTTCGGTCTCGAGGCACCCGACGGCACCGCAGTGGCACCGGATGCCGTTCGCGGCGACGAAGGTGTGCCCGAGCTCGCCGGCGTACCCGTCCGCGCCGCTGAGGGGCCGCCCGGCACTGATCACCCCGCCACCGATGCCGCTCGCGCCGCCGTTGAGGTAGACGAGGTCGTCGACGCCGCGCCCGCTGCCGTAGAGCCGTTCGGCCCACGCGCCGGTGTTCGCGTCGTTCGTGACCCGGACGGGCAGACCGGTGCGGTCGGCGAGGGGGCCGGCGACCGGTTCGTCGTGCCAGCCGAGGTGCGGTGCGTACCGGACGACGCCGTCGCCGACGTGGACGGTGCCCGGGACGGCGACGCCGATGCCGACGAGGCGGGCGCCCGGGCCGATCCCGGCGGTGAGCCGCTCGACCAGGACCGCGATGGTCTCGATCGCCGTGGCGGCGCTCGGGGGCGCGTCGGACGGTTCGACGGCGCGCTCGCGGACGGTGCCGTCGAGCCCGACCAGGGCGACCGTGACGGCGTCGACCTCGACCGTGACGGCGGCGGCGACCACGTCGGCCGAGGCGCGCACGACGGGGCTCGGACGGCCGACCCCGGCGGAAGCGCGGCCGGCACCGGCGGACGCGCGGCCGGCGCCGGCGGACGCGCGGCCCGCGCCGGCGGTCGCGCGGCCGGCGCCGGCGGTCGTGCCGGTGGCGCTCCCCTCGGACTCGTGCACCAGTCCGAGCTCGACGAGCTCACCGACGATGGCGAGCGTCGTGGAGCGGTTGAGCCCGGTCAGCCGGGTGAGCTCCGCGCGCGTGACGGGCCCGAGTTCGTGCACGAGCCGGAGCACCCGTCCGGTGTTGCCCGCCGGCCGTTCGGTCACGGTGTCACCAGGTCGCCGGTCGCGCGCCGTGCGGGACGGTCGCGGGGCGGTCGACCCGCGAGGTCACCGGCACGACGACGTGGTCGCGAGCCGCGGTCGCGACGGCCTCCATGACCTCGAGCACGTGGAACGCCAGGTCGCCGGAGGCACGGTGCGGTCGGTCCGTGGCGATCGCGTGGGCCATGTCGGCGAGACCGTACCCGCGCCCGGCGTCGGCGTACCCGGCGCTGGTCGGCAGTCCGTTCCACGTCGGGTCCTGGGCGGTGGCGACGGACACCGGCTCCGAGAAGCGGTTCGGGTCGGGGACGTCGAGCGTGCCCGAGGTGCCGTACACCTCGAAGAGCGGAGCGCGTGTGGCCCAGACTTCGAAGGACACGGTGACGGTGGAGATGACCCCGTTCTCGTGCTCGAGGACCGCGGCGACGTGGGTGTCGACGTCGACCGGGATCGGCGTGCCGGCGTTCGGACCCGTCGCGACGGTGCGCTCACGGGTCGAACGGGTTGCGCTGCCGCTCACCCGGACGACCGGGCCGAAGAACGTGACGAGGCTGGTCAGGTAGTACGGCCCCATGTCGAGCAGCGGCCCGCCGCCCGGCTGGTAGTAGAACGCCGGTGCCGGGTGCCAGCGTTCGTGCCCCGGGGCGCTCCAGGCCACGGCGGCGCCGACGGGGGTGCCGATCACGCCGTCGTCGAGTGCCGCGCGGGCGGTCTGGATCCCGGTGCCGAGGACGGTGTCGGGTGCGCTGCCGACCCGCAGCCCCGACCGGCGGGCGAGGTCGAGCACAGGGGCTGCCTCGGCCGTCGACATCGCGAGCGGCTTCTCGCCGTAGACGTGCTTGCCCGCGGTGAGCGCGCGGGTGGCGACGTCGGCGTGCGCGGCGGGGATCGTCAGGTTGAGGACCACGTCGACGTCGTCGGCGGCGAGCAGGTCGTCGACGCTCGTGCCCCGGACGCCCTGCTCCGCTCCGACCGCCTGGGCTCGCGCGACGTCGAGGTCGGCGACCGCGGCGAGCTCGAGCCCGGGCAGCGCCGGGAAGTGCTCGAAGTACTGCTGGCTGATCACCCCGACGCCGACGACGCCGACGCGGAGCACCCCCTCGTTCACCGTGCTGCCCACAGGAGTCCCCGTTCGATGATGGTGCGGACCGGCTGCGACTCGACGATCTCGAGCCGGTGTCCGGGTGCCGAGACGAACACGCGTCCCTTCCCCCACTGCCTGGTCCAGATCGCCGGCGCGGTGACCGGGCGGTTCCAGGCGTCCCACGGTCGGGCTTCCTGGGTGGTGGTGGCGAGGACGTCGTTGTACTCGTCGCTGAGCACCCAGTACTGCTCGGTGACGAGGTCGAAGTCCTCGATGCCCTGCGTGATCGGGTGCTCGCGCCCGAGGTCGGTGACGTGCACCGTGTACGGGATGTAGTTGTCGGACTGCTCGCCGATGCGCTCGTCCGGGTGCTTGCCCGCGTGGTGCGCGAACTGCCCGCCGATCATGTGGAGGTAGTCGGCGGTGTCGCGGTACGAGTCCGCGATGCCGCCGTGCCAGCCCGCCATGCCGGTGCCGTTCAGGACCGCACGCTGCAGGCCGGCGAACTCCTCCGGTGCGATCGTCGTCATGGTGTTCACCTGGACGATCAGGTCGACGGTGTCCATGTAAGGCTCGTCGGCGTAGACGGCCGTCGAGTCCGACACCCGGACCTCGAACCCGTGCTCCTGCAGGAACGGGGTGAACAGGTCGGTGGTCTCGACCGGCTGGTGGCCGTCCCAGCCACCACGGACGACGAGGGCCCGGCGGGTGGTCTCGGCGGCGCTCATGCCGTCACCGTCCAGCTGCTGCCGTCGGCGGCGCTCCGTTCGACGGCGTCGAGCACGCGTTGCACGTGGAGTCCTTCCTCGAACGAGGGCGAGGGGTCGGTGCCGGCGACGATCGCGTCGACGAAGTCCTTCACCTGGTGGCTGAAGGTGTGCTCGTAGCCGATGAGGTGCCCGGTGGGCCACCACGCCGCGGCGTACGGGTGTTCCGGTTCGGTGACGAGGATGCGGCGGAAGCCCTGCTCCCCCGCGGGTGCCGATGTCTCGTACAGCCGCAGCTCGTTCATCGCCTCGAGGTCGAACTGGATCGCCCCGAGGGACCCGCTGATCTCGAGCGTCAGCCCGTTCTTCCGGCCGGTGGCGTACCGCGTGGCCTCGAACGTGCCGATCGCGCGGTCGGCAGCGCCGCCGCCGAGCCGTGCGGTGAAGAACGCCGCGTCGTCGACGGTGACCTGCCCGCGCTCGCTCGACGCGGTGCCGGAGAGTCCGACGCCGTCGGCGAGCAGGGGACGTTCGGTCACGAAGGTCTCGAGGGTGCCGGACACGCTCGTCAGCTCGGAGCCCGTGATGTGCTCGACGAGGTCGATGGCGTGCGCGCCGATGTCGCCGAGCGATCCGGACCCTGCGAGCGCCTTGTCGAGCCGCCACGTCATCGGGCCGTCCTCGTCGGCCAGCCAGTCCTGCAGGTAGAGCGCGCGGACCTGGCGGATGGTGCCGAGTCGACCGGCCTGCACGAGCTCTCGCGCGAAGGCGATCGCGGGCACCCGGCGGTAGCTGAACCCGACCATCGAGCGGATCCCCCGCGAGCGTGCTGCTGCGGCGGCCGCGGTCATCGCCTCGGCCTGCTCGACCGTGTTGGCGAGCGGCTTCTCGCACAGGACGTGCTTGCCGGCCTCGAGTGCGGCGATCGCGATCTCGACGTGCGACGAGCCGGGCGACACGATGTCGACGACGTCGATGTCCGGGTCGGCGACGACGGCGCGCCAGTCGGTGGAGGCTGCCTGCCAGCCGTACTGCTCGCGGGACGCCTCGGTGCGCTCCGGGTCACGCCCGACCAGGACGGCCATCTCGGGTTCGACGCCGAGGTCGAAGAAGCGTGGGGCGGTCCGCCAGGCCTGCGAGTGGGCGGCCCCCATGAAGCCGTGCCCGATCATCGCGATCCGCAGTCGGTCGTGTCCGCGTCGTTCCTGTGCCATCCAGTCGCTCCCTTGCGATCGGTCCTTGCCACAGCCAACACTACCGCTTATGTTGGGCGCGGCAACATTTTGTTTCGACGACGAACGGTGACCACCATGGCAACGACGCCCACCCGTGCAGACAAGTTCTCCTTCGGTCTCTGGACCATCGGCTACAACGGCTCCGACCCCTTCGGCGGGCCGACCCGTCCGGCCCTCGACGTGGTCGAGGCGGTCGAGAAGCTCGACGAGCTCGGGGCCTACGGCCTGACCTTCCACGACGACGACCTGTTCGCGTTCGGTTCCACCGACGCCGAACGGCAGACCCAGATCGACCGCCTCAAGGGCGCGCTCGAGTCCACCGGGATCGTGGTCCCGATGGTCACGACGAACCTGTTCTCCGCCCCCGTCTTCAAGGACGGCGGCTTCACCTCGAACGACCGGCAGGTGCGCCGCTTCGCGCTCCGCAAGGTCCTGCGCAACATCGACCTCGCCGCCGAGCTCGGTGCGTCGACGTTCGTGATGTGGGGCGGCCGCGAGGGCGCCGAGTACGACAGCGCGAAGGACGTCCAGGCGGCGCTCGAGCGCTACCGCGAGGCCGTCAACCTGCTCGCGGACTACGTGACCGACAAGGGCTACGGCATCCGGTTCGCCATCGAGCCGAAGCCGAACGAGCCCCGTGGCGACATCCTGCTGCCGACCCTCGGTCACGCGATCGCCTTCACCGAGACCCTCGAGCGTCCGGAGATGTTCGGCATCAACCCCGAGGTCGGCCACGAGCAGATGGCCGGTCTGAACTTCACCGCCGGCATCGCCCAGGCGCTCTACCAGGGCAAGCTCTTCCACATCGACCTCAACGGTCAGCGCGGCATCAAGTACGACCAGGACCTGGTGTTCGGTCACGGCGACCTGCAGAACGCGTTCTCGCTCGTCGACCTGCTCGAGCACGGTTCGCCGCAGGGTGGCCAGGCGTACGACGGCCCGCGCCACTTCGACTACAAGCCGAGCCGCACCGAGGACATCTCGGGCGTCTGGGACTCGGCCGCGGCGAACATGCGCATGTACCTGCTCCTCAAGGAGCGCGCCGAGGCGTTCCGCGCCGACCCCGAGGTGCAGGCCGCGCTCGAGGCCTCGAAGGTCTCCGAGCTGTCGAAGCCGACGTTGGACGACGGCGAGTCGTACGACGCGTTCCTCGCCGACCGTTCGGCGTACGAGGACTTCGACGCCGACGCGTACTTCGGCGGCAAGGGCTTCGGTTTCGTCCGCCTGCAGCAGCTGGCGATCGAGCACCTGATGGGCGCTCGTTGAGCGACGACCGGCGGCTCGTGGCCGGGGTCGACTCGTCGACCCAGTCCTGCAAGGTCACGATCCGTGACGCCGACACCGGTGCCGTCGTCCGGGAGGGGCGCGGGTCCCACCCGGACGGCACCGCCGTCGACCCCCGCCACTGGTGGGACGCGCTCGGCACCGCGATCGCGGAGGCCGGCGGTTTCGACGACGTCGCCGCCGTCGCGATCGCCGGGCAGCAGCACGGCATGGTCGCGCTCGACGCGGACGGCCACGTGGTGCGCGACGCGCTCCTGTGGAACGACGTGCGCAGTGCGGACGCGGCCGCGCAGATGGTCGAGGAGATCGGCCGGGAGGCATGGGTCGCCCGGACGGGTCTGGTGCCGGTCGCGTCGTTCACCGGTACCAAGCTGCGGTGGCTCCGGCAGGCAGAGCCCGAGAACGCGGCCCGTGTCGCGGCCGTCGCGCTCCCCCACGACTGGCTGTCGTGGCGGCTGCGCGGCTACGGGCCGGCGGACGAGAGTCCGCTCGGCCCCGACCTGGACGCACTCGCGACCGACGCCTCGGACGCCAGTGGCACCGCCTACTGGGACCCGGTGCGCCGTTCGTACGACGAGGACCTGTTCGAGCGCGCACTCGGCCGACCGCTGCGCGTGGCCGGCTCGGGGGCGTCCGACGCCGTCGTCGTGCCACGGGTCGTCGAGCACGACGAGGCGATGGGCACGCTGTCCACCGACGTACAGCTGCCGAACGGTGCGCTCGCGCCGTCCGGCCTGGTCGTCGGCGCCGGACTCGGTGACAACGCCGGGGCAGCGCTCGGCCTCGGGCTCGGCCCGGGTGACGTCGCGGTGTCCCTCGGCACGAGCGGCACGGTCTTCGGGGTCACCGGGACCGAGGTGCGGGACCCGAGCGGGACCGTGGCGGGCTTCGCCGACGGGACCGGGTCGCGCCTCCCGATCGTCACGACGCTCAACGCGGCCCGCGTGCTCGAGGTGATCGGCGGCCTGCTCGGCGTCGACCACGACGCGCTCGGCGAGCTGGCGCTGCAGGCGCCGGCCGGTGCGGACGGGCTCGTCCTCGTGCCGTACTTCGTCGGCGAGCGCACCCCGAACCGTCCGGACGCGACCGCGTCCCTGCTCGGCATGACGCCGGGGACGACCGACCGCGTGCACCTCGCGCGGGCGGCCGTCGAGGGGATGCTCTGCGCCCTGGCGGACGGACTCGCCGCCGTCGAGGACACCGGCGTCACCGTCTCGCGCCTCCTGCTCATCGGCGGGGCCGCGCGGAACGCGGCCGTCCGGGCCGTCGCCGCACAGGTGTTCGGGCGCGACGTGCTCATCCCGGAACCCGGCGAGTACGTCGCATCCGGCGCCGCGAAGCAGGCGGCCTGGGCGCTCACCGGCACCCTGCCGTCGTGGGACGTCGCGACGACGACCGTGCCCGCGGACCCGCACCCCGAGGTGCTCGAGCAGTACCGCGCCGCGGCGCACTGAACCGACACTCCGTGCCCCCGGCGCCGTCCTCGACGGTGCCGGGGGCACGATCGTCCCGGAGGACCCCCACATGCCACTGACCGACCTGCCCCTCGACGCACTCCGCGCCTACCGCTCCGACGTCCGTCGCCCCGCCGACTTCGACACGTTCTGGGCCGACACCATCGCCTCGGCCCGCGCCGCCGGCGTCGCTCCGGTCCTCGCGCCGGTCGACACCCCCGTCACCGGCCTCGTCGTCGAGGACCTGACGTTCTCCGGCTTCGGCGGCGACCCCGTGCGCGCCTGGGTCAACCGTCCCGTGGCCGACGACGGTGGCGCACTGCCCGTCGTCGTCGAGTTCCTCGGGTACGGCGGCGGCCGCGGTCGCCCCGGCGAGCGGGTGCACTGGGCCCTCGCCGGGTACGTGCACGTCGTGATGGACACCCGCGGCCAGGGCTCGGGCTGGGCCGGCGGCGACACCCCGGACCCGCACGGCTCCGGACCGCACGCCAGCGGGTGGATGACGAACGGCATCGGCTCCCCCGCCGACCACTACTACCGCCGCGTCTACACCGACGCCGTCCGCCTGGTCGACGCCGTGCGCACGCTGCCCGGCATCGACCCCGAACGCATCGCGCTGACCGGCGGGAGCCAGGGCGGCGGGATCGCGATCGCCGCCGCCGCGCTCGTCGAGGCCCACGTCGGACCGGTCACCGCGGTGCTGCCCGACGTCGCGTTCCTGAGCGACTGGGAGCGCGGGACCGACGTCGCCGTCGGCGGACCGTACCTCGAGCTCGCGACGTACCTGTCCGTGCACCGCGACGCTGCCGAGGCCGTCTGGGCCACCGCGGCGTACTTCGACGGCGTGAACCACGCTGCCGGGATCACCGCACCCGCGTTGTTCTCCGTCGCGCTGATGGACGACGTCGTGCCCCCGCGCACCACCTTCGCGGCGTACAACGCGCTCGGGTCCGTCGACCGGGAGATCGAGGTCTACCCGTACAACGGGCACGAGGGTGGTGGCTTCCGGCAGTGGGAGCGGCAGGTGGCGTTCCTGCGGGCTCGGGGCTAGGGGCCGCGTCAGTGCGACCTGCACCCGGTCGGGACCGCCGCGCAGGGGCACCTACCCTAGGGGGATGCTCTCCCGACGCGACGCCGCCGTCCGGCTCGACATCCCCCTCGAGATGGCGACCCACCACGGGATCCCACCACGCATCAGCGAAGCCGAACTCGACGCGATCGAGCAGGACCCGCCCGCCTGGCTCGCGCAGTCCCGGGCGAACCGCACGGGCACGAAGAAGGTCTGGGTCCACCTCGAGTGCGTGGTCTGCGGGTTCTCCGAGGACGCCCGGCCCAAGAAGTGGTGGCCCGACTGGGACTACCTGATGTGCGACTACCACGCCCCGTACCAGGCGCCCGACCCCACCGCCGGGCTGACCCGGCGCGAGGTCGAGGGCATTGGTAGCCGGTTCGTCGCCCTCGTCGACGAGAAGCCCTAGCCAGACTGCCCGGACCTCAGCCGCGGGCCACCGGGTCCGGGTCACCGAGCAGTCGCCGGGTCCAGTCGGCGAGGGCCCGTGTCGCGGTCCGTGAGATCGCCGCCTCGGGCACCATGCTCGTGAAGCCGTGGAACGCCCCTGGCCACACGTGGAGCTCAGCATCGACGCCCGCGGCCCAGAGTCGGCTGGCGAACGCGACGGTCTCGTCGCGGAACACCTCGGCGCTGCCGGCGTCGATGTAGGTGCGCGGCAATCCGGACAGGTCGGCCGCGCGGGCTGGAGCGGCGTACCCGGAGACGTCGTCCGTCCCGCGTCGCGCGCCGAGGTACGCGTTCCAGCCGAAGCGGGTCAGCTGCCGGTCGGCGACCCCGACGCCGTCGATCTGCTTCGTCGAGACGGTGTCGTCACGATCGTCGAGCATGGGCGACACGAGGACCTGCGCCAGCAGCTCCGGACCCTTCCGGTCGCGTGCGAGGAGGGCCGTGCCGGCAGCGAGCCCGCCGCCGGCGCTCTGCCCCGCGATGACGATCCGCGCTGGGTCGACGCCGAGTTCGTCGACGTGCGCAGCGACCCAGAGCAGGCCGGCGTAGCAGTCCTCGACCGGGTACGGGTCGGGGTGCTCGGGGGCGAGGCGGTAGTCGACGCTGATCAGGACCACGTCGTGGTCGAGCAGCCAGTCGTCGTAGGAGTCGAGGTTCCCGAGGTGGTGGCCGAACATCATGCCCCCGCCGTGGATGGTGTAGACCGCCGCCGTCGTCCCGGTGCGCTCGATGCGGTCGATGACGGCGAGGTCGATCGGGTCGCCGAGGTGCCCCGGCACCGTGACGGTCCGTCGTTGGTACCCGCGGGACCGCAGGCGCTCGTCGAGGACGTCCTCGGGCACGTCGAGCTGTCGCATGCGGGGCAGCATCTCGGCGGTGACGGTGAGAGGGCCGCGAGCTTCGAGCGCGGTGAGGAAGGTCGCGAGTTCGGGGTCGAACGGCGGACGGACGACGGCGTCAGACATCGGTGGGCTCCTGGACGGTGCTGGTGGTTGCGGGGGTGCTGGTGGACGCTCGGCGGGCACGGACGATGCCCGTGCCGACGAGGAGCGCGGCGACCGCGGTGATGACGAAGCCGGCGATCGAGACCGCACCCTCGAAGGCGCTGATCCGCTCCGGCGTCCACGCGGTCGTCGTGATGCTGCCGCCGACGAGGGCGGCGAGGATGGTGCCCGTGGCAGCGACGCCGACCGCCGTCGCGATCTCGCTCGCCGTGTCGACGAGCGCCGCACCGATCGACGTGCGGTCCGCCGGCAGGCCGGTCAGGACGTTGGTGCCGGCGACGACCCCGACGACCCGCATTCCCGCGGCGACGAGGACGAGGGCGACGAGGACGAACGGGTACCCGAACCGGGCGCCGGCGGCGAACACGGCGAGCCCGGCGACGACCGCGGCGGCACTGGTCCACGCGGCTCGGTCGAGTCCGACGCGCCGGACGAACGGTCCGACGAAGCGGCCGCTGCCGAGCAGGACCACGACCTGCGGGAGCGTGCCGACGGCGGCCATGACCGGGGACCACTCCCAGGCGAACTGCAACTGCAGCGTGACCATGTACGACAGTCCGGCCATCGCGAGGCCGGCGGCCGCCTTGTAGGCGAGACCGCTCGCGACCAGGGGCTGCGCGATGAGACGGAGGTCGAGCAGCGGGTGACGGGCGCTCCGTTCGCGCACCCAGAACCCGGCCGCCGCGACGATCGTGGCGAGGGTGACGCCCCAGGTCGTCCACCCGTCGACACCGCTGACGAAGAGCGTCGGGGTGACCAGGACGCCGACGACGGTCGCCGTCCCGAGCACGGCACCGACGACGTCGACCGGGTGTGCGTGCAGGTCACCGGGCCGGTCGGCCGCGATCCCGGTGCGGACACCGACGAACGCGACGGCGGCGATCGGCGCGTTCGCGACGAGGAGGACCTGCCACGGCGCCACCGCCAGCACGAAGCCGCCGATGGTCGGTCCGACCGCGAGCCCGACGAGCCCAGCCGTCGAGATGACCGTGAGCGCGCGGACCCGCAGGTCCTCGACCGAGAACAGGCGGAAGGCCAGCGCCATCGAGCCGGGAGTCGTCATCGCGGCGGCGACACCCATCAGGGCGCGGACGACGATCAACTGCTCCGCCGTGGTGACGAACACCGTCACCACGCTCACGACCGCGAGCAGTGTCAGGCCGACGAGCATCGTCCGGCGACGACCGAATCGATCGGCGACGGCTCCGAAGAGCAGCATGAGCCCGCCGAACGCGACCGAGTAGGCGCCGGACACCCACTGCAGCATCGTGGTCGACGCGTCGAGATCGCGGCCGATCGTCGGCAGCGCGACGTTCAGGACCGAGTTGTCGAGCATCTCGAACAGGAACACCGCCGAGAGCCCGGCGAGGGCCACCCACGAGTCACGCAGGCGTGGTGTTGCGGCTGGCGCTGTTGGGCTCGGGATTGGTACGGACACGAGCGCACTCCTTCGATGAAGAAGTGGCGGCTCCTGTGAGACGCGTACGCGGTTCCGCCTGCCGGAGCAGAGCGGGTTTTTTCCCTCTGCCGCTGATCCTAGCGCATGCGCTCGGTGACGAGGATGGTCTGCACCGACGGCGCGACGAGCGCGACGATGTCCTCGAACTCGGCATCGACCAGTGCGTCGATGCCGACGACCTGGCGTCCCACCACCACGCCGATGAGCATGGACGAGGCGAGGGTCGCCCGGAGCGCCGCGTCCGGCAGGTTCGGGAACCGCGGCGCGTAGACCTCGAGGACCCGTGCCCGGATGAACGCACGGAGGTTCTCCGCGGCCCGCTCGTTCGTGACGGCGGAGCGGAAGGTGGCGAGCAGCGCTCCGGAGGACTCCGGCGCGGTCCACATCCGCAGGAAGGCGCGGACCAGCCGTTCACCGAGTCCCTCGACCGGGCCGTCCAGCGCTTCGGCGAGCGCCACCGCGGTCTCGGGCGGCATCGCCATCGCAGCTGCGAACAGGTCGTCCTTGGAACCGTAGGACCGCACGACCAGCGCCGCGTCGACCCCGGCGTCGGCCGCGATCTTCCGGATCGACGCCCCCGCGAAACCGTCGACCGCGAACCGCGCCCGTGCGGCGTCGAGGACCACCTTCCGGGTGTCGTTCGAACCGGGCCGCCGACCGAGCGGCCGGATCGGGGTGCCCTCGTTCGGTCCGTCCGCCATGCGGCGATCCTACGGCAGGGCCGATGAAGTCAACGCGCGTTGCTTTCTTGTCGGAAGCTGCCTATGCTCGCGGACGGCCCATCGCCCACCATCGGCGTCCGGGGCCGTCGAACACCGAAACGAGTCGCAGCATGACCACATCCACCGCCCTGCCGAGCGCCACCCCGTGGCGCCGGGTCGTCGCCACCGCCGTCCTCGTCGCAGCCGTCGTCTCCGTCGTGGTGATCGCCTTCACCTGGCCGTCACGGACCTCGACCGCGCACGACATCCCGATCGTGGTCGCCGGGCCCGCCGCACAGACCTCGCAGCTCGAGGCCGCCCTGACGAAGGGCAACGACACCTTCGACGTCAGCCACGCAACCGACCGCGCTGACGCCGTGCAGATGCTCGAGGAACGCGACGCCTACGGCGCGGTCGTGCTCTCCACGGGCGCAGCGCCCGAGGTGCTCACCGCGAGCGCAGCGAGCCCCGCGGTCGCGCAGGTGATGAACGGCGTCGCGGCGGAGCTCCGCGCGCAGGCAGCGGCAGCCGCAGCGGCAGCCGACGGAACGCCCGCGACGGCGACCGTCAGCGTCACCGACGTGGTCCCGCTCTCCGACGACGACCCGACCGGCTCCGGGCTCGTCGCCGCAGCGTTCCCGCTCGTCATGGGCGGCATGCTCGGCGGGATCCTGCTGACGTTCCTCGTGCACGGCACCGGACGTCGAGCGGTCGGTCTCGCGGTCTTCGTCGTCGTGGGCGGCTTCGCCGTGGCCGGCATCCTGCAGGGCTGGTTGGGGATCCTGCAGGGCCAGTACCTGGAGAACGTGGCGGCCTTCACGCTCGCGCTCGCCTCCGTCGCCGGCACGATCCTCGGCGCCTCGACCCTCATCGGCCGGATCGGCGTGAGCGTCGGCCCGGTCCTCTTCCTGCTCTTCGCGAACCCGATCGCCTCCACCGCGACGCCCTCCTCGTTCCTCCCTGCGCCCTGGGGCACGATCGGCCAGTGGTTCCCGCCGGGCGCCGGGTCGCGACTGCTCCGCGACCTCTCGTACTTCCCCGACGCCGACTCGACACCGCAGTGGCTCACCCTCGCGGCGTGGACCGCGTTCGGACTCGCGCTCATGGGCATCGGAGCCTTCCTGCACGAACGTCGCCGCCACGCCCACCACGGCGAGCACGTCCGGGGACCGGAGCACGCGCCCGATCCGCTGACCGTCTGAGCGGACCGCGCTGCGGACCGAGAACAGGAGCAAGGACGGACGGGAGGCACGGTGCCAGCTGGCACCGTGCCTCCCGTCCGTCAGCGCGTCACCTCCACGGCGCGGGGCTGGGGTGTCCTGGGAGTGCGCCCCTGGTGACCGCCTCCGCTCGTAGGGTCGCCTCATGAGCACGAACCGCGACGACGTCAAGGCGTTCCTCGTCAGCCGCCGTGCGCGGGTCCGCCCCGACCAGGTCGGCCTGCCTGCGGGCCCGAACCGACGCGTCGCGGGCCTGCGACGCGGCGAGGTCGCGATGCTCGCCGACGTGAGCGTCGAGTACTACTCCCGCGTCGAACGCGGCAGCCTTGCGGGGGTCTCCGACGGCGTCCTGTCCGCCATCGCCGGCGCACTGCTCCTGGACGACGCCGAACGCGACCACCTCTTCGACCTCGCTCGGGCCGCGAACGCATCCCCGGTCCGTCGGTCCGGACGGTCCTCGACCCCGAAGACGTTGCGCACCGGACTCCAGTACGTCCTCGACGGCTTCACCGGCGGCCCTGCGGTCATCCGCAACGACCGCCTCGACGTCCTCGGCGTGAACGCGCTCGGGCGAGCGCTCTATGCCGACCTGTTCCGGACGACCGATCACCCGAACCTCGCCCGCGCCACCTTCCTCGACCGAGAGTGGGCGGACGCGTTCCACCCGGACTGGGACCTCGCCGCTGACCAGAGCGTCGCGATCCTCCGCGCTGCCGCTGGCCACGACCCGGACGACCGGGCCCTGCAAGACCTCGTCGGGGAGCTCTCGACGCGGAGTCCGGAGTTCCGCGCGAAGTGGGCAGCGCACGACGTCCGCCGTCACGCCACCGGGGAGAAGCACTTCGTGCACCCGGTGGTCGGTCCTCTCGACCTGTCCTTCGAGGGCACCCGCCTGATGAGCGACCCAGGGCTGAGCTTCCTAATCTACACCGCAGAGCCCGGTTCGCCGACCGCCGATGCACTCCGACTGCTCGGTTCCCTCGCCGCCACCGAGGCCGTCACGCCGTCCTGATCCGGATCGCCGCCACCGCTGCGGTCACGAGCACTGCGGCCGCGACCACGAAGCTGACCTGCACCCCCTCGACGAAGTGCCCGCGGTCCGCGAGGAACGCGCCGAACACGGCGATGGCCACCGCACCACCGACCTGACGGAACGTGTTGAACACCGCGCTGGCGGTCCCCGAACGTTCTGCCGGGACGCTCGCGAGCACGACCGCGGTCGCCGGCGGCATCGCGACGGAACCGCCGGTCCCGGTCAGGATCGTGCACACCGCGACCGCGGCGACCGAGCCGAGCGGGGCGCAGACGACCATCACCGCCAGGCCGAGCGCCATCGTCGTGAGCCCCGCGATGATCGGCAGGCGTGCACCGAAGCGGTTCGCGAGGCTGCCGCTGACGATGTTGCCGACGATGCTGAACGCTGCGGACGGCAGGAACACGAGACCGGCGGCCAACGGCGGCAGTCCGAGGTGCTGCTGCAGGAACAGGCTGAGCACGAACACGCTGCCGAAGTTGCCCACCATGAACGCGAACCCGACGCCGAGGGCGATCCGCACCCCCGACGAGCGGAACAGGTCGAGCGGCATCATCGGGTGCCGGCCGCGCGCCTCGACCACGAGGAACCCGACGAGCGCACCCGCGGCGACCGTGAGGGCGAGGACCACGGGCCAGGAACCGAAGCCGGTGGCCCCGCCTTCGATGAGTCCGAAGACCAGCCCACCGAGGGCGAGGAGGGCGAGCACCTGGCCGGCTGCGTCGAAGCGGCTCGGCCGCCGCACCGATGCCCCTACCCGGACGAGCATGACGAGCATCGCAGCACACACCGGCAGGTTGATCGCGAAGACGAGCCGCCAGTCGAGCGTCGTCAGCAAGCCACCGAGGACCGGCCCGACCGCACCCGCGACCGCTCCCCCGACCGCCCAGATGCCGAGCGCGTGCGCTCGCTCCCTGGCGTCGGGGAAGGCCTCTCGGATGAGCGCCATCGACGCGGGCAGCATGACCGCCGCAGCCGCGCCCTGCACCGCCCGCGCAGCGATGAGGGCGCCGAGGGACGGGGCGAGCGCACACGCGACGGAGGCGATGAGGAATCCGACGATGCCCCAGCCGATCGCCCGCTTCGCCCCGAGCCGGTCGGACAGGTTCCCGGCGAACAGGAGCAAGGACGCGAACACGAGCGTGTACGCGTCGATCACCCACTGCAACCCGGACGTGCTCCCGCCCAGTTCCCGACCCATCGTCGTCAACGCGACGTTGACGATCAGGATGTCGAGCGTGATGAGGAAGAACCCGAGCGAGGCGAGGACGAGTGTCAGCCTCGCCGCGGGTCGGGCTGGTCCGGTCCGGACGGCTCCGGTCGCGTTCGTGGTCTGCGCGGTCACGTTCCGATGCTCCCGGAGCGCGGTGCTCGGCGGGACGCCCTGTCGGGGAACCCCTCGTGGGCTCGAACTGCGGAGCAGCGCGGGTCGGCCGGAGCCGATCGGTCACCGCGGGGGCCCGTCGTCCCCCCGGACCGCGGCGACCGCTTCGATCTCGACGAGCTGATCGTCGTACCCGAGAACGGTCACGCCGAGCAGGGTGCTGGGCACGTCATGGCTCCCGAAGGCATCACGCACGACTTCCCAAGCGGCGACGAGGTCCGTCTGCCGAGACGACGCGACGAGCACCCGCGTGCTCATCACGTCCTCCATCGTGGCGCCGGCAGCTCGAAGGGCTTCCTGCATCGTCTCGACGCACTTCGCCGCTTGACCGGCGTAGTCCCCGACGGCGGCCGTGCTGCCGTCCGACTCGAGCGGGCACGCCCCCGCGAGGAACACGAACCGCGTTCCGCTCGGAGCCGTCGATGCGTACGCGTACTCGGCGACGTCGCTGAGCACGTCGAATCGGATGAGGCGCACGAGGTTGTTCATCCCCTCATCCTCACAGCCGAGGGGCGCGAGGGTCAGTCGGAGGCCGCGGCGACCTGGACCCAACGGCCCTCCGAGACGATCTCGGTGCGACCGTCGACGACCGTGATCGCGGTTTGCTCATCGATCGCGTAGGCCGGGCCGCCGAGGTCTGCCGCCCAGCGCTCGGCGTGCGCCAGGGTGTTCTCGGGGAACGCATCGAGGTGCGGGAAGATCGAGAAGTCGACCACGCCCAGCGTCTGGTCGTCCTCCGCGCCTGACCACTCGACGAAGGACGCCCCGATCCGCGGCGTCATCACCATGCTCCCGGCGCTGACCCCCACCCAGACGGTGTCCGGCAACGTCGACACCACCTCGGCGAGCCCCGACTCCCGCATCCAGTGGCTCAGGTAGGTCGCGTCGCCGCCGTCGACCAGGAGCACGTCGGCCTGACGGACCCATGTTCCCCACCGTTCGACGCCGATCGTGGGGAGTGCGGTGAGTTCGAGGACGCCGACCGATGCCCATCCCAGCCCGGAGAAGTACCGGGAATCCACACCGCCTGCGATCACGTCCCGCACCGACGACGGCCCGCACATCGGGTGCCCCCACTGCGCCGTCGGGACGACCAGCGCGTGGCTGTCCTCGATCGGCTTGCCGAGGAGATCCACGAGAGCGGCGCGGATGCTCGGGTTCGTGACACCGCCCGACGTCAACATGAGCTTCACGTCTCCCCCGATCAGACTGGATCTCGATCAGTGGTACACCCGGACGGCGCATCCCGTGCGGGGCGCTCCTAAGGTGGACCATGACCGAAACAGCGCAACCGCTCCTCCGGCTCGGGGTGCTGGCCGAGTCGCGGAAGGCCGACGAGCACCGTCTGCCGATCCATCCCGCTCACTTCGAGCGCATCGACCCCGACCTGCGCGAGCAGATGATCCTCGAACGCGGCTACGGCACGCGGTTCGGTGTCTCCGACGCGCAGCTCGAACCGCTCGTCGGCGCCGTCGCCGATCGCGACGAGATCATCGCCCGATCCGACGTCGTCCTCCTGCCGAAGCCCCAGGCCTCCGATCTCGAGGACCTGCGCGACGGCCAGGTGCTCTGGGGATGGCCGCACTGTGTGCAGGACCGCCCGCTCACACAGCTCGCGATCGACAAGCGGCTGACCCTGATCGCCTGGGAGGCCATGAACCACTGGCAGGACGACGGCGGGTTCGGGCTGCACGTGTTCCACAAGAACAACGAGATGGCCGGCTACTGCTCGGTCCTCCACGCCCTGCAGCTCTGCGGTTCGACCGGTGACTACGGACGCCGGCTCACCGCGGTCGTGATCGGCTTCGGCGCCACGGCACGCGGGGCCGTCATCGCACTGAACGCGCACGGGATCCACGACGTGCGCGTCCTGACCCACCGGGACATCGCCGCCGTCGGGTCCCCGATCCCGTCGGTCGAGATGGTGCAGCTGCGGCACGACCAACGAGCACCGTTCGACAGCACCGTGATGGCAGAGGACGGGCCGGTCCCGCTCGCGCCGTACCTCGCCGAGAACGACATCGTCGTGAACTGCACCCTGCAGGACCCGAACGCTCCCCTGACGTACCTGCGGACCGAGGACCTCGCGGTGTTCCGTCCCGGCAGCCTCATCGTCGACGTGTCGATCGACGAGGGCATGGGCCGCAGCTGGGCACGGCCCACGACGTTCGTCGAGCCGATGATCACGGTCGGCGGCTCGACCAACTACTACGCGGTCGACCACTCCCCCTCGCTGCTCTGGAACTCCGCCACGTGGGAGATCAGCGAGGCGTTGATGCCGTTCCTCCGGACCGTCATGGAGGGCCCGGAGTCCTGGGCAGTCTCGGAGACGATCCGACGGGCGATCGAGATCGACGACGGCCACGTCGTGAACCCGGCCATCCTGGCGTTCCAGGACCGCTCCGCGGAGTACCCGTACGACACCGCCAGCTGACCCCTCGCGACTCGGGCTCCTCAGCCGGGCATCGACTCCGCGAGCGCAGCACGCGACGGGGCCGCGGGGAACGGATCGGCGAAGTACTGGGTCTCGTGGACGACCTCGCCGTCGACGAACTCCATCACCGACACCGTCTGCGTCGGAGCGCCGTCGTAGGTGATGGTGCACTCGCTGACCCACAGCGCCCCGGCTCCGGTGATCCGCCGCACCGCGAAGTGGCGCTCGGCGGGGTGGTCGTGACGCTGGGCGGAGATCGTCTCGCGACCCCGGAAGCGCTCGCCGGACTGGGGGTAGTCCAGGATCGCGTCGTCGGCGTACATCGCGTGCTCGGCCACGATGTCCCCGGCTTCCGATGCGTGCCAGTGCGCCTCGATCACCGAGCGCAGGTGTCCACCATCGTCCGCGTCCATGGGGACACCGTAGGACTCCGCCGGGGCGACCGCCAGCACTGATTGATGCCTTGCAGAGTGTGTCGCGCTCGTGGTACACATTCCCTCAAGGGGGCCCCATGTACATGTTGTTGCTCATCGCGTCCGGCGCACCGGTCGTCGCCGGGATCGGACTCGTGGGCGGAGCGCTCCTCGCCCGTCTCGACTCGGCGCGTCACCACACGGTCGTCCTCGGTGGCGACTGGGCGGCGGTCGTCCGGAGTGACCGGACGCGGGCCAAGTGGGCGGCGGCCGTCGCACTCGCCGGTTGGTTGCTGCCCATCGCCCTCGGCGCCGCGACGCTCGGACTCTTCGAGTGGTGGCCCGACACCCTGCCACTCGCGGCCGGGATCATCGCCGTGGCCGTGACCGCCGTCGCCACCCGGTCGGAACGCGCCCACCGGCACGGAGCCCTGCCCGTGGTGGACTTCCGTCGCCGCAGCGCGTTCTCGATCGCCGCACCGTCGGCCATCGCGGGCGCCGCCACCGCGTTCATCGCCGTCGTGGTCACCGTCGTCGCCGCCGGGGTGGTGTCCTCGCCGGACGAGCTCGGCCGGTACACCGAGTTCACGATGGCGGTGGGCGACGGCAGTGCCGGGACCCTGTTCTTCGGGTGGTACTTCGGCGTTCCGGTGCTCATCGGCGCCGTCGTCCTCGTGGCGCTCACCTGGGCCGGGCTGGCCCGCGTCGCACGACCGCCGCTGGTCGCCGACGAACGGTCCGGCGACGAGTGGCTCCGTCGGCAGCGGGCGTCGGACCTGCTGCGCACCGCGACCGCTGCGCTCTGCGTGACGCTCGGCTCCAGCTGGACGATGATCGCCGGAGCGTCGCAGCTCCGGACCTCGCTGCGCGGGACCGAGGCCGGGACGATCGAGTTCGGGACGTCGTTCGCGGCGGTGGGATCGGTGCTCGGCCCCGCCGCACTCCTCGTCACCGGCGTCGGCGTGGCCCTGCTCGTCGCGATCCTGCTGCGGCGCCGACCCCGCCAACGGCAGGACCTGATCGAGCACGAAGCGGCCGCGGCCCGAGCGTGAACGAAGCGGAGACCGCGCCGGACCCGCGGTCGGGCGCGGACGGCATCGCCGACCACTTCCGAGGCCTCGTCGCCGCCGGGATGCTCGCCGCCGGTGATCGGCTCCCGTCGGTGCGGCAACTCGCACGCGACCTCGGGGTCGCTCCGGGAACGGTCGCGAAGGCCTTCCAGCGCCTCGAGTCCGAGGGGCTGGTCACCGCACGGCACGGCTCCGGCACCCGTGTCGCCGAGCGCCGGGGGGCGTTGCCGCCCCCCGTCCTAGTGGCACTCCGACGAGCCGTCGACGAAGCGGACCGCCACGGCGTCGTCGGCGAGGACCTCCGTGCCGCACTCGACGCGATGTGGAACGCCACGCGTCCGTGATCGACTGCGCCGGGTAGGACTACCTCCGGCCCACCGCGCCGATCGTGACGGGCAGCTCCGCACCGGCCTGGTCACCACCGTGCGACTGCACGGACAGCGTGGCAGCGCCGGTCGGCAGGTCCTCGGGCAGGTCGAACGCGCCACGCACGGTGTCGAGGTCGCCGCTCGGCTCGGGCCGGCCGATCAGCACGTCCTTCCCGGTGGACTCGGGCGTGATCGTCACGGTGACGTCGTCGGCCGGACGGGATGTCCCACCGGTGTCCTCGCACGTCTGCCACATGTGGTCGACGCTGAGCCGGACCACTCCCCCGGGCTCGAGGGTCGACTCACCCAGGTCGATCGTCGTGCCGGCACAGGACCCGGCAGCGCTCGTCGCGCACCCGCTCAGGGCAGCCGCGACGAGGGCCGTCACGACCACCGCCCCCGACACCCACCCGCGAGACCGCTCCACGACACCCAGCGAAGCACGGACCGTCGGGGCGCCGGGTGACGATCGGGTGACGGGCCGACCGCCGTCAGACCGCCCCGGACAGGTCGGCCCCACGCGTCACCACGTCGTCGGCGACCTCGCGCAGCCCGCGCCCGGCACGTCCTGCCGCCTTCCGGAGCACCTGGAACGCCTCGTCGATGCCGATGGACCGCCGGTGGGCGAGCGCACCCTTGGCCTGCTCGACCGTCACCCGCGCGTCGAGCGCGTCGGCGACCTGCTCGTCGAGGGTGAGCAGCCGCCCCTCGACCCGCTGGCGGACGAGTGCGGCTGAGGCGGCGTCGGCGAGCAGCTGGATGAGCACCACGTCCCGGTCGTCGTGTCCCCGGTCGTGGTCGGCGAAGACGCAGAGCGATCCGATGGTGTCCTGGCGCAGCCGGATCGGTTCGGCGAACGTGCCGACGAGCCCGCGTTCGCGCAGGGTCTCGACGAACGCCGGCCACCGCGCTGCGTGCGTCCTGACGTCCGGCACGTCGATCGACTTCCCGCTGCGGTAGCAGTCGAGGCAGGCACCCTGACCCGTCCCGAGCTGCGCTTCCTCGGCGTCACTGCTGCGCTCACTGGTGGACGCGATGACGCGGAGCACCCCGGATCCGTCCGCGAGGACGATCCCGGCCTCGGTCGCCGAGGTGAGTCGCACGCAGGCGTCGATGACGCGGTCCGTGGCGTCGAGGACCGCGAGGTCGGGCGCGAGGACCTCACGCAGTCCGCCGGTCAGCTGCTCGAAACGGTCGGCGCCGCCACGGGGATCATCGGTGGTCATGCCCCGAACGTACGGGGTGACGCGTCACGCGCGTTCCAGGATCGCGTCGCGGTGGTCGCGACCGACGGACGGACGGGAGGCACGGTGCCAGCTGGCACCGTGCCTCCCGTCCGCAGTGTGGTCAGGTGCTCACTCCGTGGTCGAGACCCAGTCGATGAGCAGGTTCCCGGAGTCGCCCCAGTTCCCGGTCTGGAACATGAAGCGGTGCGCCGTGGTCGGCACGTCGTGGGTGATCGTGCCGAGGACCTTGCCGTCGACGCTGTAGGTCACCGACTCGCCCGGCTTCCAGTCCACCGTGTAGGTGTGCCAGTCGCGCCACGAGACACCGGTGCCGAGCTGGACGCGGTCCGCCTCGTTCCCCGGGGTCATCGAGTGGTGGAACACGGACGGGCTCGACTCGAAGTTGCCCTCGGGGAAGTCGATCTCGCCGTCGGACCAGGTGCCCGAGGTCGGCCAGAGCATGAAGGCCGCGCCGTTGCCGTCGCCGCCGGTCGCCTTGGCGCGGACGGAGAACGAGCCCCCGACGTGGCCCCAGGCGCCGTCGACGGTGCCGAAGGTGCCGGCTGCTCCGGCGCCGCCGAGCTGGACGTCCATCACGCCGTCGTGCACCGAGACGGTCTTGCTCGGCTCGTAGATGCCGGACGTGCCGTCCGGGTACGGCTGCCACGACTGTGGGTACACAGCGGTGACCTGGCCGGCGGCCGCGTCGGTGTCGAAGGTCTCGACGAACGAGGCGTCGGGGACGTCCGACGAGTCGGCTTCGGCGTCGGCCTCGGGAGCGGTGGCCGCTTCCTCTGCCTCGGGCGAGGCGGTGGGTGCGGGCTCGGCGTCCTCGGCCGGGGCGGGCGTCTCCTGGTCGACGACCGGCGCGGAGTCCGGGGTCGCCGTCGTGTCGTCCGTGGGCTCGGGCTCGGACGTCTCGGAGGGGGTCGGCGTGGGCGTGACGTCGGCGTCCGGCGTCACGGTCGGGGTGGGTGTCGGGCGGGAGTGGTGGTGACCGCTCCACCCCCACCAGGTCTGGGCGGAGGCGGCGGTGGGGACGCCGATGACGAGTGCGCCGGCTGCTGCGGCGGCGAGGATGGCGCGTCGGGCGTTCATCGGGAGTTCCGTTCGACGAGGGTCAGGGGAGTCGTGTCGCGCATGGGCGTGCACGTGCTTCGAGTGGCGATGTCGGGTTCCTCGGGGGCTCGGGCGCGAGGTTCGGCGCGGGGGTTCGGGGACGGACGGAGGCGTGCCGAATGGGTTTCGGTGACACGTCCGCGAACATCATGCATCATCTGTGCCCTGTTTGGGGGGTCCTGGAGGTGACCCGTTCGCGAACGACCGCTGGCCGGGGCTGGTGTCCCGGCCAGCGGCCGCGCAGCGTCACTCGACCGGCGTGCTCGACCACCCCACGATTCGCTGGTCGTCGGCGGTGACCTCGTGCACCGGCCCCGTGACGGTGACCGTCGCACGGTCCGTGGCGGAGCCGGGGACGGGCCGGCGGACCGGACCGTCGCCGGACGCGACGATCCCACCTGCCTGCACCGGGCCTCCAGGCCGTGACGCCGCCGCGTGGGACGCGACCCAGACCTGGACGTCACCGGGCTCGACCACCTTGCGCATGCCGCGGTCGGTGAACGCGAAGCGCTGGACGGGGACGCGGAAGCGCACCCGGGTCGACTCCCCGGCACCGAGCGCGACGCGGGCGTAGCCGAGCAGCTGGACCTCCGGCCGGGTGACCGTGGCGTGCACGTCGTGCCCGTAGAGCTGGACGACGTCCTCGCCGGACCGCTCCCCCGTGTTCCGGACGGTCACCGACGCCTCGAACACGGCGTCCGAGGGCACGCTGTCGTCGACGACGAGGTCCTCGTACGCGAACGACGTGTACCCGAGGCCGAAGCCGAACGGACGGACCGGGGTGGAGTCCGCGGCCGTGACGTCGGACGGGCCACCGAGCCGCGGGTGCAGGTACGTGTAGGGCTGCGCACCGGCCGCTCGCGGAAGGGAGACGGGCAGTCGGCCGGACGGCGACGCCGCCCCGGTGAGCAGGTCGGCGACGGCCAGGCCACCGCCCTCCCCCGGGAAGAACGCCTGCACGACGGCCGCCGGCCGGGCGCGGACGCCGGGCCGCGCGTCGGTGTCGTCCGCGTCGTCGTCGAGCGCGTCGGCGCCGTGCACGTCGGTGCCGTCCACGTCGGCGTCGAGCGCCCACCCGATCGCGTACGGCCGGCCGGTCAGCAGCACCATGACGGTCGGGGTGCCGGTGGCGACGACGGCCTCGACGAGTTCACGCTGCACACCGGGCAGGTCGAGCGACTCGGTGTCGTTGCCCTCGCCGACGGTGCCGCGCCCGAACAGGCCGGCCTGGTCCCCGACGACGACCACCGCGACGTCCGAGGCGGACGCGACCGCGACCGCGTCGGCGAACCCGTCTCGGTCGGAACCGGTGACGGCCGACCCCGCTGCGAAGCGGACCGCCGACGGGCCGAGCGCGTCCGTGAGCGCCTCGCGCACGGTCGGGATCTCGAAGCCGAGCGGCAGGTCCGGGTGCGACGCGAGCACGTGGTTCGCGAACGAGTAGCAGCCCTGCAGCGCCTCGGCCCGGTCGGCGTTCGGACCGATCACGGCGACCGAGGCCCCCGGACGGAGCGGGAGCACGGCGTCGTCGTTCGACAGGAGCACGAGCGACCGAGCGGCCAGCTGCTTCGCGAGCGAGCGGTGCAGCGGGGTGTCGAGGTCGATGTCGGTCGGTGGTTCGTCCTCGAACACGTCGGGGTCGAGCAGGCCGAGTCGCTCCTTCTGCCGCAGGACACGCAGGACGGCCCGGTCGACGAACGCCTCGTCGAGCAGTCCGGACCGGACCCGGTCGACGAGCGGCGCCAGGTACGCGTCGCCGGTCGGCAGTTCGACGTCGATCCCGGCCTCGAGCGCCAGCCCGGCGGCCTCGCCGCGGTCGGCGGCGATGCCGTGCATCACCTCGAGGAACGCGACCGAGAAGTAGTCCGCGACGACGGTGCCGTCGAACCCGAGCTCGTCGCGGAGCACCCCGGTGAGCAGTTCGGTGTTCGCGGCGACGGGCACGCCGTCGATCTCGGCGTACGAGTTCATCACGCTGCGCGCCCCGCCGTCCCGCACTGCCATCTCGAACGGCGGCAGGAACACGTCGGCGACCTCACGGGCCCCGACGTGCACGGGCGCGTGGTTCCGCCCCGCCTGCGACGCCGAGTAGCCGAGGAAGTGCTTGAGGGTCGCGTCGACCCCGGCGGACTGCAAGCCACGCACGTAGGCGGTGCCCACCGTGCCGACCAGGTACGGGTCCTCGCCGATGCACTCGTCGACCCGTCCCCACCGCGGGTCCCGGATCACGTCGAGCACCGGTGCGAGGCCCTGGTGCACCCCGAGCTGCCGCATCGACGACCCGATCGCGGCGCCGACCTGCTCGACGAGCTCCGGGTCGAAGGACGCGCCCCACGCCAGCGGCGTCGGGAACGTGGCGGCCTTCCACGCGGCGAGGCCGGTGAGGCACTCCTCGTGCACCAGCGCCGGGATGCCGAGGCGGGTCTCGCGCTTGAGGCGTCGCTGCTCGGCCCACAGCCACGCAGCACGCTCGTCGGGTTCGACGGGGCGGGTGCCGTAGACGCGGGTGAACTGACCGATGCCGTCGCGGGTGATGTCGGCGAGCGTCGTGCCCGCCTGTGTGGCGGCCATCTCGCCCTGCATCGGTGCGACGACGCCGTTCTGGTCGAGCCAGTAGCCGACGAGTTGCGCCGCCTTCTCCTCGAGGGTCATCGCGGCGAGCAGGGTGGTCGGGCGATCGGCGCTGATCGCGTCGGCGCTGGCCGTCGCGTTGCGTTCTGCCTGGAGGCGCGGCTCGCGTCCGGTGGTCCGGGTCGCGTCCGTCGCGGTCACCCCTTCACCGCCCCGGTGAGGCCGCCGACGATGCGGCGCTGGAAGATCGTGAAGAAGACGAGCGCCGGGATCATCGACATCGACGTGAACGCCAGGACCTTGGCCGTGTCGACGGAGTACTGCGACGAGAACGCCTGGACGCCGAGCGGCAGGGTGTAGCTGCCCTCGTGGTTCAGGATGAACAGCGGCAGGATGTAGCTGTTCCAGCTCGCGATGAACGCCAGGATCCCGACGGTCACGACGCCGGGCAGCGACAGCGGCACGATCATTCGGAAGAAGAACCCGAGGCGGCTCGCACCGTCGATCGACGCTGCCTCTTCGAGCTCGTCCGGGATCGCCCGCAGGAACGGCACGAGGATGATCACGGTCGTCGGCAGCGCGAAGGCGATCTGCGGCAGGATCACCCCGGCCAGGCTGTTCGTCAGACCGAGGTCCTTGACGAGCAGGTACAGCGGCGTGATGGCGACGGTGATCGGGAACATCAGCCCGGCGGCGAACAGGGCGTACAGCGCACCGCGCCCGGCGAACCGGTAGCGGGCGAGCACGAAGCTCACCATCAGGCCGAGCACCACGACGCCCGCCGTGGTCGTCACGGCGGAGATCGTCGAGTTGGCCAGCTGCTGCCAGAAGATGCCGCTCGACAGCACGGCGCCGTAGTTGCCGAACTCGAACGGAGCCGGCAGGCCGGCAGGGCTCGTGGTGATCTGCGAGTTGGTCCGGAAGCCACCCAGCACGATGTAGAGCACCGGTGCGAGGTTCGCGGCGACGAACAGGATCGCCACGACGTAGGTCAACGGGTTCGCGCGGCCGATGGCGGCGCTCGACCGGCGGTCCCGCGCGGCCCGGCGCCCGGGGGCGACGATGGTCGTGGTGGCCATCAGTTCTTCCTCTCGGTCAGTGCGCCGGCGGTGTCCCGCCGGAGCACGAAACGCTGGTAGATCAGGGCGACGGCGAGCGAGATCACGAACATCACGACGGCGACGGCACTGCCGAAGCCGAAGTTGCCGGACGTGCGGCCGTTCGCCACCATGTACGTCGCCATCGTCGAGGTCCCCGCCGTCGAGGCGATGTACTGCCCCCAGATGATGTAGACGAGGTCGAAGAGCTGGAGCGACCCGATGATCGACAGGAACGCCCAGATGCGGATCGTCGGACCGAGCAGCGGCAGGGTGATGCGCCGCTGGATCTGCCAGTAGCCGGCACCGTCGATGGCCGCCGCCTCGAAGAGCTCCTCGGGGATGCTCTGCAGGCCGGCGAGGAACAGGATCACCGCGAAGCCGATGTACTTCCACGAGATGATCACGAGCAGGGTCCAGATCGCGATGTCCGGGTTCGAGAGCCAGTCGGCCCGCAGCCCGCCGAGCCCGATGCCCTGGAGCAGGTCGTTCACCGCGCCGTTCGACTGGAGCATGAGGCTCCACCCGGTGCCGACGATCACCTCGGAGATGACGTACGGCACGAAGACCAACACGCGGACGAGCCCGCGGCCGTGCATCTTCTGGTTGAGCAGCAGCGCGAGCACGATGGCGATCGGCCCCTGCAGCACCAGTGAGAGCACGACGATGAAGCCGTTGTGCATCAGGACCGCGTGGAACGCCTTGTCCTGGAAGATGATGATGTAGTTCTGCAGCCCCACGAAGTCGGTGGGTGGGCCGTAGCCCTGCCACTTGAAGAAGCCGTAGTAGGCGGCGAGGCCCACTGGCAGGATCACGAACGTCACGAAGACGATGACGGCGGGTCCTGCGAGGACCGCGATCTCGACGCGCTTGCGCCAGTCCGCGATGCGGCGCGTGGACCGCCGACCGGCGGGGAGCGGCGTACCGCTCCCCGCCGGGGACGTCCCCGCGGCCGTGTCCGACCCGGTGGCCGGAGTCGTACCGAGCGAGGTGTCGAGGGTCATGCTCAGCCCTTGGCCGCAGCCTGGTTGGTGGTCTCCACGATGTCCTTCGCGCTGCCCTTGCCGGCGAGCAGGTCGACGACGCTGGTGTTCAGCGCGTTGCCGACGTTCTGGCCGTACAGGGTGTCGAGGTACTGCGAGACGAACGGAGCGTCCTTGTAGGCGGCGAGCGCGGACTTCAGGTAGTCCGAGTCGACGACGGACTGGGCGTCCTGGTTGACGGGGATGGCGTTGAAGGCGGTGTAGTACGCCTCCTGGTTGTCCTTCTGGACGATGAAGTTGAGGAAGTCGGTGCACGCCTTCTTCGGGGCCTTCGCCGAGCAGGAGTTGCCGTCGACGCCGCCCATCATCGACTTCGGGTCACCCTTGCCACCGTCGATCGTGGGGAACGGGAACCAGCCGAGGTCGGCCAGCGGCTTGCCGTCCGGGGTGAGCGATGCGATCACACCCGGGTCCCACGCACCCATGAGTTCCATGGCCGCCTTGTGGTTCGCCAGGAGACCGGCGGAGCTGCCGGCACCCTGCTGCGCCGCGGTGGTCAGGAAGCCGTTGTTGAACGGCTTCGTGGCGTTGAAGTCCTCGAGCTGCTCGCCCGCCTTCGTCCAGCACGCGTTGTCGAACTCCAGCGACTTCGCGGCGCCCTCGAGCGTCTTCTGGCTGCACTCGCGGAGCGCGAAGTTGTAGTACCAGTGCGCGGCCGGCCAAGCGTCCTTCGCGCCGACGGCGACCGGGTCGATGTCCTTCGCCTTGAGCTTGGCGATGTCGTCGTTCAGCTCGTCCATCGTGGTCGGAGTGCCCTCGATGCCGGCCTGCTCGAACAGGTCCTTCGAGTACCAGATGCCCTCGGGCAGCACTGCGCCCGGCATGGCGTAGGTGCCGCCGTCCTTCTCGTAGCCCGCGAAGGTACCGGCGCTGATCGACTTCTTCGCGTCGGCGCTGATGGAGTCGGAGATGTCCATGAGCTGCCCGGCGGCGATCATCGCGTCCATCTTGCCGCCGCCGCGCTGCAGGAAGATGTCCGGTCCGTCGCCGGAGTTGAGCGCGGTCTGGAGCTTGCCGTCCAGGTCCTCGTTCTGGATCGCCTGGGTCTTGATGGTGACGTTCGGGTACTTCTTCTCGAACGCCTTGACCGTCGAGGCCCAGTAGGCCTTGCCCGGTCCGGTGGTGGAGTTGTGCCAGAAGGTCATCGTGACCTTGCCGTTGCCGTCGTCGGCGGCATCGCTGCCCGCCGAGCAGCCTGCGGCCACCAGCGCTGTCGCCCCGATCAGCGCGATGGCTGCCGCGGCACGGATCTTCCTCGTCATCGTGGATCTCCTGAGTGTCGTCGTTGACATGTGGCGACATCGACTGCCGCTGCGGAGAGCGTGCCAGGTGATCCCCCGCGTTGTCAATCGATATCGATAACGTTTTCTACGCTCATTTCGTCGCGGTACAGCGGTACGGTGAGCACATGGACTCGGCCCTCGGAGCGCGTCCCGGTACCGGCCGGGTGACGATCGGCGACGTCGCACGGGTCGCCGGGGTCTCGATCCCCACGGTGTCCAAGGTGATCAACCAGCGCGACGGCGTGGCTCCGGCGACGATGCTCCGGGTGCAGCAGGTGGTCGAGGACCTCGGTTACGAGACCTCGTTGGTCGCCCGCAGCCTGCGGAGCTCGCGCACCGGGGTCGTCGGGATCCTCGTGCCCGAGTTCGAGCCGTTCTCGACGGAGCTCCTCCGGGGCATCTCCCGCGCGGCGACCGGCACCGGCTACGAGCTGCTCGCCTACGCCGGGCTCATGACCGGTGCCGACCGGCCCGGCTGGGAACGCCGGTCGTTGTCCCGGCTGTCCGGCACCCTGATCGACGGCGCGATCGTCGTCACCCCGACCACGGCGCTGTCGAGCTCGTCGATCCCCGTCGTGGCGATCGACCCGCACACCGGCCCGGAGGGGCACGCCACCGTCGACGCCGACAACGAAGCCGGTGCCGTCCAGGCCGTCGAGCACCTGCTCGCCCTCGGCCACACCCGCATCGCGCACCTGCAGGGCCGCGCCGACCTCGCGTCCGCGCAGCTCCGTGCCGCCGGCTACCGCTCAGCGCTGGCGGCCGCCGGCATCACCGTCGACGAACGGCTGCTGTGCGACGGCGGGTACCAGGAGGACCAGTCCGCCGCCGTCGCCCGCGAGTTGTTGTCGCTGACGGACCGGCCGACCGCGGTGTTCGCCGCGAACGACTCGTCGGCGATCGGCGTGCTCCGCGCCGCCGCGGAGCTCGGACTCCGGGTGCCCGAGGACCTGTCGGTGGTCGGGTTCGACGACGTCCCGCAGGCAGCCATCACCACCCCGCCGCTCACCACCGTGTCGCAGCCGCTCGCCGAGCTCGGGTCCCGCGCGGTGGAGATGCTCCTGACGATGCTCCGGGGCGAGGTCGCGTCCGACCACGTCCGGCTCCCGACCACCCTGCGCGTCCGGCAGAGCACCGGGCCGGTGCCCGCGGGCAGGACCTGACGACGGGCTAGTCCCCGGTCTGGCCGTGGGGCGCAGCGACGGGCTTCGACTGGCTCGATCCGCGCTGCCGGAGGTACACGGTCGCCCAGACCATGACCGAGATCACCAGGAACTCGGACTGCCAGTTCTGCATCGACTCGAACCAGAACTGACTGGTGCCGAGGTACTGCCACGCGGTGACGACGGCGGCACCGTGCTCGACCTGCTCCTCGTTGAACGCCGCCGCTCCCCCGATCACGTGCCCGACGACGCTGCCGGCGAACAGCACGCCGAACAGGATCAGCAGGGAGTTCTCGTACAGGGCGAGCGCGACACCGCCCCGGCGGACCGGCCACGGCGCGCGTGGGTCGTCGGCGTGCTCTCGCGGGTCGGCGTCCTGGGGTGCGTCGTCGTCGAGCGACTTCGACTCGCTCGACCCCTTCTGGAACAGGAAGGTGGTGAGCACGACGTACGAGCCCATCTGCAGGAACTCGCTCTCCCAGTTCTCGAACGTGGCCTCGGCGAAGTCACCGCTCGACAGGAACGCCCAGAGCGACTCGGCGGCCTGCCCGTGCAGCAGCGCGTCGTGGCTCGCGACCCGCCACCCGGCGAACACCATCCCGACGAAGCACGACAGGAACACGACCGCGTTCGCGACGAGCAGTCCGTTCCGGCGGAGCCACGACCACTCGTCGGGACGCTTCCGCAGCAGCACGCTCATCTGTGGGGCCGCAGTCTCCCGGGTCCGACCGGCAGCACCCCGGCGCGGTACTCGAGCGCGTCGGACGTCCCGTCCGCGGTGACCGTGGCCCGCGCGTCGCCGAACCGCCAGACCCGGTTGAACAGGTACACGCCGATCTCGGTGCCGCCCTCGTCCGGTACCGCCCAGGTGCCGCGCCCCCACTGCGCCGGGTGCCCGACCCCGTCGATCGTCACGGTCGGGCGGGCGAACCACGTCAGGGGCGGTCGGACGATCCGGAGTTCGACGCGTCGTCGTGTCGTCCCCGAGGGCAGCGGTGCATCCACGTGTGCAGCCTACGGTCCCGCCGTCAGCGCCGGAGCGTCTGCTTCGGGTACTCCCCGAAACGCTCTGCGTAGGACGCCGAGAACCGTCCGAGGTGTGCGAACCCCCACCGCCGGGCGACGTCCCCGATCACGCCGGCCTGGGGATCGAGCTCGAGCAGTTCGGCACGCACCCGGTCCAGCCGGACGCCTCGGAGGTACGTCAGCGGTGACACGTCGAACACCCGTCGGAACGACTCCTGCACCGATCGCACGCTCAACCCGGCCACCGCCGCGAGGTCCGCGATCGTCACGGTCTCGGACGCGTGGGTGTGGATGTGCTCGACGGCGGCCCGGAGCCGGGCGTTCCGCGGCAGGCCGAGCACCGGGGGCAGGTCGTCGAGCGCCGGCGGGAAGGTGTCCAGGAACGCGACGACCGCCGCGGCCTTCGCGTCCTCCCACGCCGCGGACCCGGGCCCGGCGACCCGGAGCGCCCGGGACAGCGCCCCGAGCGATGCGTGCCACTGCCGGAGCACGTCGGGATCGGGCTCGCGCGTGTGGTCGAAGGACAGCGGCCGCGACCCGACGCCGAGTCGCTCGGCCGCCACGCGGTGCACGAGGGCACGGTCGAAGTGCACCAGGCGCTGGTCGTAGTCGGCTGCCAGGAAGACGAAGTCGTGGTCGGTCGGGAAGAGCGTCGGCGCGTCGGGACGGAGGTCCACCTGCTGCCCGAGCACGTCGAGCTGCGCGCTGCCCGCCGTGATCCACGTCGCCACGTAGTCACGCCCCAGCGGCACCTCGCCGCGCAGGAACCCGCGCATCTGCGAGCGCCGGATGCTCACCTCGGAGTCCCCGACCGCGGTGTACCGGTAACTGAACGGGCCGTCGGTCGGCCGCGCGAACCACGGCTCGGCGCCGAGCGCCCCCGCGAGGTCTCGTGCAGCGGACTCCGGGTCGCTCCCGGAGAGCTCGAACCGGACCGACTCGACCACCGGTTCGTCGGGCCGTTCGACGTCGATCGGGTCAGCCACGACGCGCCGATTCCACGAGGGATGTCCGGATCACGTCATCTCGCTCGTTATCTGGATACGCTGTCGGGGTGAGTGCGGCGTATCGTGACGCGGAACCGATCCGCACAGAGGGGGCGCTCCTGTGAGCGATCTCGACCTGGACGCCGCCCTGACCCGACTCGAGGCCGCGGTGGCCGACCTCCGCGGTCGACTGCGCGACCAGCTGGGCGTCTCCGGCGGCGACCTGACGGTGCTGCAGTACGTGGCCCGGGCAGAGGAAGCGGGTCGGACGGTTCGCGTGAAGGACCTGTCGAAGCACCTGGGCCTGACCGGTCCGGCGGTCACCGGGATGGTCGACCGACTCGAGCGCAACGGCCACCTCAGCCGCATCCCCAACCCTGCCGACGGCCGGAGCAGGCACATCGAACTGACCGACGCGGCCAGGCTCGACTACTCGCACGCCATGGACGGCACGAACAAGCACCTGCACGAGCTGATGGCCTCCTTCTCGGATCGGGACAGGGTCCGCTTCGTCCGGATCGTCGATCGCATCGTCGCGGCCATCGACCTCGGTGCAACGGGCCCCTGACGGCAGGTTACGGGCGCGGATGATCACGCCCAGACGATTGTCCGTCAAGCGCAGTTGGGTAACTTCCCTACCTATCTTGCCGGACGTCGAGCGTTCTCGCCCGTAGGTTCTCCTTCGGATGCCCCCACACGGGGGTCATCCGTGCCGACCACGGAGAACGGGGAGGATCATGAGCACCTACGAGACGCAGCCGGACATCGACCCGGTCCGCATCGAGACCTTCCGCCGGATGCGCAAGCGCTGGAAGTACGGCGAGCTGCAGGAAGCACCCGGCCTGACCGACGACTGCTTCACGGACACCGCCCGGGACCCGCGTCGACGCTGATCATCAGGTCCGCCGAACCAACGAGACGGTGTTCGGCCCGACCACGGCGCTCGCCAGGTCGACCCGCGCCAGTCCCCCGGGCACGAGCGCGTCCGCGATCGTCAGGCGGAGTGCCGTCTGCGAGTACCGACCCGTCGTGGCGCGCCCGCCGGAGGCACTGCCCGTGCCGGTGTCCTCCTGCACGTTGACGCGCAGCGAGAGCACGCCGGGCAACCCCGCGAGCACCGTCCCGAGTGCGCGCACCACCGGGCCGCCGATCGTCGTGGTGATGGTCGTGCCGAGCGTGCCGACGACGGCGAACAGCTGCGTCGTCAGGGTGCCGACGACCGCCTGGGTCAGCGGGTTCACGAGCGAGGTCGCGAGGCCGGTGACGACGCCGAGCAGCGGGCCGAGGTTCAGCCCGAGGAGCGCCACACCGACCGTCAGCTTCGTCTGCCCGGACATCAGCGCCGCGACACCGGTGTCCACCCCGACGGACAGCGTGGCGATCTTCAGCCGGATGCCGAGGATGGGCGCGCTGAGGTCGGCGGCCAGGGCGATGCGGACGTGGAGGGCCCCGAGCGCCGTCGTCAACGCGGCGGTGACCTTCGACGCCCATGAGTCGATGACCTGTCCGAGCCGGTCCGCGAGCGCGCCGAGCGTCGTCGCATCGAGCACCACCTCGTGGTTCGGCGGCAGGTCGTTCAGTCCGTGCACGTCGTCCCCGAGCAGGTGCGCGAGGTCGACACGCACCGACCCCGCCGACAGGTCGAGCGACAGCGTGCCACCCGTGTCCTGCACCGGTTCGGCGAGCAGCGGTGCCACCGCGCCGGCCAGGTCCGGGCCGGTGATCTCCACTGTCCCGCCGATCGTGCCGAGCCCGAGGCTGCCGGTGAGCCCCCCGAGCACCCCCAGCACGCCCTGGTCGATCGTCCGCGCGAGCACCCCGTCACGGCCACCGAGGGCGTCGACCGCGGAGTCGAGCTGCACGACGGTGTCGTCCACCGCGGTGACCAGGGCGCCGACGAGCGGGCTGTCGACCCGCAGGTCCAGGCTCGCGATGCCGTAGTCGCGTTCGACGCCGAACGTCTCGGCGTCATCGGCGACGGTCTGCACGGCAGCTGCCCGCACGGCGGTGCGGAGGTTCGTCGCGAGAGTGCGCTGCACGACGCCGCCCCAGACGTCTTCGCGGATCGCGTCGCATCCGTCGAGCTCGGCACTCGCCCCCACCGCACCGACGTCGAGCCCGACGTCGGTCACGTCCGCGATGCCCGGCAGCGCGCGGCCGAGGGTGATCGACGCGGGGTCCGGCAGGTCGCTCGTCGGGGTGGTGTCGGTGACGAGCACACCGCCGGAGTCCGCCACGAGACCGGACGCCGCCACCGCTTCCCCGGTGCCCGCGGCGGTCGCCACCTGGTTGACGGCACCGGCCGACCCCGCGGGGAGCCCGACGCCGAGGCCGGTGAGGTCGATGCCCACCAGGTCCCCGAGCAGACCGACGTCGAGCGGGTTCCCGAACGCCTGGGTGAACGGCCGCCCGCCGCTGCCGAGCTCCGGCGCGGTGACGGGTTCGACCGCGGCCGGCGCCGCACCGGTCTTGGCCACGGTGACCCCGCGCACGGTCGCCACGTCGTCGAGGTCGATGCCCGCGAGGCTCCCGCTGAGGAACCGGCTCGACGCCGTCGCGGTGTAGTCGGCGTCGGCACCGCAGTCGAACGAGGACGTCCCGACGCCGCCGTGCGCCCATTCGCGGTCGTTCCAGGACGCGCTGCTCGGGACGGCCGCCGGGGTCAGGAGCGCAGCCGCCACGACGACGCCGGTCGCGACCGCGAACCGCCCGCGGCGCACGGCCGGCAGACGCAGACCGGCGCGGCGACGGGGACGCAGACGCGGCGTCACGGTGCGCCTCCCGCGGCGCGGACGGGACGACGGAGCCGGAGCGCCACCCCCGTCAGCAGCGCCGCGACCGCCACGAGCACGGGTCCGAGGAACCCGCCACCGGTCATCGCGAGCACACCGGGAGCCGGGCCAGGACCAGAACCAGAACCAGGCCCAGAACCAGAACCAGGCCCAGGCCCAGGCCCGGGGCCGTCCCCCTGCGCCGTCACGCCGATGCCGACCTCGGCCGACGGCGCGAGCGGTGTGGCGGGGTCGCCGAGGGACAGCCGCACGAGCAGGTACGCCGTGCCGTCGCCGTCCGGGTCCGGGATGCGGACCGCCGGGCTCGCCGTCGCCCAGTCGGCCGCGGGGGTCGCCGACACGAGCTCGGCGACCCGTCCCTCGCAGGTCGGCGCCGAGTCGGGGTGGCGCCACTCCTCGTCGCAGGTCGCCACCGAGACCATCACGCCGTCGGTGCCCGCGCTGTGCGCACCACGGCCCTGCACCTGCAGGTCGAGGGTCACCGGACCCGGCTCCTCCACCCGGGTCCTGATCTGCCACGTGACGTCGCCACCGAGCGCCGGGTCGGGGAGTGCGAGGGGGGTCGGACCGGTGTCGAGGACCAGGCGACCCGGTGTGCCGGTCGTCGCCACGGGCCTCCAGTCCGTCGCCGCGACCGCGACCGCCGTCGTCCCCACGCCCGCCGAGCCGACGAGGACGGCACCGACGACGGCGAGCAGCGCGAGCGGGCGCATCACGTCGTCTGCTCGCGCCGACGCTCGGGCCAGAACGCCCACGCGACGAGTACCCCGACCACCGCGACCGCGAGCCCACGTGCGGGCGGGCTCGTGAGCGCGACGAGGACGGTGCCGAGCGCCGGGGCGTGGGCGAGCGCGAGTCCGGCGTCGCGGACCACGTACGGCTGCCGGTCGTCGGCGGTGTTGTCGTCGCCGCGCAGGGTCAGGGACCGTGCGGCCGCGTCGCCACGCACCCGCTCGATCGCGACGATCCGGTGGGTCACGGGCAGCGTCGACCCCGGACGGGGAACGGTCACGACGTCGCCGTCGTCGAGCTCGGCGGCGGACACCCGGTGGGTGATCGCGAGTCCGCCTGCCGGGATCGTCGGCGCCATCGAGCCGGTGGTGACGACGACGAAGGACAGCCCGGTGAACGCCACCGCCGCCCAGGCGAGCAGGCAGGCGAGACCGACCGAGCCCGCGACCGTCATGACGACGGTCCGGACGCGGTCGACGGGACGACGACGTGGTGTCGCGTCCTCGGTGGCGGACGTCGACGGGGCGGTGCCGCGCACGGCGGCGTCAGTCGGACTCGGCGGCGAACTGCCAGGCCGGCGCGGCCGTGCGCCCCTGGAGCGCGTCGACCGTGGTGCCCGACGGCAGGGTCGGTGACTCGGGGAGCGAGACCTCGAAGCAGTAGACCTGGGTCGAACCGGCGGCCGCGGCGAGCGGCTGCGCGGCCGATCCCCCGGTCGTGCCGAGCGGCCCGTCCGCGATGACGTTCCCCGGGGTGGTGAACGCGGTGGCGTCGCACGCGGCGGCGGTGCTCGTCGTCGTCGCGACCCGGACGTGCAGGGCGTCCCAGAGCGTCTGGTCCGCGTCGGTCACCGTGACGCCGTCCGCCGGCACCGCGGCGCTGAGCGCGACGTCGCCGGCGATCGACCCGGCGGTCGTGCGGAGCGCGACGGGCGCGTACGTCGCGGTGCCGGGCGAGAGCGCGAGGGCGTCGACCGTGAACCGCAGCGCCTGGCCGGAGTTCGACTCGTCCGAGGTGAACCCGGCCGCGGCGAAGGGCGCCAGGACGTTCTGCTCGACCTCGAAGCCCGAGGTGCCGACCCCTGGTCCGCCGGAGCCGTTGCCGCCGAACACCCACTCGGTGTCCGTCCACGACGCGAGGGTGTAGCCGAGGCCCCCGACGACGAGGACCCCTCCCGCGGCGAGGGCGAGGACGCGGTTGCGGTTCCGGTTCCGCTTCCGGGCGCGCGGGGGCGCGGTGCTGTCAGCCATGACGTGTCTCCTGATCCGTGACGCCGATCGGTGGTGACGACGGCCGGGGTGGTTGGTCCCGGCCGTCGTCGTCGACGTCTGTGCTGATCCTTGCTCACTGTTGGTGCGGAATCAACCGCGGCGCTACCCCTTGACGGCCCCCGAGGTGAGTCCGGAGACGATCGAGCGTCGGAACACGAGCACCAGGATCACGATGGGCACCGTCGCCGCGACGCTCGCCGCGAAGATCTGCGCGAAGGGCACCGTGAACTGGGTGCCGAACAGCGCGATGCCCACCGGGATCGTGCGGAACGAGTTCTCGCTGTTGAACGTCAGCGCCATCAGGAACTCGCTCCACGACGCCGTGAACGTGAAGACACCGACCGTGAACAACCCTGGCTTCGCCATCGGCAGGATCACGCTCAGCACGGTGCGCCAGGCACCGGCGCCGTCGATCTCGGAGGCCTCCTCGATCGTCGAGGGGATGCCCACCAGGTAGTTGCGCATGATCCAGATGGCGAACGGCAGGTTGAACGCGACGTACGGCACGATCAGGCCCGGGTACGAGTTGAGCAGCCCGAGGTTCCGCTCGAGCAGGTACAGCGGCGTCAGCACCGCGATCGCCGGGAACACCGAGAGCATCAGCAACGACGTCATGATCGCCGTGCGTCCCCTGATCCACCGACCCGCGAGCGCGTAGCCCGCCAGGAACGCCAGTGCCAGGACGATCACGGTCGTCGACACCGACACGATCACGCTGTTCACCATGTACTGACCGAGCGCGTTGTCCCGGAACGCCACCACGAAGTTGTCGAAGGTCACCGACACCGGCCAGAACGTCGGCGGCGACTGCGAGATCTCGGACGCCGGCTTGAACGACGTCGTCACGAGCCAGTACAGGGGCAGCGCGGTGAGCACCGCGATGACGACCCCGCTGACGTTGACGGTGTTGACCCACTTGCGCCAACCCTTGCGCACGCGTTGACGGGGCATCAGTCGTCCCCTCCCTTCGCCTGGTTCCGGAACGCCCGGAGGAACAGCAGACAGCCGGCAGCGACGATGATCGCGGTGGACGTCGCGATCGCCGCGCCCGGCCCGATGTTGATGTCCTGGAACAGGACCTTGTAGCCCATGATCGCGAGCGACTGTGTGGCGGTGCCCGGACCCCCGTTCGTCAGCACGAACGGCAGGTCGAAGACGCCGAACGCCTGCAGGATGCGGAACAGCACCGCGATCGTCAGGGTCGGGGTGAGCTGCGGCAACACCACCCGCCAGAAGGTCTGCCAGGTGCTCGCGCCGTCGAGCTCGGCGGCCTCGTAGTGGTCCTCGGAGATCTGCACGAGCCCGGCGAGCAGGATGATCGCCACGAACGGCGTGGTCTTCCAGATGTCCGCGACCATCAGCCCGGTGATCGCGGGCACCGGTTCACCGAGGATCACAGGGGCGTCCCCGAACAGTCCGAAGAACCACGTCGCGACGCCGTACGTGCTGTCGTAGATGTACTTCCAGAGCTGCGCGTTCACGATCGTGACGAGCGACCACGGGACGAGCATGAGCGCGAGCATCCACCCGCGGGTCGCCCCGAGCCGTTCGAGCACCAGGGCGACGAGCATGCCGAGGACGAGCTCCACCGCGACCGTCACGACCGTGTAGAGCACCGTGAACCCGAGCGCCCGGTACCAGTCGGCGCTCTGCAGCAGCGCGGCGTAGTTGCCGAACCCGAACGACTGGATCGTGAACCCCTCGTAGCCGACCTCGACGTCGGCGAAGCTCAGGACGATCGAGTAGACGACCGGGAAGATCGTCACCGCAGCCACGACGAGCAGCGCCGGGGCCGCGAAGCCCCACGCGCCACGCGCGCGGATGCGGTCGAGGCGCGACCGCCCGCTCAGGCGAGGTGGCGGATCGACGCGACCCGCGCCTCCAGGCCTGGTCGACGACCGCGTGGCCGTGCCGGCGCTCACAGCGCAGCCCCCTGCAGGGCGAGCGAGATCGCGGAGGCCATCGCGCTCGTGCCGCCGTCGACGGACGCCTGACCGCCGAGGATGCTGTTGCCGTTCTGGTAGATGCCCTGCGAGACCTTCGGGTAGTACGCGGTCGAGGTCGGGCGGGGCACGAGCGTGATGCCGGCAGCCGTGTCGTAGGTGGGGCGGTTCTGCCGCTTCGCGTCGTCGCTGACCAGGCTCGCCGACCGCGCCGGCAGCACACCGCCCTCGCGGGTCAGGAACTGCTGCGCCGTCTCGCTCGACATCCAGCGCGCGAAGGTCAGTGCGGCTGCCGGCTCCTGCGTGTGCGGGTTGATGTAGTTCCCCCACCCGCCGATCGTGGAGTGGTGCTCGTCCTGCCCGTCGAACGTCGGGCGCGCGGCGAGACCGACCTTGCCCGCCACTCGGCTGTCCGGCCCGTTCGCGATGCCCCACGCGTACGACCAGTTGCGGAGGAACGCCGCCCGACCTCCCGAGAAGGCGTCGTTCGTGTCCTGCTCCTGGTACGTCAGGGTGGCCCGGGGGCTCGCGCCGTCCGTGATCAGGGAGCGCATGAACTCGAACGCACGCTTCGTCTCCGAACTCGTGGTCTCCGGCTTCGTCAGGTCGTCGTTGAGCAGCGATCCGCCTGCGTCGGCGACGAACTCGGTGACGTTGCAGGTGAGGCCCTCGTAGACGTCGCCCTGGAACGCGAAGCCGTAGCTCACGTCCCCGGTGTCGACGAGCTTCGCGCCGGTCTCACGGACTTCCTCCCACGACCGCGGCACCTGCAGGGAGTGCTTCGCGAGCAGGTCCTTCCGGTACAGGAAGAACGACTCGTCGATGTAGAGCGGGAACATGTAGTACGTCCCGTCGACGCTCGCCGCCTGTCGGAGGCCCTCCGGGAACTGGTCGAAGAAGTCCTCGCCCACGAGCTGGTTCACCGGGGTCGCGAGCTTGTTCTTCGCGAACTGCCCGGGCCACGCGACGTCGCCGAGGTACACGTCCGGAGTGCTGCTGCCGGCCGCGATCTGCGTCGTGAGGCTCGTCCGGTTCGTGTCGGTGTCGCTCGGCGCGGAGACGATGCGCACCCGGATGTTCGGGTGCTCCTTCTGGAACTCTGCGATGAGTCGGCGGCGCAGGTCACCGCCGTCCTTCGAGGCCACCTGCCCCGCCCACCAGCTGATCGTGGCCTCGCCCTCCGGTGGATCGGTGGGCCAGTCCCCCACGAGCGTGCGCTCGGGACGCGTGGAGCAACCGGCGAGCAGCAGCACCCCCGCTCCCCCGAGCAGGAACATCCTGCGGTCGATCGCCATCCGCGTCCTCCTCGACGTGTGGTGCTGAACCTGTGCGTCCACACAACCAAACATGGCCTGAGTGCGCGGTGGGCGCGGCGCGGCGGGCGGTGCGCGCGCGGTGCGGCGCGGTGCGGCGCGCGGATTTCGCGCTCAGCGACAGTTCACGCGTTCGCGGCCCCGTGAACTGTCGCGCAGCCCGAAAGGTGCGGACCGGCGGCCGGGAGGCGCGGGGCGGGGCCGACCCGCGCCTCCCGGCCGGTGGGTGGTCGCGTCGACGGCGCGTCAGGCGCGCGCGGGACCCGTCGAGTCCGCCAGGTGCATGGCACACGGGATGAGGGTGTGCGTGAGGTCGGTCGTGGCGCCCTCGAGCCGGTCGACGAGCGACTCGACCGCGAGCCGCCCGAGCTCCGGGCCGGGCGCGTTGAGGGTCGTGAGCACCGGCTCCGTGGCCGCTCCGGCGCCGTCGGAGGAGACGATCGCGATGACCGAGACGTCTTCGGGCACCCGCTTCCCGGCGGCCGTCAGTCCGCTGACCAGGCCGAAGTTCGAGTCGTCCTTCATGATGATCGCCGCGGTCACCCCTGGGTCGCGCTCGAGGAGTTCCCGCGCCGCAGCACGACCGCCCTCGGCCGAGGCCCCGGACGCGACGACCGTCCCGTCGAGCCCGCGCCGGGCCATCGACGAGCGGAACGCTGCCTCGGACCGGACCTTCGGGCCGTACTCCGCCATCGCCGTGCCGTCGAGGTCCTCGACCACGAGACCGATCCGCCGGTGCCCGAGCCCGGCGAGGTGGTCGAGGGCGTCCTCGACCGTGCGCTCGAAGTCGATGTCGACGAACGAGATGGACGAGGGGTCGGCGGTGCGGCCGATGGAGACGAACGGGACGTCCATCTCGACGAGCCGCTCGATCCGGGGGTCGTGCATCGTGACCTCCATCACGACGACGCCGTCCGCCAGGCCCCCGGAGATCAGGTCGCGCACGTCGTCGGCGGTGGTCGCGGCCGGCCAGAGCACCAGGTGGTACCCGAGCTCGGAGGCGCGGCTCGCGGCACTGGTGAAGAACTGCAGCGCCGTCTGACCGAGCCGCTGCTCGAGCACCGGGAAGAGCAGCGCGAGGATCCGGGTCCGGCGTGAGGCGAGCGCCCGTGCGACGACGTTGTTGCGGTAGCCGAGCTCGCGCATGGCGGCGGAGACGCGCGCCCGTGTCTCCTCCGACACCCGCTTGTTCCCGTTCACCACGAACGACACGGTCGCGATCGAGACCCCCGCCCGGTCGGCGACCTGCTGCATCGTCGCCATGGCGTCTCCCGTTCGTGTGGTCCGCTCACTGTAGCGCTGGACCGATCGGAAAATGTTCGTCTAAGCGCTTTACTGTCGAAGCGCTTAGATGCTAGCTTCGCAGCACTCGGGACGCGACGGAGCGGTTCTGGTCCGGTTCGCGGTCCGATCCACGAGCGGTACGTCCGCCTCGTGTCCGGCAACCATCCAGAGAAGAGCGAAGCAATGAAGCCTCGACACCGCAGGATCGCCCCGGTCCTCAGCGCGGTCGCCATGCTGGCGACCGTCCCCCTCGTCCTCGCCGGCTGCTCCGGGGGCTCGTCCGCGAGCTCCGGCGGCAAGGTGGACTCCATCACCGTGCTCGACTACTACAACCAGGGCAACGACAAGAAGGTCATCGGCGACTACCTCGACAAGTGCGGGGCTGCGAACGACGTGACGATCAAGCGCAGTCTGGTGCCCGGCTCCTCGCTCATCCAGAAGGTCCTGCAGCAGGCGTCGTCGAAGACCCTGCCCGACGTCCTGATGCTCGACAACCCGGACCTCCAGCAGATCGCCGAGACCGGGGCGCTCTCCCCGCTCACCGACTACGGCATCTCCACCGACGGCTACGCGAAGGGCGTGCTGCAGGCCGGTACGTACGAGGGCAAGGTCTACGGACTCGCGCCGACCGTGAACACCATCGCGCTGTTCTACAACAAGAAGGTCCTGTCGGACGCCGGCGTGACCCCGCCGAAGACGTGGGACGAGCTGCAGGCCGCGGCGAAGAAGCTCACGAAGGGCAGCCAGTACGGGTTCGCCGTCGACGCGAACGCCACCTACGAGGGCACCTGGCAGTTCCTGCCGTTCATGTGGTCGAACGGTGGCGACGAGAAGGACATCGCGACGCCGGAGACCACCGAGGCGCTGTCGCTGTGGAAGGGCCTCGTCGACGACGGCTCGATGTCGAAGAGCGTCGTGAACTGGACCCAGGCCGACGTGAACGACCAGTTCATGGCCGGCAAGGCCGCGATGATGATCAACGGACCGTGGCAGATCCCCGGGCTGAAGGCGTCGAAGGTCGACTACGGCATCGCGCAGATCCCCGTGCAGTCCGCCAGCGACAAGGCCGTCGCCCCGCTCGGTGGCGAGGTCTGGACCGTCCCGAACACCGGCGACAAGGCCAAGCAGCAGGTCGCCGCGAAGGTCGTCGCGTGCATGAACGACGCGAAGAACCAGCTCGCGATGGCGAAGCTGCGGTACACGATCCCCTCGAAGACCGCGGCCGCGCAGCAGTTCGGCAAGGACGTCCCCGAGGAGCAGGTCTTCGTCGACCTGGTCGCCGACGCCCGTGCCCGCACCGGTGAGCTCGGCGCCGACTGGCCGAAGGCGGCGACGAAGATCTACACCGCCGTGCAGTCCGCGCTGACCGGGCAGGACTCGCCCGCCGACGCCCTGAAGAACGCCCAGTCGAGCAACTGACGATGACTGCCACCGCGACCCCCGTCGCCCCACGGCGGGCCGCCGGCGACGGAGCTCCTCCTCCGTCCCGGCGGCCCCGCCCGGGCCGCAGCCTGCGCTTCCAGCGGCTCGCGCAGCTGCTGTTCCTGCTGCCCGCCGTCCTGTTCCTGCTGCTGTTCTTCGGCTACCCCGTGGTCAAGAACATCGTGATGAGCTTCCAGGCGTACACGACCTCGACCTTCTACACGGGCGAGGCTCCGTGGGTCGGGTTCGCGAACTACGCCTCGGTCGTCTCGTCGCAGCTGTTCGGGCCGGCGCTGCTCAACACCGCGCTGTTCACGATCGGGTCGATCGTCGGGCAGTTCGTCATCGGGCTGCTGCTCGCGCTGTTCTTCCGGCGGAACTTCCCGCTCTCCGGACTGCTCCGTTCCCTGCTCCTGCTGCCGTGGCTCCTGCCGCTCATCGTCTCGAGTGCGGTCTGGAAGTGGATGCTCGACCAGGACTCCGGCGTCGTGAACCAGTTCCTGCACCTGTTCGGCGCCGGGTCCGTCCCGTGGCTGACCAGCCCGGCGGTGGCGCTCATCACCGTCATCGCGGTGAACATCTGGATCGGCATCCCGTTCAACACGACGATCCTCTACGGCGGTCTGCAGGACATCCCGACCGAGCTGTACGAGGCCGCGGCGCTCGACGGTGCCACCGGGTGGAAGGCGTTCTGGGCGATCACCTGGCCGATGCTCCGCCCCGTCGTGAGCGTCACGCTCGTGCTCGGGGTCGTCTACACGATCAAGGTCCTGGACATCATCCTCGGCCTGACGAACGGTGGTCCGGCGAACGCCACCCAGACCATCGCGACGCAGTCGTACGACCTGTCCTTCAAGCAGTTCGACTTCGGACAGGGCGCCGCGCTGAGCAACATCCTCATCGTGATCTCGGCACTGTTCGCGATCGTCTACCTCCGTCTCAACAGGAAGGCCGTCGATGACTGACAGCGCCCTCCGGACCCGCGCGGTCGTCACCCGCGGCGCCCGACGACCCGTCCGGCCCACCAGCGCGAAGCAGTGGGTGCTCTCCGGCATCGGGATCCTGATCCTCGCCGTGATGCTGTTCCCCGTCTACTGGATGATCAACATCTCGCTCCAGCCGGCCGGCCCCGCCATCGAGGCCGCCTGGTTCCCGGTGCACGCGCAGCTGAACGGCTACGCGCAGGCCATCGCCGACCAGGGTGGGGCGCTCCTGACCAGCCTCGCGATCGCACTCGGCAGTGTCGTGGTGAGCCTGCTCATCGCGACGCCGGCGTCCTACGCGCTCGCGCAGTTCAAGGTGAAGGGCGTCGGGGCGGTGCTGTTCGGCATCCTCATCTCGCAGATGATCCCCGGCATCGTCGTCGCCAACGCGCTGTACGCCGCGTACAACGACCTCGGGTTGCTCAACACGATCCCCGGGCTGATCCTCGCCGACTCCACCGCCGGTGTGCCCTTCGCGATCCTCATCATGCGGGCGTTCATGCAGAACATCCCCCCGTCGATCATCGAGGCCGCCAAGGTGGACGGTGCCGGCAACTTCCGGGCGTTCCGCTCGGTCGTCGTCCCGATCAGCGCCAACGCCCTGATCACCGCCGGGCTCTTCACGTTCCTGTTCACCTGGAGCGACTTCCTGTTCGCGCTGACCCTCACCACCACCGGTGACGTCCGGCCGATCACGCTCGGCATCTACAACTACATCGGCACCTTCACCGCCGACTGGTCGACCGTCATGGCGGCCGCGGTGATGGCGTCGATCCCCGCCATCGTGCTGCTGCTCGTGGCGCAGAAGTTCATCGCAGCCGGAGCCACCGGCGGCGCAGTCAAGTGACCGGGTCACCGGCCAGCCTCGGGTCGCACGACCCGCGTCCCACGAACGACCCCGGAAGGGCACACATCATGACCACCACCCCGCTCCGCATCACCGTCTGGGGCGAGAACGTCCACGAGCAGGTCGAGCAGCACGTCGCAGAGCGCTACCCCGACGGCATGCACGGCGCCATCGCCGACGGGATCCGCGAGAACCTCCCGGACGCCGTCGTCCGGACGGCCACCATGCAGCAGCCCGAGCACGGTCTGACCGACGAGGTCCTGGCGGACACCGACGTCCTCACCTGGTGGGGGCACGCCGCGCACGCCGACGTCGACGACGCCGTCGTGGACCGGGTGCACAAGCACGTCCTCTCCGGCATGGGCCTCGTGGTCCTGCACTCCGGCCACTGGTCGAAGATCTTCGGCAAGCTGATGGGCACCACCTGCACGCTCCGGTGGCGCAGCGAGCACGATCAGGAGCTCGTCTGGACCGTGAACCCGCAGCACCCGATCACGCGCGGCGTCCCGAACCCGATCGTGATCCCCGAGCAGGAGATGTACGGCGAGTACTTCGACGTGCCGACCCCCGACGAGCTCGTGTTCATCTCGGGGTTCACCGGCGGCGAGGTGTTCCGGAGCGGCATGACCTACCGCCGCGGCCTCGGGAAGATCTTCTACTTCTCCCCCGGCGACCAGGACTTCCCGGTGTACCACCACGAGGACGTCCGCCGGGTGATCGCGAACGCGACCGAGTGGGCGCGGCCGGAGCGCGAGCGGGAGCTCCCGACGCTCCGCCGGTTCGAGCTCGGCGAGTACCTCGACGGCCAGCACTACCGCGGCCCGTTCGACGACGCACCCGTCGACGAGCCGGTCGACCAGCCCGTCGACGAAGTCGACCAGCGCGTCGACGAAGCGGCCCGCGCGTGAGCGCGTTGCGCGTCGTCCAGGTCGGCGCCGGCGGGATGGGCCGCGCCTGGCTCGGCACCGTCGCCGCCGACCCTGACGTGGAGCTCGTCGGCATCGTCGACCTCGACCTCGACGCCGCACGGGCCGGTGCCGCGCACGCCGGCGACCCGACGATCCCGGTCGGCACCGACCTCACCGCACTCGCGGCCGGGACCGGCGCCGAGGCCGTGCTCGACATCACGGTCCCCGTCGCGCACCACCCGGTCACCCTCGAGGCGCTCCGTGCCGGTCTCCCGGTGCTCGGTGAGAAGCCGGCGGCCCAGACCGTGGCCGAGGCCCTGTCGCTCGCCGCCGCGGCCGAGGCCACCGGCAAGCTGTTCATGGTCTCCCAGTCACGTCGGTACAACGACCACCTCGTCGCCTTCCGCGAGCACGTCCGACTCCTCGGCGACGTCGGCGGCCTGAGCACCCGGTTCGCCAAGGCCCCGCACTTCGGCGGTTTCCGCGAGGAGATGGACGACGTCCTGCTGCTCGACATGGCGATCCACGCGTTCGACTCCGCCCGGTACGTGCTCGAACGCGACCCGGTGTCGGTGTACTGCGAGTCGTGGAACCCGTCCTGGTCCTGGTACCGCGGCGACGCGGCCGCTGCGGCGGTCTTCACCTTCGAGGGCGACGTCCGCTACGTCTACGACGGCTCCTGGTGCGCGCCCGGCGCCGAGACGTCGTGGAACGGGGACTGGCGCGCCTCCGGTGCCGGGGGCACCGCGCTCTGGGACGGCGACACCGCTCCGTGGAGCGACCTCGACGGCACGGTCGGAGCACCGGGGAACGCACCGAGCGTCGGGCACGAGATCGCGGGCGCGCTCGCCTCGTTCGTCCGCGCCGTGCGCTCGGGCGAGGTCCCGGACGGCGAGGTCCACGGCAACGTGATGAGCCTGACCATGGTCGACGCCGCGATCGCGTCGACCAGGAGCGGCCGTCGCATCGTGATCGACGAGGTCCTCGAGCAGGCGCACGCAGAGGCCCTCGCGGTCGAGCGGGACGAAGCGGTCCGCGACCGGCTCGCGTCGTGGGGGTCCGTCCGGGACGCGCTGGGGGCGTCGGCCGCGGCCGCGCACTGAGGGACGGGAGGCGCGGGTCGGGCCCGCACCGCGCCTCCCGTCCGCTCGCCTCGCGTCTCGAACCCGCACTTCGTGAGCAGGAATGGTCGGGTCCCACAACGGGACCCGACCATTTCTGCTCACGAAGCGTCGGCGGGGGGGGTGGCACGTGGCACGTGGCACGTGGCGCGCCGTCGGCGGTCAGCGCGGGATGATCGAGAAGAGGAACTTCTTCCGGATCATGTACCAGACGAGCAGGATGAGCGCCGTGTGGGTCGCGAAGCCGATCCAGCCGTTGGCCCAGTCGACGCCGGGGATCGACGCGATGGCCAGGGCGAAGAACACCTGCCAGACGAAGACGTAGAGGCTCGCCTGCCCGATCGGGATCCACAGCCAGCCGATCACCGTCGCGATCGGCTTCCAGAACACCGTGAGGATCGCGTACGAGACGATCGCGAAGAACGCGATGTCGACCAGTCGGCCCCACTGCAGGTCCACGCGCTGGTAGGCGGTGTTGTAGAGGTCGTCGTACATCGTCGCCGGGAACGGCACCGGGGCGAACCCGAAGTGGTTCGCCGCCCAGACGTAGACCAGGAACGCCGCGTACCCGCCGATCCCCACACCGACGAGCACCTTGCCGAGCCGCCCGGTCAACGAACCGATGATCTGCCGGCGGTAGTACCCGAGCACGAGACCGTGGGTGAACACGACCTGCCAGGTGAGCAGGGGGAACACGGCCTCGAACTGCGAGTTGAGCGGCCGGAAGTCCGGGTGCAGCGCCTGGAACACGTACAGCGCCCAGCTCACGACGAGCAGCGCCCACCAGTACCCGCGACGGATCACCCAGAGGAACGCGGGGATGAACAGGCTCAGCACCACGAAGAGCCCCATGATGTTGAACGGCCACGGCCCCATCTCGAGCAGCAGGAACTGTCGGATCGCGTACCAGGGCGGCGGGTAGGCCAACAGCTGCATCGCGTTCGGGTAGAGGTCGTAGACGCGGCCCTCGGCCCCCACGCCGCCGGTGCCGGTGCCGCGGTCGGTGAAGGTCGTGATGGCGTCGGTGTTCAGGAACGGGATGAAGCTCATCGCGAAGACCACCGCGATCACCCCGAGCGTGACGAGGTACTGCTTGCGCGCACGCTTCCACGCTCCGACCGCCGCCACCCACTCGCCGAACTTCTTGATGGCGAACGGGTACGTCATGCCGAGGACCATGCCGGACAGGAACACGAACATCTCCGCGCCCGTGATGGCCCCGACCGCGTGCAGCGTGATGTACGAGTACGGGCCGCCGATCTCGATGTGGGTGATCACCACGGCCAGGATGATGAAGCCGCGGAACAGGTCGAGCCGCAGGTCGCGCCCGGGCTTGCCGTCGTCGGGGTACCGCCAGCTCGGCAGCAGCCGCCCGACCAGCCCGCTCAGCAGGAACACGATCGCGAGTCCGACCGCGACCCAGACGATCCACGCCATCTGGTCGCCGCCGGTGTCGTACTGCTGATCGGTCGCGGCGTTGCCCTGCTGCGTCGTGACCCGCTCGGTGACCGGTCCGAAGGTGAAGTCGCCGGCACGGTCGAGGTCGGTGCGGAACGACCCGGCGATGCCCGGCACCGCGGTGTCCCGCCAGTCGGCGACGCGGTTGCCGGCCTCGGGTTCCCGGCGGTTCGTCTCGAGGAAGGTGACCCCGCGGATGAGTGGCCGGTCCTGCACGGCGGCGATGACCTGCCGCCACCAGCCCTGCTTCACCAGCAGTTCGGCGTCGCCACGACGGGTGTGGTCGTACAGCGCGCCGGTGTCGAGCAGCATCGACCGGTCACCCTGCAGCGCGAACCGGTCGTAGAAGCTGTCGGTCTGCTGCTGGTCGTAGCCCCAGGTCTCGTCGAACCGGGCCTCGACCTCGCCGGACGCGGGGACGTCGTTGCGGGTCAGCGGGACGTCGCGGCCGGCGGCCTCGGTCGCCTTGCCCTTGCCGAAGTAGTACATCGACAGGCCGACCCAGTCGACGGCGGACTCTCCGGGCCAGTACGGCTCGTAGGGGTCGTCGGCCGCGGTGAGCGCACCGTCGCCGTTGGTGTCGAGCTTCGCGACGTCGGTCGCGGAGAGGTCGGCCAGACGCCCGGCCGACTCGCCGAACGGGTACCCGGCGCCGTACGACGGGGACCACACCATGAGGGCGTCCGAGTCGCCGCCGTGCACGGCCGTCGCGAGGGCTCTGAACGCCCGGACGAACTGCGTCGGCTGCTGCCCCCAGCGCACCCACGTGCCGTTCATCTGCGGGGCGAACCGGACGAGGACCTGCGTGCCGTACTGGTCGCGGATCTCCTCGAACACGGTGTTCGCGGCCCGGGCGTCGGCGGCGTCGAGCGACCGGAGCGACTGCCCGGGTTCGAGGCTGACGACGAGGACCGCACCCTGGGTCGCCGCGGCCCGCGTCGCGCGGAGGAGCTCCTTGCGCGCGGGTCGGTCGAGCGGGTAGTCGACCTCGACGCCGTACATCGACGGCGTCGCGCCGAGCCGCCCCTCGTAGCCGGCGGGCGCGTCGGCGCCCCAGTCCAGGTCGGGGCCGAACCACCTCGAGCCCGACGCGGGCTCCTCTGCCGCGGCGGTGTGGACCGTCACGGCGGACGCCGGCAGCGCGCCACCGAGCAGGAGCGTCGCGATGGTGACGAGGACGGCGACCGCGCGGGCGGCCTGCAGTCTCACCGGTCGCACGCCAGCGTCCACACGTTGTGCCCGTGCTCGTGTCGGTGTTCGAGGCGGTCGAGTGCTGCGATGGCGAGCGCCAGGCCGCGGCCGCTCTCCTGCTCGACGTCGGCCATCGTCACGGCGGCGAGGTCGATGTCCACCGGCAGCCCGTTGTCGGTGAGCTCCGCGGTCAGGGAACGCTCGGTCGCTTCGAGGTGCACGGTGTACCGCCGACCGGTCGCCTGGTCGGCGCGCGTGGTGTGCTCGACGATGTTCGCGGCGACCTCGGCCAGCGCGGTCTCGAGCGAGAACCGCAGCCGGACGTCGTCGATGCCGAGCGCGTCCCACCACGCGCCGAAGCGGTCCTGGACCTCGTCGAGGGAGGCGGCCGTCGCGGCGACCTCGAACGTGGTGGGGTTCACAGTGGTCCTCCGGCGGTGCTCGACTCGTGTTCGGACTGGATGCCACCGCTCGGTCCCCGGTAGCGGACGGCGCGGATGACGATGCTGAAGATGAAGAGGTCGAAGACCACCCACGCGGTGTTCACGAGCGGTGCGATCCCCGACGCCTGCCCGGTGAGGTACCGGATCCCGATCAGGATCAGCGCCGCCACCAGGGCTCCCATCGCGATGAGCTGCGGCTTCACGAGGTCCCACCGCGGCTTCTGCTCGGTCTCGTCGCGGACCTTCGGTGTCACGCGGAACCCGAGCGGCTTGCCCCGGAAGACGTTCTCGAACGCACTCGTCACCGACTCGATCCAGACCGGGAACAGGGCGAGCGAGTACTGCTGGCCGCGCCACGTCGGTCTGCCTGCTGCCACCACCCAGAACAGCAGCTGGTTGAGCACGAGGAACGGGATGAGCCTGGCGAAGAAGTCGACGCTGTACGCCTGGACCGGCACGACGCCGAACGACAGGCAGAGCACCGGCGCGGCGATGTAGACGATCGCCGCGAAGCCGGACAGGTAGCTCCACATCGTGGAGAAGTACATGAGCCGCTGCCCCCACGACAGGCCCTTCTGCACGAGCGGGTTCTCGCGGAAGAAGACCTGCATCGTGCCCTGCGCCCAGCGGAGACGCTGCACGAGCATCGTCGGCAGGTCCTCCGGCGCCAGGCCCTTCGCCAGGATCTCGTCGTGGTACGCGGACTTCCAGCCGAGCCCGTGCAGGCGCATCGCGGTGGCCATGTCCTCGGTCACCGAGATCGTCGCCAGCGGCATGATCGGCTGGGCCTCGTCGTCGCGGTTGACGTCGAGCGCACGGGCGAGGACCGCGATCGACTCGATGGCCGCGACGGGTGAGGCGTCGCGGCGCCCGAGCACGTCGAGTGCGGCGTCGTCGAGACCGGCGAAGGTGTTGGCGTCGGTCGACATCGCCGCGAGTTCCTGCAGGTCGTTCCGCACCGACTCGAGGTCGGCGGCGGCGAACCGGTACGAGATCGCGTCGATCCCGCGCTGGAACGCGTACGTGACGTCGCCGAGCGGTTCGCCGGCGCGCACCTGGTCGCGGGCACGGTCGACGACGGCCTCGGCTTCGTCCAGGGCGCCGAGCACGCGCGGGTCCGTCTCGGTCTCGCGCGCTCGGGCCAGCAGTTTGCGGGAGGTCGTGATGGTGCGCTGCACCGATGCCTCGACCTCGACCACGTACCGCGAGATGCCGAGCTGCATGAGTGCCTCGCGCCGGAGGATCGCGTTCGACCCGCAGAAGAACGCCGCGTTCCAGCCGTCCTTCGACTGCTGGATCGGACCGTAGAACAGCGGCGCCTGGCTGCCCAGGAGGTCGGCATCGGGCACGTTCTCGAACCACTGCGGCGTCTGCACGAGCGCCATCCGGGGGTCCTTGAAGTAGCCGAGCGTGCGGTCGAGGATCGCCGGGTCCGGCACCTGGTCGGCGTCGAGGATGAGCAGGAACTCGCCCTGCGTCGCCAGCAGCGCGTTGTTGAGGTTCCCCGCCTTGGCGTGCCGGGGGCGGTCGACCCAGTCCGCGCCGCGCGTGATGACCCCGATGCCGAGCGACTCGGCGGCCGCGCGCATCTCCGGCCGGTTGCCGTCGTCGAGGATCCAGGTCTCGTGCGGGTGCGCGATGGCCTTCGCCGCCCGGGCGGTGCGGACGACGAGGTCGACGGGTTCGTTGTAGGTCGTGATGAAGACGTCGACGGTGACGTCGGTGGACGGCTTGGTCGGGGGCTCCCCGCGCTCCCGCAGACGCCAGGCGCCGATCGCGAAGAGCAGGGAGTCGATGACGCTGTAGGTCTCGGCGAGGATCAGCGGCACCGCGATCCACCACGAGTGCCAGTTCACCGAGGCGGCCCACCGCCACACCACGTAGTTCACCCCGGCGAGCGAGGCGAGGAGCGCGACGGTCCGCACGGTGACGAGTCGGCGCCGCGAGGTCCCGGTGGTCAGGCGACGGCGGTCCTGCCTGCTGACGTCGATCGCGGTCACCGGGTCGCCCCGTCCGCGGCGTCGCCGAACGTGCTGCGTCGCAAGCGTGCCTCCTGATCCGCCGGTCCCCCGGACACGGCGCGCGCCCGGGATGTGGTTCCGTCCGGCCGTCGGCGACGTGCGCCACCGGACCGTCCGTCCGCCTGCGGTCGTCGGGCACGACCTCGGCGTAGGGACCTGTCTACCGCAGCGGCCGGGGGTCTGTCAGGCGGCACACCCGATCTGGGGAGAGCAGTGCGGTCAGAGGACTGCGGTGAACCCGAGGTCGTCGGCGAGTCGCGCGATCACCTGGTCGAAGTAGGCCGCGGGGTCCGACACCGATCCGACGAAGTGACCGAAGAGCTCGAACGAGATCGTGCCGAAGACCGTGGACCAGGCCATCAGCGTGCGGACGACGACCTCGTCGGGCAGCACGATGCCGAGCTCGGCGAGCGTCGAGACGGCAGCCGCGACGGCGGCAGCCCCACCGGACGCGACCGACTGCCCGCCGGGCGCGACCGACTGCCCGCCAGATGCGACCGACTGCGCGCCGGACGCGACCGCCGGCGCCGTGGACGCGACCGCAGCCGGGCCGGGCGTGCCCGCGGAGGGCGATCCGGGCCTCCCGTCCGATCCGTCGTCCGACGCGACCGCGCACGCGTCCGCGCACGCGCCCGCGCACGTGACCGCGCACGCGTCCGCCACCACGCGCACGAGCGCGAACGTCGTCCGCGTCGCGGGCTCGACCGTCTCGCGCGGGGCGGCGTAGCCGGGCACGGGCGAGCCGTACAGCAGGGCGAAGTCGCCCGGGTGCGCCACCGACCACGTCCGGATCGCCCGGCAGACCGCGACCCACCGTGCACCCGGTTCTGGTCCGGCGTCGGTGTCCGCGTCCTCCACCGCTCGGCCGAGTTCGTCGTAGTCCGCGATGAGCAGGGCGGTGAGCAGGTCGTCGCGGCTCGGGAAGTAGCGGTACACCGCCGAGGAGACCATGCCGACGTCACGGGCGACGGCGCGGAGGCTGAGCTGACTCGGACCCTCCTCGGTCAGCCGTGCACGCGCCGCCGCGAGGATGTCTGCCGTGACCGTCTGCCGGGCGAGTGCGCGTGCCGTCTGTGCCATGCCGCCAGCCTGCCACGCGAGAGCACTGCACACAATCGAGAGCAGTGCTCTTGCACTTTCGCGCCGACCAGCGCATGCTGAGTTCCGAGAGCAGTGCTCTCGGAACACTCCGAGGAAAGCAGGGAACCATGTCGCAGCACCACGTCGTCATCGGCGCCGGCCCGGTGGGCCGCCACGTCGCAGCAGTCCTGGCCGGGCGCGGTGAACGGGTCACGGTCGCCACCCGCTCGGGTCGGGACACCGGCCTGGAGGCAGTGGGTCACGTCGCGCTCGACGCCTCCGATCCCGACGCACTCACCCGGGTGAGCGAGGGCGCTGCCGCGCTCTACAACTGCGCGAACCCGGGCGACTACACGCAGTGGGAGGCGACCTGGCCGCCGCTCGCGGCCTCGCTGCTCACGGCAGCCGAGCGGACCGGTGCCGTCTACGCCATCACCGGCAACCTGTACCCGTACGGCCCCGTCGAGGGCCCGATGCACCCCGGGACCCCTGATGCCGCGACCGACCACAAGGGCATCCTCCGCGCGCGACTCTGGGCCGACGCCCGGTCCGCGCACGAGGCCGGTCGGCTCCGCGCCGTCGAGGTCCGCGCCTCGGACTACGTCGGCCCCGGGATCGGCGAGAACGGGCACGTCACCCGGGTCCTCCCGGCGGCGCTGCGCGGGAAGGCCGTCACGATGATCGGCCGGACGGACCTGCCGCACACCTTCACCGACGTGCTCGACGTCGCGAGGACCCTCGTCGCCGCTGCCGACGACGAGACGGCGCACGGTCGGACGTGGATGGTGCCGAGCAACCCGCCCCGGTCGCAGCAGCAGGCGTTGACCGAGGTGCTCGCCTCGGCGGGGAAGCCGCCCGTCACCGTGCGCCGTCTGCCCGCCGGGGCGCTCCGGGCACTCGGGCTGGTGTCCCCGATGATGCGGGAGATGGCGCAGATGGCCTACCAGTGGACGGCGCCGTACGTGATCGACGACTCGGAGAGCCGGGCGCGCTTCGGGATCGAGCCCACGCCGTGGGACGAGGTCTGCCGCCGGACGGCCGAGGGCGTCGCCTGACCCGGGCGTCCCGTGGGTGGACGGCGGCGCGGGTGCGGGCTCTCACCCGCGCCCGCGCCCGGCCTCAGCCGACGAGCAGCCGCGAGTACTGCGCCGCGGACAGCTGCTTCGCAGCTCCCCCGGCAGCCGGCACCCGCCAGAGCCCCGTCGTCGGACCGCTGTCGACGTTCACGAACACGTCGCCGTCGGCGTCAGCAGCACCCGTGTTGGGGCCGCGCGACCCCGCCGTGAGTCCGGAGACCGGTCGGGTGGAGGTCCCGTTGCTCCCGACGACCCGCTTGTCCGGGATCGACCGGTCGACCTTGCACCCGGTCGGGCTCGTCGGGTACTCGGCCGGAGCCGTGCACCACTCGGCGGACTGCAGCAGCGAGAAGCCGTCGGCGTTGGCAGCCCCGTACTCGAACGCCAGTCGGGGCTCGATCGAGGTGAGTGCCGTGGCACCGGGCTTCAGCTGGTACCACGCCCACGAGCCTGCGCCACCGGGCGAGCGGATGTCGACGTAGACGTTGCCGTGCGAGTCGGCGAGGACCGCGGCCGGGTAGCCCACGCCGGAGCTGCCGGGCAGGGTGATGGTGCGTGCTGCCACCCCGGTTCCCTTGACGTACGGCGAGGACGAGGAGCCGCCGAGCACGACGACCCGTCCGTCGGGCGTGACGATCCAGAAGCGCTGGTCACCGCCGGTCGGGCGGCCTCCGAGGTCGAGGGCGACCTTCGCGGTGTGCGCACCCGACGGGAGTTCCTGCACGGCACCCGTCACCGAGTCCACCCAGTACAGGTTGCCGGCGTCGTCGGCCCGGAGGTCCTCGGTCAGGTGCAGGCCGGTCGCGACCGTGCGGACCGCGCCACCGTCGGCGGGGTGCACCCGGATCGCGGTGAGGTCAGCCGAGGGCGTGTAGACGTCGCCGTCGCCGTCCGCTGCGAAGCCTGCGCCGTCCGTGGCGACCGTGACCGGGGCGTCCGTGCCCGAGGTCGGGAAGCGCACCACGTCACCAGCGGCGTCGAGGGCGAAGAGCGACTGCGTGTCACCCGGGTCGGTCGGCGTCACGGGTGCGGAGGGCGCGGTGTACCGCACGGTCACGGCCTTGCCGCTGCCCTTCTTGCCGAGGGCGCGCACGGTGAACGAGTAGGTGGTGTCGGCGGTCAGGTGCGAGAAGCGGTCCGAACGCGCGTTGGCCGGCAGCTGGTCGACGTGCGGGCGGCCGTTGTGCCAGGTGCGCTTGACCGCGACCTTCCACCCGGTGACCTTCGCCCCGGACCTGGGGCTCGCCCAGCGGACGGTCGCACTGTCTGAGGCTCCGCTGACCTTGACGGAGGTCGGTGCTCCCGGCACCGACGACGAGGGGGCTGCCGTTGCCGGCGCCGCTCCCCCGATGACGAGCGCCGCCGCTGCTGCGACGGTGAGTAGTGCTCGGTACACGGTCGTTCCCCTGACTTCTCCGCGGCTCCCTGCGTCACGGCTCCGGGTATCACAGCACCGCGCGGGCGCGAGGGGAACCGGATCCGGCCCGATCTGCGGTTCCCCGCACCGCAAGCCTGCGGATGCGGGGACTGGAGACGACCGGACGACGGACGGGAGGTGGGCCCCACCAGCCGGTACCGGCGCACCGCGCCAGCGGGGCGACGGCCGTGCCTGGAGGGACGGTGCCAGCTGGCACCGTGCCTCCCGTCAGGAACTGGTCGCGTCCAGGACGCGGCGAGCGTCAGTAGCGCGGCTTGCGCTCCGGACGGTCGTCGCGGTCCCCGCGCGGGGCGCGGTCGCGGTCCTCGTAGCGGCGACCGCCACCACGGCGGTCCGGCTTGATCTCGATGAGCTTGCCGCTGATCCGGGTGTCGGTCAGACGGTCCAGCACGCTCGTGTCCATGTCGGCCGGCAGCTCGACGATGGAGAAGTCCGGCTGGATGCGGATCGCGCCGAAGTCGTCGCGGCGCAGGCCGCCCTCGTTCGCGAGCGCACCGACGATCTGGCGCGGCTCGACGCGGTGACGACGGCCGACCTCGATGCGGTACGCGGTCATCGGCTGCGAACGACGGGGACCACGGTCGCGGTCGCCACCACGGTCGCTGCGGGGTGCGCGGTCGTCACGACCACCGCGGTCGTCGCGCTCGCTGCGGCGGGCGTCGCGGTCCATCTGGGTGCGGAGTGCGTCGTCGGCTGCGGTCAGGAGCAGCGGCGAGTCGCCCTGCGCCACGACCGCCAGGGCAGCGGCGACGTCGTCCGAGGGGACGTCGTGGTGCTCGACGTAGTGCGCGATGACGTCACGGAAGGCGGCGATGCGGCCCTGGTCCTCGAGCGCCGCGGTGATGGCGTCGTCGAAGCGGGTCAGACGCGTCTCGTTGACGTCGTCGATCGTCGGCAGCTGCATCTGCGTGAGCGGCTGCTTGGTGTGACGCTCGATCGCGGACAGCAGACGACGCTCGCGCGGCGTGACGAAGCTGATCGAGTCACCCGAGCGGCCGGCACGACCGGTGCGGCCGATGCGGTGCACGTAGGACTCGATGTCGACGGGGATGTCGTAGTTCACGACGTGGGTGATGCGGTCGACGTCGAGGCCACGGGCGGCGACGTCGGTGGCGACCAGGATGTCGAGCTTGCCGGACTTCAGCTGGTTGACGGTCCGCTCACGCTGGGCCTGGGCGACGTCACCGCTGATGGCGGCTGCGGCGTAGCCACGGGCCCGGAGCTTCTCGGCCAGGGTCTCGGTCTCGCTCTTGGTGCGGACGAAGATGATCATGCCCTCGAAGTCCTCGACCTCGAGGATGCGGGTCAGGGCGTCGACCTTCTGCGGGTACGAGACCATCAGGTAGCGCTGCGTGATGTTCGCGGCGGTCTTCGTCTTGGTCTTGACGGTGATCTCGGCCGGGTCCGTCAGGTACTGCTGCGAGATGCGGCGGATCTGGGCGGGCATCGTCGCCGAGAACAGCGCGACCTGCTTGTCGTCGGGGGTGTCGGCGAGGATCGTCTCGACGTCCTCGGCGAAGCCCATCTTGAGCATCTCGTCGGCCTCGTCGAGGACCAGGTACTTCAGCTCGGACAGGTCGAGCGTGCCCTTCGCCAGGTGGTCCATGATGCGACCGGGGGTGCCGACGATGACGTCGACGCCGCGGCGCAGGGCGGACAGCTGCACGCCGTACGCCTGGCCGCCGTAGACGGGAAGGACGTGGACGTTCTTCATGTGCGACGCGAACTGCTCGAACGCCTCGCAGACCTGCAGGGCGAGCTCGCGCGTCGGGGACAGCACGAGGGCCTGCGGCTTCTTGCTGCCGGACTCCATGCGGGACAGGATCGGCAGCGCGAAGGCCGCGGTCTTGCCGGTTCCGGTCTGTGCGAGGCCGACGACGTCGCGGCCGTCGAGCAGGGTGGGGATGGTGGCTTCCTGGATGGCGGAAGGGGTCTCGTAGCCGATGTCCTTGACGGCCTTGAGCACAGCATCGCTCAGGCCGAGATCGGCGAAGGTCACCACGGGCCCCTCGTCGGTGGTCTCGGTGGTGGTGGCGGTGTCCGTGCTCATACGGAAACGGTATCTCGATTGTGAGGCGAGTAGTGACAGACTGGAGGATCGTGCCGGGGCCGGCCCGCGCCTCCAGGCCGCCGCCTGGTCACGTCACGGGCGCGTGGTACCGATCCCGAGGACCGCGTCGGCCCGGTCGTTCAACCGCGTGAGCATCTCCGCGAGCGAGCGCAACTCGTCCGAGGCGAACTCGCCGGTCAGGTCGTCGAAGACCTCGGCACCGGCGGCGTCGAGCTGGTCGAGCAGTCGCCGCCCAGCGGGCGCGAGCGACACGAGGGTGGCGCGGCCGTCCGCGGGATCGGGCGATCCGACCAGGTGTTCGGCCTCGACCAGCGAGGCGACCCGGCGGCTGATCACCGGTCGGGACAACCCGGTGGCGTCGGCGATCGCGGTCGCCCGGATCGGACCGTGGTCGGCGACGGCCCGAAGGATCACGCGTGCGGTCGGGTCGAGACCACCGCGTGACTCGATGAGCGAGGAGCGCAGGGTCTGTCGGACCCACAGCCGGTCGAGCTGGGATCGCAGGAGTCGCTCGGCGGTACGCCGGTCGTCGGTCACGCGCTCAGCGTAGCGGGCACATTTAGTTGCTTGCTGGAAGCAACAGATGTATCGTTGCGCGGTCTGCAAAGTTACACAGCCCGAAAAAGGAGTTCGATGACCGCCACCGCACCCGTCCCGGTGCAGCACGGCCGCCACTCGACGGAAGCCCCAGCAGCTTCCGGCGGGACCGGCCAGCAGCCGCTGATGACCCACCGCCAGATCCTCCTCGTGATCTACGGCCTGATGGCGGGCATGTTCCTGTCGTCCCTCGGCCAGACGGTGTTCGGCACGGCGATCCGCACGATCGGTGACGACCTGCACGGCCTCGACCAGCAGGCGTGGGTGACCACGGCGTACCTCATCACCTCGACGATCGCGACGCCGATCTACGGCAAGCTCTCCGACATCTTCGGCCGCCGCCCGCTGTACATCTTCGGCATCGTCGTCTTCATCCTCGGCGCCGTCCTGTCCTCGATGTCCACCTCGATGCTCATGCTCGCCGCGTTCCGCGCGGTGCAGGGCATCGGCGCCGGTGCGCTGATGTCGCTGCCGCTCGCGATCATGGGCGACATCCTCGCCCCGCGTGAGCGCGCCAAGTACCAGGGCTACTTCCTCGCCGTCTTCGGCATCTCGTCCGTCATCGGCCCGCTCATCGGTGGCCTGCTCGCCGGTTCCTCCGAGATCCTGTGGATCACCGGGTGGCGCTGGGTCCTGCTGATCAACGTCCCGATCGGCATCGCCGCACTCGTCATGGTCATCGTCTTCCTGCACCTGCCGAAGGTGCACGGAGCCGACGCCGCCAAGCCGAAGGTCGACTGGTGGGGCGCCACCGGCGTCATCGTCACCCTCGTCCCGCTCCTGCTCGTGGCCGAGCAGGGCCGCACCTGGGGCTGGGGCTCCCCCGGCGCGATCGCCTGCTACGTCGTCGGCGTCGTCGGCCTGATCGGTCTGCTCCTCATCGAGTCGAAGATGGGCGACGCGGCGATCATCCCGCTGAAGCTCTTCCGCTCGGGCACGTTCTCGATGGCGACCGTCATCGGCTTCCTGGTCGGCTTCGCCATGTTCGGCGCCATGCTCACGATCCCGCTGTACCTGCAGATCGTCGTCGGCCTCACCCCGACCGAGTCCGGCTTCGCGACGCTGCCCCTGGTCGGCGGCCTGATGATCGCCTCGATCACCTCCGGCCAGATCGTCGCCCGCGTCGGCCGCTACCGGATCTTCCCGGTCATCGGCACCGCGCTGGTGTCCGCCGGCTACGTCGTGCTGACCTTCATGTCCATCGACAAGCCGCTCTGGTTCCTGATGATCGGCATGTTCCTCATCGGTCTCGGGCTCGGCTCGGTCATGCAGTCGCTGACCCTGGCCTCGCAGGGCTCCGTCGAGGCCCGTGACATGGGTGTCGCCACGTCGTCCGCGACGTTCTTCCGCCAGATCGGTGGGACGCTCGGCACCGCCGTGCTGCTGTCCATCCTGTTCTCGGTGATGCCGTCGAACATCCTGCACGCCACCGCGAACGAGAAGGACCTGAACGCCGCACTCGACGCCGCCACGAACCCGACCGTGGCGAGCGCCCAGCGGAACGCCGGCGCGATGGACAAGATCTGGACGCCGATCGTCACCCCGCTCGAGCAGGGCATCCAGCAGCAGCTCGACGCCGCGTCCGCGAAGGCCACGAAGGCCGCAGACGCCGCGGTCACCGAGCAGGTCACCGCCGCCGTGCAGCAGCAGGTCGCCGCCGGCACCGTGCCGGCCGCCGCAGCGCAGACCGTCATCGACCAGCAGGTCGCAGCGGCCACGCCGGCCGCCGAGCGGTCCGCGCTCGAGCAGGTCGCGGACGGGGCGCACGCCTCGGTGCAGGACGGCACGGTCGTCGTGGACTGGTCGGACGCCGCACAGCGCACCTACTGGGTCGACCAGGTCACGCCCGACCTGGCGAAGCAGATCGCGGACGGCGACGGGGACAGTTCGAGCACCGCGTCGACGAACGACACCTCGTTCCTGACGGGTGCCGACAGCGCCCTGACCCGCCCCTTCATGGCCGGGTTCAACGCCTCGTCGGTGACGATCTACTGGGTCGGGCTCGGCGTGATCCTGCTCGCGTTCGTCCTCACCTGGTTCTTCCGGGTGCCGCCGCTCCGTCAGCGCTCCGCACTGCAGGAGCGGGCCGACCTGTCCGCCGAGGCGCAGCTCGAGGCCGAGGCCGGTCTCGCCGCTGCCGAGGCGGGCTCGTTCACCGGTCCGATGACCGGATCCACACCGACCCAGCGTCGGTGATCGACCGGGCCGTCCGTGCCGTGTCCCCTTTCCGGCACGGGCGGCCCTCCACCCCTCCCCGTCGTTCCAGGAGTGTCCCGTGACCCCCACCGCAGCACCGCAGGCGGTCGCCGCCGCAGCGCCGCAGGCCCCCGATCCGGCCGACGCACCGTGCACCCTCCGGGAGCGCAAGAAGCAGCAGACCCGCCAGGCCATCCACGATGCTGCACTGACGCTCGTCTCCGCGCACGGCCTGGACGGCGTCACCATCGAGCAGATCTGCGCCGACGCCGACGTCTCCCCGCGGACCTTCTTCAACTACTTCACCTCGAAGGCGCACGCCGCGCTCGGCCTCGACACCGTCGAGGTGCCCGAGCGCACCGCCTCGTGGTTCACCCAGGCCGACGGGCACCTCGTCGAGGACGTCTGCACCCTCGTCGCCAGCACGATCCCGCTCTCCCAGGACCGCCGACGGATGAAGGAGCTCCTCGTGCTGCGGCCCGAGATGAGCTCGATGGTCATGCAGTGGATGGCCGAGTCCCGCCAGGCCCTGCTCACCCTGGTCGGCACGCGCACCGACGAGCAGACCGCGCGGACGGTGGTGACGCTCGTGATGTCGGCACTCAGCGAGGTCGCGCACCGTGTCACCGTCCAGGGCAACGACGAGCTCGCCGAGCGCCTGGTCGCGGTCGTGCGCGAGATGGTGACGCTCGCATCCTGACCGGCTGACCGGCAGACGGACGAACGACGGCCGGGAGGCACGTCACGAGTCCGCAACGCACGCTGCGGTCCCGCGGTGCGGGAATGCGGCAACCCGCGGGGCTGCGCGGACCCACAGGTCGCGTTCGGCATCCCGCAGGACTCCTCCGAGGTCCCTCGAAGCATGCCTACGCTCACGGCACTGGCCGTACCCGACGGTCGGTTCCGGCTGTCCCGACAGCCGGCTCAGCGTCGAGGAGCCCAACCCGATGAAGCACCGTCCGAGCTGTCGCACCGCAGCCCTCATCACCGCAGCGACCGGGACCGTCCTGGTCACGAGCGCGTTCGGCGTCATCCCCGCGATGGCCGCCACGTCCACGTCGTCCGTGTCGTCGGCGTCCGTTTCGACGTCCGCGTCGTCGTCTGTGTCGTCGTCGTCTGCATCGTCGTCGTCTGCGTCGTCGTCGTCTGCGTCGTCGTCGTCCACCGCGGCGTCCACTCCCGAGCCGACGCCGTCGGTCAGCCCGGCCACGCCCGCAGCTCCGACTCCCACGTCGTCGGCTGCACCCACGGCACCTGCGACTCCCGAGGCCGCTGCTCCCACCACGAGCCCGGCTCCCGCTCGGGAGTCCACCGCTCCGGCACCGACCGCTGCGCCCAGCACCCCCGCGACCCGGACCCCGGCTCCGGCTCCGGTGAAGACTCCGGCTCCCGCGAAGACCACACCCGCGAAGCCGGTGGACCGCGGCGGGAAGGACCACGCCCAGGCGCCGTCCTACGCGACGGCCTCGTCCCAGGCCTCCCCCGTCGTCCTGCCGACCGTGCAGGCCGGCCAGACCTTCACCGCCGACCTGCGCGCACAGCACGCGGACGGCGCGACCTACACGATGACCACGGTCGAGGGTGGCGCCGTCGTCCTGCCCGAGGGACTCTGGTTCCACCACGGTGTGCTCGGTGGCGTGCCGGCCACCGCGGGTACCTTCACCGCGCTCGTCACCGCCACGAACGACTGCGGCTCGGCGTCGCAGTGGATCCGCATCACCGTGGAGCCCACCGATGCCCGGCACCTCGCGGCCGCGGTGTTCGCCGTGCCCGCTGCCTCGGACGGCTCGTGGACGTGGATCACCGAGGACGGCACGGCGTCCCCCGCGCCGATCCAGGTCGACCAGGGCGGGTCGATCACCGTCGTCCCGTGGGCGTACGACGCGCACTGGAACCGCATCGACGTCGGTGACCGTGCCGAGTTGACGTCCGACGTCGACAGCGACGTGATCACGCGGACCGACGGCGGCTTCACCGTCACGTTCACCCACGCGTCACCGCACAACCTGATGCTGAGCGTCGACGGCCTGTGCACGGACTTCGTCGTCGAGGTGGTCCCGACCACGACCCCGACGGAGCCGACGACGCCCACGACCCCGACCACGCCGACCACCCCGGTCACGCCGACGACGCCGGTCACCCCGACCACGCCGACGACCCCGACCACGCCGACGGTCACCCCGACCGTCCCGGTGGCCGTCCCGTCCTCGCCGATCGCACCGACCGCCGTCCGGGTCACGACGACCACCTCGGCGGCCCTCGCCCCGGTGGCGACCGCGACTCCCGTGGCCGGAACGCAGCAGCTCGCCTACACCGGAGCCGACACGACGACCCCGCTCGGATGGGCCGCCGGGCTCCTCGCAGCCGGAGCCGCACTGCTCGGCATCCGACTGTTCCGTCGCAGCCGCCACCGCGGCTGACCTGGACCGCGGCCGAGGACCCGTCGGCCGTCTGGACCACAGCGGGGCGTGCAACGGCGCACGCCCCGCTGTGGTGTGCGGCGCACGCCCCGCTGTGGTGTGCAACGACGCTGTGGTGCAACGACGCTGGTGTGCAACGACGCTGTGGTGTGCAACGACGCTGTGGTGTGCAACGACGCTGTGGTGTGCAACGACGCTGTCCCGCGGCGTCGCGGCCGTCGAGATCAGGCGTGCGCGAGCGGGTCGTGCTGCTCGGCGGTCGCGTCCGTTGCCGTGGTCGAACGGCTGAGGTGCTCGGAGGCCTCGTCGGCGGCCAGCAGCGCGCGGCCCGCAGCCGTCGCGTACTCGTAGGCGTCCGGTCCGACGAGCAGCCGGAGGGGCGGCTCGTCCATCGCGACCACCCGGAGCACGAGCTCCGCGACGAGGTCCGGGTGGCTCGCCCCGATCGCGGTCCCGCCGTGCATCCGAGCGGCCATCCCGACGGTCGGCTCGTACTCGGCCCGGATCGGGTCGACGCGCATCGACGATCCCGCCCAGTCCGTGCGCATCCCGCCCGGCTCGAGCACGGTGACCCGGATGCCGAGCGGCCCGACCTCCTGCGCGAGCACCGACGAGAACCCGCCGACGGCCCACTTCGCGGTCTGGTACGCGCCGAGCCCCGGGGTCGCGAGTCGCCCACCGACCGACGACACCTGGACGACGTGCCCGGCACCCTGCTCCCGCATCACCGGCAGCGCCGCCTGGGTCAGGTTCACGACCCCGAACAGGTTCGTCTCGACCTGCGCACGGAAGTCGGTGGGAGCGACGTCCTCGATGCTCGCGAGGTTCGCGTAGCCGGCGTTGTTCACCAGCACGTCGAGGCGGCCGAACCGGTCGACGGCCGTGCGCACCGCGGACCGGGCAGCACCGGCGTCGGTGACGTCGAGCGACACCGGGACGAGCGCTGCGCCCTCGGGCACGGTGACGTCGTCGAGGGAGTGCAGGTCACGGACGCCGGCGACCACCTGGTGGCCGGCGGCGAGTGCCGCGAGGACGATCGAACGGCCGAGACCACGGGAGGCGCCGGTGACGAGGAAGACGGACATGAGCGGTTCCTAACTGACTGGTTGGTTGACTACTCCGCTCATGGAACACCCGCACGGCAGCGTTGTCAACCATCTGGTTGATAGAGTGGCCTCGTGCCCATGCCCCGCGATGCCGACGCCACCCGCGCCAGGCTCCTGCTCGCCGCCCGCGACGAGTTCGCCGCCGTCGGCATCGCCGGTGCCCGCGTCGACCGGATCGCCGCGGCCGCCGCCAGCAACAAGGCGCAGATCTACCACTACTTCGGCAGCAAGGACGGCCTGTTCGACGCGGTCTTCGACGCGATGGTCGCGGAGACGCTGGACGAGGTCACGATCGACCCCGAGGACCTGCCGGAGTACGCCGGCCGGTTGCACGACTCCTACACGCACCGTCCGTGGGTGCAGCGGCTCGCGACCTGGTACCGGCTCGAGCGGGGCGACTCGCAGCACCCGATCGAGGCCGTCGTGCGGAGCAACGCCGCGAAGCTCGAGGCCATCGTCGGCGCACAGCGCGCGGGCACCCTGCCGAGCACCTTCGACGCCGCGGAGCTCCTGGGTCTCGTGATCCACACCGCTGCCCTCTGGAGCGGAGCGACGCCGGAGTACACGGCGCTCACGGACACCGTCGCCGCTGATCGACGGCGGGACGTGGTCGTCGCCGCGGTCGCCGCCGTCGTGCGCGCCTGACGCCGGCGTCTCGCAGCGGGCAACCCGACCGCTCAGCCAGCGGCGACCTGGCGACGTCGCGCCGGACGGTGCCAGACGAGCGCCGAACGTGATGGGTCCCGAGCGAACCGGAGGACCCTGAGCACCACGATGTCGTGGTCACCGGCCCGGTGCACCGCCTCGACCGTGCACTCCAACCACGAGTGGGCACCCTCGAGCAGGACGGCTCCCCCGTGGGTGTCCACGGACCCGATGCCGACCAGCCGCTGCGTGCGGTCACGGGATGCGAGCTGCCGGGTGTGCTGCGCGTGGTCCTCGGCGAGCACGGAGATGCCGAGCGTCGATGCCCCGGCGAGGTCGGGCCAGGTCGTGGACGTGTGCTGCACCGCGATGGTGACGAGTGGCGGGTCGTACGAGACGCCGACGGTGAACGACGTGGCAACCATCACGACGGGCACACCGGCGACCCGGGCGGCGATGGCGGCCACGACCGAGGGGACCTCGGCGACCGCCTCACGGATGTCGAGCGGGTCGTCGGTGAAGGTGTCGTGCATGGTGGGTCCCTCGGTCGATGAGCGGGCAGGGCAGGGCAGGGCTGGCGCGGTCAGGAGCGGGCGAGCAGGGTGCGGGCACGTCGTTCGTCCGCGTGCATCGCGGCGACGAGGGCGTCCGGCCCGGGGAACGTGCGCTGCCGACGGATGCGCCGGCCGACGATGAGCTCGACCGGGGTGTCGTACAGGTCGCCGTCGAAGTCGAGCACGTGGATCTCGATGGTGCGCGGCCGGTCCGGGAACGTGCGGTTGCTGCCGATGGACACCAGGGCTTCCCGGGGGTGGGGCCACACCGGTGCACTGAGCCACCCGACGTAGACGCCGTCACCCGGCACGGCCGCGCTGCCCGGGGACGGCAGCAGGTTGGCGGTGGGGAAGCCCAGTCCGTGGCCGACGCCGGCACCGTGCACCACCTGCCCCGCGAGCACCGCGGACGGCCGCGGACGACCGGGCAGGGAGACGGCGGCGACGACGGACCCGACGGCCGCCAGCGCGAGCGCCCCGAGCGCGACGGCGTCCGTCCCGACGGCCAGCAGGGCCGCGGTCGCCGTGCTGCCGAGCACCGCACCGAGCTGCTTGACCGTGTTGAACGTGCTCGAGGCGGCGCCGATCGTGCCGGGCCCGGCCGCGAGCACGGCGGCGAGCGAGAACGGCGACCAGACGAACGCGTTCGCGACCCCGAAGCCCGTGAACGCCGCCGCGATCGTCCAGAGCGGCGCCGACGTCCCGACGAGCACCGCGGTGAGCGCCACCGACACGGCGAGCAGGACGGCTCCGACCGTCGCGGTCACCCGGGGTCCTGCCGAGTTCGTCAGGCGCCCGACGAACGGGGCGGCGGCCAGGCACGCGATCCCCATCGGGACGAGGACGAGTGCGGCGGCACCCGCGCCGAGTCCGCGGGTCGCCTGCAGGTCGAGCATGAGCGGGATCGGCGCCGAACCGACGCAGAACGACGCGGCGGTCGCACCCCAGGAGCCGGTGACGAACCCGCGGTCCCGGAAGAGTCCGAGGGGCACGAGTGCGCGGTCGCCGGCTCGGCGCTGCACCATGAGCACGGCGGCGACGACGACGGTGCCGAGCAGCACCGATCCGACCCGTGGCAGGGGTGCAGCGAGCAACCCGTCGCCGGTCCCCTGCACGCCGACCACCACGGCGAACACCCCGATGGTCACGCCGAGGACGGCGAGCACGGGCAGCGGGACCACGATGCGCCGGGACACCGGCACGAACCGGAGCACGGCGATCGCGGTGACGATGCCGACGGGCACGTTCACGAGGAACACCGACGGCCAGCCCCACGCCTCGACGAGCACGCCCCCGACGATCGGGCCGGCGACGGTCGCCGCTCCGCCGCCGGCACTCCAGACGGCGAGCGCGACGGCGAGCCGCGGCGGGTCGAACAGCGATCGGATGACCGTGAGGCACTGGGGTGTCAGGAGCGCGGCGCCGACCCCTTGCACGGCACGCCAGACGATGAGCGCACCGATCCCCGGCGCGGCCGCGCACCCGACCGACGCGAGCGTGAAGACCGCGAGGCCGATCAGGTAGACCCGGCGGTGCCCGAAGCGGTCGCCGAGCCGCCCGGCGACGAGCAGCGGCACCGCGAACGCGAACAGGTAAGCGCTGTTCACCCACACCGAGAGCGCGGGGTCGGCGTCGAGGTCACGAGCGACGTCGGGCAGCGCCACGGACACGATGGTGCTGTCGAGCAACAGCATGAAGAAGCCGAGGCAGAGCCCGCCGAGCGCGAGCCACCGGCGGGCCGGGGTCACCTCACACCGCCAGGTTCTCGCGGAGCGTCGCCCCGGGGTAGCGCGGGGCCAGGGCACCGCGTCCGCGGAGCTCCGGGACGAGCAGCTCGCTCAGGTCGGCGAACCCGGTGGGCATGCCGAGCGGGCTCGACAGCATGTAGCCGCCACGGCCACCGGTCGCCGCGAAGTTCTCCTGGAGCGCGTCGGCCACCCCGGCGGCGTCACCGACGAGCATGTGGTCGAGCCCGGTCGCGGCCCGCCAGCCGTGGTCGAAGAACTCGTCGCGGTCCATCGTGTGGTCCTCGCCGAACTCGGCGACCAGGCTGCCGACCAGACCGGCGGGGCTCGCCTGGGCGGCGACGATCTCGTCGCGCAGGTCCCCGAGCCGGAAGGTCGCCGGCAACGTCGAGAAGTCGTAGCCCGCGTTGTGCGAGATGAACGTGCCGACCGCTTCACGGTTCCAGAACGACAGGAGCGAGTCACGGCGGGCCGCGGCCTCGGCGTCGGTCGCGCCGACGATCACCTGGGTCGCCCAGAGGATCCCGACGCCGGACGGGTCCCGACCGGCGTCCGCGAGCGCGGCGTCGAGGGCGTTCCGGTGCCGGAGCTGCCCGGCGACGCTCGACCCGAACCCGAACACCAGGTCGGCGAAGGACGCGCTCGCGGCGATCCCCCGCGGCGAGTTGCCGGCCTGCACGACCACGGGGTGCCGTTGCGGGCTGGGGACGCTCGCGAGCGGCCCGCGGACCTTGAAGAAGCGTCCGTCGTGGTCGATGGGGTGCACCTTCGCGGGGTCGGCGAACCGTCCGGTCGCGCGGTCACGGACGATGGCGTCCGGGGCGACGGAGTCCCAGAGCGCGCGGCACACGCCGATGAACTCCTCCATCCGTTCGTACCGCAGGTCGTGGTCGATCAGGTGGTCGGACCCGTAGTTCGCGGCGTCGGCACCCCGCGACGAGGCGACCACGTTGAAGGCCATCCGCCCGCCGGTGACGTGGTCGAGCGAGTTGAGCAACCGTGCGACGGAGAAGGGGTGCGTGAACGTCGACGAGTAGGTGAGCCCGAAGCCGATGTGGTCCGTGACCGTCGACATCGCGGCGATCACCGGCGACATGTCCTGCCGCGGCCACTGGATGCCCCACTCGACGGCCGGGTCGATGCTGCCGCGCCAGGTGCTCGGCACGCCGGAGCCGTCGCCGAAGAACAGCATGTCGACGCCCGCTCGCTCGGCGGTCCGTGCCACCTCCATGTACATCCGGACGTCGGGGAAGTCCTGACCGACCCAGCTGCCCGGGGCCGCCCAGCGTCCCTCGGTGTGCGTGAACGACAGGTCGTAGGCGATGTGCATGCCGCTCATCGGGCACCCACCGCCGACGCCGGTGCGGAAGCCGCAGCTGCGCCCGGCGCAGCCTCCCCCGGCGCAGCTGCGCCCGGCCCAGCTGCGCGCCACAGTGCCACGGTCTCGTCGGCATCGGTCACGACGCCGACGTTGAGCTCGATCAGCGTGAGTGCGGCGTCGTGCACGTCGACGTCGTACGCGGCGGTGGCGTCCTGCGGGACGACCACGGGCCATCCGAGCTGCATCGCGTCCTGTGCGGTGGCGAAGACGCAGCACTCGGTCGTGAGCCCCACCACCGTGACCCAGCCGATCCCTGCGGCGGTGAGCCGGGCCTCCAGGTCGGTGCCCAGGAACCCGCTGTAGCCGCGCTTCACGACGCGGGTCTCACCGGGCGCCGGCGCGGTGCGGAACCACTGGGCGCCCTCGGTGCCGAGTCGGCACGGTTCGTCGTCCGGCATCGGACCGGCCGGGTCGCCGCCGCGCAGCCACGTGCTGGAGCGCCACGGAACCGCCGGGTCGCTGCCGAGCTCGACCCAGACGACGGGGACGCCCGATGCGCGGGCCTCGTCGACGAGCGCGCCGATGCGGGTGATCGCCGCGTCGACGGCGAGGGATGCGCGGTCGTCGAGTTCGTACGGGGCGATCCGCGCCGGCTCCCCGAAGTCGCGCTGCACGTCGACGACGACGAGCGCCGGACGAGGAGCGACACCAGCGGGCGAACCGTCGCCAGCCGGACCGGACGCCACCAACCCGGCCAGCCGCGCGTCGCGGGCCACCCCGGTCACCGGAGCACCGCCGCGTCGTGCTGGCGGAGTGCCGGCAGCACCGTCTCACCGAACAGCACCATGTCCTGGTCGTACTCGGGGAAGATCAGCATCAGGCCGTCGAGCTCTCCGCGGTCCACGATGTACTCGATGTGCTCCGTGACGGTGGCTGCCGAGCCCGCCACGTACGCCGTCTGGAACGCGTCCTCACCCGCGGCACCGTCCGCCCACGCCCGCGCCTGCTCGGCCGGGACACCCCAGGACGCGCGCATCGACGAGAGCGCCTCGCGGTCCACCCCGAGGCCCCACTCACGGACCTTCCGCTGCGCGGCGGCGTCCGTCTCGTCCTGCACGACCGTGAGCATCGAGTAGGTCCGGCACTCCCGGCCCTCCGCGGCAGCACGGTCGTGCACGTCGCGGGACAGGTCGCGCATCTCGTCCAGGCTGTCCGCGGCGAGGAACGCACCGTCGGCGTACTTCGCCTGGAACGCCCGGGCCGCGTCGGACTTGCCGGCGCTGATGATCGTCGGCCGACTGGTGGGGTGCGGTCGGGACTCGCACGCGTCGAGGTCGAAGTACGGCGTGTGCATGGTGACGCTGTCCTCGCTCCACAGGCGGGTGACGGCCTCGGTCCAGAGCTCCGTCATCCGGTACCGGTCCGCGTGGCTGAGCGCCGCGTCCCAGATCCCGAACTGCTCGAACTCGGCCGCGTACGCGCCGTTGACGATGTTCATGCCGGCTCGTCCGCCGGAGATGTCCTGCAGCGTCGTGTACATCTTCGCCGCGACCGCCGGGTTGTGGACGTTCGCGTGCATCGTCGCCCAGATCTTGACGCGCTCGGTCGCCTCGGCGATCCCGGCCATCATCGTCATCGACTCCAGGGACCGGCCCCAGTGGTCGGTGGTGCCGCCGAAGCCGCGCCACTTCGCCATCGACATCACGAAGTCCAGGCCGATCGTCTCGGCGTGCAGCGCCGCGCGCTTGTTCCAGGCGTAGGTCGCCTCGGGGTGGGGCGCCGTGGTGGAGAGCATCCACCCGCCGTTGCCGATCGGGAGGAAGATCCCGTACTCCTTCGCGGGCATCTCACGCCGCCTTTCTGGTCGTTGCGGAACGGTCGGCGACCGAACGGTCGGTGACGATGGCGCTCACGGTGCGGGCCACACGGTCTCGCCGTCCTTCGTGATGGCGTCGATGTACTCGTTCGTGAACCAGGCCTTCGCGTCGTCGGCGGTCACGGAGCTCTTGACGATGTCGAACTGGTGCAGCATGTCGACGAGCTTCGTCACGTTCTCGGGGTCGATCCCGCCGAGGGGCTGGTCGGGCGTGGGGTTGTCCGCGATGACCTTCGTCTCGGTGGTCCAGATCTTCGCGTTCTGCGCCTCGTCGTAGGTGGCACCGGAGAGCTTCGCGGCGTACCCGACGCACTGCTTCGTCTTGGCCTCGCTCGCGGAGCAGAAGTCGTAGGCGTGCAGGGCTGCGCGCAGGACGTCCTCGACCGCGGTCGGGTGCGCCTTCGCGAACGCGGGGTTCACGGCCATCGCGCCGATCGACGAGGGGATGTCGTAGTCGACGGGCTGCCACACGGTGACGTCGTCACCGGCGGCCTTCAGCAGGTTCGGCTCGTTCGACACGAACCCGGTCAGGGCCTCGAGGCCGTTCTGCTTGCGCGGCAGGACAGAGGGGTCGTAGCCCTCCTTCACCAGCTTCAGGGAGTCCCAGTCGACGCCGGCCTTGACCATCATCGCCTGCACCGACGCGGGGACGTAGCCCTTGTGGCCGACGACCTTCCCGTCGAGCTGCGGCAGCTTCGTGATGTCGTCGTTCGTCATCAGGACGTCGAGGCCGGCGTTCGAGTAGGACGAGATCCCGGTGATGTCGATGCCGTTCGCGCGGGCCTGGATGAGGTCCTGCTCGGCGACGGCGGACACGGTGGCCTGGCCGCTGGCGAGGAGCTTGGTGTTCTGCGCGGTGTCGCCGGAACCCGGCTTCAGGGTCACGTCGAGGCACAGGTCCTTGAAGTAGCCGAGCTCGTCGGCCGCGATGTACTCGAGGATCGACGCCGACGACTGGTACTGGTAGCCGGACAGGTACGTGATCTTGCCTGCGGCCTTGTTCTCCTTGCACCGCTCGGCCGAGATCGCGCTGCCCTCGGACGAGGTGGTGCCGGCACTCGAGCCGGTGCTGCAGCCGGTGAGCGCGAGGGCGACGACGGCGGTGGCGAGGGCCGCGAGGGCGGCCTTGGTGCGGTGCGGGGTGCGGGGCGTGGTGCGGGGCGTGGTGCGGGGCGTGCTGCGGTGCTGCATGGTCACTCCTGTGGGAAGGGATGGGGCGGTGCAGGGCGGGTGCGGGTGCAGGTGGTGCGGGTGGGTCTGTGGGTCGCCTGACGTCGGCCTGGAGGCGCGGCTGGCGTCGCGCGGGCAGGCTCGCGCCGGCGGGTGGTGCGGGACGGCCGCGGGGCGGCCGCGTGGTGCGGCCGGCCGACCGGGTGTCAGTCGTTCGCGGTGCGGTGCCAGTGCAGGACGCGCCGCTCGACGAGCGTGATGAGTGCGAGCAGGACCACGCCCATCACCGCGAGGATCGCGATGGCCGCGTAGACCACGGCGAGCTGGTTCATCGACGACGCCGTGCTGATCACGGTGCCGAGGCCGCCGGTCGAACCAGAGGCGGACAGCTCCGCGACGACCGCGCCGATGATCGACAGCGGGAACACGATCCGGAGCGCCGCGAACACGAACGGCAACGCGTTCGGGACCCGCAGGTGCACGAGCATCTCGAACCGGGACGCATCGATCGTCTTGTAGACCTGCAGCACGGGCTGCGGGACGGACCGCAGGCCCGCGGCCGTGTTGATGAGGATCGGGAAGAAGCAGATCAGCGCGGTGATGACGAGCTTCGGCAGCGGCCCGAACCCGAACGCCACGACCAGGGCCGGGGCGATCGCGACGAGCGGCGTGACGTTCAGCACGATCGCGATCGGCATGACCGCGCGGCGGACGATCGGCAGCTCACTCGTCAGCACGGCGAGGACGAAGGCCGCGACGAAGCCGATCGCGAGCCCGACGAGCGACTCGACCAGGGTGATGCCGGCGTTCTGTAGGTAGTAGGGCAGCTGCGTCGCGAGGGTCTCGCCCACGGCGGGGAGCGGTGGCAGCAGGTACGGCATCGTGCTCGCGCCGATCTGCCAGAGCACGGCGAGGACGGCGAGCAGGACGACCAGGGGCAGCCAGACGGACGGCCGGAGCCATCCCGGCACGGCCAGTCGAGCGGTGCGACGCTCGGCTTCGGCGGTGGTGGCGGTCGCCGCGGGCGTGGAGGTGGTGGTGGCGCTCATGGTCCCGTCTCCCTCAGGCCGCATCGGTCATGCGCCAGGCGCTGTGCAGTCGGGTGCGGACGAGGTCCTCGTACTCGTGGAACCGTTGTTCCTCGAACAATCGCTGGTTCCGCGGGCGGGGCAGGTCGATGTCGATGACGTCGACGATCCGGCCGGGTCGCGGCGCCATCACGATCACGGTGTCCGACATCCGGACGGCCTCGGACACCGAGTGCGTGACGAAGAGCACCGTCGTGCGCAGCTCGTCCCAGAGGTCGAGCAGCTGGTCCTGCAGGCTCTCGCGGGTGAACTCGTCGAGGGCGGAGAACGGCTCGTCCATCAGCAGCACGTCGGGGCGCAGGCCGAAGGCTCGCACGATCGCGGCGCGCTGCTGCATGCCGCCGGACAGCTGCGCGGGGAGCTTGTCCATCGCTTCGCCGAGTCCCGCCATCCGCAGCAGCTCGCGCATGTCCGGACCGGTGCCCGTGACGCGCTCCTCGAGGTCGTCGATGGCGGCGCGACGTCGGCCGGCACCGGGGTTGACCCGGCCCGCGAGCGAGACGTTCTGCAGCACGGTGAGCCAGGGCAGCAGGGCGGGGGTCTGTGGCACGAGCCCGATGAGCTTCGCCGCGCACGCCTGGGCCGGCGTGACACCGTGCACCCGGACGTCACCGCGGTCGGCGGGCTCGAGTCCGGCCACCAGCCGGAGCAGCGTCGACTTGCCGCAGCCGCTCGGCCCGATGAGGGACACGAACTTCCCGGGCTCGATGGTCAGCTCGACGTCGTCGAGGGCCACCATGGCGCCCGGGCCGCTGCCGTACACCTTGCGCACCGCGTCCACGCGGACCGCTGATGTGGTCATCCGTTCCTCCATACCGTCGGCGAGCACGCAGGCTCGGTCTCGTATGGCGGAGAGCGTGCGTCGCGAGCTCGGGTTCGTCTGCGACGCGGAAATCCGCTGCTGATGACGAGGCTAGGACCCCCGTGTTACGGGGTCGGACCACATGTGTTGCGAATGTGTGAACGGCTGCGCGGGTCGGGTCGGCGGGACTCAGCGCGGCGACGGCACCGCGGTCTGGCCGTCCCACACGAGCACCTCGACGCCGAGGTCCGCCGCGGCCACCGCGACCCACCCCGCGAGCGCCCGCGCCGCGGGTTCGGCGACGACCAGCACAGCCCGCTCGACCCCGGGCACGGCGCGCTGCAGCCACAGCAGCTTGAAGAGGTCCGCCATCACCTTGTTCCGCCAGGCGGGCTTGTAGGCGCCCTGGTTGGCGACGAGCTGCACGACGACCCGATCGGCGTCGTCGATGCCCTCCACCTCGACGCGGGCACGGTCGAGGACCACGGTGCGGGGGCGGAGCACGAGTCCGAGTGCGTTCCCGGTGTCCTCGAGCATCCGGCGTTCGACGGAGTCGGGGGCGAACCGGCCCCACTCGGAGCGCACGGCGGGGACCTCGGTCATGTCGGAAGTGTAGGCGGCGCCGCCCGCGTCAGACGACCGACCACCCGCCGTCGCTCGGCAGCACCGCACCGTTCACGTTCGCCGAGTCGTCGCTCAGCAGCCAGGTGATCGCGGCGGCGAGCTGCTCGGGCTGCGCGACCGGCGGGATCGCGACCTGCATGATCGGTCCGACGCGGCTCGCGGCGTACTCGCTGCGCATCGGCGCCTCGATGTTCGTGGCGACCGCACCGGGCGCGACGGCGTTGGCGCGGATGCCCTGCGGCCCGTGGAAGAACGCGACGCTCTTCGTGAACCCGGCGATCGCGTGCTTCGACGCCGTGTACGCGGCACCGGCGGCCGAGGCGCGGAGCGCGGCCTCCGACGCGACGTTCACCACGGCGCCCCGGCCGGCGGCGATCATGTGCGGCAGGACGGCGCGGGTGAGGCGCATCGGACCGGTGACGTTCACGCTGAAGACCCGGTCCCAGGTGGCGTCGTCGACCTCGCTCGGCGGCAGGAAGGCGTCCATGATGCCGGCGACGTTGGCGAGCCCGTCGATGCGCTCCCCCGCGGCGGCGATCAGCGCGTCGATGGTCTCGGTCGCGGCGACGTCGCCGACGACGGTCTCGACCTCGAGCCCCTCGAGTTCCGTCCGGAGCGCGTCGAGGCGTTCGGCGACGACGTCGGTCGCGATGACCCGGCCGCCCTCGTTCGCGATGCGCGTCGCCGTGGCGCGTCCGATGCCGGAACCCGCCCCGGTGACGATGATGGTCCTGCCGGTGAACCGTCCGGCGGTGGTGTCGGTCATGTCGTCTCCTCACTGAGAGGCGCTCGCTGCGCCACGATGGTTATAGCACTCAGTGCCGAAAGGACTCCATGAGCTCGACGAGCGACCGGCCGACGGGCGATCGACTGACGGGACGCCCGCGCACGATCGACCCGGACGCCGTCTCCCTCGTGGCGCTCCGGCTCTTCGACGAGCGCGGGTTCGACACGGTGTCGATGGACGACGTCGCCGCGGCCGCCGGGGTGAGCCGCCGGTCGCTGTTCCGGCTGTTCCCGAACAAGGCGGCACTCGTCTGGGGTGGCCTCGACGACTTCGCGGCTCGGTTCAGGGCCGCGCTGCACGACAGCCCGGCCGACGAGGCTTCCTCGACCGCACTGCGCGCCGCCTACCGGATCGGCGCCACGTTCCCGGACGACGCGGTCGAGGTCACCCGGCACCGCCTCCGCGTCATCCGCGCGAACCCCTCGCTCGAACACGTCGGAGCGGCCACCGTCACGTCCCTGACCGACGAGATCGTGCGCTTCGTCGCGGAGCGCGACGGTGCCACCCCCGACGACCTCGCGGTGTCGGTCCGAGCGCACGCCCTGGCGGCCGCGGCGAGCGCGGCCCTGACCTGGTGGGCGCTGCACGGCGACGGCCGTCCGGAGGACGTCGTGGAACGGGCGCTCGGCCTGCTCGGCTGACCCGCGTTCTGGAGACGACAGGGAGTCGGACTGGAGGCGCGGGGCGGCGCCGACCCGCGCCTCCCGTCCGCATCGTGGCCGGCCGTCACCCCATCGCGCGCTTCCCGTGGACATCGCGCGACAGCGCGTCGATACGTGCCACGTCGTCGGCGCTGAGGACGACGTCGGCAGCCGCGACGTTCTCGGCGACGCGTCCGGGGTTGCGCGATCCGGGGATCGGGACGAGGTCCGCGCGCTTCGCCAGGATCCACGCGAGTGCGAGCTGCGAGAGCGACACCCCCTTGCCGTCCGCGATCTCCGTGAGCGCCGCGACGACGGCGACGTTCGCGTCGAAGTGCTCCGGCGCCCACCACTCGAGCTGCTGACGGATGTCATCGGCCGCGTAGGCGCTCTGCGGCTGCACGGCGCCGCTCAGGAACCCACGCGCCAACGGCGAGTACGCGACGACGCCGATGCCGAGCTCGTCGACCAGCGGGAAGAGGTCCTCGGACTCACGGGAGAAGACCGAGTACTCGGTCTGGAACACCGAGATCGGGTGCACGGCGTGCGCGCGACGGATCTGCTCCGCGTCGGTGTTCGACAGACCGAGGTACCGGACCTTGCCGGCCTGCACGAACTCCTGCATGACGCCGACGACGTCCTCGATCGGGACGGCGGGGTCGTGGACGTGCTGGTAGAGCAGGTCGATCGAGTCGGTGCCGAGGTTCCGGAGACTCGCATCGACCACCTGACGGACGTGCTCCGGCCGTGAATCCGGTGCGTAGGTGTCCGGCGTGAAGCCGAACTTCGTGGCGATGGTGACCTCGTCGCGGATCGGAGCGAGTGCCGCGCCGAGGAGCCGCTCGCCGGTGCCCCAGCCGTAGAGCTCGGCGGTGTCGAAGTGCGTGACGCCGAGCTCGTGCGCCTGTCGGATCGCGGCGGCGGACTCGGTGTCGTCGCCGGGCCCGTACGCGAACGTGGTGCCCATGGCGCCGTAGCCGACGGCGCCGACGGTGAGGCCCTGTCGGCCGAGGGTTCGTTGCTGCATGGTTGCGGTCCCTTCCTGGGGTGTGGTGATCGTGCAGTGGCACTGTACGCCACTGGTGTCAGAGTCTGACAAGTTGGTCCGGGAGTGACTCCGCGGTACGATCCGTCCGTGAGCGACACACGGAGCGGCCTGCGGGACATCACCCGCGACGCCGTCCGCGCCCGGATCGCTGCCGTGGCGCTCGAGCGGTTCGACGCCGACGGGTTCGAGAACGTCACCGTCGAACAGGTCGCGGCTGCGGTCGGCATCTCGGCGCGGAGCTTCCACCGGTACTTCCCCGCGAAGGAGGACGCCGTCATCGGTGATCCCGCGCGGCACCGCGAGGCCCTGGCCGATGCGTTCCGGTCACGGGCGGGCACGGAACCGGCGTGGTCCGCGCTGCGCGAGGCGTTCGCGGAGATGCTCGAGCGTGGCAGCACCGACGACCCCGAGACCGGACGACGGTCCGTCCGCGTGATGACGAGCACGGCGTCGCTGCGCGCACGGAACCTCGAGAAGCACCAGGCGTGGGCGGACGTCCTGACGCCCCTCGTCGCCGAGCAGCTGCGCGGACCCGGTACCGACCTGCGCGCGCGGGTCCTCGTGCAGGCCGCCCTCGGCTGCTTCGACGTGGCGATCGCCACCTGGGCCACGGGCGACGATGCCGACGCCGCCGGGATCCTGCGGCGTGCGTTCGACGTCATCGAACCGGCGCGTTGACGACCGGGCACTCCGGCTCGAGCAGCGGTACGTTCACCGCATGAACGTGAACGGACCGTCGCCGTACTTCCAGTTCGCCGGCACCGCCAGAGAGGCCCTCGGGCTCTGGCAGCGCGTCTTCGGGGGCGAGGTCCGGATCGCGACCTACGCCGACTTCTCCCGCACCGACGGCCCGGCCGACTCGGTGGCACACGGGCAGCTCGCCGGGGAGCTCCAGCTCTTCGCCGCCGATGCGAACCCGAGCGAGACGCCGTTCGCCGCCACCGGCGTGCTGTTCTCCCTGCTCGGTGCCGCGGAGCCCGACGTCCTGCGCCGGTGGTTCGACCAGTTGGCCGAGGGCGGCACGGTCGTCGACCCACTGCAGGAGCGGCCGTGGGGTGACTGGGACGGCACCGTGCGGGACGCGTTCGGCGTCACGTGGCTGATCGGGTTCGAGGCCTCCGCGCTCGGGTGAGCGGCTGCGATGATGGGGACATGACCGACCGCCCCACCGTGCTGTTCGTCTGCGTCCACAACGCCGGCCGTTCCCAGATGGCCGCCGGGTGGCTCGAGCACCTCGCCGGCGACCGCGTCCGGGTGTTCTCGGCCGGCAGCGAGCCCGCAGACCGGATCAACGCCGTGGCGGTGCAGGCGATGGCAGAAGCGGGCATCGACATCGCCGGCGCCGAGCCTGCCGTGCTCGAGACCGACACCGTCCGGGAGTCGGACGTGGTGATCACGATGGGCTGCGGCGACGCTTGCCCGGTGTTCCCGGGCAAGCGGTACGAGGACTGGATGCTCGAGGACCCTGCTGGACTGCCGATCGAGCAGGTCCGGCCCATCCGGGACGCGATCCGTGGTCGGGTCGAGCAGCTGATCGCGTCGTTGTAGGCGGGCTGCTGCCGGTCGCGGCGCCGGCGCCGGCTACTGCTGGTCGCGGCGCCGGCGCCGGCTACTGCTGGTCGGACGGCAGTAGCGGCGCCCAGAAGGCGTCGGCACCGTCGGCCGTCACCGCGTCCCGCTCGAAGCGGAAGCCGTAGTCGCGCACGAAGTCGAGGGCCGCAGCCTGCTCGTCCTCGGCGTCGTCGTGCTGGGCGTCGAAGAGGTAGACGCCGTGTCCCATCTTGACGCCGGCGTCGCTGATCACCGTGAGGTCCCAGCGCCCTTCTTCGGCGCGTTCGATCCGGACGACGGCGGCCTGTGCAGCGGTGAAGTCAGCCATGCCGCGAGCTTACGGACGCTGTCCCGTTGGCGTTCAGCGTCCTACCGGGCCAGTACGCTGAGCACCGTCACAGGGACCGGACGAGCGGAGAACGAAGTCATGTCAGTCGGATTGCTCGCCGTGGTGGACGACATCCTCTCCGCAGCGCTGAAGGCGAGCGCGAAGACCGCCGGTGTCGTCATCGACGACGCCGCCGTCACACCGCAGTACGTGCAGGGGCTCGACCCCGCGCGGGAGCTGCCGGTCGTCGGCCGCATCGCGCTCGGCAGCCTGTTCAACAAGTTCATCATCATCATCCCGCTCGCGCTGTTGCTCACCGCGTTCGCGCCGTGGGTGCTGCCGTGGCTGCTGCTCATCGGCGGCACGTACCTGTGCTTCGAGGGCGCCGAGAAGGTCACCGAGTGGTTCGGCGTCCACCACGGGTCTGAGTCGACCGACTCGGTCACCGAGCCGAAGCTGGTGTTCGGCGCGATCCGCACCGACCTCATCCTCAGCACCGAGATCATGCTCATCGCCCTGGCCGGCCTCGACCCCGACCTGGGGCTCTGGCCCACGCTCGGCGCGCTCATCGTGATCGGGCTCGTCATGACCGGGGTCGTCTACGGCGCCGTCGCACTCCTCGTCAAGATCGACGACGTCGGGCTGCAGATGATGAAGCACTCCGTCCGACGCACACGCCGCACCGGTGCCCGCATCGTCCGTGCGATGCCCACGGTGTTCCGCGTGATCAGCGTCATCGGTACCGTCGCCATGCTCTGGGTCGGTGGACACCTGGTCATCGCGAACCTCGCCGAGACGTTCTGGCACGGTCCGTACGACCTGTTGCACGCGATCGAGCACGCGATCGAGGCCACGGGGCCGGTCGTCACGTGGATCGTGGACACCGCGGTGTCGGCGGTCGTCGGAGTCCTGCTCGGGATGGTCGTCGTGGCGATCGTGCTCGGCATCAGCCGGCTCCGCGGGAAGCACTGACCGCAGCGCGAACCACGCGGTTTCCGACAGTCCACACGTCGAACGACTCGTGGATCGTCGGAGAACCGGTGCGCATGGTCGGACCACCGGGGCGCCCGCAGTCGTATCCTCGGCGACATGGCAACGGTGCGACAGGTCCAGGTGACGTTCGACTGCGCAGAACCGGAGCGGGTCGCTCGGTTCTGGTGCGAGGTCCTCGGCTACGAGGTCCCCGCTCCCCCGCCCGGCTTCGACGACTGGGCGGCCTTCGACGCCTCGCTCCCGCCGGAGCACCAGGGATCGGCCTTCGCGTGCGTCGACCCGACCGGCGTCGGCCCGCGGCTGTTCTTCCAGCGTGTCCCCGAGGGCAAGACGGTCAAGAACCGCGTGCACCTCGACGTCCGGGTCGGGACCGGGACGGTCGGCGCGGAGCGCCTGGCAGCGCTCGACGCCGAGAGCGCCCGACTCGTCGCCCTCGGAGCGACGCAGTTCCGCCGCATGACGGCGGACCAGGTGAACGAGTCCTGCATCGTGATGCAGGACGTCGAGGGCAACGAGTTCTGCCTCGACTGAGATCGGCCCGACCCCGCCGAGCCGGGCCGAGCCGAGCCGAGCCGAGCCCAGCCGAGCCCAGCCGAGCCCAGCCGAGCCGAGCCCAGCCGAGCCGAGGTCAGGCCACCGGCCCGTAGAGCGGCGTCTCCGCCACGTCGAGCTCGAGTTCCGCGGTCTGCTGGATGAGCGCGAGCAGGTCGGCGTCGAGTCCCGGCGCGAACTCCTCGAGTCGCTCCGGAGCGATGAACGACGGCGACCCGACGGGGGCCTGCTCCGTCGCGGACAGGTCGGTCCCGTCCTTCGACGGCGATGCGCCACGGAAGATCTTGCCGGCCTCGGACGCACCGTCGAGGTCGAAGCTGTACTGCTTACTCTGCAGCCCGAGGTCGACGAGCTCCTTGACCTCCGGGAACCGCTCGGCGTTGGTCTTCGGGATCGGCAGCAGCGTCTTCCAGTCGACACCGAGGGTCTCGAGCGCCTTGGCGTACGCGTTCTCGTGTGCCTGGTCGCGGACGATCAGGTACGCGATGGTGCTGCGGGCCGTGGGGTTGTCCGTCATCTCGTAGATCCGGCACTTCTGCAGGCGGCCGGTGGACTCGAGCATCAGGTTGTAGAGCAGGTCGAGGGGCAGGTTGCCGGAGTTGTAGACGTAGCTGCCGCTCCACGGGTTGCCGGCGGAGTCGACGGGCAGAGCACCCTGAGCCCCGACCAGGTAATGGTGGATGTTGCTGGTGTCGAGCGCGATGCTCAGTGGCGTCGCACCCTTCGCGCCCGGGGTGTCGAGGGGGTCGGTGAGCTTGCCGCTGTACTCGGGCGAGCCGTCGAGCAGGCGCGAGATCGTCGTGCCGATGAGTTCGACGTGGCTGATCTCCTCGGTCCCGACGCCCTGGATGAGATCGCGGTACGGCTTCGCCGCCGGTCCGCGGAAGTTCATCGCCTGGAAGAGGTACTGCATCATCGTGCGCATCTCGCCGAACTGCCCGCCGAGCCCCTCCTGCAGGGCGTTGGCGGCTGCCGGGTCGGGCTCGCCGTCGGCGATCTCGTTGATCCAGGTCTGTGCGTGGAAGTACATGGAGCCTCCTTGCTCGACGCGACGGATCCGCCGCGTGCCTCACAGTCGTCCTGGGCGCCTGGCAGCCGACACGGGTCGTCCGCACAGCGCGGTATCGTCGAGCGCGCTGCACCGCCGCGCCCCGGAAGGACCCCCACCCGATGACCGTCAGCTCCGACGTCGACACCTCCGCCCTCGACGACCTGCTGGGGGTGGGCCAGGTCCTCCGCGACCCGGCCTCGCTCGAGCGCTACAGCCACGACGACGCGGAGTGGGCCGACCACTCCGCACCGCTCGCGGTGGTCCTGGCGCGCAGCACCGACGACGTCGTGGCCACCGTGCGGTGGGCAGCGGCCGCCGGAGTGCGGGTCGTCCCCCGCGGCGCCGGCACGGGTCTGTCCGGTGGCGCCAACGCCGTGCCCGGCTGCGTGGTGCTGTCACTGGAACTGATGGACGCGGTCCTCGAGGTCAACACCGACGAGCGCTACGCCGTCGCCCAGCCCGGCGTCATCAACGACGCGCTCCGCGCCGCCGTCGCCGAGCACGGCCTCTGGTACCCGCCGGACCCCGCGAGCTCGGCGATCTCGACGATCGGCGGCAACGTCGCCACGAACGCCGGTGGCATCTGCTGCGTCAAGTACGGGGTGACCCGCGACTACGTCCTCGGCACGACCGTCGTGCTCGCGGACGGCTCGGTGGTGGAGCTCGGCCGCCGCACGGCGAAGGGCGTCGCGGGGTACGACCTCGCCGGCCTCATGGTCGGGTCGGAGGGCACGCTCGGCATCGTGACGAGCGTCACCGTGAAGCTGCTCCCCCTGGCCGGACGCGACGAACGGGCCGTGATCGGGTACTTCCCCTCGTTGAGCGCCGCCGGGGACGCGGTCGCCGCGATCTCCCGCGCCGGGATCATCCCCGCGGCGCTCGAGATCGTCGACCGCACCTGCCTTCGCGCCGTGGACGACTGGATGCACCTCGGGCTGCCGTCCGAGGTCGACACGCTCCTGCTCGCACGGGTCGACGAGCGCGGTGCCGCCGGCGACGAGATCGCCGACCAGGTCGCCGAGGTCTTCGCTGCCGCCGGTGGGACAGACGTCGAGCGCGCGACCGACCCGGACGACATCGACCGGCTGTTCCAGGCCCGGCGCCTGGCCTACCCGGCACTCGAGCGGCTCGGGCCGGTGCTCACCGAGGACATCTGCGTCCCGCGGAGCGCGGTCCCGGAGATGCTGCGGCGCATCCAGGCGACGGCCGACGCGAACGACGTCACGATCGCCAACATCGCCCATGCTGGCGACGGCAACCTGCACCCGCTGATCATCGCGCCCGAGGGCGACGACGCCGCCAAGGCCCGTGCGAAGACGGCGTTCGACGCGATCGTCGCCGACTGTCTGGCGCTCGGCGGCACGGTGACCGGTGAGCACGGGGTCGGGCTCCTCAAGCTGCCCGGGCTCCGCGCGGAGCTCGGCGACCGCGTGATCGCGATGCACCGCTCGGTGAAGGACGCGCTCGACCCGGCCGGCACGCTCAACCCCGGCAAGGCCTTCTGATGGCCACCAGCGGCACCTTCGAGTCCTCCGACGGAGCGACCCTGGCCTACACGGACACGCGAGCGGACACGAGCGACGGCGACGACGGCGGCCGCGACACCGCCCGGCGCACCGTCGTCCTCGTCGCGGGCTACGCCATGCCGGCGACCGGCTGGGCGCTCCAGGAGGACGCACTCACCGACGCCGGGTACCGGGTGGTCGCGTTCGACCGCCGCTCGCACGGTGCCAGCGAGGACGTGCTGTTCGGGCAGCGGATCGCGCGACACGGCGCCGACCTGCACGAGCTGCTGGTGACGCTCGACCTCCACGACGTCGTCCTGGTCGGGCAGTCGATGGGTGCGAGCACGATCTGGGCGACGCTCGACCTGTTCGGCACCGACCGGATCGCCGGTGTGCTGACGATCGACCAGACGCCGAAGCTCGTCAACACCGACGACTGGGCGCACGGCTTCTACGGCATGGACCCGTCGAACAGCGGGACGTTCTTCGACCACGGCATCCCGGACACCGGTCGCGGCGCCCGGGTCGACCCGGCCAACCCGGGCGTGATGCGACTCGTCGAGCGGCTCGGCGGCCTGCCGGACGTCCGGCAGCCGAACGCACCGGAGACCGTGCGACTGCTCCGCGACCACGGACTGCAGGACTGGCGTGACGTCATCGCGCGCCTCGACGTGCCGTTCACCATGGTGGCCGGCAGGGACAGCCAGCTCTGGCCGTGCACGCACGCGCAGGCAGCGGTCGGCGAGAACCCGCACGGATCGGTCCTCGTGATCGACGACGCCGGGCACTCCACGAACCTCGACCAGCCGGACGTCTTCAACCAGGCACTGCTCGCCTTCGTCGCGTCACTCTGACCCGACGGCCCGCGCACCGGCAGGACACCGAAGGTCACAGAGCGGTAACGGCGCAGAACCGGACCCATCGATCTCGGCGAGGGCGCCGAATGCCATTCACAACCGGGAAACACCCGGGGCGCTCACCAGCCGCACGTAGCTGGTTCTCCACCCTGCATCAGGGTGTGTTCGGCGCGCACACAGCAGCCGCGCCGAGCGCGACACAGCAAAGGACTGAAGAATCATGCGCAAGAGCCTGAAGACCTCCATCACCCTCGCCACGACCGGTGCCCTGGTGCTCGGTGGCGCCGCGTTCGGCGTCTCCGCCGCGCAGGCCTCCACCCCGACGGTGCACACCGTGTCGTCGTCCTCGTCGAAGATCCCCGCGCCGGTCGCTTCGGTGCCCGAGGTCCTCGGTGGCTCGACCGCCGTGAAGCTCGACTCCGGCTTCACCGACGCCCTCACCGCCCTGAAGCTCACCCCGGGTGTCTCCGGCGACGCGACCCTCGCGGACGGTTCGGTGTCGTTCCCGATCACCGCCGGGTCGGTCACGTACTGGTCGCCGGACGGCAACTACCGCCCGTACGTGCAGGGCCTGCTGAACCACGACGACTCGGGTCTGACCCTGAAGGCCGGCGACACCACGGTGACGCTGGAGAACTTCGTCGTGAACCCGGGCTCGTCCAAGCTCTACGGTGACGTCCTGGTCAACGGCAAGGTCGCCGCGTCGAACGCGTACCTGTTCGAGCTCTGGGGCGGTTCCCTCAAGCCCCTCCAGCTCGAGGGTGACAACGCGATCCTGACCGGCACCACCGTGCACGTGTCCGAGGACGCTGCCGGCCTGCTGAACAAGACCTTCGGCACCGACGCCGTCAAGCGCGGCCTGCTCGTCGGCACCGCCACCATCACGGCGCAGATCAAGTAACACCCGCACCACCAAGAGGGCCGTCCCGGCAACGGGGCGGCCCTCCTGCACGCGCGCACCCAGCACCACCCGCCTACCATCGAGCAGATGCCCGCTCCCCGCTCGCCCGGCCCCGACGACTTCATCCGCGTCCGGGGTGCCCGCGAGAACAACCTCCGCGGCGTCGACGTCGACGTCCCCCGCAACCGCATCGTCGCGTTCACCGGCGTCTCCGGCTCCGGCAAGTCCTCGCTGGCCTTCGGCACGGTGTTCGCCGAGGCACAGCGTCGCTTCCTCGAATCCGTCGCCCCGTACGCCCGTCGGCTCATCGCGCAGGGGTCCACCCCGCACGTCGACTCGATCACCGGGCTGCCGCCGGCCGTCGCGCTGCAGCAACGGCGCGGCGCACCGAGCAGCCGCTCCACCGTCGGCACCCTGACCACCCTGTCGAACTCGATGCGCATGCTCTTCTCGCGCGCGGGCACCTACCCCGCCGGTGCCGAACGGCTCGAGTCGGACTCGTTCTCGCCGAACACCGTCGCCGGCGCGTGCCCGCGGTGTCACGGCCTCGGCACGGCGCACGAGGTCACCGAGGGCTCCGCCGTGCACGACCCGTCGTTGAGCATCCGCGACGGTGCGATCACCGCGTGGCCCGGCGCCTGGCAGGGCAAGAACCTCCGTGACGTCACGGCGGTCCTCGGCTACGACATCGACCGGCCGTGGCGTGAGCTCCCGCAGCAGGACCGCGACTGGCTCCTGTTCACCGAGGAGCAGCCCGTCGTCCAGGTGCACCCGAAGCGGGACCGCGTGGCGAAGCCCTACAAGGGACGGTTCTGGAGTGCGCGGCAGTTCGTGCTGCACACCCTCGCCGACTCCCAGAGCGAGACGCAGCGCACCAAGGTCCTGCGGTTCGTCGAGTCCGGCCCCTGCGGCCTCTGCCGCGGCACCGGACTGACTCGGGCCGCGCTCGCCGTCACCGTCGGTGGTCACTCGATCGCCGACCTGAACGGGCTCCCCCTGACCGCACTGGCCGACGTGCTCCGTCCGATCGCGTCCATCACGGACGCGTCGGCGGCGACGAGCCGGGCGTCGTCCGGTGAGCACACCGAGGTGGCCGTCGCGATCTCCCGCGACCTGCTCACCCGCGTCGAGGTCCTGGTCGGGCTCGGCCTCGGGTACCTGGCGCTCGACCGTGCCACGCCGACGCTCTCACCGGGCGAGACGCAGCGCCTGCGGATCGCGACGCAGCTGCGCTCCGGGCTGTTCGGTGTCGTCTACGTGCTCGACGAGCCGAGCGCCGGACTGCACCCGGCGGACACCGAGTCGCTGGTCGAGGTCCTCGACGACCTGCGAGCCGGTGGCAACAGCGTCTTCGTCGTCGAGCACGACATGGGCATCGTCCGGCAGGCGGACTGGATCGTCGACGTCGGCCCGGGGGCGGGCTCGGGCGGCGGCACCGTGCTCTACAGCGGTCCGGTCGACGGCCTGGCCGACGTCGAGTCGTCCGTCACCCGGCGGTTCCTGCAGCCGCGGACGGACGGCGGCGAGACGCGTGCGGTGCGCACCCCCGTCGGCACGCTCGAGCTCCGCGACGTCACCCTGCACAACCTGCGGGGGCTCGACGTCGACCTGCCGCTCGGCGTCCTGACCGCGGTCACGGGCGTGAGCGGCTCCGGCAAGTCCTCGCTCGTCGGCGGTGTCCTGCCCGCGGTCGCGACGGAGCACGCCCTGGTCGACCGCGTCGTGCAGGTCGACCAGAAGCCGATCGGCCGGACCCCGCGGTCGAACCTCGCGACGTACACCGGACTCTTCGACGCGGTGCGCGCCGCCTTCGCCGCCACCGACGACGCACGGGCACGCGGCTGGACCGCCGGCCGGTTCTCCTTCAACGTCGCCGGCGGTCGGTGCGAGGTCTGCCAGGGCGAGGGCTCCGTGTCCGTCGAGCTCCTCTTCCTGCCGGGCAGCTGGGCGCCGTGCCCGGAGTGCCACGGCTCCCGGTACACGGCCGAGACGCTCGAGGTGCGGTGGGACGGCGCGTCGATCGCGGACGTCCTCGCGATGACCGTCGACGAGGCCGCCCCCTTCCTGGCGTCGCTGCCCGCGGCGTCCCGCGGGCTCGAGACCCTGCGCGAGGTCGGCCTCGGCTACCTCCGCCTCGGGCAGCCCGCCCCCGAGCTGTCCGGCGGCGAGGCGCAGCGCATCAAGCTCGCCACCGAGCTGCAGCGGGCACGGACCGGGCACACGCTCTACCTGCTCGACGAGCCGACGACCGGTCTGCACCCTGCCGACGTGGAACTGCTGACCGCCCAGCTGTCGCGCCTGACCGACGCCGGCAACACGGTCGTCGTCGTGGAGCACGCCATGGACGTCGTCGCGAGCGCCGACCACGTCATCGACATGGGCCCGTCGGGTGGCGACGACGGTGGCCGGGTCGTCGCGTCGGGCACGCCGCAGCAGGTCGCCGCCTCGACCACGAGCCGGACCGCGCCCTACCTGCGCGCGCAGCTGGGTCACTGAACGCGCCGAACGCCCGGTGCCGACGCCCGTGCGTGTGCATGTTCCGACGATCCACGCGTCGATCGACTCGTGTTCTGTCGCTGCATGACCACGCATCCGGTGCGTGTGCATGTTCCGACGATCCACGCGTCGATCGACTCGTGTTCTGTCGGATGATGCGCGCGGACAGACCCACGCAGCTGGGGCACTGAACGCGCCGACCACCGGCCTGGAGGCACGGTGCGGGCCCGCCCCGCGCCTCCAAGCCGACGGATGCGCACGTCCAGAGCACGCAGCAACGCCCGGCAGGATCGCTCCTGCCGGGCGCTGCTGACCGTGGGTGCTAGCTGCGGCGCATGCGGCGCGCCACCGTCACCCCGATCCCGGCGAACAGGAGCAGGAGCGCCATCGCGATCATCGGCGCGGCGTCCGCACCGGTGTAGGCGAGCGTCCCGGTGGGGGTCGACCCACCGTTGCTGCCGGCTCCGGTGGCGAGCACGACCGTGAAGGTCACCGGGTCGGACGCGGCGGACTCGCCGTCCTCACCGGTCTGCGTCGCCGTGATCGTCACCGTGCCGGGCCCGAACGCCGCGATCGGCGTGCAGGTCCAGGTGCCGTTCGCGGCGACCACCGCGGTGCACACGACGACGGTGCCGACGTGGACGATGACCGTCGCGCCGGGCTCGCCGGTGCCGGAGATCGGCGGGTTGGGCGTCGTGACGGTGCCACCGTCCTCCGGCGAGGTGATCACCGGGGGCTCGGTCGTCGCGGCGGGGTCGTACGTGTAGGACAGCGGGTCGGACGTGCCGGCCGCCGTCGTCACCGTGACCTCGACGACACCCGCGGCGTGCGCCGGCGTCGTGAAGGTCAGCGTCGTGCCGTCCGCCGAGGTGCTGTCCGGCGTGATCGGGTCGGAACCGTCGACCGACACCGTCGAGTCGTCGGTGAACCCGGTGCCCGTGACCGTCACGACCGTGCCACCAGCAGCCGGACCGTGGTCGGGGTCGAGCGCCGTGAGCGTCGGGACCGCGGCCGGAGCTGCGACGTAGGTGTAGGTCAGGGGCTCGGAGGTACCGGCGCCGTTGGTCACCGTCACGGGGACGTCACCGGCGGCGTGCGCCGGCGTCGTGAACGTCAGCGACGTGCCGTCGTCCGAGACGCTGTCCGGCGTGATCGGGTCGGAACCGTCGACCGACACCGTCGAGTCGTCGGTGAACCCGGTCCCGGTGACCGTGACGACCGTGCCACCCGCGACCGGACCGTTGTCGGGGTCCAGCGCCGTCAGCGTCGGCGCCCCAGCAGGAGCCGGGTTGTACGTGTACGTCAGCGGGTCGGAGACCCCGGAGTCGGTCGTGACCGTGACGTCGACGGCACCGGCGACGTGCGCCGGGGTCGTGAACGTCAGCGACGTGCCGTCGTCCGAGATGCTGTCGGGCGTGATCGGGTCGGAACCGTCGACGGACACCGTGGCGTCCTCGGTGAACCCGGTCCCCGTGACCGTGACGACCGTGCCGCCGCCGACCGGGCCGTTGTCCGGGTCCAGGGCGGTGAGCGTCGGGGCGACGGCCGCCGCCTCGACGTACTCGAAGAGCAGCGGGTCCGAGGTCCCGGCGTCGGTGGTGACCGTGACGTCGACGTCACCGGCGTCGTGGGCCGGGGTCGTGAACGTCAGCGACGTGCCGTCGTCCGAGATGCTGTCCGGCTCGATGGGGTCGGAACCGTCGACGGACACCGTGGCGTCCTCGGCGAACCCGGTGCCGGTGACCGTCACGACCGTGCCGCCGGCGACGGGGCCGCTGTCGGGGTCGAGCGAGTCGATCGTCGGGGCAGCCGCGACGGGCGTGTAGGTGAAGCCGAGCGGGTCGGACGTGCCGGCGGGCGTGGTGACCGTGACGTCGACCTCACCGGCGGCGTGGGCCGGGGTGGTGAACGTCAGCGACGTGCCGTCGTCCGAGACGGAGTCGGGCTCGATCGGGTCGGACCCGTCGACGGACACCGTGGCGTCCTCGGTGAAGCCGGTCCCCGTGACGGTGACCGAGGTCCCGCCGGTCGTCGGACCGTTGTTGGGGTCGAGCGTCGTGAGCGTCGGGACCGCGAGCGGACCGGCGTTCGGGCCGACCGCGGCGGAGGCGAGGTTGACGACGGCGGCCGGGGTGGCCGCGTTCGGCAGGAGCCCGACGCGGAGGGCGCGCTGGGTGAAGACGCCGTCGCCGCTGGTCTCCTGCACGTTGCCCTGCAGCGAGACCACGTCGGTGAGGGCACCGGCGAGGGGCGTGACGACGGTGGCACCGAGGCCGCTGATGACGTCGTTGATCGGAGCGACGACCTGGGCGAGCACCGGGTTCACGATCGGCAGGACCTGCCCGACCGGGACGGGGACGCCGAGCAGCGTGACCGTGAGGCCCTGCAGCGACGTGGTGAGCTGCGTCACGACGCCCTGCAGCGCGGCGGTGACCGCCGGCAGGAGCTGCGTCGTGAGCGCGTTCGTGATGTACGGCAGCAGCTCGGTGTTCGGAGCCAGGTCGTTCAGGTCGAGACCGGCGTTGGTGAGCACGGCGGCCACGTCGATCGTGATCGCACCGGTCTGCAGGTTCGCGGTGATCGACCCGTCGGCGCTCGTGACGTCGGTCGCGGAGTCGAGCACCGTGACCAGGTTGGGGATGCCCTCGACCTGGACCAGCGGACCGAGCACCGCGAGCAGGTTCTGCAGGTTGTCCACGGTCGGCTGGAGCGTGCCGAGCGTCGTGCGGAGTCCGGTGACCGTGGTGCCGAGCGCGGGGCTCGTCAGGCTCAGGTCGAGACCGGCGACACCGTAGTCACCGGTCTGCGCGCCGTCCGGCCCGGCTGCCTGGGCAGCGGTCGCCGAGACGGCACCGACCTCGAGCTGGGCGTTCGCGAGCGCACCCGCCAGGTCGGTGCCGATGAGGCCGGACAGGTCGAGCGTCGCGTTCGCCTGCGGCACACCGTCCTGCCCGCCGACGCCGATGCCACCGGTGTTCGTGACCGCACCGGACGCGGCGACGGAGCTGCCGTCGGCGTTCGCGGCGGCGTACTGGTTGACGGCCCCGAGGGTGAGGATGCCGTTCTGGCCGAGGAGGTTGAGTCCCCCGCCGAGGTCGACGTTGACCGCGTTGAGGGCGGTGACGTCCAGCGGGTGGACGTCGGTGACCGCCGCGCCGCCGGTGTTGACCGCGTCCGCCGGGGTGACGGTGAGGATGTCGTCGAGGTTCAACCCGAGCGCGGAGCCGCTGATGAAGCGCCCCTGCCCGGTGGACGCGGCCGGTGCGGCCATCGCGGGAGCGGCGGCGAGGATGCTGCCACCGGCGCCGAGGAGGGCCACGGTGACGACCGCGATGCCCTGTGTTCTGCCTGACCATCGGGTGGATGTGGGCGCCCCTGGGTCTTTCCGGGCGCGCTCGAGTACTCCAAGCCTCATGTGGCTTTGCTCCTGATCCTGGTGCTGGTTCGGCAGTTGGTGATGCTGCCTGCAGCTCGAGTGCTGTTCCGGTGAGCGTAACCCTGAAGGGGCACACAAGACCAGCGCCCCCGAACGGGGGTGTGCGCCGTGCGGACGCCGGGATCGATCAGATCTCGACGTCGCTGCCCATCGTCACGGTGCGGTGCGGCGGCAGTCCGAACCGGGCCGCGGGATCGGCGGCGTTGTGCGCGAGACCGACGAAGAGCTTCTTCCGCCAGGCGATCATGCCCCGGTTGCCGGGCATCGGTCGGAGTGCGCCGCGGGAGATGAAGTACGACGCGCGGAGCATCTCCTCCGGGTCGATGTCGAGGATCTCCGCCAGGCACGCGGCGTGCAGCGCCCTCGGCAGGTCCTGGTCGTCCGAGAAGCCGAACTTCACGGTGATGTGGTCGATGCCGTCGTCCTCGTAGCCGAGGTCGTCCCGGTGGAACGCCCGCGCGTGCGGCACGTGCGGCACGTTCGCGGTGAGGACGGACACGATGAGGACGGTCCGGTGCACCACGTGGTTGTGCTCGACGTTCGCGCGGAGCGCCAGCGGGGTGGTCTCCTTGTTCGGGTGCGGGAACACCGCGACCCCGGGGACCCGGGCGACGTGGTCGTGGTTGATCCGGTCGATGAACTCGGCCAGGGACCCCTCGCGCTCCTTGCGTTCCTCCTGCACGAGGGCACGGCCGCGGCGCCACGTCGTCATGAGCGTGATCACCGCGAGGGCGATGAGGAGCGGCACCCACCCGCCGTGGACGATCTTCGACAGGTTGCCGGCGAGGAAGGTCAGCTCGAGGCCACCGAACGCCACCGCCGCGACCACGAGCTTCCACGGCTTCCAGTTCCAGAGCGGGCGCACGACGAGCAGCAGCAGGAGGGTGTCGACGACGAGCGCGCCGGTGACGGACACCCCGTACGCGGTCGCCAGGTTCGCCGACGAGCGGAACGCCAGCATGATCGCGAGCACACCGATGAAGAGCAGCAGGTTCACCGCCGGCAGGTAGATCTGCCCGCTCTCCTGCCGCGAGGTCTGCCGGATCGTCAGCGGCGGCAGCAGCCCGAGCTGCACCGCCTGCCGGGTGAGCGAGAACGCCCCGGAGATGACGGCCTGGCTCGCGATCACCGTCGCGATCGTCGCGAGCACCACCACCGGGATGCGCAGCGCGTCCGGGAACAGCAGGAAGAACGGGTCCTTCGCGGCCGACGGGTCGCGCAGCACCAGCGACGCCTGCCCGAGGTAGTTCAGGACGAGCGCCGGGAACACGACGAAGAACCACGCGCGGAGGATCGGGGACCGCCCGAAGTGGCCCATGTCCGCGTACAGGGCCTCCGCGCCGGTGATCACCAGGACCACCGCGCCCATCGCGACGAAGGTGATGTACGGGTGCGCGAACGTGAACGCGATCGCCCACGTCGGCGAGAGCCCCTGCAGGACGCCGGGGTGCGCGAGGATGTGCGGCACCCCCGCCGCGGCGATCACGACGAACCAGAGCAGCATCACCGGGCCGAACAGGTTGCCCACCTTGCCCGTGCCGAACCGCTGCGCCGCGAACAGCAGCACGAGGATCACCGCGGCGATCGGGACGACCAGGTGCCCGACGGACGGTGCTGCGGTCCCGAGCCCCTCGACCGCGGACAGCACCGACACCGCCGGCGTGATCACCGAGTCGCCGTAGAACAGCGAGACGCCGACGATCCCGATGACGAGGAAGATCACCGCGCCGCCGCGTCGCTTCGCGTAGAGCCGGCGGGCCAGGGCGGCGAGCGCCATCACCCCGCCCTCGCCGTCGTTGTCGGCCCGCATCAGCACGAGGACGTACTTGATCGAGACGATGATCGTGATGCTCCAGAACATCATCGAGATGACGCCGTAGACGTCCTCCTGGTTCGCCTTCACCAGGCCGTCGTCGATGGTGAACACCGTCCGGAGCGCGTACAACGGGCTGGTGCCGATGTCGCCGAACACGACGCCGAGGGCCGCGAGGGCGAGGACGGCGACGCTCTTGCGTGGGCCGTGGCCGCCGTCGTCGGTGGTCTCGGCCGTGGGCTCCGTCGGGGTCTGGGAGCGGGTCTCGGTCACGCTCGGCACTTCCGTCTCCGGCCGTCCGGGCGACGGCCGCCGCTCATCATCGCACCGCTCGCGGGGTGCGCTCGCAGCTGGCGCACATGCGTGCGCTGTGCGGCTCTCGGCGTGCGCATCCGTCGGCCTGGAGGCGCGGGGCGGGCCCGCACCGTGCCTCCCGTCCGGTGGTGGGTGCGGAAGACTGCCCGGCGTGCGTCGGGCAGGTCAGGGACGCAGTCCGAGCACCAGGTCGTGGACCACGCGTGCGGCGCGCGCCGCGGCGCCGTCCAGGTGCTCGCGGAACTCCGCACCGTCGGGTGCGCACAGGTCGCTGATGCACCGGACGGACACGAACGGCATGTCGTGCACGTGCGCGAACTGTGCGACGGCAGCGGATTCCATGTCGACCGCGGCCACCTCGGGGAAGGCCACCCGGAGTGCACGGGCGCGGCCCTCGGTGACGAAGACCTCGCTCGAACCGATGGTCGCGGACCGCATGCGGTAGCCCGTGTCGGCGGCCGTCGCGAGCGCGACCAGCCGGGGGTCGGGCGCGTACCCGGTGGGCATCCCGGGCACCTGGCCGAGGGCGTAGCCGAACGCGGTGGCGTCCGCGTTGAGGTTGACGTACCGGTCACCGACGACGACGTCCCCGATGTCGATGCCGTGCATGAGCCCGCCGGCGGTCCCGACGCTGATCACGGGGATGCCCGGTCCGAAGTCGTGGAAGCCGTGCGCGACGGCGGCCGTCGCGTTCGTGAACCCGATGCCGCTGCGGCGGACCGCGACGACGGCACCGCCGATGTCGAACAGCTGGTGCGGGTCGTGGCCACCGACCGGGCCGTCGAGGATCGGCACACCGCCGAAGAGGTCGGCGATGGCCGACACCTCTTCGCTCATGGCCGCGATGATGATCGCGACGGGGGCTTGGTGCTGCACTGATCGATCCTCGCACGGCAGGAGGGGCAGCGACCGCCAGCTACCGCTGCCGGTCCAGCTCGTCGGCGACGAAGGCGGCGAGTGCGTCCGCGCCGAAGTGGTCGTCGGCGGTGATCGTCACGACGGTCCCGCCCTCGTCGAAGAGCAGCATCTGGCCGTACGCGCCGTGCAGTCGCCAGATCCGGCCTGGGCCACCCCACCCGGCCATCGCGTAGCGGTGGTACCCGGGACCGGTGCCCTCGCGCTCGAACCAGTCGGTGTGCATCGCGTCGCACCACCGGCCGCTGACGATGCGCCGTCCGCCGGACACGCCGCGGTCCTCGATCAACCGGCCGATCCGGGCGAGCTCCTCGGTGCGGAGCGCGATGCCCTCGCCGGCGGCGACGTACCCGTTCGGACAGCGCTGCCAGTCGACGTCCTCGATGCCGAGCGGGTCGAACAGTCGGCGTGAGACGAACGCGCCGACGTCGCCGACCCGGGTCTCGAGGACGCGCATCGCCGTGTACGTGCTCGCGTTGGCGTACTGGAAGACGCGGCCGCGCGAGGGGCGGCGGAGGAACTCGGTCGCGAGGTCCGGCCAGTCCGTCAGCTCCGTCGCCGACCAGGGCATGTCGATGCCGCTGGTCATGGTGAGCAGGTGGCGGAGGGTGACGCCGTCCTCGCGGATCGGCTCGTCGACGTCGACCAGGCCGTCGTCGGCGGCGATCCCGGTGGCGAGGACGCAGATGCCCTTCGCGGCCGAGTGGACCTCGCGGCGGAGGTCCGGGGTCCAGTGGTGCTCGGCGACGTCCCTGCCGCTGCTGCCGGTGCTGACGTGCATGCCGTGCGCGGTGAAGCCGGTCTCGTCGATGTGCCGGACGACGGCGTCGAGGATCGTCTGCGCGGAGCTCACGCCCCCATCATCTCGCGGACGGAGCGCTTGCTCGCGGAGGGGGCGCGTGCTCGCGGACGGGGCGCTTGCGGCCCGCGGCCTCACCAGTGCCGGTGGCAGCGGTGCGGGTGCGTGTGCATCACCGACTCGACGACGACGATCGCGTCCTCCGGGTCGCTCCCGCGGAGGGCGTGGGCCATCACCCGGAAGCAGACGCCCCAGAACACCGGCCGGAGCGTGCCGTCGTCCTGCCGGTCGATGGTGGCCGCGGCGCGCAGCACCGCGGCGGCATCGCCCGAGTCGGCAGCGGCGTGGGCCCGCGCGAGCACGTCGCGCTGCAGGGAGGCGAGGGATGCCCTCGTGGTGTGGCGGTCCCGGTCGACGTTCGTCATGGGGGTGATCTTCGCCGTGTGCACGGTCGCCTTCCCCATCCGGATCGGGTGACCTCGTGGCTGGCCGGATTCTCATCCACCCTGGGCGAGGCGCGGCGGTGGCGCGTCGGAGAGCATTCGGCGGGACGGGACGGAGGCGCGATGCAGGAGTTCCTGAGCAGCCTGCTGAAGAACTCGTCCTTCGGCGCGTGGGACGTGGTCCTCGCGGCCGTCGTGCTCGTCTGCGGGTGGGTCGCCTCGGGGTGGGCGCGACGAGGGGTGGTCGCCGCCCTGTCGAAGTGGAGCGGCCTCGGACCGAACGTCACCAACACCACTGCGCGCCTCGTGCGGTACGCCGTCCTGCTCCTGACGGTCGGGATCGTGCTCACCGTCCTCGGCGCGCCGCTCCAGCCGGTGCTCGCCGCGGTCATCATCGTCGGTGTCGTCGCGTTCCTCGCCCTGCGCGGCATCGCGGCCAACTTCGGCGCAGGGTTCGTGATCCAGGCCCGGCACCCCGTCCGGATCGGCGACTCCATCGAGGTCGAGGGCGTCGCGGGACGGATCGTCGAGATGACCGGGCGCTCGGTCCTGCTCAGGACCTCCGAGGGCAAGACGATCCGCATCCCCAACACGATGCTGCTGGAGTACCCGCTCTGGAACGTCAGCGAGTCCGGGGCCGTCCGCAGCGAGGTCCGGGCGCGCATCCACGGCGCAGCGGACCTCGACGTCGTCTGCCCGGCCGTGCTCGACGCCGTGGCCTCGGTCCCCGACCGTGCCGCCACCGACCCCGAGGTCTTCCTGCACACGCTCACCCCGGCGTGGGCGGACGTCAGCGTCCGGTTCTGGTCGCCCTACGACGACCGCGAGGTGGCGCGGTCCGCCGTCGTCCGGGCCGTGGCCGCGTCGCTCGCCGGAGCCGGCCTGACCTGCTCCGTGTCCTCGGACGCGCCGCGGTTCCTGACCGCGTTGGTCGATGCGGTCGACTGAGGCGGGCCCGGGACGGGCTGGTCCTGGTCCGGGTCCGGGCCGGGCGGCCGACGCCTGGCGGCCCGACGTGCTCGGCCGGGACTACGAGGCGCTCACCCTGCCGCTCGGCGAGGACGACGAGGGGCCGGTCGTCGCCACGATGGTCCGGCGGACCGCCACGCACCGACCCCCGAGGTCGTGGTCGAGCGGCCTCGCGCCACGGACCGACCACCGTCCGCTCGCCGGGTCCGACGTCGTGTACGTGCACGGCTGGTCGGACTACTTCTTCCAACGGGAGTTCGCCGAACACGTCGAGCGGCTCGGCGCGCGGTTCTTCGCCGTGGACCTCCGCAAGTACGGCCGGAGCCTGCTGCCCGGTCAGACGCCCGGGTACGTGGACGACCTCACCGCGTACGACGCCGACCTCGAAGCCGCGCTCGTCGCGATCCGGCAGGGCGACGGCGGGCACGCTCGTCGTCGGCTGTTCCTCCTCGGCCACTCGACCGGCGGCCTGACCCTCGCGCTCTGGGCGGCTCGCCACCCGGACCGGGTCGACGGGCTGATCCTGAACAGCCCGTGGCTCGAGTTCCAGGCAACGAAGTTCGGTCGCGAGGTGCTCGCGCCCCTCATCCGGCTCGGCGCGAAGCACAACCCGCTCGCGCCGATGCCGGTCGTGGACCCGGGCTTCTACACGCGGACCGTGTCGAGTGATGCCGAGGGGTCGTGGACGTACGACCAGCACTGGCGACCCGTCCGCGGGTTCCCCGTCCACCCCGGCTGGCTCGCCGCCGTGTTCGCCGGGCAGGACACCGTCGCGCAGGGACTCCACCTGCGCATCCCCGTCCTGGTGCTGCTCAGCACCCACAGTGCCCTCGGTCCCCGTTGGACCGAGGCGATGGCCCACGCCGACGTGGCGCTGAACGTCGACGCCGTGGCCCACCGCTCGCTCTCGCTGGGGAACGACGTGACCGTCGTCCGCATCGCCGGAGCGCTGCACGACGTGATGCTCTCCGAGCCCGCGGTCCGTGAGCACGCCTACGTGGCGATCCGGCGGTGGGCCCGAGCCGTGCCGCTCGCGCACTGAGGTCGGTCGTCGGTCGGTCGGTCGGTCGGTCGGTGGGTCGGTGGGTCGGTGGGTCGGTCGATCTCACCCGTTTCGGGCGTACTCGCCGCGCGTGCGCGTGGCGATGCTCGTCGCGCAGACCAACGAACGGGAGCAGACCATGGCCAAGCAGTTCTCCGGGAAGATCGAGCTCGACGTCCGTGACTCCGTCGCCGACTGGGACGCGTTCATCCCGTCGAAGGCACCCCAGGGGTCACCGAACGTCCTCGTCGTGCTCTACGACGACACCGGCCAGGCCGCGTGGTCCCCGTACGGCGGCCGGATCCAGATGCCGACGATGGAGCGACTCGCCGCGAACGGCCTCACCTACTCGCAGTGGCACACGACCGCGCTCTGCTCCCCGACCCGCTCGACGTTCCTGACCGGGCGGAACCACCACGCCAACGGGTTCGCGACGATCTCGGAGTCGTCGACCGGGTTCCCCGGCTACAACTCCCACCTGCCCCCGGAGAACGCGACGATGGCGAACGTCCTGCGCGACGCTGGCTGGTCGACGTTCTGGGTCGGCAAGAACCACAACGTCCCGATCGACGAGTGGACGGCCGGGTCGTCGAGGAAGAACTGGCCGCTCGCGCAGGGCTACGACCGGTTCTACGGCTTCATCGGCGGCGAGACCAACAACTGGTACCCGTCGCTCGCGGAGGACAACCACTACATCGACCAGCCGTCCCTGCCGGAGGACGGCTACCACCTGTCGAAGGACCTCGCCGACCAGGCGCTGAAGATGATCCGCGACACGAAGCAGACCGAGCCGGACAAGCCCTGGTACATGTGGTTCTGCCCCGGTGCGAACCACGCGCCGCACCACGCCCCGCAGGAGTACATCGACAAGTACAAGGGACAGTTCGACGACGGGTACGAGGCGTACCGCGAGTGGGTGCTCCCCCGGATGATCGAGCGCGGTGTCCTGCCCGAGGGCACCGAACTGACCGACGTGAACCCGATGACCCCCGGCACGTTCAACCCCACCGACGAAGTCCGGCCGTGGGCCGAGCTGGACGCCGAAGAACGGGCGATGTTCAGCCGGATGGCCGAGGTCTACGCCGGATTCTCCGAGTACACCGACGCCCAGATCGGCCGCATCGTCGACTACCTCGAGGAGTCAGGCCAGCTCGACAACACGATCATCATGTACTGCGCCGACAACGGGGCATCCGGCGAGGGCAGCCCGAACGGCTCCGTGAACGAGGGCAAGATCTTCGGCGGCTACCCGGACGACCTGGCCGAGAACCTGACGAAGGTCGACCAGCTCGGCAGCCCCGACACGTACAACCACTACCCGACCGGGTGGGCCATGGCGTTCTCCACGCCCTACCGGATGTTCAAGCGGTACACCTACCAGGGCGGCGTCTGTGACCCGTTGGTCATCTCGTGGCCGGCCGGCATCGCCTCCCGCGGCGAGGTGCGCAACCAGTACCACCACTCGACGGACATCGTGCCGACGATCCTCGACGCGTGCGGGGTGACGTTCCCGGAGACGTACGACGGTGTCGAGCAGGCACCCCTCGCCGGGGTGTCGATGCGGTACAGCTTCGACTCGGCATCGGTGCCGACCGAGAAGCACACGCAGTACTACGAGATGCTCGGCAACCGCGGCATCTGGCACGAGGGCTGGAAGGCCGTGGCCGAACACGGGCCGATGGCCGGCACGAGCGGCTTCGACGGCGACCGGTGGCAGCTCTTCCACACCGACGTCGACCGCTCCGAAGCCCGCGACCTCGCGGACGAGCACCCGGACAAGGTCGAGGAGCTCGTGGCGCTCTGGTTCGAGGAGGCGAAGGCGAACAAGGTCCTGCCCCTCAACGACCTGCAGATCATCGGCAACCCGAAGGACTTCGAGACCTTCATCAAGATGGAGTTCAACGTCCCGGTCCCGCCGAGCGGTCAGTACACGTACTACCCCGACACCACCGAGGTCCCGGAGCGCTCCGCTGCCAACGTGCACGGCGTCTCCTACAAGGTGATCGCCGACATCGACTTCACCCCGGACACCGAGGGGGTGGTGTTCGCGCACGGTTCGCGCTTCGGTGGGCATGCCCTCTACGTCAAGGACGGGCAGCTGACCTACGTCTACAACTTCCTCGGCATCCCGCCCGAGAACGTCGTGTCCGCGCCGGCTCCGACGTCGGGCCGACACCTCGTCGGCGTCTCCTTCACCAAGGAGGGCACTGGCGAACACCGGGAGGCGACGGGACCACTCGCGCTGTTCATCGACGACGAGCAGGTCGCCGACATGCAGATCCGCACGGTCCTCGGCCACTTCTCGCTCTGCGGTGAGGGCCTCTGCATCGGCTACGACAGCGGTGACGCCGTCACCGAGGCGTACGCCGGCAAGCGGTTCGCATTCCACGACGGCACGATCCACAAGGTCGTGTTCGACATCGCCGACGACGCCTACGTGGACCTCGAAGCGCACCTCGCGGCCGCGCTCTCGCGGGACTGACATGACCGACGCGAAGGTGGGGGCGAACCGGCCGTGGTTCGCCCCCACGCTCCGCGGCTACGACCGACGGTGGCTCAGCCGCGACGTGATCGCCGGGCTCAGCGCAGGCGCCGTCGTGGTCCCGCAGGCGATGGCGTACGCCACGATCGCGAACCTGCCCGTGCAGGTGGGGCTCTACACGTGCATGGCCCCGATGGTCGTGTACGCGCTGCTCGGCGGCTCGCGGGCGATGAGCGTCTCGACGACCTCCACCATCGCCACGCTGACGGCGACGACACTCGCGTCGGCCGGCGTCGCCGCGACCGCGGACGACGCTCCCCACGCCCTGTCGACGCTGACACTCCTGGTCGGTCTCATCCTCGTCGTCGCGCGGCTGCTGTCGCTCGGCTCGCTCGTCGAGAACATCAACAAGGCGACCCTCGTCGGCGTGCAGATCGGCGTCGGCGCCACGGTCGCCGTCGGGCAGCTCCCGAAGCTCCTCGGGCTCACGGACGACCCCACCGGGAAGGGGTTCATCCGATCCGTGCTCGCCGTCGTCGAAGCGATCCCGCACGCGCACGCCGCGACCGTGCTGCTGTCCGTCGTCTCGGTGGCCGTCCTGTTCGGTCTCCGGCGCTGGCTGCCGCAGGTCCCGGCACCGCTGATCGTCGTCGCAGGCGGGATCATCGCGTCCGCCGTGCTCGGCTTGCCCGACCGGGGCGTCGAGGTCATCCCCCCGGTCCCGAGTGGGCTGCCGATCCCGGTCCTGCCCGACCTCGCACTCGTCCCGGCGCTCCTGCCGGGTGCCTTCGGCATCGCGATGATGGCGTTCCTCGAGTCCGCGGCGGTGGCACGGGGCATCCGACAGCAGGGCGACGCGCAGATCGACAGCGACCGAGAGCTCTTCGCGACGGCCGTGGCGAACCTCGCCGGCGCCGTCACCCGGACCCTCCCGGCAGCCGGCGGCTTCTCGCAGAGCGCCGTCAACCAGCGCGCCGGCGCCCGGTCGCAGGTCTCCACGCTCGTCACGGCGGCCCTGGCGGTCCTCGTCGCACTCGTGCTCGGTCCGGTCCTGGCGCTCATGCCGACCGCCACGCTCGCAGCGCTCGTCCTGACCGCGGTCATCGGCCTGATCGACATCGGCGAACTCCGCCGGATGGCCAGGGTCAGTCGCCGGGACTTCTGGCTGGCGACGGTGACGGCGGCCGTGGGCCTGACCGCCGGGCTCCTCGCAGCGGTGCTCGTCGGCGTACTCGGCACGTTCTTCCTGATCCTCCGCGAGCTCCAACGCGTGCGGCTCACCACGGGTCCGTCCCGCGGACAGACCGTCAGCGCACGCGTCGAGGGAGCCGTCTACACGGCGAACATCCTCGGGTACGAACGAGCGGTCATCGCCGTGGCCGAGGGTTCCCCGGACGCGACGGTGCTGGTGCTCGACCTCACGCAGATGCGCGAGACCTCCGTGACGGTGCTCGACGGACTCGCGGACCTCGACCGGGAGCTCCAGCAGCGCGGCGTGGTGTTGCGGCTGTCCGGGCTGCCCCCACGGGCGACGGCGACCGCTGCCCGGACGGAGTGGTTCCAGGGACTCGTCGAGCAGGGACGGGTGTCGTCGACGCTCGACGAGGGGCTGCGGACGCCCTGACGGAGCGCGGGTCCGACGGGGCGGGTCCCTCGGCTCGGGTCAGACGTCCCAGGCGACGCGGAAGCCGATGTGGGTGGCGGCCGAGTCGTCCGTCTGCGGTGATCGGGCCGCCGGCCGGTAGCGCAGGCAGTACTCGGGCGCGCAGAGGTGGGAGCCACCCTTCAGCACACGCATCGGAGCCGTGCCGTGCTGGGCCGACTGTCCGTGCTCGTTCGACGACGGGCCGCAGCCGCAGTGGTCCGCAGGGCCGTCAGCGCTCGGGTCGTGCCGCGGGTCGTAGGCACTGTCCGTCCACTCCCACACGTTCCCGATCAGGTCGACCAGGCCTGCCGGGTTCGCCGGGAACGACCCGACGGGCGAGGTCCCCACCCACCCCTCGGCGCCGACGTTCCGGTACGGAAACGCCCCCTGCCAGGTGTTCGCCATCAGTCGACCGTCCGGTCGCGCCTCGGCCCCCCACGCGAACGCCCAGGTCGGGTCCGCGCCGAGTCGAGCGGCGTACTCCCACTCCGCCTCGCTCGGCAGCCGGCCCCCGGCCCACCGGGCGTACGCGGCGGCGTCCTCGTGCGAGACCTGCACCACGGGGTGGTCCCCGAGATCGTCGACCGAGGACCCGGGGCCGCGCGGGTGCCGCCAGTCCGCGCCGGGAGTCCACTCCCACCACGCACGCCAGTCGGACAGGTCGACGGGGCCGTCGGTGGGGCGGAACACCAGCGACCCGGCGGCACGCTCGTCGTCGGTCAGGGCTGGGTACTCGTCGGCCGGCAGCGGCCGCTCCGCCACCGTCACCCAGTCGGTCTCGTCGACGAACTCGGCGAACTCGGTGTTCGTCACCGGGTGCGTGCCGAGCCGCAGCGGTCCGACCGTCCGCTCGTGCACCGGTCCCTCGTCGGCGTAGTACCGCTCCGACCCCATCAGGAACGTGCCGCCGGAGAGCTCCACTGCCGAGGTGCGTGTGCGCATGGAGGCAGGGTGCGGCAGGCCCGTCGCCGTGGGATCACCCGACACGGGTGAGGTGCCCCGCGGTGACCGGTCGCCCCGGTCGGCCCCTCACCCACTCCGGGTGACGTCGCCCGTGCGCGCCGAGAAACCCTCGCAGAACGCCCCTTCTGCCCCTATCGTGTGCAGGGTTCGGCCTTTTCAGGGAAAGGCAAGACCATGTCAACCATTCGTCAGATCGGGAGCAGGACCCAGGAACTGCGGCACGTCGTCAGGGACGTGCACAGTCATCGTGTCGATCGCGCCCGCCTCATCGAGCTGTTCCGACGCTTCCGGGATTCCGATCACCGGCTGCTCACGCTGTGGGCGCCCGGAGGTGCCGGGAAGACCACCGTGCTGTCGTCGTGGGCCTGCGCAGCCCGCGCGGACGGCGACCTCGTCGAGAGCATCGACGCGGGCGACCTCACCGACGGGGAGCTCCGCGTCACGGACCCGGAACGGGTCCAGTTGCTCTTCATCGACAACGTCGAGCGGCTCGCCGGCGGTGCCGGGATCGCGCCCATCGTCCGCTTGGTGCAGGTCCTCGCACCGGGGACCCGTGTGGTCATCGCGGGACGGTTCGAGCCCAGCGGCTTCGCAGAGGTCGTCGACAACACCGACGGGCTGTTCGAGGTGCCGAGCCGGGAACTCGCGTTCGACGTCGCCGAGACCCTCTCGCTCGCACTGCGGTTCGACCTCGTGCTCGCCGTGCAGGACGCGGAGGCGCTGACCGACCGCACCGGGGGTTGGGCGGCCGGCGTCGCGTTGGCGATGCCCTTCCTCGCCTCGCAGGACGACCGGCCGGCGGCGATCGCGCGCTTCGGCGGTGACCACCACCAGGTCGCGGACTACCTCGTGGTCCGGATCCTGGACGCGCTCGACGACTGCGACCGGGACGTGCTGATGCGCGCAGCCGTCGGGACCCGGGTGCCGCTCGCACTCGCGATCGCGCTCACCGACCGCCAGGACGTCGGTGCGGTCCTGCAGCGTCTGAGCGCCCGCAACACGCTCGTCGAGGTCGACGACGACCTCGACGGCTTCCGGTTCCACCCGATCCTCGCCAGCTACATGCGCGCCGAGTTCCGACGCCGCGCCGAGTGCAGCGCCGTGCAGAACCACGTCGCCGCAGCGCGGTGGTACGAGTCACGGGGAGCCCACGACCTGGCGTTCGAGCAGGCGCTCCTCTCCCGTGACCCGGCGGTGCTCGCGGAGCAGATCGAACGGTCGGGCGGCGCGCTGCTCATGCGCGGTCTGAGCGCGATGGTCGCGACCGCACTCCGGATCCTGCCGCCTGACCGCGACACCCTCGCGGTCGCGGTCGTGCGCCTGAGCATGGACGCGCCGGCGTTCCCCGATCCGATCGGGGCCCAGGAGCGCCTCGAGCAGATCGACGGGCTGATCACCGAGGCGCCCGCCGAGGCCGTCTGCCGCTGGACGCCGGTGGTGCTCGCCCTCCGCGCGCTCATGATCACCGACCCGGCCGACGCCGAGGCGCGGCTTCGCGAACTCGGCGCGTTCATGCGGGACACTCCCACCGGGTCCTTCGACAACGCGCTGGTGCTGCGGGCAGCGGTCGCGTGGTGCCTCGTGGTGGCCGGACACGACGCGGACGCCGACGAACTGCTCCGGTCCGTGCAGGCGGCTGCTCTCCGCGCCGGCTACTCGTGGGTGTTCCTGATCGCGGTGGACACGGCGGCCTCGCTCGCCGTCCGGGCCGGGGACTGGCGCGCGGCCAGCACGCTCGAGGAGCAGATGAGCGCGGTCCAGCTCGACCTGACGCCGCCGTACAACCGCGCAACCGCGCGGGCGGTGGTCGTCGCGACGATGCGGAAGTACCTCCGGTGCGAACCCGTCTCCTTCACCTCACTGCACCGGCTCGACGTCTCCGACCCGATCGGCGCCGAACTCGGGCTCTTCTTCCCGGTCCGAGCGCTCCTCTTGCTCGCGGCGATCGACGCGTCGCCGACGCCCCGTGAGCCGCTCGCCCGACTCGTCCGGCTCGTCCGCTACGACGGGACGGCCCACGCGCGGATGGTCGCCACCATCGCCACACGACTCTCCTGGTGGTCCGCGGTGCTGCACGGGCCCGCGGCGGCGGCCGAGGTACGGCGTCTGCTCACCGACGTGCTTGGGGCCGACTCGATGGAGGCCCTCACGCTGCGTGCGGTGTCCAACGTCCGGGGCGACCGCGTCGCGCACGAGGCGTTGGTCGCGGCGGTGGAGAACGGCACGGCGTGGAGCGGGGTCAGCGTCGTGAACGCGAACCTGGCCCTCGCGACGCACGCCCACGAGCTCGGCAACGCCGCCGAGGCGACCGATCGCATCCGGGCCGCGCTCGCGACCGCCGAGGAGTTCGGCTTCGCGCGGGAGTTCCTCGCCTGCCGTGGTGCCGGAGCGCAGCTCGTCTACGCGCACCGCGGCTCGTACGGGGCACTCGAGCCGTACGCCGACCACGTCATCGCGCTCGCCGAGCACGAGCACGTGGGCGTCGGCACCGAGGCCCCGGACACGAGCGTCCCCCTGACGCCGAAGGAACAAGAACTCCTGCTGGAACTCCCCGCGCACCAGACCGTCGCGGAGATCGCGGTCAAACACCACCTCAGCGTCAACACCATCAAGACCCACCTGCGGAGCATCTACGCGAAGCTGGCGGTCTCCGGTCGGACGGACGCGGTCAACACGGCCAGGCGACGCGGGCTGCTCTGACCTCTGCACGTCCCGATCTCACCCGGAACAGGGGAGCATCGTCGGCGTGATCCCGGAGATCATCGGAGCATCACGACCGGCAGGAGACCGACGATGAGCCGCTACGAACTCCGCCTCCCCTACGCGTTGTCGGACACGCTCGAGGCTGCGTTCCCGGAGTTCGACCTCGTCCAGATCGGGCCAGCCGAGACGCTGCTGGTCGGCTCCCTGCAGGACCAGTCGCAGTTGCACGCTCTGCTGGCGCGGGTGGCCGACCTCGGCCTCGACATCGCCGAGCTCCGGCAGCTGCGCTGACGCCGACGCCGACGCCGACGTCAGCAGCGCCGCGGTCAGCAGCGCCGCCGTCAGCAGCGCCGCCGTCGGCAGCGCCGCCGTCAGCAGCGCCGACGCCAGCGTCAGAACGCGCCGATGCCCTTGCCGATGGTCGTCACGCCGATCACCAGGAGCAGGACGGCCATGATCGTCGCGTTGTTCGCCGTGAGCCAGTCCCGGAGCGTCCCGAGGGAGCGTGCGACCCGTTCTCCGGCGACGAGGAACCCGACGACCGGCACGGCGATGCTGAGCGACGCGATGACGACGAACACCACCAGCGCCCACACGACCGAGCCGGGATCGGCACCGCTCGTACCGACCGCGACGCCGGCCGCCACCGCCATGAGCAGGTTCTTCGGGTTCACGGCAGCCAGCAGGAAGGCCAGTCCGGCCGCCTTGACCGGGGTCATCGAGTCGATGGCGCCCATCCACCCCGGCGGATCAGCGGTCGTGCCGGCGGCCGGACGTGCCCGCCACTGGTGGACCGCGAGCAGCACCAGCAGCACCCCCAGCACGATCTCGACGACGCCGGCCACGGGCTTCGAGGCGTCCGGATCGGTCGCGGGCACGAACGAGGAGAGCACCGTGACGACGACGACCGCGACCGCGATGCCGAGCACCCAGCCCAACAGGAAGGCCGTCGCGACGGCCCGAGCCCGCGGCGACAGGAGCATCAGGACGGCGGCGATGATCGGGATGGGGCTGATCGCGATGGTGACGGCCTGCGGGAGCAACTCACCGATGAGGGCCGCGAGGTTCACGTTGCGCTCCTGACGGGATCGTCGGATCCGGGTGCGGAGGTCGGCGTCCCCCGTCGCTCTGGCGGTCGTTCCACCAGTTCGAGGAGCGCCACGACGACGAGCGCGCCGACGAGTGTCCACACGATCAGGGACGGCGCGAGCGGACGGTGCAGCACGATGATCGCGGCCGCCGCGAGCGCCACCGCCGCGCGGAGCAGCACCCGGCCCCGGTACAGCGCGTCCCCGACGCGGCCGGTGCTGATCCCGTGCGTCTCGGCCCAGGCGCGGAGCGCACCGGCGGCGGTGCCGAAACCGCTGCGCAGGCGCGTCGCCGATGCGGAGTGCCCGGAGAACCACGCGACGAGTGCGACGCAGACACCGAGGACCGCGCCGGCGACGGCGGCGCTCGCGGCGAACGCGACGACGCTGTCGTAGATCACCCGCGCGGCGTTCCTCGGCATGAGTTCCGGCGCGAGCTCGCGCACCGCCAGCACCCGACCGACCCCGAGCGCCGCGAGCATCACCAGCATCGCGAGTGCCACGCCGATCGCTCCGAGCGCCAGGGCTCGAGCCCGTCGCCGCGCCATCACGACCCCGGCGCCGATGCAGAGCACCACGAGCCACGGGATCCACGTCGCCAGCACCTGCACGAGCGCGAACGCCGTCTGCGCGCGCACCGCGGCGTCGGAGGTGGCGATCACGATGGTCCGGTCGACGGCGGGGATCCGCGCGGCGAAGGTGAGACCACGGTCCACCAGAAGTTCCTTCACCTCGGCGACCACCGGCCCGAGCTGCAGGCCGATCGCGCCGTCCTCCCCGATCGAGACGGCCGCGTCCCGGTCCCCGGAGAGCGAGGCGACCACCTGGGTGTGGCCGGTCCGGAGCAGACGGTCCCACAGCGTCGCGAACTGGTCCGAGGCGACGAAGCGGTCGACGGTGCTGCTGATCAGGTCCTGGATGCCCGCGGTGGCCGGGGCCTCGAGCGCCGACAGCGCGGTCTTCGCCCGCGGCGGCAGGTCGAGCTGTCCGATGCCGTCGAACACGGTCCCGGTCAGCGCCGCGATGTCGAGACGGTCCTCGATGGCCTCGGTCGTCCTGGTCGCGACGAGGCTCTGCACGGCGCGGTCGCGGGCGAGCGGCGCGAAGGTCGCGACGAACGCGTCGGTCGACGCGACCTCGCGCTGCGCCCAGGTGGTGACCACGGCGACGGGTGCGAGGATCGCCCCGATGACGATCAGCGCCGCTGAGGGGACGACCCAGGCGCGTCCGCGGCGCGCCGGCGCGGCCGCCGCAGCATCCGGGGTCGACGCCGGGTCGGCGAGCCCGGCGAGGCGGTCGCGCAGGGCGGCGTTCTCAGCGCGGAGGGCCGCGAGTTCCTCGTCGGGGTTCGTCATGGTGCGGTCCTTCCCGAACCGGTGTGTCAGGAGATGAGTGCGGAGACGGCCTTCTGCAGCTGCAGGACACCGATCACCAGGATCAGCGCGGCGTTCAGGACGTTGGTGTGCCCGGCGATCCAGGTGCGGAGCTGCTCGAGCAGCGGCGCTGCGGCGTCACCTCGGGCGAGGACGAAGAAGACCGGGACGGCGATGGGCGCGACACCGACGACCACGAAGCCGATCGCCACGGCCGCTCCGTCGCCGAGCGACACGGGCGCGCCGGCGATGTCCAGACCGGCGATGATCGCGCAGGACGCGTCGACCGGGTTGACCGCGAAGATCCCGAACCCCAGCGCGAAGGACCGCAGCGGGGTGAACTCGCTGACCTTCTGCAACCATCCGGGGAGCTGCGGTGCCGCCGCCGCGACCTCCTCCGGGCTCGATGCCGCTGCCATCTTCCGGAGGTCTCGACCGCCTCGCCGGTAGACCCAGACGGCGGCGAGGATCAGTGCGACCGCGATGACGAGCCGCACCGCCCCGAGCCAGAGCGGGGTGTCGGTGCGCGGGTGGAAGTCGATCGCGGTGAAGACGGCCACGGAGACACCGACCACCACCACGGTCGCGAGGAGCCAGCCGAGGAAGAACGCGAGCCCGTTCGCGCGGAACCGCCGTGAGAGGAGCTCTGCGACGAGGGCCATGATCGCCAGCGGGCTGAGCAGGATCCCGAGCGCCGGCGCGATGAGCCCGACGATGAGCGCACCCATGGGCTCCGTCCTTCCGCTGGAGGGGGTGGCGACGCACCACCGGGGTCAGGGGCCGGTGGTGCGTCGCCGGGGACGCGCGCTGTGCGCGCGCCGGAGGCGCACGCTCAGCGCGCGCCGGTCATGTCGTGCGCGAGCTCGTGTTCGTCGTCCGCCGACAACGAGGTCTGCACGATCGTCCCGCCGAAGCGGGAGAGGGCCTCACCGAACTTGTCCTCGGTGATCTTGGTGGCGTAGATGACGACCGCCGAGCGTCCGTCGGCGACGGCCGTCTTCACACGATCGCGGAACTCCGCGTTGAGTCCGGTCTTGTCGAGGCCCGCGAACAGGGCGCCGAGCGCCCCGCCGATGACGAGCCCGAAGAACGGCACGAAGAAGAGCAGGCCGAGGAGCGTGCCGAACAGCGCGCCCCCGGCGGCTCCGGCGCCGACGTTCCCGGCAGGTCCCGGTGTCTCGACGTGCGTCTTGCCCTTCGCGTCGACGTGGACGAGCGCGAGGCCGGCGAGTTCGACCACGAGGTCGTTCTGCAGTTCCTGCACTTCGTTGTACGCGGCGACGGCGTCGGCGTCGTCGTCGAACGAGATCACGATGAGGTCAGCCATGATCGTTTCCCTTCAGTGGTGGTGGTGTTGGTGGTCGTCACTCGGAGTAGCGGTTGACCCGCACCGGTCCGGCGCCGTCGATGATGCGATGGGCTGCGTCGACGGTCGCCGCGTCACCGTGCACGATCACGAGGTAGCGGTCGCTCTTGAGGTCGTCCTCGTACTGCGGGATCTCCTCCTCGGGGACGGCGAGGCCGATGAGCGCACCGAGCCCGGCGCCGATGCCGGCACCGACGAGCGTGCTCGCGAGCCACCCGGCCGCCGCGACCCAGCCGATGCCGGGGAGCCAGACGAAACCGAGGAGGAGCCACCCGGTCAGCGCACCCCAGAGGGCACCCCAACCACCGAACGTCCCGGCTTCGTTCCCGACCGGGATCCAGCCGTGCACCTTCTTGTCGTCCTTGACGCCCTTCCCGACGACGGAGACGACGTCGTCGCCGTACCCGGCGTCCTTGAGTGCCTTGGCGGCGCCGAGGGCTTCGTCGCTCGAGGCGAAGACGCCGACGGTCGAGTCGCTGGCGGTGGTGGTGGCCATGGGGTTCCCTTTCGTTGTCGAACTGGTGTGGAAGAGCGGGCGATCACGAGGTGGCGAGCGCTAGCCGCCGATGAGGCGCTGCTTCGCGGCGGCGAACTCGGCGTCGGTGAGGAGCCCCTGCTGGCGCATCTGACCGAGCCGCTCGAGCTCGCTCATCAGGTCCGGCTCGGCGGGGGCTCCGGCGGCTGGCTGCGGTCGGACCGGCACGGTCTGCTCGGCCTCCCACGCCTCGGCGTCGGCGCGCTCGTCGGCCGCACGCTCCTGGTGGTTCCGCATCGCACCCCCGACGGCCGAGGCGGTGCCGGCGACGACCGCGGTCCGGGCGGCGAGCCCGAGCAGTCCGGGTCGACCGAATCGTCTGAAGGGCATGACGTCTCCTAACCGATGTGCGCCGCGGCGGCGAGTTCGTTGAGCTCCGGCGCGGGGATCCTCGTGCTCCAGAGGAGGTGGCTCCCACTGCCGGTGAACCGTTCTGCCAGGTTCTTCGCCCAGAGCTGTTCGATCACGACGACCGCCGCGGAGGTCCCGGGCTCCAGTGCGTCGGCGATCTGGTCGATGTCCTCGTTCGCGGTGAGTCCCCGTCCCTCGAGCTCGATCGGACCGGTGCCGCCCGGAGCCGTGACGTCGTCGATCTCCCGCACCAGCACGGTGCCGTCGTCGTGACGGGTGATGAGGAGCAGGTCGAGCAGACGGATCGTGTCCGAGGCGATGAGGTCCGTCAGCGCTCCGAGGACTCCACTGTCGGGGAGGTCGCCCCGGTACAGGGCGATGAACACCTCCGCGGGGCCGTACTCGAAGGTGCGCACGGCGTCAGACCGCCCCGGCGTGCGCGACGGGCTGCGAGCCGCTGAGGGCCCTCGCCTTGATCGCGTCGAACTCTGCCTGGGTGATCGTCCCGGTATCCAGCAGGGTGCGGGCCTTCGCGATCTCGTCGGAGGGAGAGGTCCCGGCGACGCGACGGATGTAGCCCTCGGCGGCTTGCTGGTCGCGCTCCGATGCTCGTGCGCTCCGCTCCGCCATGCTCCTGCCCCGTGCGATCAGGTAGACGAACACGGTGAGGAAGGGCACGAAGACCAGGAAGAAGAACCAGATGGCCTTGTACCAGCCGCTCAGCTCCCGGTCGCGTGCCAGATCGGCGATGACCGAGAAGAGCGCCATGAGCGCCGCGATGAACGCGAAGCCGAGAAAGGCGTACCAGACGATCGCCCAGAAGGTGTCCCAGAAGTCCATGATCGCTTCCTCCCTGATTGATGGCCCAGGTCTATCCGGCAGGGCAGCCACCGGGTACCACCCCAAGCGGGTGATTCAGGTGCGGTCGGCTGAATCACCCCGGCCGGGTGATACGGCGCATCGTCGGAGGCCCGATCGTGGTGCCATGACTCCAGTGACAGCACGGCGCGCGGTGGTCCCGTGAGCATCGGCGGCGGGGTGTTCCTGCTCGTCGTCGGGGCGATCATGGCGTTCGCCCTGGACTTCACCTTCGTCGGCGTGGACATCCAACTGATCGGCTACATCCTCATGGTGGCCGGCGTCCTCGTCCTCGTCCTCGGGCTCGTGCTGCGGTTCCGTCCGCGCCGTGCGGCGACCACGGTCGTGACGGAGATCGACCCGGTGACCGGGCAGCGGACCGTCCGCCGGGTCGACGAGGACGACACAGAGATCTGACCGGGACCGTGCTCGCCGTCGTGGGTCAGGTCCTGCCCCTCGCCATCGCCGGCGCGCTGAGTTCCGTCCCGATCGCCGCGGTCCTCACGCTGCTCCTCGGCGGACGTGGACTCGGTCCGGCCGTCCTGTTCGCGCTCGGGTACGTCGTCGCGGTCTTCGCCCTCACCGTCGGTGCGACGGCGCTCCTCGGACGCGTCCTCCTCGTCCGGCTGCCGGCCAGTGGGGCCCCGGCGCTCGCGCTGTCCGAGTGCCTGCTCGGTGCCGCAGCGATCGCCGCGGGGTGGGTGGTGTTCCGCCGACCCGTCGCGTCCGGCCCGAACCGGTGGAGTCGGCTGCTGTCGAGTGCGGTCGGGACCGTCCGCCCCGTCGTCGCGCTGGTCGTCGGCGCCGTGCTCGCGTTCCGGCCGAAGTCCCTGCTGCTCGCCTCCGGCGTCGGCATCGTCCTCGCGCCGGCGGACCTGGCGCCGGTCCCGACCGCGGTCCTCCTCGGAGCGAACGCCGTCGTCATGACCGCCACCGTCACCGGGCCCATCGTCTTCGCCCTGGTCGGTGGTGACTCCGCCCGCTCCCGGCTCGAGCAGCTCCGTGCCTGGCTCGCGCACAACGCACGAGCGGTGACGGTCGTCGTGCTCGTCCTCGTCGGGGCGGTCCTCGTCGGGGACGGACTCGGTCGCTTCTGACCGCGGACCCGGCCACGGGCAGTGGACGGACGCGGCGGCGGCCTGGAGGCACGGTGCGGGCCCGCACCGTGCCTCCAGGCCGAGACGCCGCCGTCTCAGGCCGTGTCCCGGCTCGACGACGGCGTCTCGCGCTCGGCGCGGCCCGCGATCAGGCGCTGCGGCGCCGGCGGCGCAGCCGCAGGCCGAGACCGAGCGTCAGCAGGAGCAGGGCGCTGAGACCCGTTCCGACGAGCCCGTCGGTGCCCGTGTACGCGAGCTCCGCCTCGGTGGCTGCCGGCTTCCGCACCGCCGTCGGTGCCACGGTGCCGATGGGTGCCGCCCCGGCGGACGGCGCGGTCGGCACGGCGACCGGGTCGGACGGGGTGACCGGGTCGGTCGGGTCCGACGGCGTGACGGGGACGGTCGGGTCGGTCGGCTCGGGGTCGGTCGGGTCGGTCGGCTCCGGGACGGGCACCACGACGATCCCGCCGGGCACGGTGGTGTCGGCGGTGAGGTCGCCGAGCGCGACGGCGAGGTCGGTCGAGACCCCCGCGGGTGCGGTCACCGTGACGGTGTAGGTGCCGTCGCCGTTGTCGACCGGCTCGGAGACGACGGCGCGCTCGTCCACGGTCCGGAACGTCGGCGCGGAGCCGCTGACCGGGTTGCCGTGGGCGTCGGTGACCGTCGCCGTGACCGAGGTGACGAACGTCCCGTCACCCTGGTCCACCGGCGTTCCGACGGCCAGGCGGAGCACCGCGGCTGCACCGGCGACCTGACGGACCTCGGTGGTGCCGGTCGCACCGCCGGCCGTGACGGAGAACGTCACGGTGCCCGCGGTGGTCGATGCCGTCGCGGTCACGCCGTAACGGCCGTCGCCGAGGTCGGTGACGGCGGACAGGGCGACGCCGGCGTCGGACGCCGCGACGACCGGCTGGAGCCCGACGATCGCGTGGCCGTACGCGTCGGCGATGGTCGCCACGACGTCGGTGGTGCTGGTGCCGTCCGCCGTGACGGTGCGGTCCGCGGCGGTCACGTCGGTCACGGCCGGTGCGCCGATGGTCTGCGTGATCGTCTGCGTCGCGGCTGCGGTGTCGACGTCGTCGACGGACGCGGTGAGCGTCGCCTCGCCGACGGTGGTGCTCGCCCGGATCACAGCGGAGTAGGTGCCGTCGCCGTTGTCGGTGACGTCGGAGATCCGCTGGTCGGCGTCGTCGGAGGACCAGGTCACCGGCAGGCCGGCGAGCGGGTGCCCGGCGGCGTCCGTGACCGTGGCCGTGACGGTGCTGGTGGTGCTGCCGTCGGCGACCGACGTCACCGGCGCCGAGGTGATCTGCACTGCGCTCGGGGCGCCGACGACCTGCCGGTACGTCGTGGTGCCGGTCACCGTGCCGACGGTCGCCGTGACGGTGACCGCGCCGAGCGTCGTCGAGGGCGTCAGGGCCGTCGTGTAGGAGCCGTCACCGTCGTCGGTGGTGTCGCCGACCTCGACCTCGGGGTCCGTCGTGGTGATCACCGGGGCAGCACCGGAGACCGGGTTGCCGTTGGCGTCCGCGAGGGTCGTCGTGACCGACCAGGCCGACGTGCCGTCCGCTGCGACCGACTCCGCGGGGGTGCGCGGGGTCACGGTGGTGACGGGACCGGCGACCTGCGTCAGCTCCGCGGAGTCGCTCAGACCGGACTCGCTGTCGGTCGCGGTGATGGTCACCGTGCCCGCCGTGGTGGTGGCGCGGATCGTGCTCGTCGAGTGACCGGGCTCGGACTGCACGACGGGGGTGGTCGTCACGCCGTTGGAGGTGCTGAGGGTCACGCCGGTGGGGCGCGTCGGGTGACCGTACGCATCGGCGGTGACGACGTCGATCGTCGCGGTCGACGTCCCGTCGGCCGTGACCGAGCCGGGCGTGACGGAGACGGCGAGCGAATCGGTCGCCCCGACGGTCTGCGCGAACGAGGTCGTCCCGGTGCGTGCCTGCGTGCCGTCGTCGACGGACGCGGTGATCCGTGCGGCGTCCACCACGGCCGTGGTGGCGGTCATCGTCGCCGAGTACGTGCCGTCACCGTTGTCGGTGACCGCGCCGAACGTGTTGCCGGCGGAGCTGCTGAAGCGGACGGCCTCGCCGTCGGCGGTCGACGCGACGACGTTCGTCAGGTGGGCCGTGGCCACGAGCGTGCTCGTGCCGTCCGCGGTGAGGCTCGGGACGCTCGTGCTGACGGTGACACCGTTCAGGGCCGGTCGCAGGTACGTGATCCGGATGTAGGGCGCGGCGCCGAGCGCACCGGTCACCGTGCTCGTGTTCGACGCAGCAGCCGTGACGAAGTTCGAGCCACCGGCACCGCCGCCGAACGCATCGCCGCCGCCACCGCCGTAGAGCCCGCCACCGCCACCGCCACCGACGTTGTTGCCCTCGTCGCGGAGGCCGCCGTTGCCGCCGGTCCCGAGCGTGCCCGCGGTCCCCCCGTTGGCGCCGTAGCAGGAGCCCGCGCCACCACCGGCGGACGCGGTGCCCGGCTGGGCGCTCGATCCGCACTGCGAACTGGCGGCGGCCGATCCCGCGGCACCACCCACGGTGCCGGCCCACTGACTGCCACCGCCACCGCCCGCGGCGACCAGGACTCGCGAACCGAGGTCGCCCGCGGTCGTCCGGATGTCGGACGCACCGCCGCCGCCTGCACCCCTGGTGCCGTACGTGGGACTGACGGCGCCGTTCCCGCCGCCGTTCGCGCCACCGTTCCCGCTCCCCCCGTTGCCGCCGACGACCGCGGTGTAGGTCGTGCCGCTGGTGACGGGGAGGTCCGCCGTCACCAGTCCGCCGGCACCGCCCGCGATCTGGCCGTACATCGACGCGCCGCTGCCGCCGAGGGCCTCGACGTGCAGGGCGCTGACACCGGCCGGGACCGTGAAGCTGTTGGAGCCCGACGTGTAGGTGACCGTGGCGGTCGTCGCGGACGCGGGAGCCGCGAGGGCGACCGCCGCTGCGCCGACCACGAGGGTGCTGACTGCGGCCGTCGCGACGGCGCGGCGGAGGAACGGGAGACGGGGCACGGGTGAGCCTCTCGGACGACGCGGGCGAGCACGGGAGGAAGTCACGGGCCAGGCATCGAGTTGCCGGAATCGTACGGTTCCCTCAGGACGTTCCGGAGAAGAACCTCAGCGTTCACCCCCGAACTGGGTCACGGGCCGGCGTCCCGCACGACGACGCGAGCGCTTCTCGGACATCACCGGCGAGGGGCCGGTCCGCTCGGGTCTGGATCGTCGTGGTACCCACTCGCGGGGCTCGGAGCGGTGCTCGCGCTGACAGGGCTGTCGTTCCTCGTCCTCAGGATCGCAACCAGCGCGGAGTCCCGGCCGGTCAGATCCGTCCGGCGCGACTACTCTCAGGCCGACGCAGCGCTGCTGCGGGACGCAGGTGCCACTCGCTGGTCGTCCGATGAGGATTGGGATGCTGCCCTGAACTGGATCATCGCGAACTCCGGTCTCGTCTGGGGCCTCACCGTCACCCATGCGGGTCTCGCCGCGGTGCCCGTCGTTCTCGGCTTCGCCGTCGCTGTGCCGTCGGGATGGGCGGCGAACCGTTGGCAGCCCGTTCGATCGGTCATCGTCGGCGGCGGCAGTCTGCTCTACACGATCCCGTCCCTGCCGCTCTTCGTGATCCTGCCCTACCTGCTCGGTACCCGCATCACGGACCCCGTCAACATCGTCGTCGGGCTGTCCGTCTACGCGGTCGCGATCATGGTGCGGCTGGCAGCGGATGCGTTCGCCGCTGTTCCGGCGGACGTCATCGACTCGGCCACCTCCGTCGGGTTCTCTCCGTGGGCACGGTTCTGGGCGGTCGAGCTCCCGTTGGCTGGTCCCGTTCTCCTGGCAGGGATGCGGGTGGTCTCGGCGAGCACAGTCGCCCTCGTCTCGGTGGGTGCCCTCGTCGGTTCCGCCAACATCGGCTTCCTGTTCACGGACGGTCGACAGCGTCAGTTCCTCGAAGAGATCCTCGTCGGCGTGGCGGCGAGCCTCGTCATCGCACTGGTCTTCGACACCGTCTTGGTGGTGATCGGGCGGGTGCTGATGCCCTGGTCGCGTCGGATCGATCGGCGATCGCGGCGGCCGCAGCGGCGAGCCGTGCTCGCGACGATCGAACGGCAGGCCTGACCGTGCAGTTCTTCCTCAGCGCGGTCGCCTGGCTCCTCGACCCGGCGAACTACCGTCCCGGTCTCCAGACCCCGCTCCCGATCCAGGACCGGATCGGCGAGCACCTCCTGTACACGTTCATCTCGGTCGCCATCGCGGCCCTGATCGCGTTGCCACTGGGCTTGTACATCGGTCACACCGGGCGCGGGCGCGGCTTCGTCATCGCCTTCAGTGGCTCCATGCGCGCGCTGCCGACGCTGGGCCTGCTCGGCACCCTCTTCGTCGTCATCGGGATGACCGTGCCGTTCACGCAGACTGCGTTCATCGCGTCGATCATCGCGTTCGTCGTCCTGGCGATCCCCTCGATCCTCGCCGGCGCGTACTCGGGGGTGGAGTCCGTGGATCCGCAGACGGTGGACGCCGCTCGCTCGGTGGGGATGACCGAACTGCAGATCCTCCTCAAGGTCGAGGTCCCGCTGTCGCTGCCGCTCATCATCGGCGGGATCCGCGCGTCGGTCCTGCAGGTCATCGCGACGGTCGTGATCGCGTCGTACATCTCGCTCGGCGGCCTCGGCGCGATCATCTCGACCGGCATCAGCCTGAACGACAACGATCTGATCCTCGGTGGGGCGTTGCTCGTGACGGTCCTCGCGCTCGTGATCGACGGGCTCTTCGCCCTCGCGCAGCGCCTCACCCGCCGCGGTCCGGCAGTCCGGACCCGTCGCAGCCGCACACACGTCCGCGCGCTGCCACTCCGGCGCCGCGCGGTGACCGCACTCTCCGTCGACGAAAGGGACCACTGATGTCCACAGCAGGCACGAGAACACGCATCCTCGCGGGTGCGATCGCGATCGGCGCGATCGTGGCGCTCTCCGGTTGTTCCACCTCTGACCCCACGAAAGCGGCCCCCGGCGGAGACGGTGGGTCGGGCAGCACCCCGATCGTGGTCGGCTCGTTCAACTTCCCGGAGAGCGAGATCCTCGGCAACATGTACGCGCTGGTCCTCGAGGACGCCGGCTTCGACGTGACGACCAAGTTCAACCTCGGCCCCCGGCAGACCACGATCCCCGCGCTCAAGGACGGTTCGATCAACCTCATGCCGGAGTACAACGGCAACCTGCTGTTCTTCTACGACACCAAGGCCACCGCGAAGACGACCGCGGATGTCGACGCCGCGCTGAAGACCGAGATCCCGAAGGACTTCCAGGTGCTCGACCCGTCGCCGGCCCAGGACAAGGACGCCTACGTCGTGACCCAGGCCGAGGCGGAGGAGAACGGCCTCACCTCGATCGGTGACCTCTCCGAGATCGAGCCCTTCACGCTCGGAGCCAACCCGCAGTTCGGCACCCTCCCCTACGGCATCCCCGGACTCAAGGCGACGTACGGCGTGGACAAGGTCACGTTCAAGTCCATCGAGGACTACGGCGGACCCGACACGGTCAAGGCCCTCGTCGACGACACCGTGCAGGTGGCCGACATCTACACGACGTCGCCCGACCTCGTGACGAAGAAGCTGCTCGTGCTGAAGGACCCCGAGAACCTGATCGCGTCGCAGAACGTGCTGCCGTTCCTGAACAAGGACATCTCCAGCACGAAGCTCGATTCGGTGTTGAACAAGCTCTCGGCGAAGCTCACGACCGACGACCTCATCGCGCTGCGCAACCGTGTCGAGGGCAGCGAGAAGGCCCAGGCCCAGGCCGCCGCGAAGGACTGGCTGACCAAGGAGGGGCTGCTCGAGTAGCCCAGGAACGACGCCGGTGCGGCCGCCTGCGCTCCCGTAGCGCCGGCCGAGCCTCGACGGAGGAGTCCCCCGAACCACGACGGTTGCGGCAGGTGACTGCCACCGTCGCGGCCCTGGAACACGGAGCTGCTGCCGGGGAGTGCGGGTGTGAGCGTGCTGGCGGCCCGGGCCCGGGCTCGGCGCAGGCCGAACCGGCGGGCGTCCGTCGCGCTCTGGGAGTTCGAACCCTTCTGTGCCCTCCGGAACCTCGAGCAGTCGTGCAGCGAACGCAGGAAGCGTCACCGTACTCGTCCGGAGCACCGTGGTGGACACGGCGCGGCTCTGGCCACCGACTGCGTCATCCCCTGGGGCCGCTCACCGGTCCGAGAGGGCCGTCACGAGCGCCTCGGCAAGCCGCTCCTGCCCTTGCTGGCTGGGGTGGAGGTGGTCGCCGACGTCGTACACGGCCTGCATCCGCGACGGCTCCGTGTCGGAGCGGAGGGCTGCGTCGTAGTCGACGTACGTCGGCGCGGACGAGCGGATCCAGGCGTTGACCTCCTGGCGGACCGCTTCGCGCGCCGCGTCGTACGCCTCACCGGGCAGGAACGGGGTGATCGTGGCGATCATGGTGCGGAGACCGGCCTTGGTCGCTCGCCGGACGACCTCCCGGTAGCCGGCGACGAGGTCTTCCGCGGTCGGCAGTTCATCGAGCGGCGCCGTCGAGCCCGGGTGGCCGAGGTCGTTGGTTCCGAGTGCCAGGACCACGTCGGTCACGCCGGAGGTGCCGAGGACGTCGTCGTCGAACCGCGCCAGGCCCGCTCGTCCGAAGACCGTCATCGGGAAGGGGGCCCCGTGCCGGAGCCGGTTGCCGGCGATCCCCCGGTTCACGATGCCGGTCGTGGTCGCCCGGTCCGAGGACAGCCGTGCGGCGGCGAGCTGCGGCCAGCCCATCGCCGTGATCGAGTCGCCGAGGCACACGACCACGCGGGACGTCGGGGAGCCGGCGACGTCGACCGCGCTGAGGAAGGGCCCGGACGCCGGCAGGGTCATGCCCTGCAGGCCCCGCTGCTGTTCCTCGTCCAGGATCGAGGCCGGCGTGGCGTCCGGGAAGTCCGCCGCGCCGACGTGGTCCCCCGGCGACGACACGGTCCAGGCGAAGCCGTTCGCACTCGTGACGAGCGTCGGCCCGGCCATGTGGAGGTCGACGTGGACTGTCTCGCCCGCGTCGGTCGCCACGTCGACGGGGTCCGACCAGCGGGTCTGGCCCGGTGCGAGCGTGACGGAGCGCTCGCCGTCCCAACGAGCGTCACCGGATCCGGCGCGGGTCGCGACGCCGCTGTGGTCGATGGTCACGGAGTCGGTGCCGAAGCGGTTGCTGAGCTCGATCCGGAGGGCCTCGCCGCCGCTGCTCGCGGGTGCGTCGATCCGGACGGTCACGTCCTCGAGGGTGCGCTGTGCGACGACGTAGTCGCTGATCGCCTGTACCCAGGTGGCCTGCCAGGTGGCAGTGGTGCTCATGCGGTGTCCTTTCAGTGGGCCGGAGCTCACGGCGCGAGGCCGATCCGGTGCAGGTAGGCGGTGGTCATGGTCAGGGCGGCCTGGTTGCCGAGCGTGCCCGAGGCCGCTTGGTTGAAGGTGTGGTTGGCGAACGGGACGGGTTCGGTCGTGACGGGAGCGCCCGCTCGCTGCGCTGCGGCGACCCACGACTCGACGCCGGCCGTGGGGATCAGGCCGTCGTGCTGCGGCTCGATGACGAGTGTCGGGGGCGACTGCTCCGAGACGTACGTCGACGACGAGATCGCTCGCATCCGGTCCGGGTGCTCAGCGGGGGGACCGCCCAGGTAGTCGTCCGTGAAGGTCCGCGGTTCGAAGCCCGGGGCTGGGTAGCCCTCGTCGTAGGCGTTCTGCGGGTCCACCACCGGGTACTGGGCGACGACCGCCTCTGGGACGGGCACGGTGCCGCCGCAACTGCTCGTGGCCCGGCCGGTGGCGGCGCCGGCGGCCACGTTGACGGCGAGGTTCCCGCCGGCCGAATCACCCGAGACGACGAGGCGGTCGGGGTCGCCGCCGAACGACGCGGCGTGCTCCCGCGTCCACACGAGTGCACATCCGACGTCCTTCGGTGCCTCGTCCCAGGTGGCATGCGTCGCGGTCGCGAGCCGGTAGTCGACGCTCACGACGAGGTAGCCCCGGTCGGCGTACCAGCGCATGTCGTGACCGAACTGCGTGTCCGTGCCGGTGATCCAGCCGCCGCCGTGGACGGACACGATGACGGGTGCGTCGCCGCCGGAGGACGACGGCCGGTAGACGCTGGCGTGGAGGTCCTGCCCGTCGACGTGCTCGTAGACGGGCCTGCTGTCGCTCGCGGCGTCCATCGCCCCAGGCGACAGGGCCTGCAGGAGGTCCACGCTGCCGCCGGCGTTCGACACGGCGTGCACGACCGAGCCCGTGACGACGCCCGACCAGATGGTGCCGGCGAGCGCGATCACGGCGACGACGCCGCCCACCCGGCGGTGCCCGGCGAGGACGGCGGCCACCGCGAGCGCGAGGCCGAGGACGCCGAGGACGACCAAGTCGGGTGCGATCATCGTCCAGAGGTACGACGAGAAGAACGTGAACGAGTTGCGCTGGGCCGGGAAGAGGGTGCCGATGCCGAGGACGACGGTCACGAGACTCGGAACCCCGAGGGCCACGGCCAGCGTGACCAGGATTCGTCCGGGCCATCGGCGGCCGCTCGTGCGGGAGGTGCTCATGCGCTCAGGAACGCGGCGATCCGCCGGCCCCACGAACGGATGTCGTCGAGCGTCTCCGAGACGTGCAGCTCGGCCCCGGGGATCACCAGTGCCAGTTCCTCGGCCGTGGAGATCGGGTGCGCGCCGTCGCCCGGCCACCCGAGGATCAGCGTCGGCTGGGTGATCCGGGCGATGGCGTCACGGGGTGGCAAGTCGGTGTCAGCGGCCCCCCGGAGGACCGTGGGCAGCAGGTCGAACGACACGTCGGGCGGTGGCGGGAACCCCTCGAGCCCCGCGAAGACCACGGGTGGTGCAGCCTGCGCGAACCACTGACGCACCACGGCGGGGTCGCCACGCTCGACGATGTCGGCCAGCTGCCGGTACCCGTCCCCCTGCGCCGCACGGGTCTCCCAGGCGGTCGGCGACGAGGTGAGCACGAGGCGGTCGAACCGCGCCGGCTGCGACGTGACCGCGTGCAACAGGCTGCCCGTGCCCATCGATGCCCCGATCGCCGCGACCGGCGCCGCGGGTGACAGCACGTCGGCCAGCGCGAGCATGTCGTCCCCGAGCGCGTCCCACCCGTAGTCCGCGGGGTCGCGCGTCCCCCGTGTCTCACCGTGGCCGCGCGCGTCGTACGACACCAGGCGCAGCCCGGCGCGGGCGACCGGCGAGAAGTCGGCGACTCCGAGGTCTCGCCCGCTCCGCCGGCTGCCTGTGAGCCCGTGCGCGTCGAGCACGACGGGGCCGTCGCCCTCGTCGGTCAGGGCGAAGCGGATGCCTCGCGCTTCGATCGAGTTGATCGGTGTCATGTCGTCTCCTACCTCACGGACCGGATCTTGAAGATGCTGAACGCGCCGATCGTGACGATGACGAGCGAGGTGACGAACACGGGCGTGTAACCGGCGACGCCGACGATGGCGGCGGTGGCGAGCGGGGCGATGATCTGGGGCACGTTGTTCGCCGTGTTGAGCAGCCCGAGGTCCTTGCCGTGGGACTCCCCCGACGGCAGTACCTCGGTCATCAACGCCGCGTCGACCGAGAGGAACGACCCGAGCCCCAATCCCGCGATCGCACTGAAGACGACCATCGACTCGCCGCTGCGCCAGACGAGGGGGAACACGATGGCCACGGCGAACAGCAGCGACGCGACGAAGATCGGAGCCTTGCGTCGACCGAGCCGGTCGGAGACCGGCCCGGCGAACACCGTCCCCGCGACGATCGTGACAAGGCTGACGAGACCGCCGATCGCGATGAAGCCTGCTGCGTCCTCGGTCGACAGTCCGATGTAGTCGGTGAGCAGGTACAACCCGAAGTTCTGCACCATGTACAGCCCGAGCAGCAGTGCGAACCGGCCGACGAACGCCCAGTAGAAGTCGGGGGCGTTCGCGGGGAACTTGAAGGCCGCCAGGAGGCCGTGCGTGTCCAACCGATCCCGGGGGACGTCGACGTTCGACTCCTCCGGCGCGAGCAGGACGAAGAGCACGCCGCCGACGGCCATCAGCACCGCGGCACCGATGAGCAGCGGTCGCGGATCCGTCAGGAACCGGGAGGCGATGACGTTCGCGATCGCGCCGGAGAACACCTGCGCGCCACCGTAGACGGCCGACAGCGTGCCACGTCTCGAGCGCGGGACCCGGTCGGGGAACACCGCCAGGACCGCACCGGGCAGCGCGCTGAACAGGATCCCGTAGCCGATGAACGCGGCGAAGAGGGTGCCGATGCTGCCCGCGAGACCGATCAGGACGAGTCCGATCACCCCCGTGCCGGCGCCGAACGCGATCCAGGGGATCCTGCGACCGAACCGCGTGCGGGTCCGGTCGGAGATCGCGCCGAAGACGAAGAGCGAGACCGTCGTCGTGGCTCCGGCGATGGCCGTGGCAAGGCCGAACAGGAACACCTTGTGGTCGGCGTCGAGGATCTGGATCTTCGCGGCGAGCAGGGTGCCGGACGCCAGGGTGTTGCCGAAGATCCAGGCGATCCCGATGACCAGGAAAGCGAATCCGAGCCGACGGGTACTGATCGGCCGGCGAGGGGCTGCGAACGCGCCGGTGGGTTCTCGGAGCACACCAGGGTGCGCGTAGGGCTCGGGGAGCTCGTTGGACATCGTCGGCCAGCTTTCTCGGGTGCAGCCGTCAGGCCTGGGTCGGGCGGCCGTCAGGCCTGGGGAGCGCGAGTGCGCCGGATCGGACCGCGGCCGTGACGCCGCCGTCGACCAGCAGGTCGGTACCGGTGACGAACGTCGCGTTCGGCCCGAGGAGGAACTCCGCCGCGGCAGCGATGTCCGAGGCCGTGCCGATCCGGCCCGTGCCCGACGTCGCGATCATCGCCCGCATGACCTCCCCGTGCTGACCGCCGAGCTCTGCCTGTCCCATCGGGGTGGAGATGACGCCGGGGCTGATCGTGTTTATCCGCGCGCCGCGCCGACCCCAAGCGGCGCTGGCCGCGTACATGCGCACCTGGTTTGCCCGCTTGGCCACGCTGTACGCGGCACCGGGGTCGGGCAGCGCCGCCAGGAACGGCAGGTCGAGGAGCTGATCGGTCGGGGTGTCGGCGAGCGCCCGCTGCACGTCGGCCGGCAGGGCGTCGGCCGCCTGCTGGCCGGCGTTGCTGGCGATGACGACGCCGGCGCCCCCGGACGCGATGACCGTGCCGAACTCGTCGATGGTGTGGGAGACGCCGACCAGGTCGACGGCGAGCACGGCCTCGATCGGCGCCTGGACCGGCGAGAGCCCGGCGGTGTGGGCGATCTGGACGACGGCGCCGAGCGCCGCCGCCTGTTCGGCGAGGGACCGGACCGACTCGCGTGAGGCGACGTCGACGGGGCGGGTCTCGACCGCGAAGCCGTCGCCCCGGAGGGCCGACGCGGTCCGCTCGAGCAGCGCCGCGTCGAAGTCGGCGAGCAGGACGGTCTTGCCGGTGCCGATGCGACGGGCGATCGCTTCGCCCATCCCGCCGACTCCGATGACGACGAGGACGTCGGACATGGTGCTCCCTGCGGTCGTGGTCGTGGTCGTGGTCGTGGTGGACACGGGCGTCAGCTCGCGGTCCGCGTCAGCGAGCCGGCGTAGGGCAGGGCCACGAGCTGTGCGAGGTCCGAGTCGGCGGTCAGCCCACGGACGGTGATCGTCGTCGCCTCGCCGTCCCGCAGGTCGAAGTAGTTGTCCGAGAAGCGGACCCCGACGGCGGGCGAGTCGAGGTGGACGAAGAAGTTGTACCCCGCCGAGCGGATCTCGACCGTCGCGGTCGTGTCGTCGACGCGGGTGACCGTCGACTCGACGCCCCTGCTCTCGAACGCGATGTCCTTGACCTCTTCCGGCAGGAGTCGGTTGGCGGGGAACGTCTCGTCGTCGGAGTCGACCCAGAGGATCTCGTCGACCGCTGCCGCACCCTCCCAGAAGGCCCGCGAGTCACCCTGCCCGAGTTCGACCTCGACCGTCTCGGACGACCGTGTGCGGCCGTCGAACCCGACGCGTGCGATCCGAGCCGTCGTGCGGACAGCGGCGATGCCGCTGTTCGACACCCACAGCTCGGCGCCGGCCGCCGTCTCGCGGAAGCTCGCCAGGACGGGCGCGAACGCGCGGCGGGCGGCGTGGTAGCCGGCCTTCGGGACCAGGTCGTAGTCGATGACCGACCAGCTGAACCCGGGCCATGCGTCGTTGAGCTGCCAGATGAGCGCACCGGAGCAGTGCGGCTGGCGGCGCCGGTAGTGCTCGATGCCGAACTTCAGCCCCTCGGCCTGCGACACCATCGTGAACTGGGCGTACTCGTCGAGGGTCGTCGGCAGCCCGGTGACGATCTCGAGGATCGGGTCGTGCTTGTCCTTCGGGTTGTCCTTGTTGTGGGCGTCGAACGCCGCACTGTGCACCGCGAGGTCTTCGTCGCGCACCCAGCGTCGCAGGGTACCGAGCTCCGGCGAAGCGTGGATGCCGAACTCGCTGATGAACTTGCCGGTGTCGTCGGCGTACCGGCGGTAGAGACGGGAGTGCCCGATCGACTCGAACTGCTCCGGCGTCGACGTCATCGACATGCCGTGCCAGACTTCCCACGCGTGCCGGTCGCCGTCGCGGAAGCCGTTCGCGGCCATGAACCCGTCGTCCGGGTCCTCGCCGAACGGGCTGCCCGGCCAGTACGGCGTGAACCCGTCCTCGGCGTCGACCGCCGCGGGCAGGATGCGGTTGAAGAAGTCCCACCCCCAGTCCCCGGGCTCGAGGCCCTGGAACACCCCGCCGTGGATCATCTGCACCTCGTTGTTCCCACACCACAGCGCCAGGCTCGCCCGGTTCCGGAGTCGGCGCACCTGGTACGCGGCCTCGAGCTCGACCTCACGCTGCAGGTGCTCGTCGCGGCTCGGGTAGTCGGTGCACGCGAACATGAAGTCCTGCCAGACCAGGATCCCGAGCTCGTCGGTGATCTCGTAGAACGCGTCGTTCTCGTAGACACCCCCACCCCAGATCCGGACCGTGTTCATGTTGCCGTCGCGAGCGAGGGTCAGGAGGTCCCGGTACTTCTGGTCGGTCACCGAGCCGACGAGCATGCTGGCCGGCACCCAGGCCGCGCCGCGGGAGAACACCGGCACCCCGTTCAGCACGAACCGGAACAGGCGCCCTCCCTCCGGGTCCTCCTGACGGTCGAGCTCGATGGTGCGCAGGCCGATCCGGTCGGTGACCCGGGAGAGCACGGTCCGGTCCTGCACGACCTCGACCGTGACGTCGTACCGGTCCGGCGCGCCGAGGTCGTGGGTCCACCACAGTTCCGGGTCGACGACGGTGACGGTCGTCGACGCGGTGTCCCCGGCGGACCCGGCGGACCCGGACCCGGAGAACGGGAACTCGTGCTCGGCCGTCGCGCCCGACGGGGAGACCAGCTTCACTCGGGCGCGCAGTCCCGGCTTCCCGTGGTTCAGCTGCACGCGGAGGACGACGTCGGCGAACCCGCGCGGTCCGTCGGCCCCGGGCCGCAGTCCGCTGACCGCGACGTGGTGCCCGACGATCGCGACCGGGGGCTCCCGGACGAGCTCCACCGGCCGCCAGATGCCGATCGAGGCGACGCGGGGCCCGAAGTCCCAACCCCAGGAGAACGTCGCCTTGCGGAGGGTCGTCGCCAGGGACAGCGTCGCCGACAACGGGCCGGACTCGATCTCGAACGGCATCCCGCCGTCGCCGTCGCCCGCGGCCGCCCCCTCGGGCACGTAGAGCTTCGCGAGTGCCTCGTTCATCGCGCGCACACTCGGTGGGATCGACCGTCCGGCCAGCGGTGGCGTGAACCGGAGCAGGACCTCGTTGCCCGCCTGGAGCAGGTCGGTGACGTCGAACTCGGCCGGGCGGAACTGGTTCTCGTGGTGTCCGAGTTCCTCGCCGTTGAGCCAGATCGTGACCACGGTGTCGAGCCCGTGGAAGACCAGTCGGAGTCGTTCGCCGGGTTCGGCGTCCACGCCCGGGAACGTGGCGCGGTACCACCAGTCGCGCTCCTCGATCCACCGCACCGAGGCCTCGTTCGTGTCGGTGTACGGGTCCTGGATGACGCCGGCTGCGAGGAGCGACTCGTGAACCCCACCCGGGACGACGGCCGGGTACCAGGTCGGTGCCGTGGCGAGGAAGGACGTCGGGTCGAGGTCCCGGTCCGCCTGGGCGACCGAGAACGAGTTGAGCTGGATGGCGGTAGGGGCGGTGGAGACCATGACCTGACTTCCCTGTCGAGCGGTTGGTGACGAATGACACTGTATTGGTAGTCCACTTCCAAAAACAAGACCAGTGTCGTTTGGTAGATTGTCAGGATGGGACTGCGAGAGCTGAAGGCGGAGCGCACCCGTCGGGAGATCCTGGACGCGGCGCTCGCCCTGTACGAGACGAACGGCTACGACGCCACGACGATGGAGCAGATCGCCGAGGCCGCCTTCGTCAGCCCGTCGACGCTGTACCGGTACTTCCCGACCAAGGAACGAACGCTGCTCGGGCACCCGGCACTCGCCAGGGCCGGCCTCGGGAGCATGCTGCTCGCACGCCCGGCCGACGAGGACCTCGCCGAGGCGCTCGGGCACACGCTGCACGACTTCCTGACCGACCTCGACACCGACCGCGAGACCCTGTTGCGCGTCCGAGCCCAGATGGACCGGGTCCCCCTCATCCGGGCCCTGGTCTGGGACAGCTGGTACCGCGGCCATGCCGAGCTCGAGGCCGCGGTCGCGGAGCGCATCGGCGCCGAGCCCGACGACCTCCTGGTGCGGGTGTCTGCCGGGATCACGCTCATGGTCGCGCAGATGGCCCTCGACGAGTCCCGTTCCGGCTCGGGCCACCCGTCCGCCACCGAGTACGCCGACCGGGTCATGCAGCTCCTCGGCCGCGGCACGGCGCCGCTCGTCACCCTGCCGACGGTCTGACCGGCCGCCCGGCCGATCGTCATCCTTTGGGGGATCCGGCACCGGGCGGCGGATTCCTAGTGTCGGACACGAGCCGCACAGGGCGGCTCTCGACACGGAGGAACCCCCATGACACACACCACCGCCGCCCGTCCCGCACCGCGGCTGGCAGCCTTGCCGGTCCGCCCGACTCGCGCGCGGCGCTTCTTCAGCTTCCCAGCGACCTGGGCGGCGATCGGCATCGCCGCGATCGTGCTCGTCGACTCGGTCTTCATCGACATCGGGTCCGCGCTCGGTACCACGGGCACCATCGTCGGCGCACTCCTCGGCGGGGTCGTCGCCGTGCTGGTGCACCGGTTCGTGATGCACCGCCTCGCTCGGCGCGCGACTCCCGAGCTGGCCGCCCGGGGCGCGCTCCGTCAAGGTGTGCAGGGCATCGCCCTCGGCGCCGGGTTCATCCTCGCCTCGATCGGCATCGTCACCCTGCTCGGCGGCTTCTCCCTCAGCTGGCACCCCGTCGACGCCGTCGGGACCGTCGCCCTGGCCATCGGCGTCAACCTCGGCACGGCCGCGGTTGAGGAGATCGTGTTCCGCGGCATCGCCTTCCAGGCCATCGAGCGGCTGTTCGGCTCCAGCCGCGGCACCTGGATCGCCCTTGCCGTCACGGCACTCTTCTTCGGTGGCGCGCACATGCTCAATCCCGGTGCCACGCTCTGGAGCGGCCTGGCGATGTCGATCGAAGCCGGCGTCCTCACCGGTGCTGCCTTCATGTGGCGCCGCAACCTCTGGTTCGTGATGGGTATCCACTTCGCATGGAACGCTCTCGAGGGTCTCTTCGGCATCGCCGTCTCCGGCCACCGCGACCCGAGCCTCCTGCTCACCGTCACGACCGGCCCGAGCGCGATCAGCGGCGGTGCGTTCGGGGTCGAGGCGTCCGTCGTGCCGGTCCTCATCAGCATCGCGATCTCGGTGCCGATGATCGTCGCCGCGCGTCGCCGACAGAGCGTCACCCGATGACCGACCCATCGAGCCGCGCCGCGGATCGCGCTAGCGTTCGGACCATGTGGTCTCGTCCGCCGGCTCGCGATCCGCGGCAGCGGCGCGTCCGGGTGCCGTGGGACGGCCTGCCCGTGTGGGTCCGCGACGCCGCGGGCGGGATCCTGCTCCTCGTCCTGTCGCTGCTCCCACTCGGCGTCGCCGGGGTCGAGCTCGGCGAACTCCACCACGACGTCGCCGACTGGGTCCCGCCTGTCCTGATCGCCGGGCAGTCCCTCGCCCTCGCCGCCCGTCGCGTCGCACCCGGGACCACCCTCGCCGTGGTCGGGGTGTCCTTCGCCGCAGCGCAGCTCGCCGGTGTCGGTACCGGGGTGGCCGGGCTCGGCTTGTTCGTCGCGATCTACTCGTTCGCCGCGCACCAACAGCGGCAACGGCGGACGATCGCCGCCGCCGTGGCGGTCGGGTACGTGCTGCTCGCGTTCGCCCTGCACGCCGAGGGGTCGCCCGAACGCCTCATCGACTGGGCGACCTTCTTCCTGGTGCTCACCACCCCGTGGTTCGTCGGGCTGCTCGTCCGGCGGCGGGTCGCCGAGCAGGCCGCGCGCGAGCGGAAGGCTGCAGACGACGCCGTCCGCGAAGCCCGCAACCTGCTGGCGCGCGACCTGCACGACATCGTCACCCACCACGTGACGGCGATGGTCGTGCAGGCCGACTCCACGGCCTACCTCGACGAGTCCGAGACCGCCGAACGCGTCGGCACCCTCGAGACGATCGGGGCGACCGGCCGTCGCGCCCTCCAGGAGCTCCGGTCGTTGCTCGGCGCGCTCGAGCAGACCACCGGAACGTCCAGCAGCGGGCCGGTACCCCGGGAGGCCGTCGCCCACACCGTCGCGGACCTCGTCGCCGAGGCCCAGCAGCGCGGCTACCCCGTCGTGCTCGCCGAGCCGACACCCCGGCCCGTCCTCTCCGACGAGGTCACCGTCACCCTGTACCGCATCGCCCAGGAAGCGCTGACGAATGCCATGAAGCACTCCCCCGGAGCCCACGTCGAGATGATCCTGTCCGAGGCCGACGGCCGTGTCGAGCTGCGCGTCGTGAACGAGGTGCACGGCCAGGGACCCGGTGTCCCCGGCCGTGGTCGCCGGGGCATGGCGGACCGCGCAGCGCTCCTCGGTGGACGGCTCGACACCGGCGTGGTCGACGGTCACTTCGAGGTCGTCGCCTCGTTCGCCTCGGACGCCCGCGCCACACCGGAGCCCCGCCGGTGAACGCGGCCGTCGGAGCACCCCCGACGCGACCCGAAGCGGGCGGCCGCCTGCGCGTCGCGCTCGTCGACGACCAGACGATGGTGCGCGACGGCTTCGCCCGGGTGGTCCGCGCACAGCCCGACATGGACCTCGTCGGCCTCGGCTCGAACGGCCGCGATGCCGTCGACATCGCCCGCGACGAGACGCCCGACGTGATGGTCGTCGACATCCGGATGCCCGTGCTCGACGGCATCTCGGCCACCCGGGACATCCTCGCCGCCCGTCGTGACGACGGTGCGGCATCGCCGCGGATCCTCGTCGTCACGACCTTCAACCTGGACGAGTACGTCTTCGACGCCCTCCGTGCAGGAGCGAGCGGCTTCCTGCTCAAGGACGCCTCGCCACCGCAACTGCTCGACGCCATCCGCACGATCGCCCGCGGTGAGGCGCTCGTCGACCCCGCCGTGACACGCACCCTGATCGGCAGCTTCGCCGGTCGGATCCGGCCGCCGGTCATCCCGGCCGGAGAATCCACGCAGCTCACGCCCCGCGAGCTCGAGGTGCTCCGCCTCCTCGCTCGGGGCATGTCGAACGTCGAGATCGCCGAGGCGATGTTCGTCACCCGTGAGACCGCGAAGACCTACGTGTCACGGATCCTGCTCAAGCTCGGGGTCCGCGACCGCGTCCAGGCCGTCGTCTACGCGTACCGCACGGGCATCGCCGACGACTGACGGTGCGCTCGACGGGACTGTCCACCTTTGGGGGACCCGGCGGATCGCGCCGTTTCCTACGGTCGTCATGGCAGCAGATGCTGCTCCACGACGAAGGAGACAGACCATGGCAACGACCACCGCCGGGAAGCCGAGCGTGATGCGCCGGATCCTGACCTTCCCCCTCACCTGGATGATCATCGGCACGGTGTTCGTGTTCCTCACGAACGCGATCCTCGTCGGCGTCGGCTCGGAGATGGACTCCACCGGCGTCATCGTCACCGCGCTGGTCGGGGCCGCCGCCGGGCTCGTGTTCTACAAGCTCACGATGTGGCTCGTCGCCCGCCGCCGGACCCCCGAGCTGACGGTGCGCGGTATCGGCCTGGAGACCGCCTTCGGTCTCGCGATCGGCGTCCTCTTCGTCGCCGTGTCGTACCTGATCGTGGTCGCCACCGGCGCCTACAGCGTCACGTGGGCACCCCGTGACGTCACCACGACGGTCGCGCTGGCCCTCGCCGTGAACGCCGGTGCCGCCATCGTCGAGGAGCTCACGTTCCGCGGCCTGCTGTTCCAGGGCGTCGAGGCGCTCTGCGGTCCCCGCGTGGGCCGGTGGGTCGCCCTCGCCGTCACCGCGGCCTTCTTCGGCGGAGCACACCTCCTGAACCCGGGCGCCACCCTGTGGTCGTCCCTCGCCATCGCGATCGAAGCCGGTGTGCTCCTCGGCGCCGCGTTCTTGTGGCGCCGCAACATGTGGTTCGTCATCGGCATCCACTTCGCCTGGAACGTCATCGAGGGCCTGCTCGGCATCCCGGTCTCCGGGCACCGCGACCCGGGTCTGTTCGTCACCACCGTGCACGGTGACGGCCTGCTCTCAGGCGGATCGTTCGGTCTCGAGGCGTCCTTCGTGCCCGTGCTGGTCAGCCTCGCCGTCGCGATCCCGATGCTCGTCGCGGCCCGCCGTCGGCGCGTCACGCCGGCCCGGTCCGCAGCGGTGCGTGTCCGCCTGGGCTCCGCCGGCCGGTGATCGGTCACCATCCGACCGACTGGAGGCTCGCGCCAGACGCCGACGACTCGGATCGCCACTCGGTCGGCTCCGCCTCCAGGATTCGAACCCGGACCTAACGGCACCAAAGGCCGTCGTGCTGCCATTACACCAAGGCGGAACGCACCCGGAGGTGCTCGTCCATCCTCCCATGACCGACGAGGCTGGCCGTGCGCTCCGGGTTCGGCCAAGATGGAGGGATGCCGCAGGAGGACGAGGTCGATCGCATCGTCGCGGCGTGGGGTCGTGAGCGTGCCGACCTCGACTTCGGCCCGCTCGAGGTCCTGTCCCGCGTGGACCGGCTCGCCCGGCACCTGGACCGCGCGCGGCGTGCAGCGTTCGACGCGGGCGACATGGAGCCGTGGGAGTTCGACGTCCTGTCGGCCCTGCGGCGGGCGGGCGAGCCGTACGAGCTGAGCCCGAAGACCCTGTTGCAGCAGACCCTGGTGTCGAGCGGCACGATGACGAACCGTGTGGACCGGCTGGCAGCCCGGGGACTGGTGGGTCGGCGGACGGACCCGAAGGACGGCCGCGGGATCCTGGTGTCGCTGACGGGCAAGGGCCGCGTCGCGGTCGACGCGGCGATCGCCGACCTGCTGAGGGCCGAGCGGGACATCTTGTCGGGCGTCTCCGACGACGAGCAGGACCAGCTGGCCGGGTTGCTCCGGCGGCTCATCCTCGGCCTCGGCGACTGACCGGCCCTCGGCGACCGAGCGGACCGACGAGCCCGCTTCACCCACGAGACCGAAGTCGACGACGACGCTTCGGTCGCCTGGTCGATGTGCGTCGGCCCGGGCACACGCCACGATGAACCCGTGCCCAGGATCCGTGCCCTCATCCGTCGTCGCCGACACACCCTCGTCCTCGCGATCGTGGTCGTGTTGCTGGGCGTCGGGATCACGGCGACGACCGCGGCCGTCGGTGCGCAGCGTCAGGCGCAGGTGGCGGACGAACTGTGCACGGCGGACAGTCTGGCTGCTCACTGGCACGCCGGTTCGCTGTTCCTGGACGCGCGATCGGCCCGGACGGGGAAGACGATCCTGACGCACCGCGGCGACGAACCGACGCAGACGGGCAGCACGATGAAGGTCGTGACGGCCGCAGCCGCGGTCTCCGCCCTCGGACCCGATCACCGGTTCACCACCTCGGTGGTCGACGGCGGCGAACCCGGGACCGTGGTGCTGGTCGGCGGCGGGGACCCGACGTTGAGCCGCCTGCCGTCCGGTCAGGACAGCGTCTACCCGCACGCACCGCACCTGGACGACCTCGCGGAGCAGGTCCTCGCGGCGCGCGGCGGACAGCCCGTGACCGCGGTGCAGGTCGACACGCATCTGTTCGACGGGCCCGCCTGGCACCCGAGCTGGCCGGAGAGCGCCCGTACGAGCGGCAGCGTCTCGAACATCACGGCGCTCATGGTCGACGGCGACCGCGACGACCCGACGGAGTCGTACTCGATGCGGAGCGACGGAGCGGTGGCCCGCGCGGCGACGGCGTTCGCGGCGCTCCACGGGCCGGACGTCCGGGTGGACACGACCTCGGTGGCGGTGGCATCCGGCGCGAAGGTGCTCGGATCGGTGCGGTCCGCGACGGTGTCGGAGCTCGTCGGGATGCTGCTCACCGACTCCGATGACACCCTCGCCGAGGTGCTCGCCCGCCACGTCGCCATCGCCGAGGGAGCCGGTCGGTCCTTCGACGCGGTGCAGGCAGGCAGCACGAAGGCGCTGGTCCGCTACGGCGTGCCGACCGCGGCCGTGCGACTCGTCGACGGCTCCGGTCTCAGCCCGGACAACCGGGTGCCCGCCTCCGCGCTCACCACACTGATGCGCACCGTCGCGGCGAAGCAGGACGGCCTCGCCCCCGTCGATGCCGGACTCGCCGTGGCCGGGCGCACGGGCACGCTCGGTGAGCACGGCCGCTTCACCGGTGCAGCAGCGGACGCCCGCGGGCACGTCCGGGGCAAGACCGGAACGCTCGACGACATGTACGGCTTGACGGGGGTCACCGACGAGGTCGCCGGGGACCGCGTCGTGTTCACGGTCTTCGCCGAGGGAACGAGTGATCCGGACGCACGGCAGGAGATCGACGCCCTGGCAGCGGCGTTGTGGCGCTGCGGCGGACACGCCTCCGCCGCTCGGGGGTAGCCTCCGGCGCATGCACGCGATCACCCTGGCCGTCGCCGACGTCGGACGATCGGCGGACTTCTACCGCGCGCTGCTCGGCATCGAGGGCAGCGGCGTCATCGGCACCGAGTACCCACCGACCGAGACGGCAGCGGGCGGCACGACGGCGATGTTCACCCTCGACGACGGACTCATCGTCAGCGTGTACGGGCGCGACGACATGGCGAAGGACTCCGGCGTGGAACTCGCAGACGGTCCGGCAGCGACGATCGGGCACTTCGTCGACAGTCAGGCGGACGCGGAAGCGTTCCTCGACCGGGCCCGGATCGCCGGTGCCACGATGCTCGCGGCGCCGTACACACGGCCGTGGGGCATGTGGTCCGGCTTCTTCCAGGACCCCGACGGGCACCTGTGGGAGGTCGTCGCGAACCCCGGCGGCGGGGCCCCAGAGGACGCGAAGCCCGCCGAGCAGACCCGCTAGACCCCGAGCAACTCCGCGACCTCGAGCCAGCGCTCCTCGAGCTGCTCGATCTCGGCCTCGTGCGCCGCGAGCTTCGCCTGCAACTCGCCGAGACCGGCGTAGTCCGACTGGTCGTGCGTCGCGAAGTCGTCGAGCAGCTTCTTCCGGTCCGCGCCGACCTTCGCGATCTTGCGGTCGAGCGCCGACATCTCCTTCTCGGCGGTCCGACGCTCCGCGCCCGACAAACCCGAGGCGGCCGCGGCCGACGCGCCGGAACCGGCCGAGGCACCGGACCCGGCCACGGCACCGGCCGAGCCGGTCCCGCCAGCGGTGTCGGGCCTCCCGGCAGACGCGGCGGCAGCCGCAGAAGCGGTCCCGCCACCGGTGCCGGCCGCACGGAGCCGCATGTACTCGTCGACGCCGCCGGGCAGGTGCCGGAGGTGCCCGCCGAGCACCGCGTACTGCTGGTCGGTGACACGCTCGAGCAGGTACCGGTCGTGGGAGACGACCAGCAGGGTGCCCGGCCAGGTGTCGAGCAGGTCCTCCATGGCGGCGAGCATGTCGGTGTCGAGGTCGTTGGTGGGCTCGTCGAGGATCAGCACGTTCGGCTCGTCGAGCAGGATGAGCATGAGCTGCAGACGGCGCTTCTGCCCACCGGACAGGTCCTTCACCGGCGTCGAGAGCTGCTCCGCCGTGAAGCCGAGACGCTCGAGCAGCTGCGACGGCGTCATCTCCTTGCCGTCCGCGACGTAGCTCGTCTTCTTGCGGGCGACCACCTCGCGCACCCGGTCGTCGGCGAACTGCGCCAGGTCGGCGAGCTGCTGGTCGAGGATCGCGACCTGCACGGTCTTGCCGGTCTTCACCCGGCCGCTCGTCGGCGCGAGCGTGCCGGAGACGAGGTTGAGCAGCGTCGACTTGCCGGCACCGTTCGGGCCGAGGATGCCGGTCCGCTCCCCCGGTGCGATGCGCCACTCGATGCGGTCGAGGATCTGGGTGCCGTCGAACGAGACACTGACGTCGAGCAGGTCGACCACGTCCTTGCCGAGGCGGGCGGTCGCCGTCTTCGCCAGCGCGACCGTGTCGCGGATCGGCGGGACGTCGTCGATCAGGGCGTTCGCCGCGTCGATGCGGAACTTCGGCTTGCTCGTCCGGGCCGGTGCGCCGCGGCGCAGCCACGCGAGCTCCTTGCGGGCGAGGTTCTGGCGGCGCTGCTCGCTCGCCGCGGCCTGCCGGTCGCGCTCGACGCGCTGCAGGATGTACGCCGCGTAGCCGCCCTCGAACGGGTCGACGACGCCGTCGTGGACCTCCCACGTGTCGGTCGACACCGCGTCGAGAAACCACCGGTCGTGGGTGACGACCACCATGCCGCCCTGGTTCGACGACCAGCGGCGGTTGATGTGCTCGGCGAGCCACTGGATGCCCTCGACGTCGAGGTGGTTGGTGGGCTCGTCGAGGAACAGGACGTCCCAGTCGCCGACGAGCAGACGGGCGAGCGCGACCCGTCGGCGCTGGCCGCCGGACAGGTCGTCGACGTTCGCCTCCCACGGGATGTCCGACACCAGTCCGCCGATGACGTCACGGATCTTCGGGTCACCAGCCCACTCGTGCTCCTCCAGGTCACCGACGACGGTGCTGCCGACGGTCGCGCCCTCGGGCAGGATGTCGCGCTGGTCGAGGTAGCCGACGGTCAGGCCACGGCGGTGCGTGACGCGACCGTCGTCGGGTTCGAGGCGCTGGGACAGCAGCGCGAGCAGGGTCGACTTGCCGTCGCCGTTGCGTCCGACCACGCCGATCCGGTCCCCCTCGTCGATGCCGAGGGTGACGTTGTCGAAGACGACCTTGGTGGGGAACTCGAGATGCAGGTTCTCGGCGCCGAGGAGATGAGCCACGCGTCAAGGGTAGGCGGAGCGGCGGGGTGCGGGGTGCGTCCGTCCGTCCGTCCGGTTCGCAGTGTGCGAGGTACCGCACTGTGTGCGGGGCACGTCGGCTCGCACAGTGCGCGAGACCTCGCACCGTGCGACGGGGTGGGCACGAAACCTCGCACCGTGGGGCGGGGCACGCGCGGGACCCCGCACCGTGCGACCCGGGCCCGTCAGGTTCGCAGTGTGCGAGGTTCCGCACGGCGTGCGGGGCAGTTCGGCTCGCACAGTGCGCGAAACCTCGCACCGTGCGACCGGCTCGGCGCGAGACCTCGCACCGTGCGACCCGGCAGGCGCGAGACCTCGCACCGTGCGACGCGAGCACGCGAGGCCTGCAGTGTGCGAGGTTCCGCACGGCGTGCGAGGCACTTCGGCTCGCACAGTGCGCGAAACCTCGCACCGTGCGGCGGGGCAGGCGCGCGACCTCGCACCGTGCGACGGGGCACGCGCAAGAACGCCGGCCCGGAGGCGCCGGTCAGCTCGCGGGGGACGGGTCGCCCTCGCCGGCGGCCTCCTTGGCGCGCTTCAGGCGAGCCTGCGCCTCCCAGTACTCGATCTCGCGCTCGAGCTCGGCGAGTTCCTGCTCCGTGCCGGTCACGCGCTTGTCGCCGTGGGCGTTCCGGGCGTCGCCGAGGGTGGCGTATCGGTCCTCGTGTCGAGCGGGTTCGAGGTACCGGCCGTGGTTCCGGTCACCCGGGGCCCAGTCGTGGCCGATGGCGAACCAGACGATGCTGCCGACGACCGGCACCAGGATCACGAGGATCACCCAGGCGATCTTCGGCAGACCACGGATCTGGTCGTCGGTCTTGGTCAGGATGTCGATCAGGGCGAACACCAGCAGGACGATGGTGAACCCGGACAACAAGACGCTCATGTTCGCGAGTCTATGGAGAACCTGAGGGATCTCGCCATTCCCCGAACGCGTGACGTGGTTGCGGTTCGGCCACGGTCCGGTCGGGCGTCAGAGGGCGGCGACCCACTCGTCGGAACCGTCGGTGAACCGCTGGTGCTTCCAGATCGGCACCCGTTCCTTCACCAGGTCGATCAGGTCGGCGCAGGCGGTGAATGCCTCGGCCCGGTGCGGCGACGACACCGCTGCGGCGAGCGCGACGTCCCCGATGCCGAGCGCCCCCACCCGGTGCAGCACGGCGATGCGGACGTCGGGGTGCGCACCGGCGATGGTCCCGGCGACCTCGGCGATGACGTCCCCGGCACTCGGGTGGCGTTCGTAGTCGAGGGCGGTGACGCCCTTCCCGCCGTCGTGGTCGCGGACGACCCCGGCGAAGGTGACGACGGCACCGTCCTGGTCGGTGGCGACGATCCCGGAGACCTCGTCCACGGTGATCGCGCGGTCGACCACGTCGGCGAGCACGACGCGAGCGGCTGCGCCGGTGTCGGTGTCCGGCATCAGGAGGCACTCCGCGGGGCGTGCCCGTCGCCGTGCACCTGTGCGAGCACGTGTTCGAACAGCCCGTCGAGCACCGCCAACCCGTCGGCGACGCCACCGCGCGACCCCGGCAGGGTGACGACGAGCGCACCACTGGCGGCGATCCCGGCGACGCCCCGGGTGAGCAGCGCGGTCGGTCCAGCGCCGGCGAGCCCGCGTCGTCGGATCTCCTCGGTGATCCCCGGCAGTTCGAGGTCGATGAGCGGCGCGACGGCCTCGGGCGTCCGGTCGGTCGGCGTGACGCCGGTGCCACCCGTGGTGACGACGAACCGGGCGCCGGCGAGCAGTTCGGCGGTCACGGTCTCGGTGATCGCGCCGCCGTCGGGCACGATGACCGGCTCGGCGACGGTGAAGGCGCGTTCCCGCAGCCAGCCCGCGATGGTCGGTCCGGTGCGGTCGAGCGACGGGTCGGCGGCGGCCTGCGTGGACACCACCACGACGGCGGCTCGGCCCCTGGTCGGCTCGGAGGTCATCGGTTGCTCCAGTCTCCGGAACGCCCGCCGTGCTTCTCGAGCACCCGGACGTCCGTGATCGCGGCCGCGCGGTCGACGGCCTTCACCATGTCGTACACGGTCAGGGCGGCGACGCTCGCGCCGGTCAGGGCTTCCATCTCGACGCCGGTGCGCGAGGTCGTGCGCACCGACACCTCGATCACCACGCGGTCGTCGGCGCCGGTGATGTCGACCTGCACGCCCGCGATCGGCAACGGGTGGCAGAGCGGGATGAGGTCGGAGGTCTTCTTCACGGCCATGATCGCGGCGATGCGGGCGGTGCCGATGACCTCGCCCTTCGGCAGGGAGCCGTCGAGGATGCGGGCGACGACGTCGGGCCGGGTGACGAGTGTCGCGGTCGCGGTGGCGGAGCGGTCGGTGACGTCCTTCGCGGAGACGTCAACCATGTGCGCGGACCCGTCGGCCCGCACGTGCGACAAGGCGGGAGCGTCGGACCGGTCGGGGTCGGACGGTTCGGTCATCGGAGGCTCCAGACGGTCAGGGCGTCGCCGGGTTCGACGGTGTCGACGCCGACGGGGACGTGGACGAGGTGGGTGGCAGCGGCGTAGTGCGCGAGCAGGTGGGAACTCGGTCCGCCGACGAAGTGCACGCGCCCGTCGACGACCTGACCACGGCGCACCTGGTGCTTGCCGGGCGGGGACGACGCGGCGGCCGCGGCGGGCAGCACCTGCACGGGCCGGTCGGCCGGCAGCCCGACGAGGGGCGCGAGCAGCGGACGGAGGAAGACCTCGAACGAGACGAGCGCGGACACCGGGTTGCCCGGGAACGACAGCACCGGCACCGCGCGTCCACCGAGCACGACGGTGCCGAGCGCCTGCGGTCCGCCGGGCTGCATCGCGACGGAGGTCACCACGAGTCCTCGGGGTTCGAGCGCCTGCCGCACGACCTCGTACGCCCCTGCACTGATGCCCCCGGTCGTGAGCACGAGGTCGGCCCACTCCCCGACAGCACCGTCGAGCGCCGCGACGAACGCGTCGACGTCGTCCGGCACCCGGACCGTGCGCGACGCGACCCCGACCTCGGCGAGCGCCGCCCGCAGCGCGATGCCGTTCGCGTCACCGATCGTCGCCGCGTCGGCGTCGGCGCCCTGCAGCTCGGAGCCGGTCGACACGACGAGGACCCGCGGTGGTCGACGGACCTGCACGGTGGACACCCCGGCGGACGCGAGCGCGCCGAGCAGGGCTGGGGTGATCGGCGCACCGGTCGGAGCGATGGACGCACCGAGGGGCAGGTCGCTGCCGGTCGCTCGCACGAAGGTGCCGGGCACGAGGTCAGCGGGCACCGTGACGTGCGCCAGGTCGAGCGCAGCCGGGAAGGCCCCGGGCGCCGTGGCCTCCACCGGGAAGACGGCATCGGCGCCGTCGGGGATCCGCGCGCCGGTCATGATCGGTGCGGCCGTGCCGGCGGAGAGCGGTGCGGGGACGACCCCGGCGGGGATGGGCGCGACGACCCGGAGGTCCTGCCCGGTCTCGGCCACCCGGACCGCGAAGCCGTCCATCTGGCTGTTGTCGAACGGCGGGAGCGGTACGGGTGACGTGACGGCCGCGGCGAGGAGCCGGTGTCCGTGCCCGGCACCGCCGTCGACGGCGAGCTCGTCGGTGGCGCGCGGCTCTGCTCCGAGGCCCGCCAGGACGGGCGCGACCAGCGCTGCCACGTCGTCGCGGTGCTGACCGATCGTTCGCACAGGTGCCTCCGAACAGGGATGGTGTCGCCGCTCCCGGTTCGTCCGGGGCCGGCGTCAGTAGCGTATCCAGCGCGCAGACCGCGCCGACGACCTTCCGGAGGACCTGTGGAGAACGACGAAGCCGTGACGATCGGTGTCATCGGGGGCTCCGGCCTCTACCAGCTGTTCGAGGACGGCACCGCGGACGAGATCGACGTCCCGACGCCGTTCGGCGCGACCTCGAGCCCGATCAGCATCGGCACCATGTCCGGCCGACGTGTGGCGTTCCTCACCCGGCACGGTCGTGAGCACTCCGTGGCCCCGCACCGCATCAACCACCGCGCGAACCTGTGGGCCCTGCGTTCGCTCGGTGTGCGGGCGATCGTGTCGTCGAGCGCCGTCGGTGGTCTGCACCCGGACTACGCCCCCGGCACCTTCGTCGTGACCGACCAGCTGATCGACCGTACCTGGGGCCGCGCGGACACCTTCTTCGAGGACGACGTCCAGCACCTGTCGTTCGCCGACCCCTTCGACCCGACGCTCCGCCGCGCGGCCGTCGACGCCATCGCCGCGCTCGACGTGCCGTTCCGGCCGACGGGCACCTGCGTCGTCATCCAGGGGCCGCGGTTCTCGACGCGCGCGGAGTCGATCTGGCTGCGCGAAGCCGGCGGGCACACCATCAACATGACGATGACGCCCGAGGTCCCGCTGGCCGCCGAGCTCGGCATCGCCACGGTGAACCTGTCGTTCGTCACCGACGCCGACGCCGGCCTGGCCCCGACCGAGGACGAAGCCGCAGCCGCAGCCGTGGCCGCAGCCACACCGGCAGCAGCCGCAGCCACAGCCGCAGCCACGCCGGCAGCAGCCGCAGCCGCACCGGCAGCGGCCGCAGCACCCGCAGCCGAGGCCCCCGTCACCCACGCCCTCGTGATGGAGCGCCTCGCCCGCGCCAACGAGGTGATCGTCCGCGCCATCGGCGAGATCGTCGGAGCGATCCCCGCCGACTTCCAGCCCCGCGAACTCGTCCCCGCCGCGGCGAGCGCCAGCATCATGCAGACGAACGTCGGCACGAACGTCGGCACGGACGCGAGCGCCACCGCATGACCCGCCTCCTCGTCACCGGCGGCGCGGGCTTCATCGGCTCAGCGATCGTCCGCCGCGCCCTGGCGGGGGGCCACGAGGTCCGCGTCCTCGACTCCCTCCGCGACGACGTGCACGGCGACCCCGGCGAGGTCGTGCGAGCGCACCAGCAGCAGGGCATCGAGTTCGTGCACGGCGACGTCCGCGACCGGGTCTCCCTCGACGCAGCCCTCGACGGCATCGACGTCGTCTGCCACCAGGCGGCGAAGGTCGGCCTCGGCGTCGACTTCCAGGACGCCCCCGACTACGTCTCCTCGAACGACGCCGGCACCGCGTACGTGCTGGCCGGCATGGACCGCCACGACATCGGTCGACTCGTCGTCGCGAGCTCGATGGTCGTCTACGGCGAGGGTGCCTACACGACGGCGTCCGGTGCGCCGATCCGTCCGCCGGCCCGCCGCCGCGAGGACCTCGACGCCGGCCGCTTCGACCCGATCGGTCCCGACGGGCAGCCGCTCGTGCCCGGCCTGATCGACGAGTCCGCCACCCTCGACCCCCGCAACGTCTACGCGCAGACGAAGGTCGCGCAGGAGCACCTCGCCTCGAGCTGGGCGCGCGCGACGGGCGGCCGGGCGATCGCCCTCCGCTACCACAACGTGTACGGACCCGGGATGCCGGCGAACACCCCCTACGCCGGTGTCGCTTCCCTGTTCCGCTCGGCACTGGCGCGCGGCGAGGCTCCGCGCGTGTTCGAGGACGGCGCACAGCGGCGCGACTTCGTGCACGTCGACGACGTCGCCGGGGCGAACGCCGCATCGATCGCGGCGACCTCGGACCTGCCCGCCGACTCGTTCCGTGCGTACAACGTCGGTTCCGGCGTGGTGCACACCATCGGCGACATGGCTGCGGCGATCGCCGGACCGGACGGCCCGCAGCCTGTCGTCACCGGCGAGTACCGCCTCGGCGACGTCCGCCACGTCACCGCGAGCTCGGAGCGCATCGCCGCCGAGCTCGGCTGGCGCGCCGAGGTCGACTTCGAATCCGGCATGCGCGACTTCGCCACGGCCCCGCTCCGCAGCGCCGTCCAGTGACACCGCGCTCGGATGGTGAGCAGGAACGGTCGGGTCGGCCGACGCGACCCGACCATTCCTGCTCACGAAACGCAGTGACCGCGACCACAGGGCGGACCGGAGGCCCGTGGCGGCCCCGCCACGGGCCTCCCGTCCGCCTGTCCCCCGTTCCGGGGACGTGACGCGTCCCGACTGCGCACAACGACCAGGACTCGCCGCGTTCCTGTACCCCGCGGCGCGTCGTCGTGTTACGTCGAGTGCATGGGACAACAGACCCGTCGATCCGACGGACCGCACCGAATGACCGACATGAGCGTCGACGTCATCCTCCCTTGTCTCGACGAGGCCGATGCCCTCCCGAAGGTCATCGCACGCCTCCCCGAGGGGTACCGCGCGATCGTGGTGGACAACGGCTCGACCGACGGGTCCGCCGACGTCGCACGCGCGCACGGCGCCCTCGTGGTGACCGAACCCCGCAAGGGCTTCGGCTCCGCGTGCGCCGCCGGCGTGCTCGCCGCCACTGCCGACTTCGTCGCGTTCTGCGATGCCGACGCCTCGATGGACCCCGCCGAACTCCCGCCGCTCGTCGACCGCGTCGCCAGCGGCCGCGTCGACCTGGCCCTCGGCCGCCGTGTCCCGACCGGCAAGGGCGCGTGGGCACCGCACGCACGATTCGCGAACCGCGTGCTCGCCGTCCTCATGCACCGCGCGACCGGCTACCGGCTGCGCGACCTCGGCCCGATGCGCGTGATGCGCCGCGAGGACCTCGTCTCCCTCGACCTGCAGGACCGCCGGAGCGGCTACCCGCTCGAGATGGTCCTGGCCGCCCACGCAGCCGGCTGGCGCGTCGACGAGTCCGACATCGGCTACGCGCAGCGCATCGGCGACAGCAAGGTGACGGGCACGCTCCGCGGCACGATCAACGCGGTCCGCGACATGACCCGCCTGCTTCGCGCTTACCGCCGGGAGGCCCGGGTCCGGGTCGTCGCACCGGCTCCGGTCCGCCACCTGGCCGGCTCCACCCCCGTGGCAGAGGAGGCACGCTCGTGACCGCCGCGGTGACCGTCGCCGTCGTGGCGAAGGAGTGCCTGCCCGGCAAGGTGAAGACCCGGCTGACGCCGGCGCTCTCGCCAGAGGGCGCTGCCCGCGTCGCCTCGGCGAGCCTCGCGGACACCCTCGCCACGGTGCGCGCACTGCCGGCTGCCCGCCGGGTCCTGTTCTTCGACGGCTACGTGGTGCCGGACGCCGCCGCCGGTTTCGACGTCCTCCACCAGCCCGGCGGCGGGCTCGACGAGCGCCTCGGGTTCCTGTTCGACGCGGTCGACGGCCCGTTGCTGCTGGTCGGGATGGACACCCCGCAGGTGTCGACCGACGACCTCGCGCCGGTGTTCGACGCCCCGGAGCGCGATGCGTGGTTCGGTCCCGCCGAGGACGGCGGCTTCTGGTCCCTGTACCTGCACGACCCGTCCGGCGACCTGCTGCGCGGCGTCCCGATGTCCCAGGACGACACCGGCGCCGTCCAGCTCGCCCGACTGACCGACGCGGGGCTCGACGTGGGGATCCTCGGCGAGCTGCTCGACGTGGACACCGTGCCGGACGCCGAGCGGGTCGCCGAGATCGCGCCGGACTCCGGCTTCACCCAGGCACTCCGTGCCGAGACCGTGGGGAGTCACCGATGACCATGCACGCACCCGTCTCGTTCGGCGCCGGCGGCGGCGAGCCGTACGCCCGCGCCCTGCGTTCCGACGGCCGGCTCCGGCTGACCGACCCGGAGCGTCCGGACGCCGTCACCACGATGGACGTCGGCCGGTGGAGCGCCGCCGCCGACCGGGTGGACCGTTCCCTGCTCGACGACGTCGACGGCCCCGTCATCGACATCGGCTGCGGTCCGGGGCGGATGCTCGTCGCGGCCCGCACGCTCGGGATCCCGGCGCTCGGCGTGGACGTCTCCGCCGAGGCCGTCGCGATCGCGCAGCGGTCCGGTGGCACCGCGATCCAGGGGTCGGTGTTCGACGCGGTCCCCGACGAGGGGCACTGGGACACCGCCCTGGTGATCGACGGCAACATCGGCATCGGTGGCGATCCCGTTGGCCTGCTCGAACGCTGCCGCGACATCGTCCGGAGCGGCGGTCGGGTCATCGTCGAGACGAACCCCGACCCACGCGCCGACCGTGTGTACACCGCCCGCGTGGTGGACGCCGACGGTCACGAGAGCGCCGGGTTCCCCTGGGCCGAGGTCGGCCTCGAGGCGCTGCACCGCCACGCGGCGGACGCCGGTCTGGTCGCACGCCAGAGCTGGACGGCCGCCGGACGGAGCTTCTGCGAGCTGCTGGCCTGATCACGCACTCGCACGTCCGCTCTTTTGCATGATGCAAGACAGTGACGTACGGTGGAGTCTCCAGCCGACGGCGTCAGGGTCGTCGGACCGGCGATCCTCGATGCCGCCACCACATCGAGGAGACCACCATGACGAACAGCACCTTCCCGTTCGGCGGCACCTTCGTGTCCGGACTCGGCGGGCGTGACGAGCGCGGGACCTTCACCGGCGCCCGCTCCACGGACTCGATCGGCACCTACACGGGTGCGCCGATCACGGGGCGTCTCGGGCGCTTCACGGACACCGAGCGTTCGCGTCCGGCCACCTGGACGGCGTCGACCCGCACCGCAACCGGCTCGACCCGCACCGCCACCGGCTCGTTCCGCACCGCGACGGGCTCGTTCCGCACCGCCTGACCTGCGCACCGCGGCCGGGCTGTGTGCCGGCCGGGCGCTCGCGGGTCCGCGATGCCAGGATGGACCCATGAACGACCGCGCCGGCACCCCAGCGACCGCAGACGACCTCGTCGACCTCGACCAGCTCGTCGCCGCCTACTACGACCGCGTGCCGGACGTCTCGATCGCGGAGCAGAAGGTCGTCTTCGGCACCTCCGGGCACCGCGGTTCGTCCCTCGACTCCGCGTTCAACGACACCCACATCGCCGCCATCACCCAGGCGATCGTCGAGTACCGGCAGTCCCAGGGCACCGACGGCCCCCTCTTCATCGGCCGCGACACCCACGCCCTCTCCGGCCCCGCCGAGCGCACCGCGCTCGAGGTCCTGGCCGCGAACGGCGTGCACGTCCTCGCCGACAGCGACAACGGCTACGTGCCGACCCCCGCGCTCAGCCACGCGATCATCCGCTACAACCGCGCCGGCAACACCGACACGGCGGACGGCATCGTCATCACGCCGAGCCACAACCCGCCCCGCGACGGCGGCTTCAAGTACAACCCGCCGCACGGCGGACCGGCCGACAGCGACGCCACGAGCTGGATCGCCAACCGTGCGAACGCGATCATCGAGGGCGGCAACGCCGAGGTGCAGCGCACCGAGCACGCCACCCCGGACCGCTACGACTTCCTGCACACGTACGTCGCCGACCTCGAGAACATCATCGACATCGCCGCGATCAAGCGTGCCGGGGTGAAGATCGGCGCCGACCCGCTCGGCGGTGCGTCGCTGCCGTACTGGAACCTCATCCGCGACCACTACGGCCTCGACCTCACCGTCGTGAACCCGGACGTCGACCCGACCTGGTCGTTCATGACGCTCGACTGGGACGGCAAGATCCGGATGGACCCGTCGAGCCCCTCGGCGATGGCCTCCGTCCTGGCGCACAAGGACGACTACGACGTCCTGACCGGCAACGACGCCGACTCGGACCGCCACGGCATCGTCACGCCCGACGGCGGCCTGATGAACCCGAACCACTACCTCGCCGTGGCGATCGAGTACCTGTACGCGCACCGCCCGGCCTGGCGCGAGGACGCCGCGATCGGCAAGACCCTGGTGTCGTCGAGCATCATCGACCGGGTCGCCGAGTCCCTCGGTCGCCGCCTGTGGGAGGTCCCGGTCGGCTTCAAGTGGTTCGTGCCCGGCCTGATCGACGGCTCCGTCGCGTTCGGCGGCGAAGAGTCCGCGGGCGCATCGTTCCTCCGTACCGACGGCACGGCGTGGACCACCGACAAGGACGGCATCATCCTGGCGCTCCTGGCGTCGGAGATCGTCGCCGTCACCGGCAAGACCCCGTCGCAGCTGTACGTCGAGCTGACCGAGCGGTTCGGCGACCCGGTCTACCAGCGCGTCGACGCCGCGGCTTCGAAGGAGCAGAAGGCCCGCCTGTCGAAGCTCGACGGCGACGCCATCACCGCCGAGACCCTGGCCGGCGACCCGATCACCGCGAAGCTGTCGAAGGCCCCGGGCAACGACGCGGCCGTCGGTGGCGTGAAGGTCGTCACGGACAAGGCGTGGTTCGCCGCACGACCGTCCGGCACCGAGGACGTCTACAAGATCTACGCCGAGAGCTTCGTCGGGCAGGAGCACCTCGAGCAGGTGCAGCGCGAGGCCAAGGAGATCGTGGACGCCGCCCTCGGCGCCTAGTCGATCACCAGCAGGACCCGCACTGGCGGCGGTCGAGGATCAGTCCTCGGCCGCCGCCAGCGCCAGTTCGCAGAACATCGCGTCCGCCCACGAGAACCACGGGCGCGAGAACTGCGTCGGGTCCTCGACGTCGAACGACTCGTGCATGTCCCCGGTGCCGCCGTCGGTCGCCACGAGCACGTCCAGGAGCTCCCGGCGACGGGACGGCGAGCCGGAGACGAGCCCCTCGACCGCCAACGCGATCGGCCACACCCGGCGCGGCAGGGTGTGCGGGCTGCCGACCCCGGCGGCCACGGCACCGCTGGACCAGTACGGGTTCGCCGGTGACAGCACGACGTCGCGCGTCGCGGTCCAGACCGTCTCGTCGAGCACCGACGGCGCCGACAGCGGCAGGGACAGCAGCGACGGGGTGTTCGCGTCGTCCATGACCAGCCCGGCGCCGAGCCCGTCGACCTCGTAGGCGTAGACCGGGTCACCTGCGGGACCGGGGACGATGCCGTGGCGACGGACGCCGTCCTCGATCGCGGCCCGGAGCACGTCCGCGTCGTCGGCCAGCCCGGCGTCCGACCAGACCTCGCGGGCGATCGCGGCGACCGCGAGCAGCGCCTCGGCCGCGAACAGGTTCGCCGGGACGTTGTAGCCGTACGTGCACGCGTCGTCCGAGGGGCGGAACCCGCACCACGTCATCCCGGTGACCGCGACGGGCGTGCCACGGCCGTCCCGCGCCAAGGTCTCGGTGGGGATCGCGCCCTCGCGCACGAACCGGTACGCGGAGCGGTCGTGGTCCTGCTCGGCACGCCACTGCGCCACGATGGTCCGGAACACGCGGTGCGCCCGCTCGTCGAGCACCGCGGTGGAGCCGGTGGCCCGCCACAGCGCGTACGCGAAGGTCACCGGGTACGCCAGGCTGTCGACCTCGTACTTCTGCTCCCACACCAGCGGGTCGGCGTTCAGGTCGTCCGGGTCGTAGTGCGCGCCGTTCGGCTCGCGGTTGAACGAGTTCGCGTAGGGGTCGTGCTCGATGAGCCGGAACTGTCGCCGGACGACCGCCCAGAGCAGCTCCGCGAGTGCCGGGTCGTCGGCGACGAACCGCAGGTACGGCGTCATCTGGGTGGTCGAGTCGCGGAGCCACATCGCCGGGATGTCCCCGGTGATGACGAAGGCCCCGTCGTCGTCGAGCGAGATCGTGTCGCGCAGGGTCCGGACGAGCGCACGCTCGACCCGGTCGCCGACCTCGGTGCCGACCGCGGCGCGGACCCGGTCGGCCGCCGCCACGAGCGTCGGCGTGATCTCCTCGAGCTGCGTCTCCGTCACGACACCCATCGCACTGACTCCTGTCCGTCGGTGACGCGGACGGTCCGCGTCGACCCTGGTGGATCGAGCACGTCGTCCGTCCAGCAGTCCAGTTCGAGCGGCCGTGCACCGAGCCGGAGACCAGCGTCCCACGTGCCGAGCGCATCGAGCCCGAGGTCGTACGCGGTGTCGACGGTCGCGCCGGCTGGCACGTCGACCGTCACGAGCGCGACGAGTCGTCGGCGCCGCGGCCGGACGCCCGGCTCCCGTCGCCGCCCCCACAGGGGCACCGACACCCGGCGGGGTGCGTCCGACGTGTTGCGCACGGTCACCGGGACGCGCACCACTCCCCCGGCCCGGAGGCGCACCACGGTGACCGCGTCCGCCCCCGCCGCCAGGTCCACGTGCACCCCCGCGCCCGGCCCGGGCAGGCCCGTCACGATCGAGGTCGCCGCGACGTCGACGTAGCCGCGCGCCGTCTCGAGCCGCTCGTCGTGGGCGACGGGCAGCACACCGTCGGCGCCGGGCCAGGTCGCGGGCAGTCGCCCCTCGGCCGGTGCACCGAACAGCACGTCCACGATCGCCCGGCCGCCGGACGGCCCGGGGAACGGCACCACGAGCACCGCCTCGGCGAGCGCGAGGACCTCGGTCAGGACCCGCGGTCGGCCGTCCACGACGACGGCCACGACGGGCAGACCGCTGTCCTGCGCGGCGCGGAGCACTTCGAGCTGCGCCTCGGGCACCGCCACCGAGGCCAGGTCGACCCCCTCGCCGTTCGTGGTGTCCGGTGCGGGGCCGCTCACCGCGCCGTTGTCCTCGAAGCCGTCGTCGTACGCCCGACGGCTGGAACCGCCGAGCACCACGACCGCGACGTCGGCGTCGGCGAGCGCGGAGCGGACCGCGACGAGCCCGTCGGGGTCCGGCAGGGGGTGTCGGAGCCCGCTGCCCCGTGCGGTGCGGATCCGGTCGGAACCGAGCCGTGCCTCCAGGGCGGAGCGGACCGTTGCCGCGCCCGGGTCGACCGGCGGGCGTGGTGGCGAGTAGTCGCCGAGCAGGGCGTCGACGTCGTCGGCGTTCGGACCGACCACGGCGACGACGGCGTCGGGGGCGATCCGGGGCAGTGCACCACCCAGCGCGACGACGGCGCGACGTGCGGCACGGTCGGCGAGCGCGATGGTCGCGCGCTCCGGTGGCGTGGCGTTCTCGGCCGCGCCGGGTGCTGGTGCTGGTGCTGGTGTTGGTGTCGGGGTCGCGAGCAGTCCGACGCGGCGTTTCAGGTCGAGCACCCGGTCCACGGCCCGGTCGAGGTCGTCGGTGTCGACGAGCCCGCGGTCGAGGGCGTCGTCGAGGTGGGTGTACGCGTCGTCCCAGAGGCTCAGGTCGACCCCGGCGCGGAGTGCGAGCGCTGCCGCCGATGCCGGGTCCGGGGTGACGTCACGCAACCGGTCGATCGCGGTGCCGTCGGCCATCACCAGGCCGTCCCAGCCCCAGGTGTCACGGATCGTGGTGGTGAGCAGGTCGCGGTTGCCGCAGCAGGGCACGCCGTCGACGTCGTTGTACGCGGCCATGAAGCCGGCGACGTGCTCGCGTGCCGCGGCGAGCGCCGGGGGCAGGTGCACCTCGGCGAGTTCGCGGCGGCCGATGGGCGCGCCGGACCCGTTGCGGCCACCGATGCCGGCGCCCTGCCCCGCGAGGTGCTTCGCGACGACGGCCACGTGCCGGCCGTCGATCGGCCCGGGGCCGCTGCCCTGCATACCGCGGACGGTGGCGGCGACCATGATCGCGGCGAGGGCGGCGTCCTCGGACCAGCACTCCTCGCTCCGGCCCCAGCGGGGGTCGCGCAGGACGTCGAGCCCGGAGACGAGGGCGACGTGGGTGCCCCGGGCGCGGACCTCGGCGGCGACTGCGGCGGCGAGGTCCTCGACGAGCTGCTCGTCCATCGCGGCCCCGAGGGCGAGGTTCACCGGGACCGTCGTGCCGCCGAGGGCCTGCAGTCCGTGCGGGACCTCTTCCACGAAGAGCGTCGGGACGCCGCCGTCGCTGTGCGCGACGACGTGGTCCTGCACGGCGGCGTAGGCCTCCGCCGAGCGTTCGGGTGGGATGCCGTTGCCCCAGTGCACGCCCGACCACGGGTCGGCGCGGAGGACACCGTAGACGGCGCCGATCCCACCCCACCGGTCGACCTCGGCCCGCAGGACGTCGGTGATCCGCGGGCGGCCGTCGACCCAGCGGACGGCCTCCCAGCCCTTCAGACGCTGGTTGAGCTGACCGATGCGGGCGCGGACGTCGAGGCTGGTCGCGGTCGGGCGGTCGGTCGGGCGGTCGGTCGGGCGGTCGGTCATCCCTTGATCGCCCCGGACACCAGCGCGCGCTGCATCTGGCGCTGCAGGATCGTGTAGACGAGGTACACCGGCAGCAGCGTGACGAGTGTGCCGGCCATGAGCATGCCGTAGTCGGTGCCGGCGTCGACCTTGAGCGTCGGGAGCGCCACCTGGATCGTCCGTTGGGCGGTGTCCGGTCCGATGAGCACGAGGGCGTAGAGGTACTCGTTCCAGAACGACAGGAAGTTGAGCAGCAGCACCGTCGCGATGCCCGGGATGCAGATCGGCAGGTACACCTGTCGCATCACCTGCCACGCCGAGGCCCCGTCCATCGACGCGGCCTCTTCCAGTTCCCGCGGGATCGTCCGCATGAACTGCGTCAGGATCACGATCGCCAGGGGCATCGCGGTGGCCGGCAGGAGCAGCACCAGGAACGTCCGGGTGTGGAACAGCCCCATGCCCGCGGCGAGCAGGAACGTCGGGAACAGCGCCGCGAACGACGGGATGAGGAACCCGAGCGAGAACAGCCCCTCGACGATGCGGCCGGCGCGACCGGTGGCCCGGGCCAGGGCGAACGAGGCCGGCAGTGCCAGCACGAGCGTCAGGACCAGGGCGGCGACCGTGGTGATCGCCGAGTTCGCGATCGCCGGCCCGAGCGAGGCCTGCTGGATCGCGCCGGTGAAGTTCGACAGGTCCCACGAGCCGGGCAGGGCGAGCGGTGACTCGAAGATGCCGTCGTTGTCCTTGAACGACGACACCACGAAGTAGTAGAAGGGCAGGATCAGCAGGGCGGCGTAGATCCACGCCACGGTGCCGCTGGTGATGGAGCCGATCCGGTCTCGCAGCCGGATGCCGGCGGTGGGCTTCGCCAAGGTGGTCTCCCGGGTTCTGTCGGTGGGCTGGTCAGTGGGTCTTGCGGAGGACGCGGCGGATGACGAACATGCCGGCGAGCCCGAGGACGAACAGCACGACGCCGACCGCCTGGCTGTAGCCGAGGTCGGTGTCCACGAACGCCTTCTGGTACACGAGGTACGACAGGGTCGTGGTCGCCGTGCCCGGTCCGCCCTGGGTCAGGAGCAGCACGTTCTGCGCCGAGCTGAACAGCATCGACAGGAACTGCAGCATCGCGACGACGCCGATGAAGTCCCGCGCGATCGGCCAGTACACGCCCCACGCCAGACGCCACGAACCGGCACCGTCCATCCGCGCGGCCTGCACGACCTCAGTGTCGACGCCGTCGAGTCGGCTGGCGATGAGCACGGCCGAGTACCCGATGCCCGCCCACAGGTCGACGACGATGAGCGCCCCGAGCGCCGTCGCGGGATCGGCGAGCCAGGCCTTGCCGCCGATGCCGAGCGTCTCGAGCACCCCGTTGACCAGGCCGTCGGGGTTGAGCATGGCGTAGAACATCATCGCCGTGGCCGGGGCCGAGATCAGTGCCGGGATGAACAGCAGGTAGCGCAGGACCCTGTGCCCGCGGGGCTTCTGCACGACGTGGAACGCGAGCAGGAACGCCAGCACGATCATGATGGGCAGCCCGACCACGATCTGGATCGTGCTGTTCCGGACGGCGGCCCAGAAGGTCTCGTCGGAGAACAGCACCCGGAAGTTGTCGAGCCCGGCGAACGTCGGCGACACGAGCATCCCCGGCCAGCTCAGGAACGCGATCACGATCATCGCCGCGACCGGCCCGATCATGAACAGGCCGTACCAGACGAGCGCGGGGATCGCGAAGGTCGGGAAGCTGCCGCGGGCGGTGCCGACGGCTCGGGAACGACGGACCGGACCGGGCGGGGTGGCCGCGGTGCGGACGGGTGGTTCCTCGACGAGCACTGCCATGGGGAGCTCCTTCTCGGGGGGTGGGGTGTCAGGCGGCCGTGTAGGCGCGCTCGAAGAGGTCGATGATGCGGTCGGCCGAGGTGCCGGAGCCGAACGCGAGCGAGGTCGCGCGGATCATCGGCTCGTACGCGGAGTCGGGCACGAGCAGGTCGGGCAGCATCACCGGGGTGACCTGGTCGTCGGTGAGCTTCGCGGCCTGGGCGACGAGCGGGAAGTCCCGGCTGACGGTGTCGGTGATCCGGCTCATGTCGCGGCCGGAGTCCAGGACGAACTCGCTCGTGACGGCCGACGAGTACAGGTACTGCACGAACGGCTTGATGAGGTCGAGCTTCGCCCGGCCGTTCTCGCTGATCCAGATGCCGTGGCCGTTGTAGCTCTTGATGACGCTCGGGTGCGCGATGGCGGCGTCCTTCGAGGGAACCGGCCAGCCGCCCACCGTGACCTCCTTCGCGCGTTCCTTCGACACCAGGGCGAGCGCCGACGACATCGCGGGCACGATCGCGGCCTTGCGGGTGTTGAACTGCGTGAGCTCGGAGTCCGACGTGAAGCCCTGCACCGAGTCCACGAAGACACCGGCGTCGCGGAGCTCGACGAAGTGCTCGACACCGCGGACGGCGCCCGGGCTGTCCGAGATCTTGCCGGTCGAGAACACCGTCGCGGCTTCGTCCTGCGAGACGAAGCCCTGGATGACCTGCATCAGCAGCTTCTGTCCGCTCCAGTCCGAACCGCCCACGGTGACCGGCCCGATGCCGGCGGCGCGCAGTCGATCCGCCGCCGCGATGAGCTGGTCCGAGGTGGTCGGGATCTCGCTGACACCGGCCTGCTCGAGCAGCGCGGTGTTGAACGACACCGGCCAGTTCGTCCGGGTGAAGGGGAACGCGCGGACGCGGCCCTGCTCGTCGGTCCACTCAGCGATCGCCTCGGGGATGATCTTGTCCCGCAGGTCCCACTCGTCGAGGTACCGGCTGACGTCGATGGTGGCGTCCTCGCCCGTCCAGGAAAGCGTGCGCCCGACCATGTTCACGATGGCGACGTCGGCTTCCTTCCCCGCGAGCGAGCTCGTCTCGAAGACGATCGGCAGGTCGGACCCGTTCGACAGCAGTGCCACCTTGCGGGAGGTCCGTCGGCGGTAGGCGGCGACCACGTCCGTGAACGTCTGCGCGCCCGCGACGGCGCCGCTGAGCTGCGTGTGCACGCTCAGGGTCCCCGGTCCGCTCGAGGCCGGTGTGAGCGCGCTGCACCCGGCGAGGATCGGTGCGAGTAGCCCGGCTCCGAGCCCGGCTCCGAGGAGGGTGCGCCTGCTGATGCCGTCCGTCACGGTGCCTCCTTGGCAGTGGAAGGTGGAGCGGTTCTCGATGCATTGGGTACAGCGGTGTACTTCAGGTGACGAGCAACGTATACCGCTTTACACGACAGGGTCAAGCCTCTACGCTCGACCGCATGAGCGACACCACCGCGGGAGCCGTCGACCGGCGTCGAGTCACGATCGCGCAGGTCGCGAAGCGCGCCGGCGTCTCGACCTCGGCGGTCTCGCACGTCTTCAACGGCCGGCCGAACGTCTCGGCCGCCACCGCCGCACGCATCCGCAAGGCCGCCGACGACCTGAACTGGCGACCGAACCTGGCGAGCCGCAAGCTCTCGGGGTCGGCCGGCCGCAGTCTCGGGCTGGTGCTCGCCCGGTCGCGGGACACGTTCCAGCGCGACCCGTTCACGATGCGTCTGATCGCGGGGCTCACCGAACCCCTCGCCGCGATCGGCTGGTCGCTCTCCGTCACCCTGGTGCAGGCCGACGACGAAGCAGCCGTCTACCGCCAGTGGTGGACCGAGCAGCGCGTCGACGGGTTCCTGCTGGTCGACGTCCGCACCGACGACCCGCGCGTCTCGATGCTGCAGCACCTCTCCGCCCCGGCCGTGATGCTCGGCGCACCGATCCCGGGCAGCACCGTCCCCGCGGTGACGGTGAGCGACGCCGACGCGACCGAAGCGCTGCTCGACCACCTCGGGCAACTCGGGCACCGCCGGATCGCCCGTGTCGGCGACGGCCCGGCACTCGCCCACACCGGCGCCCGCGACGCTCGCTTCACCGCCGCCGCCGGCCGACGCGGTGTGGACGCGCTCGTCCTCGGTTGGCGCGCCGACGCCGAGGACCCCGTCGCCGACCTCCTCGGCCGCCTCGACGGCGCCACGGCGATCGTCCTCGACGGTGAGGCGATCGCGGCCGAGGTGGTGGCGCACGCCCCCGAGCTCGGCGTCCGCGTGCCGGAGGACCTGTCCGTCGTCGCGTGGGAGGACTCGTGGGTGTCCTCGATCGTCCGGCCGTCGCTCACCGCGCTCGACGCCCCGGTCGAGGAATCGGCCCGCACCGCCGTGGCGCTGGTCGAGCGGCTCGCGCGTGGTGACGAGGTCGCCGACGCCGAGGTCGGCGGACGCGCACTGCACGTCCGCGGCTCGACCGGACCGGCACCGAGCACCGACGCCGCGACCGCCAGCACTGGCGCCGCCGCGACCGGCGCCGCCGCCGCGCCCGCCACCGAAGGAGGAGACCGATGACCATCGCCACGCGCTTCGGCGTGAACTACGTGCCGTCGACCGACTGGATGTTCCAGTGGCAGTCCGTCGACGAGAGCGCGATCCGCCGCGACCTCGAGGCGATCGCGACCCTCGGCCTCGACCACGTCCGGCTCTTCCCCCTGTGGCCCACGCTGCAGCCGAACCGCACGCTCATCCGCCGCAAGGCGCTGGAGGACGTCGCCCTCGTGGTCGACGTCGCCGCCGAGTTCGAGCTGGACGCCAGCGTCGACGTCGTGCAGGGGCACATGTCCGGGTTCGACTTCGTGCCCGCGTGGCTCGTGAACTGGCACGACGGCAACATGTTCACCGACCAGCCGGCGATCGACGCGCAGGCCGCCCTGGTCGCCGCCGTGTACGAGGCCGTCCGGGACCGCCCGAACTTCACCGGCCTGACCCTGGGCAACGAGCTCAACCAGTTCCAGCCGCCGAACCCCGCCGCGATGCCGGCCGACACGGCGCAGGTGACGCACTGGCTCGAGTCCCTGCTCGGCGCGCCACGTGACAAGGACCGGCGGCACGTCGTCACGCACTCCGAGAACGACCACCTCTGGTACCGCGACGGCCACCCGTTCGTGCCGGCCCACGCCAGCCGCCTGGGCGACGTGACGACCGTGCACTCCTGGGTCTTCAACGGCGTCGCGGACCGGTACGGGGCCCTGTCCGACGAGTCCGTCCGGCACGCGGAGTGGATGATCGAGCTCGCCCGCGCGTTCGCCACCGACCTCGACCGGCCCGTCTGGCTGCAGGAGGTCGGTGCGCCCGACCGGCACCTGGCCGAGTCCGAGATGCCCGAGTTCCTCGAGCGCACGGTCGCCGCAGCCCTCACCACCGAACGCCTGCACGCGGTCACCTGGTGGTGCTCGCACGACGTCTCCCGCGACCTCGGCGACTTCAAGGACCTGGAGTACTCCCTCGGCCTGCTCGACGTGGACAACCGGGTGAAGCCGCTCGGCCGCCGCTACGCCGAGGTCGTCGCCGACGCCCGTCGCTCGACTCCGACACCGTCACCCCGCGCGAGCGCCGTGGTGGTCGACGTCGACGACGCCGACCTGCCCCTCCGTCGTGCGGACCTGGCTCCGGGTGGTGCGGTCTTCGACCGCTGGCACCGGCTGCGCGCCGCCGGCGAGGCGGTCGCGGTGGTCACCAGCCGGACCGCCGCGGACCCTGCGGCACTCGCGGCGCGGGGTGTGACCCGGGTGGTCGAGTCCGCAGCGGTCTGACGGGCGCGCGTCGCGCCTCCCGTCCGAGGACCGACAGGCGGACTGGAGGCGCGGATCGCGTCAGTCGGTCAGCACGCGCTGGTACCGCAGCCAGTTCTCGCAGAGCCGCGTCCACTGGGACGTGTGCGGCTCACGCACGGCGGTGCCGAGCCCGTGGCGTCCGTGCGGGAAGACGTGCACCTCGACGTCCACCTCGTTCCGGACCAGGGCATCGGCGTACGACAGCGTGTTCGACGCGCGGACGATCCGGTCGTCGGCCGTCGTCCACACGAAGGTCGGCGGGGTCCGGGCGTCGACGCGTGTCTCCATCGACAGCTCGCGCCGCTGCCGCCAGGTCGGGGCGTCGCCGAGCAGTCCGACGACCGGACGTGGCCGGGTGGGGTGCTCCATCGTGACGACGGGGTAGCTGAGCACGCAGAACGCGGGGCGCTCGAGCGCGGGGTCGTCGATGCCGTTCGCCAGCGACGCCGCGAGGTGCCCGCCCGCGCTCGAGCCGGCGACGCCGATGCGCTCGGTGTCGATCGCGAGCCCGGTGTCCGCCGCGGCCCGGCCCGAGCGCAGCCAGCTGAAGACCCGGCGGGTGGCGTCGATCGGCTCCGGGTGGAGCGGGCCGACCGTGCCCTGCGACCGGAGCGGGTACCGGAACAGGAACGCGTGCAGCCCGACCGCGGCGAACCAGTCGGCGACCGGTTCGGAGCTCGCACGGCCGTGCTCCTCGTAGCCGCCACCAGGCAGGACGATCACGGCCGGACGGGAACCGCCGCGGGAGCTCGGGCGTACCGTGATGCCGTCGGGCGTGTGCATGGCGCCGACCCTACTGTTCCGGCGCGGATCGCTGCCGATCCACACAGGAAGCCCATCGGGTGCGGACGAGCACCTTGCGGCAGTTGTAACTTTGCAGGCAGCGCAAAATTCTTCGTTCCGCCAGCGCATCGGTACCGGGAGACCCTGCTCATGACCCAGACGGCGACCGCACCCGCGGCCCCCACCACGGCGTCCAACGTCGTGATGAACCACCGACAGATCCTGTTGGTGATCTACGGCCTGATGGCCGGGATGTTCCTCGGCGCCCTCGACCAGACGATCGTCGGCACCGCGATCCGGACCATCGGCGACGATCTGCACGGCCTCGACCAGCAGGCCTGGGTCACCACCGGGTACCTGATCGCCTCGACGGTCACGACGCCGATCTACGGCAAGCTCTCCGACATCTTCGGCCGCCGCCCGCTGTTCATCACCGCGATCGGCATCTTCATCGTCGGCTCGTTCGCCGCGTCGTTCTCCACGTCGATGCTCATGCTCGCCGGGTTCCGCGCGCTGCAGGGCCTCGGCGCCGGTGGCCTGATGTCGCTCCCCCTGGCGATCATGGGCGACATGCTCGCCCCCCGCGAGCGGGCGAAGTACCAGGGCTACTTCCTCGCCGTGTTCGGCATCTCCTCGGTCATCGGACCGCTCGTCGGCGGTGTCTTCGCCGGTGCGAGCGAACTGCTCTTCATCTCCGGCTGGCGCTGGGTGTTCCTGATCAACGTGCCGATCGGCGTCATCGCGCTGTTCATGGTGCTGACGTTCCTGCACCTGCCGAAGTTCGGCGACCGCGGCAAGCCCCGCATCGACTGGTGGGGCGCGACGCTCGTCATCGTCACCCTCGTGCCGCTTCTCCTGATCGCCGAGCAGGGCCGCGAATGGGGTTGGAGCTCCCCCGGCGCCTTCGCCTGCTACGGCATCGGCGCGGCCGGGTTGATCGCGTTCATCATCGTCGAACGGGCGATGGGCAGCGACGCGATCCTGCCGATGAAGCTCTTCGGCTCGCGGGTGTTCTCGATGGCCGCGATCCTGTCGGTGCTCGTCGGCTTCGGGATGTTCGGCGCGATGCTGACGATCCCGCTGTACCTGCAGATCGTGAAGGGCGTCACGCCCACCGAGTCCGGGTTCGCGATGCTCCCGATGGTGCTCGGCCTGATGATCTCCTCGATCGCCTCCGGCCAGATCATCTCGCGGACCGGCAACTACCAGGTCTTCCCGATCACCGGCACCGCCTTCACCGCGATCGGCTTCACGGTCCTGACGTTCCTGACGGCGGACCGGCCGCTCTGGTTCCTGATGCTCGGCATGTTCGGCATCGGACTCGGGCTCGGGCAGCTCATGCAGACGCTGACCCTGGCGGCGCAGAACTCGGTGTCCCCGCGGGACATCGGTGTCGCGACCAGTGCGGCGACGTTCTTCCGGCAGATCGGCGGCACCATGGGCACCGCGGTGCTCCTGTCCGTGCTGTTCACGCTGATGCCGACGAACATCACGGCCGCGATGCAGAACGAGACCGACCTGAAGAGCGCCCTCAACGCCGCCCTGACGCCCTCCGTCGCGAACGCGTCCGAGAACAAGGGCGTGATGGACCAGATCTGGAACAAGATCGTCGACCCCGTGCAGAAGAACGTGCAGGACTCTCTGAACAAGGGTGCGGTGCAGGCGAAGGAAGCGGCCGACGCAGCCGTGACGAAGCAGGTCACCGCGGCCGTGCAGCAGCAGGTCGCCGCCGGCGAGCTCCCCTCCGCGGCCGCCGACACCGTCATCACCCAGCAGGTCGACGACGCGAAGCCCGCCGCCGAGCAGCAGGCGCTCGAGACCGCGGCGTCGAAGGCCAACGCCGAGGTCGTCGACGGGACGCTGCAGGTCGACTACTCCGACAAGGCGCAGCGCGAGAACGTCGTCGACGAGGTCGCTCCGACGATCATCAAGCAGCTGAAGAGCGGCGACTCGAGCGCGAGCTCGTCGGGGTCCGCCGCGACGAGTGACACCTCGTTCCTGAACGGGGCGGACAAGCGGCTCACCCGCCCGTTCCTCGTCGGGTTCAGCGACTCGGCCGTCCGCGTGTACTACGTCGGCCTCGCGGTGATCCTGCTCGCGTTCGTCCTGACGTGGTTCTTCCGGGTGCCGCCGCTCCGCAAGACCTCGGCGCTGCAGGAGCAGGCCGACGCCCAGCGGACCGCCAAGGCAGACGCCGACGCCGACGCCGATCGGCTGACCGTCGACGCACAGGGTGCCGCGGCCGGCTCCGGGGCGCTCGTGTCGCCGGACACCGGCCCGATGCGGGCCGTGCCGACGTCGCCCGACGTCCCCGCGCAGCCGCGATCGGCCCGGGCAGCGGGCTCGTCCGACGTGTCGGTGCTGCCGAACGACGCGCTACCGAACGACGCCTTGCCGAACGACGCCCTGCCGAACGACGCGCTGCCTGCCGCGGGCTCGTCGGACGACACCCGTGCTCCGCTGCCGAACGCCACGACCCACGGCGCGCACTCGGCGGCCGCGCCGGTCGACGAGCCGCCGACCACCACCGGTGCCATCCGGACCCGCGCGGCCCACGCTGCCCCGGCCGTCGACCCGGCCACCCCCGCGGCGGGAGCCGACCCGGCGGAGGCGAGCCGTGCCTCCAGGCCGGACGAGGGCGACCACCCGCACGGCCGCCACTCGGCCGAGTAGCCAGCCGCAGGCACGCGCCTTCCGACAGAACACGAGACGATCGAATCGTGTTTCGTCGGAAGGCGCGTGTTCCGTTCGGCGCCACTCAGACGGCCGCCGACGCGACCTCGAACGACGCCCCCGGCAACCGCTTCCGCATCACGTCGATCGCCGCCGGGTTGTCGTCCACCAGCACGTACCGCCGCCCGAGCGCCTGCGCCACCGCACCCGTCGTGCCGCTGCCCGCGAAGAAGTCGAGGACCCAGTCGCCCTCGCGCGAGGACGCCTGCACGATCCGGCGCAGCACCCCCTCGGGCTTCTGCGTCGGGTAGCCGGTCTTCTCACGGCCGGTCGGCGAGACGATCGTGTGCCACCAGACGTCCGTCGGGAGCTTGCCGCGCTCACGCTTCTCGGCCGTCACGAGCCCCGGCGCCATGTACGGCTCCCGGTCCACCGCCGTCGAGTCGAACCAGTACCGCGACGGGTCCTTCACGTAGACCAGGATCGTGTCGTGCTTCGTCGGCCAGCGGGTCTTGGACTTCGCGCCGTAGTCGTAGGCCCAGACGATCTCGTTCAGGAAGGACTCCCGGCCGAAGAGCGCGTCGAGCAGCACCTTGGCGTAGTGCGACTCGCGGTAGTCGAGGTGCAGGTACAGCGTGCCGTCCGCCGCGAGGAGCCGCCATGCCTCGATCAGGCGGGGCTCCAGGAAGGACCAGTAGTCGTCGAACCGGTCGTCGAAGCGCATCAGGTCGCCGCGCACCCGTTCGTAGGTGCGGCCGTGGAACCCCATCACCGGGCCGTCGGCCTTCGGCACCGCCGAGGTCGCGTGCCGCCGCTGGTACCGGCCGGTGTTGAACGGCGGGTCGAGGTAGACGAGCGTGAACGAGCCGTCCGGGTACGCGGGGACCACGTCGAGCGCGTCGCCGAGGACGACGCGGTCCGGGCCTCGGTCGTCTCCCCTGTGCACGGACCCATTGTCGCGCACGTCGCGCGACCGAGCGGCGCGGTCGCAGCGGCGCGGTCCCAGCGGCGCGGTCCCAGCGGCGCGGTCCCAGCGGCGCGGTCCCAGCGGCGCGGTCCCAGCGGCGCGGTCGCAGCGGCGCGGTCCCAGCGGCGCCCCAGCCTCCGGCGTAGCGTCGAGGCATGGCAGCACCCGAGGTCCGCAACGACACCGACAAGCAGCAGTACTCCCTCGTCGAGGACGGCGAGGTGATCGGCTTCGCGGCGTACGAGGTCGACGGCGACGAGATCCGCTTCGTCCACACCGAGGTCGACCCGGCGCACCGCGGTGGTGGGCACGCGTCGATCCTCGTGCAGAACGCCCTCGACGACGTCCGCTCGGGCTCGTCGCTGCGGGTCGTCCCGCAGTGCAGCTACGTGCACGCCTGGATCGAGCGGCACCCGGACTACCAGGAGCTCACGACGCGCTGACGCCACACGTGGGACGCCGCGGACTCGACGTGCTCGACGTGCTCGACGTGCTCAGTACGAACGGTCGTGCGTCCCGGCGCGCGTCTCGTGCCGCCCGGCGCTGCGCACCGCCGGCACCCGGATGAGCACGGTCCCGCTGAGCAGGTCGTGGTCGTCGTCCGCCGGTGCGGGGGCTTCCCTCGGCAGGCGCGACTGCCGTTCGTACTCGGCCTGCGTCTCGTGACGGGTCGGCGCGAAGACCTCGTCCATCATGCCGACGACACCACCGGACCCGCCGCTCCGCGTGGACTTGTTCGACAGGTCGATCCACCCCACGCGGTCGGCGATCCACATCACGACGGCCGCAGCGGCCACCGCCCCCAGGAAGATCAACCAGTTCACGCGATCGACGCTACGTGGGCCCCGGAGCGAGCGGATCAGCCGCGCGGGTGATTCTCATGATCCACATGTGTGGTTCACCGACTCGCTCGTCAGACTCGTCATGCGGTGGCCGGAGCGTTCCCCCCTCTGCTCCGGCCGCCGACCAGCTCACGGCACCCGCTCGAGCCACTCCTTCGTCGCGAACTTCGTCCGCACGAGCTCCTGCGCCTTCTCGCGCTCCGCATCGGTGACCGCTCCGGGGGTGGCCCCGTAGAGCTTCGTGAACGTGCCGATGAGCCGCTCGATGATCTCGGCGCGGGACAGTCCGGTCTGCGAGCGCAGCGGGTCGACCCGTTTCGCGGCCGAGGTCGTCCCCTTGTCGCTCATCTTCTCGCGCCCGATCCGCAGGACCTGCACCATCTTCTCGCCGTCCATGTCGTAGCTCATGGTGGCGTGGTGGAGCAGCGCCCCGGTGCCGAGCCGCTTCTGCGCCGCCCCGCCGATCTTGCCCTTGGCCGAGGTGATGTCGTTGAGCGGCTGGTAGTACGCGTCGATGCCGAGGGACTTCAGCGCCTCGATCACCCACTCGTCCAGGTAGGCGTACGAGTCGGCGAACGTCATGCCCTGCACGAGGTCCGACGGCACGTACAGCGAGTACGAGATGATCGCGCCGGCGTCCATGAACATCGCTCCGCCGCCCGAGATCCGGCGGACGACCTCGACGCCGTACTTCGCCGCACCCTCGGGGTCGACCTCGTTCTTCAGCGACTGGAACGACCCGATGACGACGGCGGGCTGGTCCCACTCCCAGATCCGCAGGGTCGGTCCGCGGCGGCCGGCTCCGACCTCCTCGGTCAGGACCTGGTCGAGTGCGAGGTGCTCGTTCGGGCTGATCGGGCCCTCGTGGACGATCTGCCAGTCGTAGTCCTGCCACGACGACGCGCGGGACAGTGCTCGGCGGACGGCGACGCCGACGGACTCGGGCGTGAAGCCGAGCAGCACGGCGTCGGCGGGCAGCGCGGCACGGACGGCGGTGGCGATGCCGGCGGCGTCGGTGGCGGCGGCGAGGCCGTTCACCGCGGCGTCGATGAGCGGGAGCGCGTCGTCCGGTTCGAGGAAGAAGTCCCCCGCCAGACGGAACTCCTGGATCAGGCCGTCGACCACCTCGAGGTCGACGACGACCAGTTTTCCGCCTGGGACCTTGTACTCACCGTGCACGGGACGAGCCTACGCCCGCGAGTCCGCCGTCACCCGGTCCAACCACGCGACCAGGTCGGCGATCACCTCGGCCCGGTTCGTCTCGTTGTAGATCTCGTGCCGTGCCCCCTCGTACACCCGCACGGTGACGTCGGAGAGCCCCCCGCGACGCCGGTACGCCCGAGCCAACCGCTCGACGGACCGCGGCCCGCCGAGCGGGTCGTCCGACCCGACCTGCAGCAGCATCGGCAGGTCGTGCGGGATCCCCCGCCGCGGGACCCCGAGCAGCCGGAGCGTGTCGGCGAGGCCGAACAACCCGATGACGTCGGCCTCGACCGCGAGCGGGTCCACCGCGACGGCCTCGATGATCGCCCGGTCGCGGGTGAGCCACTCGAACTTCGTCGGCCCGGAGCCCGCGTGCCGTGCGTTCAGGTCGCCGCTGTTCATCCACCCGGGCAGCCGGTACGCGCTGGCGGACAGCACGACCCCGTCGTAGGACTCCGACGCGGTGTTCACGATGCGCTGCGCCATGAGCGAGCCCCACGAGTGGCCGATGAGCACGAGCGGGACCCCGGGGCTGTCCGCTCGGGCGACGGCGCTCATCTGCTCGACGGCGGCGATCGCGGCGCGGAGGCCACCGGGACCGAGCCGCCCGAGCTTCGTGTGGTCGCCCTCCCACTGCGCGAGTCCGGTGCGGCCGTGCCCGCGGTGGTCGTTGACGTGCACGGTGTAGCCGGCGCGCACGAGGTCCTGTGCCAGGGGCTCGTAGCGGAGGCCGTGTTCGCCGACGCCGTGGGCGATCTGCACGATGCCCTTCGGCCGGGCCGCACGCCAGGTCGAGTAGACGATCTCGACGCCGTACTCGTCGACGAAGGACGAGTCGCCTCGGGCTGCGGAGAAGGTGGGCACGCGGCCATCCTCCCAGAGGCACACCCCCACGGACCTGTTCATCCGGCGTTCACGCAGCCGGTGCACCGCGGGCCTACCGTCCCGGGCATGGACGTCCTCGTCATCGTCGTGCTGGTGATCGTGGTGGCCCTCGTGTTCGACTTCACGAACGGGTTCCACGACACCGCCAACGCCATGGCCACGTCGGTCGCCACCGGGGCGCTCAAGCCCCGGACCGCCGTGCTCATCTCCGCCGTCCTCAACGTGGTCGGCGCGTTCCTCTCCACGGAGGTCGCCAAGACCGTCTCGCAGGGCATCATCCGCGAGGGCCAGGACGGCGTCCACATCTCCCCCACGATGATCTTCGCGGGCCTGGTCGGCGCGGTGCTCTGGAACCTCGCCACCTGGTACCTCGGGCTGCCGTCGTCGTCCACCCACGCGCTGTTCGGCGGGCTGATCGGCGCCTCGATCATCGGCGCCGGGCTGGACTCGGTGAGCTGGTCGACGGTGGTCTCGAAGGTGGTGCTGCCGGCGCTCCTCTCCCCGGTGATCGCGGGCGTGATCGCCCTCGTCGCGACCTACCTGGCCTACGTCCTCACGAAGAACGCCACGACCCACGGCGCGGCGACGGGCTTCCGACACGGCCAGACCGTCTCGGCGTCGCTGGTGTCCCTGGCGCACGGCACGAACGACGCGCAGAAGACGATGGGCGTCATCACGCTCACCCTCATCGCGGCGAACTACCAGGACGCGGGCACCGGCCCGGCGCTCTGGGTGATCCTGGCCTGCGGACTCGCGATCGGCCTCGGGACGTACACCGGCGGCTGGCGCATCATGCAGACGGTCGGCAAGAAGATCTCCGACGTGCAGTCGCCGCAGGGCTTCGCGGCCGAGACCAGTTCCGCGGCGACGATCCTCGTCTCGTCGCACCTCGGTTTCGCCCTGTCGACGACCCACGTCACGAGCGGCTCGGTGATCGGTTCGGGCCTCGGCAAGAAGCTCGCGGACGTGCGCTGGTCCGTCGTCGGCCGGATCGTCGTCGCGTGGGTGATCACGTTGCCCGCGGCCGCGGTGGTCGGCGGGTTGGCGACCTGGCTCGCCTCGACCTCGGCGGTCGGCCTCGTGCTGGTGGCGGTGCTCGCCCTGGCCGGCGGGCTGACCTTCTACGTCCTCGCCAAGCGCAAGCCGATCTCGCACGACGACGTCGCCGCCGGGTCGACCGAACCCACCGACCAGGCCGAGCCGCAGCCGGCCGGCGCACCGACCTGAGGAGGACCACGATGGAGATCGACTTCGGAGCGATCGGCACGGTCGCGGGCGTCGGGTTCGTGGCGGCGGTGGGCGTGGTGCTCGTCTACACGCTCGGCCTGCGGCTCCTCGGCACCGGCCAGCCCACGGACGCGGGCGGGGAGCGGACGCAGTACGGCGAGGAGACACCGCGCTCGGGGCACACGCCGCCGGTCGCCCTGGCGGGCGCCGTCGTGTGCTTCGCGGTGTGCGTCGCGGCGGTGCTGACGGGCATCTGGCTGACGATCCCGCAGTTCCACTGACGACGAGACGGGAGGCCCGGATCACGTGAGCAGACCTGCTCACGTGATCCGGGCCTCCCGTTCAGATCCCGTGATCAGTGGGCGCTGTAGCCACCGTCGACCAGGTGGTAGCTGCCGCTGATGAACGACGCCTTGTCGCTCAGCAGGAACAGCACCAGCGCGGCGACCTCGGCGTCGGTGCCGAGTCGGCCGGCAGCGTGCTCGGCCTCGAGCGCGGTCAGCGCCTCGGCGGAGAGCGACGAGCGCACCAGCGGGGTGTCGATGAAGCCGGGGCCGACGGCGTTCGTGCGGACGCCCTGCGCCGTGTACTCGAGCGCCGCGACCTTCGTCAGGCCGACGAGTGCGTGCTTGGAGGCGACGTACGCGGCGTTCTGCGCGATGCCGACCGAGCCGAGCACCGATGACATGTTCACGATCGCGCCACCACCGGAGGCGAGGATCGCGGGGATCTCGTACCGGAGGCCGTAGAACACGCCGTCGAGGTCCACCGCGCGGACACGGTCCCAGGCGGCGATGTCGTACTCGCCGATCGGCTGCGGCGCGGCGCCGATGCCGGCGTTGTTGACGGCGAGGTGGAGTCCGCCGTAGGTGTCGACCGCGAACTGGACGGCGCGCTCGTTGTCGGCGGCGACCGCCGAGTTGGCCTCGAACGCGGCCGCGGTGCCGCCGGCCTGCTCGATCTCGCCGACGACGCGCTGCGCGGCGTCCTGCTTGATGTCGGTGACGACGACCTTCGCGCCCGCCGCGGCGAGCTCCTTCGCGATGGACTCACCGATGCCGCTGCCACCGCCGGTGACGACGGCGACCTTGCCCTCGAACTCAGACATGTTCTCCTTCTCTCTCGGCAACACGTGTTGTCTATACCGCACAGTACACCCGGAAACCAGTTCGTTCACTGAACTAATGAGTTAGGCTAACGACCTGTGACCGACGCTACCGACCTCCGCATCGCCGTGAACCGGCTCTCCCGCACGCTGCGCGGGCAGAAGGCCGACACGACCGTCAGCGACGCGCAGTTCTCGGCGCTGGCACGCCTGCACCGGGACGGCGCGATGACCCTGGCCGACCTCAGCCGGCAGGACGGCGTCACCCCGCCCTCGATGACGAAGACCGTCGCGGTCCTCGTCGAACGCGGCCTCGTGACGAAGGGCGGCCACGGCGACGACCGCCGCAAGGTGCTGCTCGGCGCGACCCCGGCCGGGGCCGCGTTCGTCGAGGAGACCCGGCGTCGCCGCGACGGCTGGCTCACCCCGAGGCTCGCCGCACTCACCCCCGCCGAGCGCCGCGTGCTCGCCGAGGCCACCGACATCATGAGGAGGCTGGCCCAGCAGTGACCGCCATGTTCCGATCCCTCTCAGGACGCAACTACCGCATCTGGTTCGCCGGTGCCCTGGTGTCGAACGTCGGCACCTGGATGCAGCGCACGGCCCAGGACTGGATCGTCCTGACGCAGCTCTCCGACAACGACGCCGTCGCGGTCGGCATCACGATGGCCCTGCAGTTCGGACCGCAGCTGCTCCTCCTCCCCCTGACCGGGCTCGCCGCGGACCGCTTCGACCGGCGGAAGATGCTCATGCTGACGCAGGGGCTGATGGGGATGCTCGGGCTCGGCCTCGGGATCATGGTGCTCACGCACACGGCCACCCTGCTGGCGCTCTACGGCTTCGCGCTCGCGCTCGGCATCGTCGCCGCGTTCGACACCCCGATCCGCCAGGCCTTCGTCTCCGACGTGGTGCACGGCGAGCACGTCGCCAACGCCGTGGCGCTCAACTCCGCGTCCTTCAACGCAGCACGGCTGATCGGGCCCGCGGTCGCCGGGGTGCTCATCGCTGCGATCGGCTCCGGCTGGGTCTTCGTGATCAACGCCGGGTCGTTCCTCGCGGTCCTCATCGCCCTGCGGTTCGTCGACCCCGCGCAGCTCGCCGAGCGGATCCGGGCGAAGCGCGGCAAGGGGCAGATCCTCGCCGGCTTCCAGTACGTCCGGACCCGACCGGACATCATCGTGGTGCTCTGCATGATCTTCGTGGTCGGCACGTTCGGCGTGAACTTCCCGATCTTCACCTCGACGATGGCGCGGGTCGAGTTCCACAAGGGCGCTGGCGAGTTCGGCCTGCTCAACTCGGTGATGGCGATCGGCTCGGTGCTCGGTGCGCTGCTGTCAGCGCGGCGGGACAAACCCCGGATGCGCACCCTGGTGCTCGCCGCCGGCGGGTTCGGTCTGGCGTGCACGGCAGCGGCACTGGCACCGACCTACTGGAGCTTCGCGATCGTCCTGATGTTCGTCGGCCTCGCGTCCCTGACCTTCATGACCACGGCCAACGCCCTGGTGCAGACGACGACGAAGCCCGCGATGCGTGGTCGGGTGATGGCGCTCTACATGGCGATCTTCGCCGGCGGGACCCCCATCGGCGCCCCGATCGTCGGTGCGATCGCAGACGCGGCCGGACCACGGTGGGCGATCGCGGTCGGCGCGGCCTCCGGGTTCGTGGCGCTCGCGATCGCGATCGTGTGGCTCGTCCGGTTCCAGCGGCTCCGGCTGCGGTACGACGCCGACACCCGCCTGCACCTCGCCGTGACCCACGCGATCCCGGTCGTCGGCACGCGCGCGTCCCGTGCGGCACTCCGCCAGGAGTTCGAACGCGACGAGGCCGTCGCGGACCGGTCCAGCGCCGTCTGAGCCGGCTCCACACCGGACGGGAGGCGCGGGTCGGGCCCGCCACGCGCCTCCAGTCCGGTGGTTCCGCGTCCAGAGCGCGCAGCCAGTGCGCGGGTCGGTGCGCCGATCAGTGCGCGGGTTCGGCCACCGCGAAGACCCGCTCGTCGAGCGCTGCCGCCACCCGGTCCGCTGCGGCGGCGAGCCGGTCGCCGGCCTCCCCGACGGCACCGAGCACGGAGTCCTCGGAGAGCGACTCGAGCTGGTCGCACGCCTCGACGAACACCGCGACCTCGTCGGCGACGCACGACGGCGCGACGTCCGCCAGGCACTCGGCGGCACGGCGCACCGTGAACCGCAGCGACCGTGGGCTGTGCTCGTCGAGCAGCAGGAAGGCCGCGGCGTCGTCGGGCACCGGCGGGTGGTCGCGTCCGCGCAGGAAGGCCTCCCCCGCCCCGCACGCCCGGAGCGCCGCGGTCCACGACGTCACCGAGTCGGGTTCGAGCAGCGCCGACGCCAGCAGCCGCGCGGTCGAGGAGCATCGGGTCAGCGACCGGCCGAGCGTGAAGAACTCCCACACCTCGTCGCGGCTCGCGTCCCCCTCGACGACCCCGATCGCCAGGGCGCTGCGCTCGCGCGCCCAGCCGAGGAACTCGTGCGCCCGGTCCGGGGCGATCTTCCGCGGCATCCGCGACCGCGTCACGTCGAGGCAGTCCCAGAGCTCGCTCGACACGACCTCGCGGGCACGGCGGGCGTGGTCCCGGGCGACGGCCACCGCGGCCGCGATCGACGCCGGTTCGTGCCGGTCCAGCGCGAGGGCGTCGATCGTCGCCGAGCGGTCCGGGTCGTTCGCGGGGCCGGCCGCTCCCACCACCGCCCGGAGTTCGGCGGCGACGAGCCGGTCGTCGTCGACGGTCCCCGGTTCTCGTCGGGCGACGTACACGTCGAGCAGGCGCGCGACGACGTCCGTGCGCTCGACCGCACTCCCGACGTGGAAGACGTTCCCCGCGAGACGGCTCAGCACGGCTGCTCCTGCATGTCGAGAACCTAACGAGCCGGGATTGCGGGAGTGTTTCGGAGCCGCGTCACGGGTGTTGCGAGTGCGCGAACCGGCTCCCACTCGACAAACTACCTAGAGCGTCTAGCATTACGACATGACGACCGAGGTGATGACCGGCACCGCGGGGTTCTGGTACGAGGACTCCGGAGTCTCAGCAGTCGACGTCCTCAACGCCCTCCGCCGGTACCGCACGGCCGAGAGCGCCGCCCAGCGCCGCGCCCGCGAAGCCCTCGGCATCGGCGAGAACGCCCTGCTCGCGCTCCGGGTCCTGATCGACGCGGAGCACGCCGGCCGGACCGTCAACGCGAAGGAGCTCGCCGAGCGCCTCGAGATCACCGCCGCCTCCACCTCGGCCCTCGTCGACCGGCTCGTCCGCAGTGGCCACGTCGAGCGTCACGCCGACCCGAACGACCGCCGTGGCGTGATCCTCACCGCGACCGGCACCGCGATGCGCCAGGCGCTCCGCGTGATCGAGGACCTCGACGCCCGCGCCATGCACGTCACCGAGCACCTGCCCGCCGACGAGATGGCGGTGGTGGTCGACTTCCTCGACGAGATGGTCCGCGTGGTGGACGACGTCGACTCCGGCGCCGACGAGTTCCGCCGTCGCGCGTAGCCTGGTGCGCATGGACCCGCGCGTCACCCACGACCCGGAGGACGACATGCCGTTCGCCGAGCTCGACTCGCGGGCCCGGGCGAACGCCGCACTCCGGCGGATCCAGGGTGGAGCGGACCCGACGCGAGAGGCGTTCGACCTGGCGAACACGATGAACGACGAGGCCGTCGGCCGACTCGCGAAGCGGCTCCGCCGGTTGTTCCGCCGCGACTGAGACCGACCGGCGCTCAGTGCTCCGTCCGGAACGCCGTGCCGACCGCGGCGATGTCGTCACCGCCGTGCCCGGCCGCACTGGCGTCGGCGTAGACCCGACCGAGCGCGTCCAGCAGGGTCGTGGACACCCCGTTCGCCCGCGCCGCGTCGGCGATCAGGCCGATGTCCTTCCGCAGCCCGTCGAGCGCGAACTGCGCCGGGAACGCGCCGTCGATGATCGCCTTGCCCTTCGTGTGGGCGTACGCCGAGTCGCTGGCACTGCCGTCGATCGCCTCGAGGAACAGCGCCGGGTCGAGACCGAGCGCGGACGCGAGCGCGAGCGACTGCCCGGTCGCCGCGGTGATCGAGGCGATCCAGGCGTTCGCCGCGAGCTTCAGGGCGGTGCCCTCGCCGACGTGCTCGCCGGCCCGGACGGTCTTCGCGCCGATCGCGTCGAGCACCGGGTCGATGCGGTCGAGCTGGTCCGTCGGCCCCGCTGCCAGCATGGTGAGCTTCCCCTGCTCCGCCGGAGCCTTGGTGCCGAGCATCATCGCCTCGACCAGGGTGATGCCGTACTTCGCGGCGATCTGCACCACGGTGTCGGTGCCGTCGACGCCGATGGTGGAGGCCTGCACCCACACCGCATCGGTCGGGGCCTCGCCGGCCGCCTGCTCGAGCACGTCCACGACGGCATCGGTGTCGAACAGCGTCAGGAGGACGACCTCGGCGCGTTCGACGGCACTGCCGGGATCGGTCACGACCGTCGCTCCCTGGTCGCCGAGGGGCGCGGCCTTGTCGGCGCTCCGGTTCCACACCGTCACCTCGTGGCCCTCGCGGAGCAGTGACCCCGCGACTCCGGCACCCATCGTTCCCGTACCCAACACCGTCACCCGCACGTGCGTCTCCGTTCCGCCGCGGCACCGTGCCACGTCGAGCCCGACGCTACGCCCGACGACCAGGCCGGCGATCAGAGCAGGCCGCGGACCCGGAGCCAGACGAGCGGATCGGTGGGGACGCCGCCGACGATGACCTCGAAGTGCAGGTGCGCTCCGGTCGAGACGCCGGTGTTGCCGACCGCGCCGATGGCTTGCCCCGCATCCACCACCTGTCCGGGCAGGACGTCGATCCGGGACAGGTGGCCGTAGCGCGTCTCGGAGCCGTCGGCGTGGACGAGGAGGACCTGGTTGCCGTAGCCGCCGAGCACCGCGGCGGTGACGACCCGGCCGGGCATCGCGGCGACGACGGTCGTGCCGATGGGTGCTGCGAAGTCGACTCCCTGGTGGTTCGTCGAGCACGCCGCGCACCCGGTGACCCAGCGCGAACCGAACCCACCCGCCGCCGGGATCGCCCCTTGCGTCGGCAGCGCTGCGGCGATGCGGGAGACGGGCCCGGTCGGAGCCGTCGACGTCCCAGCGACGCCGGTGCGGCCGACGGAGAACCCGTCACGCTCGACGACGAGGCCCGTCGTGCTGCCGGCGGCGTACTGCTGGACTCCGACGGCGGGCGCGGTCTGCTCGGTGGTGGCGGCGACCGCGGTGTGCGGCGAGGCCACGGAGACGAACAGGCAGGCGACGGCCGCGGTGGCGGTGAACGGCAGGGTGCGGCGCGGCACTGCGCGACGCGGCGACGTCGGACGGGGCGAGGTCGGACGGGGCGAGGTCGGACGGGGCGCAGCCGAACGGGACGGGACCGGACGGCGCGCAGCCGGACGCGGCTGGCTCGGTCGGTCGAGGGACGTGGGAGCCGAGGCGACGGGAGGGGACACCGTCACCCCGGCAGCTGTGGGGCCGTTCGGTCGGGCGGCACGGCGACCGCGACCAGGCGTCGACGTGGCTCGGTTGGCCGCCCGTCGTGCCGCACCACGTGGGCGCAACGGCGGGCCGGCAGCAGGCGCGGGCGTCACGTCGGGGACCGACCGGGTCAGACGCGGACGATGCCGTCGCGGGCGATCCGGTCGAGCTCTTCGGCGACGGCGTCGACGACGGCGCGGGTGATGGCGTCGGCGACGACCTCGACCAGGGCGAGCTGCTCCGGCCGGACGGCGAGCTCGGTCACCATCGTCGAGGTGACGCGGACCGGGATGTCGTCGATCGCGGCGACGAGTGCGGCGGGGACGAGGGTGGAGGCGATCGTCCGGACGGGAGCGGAGACGGGCGAGGCGGGAACGGGAACGGGAACGGGCACGGGGGCCGCCGGGACCGCTGCCGGCACGGGCACCGACCGCATCGGCTGGTCGCGGTGCTCGGCGATGGAGTCGAAGAGGGGCGTTGAGGACATGCTGCTGACCGGCCGATCTGGAGTCGTGGCTGACAGGCCGTCATCGGGCGACCTGCTCGGGGTGGCGTGCCGTCGGGCACGGCCCCATTCAACCATCGATATTTCAGATACGCAATGCTTCTCGCTCAGTCTGGGTCGACGGCCGCCGCGGTCGGGTCGTCGGGCTGCAGTACACGCCGGACCCGCTCGACGATCGTCGCCGGCGGGTTGTTGTACGTGTTCGCCGGCTCCTGGCCGCTGAGCTCCTGGATCGCCGCCATCACGGCATCGGTGGCGTGCCGTCGTGCGCGCCCGGACGACGCCTCGCCGAACGAGGACAGGTCGATCGGCTTCCCGAACTCGATCGTCACCTTCGCGAGCCTCGGCAGCTTCGAGCCCACCGGCTGCACGTCCTGGGTGCCCGTCAACGCCACCGGCACGACCGGGGCCCCACTGGTCAGGGCCAGCCAGGCGACCCCGGTCCGGCCCTTGTAGATCCGGCCGTCGAGGGACCGGGTGCCCTCCGGGTAGATCGCGAACGCCTCACCCTCGTTCAGTCGCGCGAGCCCGAGGTCGAGTGCCTGCTGCGCCGCCGCGCCGGCACCCCGCTCGACGCCGATGGCGCCGATGCCACCGAAGAACGCCCGCGACACCGCACCACGGACGCCCGAGCCGGTGAAGTACTCCTGCTTGGCGAGGAACGACACCTTGCGCGGCGCCATCAGCGTGATCGCCGGGGAGTCGATGAACGAGCGGTGGTTGCTCGCCAGGATGACCGGTCCGCGTTTCGGCACGTTCCGCCGTCCGATGATCTTCGGACGCCACAGCAACCGGGCGAGCGGCGTCACCACCGCTCGGCTGAGAACGGTGGCGAACTTGGTCGAACCGGACACCGGGCCTCCTCGTCGTGACGGCGAGCTTCCGAGTGTAATGACGTGCGCCACGACCACATGCCCGGAGCGGCATGGACCCTGACCGTGTCGTCAGTCGGCCGTCGCGACCACGTCGAGCACGGCCCGGCCGTAGTGCTCGAGCTTCGCCGCACCCACGCCGGAGATCTCGGCGAGCTGGTCGACGTCAGCCGGGCGCACGGCAGCGATGCCCCGGAGCGTCGCGTCGTTGAAGACCACGTACGCCGGCACGCCCTGCTCGCGGGCCTGCGCCGCACGCCAGGCACGCAGCGCCTCGAACAGGCCGACGGCTTCCTGCGGCATGTCCGTGACGACGGTTCGTCGAGAGCGGGTCGCCCGAGGGGCCTTCACCGGGTCGCGGCGCATCCGGACCTGGACCGAGCCGGTCAGGACCTCGGCGCTCGTGGGACTGAGGACGACCGTGCCGAACCCGTCGCCGGACACCGCGGCGTACCCCTGTGCCAGCAACTGTCGGGCGACGGCACGCCACTCGCCCTCGGACAGGTCGGAGCCGATGCCGAAGGTCGCGAGCGAGTCGTGCTTGAGCTCCTGCACGCGCGGCGACTGCTTGCCGATGAGGATGTCGACCAGGTGCGAGACGCCGTACCGCTGGCCACGCTCACGGTCGAGCCGGACCACGGTGGACAGCAGCTTCTGGGCGGGGACGGTCCCGTCCCACGACTCCGGCGGCGCGATGCACGTGTCGCAGTTGCCGCACGCGGTGCTCTCCTGCCCGAAGTACGCGAGCAACCGCACCCGGCGGCACTCGATCGTCTCGCACAGGCTGAGCATGGCGTCGAGGTGCGCGCTGAGCTGCCGTCGGTGCGCGGCGTCGCCCTCCGACTGGTCGATCATCCGTCGCTGCTGCACGACGTCGTTCAGGCCGTAGGCGAGCCACGCGGTGGAGGGCAGGCCGTCACGACCGGCACGTCCGGTCTCCTGGTAGTAGCCCTCGACCGACTTCGGCAGGTCGAGGTGCGCCACGAACCGCACGTCGGGCTTGTCGATCCCCATGCCGAACGCGATCGTGGCGACCATCACGACGCCGTCCTCGCGCAGGAACGTCGACTGGTTGCGGGCACGGACGCGGGCGTCGAGACCGGCGTGGTACGGCAGCGCGTTGATCCCCTGCTCGGCCAGTGCCGTCGCGGTGCGCTCGACCGAGTTGCGGGACAGGCAGTAGACGATGCCGGCGTCGCCGCTGTGTTCGGTGCGGATGAAGGTGAGGAGCTGCTGCAGCGCCCCGGTCTTCGGTTCGATGCGGTACTGGATGTTCGGCCGGTCGAAGTCGGCGACGAAGTGCGCGGCGTCGTCGAGGCCGAGGCGGGCGGAGATCTCGCGGTGCGTCTGCGGGGTGGCCGTCGCGGTCAGGGCGATGCGCGGCACGGTCGGCCAGCGCTCGTGCAGGATGCTCAGTTCGAGGTAGTCCGGCCGGAAGTCGTGGCCCCACTGAGCGACGCAGTGTGCCTCGTCGATGGCGAACAGCGCGACGCGGGCCCGGTCGAGCAGGGCGCGGGTGGACTCGAGCCGGAGGCGCTCCGGTGCGAGGTAGAGCATGTCGACCTCGCCCGCGACGATCGCCCGCTCGACCCGCGACCGTTCGTCCGGTCCCTGCGTCGAGTTGAGGAACGCGGCCCGGACGCCGTTCGCCGCGAGGGCGTCGACCTGGTCCTGCATGAGGGCGATGAGCGGCGACACCACGACCCCGACGCCGTCGCGCACGAGGGCGGGCACCTGGTAGCAGAGCGACTTGCCGCCACCGGTGGGCATCAGGACGAGGGCGTCACGGCCGGCGACCACCTGGTCGATGATCGCTGCCTGCTCACCACGGAAGTCGTCGTAGCCCCACACCCGGTGCAGGACGTCGAGCGCCGCGGCACGGGACGCCGACACAGCGGCAGGCGCGGGCGCAGGGGTGGTGCTCATGCCACGAGCCTACGGGCGACCGGCGACACCCACGGTCTTCTCCACAGTGCCGTCCGTGCCGGAGCCGGCCAGGGCGTCGGACCCGGCCACGTCGTCGGCGCGGGTCGGTGCGATCGCCCAGCCCGTGCCTCCAGGCCGGAGCCAGCCGCGCCCGCCCGCCCAGGCCGGGGCCACACCGCGGAACCGGGGTGCCTCGCGCCCCGCGAACGTGCGGTCCAGTCCGCGCCACCGCGCCAGGAGCTCGACCATGCCCCAGAACGCCAGCGACGTGCCGAGGGTGATCAGCCAGCCGCCGATCGTGCCGTTCGACGAGTCCAGGTCGACCCGCGACCACCCGGGCGCCTGCAGCACGAAGATCATGATGTTGTTGAACGCGTGCTGCAGGACGGTGGCCTCGAGCCCTCCGGTGCGGAGCACGATGATCGCCGCGATCAGGCCGAACGAGCCGACGTCGAGGATGCCCCAGACGTTGTAGCCGTTCGGGATGTGCAGCAGGGCGAAGACGACGGTCGACACCAGCACGGCGATGACCGTGCCCGTCTTCCGCCACGGGATCCACGATCCGATCGTCTGCATGAGGAACCCGCGGAAGATGAACTCCTCCGCCGCGCCCTGGAACGGCACCAGCACGATGACGAGGGCGATCGTCAGCGTCAGGGTGCCGAGGGAGACCGTCGACTGGCCGAGCAGCTCGTGGTTCCAGCCCAGCCCGCCCTCGAACGTGAACGAGCCCCAGCTCTGCACCAGGAACATGATCACCGCGATGACGAGCGTCGGCAGCAGGCACCACGCCGTCCAGGCCCAGCGGACCCGGAAGCGCGTCGAGGTGAGGATGCTGCCGGGGCCGAGCCGAGCGATCTTCACCGCGAGCAGGATGCCGGGCAGCAGGACGACGAGCGACACCAGCGAGATCGAGAGGACCAGCGGGTCGGTCGGGTCGAGCGCGCCGGACTGCAGCCCGTCGAGCAGGTCGAACAGGCCCGACTGACCACGCACGGCAGCGATCGGGACGAAGTAGGCGACGGTGATGACGACCTGCGACACGATGTACCACCCCGCGAGGAACGCGAGGGCGACCAGCGGGCGCCACCACCTCCAGCGTGCGTCGACACGGGGCAGGCGGTGGTAGGGAACGCTCACGTCACGCAGGCTACCGGCACGGGCAGGATGGGAGCCGTGATCACCGTCGTGCTCGGCCTCGCCGGCGCGCTCGTCTACGGGTTCGCCGACTTCCTCGGCGGGCTGGCGTCGCGGCGCGTCCGGCCGGTGACCGTTGCCGCCCTGGGCGCTGCGATCGGGATCGTGCCGCTGCTGGTCGGGCTCGTGCTCCTCGGCGGGGCCTTCACGTGGACGGGGTCGCTGTGGGGTGCTGTTGCGGGGCTGTCGGGCGGGGTCGGCGTGCTGCTCCTCTACGCGGCCCTCGCGATCGGGCCGATGAGCGTGCTCTCACCCCTCACCGCCGTGTTCGCGGCCGTGGTGCCCGTGCTCGTCGCCGTGGTGCGGGGCACGGTGCTCTCGCCCGTCGCGGTCGTGGCGCTCGTCGTGGCGGTCGTGGCGGTCGTGCTCGTCGCCGCCGTCCGGGACACCTCGGGCGCCCGGATCACGGCACGCGGAGTGGTCGCCGCCGGGGTGGCCGGGTGCGGGTTCGGGGGGATCGTGCTCGCGTACGACATGACGCCGCCAGGAGCGGGCATCGCGCCGTTGGTGGTCGCACGGGTGCTGCAGGCGGTGCTGCTGGGAGCGGCGGCCGTGGTGGTGGCGGTGCGGGCAGCGCACGTTCGGGCCGCGTCGGTGCGGCCTGGGTCGGTCCGCCCTGGGTCGGTCCGCCCTGGGTCGGTCCGCCCTGGAGGCGCGGGAGACCCCGCAGCGTCGGCCGGCGTGCCGGGGTCTGCCGTGCCTCCAGTGCGGTGGTGGCGGTCCAGACTGCTGGTGGTCGTGATCGCGTGCGGCGTCTTCGACGCCCTGGCGAACGTGTTCATCCAGGCGGCGCTGCACTCGAGCGACGACCCGGTGACGCTGCCCGTCGTGAGCGTGCTCAACGCGCTGTACCCGATCGGCACCGTGGTGCTGGCCGGGGTCGTCCTGCGGGAGCGCCTGACGCCGCCGCAGTGGACGGGCATCGGGCTGGCCTTGGCCGCCTCGGTGGCGCTGGCGCTGGCCTGAGCGCTGGGTGCGGCCCGAGCGCGGGCGCGGCGGGCGCGGGCGCGGGCGCGGGCGGGCGGGCGCGGCGAGCGCGGTCCCGGGCGCGAGGTTTCGGGGTGAGCGACAGTCTTCGGGGCGATGTGCCCGAGAACTGTCGCTCAGCCCGAAAAGCGGCCAGCGGCAGGCCGTCGGCAGCCCGACGGCGGCGCGGACGAGGCGCCAGGCGTCAGGCGTCAGGCGTCAGGCGTCGGGGATCAGGCGCTTCCCGAGCGACACCGTGTGGTCGTCGGCGTACCCGAGCGACTCGTAGAAGCCCAGGACCTGCTCGTTGCCGGCACGCACCTGCAGGTTCAGCTTCGGGCAGCCGAGGTCCGTCAGCAGCCGCTCGAACTCCGCCATCAGCGTCCGTCCGAGTCCCGATCCCTGCAGGTCCGGCCGCACGGCGAGGTAGTTCACCCAGCCGCGGTGCCCGTCGAACCCCGCCATTCCCGCGGCGACGACGACCGCCTCGCCGTCCGCCGCGCCACTCGTCGCGACCAGGAAGAGCTCGGGCTGCACCGTCAGCTTGCGCGCGATGTCGCGTCGGGGGTCGTTCCACGGGCGGACGAGACCGCACGACTCCCAGAGGGCGACGACCGCTTCGGTGTCGTCGGGGCGGAACGCGCGGATCCGGTACTCCATGCCCCCACGCTAACGGGGGTGTGCAGAACCGTCGTCACCGCACGGTTCCCGTGATCTGATAGACCTGTCCGACCACCCACCCGATCAGGAGCCCCGTGACCGCACACGACACCTTCCCGTCGCGCCGCAGCGCTCGGGACGACGCCGAGGGTTCGCGGTCGCCCCGTCCACCCCGTCGGCGGATGACCGTCGGTGGCGCGCTCGTCGCCCTGATCGCGGAACTGCTCATCATCGCCGGCGCCGGCACCGGGCTCTACGTCGTCTGGACCGCGTGGTGGACGGACGTGGTCGCCGTGAACGAGCAGACGAAGCTCGTCGACGGACTCGGACAAGTGAAGACGGAGAAGAAGGCGGGGACCGAGCACCGCGGGACCGCCCCCGTCCTGGCCGAACCGCCGGACATCACCGACGTGTTCGGGACCATGCAGATCCCACGCTTCGGCAAGGACTACAACCGGCCGATCGGCGAGGGCACGGACCGCGAGCAGGTGCTCAACACCATCGGGCTCGGGCACTACCAGGACACCGCGATGCCCGGGGCTCCCGGCAACTTCGCCGTCGCCGGCCACCGGGTCACCTACGGCAAGCCGCTCAACCAGATCGCCGAGCTCAAGAAGGACGACTCGATCGTGGTGCGGGTGACCGACGCGAAGACGAAGTTCGACGTCTGGTACGTCTACAAGGTCACCGACAGCCAGATCGTCACGCCGGACCACATCGAGACCATCGCTCCGGTGCCGAACAAGCCCGGTGTCGACCCGAGCCCCTCGGACCGTTGGCTGACCCTGACCGCGTGCCACCCGATGTGGTCGGCCGCCGAGCGCTACGTCACCCACGCCAAGCTCGACTACTGGATGCCCGCGTCGGAGGGCACCCCGAAGGAACTCTCGGAGACCGCCAAGTGATCTTCCCGTTCGTCTGGCGCATCCTGCCCGGGCCCACCGTGCTCAAGCTCCTCGAACTGCTCGTGCTGCTCGCGGCCATCGTGTGGGTGCTGTTCACCTTCGTCTTCCCGTGGATCGCCGCCGACATCCTGCCCCCGCCCGACGGCACGGTGGAGTCGACCGCTACCGCTACCGCCACCGCCAGCGCCACACCGACCCCGTAGCGTCCGGCGACCCGGCAGCGCCAGCAGCGCCAGCAGCAGCGCCGGCCACTCAGACCGTGGTGGTCACGCGCGAGCCGCCGGCCTCGGTCCGACGCACGGCGATCCGCTCCGGGATCCGCTGCTTGAGTTCCTCGACATGGCTGACGATCCCGACCTGACGACCGCCGGCGGTCAGTCGGGAGAGCTGCCCGATCACGTCGTCGAGGGTCTCCGGGTCGAGTGTGCCGAAGCCCTCGTCCACGAACAGCGTGCCGAGGGAGACCCCGCCCGCCTCGGCCTGCACGACGTCGGCGAGCCCGAGCGCCAGGCACAGCGACACCGTGAAGGTCTCGCCGCCGGACAAGCTGCGCGGATCGCGGACGGTGTCGGTCGTGTGGTCGTGCACCGCGAGGGCGAGCCCGGTCCGACGCGCTCGGGATCCCGATTCGCGTTCGTCGGAGGTCTCGAGCGTGAACCGGCCGGCGAGCATCCCCCGCAAGCGGTCGTTCGCGGCGGCGACGACGTCCTCGAAGCGGCGCATGAGCACGTAGGTGCCGAGTGTGATCCCGGTCGGGTTGACCGATGTCGACCCGTTCGCGATGTCGGCGAGCCGGACGACGGCCCGACTGCGCGCCGAGGTCTCGTCGCGGGCACGGACCGCGCGGGTGAGTTCCGCCGCGCACCGATCGACCGCGTCGGCCCGGTCCCCCGCGGTGACGGCGAGCCGGTTCGCCTCGTCGAGAGACGCCGCCGTGTCGTCCCGTGCCGTGCGGGCGCCCCCGAGATCGAGTGCCGCGAGGTCGTCGTCGGCCGCTGCGACCACGGCCGGCTCGGCGAGCCCCGCCTGCACGACGGCGCGCTCCGCATCGGCCGCGGCGACGACCGCCCGGGCCCTGGAGGTCGCGTCCGCGTCGAGCAGGGCGGCCCGGGCATCGGCGACGTCGCTGAACCCCTGCTCGACGAGCACCCGTTCGACCTCGGCCCGGCGCTCGTCGAGGGCACGTTCGGCGACCCGCGCGCGTTCGTCGGCCTCGGTCACGGCACGCAGTCCGGCGAGCCGCCGGTCGAGCCCCTCGACGGCGCTCCGGAGCGTCGTGGGCTCGTCGTCGAGCATCTCCCCGAGCCGGTCGACCGCCGCCCGGACCGCAGCCACGTCGGCCTCGAGCCGCTCGCTGTCCGCGACGATGGTGGACGCGAGCACGGTGCGGCGGGCGTCGAGGTCGTTGCGCTCGCGTTCGAGCGCACGCGTCGCGGTGTCGTGGTCGGTCCGGTGCCGCTCGTGCTGCAGGACCAGCGCGGCGGCGTCGTGCGCTGCACGGACGCGCTCGTCGGCAGCGCCGGCCAGTCGGTCGAGCGCAGCGTCGTCCACCGCCCCGACGACGTCGACCAGGCGCTGGTGCTCCGCACGCTCGAGCGCGAGGTCGGTCGCGGCGTCGGCGAGTGCCTGGTCCGCTGCACGGGTGGCGTCGCCGGCGGACTCGACCGCCTCGATCGTGGGGTGGTCGTCCTGCGGCAGGGCGACCGCGGGGTGCGAACTCGATCCGCACACCGGGCACGGGTCCCCCGGGACGAGTGCTGCGCCGAGTTCTCCGGCCAATCCGGCGATCCGTCGTTCGCGCAGGACCCGCTCGGCGGCGAGGGCCTCGGACGCGTCGGCACGTGCAGTGGCGACCGTGCGTTCGGCCGCCCCGACGCGCACCGCTGCTCGGTCGCGCGCCGCGAGGTCGGACCGCAGGGAGCGGACCCGGGCGACCTCGTGTGCGGCGGCATCGGCGTCGGCTGCCGTCGCGGCGGCGGCACGCGCGGCCTCGACGATCCGGGCCCGTTCGGCCGGCCGGGTGTCCAGGGCGGCATCCCGCTCGACGAGCTGCGCCGCGAGGCGTTCGACCAACGCCGAGGCGTCGGCGATCGCGGACCGGCGGGCGGGGAGGCCGTCTTCGGTCGTGGCGAGCGGCCGGACCGTGGTCAGCTGGTCTGCCAACCCGTCGCGACGCCGCACGACCTCGGCCGCGTCGTCACCGACCACGTGCTGCTCGCGGACTGACCGCGACGCCGCGGCGGTCTCGTCCGCACGGGCGCCGGCGGCGTCGAGTCCGTCGGCGAGCACCGCGACCCGGGCCGCACGTTCCGCGGTGGTCAGTGCGCCGCGGAGCCCGTCCACGGCATCGCCCTCGGCGTCGAGTGCGCTGCGCCGCGCGACCAGGCCGGCACGCCGCTCGAGCGCGGCCGCTCGTGCCGTCACCGTTCGTTCGTGGTCGGCGGCGGTCGTGGCCGCCGCCGTCGCTGCCGTGCGGACGGCCGCCGCCGCATCGGCCGTCGCGCGGATCGACGCAACGGTCGCGGGCACCACGGACTCGTCGGCCTGCTCGATGCCGGCGGCCTGGGCGAAGCGGTTCAGTGCGTCGCGCACCCGGTCGTCGGCGCCGTCGACCTCGGCCTGGACTGCACGGCGTCGGGCGGCGAGCTCGTCGGCGGTGCGGTCGTAGACCTGGGTGCCGAAGAGGGACTGCAGGAGCTTCCGGCGGTCCTCGCCCGGAGAACGGAGGAAGCGCGCGAACTCGCCCTGCGGCAGGACGACGGTCTGCAGGAACTGTGCCCGGTCGAGCCCGACGATCCGGGCGATCTCGACGGCGGCTTCGGGGATGCGCGACGACATCGGCTCACCGGCGACGTCGGCGGGTCCGGCGAGCCGGAACAGCTGCACGGAGGCCTGCTGCTTCACGGTCCCGGTCCCCCGCTGCTTGGGGCGGTCGTACTGCGGGGTGCGACGGACACGGAAGGTCCCCGCGCCGGTCTCGAAGACGAGCTCGACGAACGGCTCGACCGCGGGGTCCGCGTGCTGGCTGTGCAGACGGTCGGAGCTGGCGTCCGACCCCGCGAGGCCGCCGTAGAGCGCGAACACGACGGCGTCGATGATGGTCGACTTGCCGGACCCGGTCGGGCCCTCGAGCAGGAAGACCCCGGAGGCGGCGAGCGCCGCGAAGTCGATCGTCACCAGGTCCGGGTAGGGACCGATGGCGCGCAGTTCGAGCCGGTGCAGGTACATCAGCGGTCCCCTTCGTGCTGCAGGGCGAGCACCGCTGCCTCGTACGCCTCGGTCAGGACCGCGTGCTCGTCGTCGTCCGGTGCAGCACCGGTGGCGAAGGCCACGAAGTCGGCAGCGACCTCGACCGGGTCGGACGTCGCGGTGACGGCACGGGCGACCGACGCCGGGCCACGGTCGGCCGGTTCGTGGGTGATGGCGAGCGCGTGCGGGAAGTGGTCCTTCACGCGGGCGTACATGCGCTCCGGGTGCACGGCGTCGGTGACGGCGACCCGGACCCAGGCGTCGGCGTCGCGCTGGAACGCCCCGGACTCGATGTCGTCGATGCTGCCCCGGACGTCGACCAGGCGCCGCGGCACCGGGGTCGGGACGAGCTCCGCCGTCACCGCTCCCCCGGCGTCGAGTTCGACGACGGTCACGGACTTCTGCTGGTTCCGCTCGCCGAACGAGAACGCCAGCGGGGACCCGGCGTACCGGATCCGGCCGCCGTCGCCCACCCGCTGCGGCCCGTGCAGGTGCCCGAGGGCCACGTAGTCGAACCCGCCGAACACGGACTCGGCGACGCGGTCCACCCCGCCGACGCGGATGTCCTGCTCGCTGTCGCTCGGGTCCGCCCCGCCGACGAACGCGTGCGCGACGATGACGCTCCTGGTGTCGGCACGGCTGGCGAGGTCGGCGCGGATGCGCTCGGTCGCGGCCTGCACGACGGCGTGGTGGGACCGGGCGAGGGGTTCGTCGGGGACCTCGGCCAGGGCGTACCGGGTGAGGTCGGGGTGCAGGTACGGGATGCCGTAGACCGCGACCGGACCGTCGGCGTCGTGGACGAGGACGGGTGTGGCGATGTGGGCGGGTTCGGCGAGGATGCGGACGCGCTGCCCCATCACCCCGGCGCCGAAGCCGAGCCGGGCTGCGGAGTCGTGGTTGCCCGGCGTGAGCACCACCGTCGTGGTCTCGGCGAGGCGTTCGAGCACGCGGGAGAGCATCCGCACGGCATCGACGGGCGGGATCGCACGGTCGTAGACGTCCCCCGCGATGACCACGAGGTCGACCGCGCGGTCGCGCACCAGGTCGACGAGCCAGTCGAGGAACGCCGCCTGGTGCTCGAGGAGGTCGGCACCGAGCAACGTGCGGCCGAGGTGCCAGTCACCGGTGTGCAGGATGCGCATGCGGACACGGTAACGCCGGCCGGGGACATCGTCGGGCGCCCCACGGTGAGCTGTGGAGAACTCAGGGCACGCAGCTCGCCGAGGCGAGGCCGAGGACGGAGACGACCCGCACCTTGACCGTCGGCGTGCTGGTCGCGGTCCAGTTGTTGCCGAGGTTCGTACGGAGGGTCAGGGTGTAGGTGGTGCCGAGGTCGAGCAGCCCCGCGCCGCCGTAGGTGAGCGACCGTTGCCCGCCGGTGGTGGTCGTGAGCTGGGTCGACCCGTTCATCAGGTCGAAGGAGTTCGGCACCGTCGGGTTCGTGTAGCTCCAGGCGATGGTGACCGTGCTCGACGATGCTGCGGTGCAGGTCAGCGTGGGCACACCGGTGGCGGTGCCGGCCGTCAGGGAAGCGGTCGTCACGGTGGTCTTCGACCACGGCACCGCCACCGCCTGTGCGGGCAGCAGCACGCCGACGCCACCGGCGAGCACGAGCACCGCAGCGGCACCGCCGAAGCGGCGCCAGCGCACGACGCGACGCGCCTGCCGCCGCAGCGAGCGACGGGTGATGACGGTGGGTGCGCCGGTCGGGAGGCCCGTGGCGGCGCCGTCCCGCGCCTCCAGACCGTCGTCGGTCCCGTCCGTGGACCCGCCGCCTGCGCCGTCGTCGGCACCGGGATCCGACCCGGAACCGTCGTCGTCCGAGGCGTCCGAGGCGTCCGAGGCGTCCGAGGCGTCCGAGGCGTCCGACGCCACCAGCCGCCGCAGCGACCCGTCGATCGTGCAGAGCGCGAGGACGGCCGTCAGGCCGAGCGCGAGCATGACCACCTTCGCCCACTGCCCCTCGCGCAGCCACAGGATCGGCAGCCCGACGAACGGGATGCGGAGGAACGCGACCCCGTGCACGGCCGACGGCTCGAGCGGGGTGGAGTCCTGCTGCGGGTTCGCGTCACCCTTGGTGACGAGCGTGCCGCCCGGGCCGTCCTCGACGTAGCGGTGCATGCGGAGGTGACCGGGCTGGTCGGGGTCGTCGGCGAGCAGGATCTTGCCGGTCCGGACCTCATCTGCGGCGACGGGTCGCGAGACGACGACGTCGCCGGGGGTGAGCCGCGGCTCCATCGACCCGGTCATCACCGTGGTGGGCTGCCAGCCGATCACGGCGGGTGCAGCTGCCCACAGGGCGAGGCCGAGGAGGGTCGCGACCACGCCGCGAGCGACGGTGGCGACGACGACGCGCCCCCAGTCGACGGCGTCACGGAGCACGGCGTGCGGTGTGGGACCACCGTGCACTGCGATGCTGCTCATGACTGCCTTCGACCGGGGGCGCGTTGTCGGGGGTGGTGTGTAGGGCTGGCTCGGGCTCAGCCCGGCTCACCGGGGACGGGGTGCGACCCGGCTCAGCTGTTCTGGGCCTCCCAGGTGAGGCCGAGGGACGCGGTGCCGCCCTGCACGGTGTTCGGTGCGGTGCTCGAGACCGTGTAGGTGAAGCGGTAGACGCGCGACTCGGAAGCGGAGCCGGTCGGGGCCCAGGTGCCGAGGCCGGTGGCGAAGTTCGTCGAACCGGTGCCGAACGCGGCGAGCGTGCCGTTGTAGAGCGTGCCGCTGGTCGAGGCCGGGGTGAAGCCGGTGCAGGAGCCGAAGCCGCCGCCGGTGCCCTGCTCGATCTGCAGGTTGATGTTGCCCGAGAGGTTGTTCGTGGTGGCCGGGTTCGTGCCGTACAGCTTCACGGTCGAGGCGAGCGAGCCGGTCGACGTGACGGTGATGCAGTTCGCGCCGGTCGAGCCGGGCTTCAGGCCGGTGGCGGTGAAGAGCGCGGTGTTGTTGTCGTCGTCGGTGAGGGCGACGCTGCCGGCGGTCCAGTTGCTGGTCGGGTTGACCGTGGTGGCCGAGAAGGCCGAGTAGGACGCTGTGGAGACGACGATCCCCGATGCCACGAGAGCGGCGGGGATGGCGATCCAGGCGGCGAGACGGGCGGCGCGAGGGGTGACACGAGACATTGCGGGGCTCCTGATCCGGAAGGTGTGGCGCCGTGGTCGCGGTGGTTGGTCGCGTCGGAGCCGAGGTGTTTGCTACGACGATCAAGTTACTTTGCTGCCGAGCTGGTCACAAGTGAAGCAACACCCCCACAGTTGGGGGTACCTTGATGAGTGAGATACTTGTTCACTGAGCAGGACGACGGCACACCTGTTCCGTCCCGCACGATCGCGCTGGCGATCACACTCTGAGAAGAGCCCACCCGATGACGGACACCTCCCAGGCGGTCCTGCCCCCGACGACGCAGCCCGCGACGCCCCCCGCGCCCGTGTCGCCCACCCTCTCGCTGCCCGAGGCCGTCCCGACGGACACCGACCTCGCGAAGCTGCTCACCGCGTTCCGTGTCCTCCAGATGCAGCACGCCCGTGTCCTGCACCACGAGAGCCTCGTCCGGGGACTGAACGCGACCGACACCCGGTTCGTCTTCTTCCTCAGCGCAGCCGACGGCGACGGGGTCACCCCGAAGCAGGCCGGCGAGTACCTCGAACTCACCACCGGCGCGATGACGTCCCTGGTCGACCGGCTCGAGAAGCGGGGCCACCTCGAGCGCCGTCCGAACCCGGAGGACCGCCGCAGCGTGCTCCTGCACCTCACCGCGTCCGGCGCCGAGATCGCCCGTGAGATCGGTGCCGTCTACGCCGACGCGTTCCGCCAGGTGGTCGCACCCGAGGACCGCTCGGCCCTCGCCGAGGCCTTCGACGGCCTCGGCACCGCCCTCGAGCAGCACTCCCGCGCCCGGGGCCGCACCGCGTGACCTCCCGTGTCGGAACGCGCGCGTAGCGTTGCCGGCATGACCCCCTCCGAACTCCTCATCGAAGCGTTCTCCCGCGTGCCGGCCACCGTCGAACGCGCCGTCGACGGCCTCTCCGAGGACCAGCTCGCAGCACGACCGGCCGCCGGGGCGAACACGTTGGCATGGCTCGCGTGGCACATCGCACGCGGGCAGGACGTCCAGGTGGCGGACCTCGCGGGCACCGAGCAGGTGTGGACCGCCGACGGCTGGTACGACCGGTTCGACCTGCCGTTCCCGGCAGAGGCGCTCGGCTACGGCATGTCCCGCGACGACGTCGGCCGCGTCCGCGCATCGGCCTCGCTGCTCACCGGCTACCTGCGCGCCGTGCACGAGCGCACCGTCGCGTACCTCGGCACCGTCGGCGCCGAGGACCTCGACGTCGTCGTCGACGAGGCGTGGGACCCGCCCGTCACGGCAGGCGCGCGCCTGGTGAGCATCCTCAACGACTGCACGCAGCACGCCGGACAGGCCGGCTACGTGCGCGGGCTGCTCTTCTTCAACAGCTGAGCGCGCGCGGTCGCGGGCGCGCGCGCGGGCGTGCTCGCTTCGTGAGCAGCCGCTTCGTGAGCAGAAATGGTCGGGTCCGATTTCGGGACCCGACCATTTCTGCTCACCATGTGACGGACGGGAGGCCCGGTACCAGCTGGTACCGGGCCTCCCGTCGTCCGTGTGGTCGCGACTACCGGGCGGCGAGCTCGCTGACGATTCCGTCGCCGGGTGCGGCCTGCACGAGGTCCGCCGCGATCTCCGCGCGCTCGAGGATGCCCTCGATCTTGCGGATGCGCCCACGCGGGACGAGGGTCACGACGGTGCCCTCCTTGCCCGCACGGCCCGTGCGGCCCGAGCGGTGCATGTACGCCTTGTAGTCGTCCGGGGCGTCGGCCTGCACGACGAGCGACACGTCGTCGACGTGGATTCCGCGGGCGGCGACGTCGGTGGCGACGAGCACGTTCACCCGGCCGCTCGTCAGGAGCTGCAGGTTGCGCGTGCGGCGCGACTGGTTCAGGTCACCGTGGAGCGACGTGGCACGGATGCCGGCGTCCTCGAACTGGTCGGCGAGACGCTCCGCGTAGGCGCGGGTCCGGGCGAAGACGATCGTCTTGCCGTCACCGGCGACGAGCTCCTCGAGGACACGGTCCTTCTCGCGCTGCTCGACGACGAGGACACGGTGGTCGATGGTCGAGGACGCCTGGTCCTCACCCGCGACCTCGTGGACGCTCGGCTCGTGCAGGAACTGCTCGACGAGTGCCGCGACCTGGGTGTCGAGCGTGGCACTGAAGAGCAGCTTCTGCGCGCGGTTGCCCTGCGGGGTGACCTCGGCGGTGGCGGAGAGGATCTCCTGCACCGGCTCGAGGAACCCGAGGTCGCACATGTGGTCGGCCTCGTCGAGCACGGAGATGACGACCTCGCTGAGGTCGAGCTTCCCCTTGTTCATCAGGTCCTGCACACGACCGGGAGTGCCGACGATGATGTCGACACCGCGCTCGAGGGCGCCCTCCTGGCGGCCGTAGGGGACGCCGCCGTAGATCTGCGTCGTGAAGAGGCCCACCGAACGGGCGATGGGCTGCACCGTGCGGTCGATCTGCAGGGCGAGCTCACGGGTCGGCGCGAGGATGAGCGCACGGGGGGCGCGGCCCATCTTGCGCTTCGTGCCGCCGCCGTGCTCCATGAGCTTCTCGACGAGCGGGGCGCCGAACGCGATGGTCTTGCCGGAGCCGGTGCGGCCTCGGCCGAGGACGTCCTTGCCCGCGATCACGTCGGGGATCGTCGCCGCCTGGATCGGGAACGGGCTGCTGGCGCCGAGCTCCTGCAGGGCGCGGGAGATGTTGCCGCCGATGCCGAGGTCGCCGAAGGTCACGCCCTCGACGTCGGAGGCGACGGTGGACTCGGCCTGGAGCTTCGCGAGCTTGACGTCGTCAGCGGGGACGAACTTGCCGCGCTCGGGCTCGTCGAAGGAGCGACGCGGGGCGCGGTCGCTGCGGTCGTCGCGGTCGAAGCTGCGACGGGGACGGTCGTCCTGGTCGCGACGGGGCGCACGGTCGTCGCGGTTGAACGAACGGGGCGCACGGTCGTCACGGTCGAACGAACGACGCGGACGGTCGTCGTTGTCCCGACGCGGGGCACGGTCATCGCGGTCGAAGCGACGGGGGCGGTCGTCCTGGTCACGACGGGGCGCACGGTCGTCACGGTTGGAGCTGCGTGGTGCGCGGTCATCGCGGTCGAAGCGACGGGGCGCACGGTCGTCACGGTCGAAACGACGCGGGCGGTCGTCGTTGTCCCGACGGGGAGCGCGGTCGTCACGGTTGAACGAACGGGGCGCACGGTCGTCACGGTCGAAACGACGCGGGCGGTCGTCGTTGTCCCGACGCGGCGCACTGGGCCCCTGCGAGCCGGTTCCGGCGCGACGCGGAGCTTGCGGAGCGTCGGGACGGCCGTGCGAGTAGGGAGCGTCACGGTCGAAGCGACGGGGCGCACGGTCGTCACGGTCGAAGCGACGGGGCGCACGGTCGTCACGGTTGTAGCCGCGACCACCACGGTCGTCGCGCTCCGGGCGGCGCTGACCGCCCTCGCGGGGCTCCCAGTTCGGCCGGGCAGGGCGCTCGCCCTGGGCCGAACGGCCGCGACGCTCCTCGGCGTCCCAGCGCTGCTTCTGACGCGGAGCGGTCGGCTCGGCGGCACGGAAGCCGCGGTGCTTGCTGCTGCGTGCGGCGGGGGTGCCGTTCGGGTGACGGGTACGGTCGGAGGCGCGGTTGTCCGCGCCCTTGTTGTACGGGGCCATGACTGCTTTCTCGGGTGCGCAACGTACCGCAGCGCCCGACAGCGACATCGGCGGGGGCTGCTTGCGGAGAGGGGGTTCATCCCGTCGCGATTCGACGTGATTCCAGCCCTCGAGCAACACACACCCAACAAAAAGCCCGTGATCACGATGTCACGGCGTCGAAGGCCGACCGAGCGAGTCTACGCGACCCCGCGCTCTGATGCCAGCCCCGTCGTCGACGGTCGGCCGCGAGCCGGACCCGGCCCGTGCCTCCCGGCCCGCCCGTCGGTCAGGACTCGGCGAGCCGCTGACGCTGCTCGGCCACGTCGAAGTCCGCCGGCGGCCACGAGAGTTGCATGTCCTCGAGTGCACGGAGCAGGAGCTGCTGCACGGCCAGGCGGGCGTACCACTTCCGGTTCGCCGGGATGACGTACCAGGGTGCCTGCGGGGTCGAGGTCCGGTCGAACACGATCTGGTACGCGTCCTGGTACCGCTCCCAGAGCAGCCGCTCGTCGATGTCGCCCGGATTGAACTTCCAGTGCTTGTCGGGGCGGTCCAGGCGCTCGCCCAGGCGTTCGCGCTGCTCGTCCTTCGAGATGTGCAGCATCACCTTGACGATCGTGGTGCCCTCGGCGGTCAGACGGTCCTCGAACGCCGTGATCGCGCCGTAGCGTCGCTCGATCTCGGCGGGCGAGGCGTACGCACGGATGCGCTGGATCAGGACGTCCTCGTAGTGGGAGCGGTCGAACACCCCGAGCTGCCCGGCGGCCGGCAGCTGCCGTTCGATGCGCCAGAGGAAGTCGTGCTCGCGCTCCTCGGCCGTCGGGGCCTTGAAGCCGGCGTAGTGCACACCGTTCGGGTCGACGGCGCCGACGACGTGCGAGACGATGCCGCCCTTGCCCGCGGTGTCCATGGCCTGCAGCACGAGGAGCACCCGTCGCTGGTCCCCCGCGGTGGAGGCCGCGTACAGCCGCTCCTGCAGGGCCGACAGTCGGGACGCACCCGCGGCGAGCGCCTCGAGCCCGTCGATCTTCCGGCCGGGGAACCCCGGGGTGGCATCCGGGTCGACCTGGTCGAGACGGAACCCCGGTTCCACGCGGAGGAGCGGCTCGGGATCGGCGTTCCATGCCTTGCGACGACTCACGGGTCCTCCTGCGCTCCGGGTGTCCGGGTGACCCCTCCCCTCATCCTGGCACCGCGACGGCTGATCGGTGTGGTGTGGCGAGCCGCCGGTGCGGCTAGCGTGGAGCCGATGAAGTCCGGCCGCCGCACAGTGCTCGCGCTCGTCGCCGCGGTCGTGGCGCTCGGCGCGGTCGCGTCCTGCAGCTCGGACCCGGTCGGCGACGAGAACGCCACCGTCACCGCGGACAGCGTGATCTACCCACTGTCCTTGCGGTACCACGGCATCGACGTCGTGGCCGACGTGCCGTACGGCACCGATCCGTTGCAGCGCCTCGACGTGTGCCTGCCGGCGGACAGCGACCCCGACACCACGGCCACCCCGACGGCGACACCCGCGCCGTCGGCGTCCGCATCGGCCTCGGCGTCGGCCTCCGCAGAACCGGACCCCGACACCGTCGGCTCGGGTCGCCCGGCGGTCCTGATGATCCACGGCGGCAGCTGGTCGCACGGCGACAAGGCGACGGCCGCGTACCGCTCGGTCTGCGAGTACCTGGCGTCCGAGGGCTTCGTCACGTTCAACGTCGACTACCGGCTCGCACCGACCGACCCGTTCCCGGCGGGGCTCGACGACGTCCGGCGCGCGCTCGACTTCGTGTTCCGACCGGCGACGCTCGAGACCTACGACGTCGACTCGCAGCGGGTCGGGGTGTTCGGCGGGAGTGCCGGCGGCAACCTCGCGGCGATGCTCGCGGTGACCGACCACGAGTCCGCCGCCTACGCCGAGGGCAACCGCATCCGGGCGGTGGTGGACCTGAGCGGCCCGACGAACCTGACGACTCGCTCGACCCGGTCCGACGGGGTGTCCGCATCGTTCCAGCGGAAACAGCTGCTCTACCTCGGGTGCCGGTCGTACGCGAACTGTCCGGCAGCGACCCGGGCGTCACCGGAGTACCACGTGACCGCGGACACGGCGCCGTTCTTCATCGGACACTCCACCGACGAGTTCATCCCGATGTGGGAGTCACAGGAGTTCGCTGCGACCCTCCGGTCCCACGACGTGCCCGTGACGTTCGTGGCCGTGGAGGGGACGGCGCACTCCATCGCGCAGCTCGACGAGGCGATGAGCCGACGCGTCGCGACGTTCCTGCGGAGCCACCTGGGCTGAGCGGGTGGGTGTGCCCTGCCGGACGCCGCGGGCGGCGGGCGGGTGCCACGCTGGACGCCGCGGGCGGCGGGCGGGTGCCACGCTGGACGCCGCGGGCGGCGGGTGCGTGCCACGCCGGACGCCGCGGGCGGCGGGTGCGTGCCACGCCGGATGCCGCGCACGGGCGCGTGCCCCGGCCGGGTGGCACCCGGACTCGGGACTGCCGCCGACGGCCGTGGCGGCGGAGACTTCCGGGGTGACCGACACCTCGACCCGCCCTGCACGCGCCGCCGCGACCCGCTGGGAGCGCAGCTCGCTGCAGACGGCCGCCGAGCTCCTGCTCGGGCTGTCGTTCACCGCCGCGGTGGCCTTCGGCGGCTACGCAGCGGTCACCGGCCAGATGACCGTGGTGTCCCAGGGCGCCGGGATCGTGTTCCTGGTGACCCTGACCTGCGTGCTCGTGTCGTGGTTCCGTGCCGTCGAGCGCGAGGAGCACCCCGCCGCCACGGTCGACCCGATCGCGGCCGTCGACGCCGAGTACCGCCGCTAGTCCTCCACCCCCTCGACCGACTTGACGCCACGTCGGTCGGCACGACGCTCCCGCGCCCGCTCGACCACGTAGTAGAGCGCCGGCAGCACCACGAGCGTGAGCAGCGTCGAGGACACCAGCCCGCCGATCACCACGAGGGCGAGCGGCTGCGAGATGAACCCCGACTTGCCGGTGAGCCCGACCGCCATCGGCACGAGCGCGAAGATCGTCGCGAGCGCCGTCATCAGGATCGGCCGGAGTCGTCGGGTGGCGCCCTCGACCAGGGCCTCCCGGACGCGCAGTCCGCGCCGCCGGTACTGGTTCACCAGGTCGATGAGCACGATGGCGTTCGTCACCACGATGCCGACGAGCATGAGCACGCCGATGAGCGACGCGACGCCGAGCGGGATGCCCGACGCGATCTGCAGCAGGATCGCGCCCGTCGCGGCGAACGGCACCGACACCAGGAGCAGCAGCGGCTGGAGCAGGCTGCGGAACGTCGCGACCATCACCACGTAGACGATCAGGATCGCGACCAGGGCGGCGAGCAGCAGCTGGCTGAACGCGGACGACTGGCTGGACGCGACGCCGCCGATCGACGCCGATGCCCCCTTCGGCAGGTCGAGTCCGTCGACCGCGGTGGTCACCGACTGCACGGCGGCGCCGAGGTTCGACGAGTCCGGGGTCACCGTGATGGTCGCCGTCCGCACGGCGTCCGTGGTGGTGACCGACGTGGGGCCCTCGGCACGCTCGACGGTCGCGACGTCGGACAGCGGCACCGGGCCGGTCGAGGTCGGCACCGAGAGTGCTCGGAGCGCGGTGATGGTCGTGGGCGGGTCGGAGGCGGCGATGTACACGTCGAGCGAGGCGTCGTCGATCTCGACCGTGCCGGTGTCCCGCGGCGAGATCGAGGCGGCGACGATGCCACCGACCTGGGTCTCGGTCAGACCGAGGTCTGCGGCCTTCGCACGGTCGACCCGGACGGCCAGGTACGGCTCGGCCGACGACAGGTTGCTCGTGGCCGCGGTGGTGTTGTCGACGCCCCGCATCTCGCGGAGCACCTGGTCGGCAGCGGTGCGGAGGCCGGCCTGTGTCGGGGCGCTGACGTCGACCTCGATGTCGCTGCTGCCACCGAACCCGCCACCGGACGACGACAGGGCGAGCTCCCCCTGGTCGGGCAACGCGTCGAGTCGCTTCCGGGTGTCCGCCTGCACACGGGTCTGGTCGGCACCCTCGTCCGTGGTCACGGCGTACTGGACCGACGCCGTCCCGCCACCGCCGAACGCGGCCTGGATCGACTCGCCGCTCGTCCCGATCGTCGTCTGGACCGTCTCGACGCCGTCGACCGCACGGATCTGGCGTTCCACGGTGCGGGCGGCATCGGACTGCTCCGCCAGGCTGGTGCCGGGTTCGAGGTCCTGGGTGACGGTGAAGGTGTTCTGGCCGGAGTCGCCGAGGTAGTTGGTCTTCACGAACGGCAGGGCAGCCGCGGTCCCGCCGAGCACGAGCACCGCGGCCAGCAGCACCACCCACGGTGCCCGGATCACGAAGCCGAGGACGGGCTGGTACCCACGGCGCAGGCGGTCCGGCGCTGCGGCGTCGTGCAGGTCCTCGCCGGAGGACAGCGCTCCGGTCGACGGCACCGCCCCGGCGTGCTTGTGCCCCTTCGGCGCCCGGAGGAACCAGTACGCCAGCACCGGGACGATGGTCAGCGCCACGAGCAGCGACGCGACCAGCGCCATGGTCACCGTCAACGCGAAGGGCCGGAAGAGCTCCCCGACCAGTTCCGCGACGAAGGCCACCGGCAGGAACACCACGACGGTCGTCAAGGTGGACGCGGTCACGGCGCCGGAGACCTCGCGGACACCGTCGAGCACCGCGCGCCGCCGGTCGACCCCGGGTTGGAGGTGCCGCTTGATGTTCTCGATCACGACGATCGAGTCGTCCACGACGCGGCCGATCGCGATGGTCAGCGCGGCGAGCGTGATGATGTTGAGCGTGTAGCCCGCCGCCTGCATGCCGATCGCGGCGAGCAGCACGGACGTCGGGATCGAGATCGCGGTGACGATGGTGGAGCGGATCGACAGCAGGAAGAGCAGGATCACGAGCACCGCGAAGCCGAGGCCGAGCAGGCCTTCCTCGGCCAGGGAGTCGATGGACTGCTGGATGTAGGGCGCCTGGTCGAACACCACGGTGAACCGTGGGTCGCCGCTGATCTTGGCCTCGATGTCGGGCAGGGCGGCGCGGACGGTCTCGGACACGTCGACGGTGTTCGCCTCCTGCGTCTTCGTGATCGCGATCGTCAGGGCCTGCTCGCCGTTCACCCGACTGATCGAGGTGCGGGGCGACTCCTCGATGGCGACGTCGGCCACGTCGCCGAGCTCGGCGGCACGGGCGCCGCCGGTGAGCGGCAGGGCCTCGATGTCCTTGATCGAGGCGATCCGTTCACCGGTCTGCACCGAGAGGGTCGAACCGCTCTGCGTGATCGTGCCGCCGGGGATGAGCGTGCCGTTGTCGTCGAGCGCGTCCGAGATCGCGGTCTCGCTGAGGCCCCTGGCGGCCAGGGCGTCCTGGTCGGGCGTGATGACGACACGTCGACCGGGGTTGCCGAAGACGTCTGCCTGCCGGACACCGTCGAGCTTCTCGAGGTCGGGTACCGCGGTGGCGTTCAACCGGTCGACGAGCTGTTCCTGGTCGCCGTCGGCGGACACCGCGAGCTGGATCACCGGCAGGTCGTCGAAGGACCCGGTGACGATCTGGGTCTGCACGGAGTCGGGCAGCGACAGTGCGTTCACCGCGGTCTGGATCTTGTCCTCGGCGCTCGCCAGGTTCGATCCGTACTGGAACGACGCGGACACCACGCTCTGTCCGGTCGACGAGGTCGCACTGGTCGACTCGAGGTCCGGAACGACCTGGATCGCCTGCTCGATCTTCGTCGAGACGTCGTTCGACACGACCTCTGGTGTCGCCCCGGGGTAGGCGCTGACGATGGCGACCTGCGGGAACTCGACGCTCGGGATGAGTTCCTGCTTGAGGTTGGTCAGCGCGATGCCGCCGAAGATCGCGACGACGACGGTGACGAGCGCGATGAGGGCCCGGTTGCGGAGGCTGAAGACCGAGAGGAGGTGCACGCTCCGATCCTCGCAGGGGACGTCCCCGAGCGCCCGGATCAGCCGCCGAGCAGCAGGTACGCCCCGAGGACGCCGACCGTCCCGACCACACCGGTGCCGAGCGCGATCACCCGGCCGACCGACGTCCGTGCGGTGACCACCCCGACGACGAGCAGCACCATGCCCACGACGATCTCGACGACCCAGGTGACCGGCCCCGTGGTGTCCACGACCTGCAGGAGCGCCCGGACCCCCTCGCCGACGAGCACCGCGGCGGTGATCCCGAGCGCACCCGCCCGCCAGCGGTCGTCCCGGGACCGGACGGCCACGGCGACCGCTCCCGCGAGCACCCCGGCCGGGATCCCGATGAGCTCCCAGAACCCGAGCAGCGACAGCGAGTCCGCGAAGCCACGCAGGTTGGTCGTCGCCCAGTAGCCGACGTGCATGAGTTCGAGGAGCACGACCCCGAGCAGCATCGCGAGCGGCAGGGCGACCCGGCCGGCGCGGACACCGGCGACCGCGCAGAGCGCCACGGCGACGAGGAACCAGGGGCCGGCCGAGTTGGCGACCGACGACAGCGCGGGCACCACCTGGCCGAACGAGGTCAGGACGCCGGCCAGCAGGGCGCCGCTCAGGGCCATCGTCACGCGGGCGACCGCGGGGACCGCCGGGCACGGCACGACGCCGCCCGACGGGGACGAGGACGACGACGGGGTCGACGACGGCGCAGCTGCGGCCGGAGCACCGGCGGACATGGTCGCGTTCATGGCATCAGCATCGCGGCACCCGCCGCAGCGCACATCACCCCGTGGAGCGAGAAGGAGCCGACGACCTCACCCCAGAGGATGACCTGCAATCCCCGTCACACCACCGCCGCGAGCGATCCGCGGACCCCCGCGACCTCGCCCCCGATCCGCGTCCACGACCGCTCCAGCACGTCGACGAGCCGACCTCGGTCCGACGGCGCCATCGTGAACGGCACCCGCAGGAACCGCTCGAACCCGCCGTCGGGGCCGAACACGCCTCCCGAGGCGAGCACCACGCCCTCGGCCCGCGCGGCCAGCACCAGCGCGCTCGACACCGGCCGGCCGAGCCCCACCCACGTCGTCAACCCGCCCGCCGGCGACGGCACGTCCCACTCCGGGAGCCGCGCACGCAACGCGCCCACGACCTCGTCGCGACCCTCGCGCAGGGACGCACGCCGCGCCTCCAGGACGGCCGTCGTCCGCGGGACCAGCTCGCGCGCGACGAGCTGGTCGAGGACCGGCGTGCCCAGGTCGCCCGTCGGGCGGGCGAGGAGCAGCCGCTGCAGGAGGGCAGGCGACGCACGGATCCAGCCGATCCGCAGGCCGCCCCAGAAGACCTTGTCGGCCGACCCGATCATCACCACCGACGACCCCGACGGGTCCGCCGCTGCCAACGGCGGCGACGGCTCCCCGTCGATCCGGAGCTCGCCCATCGTCTCGTCGGCGATCACGGTGGTGCCGACCGACGCGGCGACCGACAGCAGCAGCTCGCGGGTCGACGCGGACATCGTCGCTCCGGTCGGGTTGTGCAGCTCCGGCATGACGTACGCCACGGACGGTGCGGTCCGGCGGAGCGTGGTCTCGAGCGCGGTGGCGTCCCACCCGTCGTACGCGTCGACCGGGACCCCGACGAGTCGCCCGCCGGCTTCGCGGAAGGCCTCGTGGGCGTGCGGGTAGGTCGGTGACTCCACGAGCACGGCGTCGCCGCGGCGGACGAGGACGCGGGCGAGGAGGGCGATGGCGTGCTGCGCACCGATGGTCACGATGACCTGCGACGCCTCGGTCGGCAGCCCGCGGTCCGTGTACCGATCGGCGATGGCGGCCCGGAGTCCGGGGTCGCCGACGGTGTCGTACCCGATCCCGGCGAGCGCCGCGGGGACGTGCCGCACCGCTCGTTCGACGGCCTCTGCGATGCCCGGTGCCGAGTGCAGTGCGGCCTTGCGGAGGTCGAGGACCTCGCCGTCGACCACGCCCCCGAGCCGCTCGGGGTCGGGGCGGCCGACGAGCGACGCGGGCAGGTGGACCACGCTGCCGGAGCCACGGACGGAGACGACGAAGCCGTCGGAGCGCAGCCGGGCGTAGGCGTTGGCGACGGTGGTGCGGGAGACGCCGAGCGCGGTCGCGAGTCCGCGTTCAGCCGGCAGCCGCACCCCCTGTGCCACGCGGCCGTCGATGACGAGCACCCGGATCGCGTCGGACAGGGCTTCGTACGCCGGGGCGTCGGTGCCGGCGCGCCAGTCGGTGAGCAGCAGGGCGGCGGAACGGGCACTCAGCAGGACGGGGGTCACGGGTCCACGGTAGCGCGATTGGCCCTCGACCAGCAGTCCAATCTTCGGCGACGATGCATCCATGTCCCGCAACACCGCCCTGACCATCCGCTTGGTCCAGCTCGTCGTCGGGCTGTTCCTCTACGGCGCCTCCACCGCGCTGCAGGTCCGAGCGGTCGTCGGCGTCTCGTCGTGGACCGTCCTGACGCAGGGCCTCGAGAACGTGGTGCCGTGGTCGTTCGGCGTCATCACCGTCGTGTCGAGCGGCGTGATCCTGCTGTTCTGGATCCCGCTCCGCCAGAAGCCCGGCATCGGCACGCTGCTGAACGCCCTGGCGATCGGACCGAGCGCCGACCTCGTGCTGTGGCTCGTCCCGGAGCCGGCGGGCCTCGTCCCCCGCATCGGCTTGTTCGTCGCGGGCCTGGTGCTGCTCGCGATCGCGACGGCGTTCTACATCGGCGCAGGGTTCGGCACCGGCGCCCGGGACGGCCTGATGGTCGGCCTGCACCAACGCCTCGGCTGGCCGCTCTGGCTCGCGCGCACGATCATCGAGGTGACCGTCGTCATCGTCGGGTGGATCCTCGGCGGGGACGTCGGCGCCGGGACGGTGATCGCCGCCTTCGCGATCGGCCCGATGGTGCAGCCGCTCATGCCGCTCTTCCGCCGGTTCCCGTGGAGCCCCGAGCGCACGACATCCGGCACCGGCGCGCCGACCCCCACCCTGGAGGCCCGCCCCGCCCCCGCCGCGCGCGCTTCGTGAGCAGGAATGGTCGGGTCCACTGCCCGCACCCGACCATTCCTGCTCACGATCGCCCCGCGGCCACGCATTGCCCGTGCGCCCCTTGTGGAGACACGGGTCGCGATATAACGTGTCCTCCACAGACGCGATACATCGCGAGTTCGAGGAGGCAACATGGCGCAGGAGAAGTGGCTCGTCGAAGAGCCCAAGGTCATCGACACCGGCATCGTCCGACGTTTGCGCGTCGGACTCGTCGGTGGTCAGGTGGACGTCGTCGCGCACGACGAGCCCACCGCCCGCGTGGAGATCCACAGCGTGTCCGGCAAGCCGATGAAGATCGAGGTCGACGGCGACACCCTCACCGTGGACCACCCGCAGATCCGCTGGGATGACCCGATCGGCTTCCTCAAGTCGTTCCGGGGCAAGGCCCACGCTGACGTCAGCATCCTGGTCCCCCGCGACGCCGGCATCACGCTCGGGGTCGTCTCGGCCGGCGCACTGCTCTCCGGCACGAACCGCGGCGCGACGCTCAACACGGTCTCCGGCGACCTCGTCGTCGACGGCGTCGCGGGTGACGTCACCGTGAACGCGGTCTCAGGTGCCACCACGATCCGCGAGCTCGACGGCGCCCTCACCGTGCACACCGTCTCCGGCGACGTCGTCGCCACGGGTGAGATCCCCCGCTTCCAGGCGGACGGCGTCTCGGCCGACGTCGTGCTCGACCTGCACGGCGTCCCCGACTCGGCCCGCGTGAACACGGTGTCCGGTTCGGTCAGCGTCCGGCTCGAGGACGGCGTCGCCTACCAGTGCACCGTGAGCACGGCCTCCGGCAAGCTGCAGTTCGACGACTCCGAGATCCGCGGCGTTCGCGGCTCCTACGTCAAGCAGGGCGGCGAGCTCTCCGGCCAGTGGCTGGACCTGCGCGTCAACTCCGTCTCCGGCGACATCGCGGTGCTGCACGCCCCGGCCGCGACGGAGACCCCGGCGCCGACCACCGCGGCCCCGGCCGACCCGGCGACGACCCCGTGGAACGCCGCCCCGACCAACGACGCTGCTCCGACCCACGAGGGCGAGGTGCACGAATGAGCCCGGTCTTCGCGCACGGCCACCTGCGCCTCTACCTGCTCGTGCTCCTCGCCGACCACCCGATGCACGGGTACGAGCTCATCCAGGCCCTCGGTGACCGCTTCGGCGGCACCTACGTCCCGAGCGCCGGCACCGTGTACCCGCGGCTGGCGAAGCTCGAGGACGAAGGTCTCGTCTCCAAGACCGCCGACGGCCGCAAGACCGTCTACGCGATCACCGACGCCGGCCGCGCCGAGCTCGACGCCCGCGCCGACGAGATCGCCGCGGTCGAGTCCGGGGTCGCCGACTCGGTGAAGTCCCTGGCCGACGGCGTCCGCGCCTCGGTGGGCGAGGCGATGCGGTCCCTCCGAGCGGACCTCGCAGCCTCGGCCGAGGGTCCCGGCTCCGGCCCCGAGGACGAGCCCGTGTCAGTCCCGTCGGAGAGCGCCCGCGCCCTCCGCGAGCTCGAGATGGCGCTGTCCTCGTTCCGCCAGCAGGTGCGTGCGGACCTGCGCCGTCGCGCGACCCGCGGCACGCTCGGTCCGGACACCGTCACGCGTCTGCGCGACGGTCTGGAGGCCCTGCGCAAGTCGCTCTGACGACCGACGGCCGACAGACGGTCGCGACCCGTGCCTCCCGGCAGTTCGCCAGGAGACACGGGTCGTTCCCGTGTCAGCGCCCACCCGCTGAACCGGGCTCCGTTCGCGACCGGACGCGCGCTACAGCCCGCCGTCGGCGAACGCGACCATCGCGTCCCGCAGGGCGCGTGCGGCGCCCGCGCCGGCCCAGTCGTACGCGTGCGCGAACCGCTCGTCGTGGACGTACATCTCGGCGAGCGTGCGGAACCGCTCCGCGGTGAGCTCGGCCGCCGGTGTGGCCTCGGCGAGCCAGGCGAACTGCCGTCGCGCCAGCGCCTCGGCGGCCGGTGAGTCCGACGCGTCGTCGGAGGCGGCGAGCGCTGCGGCGTCCCGTGCGATCGCACGCAGTTCCTCCTGGAACGCCTGCTTGCCGGTGGCGTCCTTGCCCTGCCACCAGGTCGTGCCGTGCTGCCAGGCGTCCGGCCCCCAGCGCTCCTCGACCTCTTGTCGGAAGCGCGTCTGGTCGAACCCGTCGAACGTGTCCGTGGCGTTCATGTCCTCTCCCTTCTCGATCCTCGTGATGGTGGTGCGCACGGCGGCGAGCTGCCGCGCGAGTCGATCCCGCTCGCGTTCGAGCCAGGCGACGTGTGCCGTGAGCGCGGTGACGTCGTCCTGCTCGCCGTCGAGGACCCGGGCGATCTCCGTCAGGCCCAGTCCGAGTCCGCGCAGGAGCAGGATGCGCTGCAGCCGGACGAGCGCGCGGTCGTCGTAGCGGCGGAGTCCGCCGTCGCCGACCGCCGTCGCCGGCAGCAGCCCGATGGCGTCGTAGTGCCGGAGCGTGCGACTGGAGACGCCCGCGGAACGCGCCACGTCCGCGATGCCGTGCGGTGCTTTCGCAGCTGTGTCGCCGATGTCTGACCGATCGCTCATGCAGGCAACGGTAGAGGTTGACGCAGCGTCAACCGCAAGGGGCGCGGCCGAACTCGTCGCCATCGCCTGCGGCTGATCCGGAATACATGCGTCGGCACCCGTGTTGACTCGCGCTTCGAAACGAGTAGGTTTGCCGCTCGTGACGAACGAGATCCGGTCGTTGAAAGCACGACTGATCGGGGATCCCCTCCCCTCCGAGAAGCTCGAAGGACAGCTCCTCCCGAAGCACCTGGCCCTGCCGATCTTCGCGAGTGACCCGCTGTCCTCTGTCGCGTACGCGCCGCAGGAACTCCTGATGATCCTGCTGCTCGGCGGCATGGCGTTCCTGACCTTCGCGCCGTGGGTGGCCGCACTCGTCGTGCTGCTCCTCGTCGTGGTCGTCGCGTCGTACCGACAGCTGATCAAGGCGTACCCGTCGGGTGGTGGCGACTACGAGGTGGCGCACCGGAACCTCGGTGAGAAGGCCGGCCTCGTCGTCGCGTCGGCGCTGCTCGTCGACTACGTGATGACCGTCGCGGTGTCGGTGGCGTCCGGCGTGGACAACATCATCTCGGCGCTCCCGATGCTCAACCAGTTCCGCGTCGAGCTCGCACTGGTGTTCGTCGTGCTGCTCGCCGCGACGAACCTGCGCGGAGTGCGGGAGTCGAGCAAGGCGTTCGCGATCCCCACCTACCTGTTCGTGGCGTCGGTCTTCGTCATGGTCGTCACCGGCCTGGTGCGGGTCGCCGCGGGCAACGCCCCCGTCGCCGAGTCCGCCGCGTACACGGTGCAGAACGTCGAGCACACCACGCAGGCGGCGTTCATCCTGCTGCTCCTCCGGGCCTTCGCGTCCGGTTGCTCGGCGCTCACCGGCGTCGAGGCGATCGCGAACGGCGTGCAGGCCTTCCGACGCCCGAAGATCAAGAACGCGCAGGCGACCCTCGTGGCGATGGGCGGCATCGCGATCGTCCTGTTCATCGGGCTCATCACCCTCGCGCTCGTGTCCCGCGTGCACTACGCCGAACGCGCCTGCGACCTGCAGGGCTTCGCGGACTGCGCGACGACGCCGCAGCGCTCCCTGATCGCCCAGATCGCGGCGGCGACGTTCGGGGACAACTCGGTGCTGTTCTTCGTCATCCAGGCGACGACCGCGGCGGTGCTCCTCCTCGCCGCGAACACGGCGTTCAACGGGTTCCCGCTGCTCGGCTCGATCCTGGCCCGTGACTCGTACGCGCCGAAGGCGCTCTCCACCCGCGGTGACCGGCTCATCTACTCGAACGGCGTGATCGTCCTGGCGCTGGTCGCCGCCGCGCTGCTCGTGGTCTACCGGGCCAACGTGACCAGCCTGATCCAGCTCTACATCATCGGCGTGTTCGTGTCGTTCACCCTCGGCCAGACGGGGATGGTCGTGCACTGGACGCGGCTGCTCCGGACGGACCCCTCCGTGAACCGGGGGCAGGTCATCCGGTCGCGGATCACCAACGCGATCGGCGCGACGTTCACCCTGGTCGTGCTCGTCATCGTCACCATCACGAAGTTCACGCACGGCGCCTGGCTGGTGTTCCTGATCATGCCGATCCTCTACGTGCTGATGCTCGGGGTGAACCGGTACTACCGCGACGTCTCCCACGAGATCGAGGCCGACGTCGAGACGAAGTTCGGTGCGACCGGCGACCACGCGATCGTGCTGGTGAACAAGCTGCAGAAGCCGGTGCTCAAGGCGCTCGACTACGCCGTCGCCGCGGAGCACGCGAGCATCGAGGCGGTCCACGTCGCGATCGACGACGCCGACGCCCAGCACCTGCGCGACCAGTGGGCGGAGTACGGCCTCCGGGTGCCGCTCACGATCATCCCGAGCCCGTACCGCGACATCTCGATGCCGCTCATCAAGTACATCAAGACCCACCGGCTCGAGCACGGCTCCGAGGTCGTCACGGTCTACACACCGGTGTTCATCGTCGGGCACTGGTGGGAGGGGCTCCTCCACAACCACCGCGGCCGTCGCATCCGCAAGAAGCTGCTGCTCGTGCACGGCGTCACGGTCGCGCTCGTGCCGTGGCTGCTCGACTCGTCGGAGCTGCTCTACGGCCGTCGGTCCCGTCCGCTGCCCGGCCAGGAGCGTCGCGGCGAGCCCGTCCGGCCGCCGTTCCGCGCCCCGGTGCCGTCCTCGCCGCCACCCGCAGACCCCGGTTCGGGGTCCGGGTCCGCAGCTTCCGACCGTCTGCTGCGGTCCGCGCAGCGCAACAGCCTGCAGCCCCGACGGGCGACGCGGCCGGCCGGTCCCGCCGAGGGTGCAGACCCCACGCTCTCGACGGGGGAGATCCACGCGCTCGTCCCGTCGCCTGCGCGCCGCGGGGCCGACGAGTCGTAGCATCTGACGTCATGACGATCTCCGACCTGCGGACGTTCGCCACGTTCGACGGCCACGGCGGCAAGGTGTCGAAGCGTGTCGAGGTCCTCGACCACGAGCCCCCGGTCGGCAGCGCCCACGAGGGACTCGTCGCGGTGCTCGGCGAACACCCCCTCGGTGCGCTCGACGAACGTGCCGCCGACGAGTCGGCCGCGCTGTCGCGTGGCGTCCCGAGCGTCGGCTGGGTGGACCCGGCCGCGCTCCGGGACTGGTACCGGCCCGACCGCGTGGTCGTCTCCCGCCTCGAGGCGCGGCAGTCCGGCATCGAACCGGGCCTGTACGCCGACTCACGCGGTCGCGGTCGCGTCCGGATCGACGGCCTGGAGGCACGACTCGCCCCCGACGGTCGGCCCGCGTTCCGCGCGCTGGCCGGTCCCGGCGACGAGCCCGTCGTGGACGTCCCGCTGCCGGTGGACCAGGCGGTCCGGCTCGTCGCGGTGACCGCCGTCGACGAGGGCCTCGAGGTCGTGACCACGCCGGTCTCCCCCTACCTGCAGCCCGGTGCGCACGACGCGTTCGACGACGACGTCCCCGGGTTGCCGCCGCGGCCGTCCAGCGGGCGGGTCGTGGTGTCGGCGACGGTCCTGCTCGACGGGGCCCTGCACGAGGTCGAGCGGATCGACGAGCGGGCGGCCACGATCTGGATCCGGCGGGACGGGCAGGTGGTCCCGATCGCGACGAGTGCCGTCGGGCCCGATCTCGTGCGGTACACGGCGGTCCCCGTCTGACGCGGGCTCGGGTTCGGCTTCGGCTTCGGCTTCGGCTTCGGTTTCGGCTTCGGCTTCGGCTTCGGGGGACGACGGGCTGCGTGGCACGTCGGGGGTGGCGCGTAGCGTCGCCGGCATGAGTGATGCAGACCAGACCATCGGCGGCGCCCGTCCGGACCCGTCGACCGACGCGAGCAAGGACCCCGAGCAGTGGGTCACCGGTGACGAGCCGATGACCGGACCGCAGCGCAGCTACCTCGACACCCTGGCTCGCGAAGCCGGCGAGGAACTCCCTGCCGACCTCACCAAGGCCGAGGCCTCGGAGCACATCGACCGCCTGCAGCAGCAGACCGGCCGCGGAGCCGACTCGTCCGGTTCCTGAGGACCGGTCCGCCGTTCGGCGGACAGCAGCCTGGGCATGTTCTGGTGATGTCCGGGAAGACCCCCGGACGAGGGGCATCGGTGACGCGTCAACGGTTAGCTTCGGGGCCATGCGAACGACATCGACCTCCATCGGCCTGACCGCGCTCCGCATCGTCCTCGGGGTGGTGTTCATCGCCCACGGCGCACAGAAGTTCGCCCAGGGCATCCCGAACGTGGCCCGGGGGTTCTCCGGCATGGGCGTGCCGTTGGCCGACGTCGCGGCGCCCCTCGTCGCGGGTCTCGAGCTCGTGGGCGGAGTGCTGCTCGTGCTCGGTGTCGCCACCCGGGTCGTGGGGGTGCTGCTCGCCGTCGACATGGTGGTGGCCGGGCTCCTCGCGCACGCCACCGCCGGGTTCTTCTCGCAGGACGGCGGGTTCGAGTACGTGCTCGTGCTCGCGGTCGGGTCGCTCGTCGTGGCGCTGACCGGCCCGGGGCGCTTCTCGCTCGACGCCTTGTTCCTGGCCGCGTCGCGCCGTCGTCGTGGCGTGCGGGAGCCCTTGCCCGCTTGACGCGCTCGCGCCCGCGCTCGCACGGTGCGACGTCGCGCGCGCCCGCCTCCCGCAGTGTGCGAGGTTCCGTGCAGTGTGCCGGGCGGTTTGCCTCGCACACTGCGCCGAACCTCGCACCGTCGCGCGGGCCCCGTCGCACCGTGCGACCCACACCCGCGGCTCTCCTCGCACCGTGCGAGGTCGCGCGACGCCTCACGCCCCGGCGAGTGCGTCCATCACCTGTCGCGCGATGAGCCGGCCGGCCCGGTTCGCCCCGATCGTCGACGCCTGGGGCCCGTAGCCGGCCAGGAACAGCCGCGGTTCCTCCACCGAGCACCCCTCGGCGACGACGACCCCGCCAGCCGAGGTCCGCAGGTGCAACGGCGCGAGGTGCCGGAGGTCCGCCCGGAACCCCGTCGCCCAGATGATCGCGTCGGCGTGCACGTGCGTGCCGTCAGCGGTCACGACACCGGTCTCGTCGATCCGCGTGAACATCGGCTCGTCCCGCAGCACACCGCGGTCGATGCCCGCACGGATGCGCCGCGACACCGGGACACCCGTGCCGCTGACGATGCTCGGCAGGACCTCGCCCGCCCGTGCTGCACGATCCTGTTCGTCCACCGCGGCGACCGCCGACTCGAGGTCGAGCGACGCCGTCTCCGCCCACACCATCGGTCGCCGGGTGAACCACCTCGTGGACCGGGCGACACCGTCGAGCTCGAGCAGGAAACCGATCGCACTCGTCCCTCCGCCGACGACGACGACGTCCTGGCGGGCGAACTCCGTCGCGCTCCGGTACTCGGTCGTGTCGACTTGACGACCCTTGAAGCGGTCGCGGCCCGGGTACCACGGCACGAACGGCGTTCCCCACGTGCCGGAGGCGTTGACGACGACGTCCGCACTGATCCGCGTCTCGGTGCCGTCCGGCGTCCTGGTCGTGACGCAGAGTCCACCGTCGGGCCCGTCGATGCGGGAAACGGACGACACGGCGACGGGCCGCCGCACACGGAGGTCGTAGTGCTGCTCGAACCGCCGGTAGTACTCGCCGACGACGTCCCGGGCGGGCCGCGATCGATCGGCATCGTCGAACTGCAGCCCCATGGCGCGCATGCCGGGCAGATCGTGCACCCGGTGGGCTGCCCCGAGCCGGAGCGCTTCCCACCGGAACTGCCACGCGCCGCCGGTGCCCGGTGCGCGGTCGAGCAGCACGAGGTCCTGCCCCGGCACGAGTCCCAGTCGGCGGAGGTGGTATCCCACTGACAGACCGGCCTGGCCCGCACCGATCACGACCACGCGGGCGTGCTGGTCGACTGGCTTCTCGAGGGGTTCGGTCATCACTTCGATTCTCCTGTGCGCGGAGCCGTCGCGGCGACGTCCAGAACGAGGTACATGGTAGAGTGATCGGCAGATTTCAAACCACGAACCGTCTGGTTCCCCGAGTGATCTTCCGTCATTCGCCAGGACCGGACCAGAGCCGAACGAGGGGGTCACGCATGGGGCGCGGCCGTCAAAAGGCGAAGCACACCAAGGTTGCCCGCGAGCTGAAGTACTTCAGCCCGCAGACGAACTACGGTGCACTCGAGCAGGAGCTCTCCGCCGGACAACACTCCGATGACGACCTCATCGACCGCTGGGCGGACCAGTACGGTCCCGATGCGGCAGAGGACACCGACGAGTTCGAGTCCCAAGAGGACCAGAACAAGTCCGCCTGACCTTCGTCGCCGTCACGCCGCGCGCCTCTGGGCAGCGCGGCGTTTCTGCGTGCCCGGACGCCTCGCACCGTGCGCTCAGAACTCACCGCGCGGACCCCGCCGACCGGTCGCGACTCCCCGCGCGGGTGACGCCGAGCGGTCACGAAGTGTCGCCCGCGGACGGTCCAAGCGACAGTTCGTGACCACTCGGCGGGCGCCTGACGGCAGGTTGTGACCACTCGGCGCAGCGCGCAGCGCAGCGCCGGCAGCAGCACCGGCAGCAGCAGCAGCGCCGGCAGCAGCAGCAGGACCGGCGGCAGCAGCAGGACCGGCGGCAGCAGCAGCCGCGGCACCAGCCCTGGAGGCACGAGCAACGCCCGCCCCGCGTCCTGCGTGACGGGCGTGGCCGGCTCGGTCAGCCCGCGTAGCTCCCGACGAGCCGCACCGCGCCGCCGTCGACACCCTTCGCGCCCTGCTCGAACCCGGTCAGGTCGCGCGCAGACGTGGCGATGGTGCCGACCGGCCACGTCGGCATGCCCGCGGCACCGAGCGAAGCGATGACGTCGGCAGCGGCACCCGCGGAGACGACGGCGAACATGCCGATGCCCAGGTTCCAGGTGCCCTCGGTGTCCTCGATCGGGGTCCCCGCCATCGAAGCGAGCACCCGGAAGACGGGGAGCGGCTGCCAGGTGGAGCGGTCGACCTCGACCCAGGAGCCGACGGGCAGCACGCGCGCCAGGTTCGCCGCGATGCCACCACCGGTGACGTGCGACAGGGAGTGCACGGCGCCGGGGTGCTGCGCGAGCAGGTCGAGCAGCGGCGTCGTGTACAAGCGAGTCGGCTCGAGCAGCGCTTCGCCGACGGTGACACCAGCGAACTCGGGCAGCTGGTCGGTGAACCCGACGTTCCGCGACGCCAGGATGTGCCGGACGAGCGAGTAGCCGTTCGAGTGCAACCCCGAGGACTCGATCGCGAGCACGACGTCGCCGTCCTGCACGAGGTGCGCTCCGAGCTGCGCATCGGCCTCGACGACACCCGTCGCCGCGCCGGCCACGTCGTAGTCGTCCGGCCCGAGCAGCCCCGGGTGTTCGGCGGTCTCGCCACCGACGAGTGCGGTCCCCGTCTCCGCGCAGCCGCGGGCGATGCCGGCGACGATGTCCGCGATGCGGTTCGGGACGACGCGCCCGCAGGCGATGTAGTCCGTCATGAAGAGGGGCTTCGCGCCGACCACGACGATGTCGTCGACGACCATGCCGACCAGGTCCTGCCCGATGGTGTCGTGCTTGTCGATCGCCTGCGCGATGGCGACCTTGGTGCCGACGCCGTCGGTCGAGGTCGCGAGCAACGGGTGTGAGAAGTCCTTCAGGAACGCCACGTCGTAGAGTCCGGCGAAGCCACCGACGCCGCCCAGCACCTGCGCGTTGTGGGTGGCCGCGACTGCGGACTTCATGAGTTCGACGGCCAGGTCACCGGCAGCGGTGTCCACTCCGGCTTCGGCGTACGGGTTGGGCATGCGGAGTCCTTCGCGGTGACATGGCAGACTTGTTCGGTACCCCCCGATTCTACGGTCTGGAGCACACCCGCGAATGTGCGGCATCGTCGGCCTTGTTGCGCAGGGCCCAGCCAACCAATCCATCTACGACGCACTGCTCCTCCTGCAGCACCGCGGGCAGGACTCGACGGGCATCGCCACGGTCGAGGGTCACGTGCACCACATGCACAAGACCCGCGGTCACGTGCGCGAGTCGTTCCGTACCCGTGACATGCGTGCCCTCCTCGGCACCATGGGCCTCGGGCACGTGCGGTACGCCACGAAGGGTGCCGCGAGCAACGAGGAAGAAGCGCAGCCGTTCTACGTGAACGCGCCGTACGGCATCGTCCTCGTCCACAACGGCAACCTCACCAACACGCGGGAACTGACGCGTGAACTGTTCGACATCGACCGTCGGCACCTCAACACCACGTCGGACACCGAACTCCTGGTGAACGTGCTGGCGCACGAGCTGCAGGGGCAGGTCCGCGGCACGGACCTCGACCCGGGTCAGGTCTTCGACGCCGTCGAGCGCGTGCACGAGCGCGTCGAGGGCTCCTACGCCACCATCGCCACGATCGCCGGCCACGGGCTCCTGGCGTTCCGCGACCCGTTCGGCATCCGGCCGCTGATCCTCGGGCACAAGTTCGACGAGGCCGGCAAGCCGGAGTGGGTCGTCGCGAGCGAGTCGCTCGTCCTCGAGTCCGGCGGCTACGAGATCGTCCGCGACGTCGCCCCCGGCGAAGCGATCTTCATCGAGATGAACGGGCAGATGCACGCCCGCCAGTGCGCGAAGAACCCGCGGCTCGTGCCGTGCTCGTTCGAGTACGTGTACCTGGCCCGTCCGGACTCCGTGATGAACGGCATCTCCGTCTACGACGCGCGTCTGCGTCTCGGCAACCGCTTGGCCGACACGATCGCCCAGTACGCCCCGACCGGCGACATCGACGTGGTCATGCCGATCCCGGACTCCTCCCGGCCCGCCGCGATGCAGGTCGCGCAGAAGCTCGGCATCGAGTACCGCGAGGGCTTCTACAAGAACCGCTACGTCGGCCGCACGTTCATCATGCCGGGGCAGGCGGAGCGCAAGCGTTCCGTGCGTCAGAAGCTCAACGCGATGTCGTCGGAGTTCAAGGGCAAGAACATCCTGATCGTCGACGACTCGATCGTGCGCGGCACGACGAGCAAGGAGATCGTGGAGATGGCCCGCGCCGCCGGTGCGAACGAGGTCACCTTCACGAGCGCCGCTCCCCCGGTCCGCTACCCGCACGTCTACGGCATCAACATGCCGACGCGCGAGGAACTGATCGCGCACGACCGGAAGATCCCGGAGATCAACCGCGTGCTCGGCAGCGACCACCTGATCTACCAGGAGATCGGCGACATGCGGGACGCGATCATCGAGGGGTCCGACGTGACCGATCTCGAGATGAGCTGCTTCACGGGTGAGTACGTCACGGGCACCGTGAGCCCGGAGTACCTGTCCTGGGTCGAAGCGAACCAGCTCAGCTGAGTGGGGGTCGCGAACGCGACCCGTCAACGGCCGGGAGGCGCGGTGCCAGCTGGCACCGCGCCTCCCGGCCGTTGATCTGGTGGCGGCTACTGCCGCTGGTCGCCGTGGTCGTCGATCTCACCCTCGACCGTCTCGGGCGGCAGTTCGACCTCGACGCGCTCAGCGGTCAGGCGTGCCGCACGACGGGCGTAGACCCGGTCGAACACGACGGCGGTGACTGCGCCGACGAAGGCACCGGCGGTGACGCCCCACAGGCTGAAGTAGCCGACGAGGCTGCCGAAGCTCGATTCCTCCTGCTGGCCGCCGAGGTTCATGGTGAGCGAGACGACCACGAGGGTGGCGAGGAAGCCGAGGACGGCACCGCCGACGATGAAGACGCCGAACTTCGGGGCTCGGCGGATCGTCACCTCGTCGGAGGAGGAGACGGTGGTCGGTGCCGGAGCCGGGCGTTCGTCGGGTCCATCGGTGTTGCTCACCCTCCCATTGTCCCCCACTGTGGGACGTGCTCCGGCCTGTCCGCCGCGCGCGATCCGGGGGAGGATGGACGGACTCGTTGGTATCCCATGGGCAGGAGGTGATCCGGATGCGTGAACGCACGGTGCCGGGTCGCGACCGCACCCCCGCCATCCCTGCCCGGATCGCGTGGCCCGTCATGCAGCGCCGCGAGGAGGACCGCGCGGTCTCCGTCGTCGCGGAGCACCACTGGAGCGTCGCCCTCGTCGGCGCCCCGGGGCTCGGCAAGAGCACCGCGGCCGCCCGGGTCACGGACCGGGTCGCCGGCCGCGACGCCACCGGCCGGACCGTCGTCGTGCCCATCACGGCCGTCGCCGCCGGGCGGTCGATGCCGTTCGGGGTCATCGCGGAGCGCTTCGGCGAGCTGCCGGCGACCCTCACCGAGCTCTCCGACGACGCCGGCGCCGAGGAACGCCTCCGCTCGATCTCCGAGTTCGCCGACCGCGACGTGCTGCTCCGCGTCGACGACGCCGACCACCTCGACGCGATCTCGGCCCGGTACGTCGCGTGGCTCGTCCGGCACCAGGGCGCGCGGCTCGTCCTGACCTGCCGTGACTTCACCGCCCTGCCCGAACCGCTCCGCACGCTGTGGCAGGACGACCTGCTCGAACGGATCGACCTCGAGCCGCTGGTGCTGCACGAGACGACGGCACTCGTGGCCGAGGCGCTCGGGTCGCAGCTCGAGACGGCGTCGGCCGAACGGCTGCAACGCGCCACCGCCGGGAACCCCCTCTACCTGCGCGAGGTCGTCCGGGCTGCCCGAGCGTCCGGTGCTCTGGAGCACACCGCGTCCGGCTGGTACTGGCGCGGCCGGATCACCGCGTCGAACAGCCTCGCCGACATGTACCGGACGGAGCTCGGGTCGCTGCCGGAGGACCTCCGCGACGTCGTCGACATCGTCGCCCTGGCCGACCCGATCCCCCTCACCCGGCTGCTCGGACTGGTCTCCGGCGGCGACGTCGACCGCGTGGTGGCGCTCGGCCTGGTCCGGATCGACTCGCTCGACGACGGCGCGGCGGTCGCCCGTCCGCAGCACCCCCTGATCGGTGAGGTCATCCGGGGCCTGGTGCCGGTCGCCCGGCGTAGCGCCCTCTTCGCGCGGGCCAACGGCTTCCGTGCCGACCGGCACGAGGGTGCGCCGCCCGCGGCCCGGCTCCGAGCCGCGCTCTGGGCACTCGAGTGCGGCGTGATGCCGCCGACCGACCAGCTCCTCGACGCTGCACACGTCGCCGTGCGACTGCAGGAGCACGAGAGCGCGATCGCCCTCAGCTCTGCCGCGCTCCGCACCCAGCTGCACCCGGACGAGCAGGTCGCAGCGCACTGCCTCCGCTCGCTCGCGCACTCGTACAGCACCGGGCGCGAGGCCGGGCGGGCCGACGCCGAGGCCGCGTGGGCGCTGGTCCGTGCCGACCCCGAGGCGGTCGACGACGCCTCGGTCATCGAGGCCTGCGAGACCCTCGCGAACATCCGCCAGTTCCACGACGACGACGTGCTCGCCGCGGTCGCGCTCACGGACGTCGCCGCCCGTCTGGTGTCCGGCGACGCCGTCGAACGACTCCGCCTGCTGCGACTCGCGCACCTCGGCTGGGGCGGGCGCTTCGACGAGGTCCGCGCCGAGGTCGACCGGACGGACGTCGTGCACGCGCCGACGATCCCGGTCGCGTTCCTCTGCATCGCACCCTGCGCCGTGATGGCCCTCGCGACCGCCGGACGGCTCGACGACGCCTCGGCCCTCGGTCGCCGGGCCCTCGCCACCGCCGTCGAGCACCTGGAAGACGCGCCGTGGAGCGTCGGTGAGATCGTCTCGGTGCTCCACCAGGTGCAGGTCTGGCGAGGCGACCTGGCCGACCTCATCACCGAGGTGCCGGTCCGACGCTCCAGCCCCTACCTGAAGTACGACTTCACGCTCGAGCTCATCGGCGACGGCAACCTGGCGATCGGGCAGCGCCGGTGGGACGACGCCATCGCCGCGTTCTCGGCGGCCTGCGAACGGTACGACGTGGCAGACCACGGAGGCTTCGCCGCCTACCCGTGGGCGCGACTCGCGATGGCGTACGCCTACGCCGGCCGACTCGAGGACGCGACGAAGGCCCTCGACCGCGCCCGCGCCACACCGCTCCGGGCGATGCGGATCACCGGCGAGCAGGTCGCGGTGTCGATCTCGTGGTCCGAGGCCGTGCTCGGCAACCCCGCCGGGCTGCAGCACGCCGACGACATCATCGAGCGGGGCACCGCCTCCGGCTCGTGGACCCACGTCATGTACGGCGAGACGCTGCACTACTCGATGGACATGCTGAACGGTCGGGACACCGCGGCGTCGCTCGACCGGATGCGGGCGGCGGCGCAGCGGGTCGACGGTCCCCTGGCCGCCGCGATCGTCGAGTACGCCGACGCCGTCCGGTCCCGGGACCACACACGTGTGGTCGCGGCGCAGGGGGTGCTCGCGTCGCACGGCATGGCGGTCTCGGCCGGACGGACGAAACCACCCCTGACGAAACGCGAGTACGAGGTCGCCGAGCTCGCCGCGCAGGGCCTGAGCAACCGCCGGATCGCCGAGACCCTCGGCCGGTCGACACGCACGATCGACGCGCACCTGTCGCGGGTGTTCGCGAAGTGGGACCTGCACGCGCGGTCGGAGCTCACGGAGCTGTTCTGAGCGCGTGCGGTCGGTGTCGGCCTGACCACGGCCCGTGTTGCCTTGACCACGGTCGGTGTTGCCTTGACCACGGTCGGTGTTGCCTGACCGCGCAGGACCGGGACGACCGTTCTGCCCCCGTTGACGCAAGAACGTTGCGGATTGCAGCACGACGCGCCGCCGTGGTTGACACGTTGTGTGGAACTTCGCGTACCTTGGTCCCTGTCGCCGGGTTCGGACCCGTTCGGGTCGGGTCCGAATCCCGGCGACTTCAAGCCTAGGGAACCGATCGGTGCGTACGCATCGGTAGGTGTTACCTAATTCGAACCGGCAGGAACGCCGTCAGATCCGCTCGTGATCCAGATGCGCTCACCCGCGACTGCGCGGCCGCCTCGTCCCACGTCAGCGCTCCCGTCGCCAGGGCGATCCACGTCGCCGCATCCGTCTCGACGACGTTCGGTGGCGTGCCACGGGTGTGCCGCGGACCGGGAACGGCCTGCACCGCGGCGAACGGCGGGACACGGACCTCGACGCTGTTGCCGGGGACGTCGTCCGCCAGGCACTGCAGGGTCCACCGGACCGCGGTCGCCAGGACGGGCCTGGCCGTCTCCCCCTGCTGCACGGCGGCCAGCGCTGCACGGCCTTCGGCGTCCTCGATCCTCCTGGGTGGCATCTCCACAGGCTAGCCGTCGCATCGCGGCGGACTCGCCCTGCTCGGTAGGGTGATCGGGTGCGAATCCTCGTCCTCGGTTCCGGTGCCCGCGAGCACGCGATCATCACGGCCCTCCTCGCTGAGCGGGCCGGTCACGTCATCACGGCTGCTCCCGGCAACGCCGGCATCGCTGCCGACGTCGAGACCGTCTCCCTCGACCCCACCAACGGGGCTCTCGTCGCCGAGTACGCGATCGAGAACGACGTCGAACTCGTCGTCGTCGGGCCCGAAGCGCCGCTCATCGCCGGCGTGGCCGACCCGGTGCGCACCCGCGGCATCCCGGTCTTCGGTCCCGGCAAGGCCGCCGCGCAGCTCGAGGGCTCGAAGGCCTTCGCGAAGCGCATCATGTCCGAGGCGAACGTGCCGACCGGTCGCCCCGTCTACGCCGGCACCGCCGAAGAAGCGATCGCCGCCATCGACGAGCTCGGCGCCCCCTACGTCGTGAAGGCCGACGGCCTCGCTGCGGGGAAGGGCGTCCTCGTGACCGAGGACCGTCAGGCCGCGATCGACCACGCGACCTACTGGCTGCAGCACGGGCACGTCGTGGTCGAGGAGTTCCTCGACGGCGAAGAGGTCTCGTTGTTCTTCCTGAGCGACGGGCACGACGTCCGACCGCTCAGCCCCGCCCAGGACTACAAGCGTCTGGCCGACGGCGACCTCGGACCGAACACCGGCGGCATGGGGGCGTACTCGCCGCTGCCGTGGCTCGCCGACCGCTGGGAGTCCGAGCAGGCGTTCGTGGACGAGGTCACCGACCTCGTCGCACTCCCCACCGTCCGCCGGCTCGAGCACGAGGGCACACCGTTCGTCGGGCTGCTCTACTGCGGCCTGATCGTCACCGAGCAGGGCGTCCGGGTCATCGAGTTCAACGCACGCTTCGGCGACCCGGAGACCCAGGTCGTCCTCCCCCGCCTGGCGACGCCGCTGAGCGGACTGCTGCTCGCCGCCGCGACGGGCCAGCTCGGGGGCACCCCGGCACCCTCGTTCCGTCCGGACGCAGCGGTCACGGTCGTGCTCGCGAGCGAGGGCTACCCGGAGAACCCGCAGACGGGCCGGCCCATCACCGGCATCGACGCCGCGAACGCCCGCGAAGGGGTCTCGGTCGCGCACGCGGCCACCGGGGTGCTCGACGATGCACTCGTCGCCACCGGCGGCCGGGTCCTCAGCGTCGTCGCGACCGGCGCGGACTTCGCCGAGGCACGCGAACGGGCCTACGCGGGCCTCGGGGACATCACCCTGCAGGGCGCGCAGTACCGCACCGACATCGCCGCGAAGGTCACCCGATGAGCGCCGCGCCGACGATCGAAGGCTGGGACCACGTCTCCTCCGGCAAGGTCCGCGAGCTCTACGTGCCGACGGGCACCCCGGACATCCAGAGCGCGACCGAACTGCTGCTCGTCGCCTCGGACCGGGTCAGCGCCTACGACTTCGCGCTCGAGCCGCCGATCCCCGGCAAGGGCGAGCTGCTCACCCGGCTCTCGCGGTTCTGGTTCACGCAGCTGAGCGACGTCCCGAACCACATCATCGGCCCGTCGTCCGGCGGCACCCCCGTCCCCGCCGAGTTCGAGTCCCGGTCCATGCACGTCATGCCGCTCGAGATGTTCCCCGTCGAGTGCGTCGTGCGCGGCTACCTGGTCGGCAGCGGTTGGGCGGAGTACCAGGAGTCCGGCAGCGTCTGCGGCGTGGCACTCCCCGCCGGGCTGTCGAACGGCGACCGGCTGCCGGAACCGATCTACACGCCGGCGTACAAGGCGCCGCAGGGTGAGCACGACGAGAACATCTCGTACGAGCAGACCGTCGACCTGGTCGGGGCCGAGGTGGCCGCGACGCTGCGCGAGCTGTCGTTGCACGTGTACACCGAGGCGGCGGCGATCGCGCTCGACCGCGGTGTCGTCATCGCGGACACCAAGTTCGAGTTCGGGCGCGATGCCACCGGCCGGATCCGGATCGCGGACGAGGTCCTGACGAGTGACTCGAGCCGCTACTGGGACGCCCGTTCCGGTGGCCGGACCGATTCGTTCGACAAGCAGATCGTGCGGGACTGGCTCAGCGCGAACTGGGATCGGCAGGGTACGCCGCCGGTGCTCCCCGACGCGATCGTGGAGCGCACGGCCGCCCGCTACGCCGAGCTCATCGAGCGCCTGGGCGCGTAGCACGCGCGCAACGGTCCGGCGGTCGGGTCCGGTCGGACGGTCGGTCGCGGGCGCTGCCGTGCGGTGACGGGCGCTCGGTCGTGGGCGCTGCCGTGCGCTGACGGGCGCTCGGGCCGAGGGGTCACAACTCGCCACTCACGTTCGGCGAGCGGTCACGAACTGTCACCCGGAACCCCGCCAGCCGACACTTCGTGACACCTCGGCGCAGACCCGGCGGCGTGTTGCGACCACTCGGGCGCGGGCGCTGCGCGGGCGGTCGGTCGGGCTGCTGTCCGCTCGGGCCGAGGGGGTCACAACTCGCCGCTCACGTTCGGCGAGCGGTCACGAACTGTCGCCCGGAGCCCCGCCAGCCGACACTTCGTGACACCTCGGCGGAACTCCGGCGGCGTGTTGCGACCGGTCGGGCGCGGGCGCGGGCGGTGCGTCCGCTCGGGTCGTCGCGCTGCCGCGCGCGCTCGGGCCGAGGGGTCACAACTCGCCGCTCACGTTCGGCGAGCGGTCACGAACTGTCGCCCGGAGCCCCGCCAGCCGACACTTCGTGACACCTCGGCGGAACTCCGGCGGCGTGTTGTG
>NZ_RJKR01000005.1:782240-1116490 GCF_003752025.1 Curtobacterium sp. PhB115
CCGCCGCTCACGTTCGGCGAGCGGTCACGAACTGTCGCCCGGAGCCCCGCCAGCCGACACTTCGTGACACCTCGGCGGAACTCCGGCGGCGTGTTGTGACCACTCGGCGGGCCACCACAGCCGACAGAACGTGACCGACCGAACGTGACCGACAGAACGTGACCGACCGACCGACCGGCCGGGCGCGCGCCAGGACCCGCGCGCGTCAGGCGTCGCGCGCGATGACGACGACGGTCAGGTCGTCGCCCGGGTCGTGCTCGACCGCACGCGCCCGCACCCGCTGCAGGAACGTGGCGATGTCCGGCGACTGCCGGTAGAGCGCCCCGAGCTCGGACAGCGCCGCGAGCGTGGAGTCCCAGAGCTCGAGCGCCCCGTCGCTGACCACCACGAGGACGTCGCCCGGCCGCAGCACGAGCGACCCCGACGTGCGCGGCAGCCCGGTCGGGTGCAGGCCGATCGGCAGGTCGGACGACCGCAGGATCCGCTCGGCACCGTCATCGCGGAGCTGCAGGACGAGTCCGTGGCCGGCGTCGGTGAAGTCGAGGCGCCCGGTGGCCGGTGCGAGGCGGCCGTGGAACATCGTCGCGAAGGACTCGGCACGGCTGAGCTCCGGCGCGACCTGCGCCTCGAGCTCGGCGACGGCGACGTCCGGTGCCAGGTCGCCCCGTGCGAGGAGTGCGCCGCGGATGTTCGCGGCGAGGAGCCCGGCGGACATGCCCTTGCCCATCACGTCCGCGACGGTGAGGTGCAAGGCGTCGCCGGCCAGGTGCCAGTCGTGGAGGTCACCGGAGACGACGCCGTGCGGCACGGACATGCCGGCGATGCGGTACCCGGGCACTTCGACCGCGGCGGGTTCGAGGCCGGCGAGCACGGCGCGCAGGCGGTCCTCGTCGGCACCGGCGGCGAGTTCGCGCTCCGCCCAGACGCCGAGCTCCTCGAGCAGCGCGAGGTCGTCGGGCTCGAGTGTGCGGGGCTGCTGGTCGATGAGGCAGAGCGTGCCGACCTTGAGGGCGTCCTCGCCGACGCGCAGCGGGACCCCGGCGTAGAAGCGCACGTGGGGCGCCCCGGTGACGGCCGGGAGGTCGGCGTACCGCTCGTCGGAGCGTGCGTCGGGGATCAGCACGGGGCCGGGGGCTCGGAGCGTCCGGCCGCAGAAGGTGTCCTCGAGCTGGGCGATCTGCGCCAGCGGCTCGTCGATCTGCTGCGACTTGATGAACAGCTCGGACTCGCCGGCCAGGTTGAGGAAGGAGCCGGTGACGCCGAAGGCCTCGCGCGCGATCCGGGTGATCCGCTCGAAGCGTTCCTCGGCACCGCCCTCGACGACGTCGAGTGCGGCGAGGAGCGCGGCGCGGCGGACCGCATCCGGCGCCGCGGTGACGGGGACGGTCGTCGCTGGCTCCGAGTGCATGACTCCACGCTAACGCGCCTACCGGACAAGGCACGTCCCCACATCGGAGGACCCGTGCCCCCAGTAGGCGGGCCACCCCGTCGCGAACGGTCCACCACCCCGGCCGGACTACCCTGGACACGTGTCCCGTCGTCTCGCCCCCGTGCTCGCCCTCGGCGGCGCGGCCCTGCTGCTCCTGACGGGGTGCGGTGCCCACGACTCCACCGGCCAGGTCTCGGTGACGGTGTCGAGCAGCGCCGCCGACCACCCCTACGAGGTCAAGGTCTTCGCCTCCACCGGCAAGCTCTCCGAGCACCAGCGCGTGTTCCCCGGCGGCACGGCGGACTTCGCCGGGGTCCCGCTCGGCGAGGTCACGATCCGTGCGAACGAGCTGTGCACGCAGCAGACCACGGTCACGAACGAGCGGGTCGCGACGGTCACCCTGACGACGACGGGCTGCTGACCCCGGGCGCCACCAGGTGCTCCACGCGGGGCTCCCCCGCCACGGCGCGCACGGCGTCGAGCATCCTGGCGTCGTCCCCGGTCTGCCGGACCTCGTGCTGGTCGACGTGCTCCTGCCACGACCCGACGCGGAACGCCTCGACCCACGCGTCCGGTCCGGCCGCGGTGTCGACGTAGAGGTTCCAGTCCCGCGCCCCGGTCCGTCGACGGCTGTGCCCGAGCAGCACGGCGGCCGCCCGGAACGCGTCGACGTGGTCCGGCGGGACGGTCCAGTGCACGAGCACGAGGGTCTCCCCGGTGGCTGCGGTGTGGTCGTCCGGCACGAATGCGACGTCCCCGAGCGGCATCGGTGCGACCGCTCGCTGCCGGTCGGTGAGGACGGGGAACGCCGACACGGCCACCAGCAGCGCGCTGAGGGCGGTCAGTGCCCCGGCGCCGGCGAGCACCCCGACGACCCCGAGGGGCGTGGCGATGATGCCGGCGAGTGCCGCACCGATCGCGGTGCTGCCGAACAGGACGAGTTGGTACGTCGCGAGTCCGCGCGCCCGCACCCAGGCGGGCAGGAAGGCCTGCACCGTGCCGTTGAGCGTCGTCACCACCCCGATCCAGGCGACGCCGCCGACGACCAGTGCGACGAGGACCACGGCGAGCACCGGGACGATGGCCACGACGACGGTGGACAGGCCGAACACGACCGATGCGGTCCCGACAGTGCGACCGATGCCGAGTCGCGTCCGGATCGCGGGCATGACGAACGCGCCGCCGACGGACCCGATGCCGACGGCTGCGAGGAGCAGCCCGTACCCGCCGGAGGACAACCCGAGCGGCCCGGAGGCCACCAGCGGCAGCAGTGCCCACAGCGCGTTCGCCGGCACCATGAACGCCGCGAGCTGCAGGAGCAGCCGCCGGACGACCCCGGCGTGCAGCACGTACCGGAGACCAGCGCGGGTGGCGTCGATGAACGGTTCCGCCCGGGTCTCCGGACGTCGGTACCCGCGCCAGGCGACGAGGACCACGAGGAACAGCGCGAAGGAGACCGCGTTCGCGGCGAAGACGAACGGGACCCCGAGCTGCGCGATCACGACGCCGGCGAGCGCCGGGCCGATCGCGCGCGCGACGTTGACGCCGACCGAGCTCAACGCTGCGGCATCGGTGATCATCGCCCGCGGCACGATCTCCGGGACGAGCGCCTGGTAGGCCGGCAGCTGCAGGGCCGAGGCGGTGCCGAGCAGGAAGGTGACGGTGAGCAGCAGCGCCGGCGTCATCTGCCCCGTCGCGGTCAGCACGGTCATCGCGAGCCCGACGACCACCTGGAACGCCTGCACGCCGATGAGCAGCCGCCGTCGGTCGACGAACTCGCCGATCACCCCGGCCGGGATCCCGATCAGCAGGACCGGCAGGCTCGACGCCGTCTGGACGAGGGCGATCACCACGGGCGCGGCGTGCTCGTCGACGAGGAGCCACTGCGCCCCCACCGTCTGCATCCAGCTGCCGATGTTGCTGACGAGCACCGCGATCCACAGGGCACGGAACACCGGGATCGCGAGCGGCGCGAGCGCGCCGCCGCGGGGTGTCGTGGTCGTGCGCTCGGTGGTCACGTCGCCTCCTCGGGGTGGGAACGGGGGACTGCCTGGAGGCACGGTGCGCGTCGGACGCGCACCGTGCCTCCAGGCAGGTGGTCGCGTCAGGCCGTGCCGGTGGCGGCGACCGCGCGCTCGATCACGTCGGCGACCTCGGACGGGTGGGTCTGCATGACCAGGTGCGGGGCGGGCAGCTCCGTCACGTCCTCGATGCCGGCGCGGGTGTACCCGAAGCGCTCGACGTCGGGGTTGATGGTGTGGTCCTCCGAGGACACGATCGCCCAGGCGGGCGTCGTCTTCCACGCGGCGACCGACGCGGGCTCGCCGAACGCGGCACCGGACAGCGGACGCTGGGACACGGCGAGGACCTCGGCGACGCGCAGGTCCAGCCCGCCGGCGAACACCGCGGGGAACGCGTCGATCTTCACGGAGACGTCCGTGCCGTCTTCGGCACCCGCGATCGGGTACGGCGTGTAGACGAGGTTCTCGGCGAGGTCCGAGTCCGGGAAGCCGCCCTGCAGCTGTCCGAGGCTCTCGCCCTCGTCGAGGACGTAGCCGGCGACGTAGACGAGGCCGACGACGTTCTCCGCCGCGCCGGCGACGGTGATCACGGCGCCGCCGTACGAGTGCCCGGCGAGGACCACGGGGCCCTCGATGTGCTCGGCGACGGCACGGATCGATGCGGCGTCCTCGGCGAGGCTGCGGTTGTAGACCGGCGGCACGACGACGGTGTGGCCACGGTCGAGGAGCTCGCGGGTGACGGGCGCCCAGCTGGCGGCGTCGGCGAACGCGCCGTGGACGAGGACGATGGTGGGACGGGCCACAGAGGCCTCCTGGGGGTCGAGAGCGGAAGCGGACGGAAGCGGTGCCGGACGTGGTGTCCGGCGTCGTCACGGTACGACCGCGACCGCCTGTCCGTCCTGTCCCTGTGGGGACCCCCTTCGTGCGCGTGCCCGACGGCTAGCGTGGGGTGCATGGACGACCAGCACGGCCCGACGACGACGTCGGCCCAGCGGTTCGTGGACGCACGCACCGAGCCCGCGATCGCCTTCGACCGACACCTCGACGTGGTCGCCGCGAACGCGATCGCCGGAGCCGTGTCGGCGTCGCTCACCGTCGGGACGAACCTCGCACGGTTCACGTTCCTGAACCCCTACGTGGAGGACTCCGTCGAGGGCTGGGAGTCGGAGGCGCACCGGACGGCGGCGGCACTCCGGGACTCGCTCGACCAGCACGACGAGGACGGGCGGTTCCGGGCGCTCCTCGGCGAGCTGATGGCGCGGAGCAACGCGTTCGCGCTCGAGTGGGCAGCCGGAGCCGGACGGGCTCCGACGGAGGGCACGACGACCGTCGAGAACCCGTTGGTGGGGCGACTGGTCCTCCGCTGGGAGCACGTCCGACGGCCGGAGGACCTCGAGCACGTGCTCGTCGTCTGGAGCTCGGCGGACGCCGACACCGCGGAACGTCTGGAGGCCCTGCGCCGCGCGCTCTGACGTCCAGCGCTTGGACGCCCGGTCGCCCGGTCGCCCGGTCGCTCGGTCGGCCCGTCGCCCCGTCGGCCCGTCGGCCCGTCGGCCCGTCGGCCCGTCGGCCCGTCAGATCTCCGAGGCCTGGGCCGTCCCGTGCCGGACCTGTGCGGCGAGGAACGCGACCGCGGCGGCCGCGGGCGTACCGGGTTCCGCCCAGAAGGTGACGAGGACGTGGCCACTCCCCGGGACGACCAGGTTCTGCCACCGGAACTCCACCCAGCCGATCGGGTCGATGTGGTGCCGGGAGACCCCGGTGCGCTGGACGGCGACGTCGTGCCGCGCCCAGATCCGTGCGAAGTCGGGGTCCTGCAGGGTCAGGGTCCCGACGATCTCCTGCAGCCGCGGGTCGTCGGGCTCGGCGTGCAGGCGGAGCGCCGCGACGACCCGGTACGCGGTCCGCTCCCAGTCGGCCGCGTGTTGCCGCGAGGCCTCGGAGAAGATCTGCAGCACGAGGTTCGCGCCGGGTTCCATGTACCCGGGGCCGAGCGCGCTCGCGAGGGCGTTCGACAGGATGATGTCCTGGTTGCGGTCCATCACGAACGCCGGGGTGTGCGCCCAGTGGGCGAGCAGGTCGCGGACCGAGTCGTCGACGCCCGGCGCGGTGGTCCCCGTCGGGCGGTTCCGCTCGGCATGCGCGAGCCGTCGCAGGTAGCCGCCTGCCTCGTCGTCGAGCTGGAGCGCCCGGGCCAGGGCGGCGAGGACCTGGTCGGAGGGCTGGTGATCACGGCCGCGCTCGAGCCGCAGGTAGTACTCGGCGCTGATGCCGGCGATCCGTGCGACCTCTTCTCGTCGGAGCCCGTCGACGCGTCGTCCCGGATCCCGCGTGAGGCCGACGTCCTCGGGCTGGACGAGTGCTCGGCGCGCGCGGAGGTACTGCCCCAGCTCCGACCGTCGTGCGTCCACGGGAGAACGCTAGCCGGAAACCGCAGACAAAGCGAGAACCAGCGTTCTCAGCCCGCGCGTCGCACCGATCTGCCCGCCCGCGCGACCGTCTCGTGCGGGCTCTCGCCGAACCGCGCCCGGTAGTTCGCCGCGAAGCGCCCGAGGTGCGCGAACTGCCACCGCCGAGCGACCTCACCCACCGTGGTGCTGCCCGCGCGGGAGGCCCGCAGCACCAGGTGCACGCGGTCGAGCCGGACCTCGCGGAGGTACTGCACGGGTGTGACCGCGAGCCGCCGGCGGAACAGGTCCTGCAGCCCGCGCGCACTGAGGCCGCAGGCATCGGCGACGTCAGCGACGGTGATCGGGTCGCCGGCGTGCTCGTGCACGAAGCGGATGGCCCGACGCATCCGGTGCGCCACGTCGGACCGGGTGCGGGTGAACGTCGACAGCACGACCGTGGCGATCCGCCGGTTCAAGGAGGCGCGCTCGTCGTCGGGCAGCGCCGGGTCGAGGACGCGGCCGGCGACGTCGCGCAGCAACGCACGGAGCGGCTCGGTCGCGGGGTCCCCCTCGTCGGGCTGCCGGAACTCCCACGGTTCGTCGGCGTCCCCGAGCAACGACGGTGACAGGTGCACGAGGGTCATCGCAGTGGCGTCCGTCTCGAACCCGTACGCCACCGGCGCGGACAGCATCACCGGGCGCTCGGGACCGACGTCCCACGTCCCACCGTCGTCGTCGGTCAGCCGGGCACGGCCGTCCGCGAGCCAGAAGACGACGTGGTCCGGACGGGGCCCGATGGTGCCGGACCGCGGCCCGCCCGCACGGATCCGCCGGATCATGAGGTCGTCGTCGCCGCCGGACTGGTACTCGTCGGGCGCGTCCGAGGTCGTCACGACGAACCTCCGCTCCGCTGCTGCGCCGGATCGTCCCGCGCAGGAATCGGAACGCTACCGCACCGGCGGCGCGACACCGGTCAGGACGGGTCCGGCACCGCGTCCCAGTCGTCGGCGTAGCGCGAGAGCACCGTCCAGCGGGACACCGGCCAGGTCGTGACGAACGCACGCCCCACCACGTCGTCGAGCGGCACGGTGCCGTGCACGCGCGAGTCGGCCGAGTTGTAGCGGTTGTCGCCCATCACCCAGAGCTGCCCCTTCGGCACGGTGATCTCGAAGTCGGTCCCCGCGACCCGGTCGGACCCGGGCTGGAGCCGCACGTAGGGCTCGTCCACCGCATGGCCGTTGACGGACAACCGGCCGGACGTGTCGCAGCACGACACCTCGTCGCCGGGCAGGCCGATGACCCGCTTGATGAGGTCGTTCCCCTGGGCGGGGCCGAGCCACCCGCCCGGGTCCTCGAACACCACGACGTCACCGCGCTGCACGTGGACGAGCCCGGGAACGAGTTCGTTGACGAGCACCCGGTCGCCGATCAGGAGCGTGTTCTCCATCGACGCCGACGGGATGTAGAACGAGCGGACCAGGTACGCCTTCACGAGGAAGGACGCCAGGAGCGCGGCGATGACGATGATCGCCAGGTCGCGGAGGAACTTCCAGCCGGCGCGCTTCGGCTCCGGACCGGAGCCACCGTCGATGTCGATGTCACTCAATGCGTCAGCACCACCTTCACGAACCCGATCACGAAGGCCACCGCGGCGAGCACGATGCCGCCCCACAGCCCGATGAACGAGGGCTTCTTGCCACTGAACCGCTGCATGAAGACGCCGACCATGCCGATGCGCACGACCAGGATGACGGTGGCGGCGATCTGCGCCCACTCCGCCGGGAGCCAGCCGATCCACGCCGCCGCGTACAGGACCGCGGGGATGAGCCCGGAGGTCGCTATCGGGTTCGCGTTGCGGACGATCGCCGACACCGTCTCGCGGTGCTCCGCATCGTCGCCGTCGTCGCCGAAGCCGTGCGCGACGATGTTCGACAGGACGTGCGCGAGGTAGGTCAGCACCGCGGTCGCGAGGACCGTCAGCACGGCGGCACCGTGGCGGATCTGCTCGGGGTTCACGGCGATCGCGACGGCGAGCACGGTGATGTTGCCGTAGATGTACGACGACATCCGCTCGCGCATCTGCTCGAGCGGGAAGTCCCGCGGGTCCGGACGGCCGCCCCGCTGTGGGCGCCCCGGGACCGGCGGTCGTCGTGTGCGTGGCATCCCTCCATCTTGGCCCTCGCCGGGACGGCCACGCCGACAGGACACCGAGTGCGATGGGTCACACGGGTGGTCGGTTCCGGCAGACTGGGTCACGATCGGCGCGACGGAGCGTCGGACAGGAGGCTCGAATGACGTCCGCACGACCCCTCGCGTTGGTGACCGGTGTGGGCCGCAGAGCCGGGATCGGCGCGGCGCTCGCCACACGGCTGGCGACCGACGGCTGGGACCTGGCCATCTCGTGGTGGGGCCCGTACGACGACCGCGTGAGCGGTGGCGCGGACCCCGACGGGATCGAATCCGTCATCCAGGAGTGCGAGTCGGTGGGTGCACGGGTGACGCGCCTCCCGGTCGACCTGGAGGACCCGGCGCAGGCGGCCGCACTCGTCGGCCGCGCCGAGACGGAAGCGGGCGCGCCCGTCACCGCGCTGGTGATGTCGCACTGCGAGTCGGTGGACTCGGACTTCCGGACCACGACGCTCGAGTCCTGGGACCGGCACTTCGCCGTGAACGCCCGCGCACCGTTCCTGCTCGTGCAGTCCTACGCGGCCGCGCTCGAACGCGCCGGCGACGCCGCACCCCGCGACCGACGCCGCATCGTCGCGCTGACCAGCGACCACGTCGCGTTCAACCTGCCGTACGGGGCGTCGAAGGGCGCGCTCGACCGGATCGTGTTCGGGGCGGCCAAGGAGCTCGGCAGCCTGGGCGTCAGCGCGAACGTCGTCAACCCGGGGCCGAACGACACCGGGTGGATGTCGGACGAGGTCAAGGGCTGGGCGGTCGAGGCGACCCCGCTCGGGCGGCTCGGACGCCCGTCGGACACCGCGGCCCTGGTCGGGTTCCTCTGCTCGGCGCAGGGCGGCTGGGTCAACGGGCAGCTGCTGAAGTCGGACGGCGGGATCTCGAACAGCGCCTGAGCGCGTGCGTGCGTGCGCTGCGCTGCGGCGCGTGCGTGGGTGCGCTGCGGAGTTTCGGCGTCAGCGACAGTTCTCGCGAGCGGCGCCGCGTGAACTGTCGCTCAGCGCGAATTGCGGCGCGCCGGTGTCAGCCGCGACCGGGCGCGGTCACCTCGATGCGGTTCGCCCACGGGTCCTCGAACGCCACGGTCCGACCGTCGTCGGCGAGGTCGAGTCCGCCGTGCCGCATCCGTTCGGTCAGGGCGCCGAGGTCGTCGATCCCCGGCACCTCGATGCGCACGAGTCCGAGGCCGAGGGCGAGCTGCCGCCGGCCGGCCCCGCGGGAGTTCCAGGTGTTCATCGCCATGTGGTGGTGGTACCCGCCGGCGCTGACGAACAGCGCCTCGCCCCACCCCGCGGTGGTCGCGAAGCCGAGCTTGTCGACGTAGAACTCCCGCGCGGTGGCGACGTCGCCGACGGACAGGTGCACGTGGCCGACCTTGCCCGGGCGGCCGGCTGCGGTGTCGAGGGCTTCTTGTGTCAGGTGCTCCTGCAGGAACGCGTTCGGGTCGACGTACTTCGTGTCCATGTCGACCATGCCGTGCGTCCACGACCACTGGGTGCGGTCCCGGTCCCAGTAGAGCTCGACGCCGTTGCCCTCCGGGTCGGTGAAGTAGAACGCGAAGCTGACCAGGTGATCGGCGCTGCCGGTGAAGGTCTGCGGGTACTTCGTCGCGACCGAGTAGAGCGCAGCCGCCAGGTCGGCCTTCGTGTCGAAGAGGATCGCGGTGTGGAACAACCCGGCCTCGTGCGCGCCGGCGTGCTGCATCGACGGTGTGTGCTCGAGGATCACGATCGGGGTGGCGCCTCGACCGAGCACTGCGACGCCACCCTCGTTCGACAGGAGCGAGAGCCGGACACCCTCGGTGTAGTAGCCGATCATCCGGTCGAGGTTCGCGACCCGGAGCGTGACGGCGCCCATCCCGGTGTCGGCGGCGAGGAGGTCCTGCGTGTGCATGGCACCAGTGTGCGCGCATTTGGTTGACGCGTCAACTAAACCGGTCAGTGCCGAGTTTTCGCGCTGGGCGACACTTTTCGCGGCCCCGTGCCCGGAATGTGTCGCTCAGCGCGAAAACGGGGTCGAGACGGCCGGCGGAGCGACACCAGCGCCATCGCCGCCGGTCGTTCAGCGGGAGCGGAAGTAGCGGTGCAGCGCGCGCTCGCGGATCGCGGCTGCGGCGAGCACCCCACCGAGCAGCGCGCCCACGAGCCCGAGGGAGGCGATCGCGATCGCCTCACGCACGATCGGCCCTGCGTCGTCGACACCGAGGCCTCGCACGAGCACCACCGCGACGGTCGTCGCGACCACGGCCCCGACCGATCCCCAGACCAGGTGCTGCAGCAGCACGCCGAGCAGCTGCGCACTCCGCGGCACCCCGACGTGCAGGTCCGACGCGAGTGCGAGCCGGCGCCTCCCGACCGCCGCGCCCCCGACGGCCAGGCCCAGTGCGAACGCCACACCCGACGACGCCAGCAGCGACGGCGGTGCGGTCGGGGCGAAGGTCTCCCCCAGCCTCGGGTTGAGCTGGCCGAGGGTCGGGCGTTCCTCGTCCTCTGCGCCGGTACTCGCCGAGAGGGTCCGGCGGAGCATCGACCCCGTGTCCTCGCGCTCGGGCCAGACCGTCACCCAGCAGGCGTCGAACAGTGCACCGTCGTCGAGCGCCGGGGCGAGCACCGCGTACTCGAGGTCCGGGTCGCGCCCGTCGTCCGGGTACGCGTAGACACCGGCGACCGATGTGCCGCCGTCGACCGTCACGAACGGGTCACCCGGCGCGAGGCCGAGTGCATCCGCGACCGCCGACGACGCGAGGACTCCGGGGACACGCGTCCGCCCAGTGACGTCGAGCGCCGCGGGCAGGCCGGCCGTGACCTCGTACGTCGGGACCGCGGACCCCGGCAGCGCAGCGGGATCGGAGCCGTCGTCGAGCCGACGGAGCGCTCCCGACGCGAGGACCCCCTCGGACCCGGCGAGCGCGTCGCAGGCTCGTCCGTCGATCCGGCCGGGTGCTCGTTGGATCGTCGTCGCGGCGCCACTCGCCACCCAGGTCGCTGCGGCACGCACGTCGTCGGCGAGCGCCGCGGCACGCAGTCCGACGACACCGCCCAGCAGCACCGCGACGACCAGAGCGCTCGCGGCCGCCCGTGCTGCTCCGGACACGACGTCGCGCCAGGCCTCACGGAGTACCTCGGTGGGACGCATCAGCGATGACGCCCGAGGTCGAGCACGTCGTCACAAGCCGCCATCGTGTCGTCGTCGTGGGTGGCGACGATCACGCACGCACCCGAGTCCGCCAGCGAACCGATGGCCCGGTTGACCTCGTCTGCCGTGGCGCGGTCGAGCTGCGCAGTCGGTTCGTCGACGAGCATGAGACCCGGAGCACTCGCGATGCCGCGGGCCAGCATGAGCCGCTGCGCTTCGCCACCGGAGAGTTCGGCGAACCGCGCATGCGCTCGGTGCTCGAGCCCGAACCTGCCGAGCACGGCCAGCGCACCGACGTCCGCGGAACGTCGGTCCGCTCCACGCGCGAGCAACGGCAGCGCGACGTGGTCGAGCGCGCGGCGACGGGCCACGCCGTGCGGGTTCTGGAACACCCACAGCGGCCGACAGCCGTCGGGGCGCGACACCGTGCCGTGGGTCGGGCGGAGCATCCCAGCGACGATCGCGAGCAGGGTCGACTTGCCGGATCCGCTCGGTCCGACCAGCGCGGTGACGGTGCCCTCGCCGAAGGTGCGGTCGACCAGGTCGAACAGCACAGTGCCGTTCGGCCAGACGTGTCCAACGCCCTCGAGCGTCACCGGCACGGGCGACCGGGGTCCGGGGTCGCCCGCACCCGGTCGAGGGTCCGGCCGTCGACGGGACGGACGAACGCCTGTCCGAGCTCCGAGCCGAGCACCTCGACCCGGATCGGTCCGCCGCTCGTCGGTTGGACGCAGGCCCGACCACCGGTGACGGCGAAGAGTGCGGTCGGCGGGAGCACGTGGACGACTCGGGGGTGCCGGAGCGACCAGGCGGCCGGCAGTGTCGGGGCCCCGTCGGCGGAACCAACCGTCACCGCGTACTCGGGCAGTGCGGCGACTTCGGCGAGCGTCTCCGTGGACGAGACCACGCCGTGCGCATCGATCGGCACCTCGGCGCTGCCCACGCGAAGGACGCGGTCGCCGGGTGCGGGATCAACCGGCGTGGCATCGATCCGGGCACCTCGGAGTTCCGCCGGCAGCTCGGCCAGCACACCGTCGGCTCCGACCGGAGCACCCACCACGGCGGCGCAGGTCTGCACGGTGCTCTCGGCGGCCGGCAGCCAGCTGAAGGCGTCACGCGGGATGCCGTCCTGCAGCAGATCCGTCCGCGGCACGCCGCGGTCGACCAGGAACTGCTGCGCGGCTCGGAGGGTCCCACGACCGAGGATGCCGTCGACGGAGAGCCCGGCGCCGAGTCGGGTCAGCTCCTGCTGCAGCCCGGACACGTCGTCGCCGCGGTCGTCGAGCTCGAGGTCGCGCCAGAGCGGCACCCCGGAGGCGAGCGCGACCACCGGCGCACCGTCGATGCGCGCGGCGACGTCACCGCTCCGGAGCACGCCGCCCGTCGAACAGGACGAGGCGGTCACCGTGCCCGTCCTCGTGGTCACGACGGCACGCGGTGACCCGGCGTCGAGCGTGAGTTGCACCTGCCGTTCATCGGCGTCGGTGCGCTCGGTTGCCCGCACGGTGCTGGCCGGCGTCGCGGTCGCCAGCGCAGCGGGTGGCTCAATGGGCAGCGCGACGACCACGCCCGCCGCCACTCCGGCTGCGACGACCAGCACGCCGAGCCCCACGAGCGTCCCCGATGGCCATCGCATCAGCCTTCCCGCCAGAGGCCGAGCGGGTCGAGCCGACAGGCAGTCCACGCCTCGTCGAAGTCCCCGAACGGCAGCGTGTCCGCGTCGTAGTCCTTCCGCCACTGCCGCTCGGTGTAGTCGGCACCCACGAGGCCGGCTCCGCGGAGACAGGCGACCGTGATCTTGGCGTCATCGAGCTTCTGGGGATTCCGGCGGGTCTCCTCGAACAGGAACGTGACGTACTCGTCGAATCGCTTCTCGCCTGCACGAAGGATCGGATCCGAGTTCTCGAAGAAGTCGTCGGGGTACTCGCCGTCGAGCGCCGGGAGCGAGAATCCACCGTCCGGGTCGTACTCGATCCCGAGCCCCGAGTCCGCCAGGCACCGACGCACCTGCTCATGCGCTGACTCGAGTTCCTGCGGAGTCACGCGACCGTCGGAGAGGATCCGTGCCTCGAAGTCGGAGACATCGGAGTCGACTGCGTCTCGGAAGGCATCGGCCCGCGGCCCCGCCGCCTCGAGCGATGCCGTCGCCTTCCCCGTCGACTGTTTCGCGGGGACGCTGTCGTTGGTGCAGCCCGCCAGGAAGAGCGCCGCAGCACCGAGCAGTCCCACCCACGCGAGTGGGCGCGGTGCCGTGGGCCTTGCGCTCGTCACTGCGCCCTCCAGAGCCCGAGGGGATCCAGGCGACACTGCACAGCTGCCGCATCCCACTCGGAGAACGAGAAGGTCCCGTCCTCGTTCTCAGCACGCCACCTGCGCTCGGTGTACGAAGCGTCGACGAGCCCGGCTTCCCGGAGGCACGCGACGGTGATCTCCACCTCGTCCTGCTTCTCGGGGTTCCTGCGGATCTCGTTGAACAGGTACGTCACCTCACTGCTGAACCGACTCGCGCACTTCGACATGACTTCGTTGACGGCCTCCGCATCGGCGGCTTTCCTCCCCGGGAGCGGGGACGCTTCCGATGTACCGTCCTCGGCGGACACGTAGTCGTACCCGAAGTTCCGCATGCAGACCCGCGTGCGCGATTGTGCCTCTGCGAGCTCCTGCGCAGAGATCACTCCGTCGGACAGGACGCGCCGCTGGTACTGACTCGCCTCGACGGCCGACTCGGCGAACTCAGTGGACCACGGCCCGGCAGCCGCGAAGGCCGCCTCGTCGACGGCACCGGCACCGGCACCGGCACCGGCACCGGCACCGGCTTGAGCGTCGACTTGGGCGCAGCCGGCGAGCACGCCCACGATCACCACGGCCGCGGGCACCGCTGCTCGCAAGTGACTCCGCACCACCGGGTCAGGCCCTGACCATGCCGTACTGCGCGATGTTCGTCCAGCAGGCGGCTTCGTACGACCACCGGTTCCCACCGACCACGTTCCCCCATTTGAGGGTCCCGCTCTTCAAACGGTTGAAGTGCTGAGCCTTGGGGCATCCGGAGTCGTACTTGCCCTTGCTCTGGGTGACCTGACGCCAGCAGGTCGCTGCGCTGGCATCCGTCGCCGTCACCGTGTCGACCGCGACCCCTCCGGCGCCGACGATCGCAAACACGGTCATCCCCAACAACACGTTCTTGATCGACATCGATCTCCCCTTCGTCCACCCGATACTCGTGTATCACCGTTAACGTATCGAAGACGAGAGCGCCCGCGCAACCCAGCCCAGCACGACCCGGCAGGATGGACCGATGACTGAAGACATCCGGTGGGAGGTGCTCGAGGAGAGCACCCTCTCACTCCCCGACCACGAGGCGATCGCTGCACTGCTGGCGCAGGCGTTCCCGGACTGGTCGCACTGGTACGTGGGCGGCCGCAGTTGGGCGGGGATGCAGCCGGAGCGCCGGGTGCTCGCCCGCGACCAGGACGGCGTCGTCCTGGCACACGTCGGCATCCGCCGCATGTTCATCACGGTCGGTGGGCGTGACGTCCTGGTCGGCGACACCGGCCTGGTCGCCGTCTCCCCGCGACTGCAGGGAACGGGCAGGGGCCGCGAGCTGATGGAGCGCGCGCACGCGGTGCTCGAGGGCCTCGCGGTGCCGTACGGCTTCCTCGGCGCAGGCGAGAACCGCGTCCCCTTCTACGCGAAGCTCGGCTGGCACGTGTTCGACGACGTCGTCACCGACTACACGGCCTTCACAGCTGAGGGCGCCGGCCTGCCGATGACCGACCAGGGCGGCTGGATGGTCCTGCCGGTGACCGAACAGCTCGAGGACTGGCCCGCCGGACCGATCTGGCTCAACGGCCAACAGGTCTAGCGAGCGACCGACCGACGGACGGGAGGCGCGGTGCCAGCTGGCACCGCGCCTCCCGTCCGTCAAGTGGTGGACCGGGGCTCACGCCCCTGCGCTGGCTGGGCTACGCCCCTGCGCTGGCTGGGCTACGCCTCGACCGCAACCGTCTCCGGGTCCTCGTTGGATCCCGGGGCGCTCGGCACGACGGCCGCGCGCACGCGCGCGCCGAGGTCGGCGTCGACGTTCGTCCAGTACGCGAACACGCGCTCGCGCAGGTCGTCGCGCGTCACCTTCGAGACGTGACCGGCGATGTTGCCGACCAGGCGCTCGCGGGCGGCGTCGTCGAGGACCTCGCGGACCATCGTGCCGGCCTGACCGAAGTCGTCGTCCTCCGGGTGGAGGGTCGCGGCGGAACGCTGCAGCGCACCGTCGGACTCCCAACCGGGCACGTCGTCGGTCGCGGCAGGGTCGGCGTGCGCACCACCGAGGGAGTTCGGGGCGTAGACGGGCACCTCGGACTTCTGGAAGTCGAAGCGCATCGCGCCGTCCTTCGAGTACGAGTGCACCTCGTTCTTCGGGGCGTTCACCGGCAGCTGCGCGTGGTTCGTGCCGACGCGGTAACGGTGCGCGTCCGCGTAGCTGAAGATGCGCGCGAGCAGCATCTTGTCGGGGCTCGCCGCGATGCCGGGCACGAAGTTCGACGGGGCGAAGGTCGCCTGCTCGATCTCGGCGAAGTAGTTCTCCGGGTTGCGGTTGAGCTCCATCGTGCCGACCTCGATGAGCGGGTAGTCCGCGTGCGGCCACACCTTCGTCAGGTCGAACGGGTTGAAGCGGTACGTCTCGGCGTCCGCGTAGGGCATGATCTGCACCTTGAGCGTCCAGCGCGGGTGGTCACCGCGCTCGATCGCAGCGTGCAGGTCACGGATGTGGAAGTCCGCGTCCTCACCCGCGATGCGGTCGGCGTCCTCCTGGGTCAGGGTCTTGTGGCCCTGCTCCGTGAGGAAGTGGTACTTGGCCCAGAAGCGCTCGCCCTCGGCGTTGATCCACTGGTAGGTGTGCGAGCCGAAGCCGTCCATCTCGCGCCACGAGGCCGGCAGGCCGCGGTCACCCATCAGCCACGTGACCTGGTGTGCGGACTCGGGCGACAGGGTCCAGAAGTCCCACTGCATGTCGTGGTCGCGCAGGTGCGAGCCGGGCAGGCGCTTCTGCGAACGGATGAAGTCGGGGAACTTGATGCCGTCGCGGATGAAGAACACCGGGGTGTTGTTGCCGACGAGGTCGTAGTTGCCCTCGGACGTGTAGAACTTCAGCGCGAAGCCGCGGGGGTCGCGCCACGTGTCGGGCGAACCCTGCTCGCCGGCGACGCTGGAGAAACGCGTGAGCATCTCGGTCTGCTGACCCGGCTGCAGGAACGCAGCGCGGGTGTACTTGCTGATGTCCTGCGTGACGGTGAAGGTACCGAAGGCACCGCCGCCCTTCGCGTGGACGACCCGCTCCGGGACGCGCTCGCGGTTGAACTGGGCGAGCTTCTCGACCAGGTAGTGGTCGTGCAGGGCGAGGGGCCCGTCGGCGCCGACACCCATGGAGTGCTGGTCGCTCGAGACGGGGGCGCCGGAGTTGGTCGTGGTGGTGGGGGTGCCGGCCGGCTGGCCGGTCGTCGTGTTCTGGTCGGACACGGTTCCTCCTTGCGTGGAACGGTTGGTTCGGTCAGGGGTGCTCGGGTGGTTCAGGGGACGCGCGGGGCGTCGGGCGCCTCGGGCGCCTCGGCGTCGGGGACGCTCGCGGTGGGCGCGGCTGCGTCGGTGGCCGACGCGCCTGGGACGCTCGCGTCCGCGCCGGAGGCCGCCGCGTCCGCGCCGGGGGCCGCCGCGTCTGCGTCGTCGCGCTCGGCCGCGGCGCACTGCTCGCAGATGCCCCAGTAGGTGACCTCGGCCGTGGTGACCGCGAAGCCGTGCGCATCGGACGGCGTCAGGCAGGGCGAGTGCCCGACCGCGCAGTCGACGTCCTCGATCGCGCCGCACAGCGTGCAGACGATGTGGTGGTGGTTGTCCCCGGTCCGTCGCTCGTACCGCGCGGGGCTGCCTGCCGGCTCGATCCGGCGCACGAGTCCGACGCCGGTCAGCGCCGCGAGCACGCCGTAGACCGCCTGGTGACTGGTCGTCGGCAGCTCCGCGGTGAGCGCGGTGACGATGTCGTCGGCGGTGGCGTGGGGCATCGACTCGGTGGCGCGGAGGACCGCGAGGCGTGGTGTCGTGACCCGCAGCCCAGAGGCGCGGAGCAGATCGGCGTCGACGTCCATGCTGAGCCTTTCTTTTGCAGGATTCAAGACAACGTGTCCACTGTACACGAGCCGCCACCACGTGGAGACCGCGAGACGTATGCCGCAGCCGGAATACGAAGTGTCACGATCCGGTCGCGATCACCTGGGACAACGCTGGACCGACCGTTCCGCGCGCTAGCGTCCGGTCATGTCCACGCACCAGGGTCTGCCCGAGCAGACGAACAGCGCATCGGACGTCCGGGGGATCATCGCGAAGCGGGACCTGGTCGTCGACCTCATCCGGACGGCCTGCGTCGTCCTCGTCGTCATCGTGCACGTCACGATGGTCGGCGTCGCCGCCGATGACCAGGGGGTGCGGGTGACCAGCCCGCTGCAGGAGCTCCCGTGGTACGTCGCCGCGACCTGGGTCGGCCAGGTGATGCCCCTCTTCTTCGTGGTCGGCGGCTTCGCGAGCGCGGTCGGTTGGCGCAGCACCGTCGCCCGCGGAACGCCCAGCCCGGCCCGCGACTTCGTGGCCACCCGGCTCGTGCGGCTGTTCCGACCGGCGGTCCCGCTGTTCGTGTTCCTGACGATCGGGCTCGGTGTCGCCACGGCCGCCGGCACGCCGCCGGAGCTCCTGGCCGAGGTCGCGTTCGGCATCGGCTCGCCCCTCTGGTTCCTCGCCGCGTACGGCATCACCCAGTGCTGCGTGCCCGTCATGATGCGCCTGCACGAGCGGGCGCCGTGGGCGACCCTCGGCGTGCTGCTGGTGCTCGCCGGCGTGGTCGACGCGGTTCGTCTGGCCACCGGCGTCGCCGAGGTCGGGCTGCTCAACCTCGGGCCGGTGTGGCTCTTCGCGCAGCAGCTCGGGTTCCTCTGGGCCGACGGCTGGTTCGCACGCCGGTCGAAGGCGCTCATGCTCGCGGTGGCCGTCGCCGCCTACGCCGTGCTCGTCCCGATGACCTCGATCGGGCTGTGGGCACCGGACATGCTGCAGGACCTCAACCCGCCGATGCTCCCGCTGGCGTTCCTCGCGATCGCGCAGGCCTGCCTGGTCCAGCTCGTGCACGCACCGCTCACCCGCCTGATGCGCACCCGCACGGCGCTCGGCGCGGTGTTCGTGCTCGGCCGGGACGGCATGACGATCTACCTGTGGCACCTGCCCCTCTTCATCGCGCTGAACGGTGTGGCCCTGCTCGTGGGCGTGCCGTTCCCGACGCCGGGCTCCGGTGGGTGGTGGGCATCGCGCGTGGTCGCGGTCGTCGTGCTGCTCACCGTCGCGCTCGGCGTCGCCCGTGCGCTGCGGTCGTCCGACCGCCCGCTCCCCCGGTTGCTGCCGTCCGCCGACCGTCCGTCGTGGACCGTCATAGCCGTCGCGGCGGTCTGCACGATCGGTCCGGCGTTCCTCGTGATGCAGCTGCACCTGTCGCTCGGGGTCGCCGTCGTCGGGGCCGTCGCCGTCCCGGTCGGCGTGTGGCTGCTGTCACGGACCGTCCCGGCCAGGGGCGTCACGCGCATCTGAACCGGTTCTCACCGAGCGGGGTCGCTCCGGCCTGCGCGGGCACACGCGCCGGGCAGAGGATGGCACCAGACCATCCCCAGGAGGCACCCGACGCCGTCGACACCCGAGTTCTGGAGCATCTGGCGGTTCGATCCCCTGTCGGCCGCGATGATCGTCGTCGCCGCGGTCGCCTACGGCTGGTGGGTGGTCGGCGCGGCACGACGGGGCACCCGGTGGCCGTGGTGGCGCGCCCTCGCGTTCCTCGCCGCACTGGTGCTGTTCGGCATCCTGCAGTTCGGCATCGTCGGCGTGTACGACCAGCAGTTGCGTTGGGCGTTCGTGCTGCGGTCCGCGCTGCTCTTCTTCGCGGTCCCCACCTTCGCCGCGCTCGGTGCGCCCGTCTCGTTGCTCCGGACAGGAGGCCCGGATCACCTCGCGCAGACCGCCGACGCCCTCATGCGCTCACGTCCAGTGCGTCTGCTCGGCAACGCGATCGTCGCACCGCTGGTCGCCCTCGTGCTGTTCGGCCTGCTGCTCACTCCACTCTCGGCCACGATCCGGGAGTCCCCCGTCTGGGCCGTCGTCATCACGGTGACGCTGCCGGTGCTCGGGTTCGGGCTGCTCGCGCCGCTGTCCGAACCCGGGGTGCTCCGCTCGTCGACGTTCGTCACCGCGGAGTTCCTGCTCGCGTTCGTGGAGCTGATGATCGACGCGGTACCGGGCATCGTGTTGCGGATCACGAACCACGTGCTCGACGGGTCGGTCGTGCAGGCGGTCGGGCAGCCGTGGTTCCCCTCACCGCTGCGCGACCAGCACCTGGCGGGCGACCTACTGTGGTTCATCGCCGAGGTCGCGGACATCCCCGTGCTCATCTCGCTCTTCATCCGGTGGCAGCGGACGGACCGCCGCGAGGCCCGGGCGGTCGACGCCCTGACCGACGAGGAGATGGACGAGCTGACGCGGGCGCACCTGCAGCGCCGCGGATGAGGTGCGCGCGGGCGTCTGCGCGGGGCGCTTCGTGAGCAGAAATGGTCGGGTGCCCGCAGGCGACCCGACCATTTCTGCTCACGAAGTGCGCGCTGGTGCTACTTCGCGGAGGCCTCGGCGGGAGCCCCGGCGGCGTCGGGCTGCGTCGTGACGGAACCCGTCTGCTGCCACGCCACGGTCTGCTTCGGCTTCGCCAGGAACAGCGCCGCCACGATCGCGGCGATGAGCACGATCGCCGGCAGGAACAGCGACTGCCCCATGGCCGTCGAGAAGGGCTCGAGCAGGAAGGACGGCAGCGAACCGACCTGCTGCTCGGCACCACCGGCGGAGACCCCGCCGGTCGAGGCCGGGAAGTTGGCCGTGATCCGTGCCTCCATCAGCGCGGCGATGCCGGCCGAGCCCAGGACCGCACCGATCTGACGGGTGGTGTTGTAGACGCCCGAGCCGGCACCGGCCAGCTTCGGCGGCAGGTTGCGCGTCGCCGAGACCGACAGCGGACCCCACATGCAGGCGTTGGCGATGCCGAGGAGCGCGCTCGGCAGGAGCACCCAGCCCCAGTCGGCGCCCGAGGTGAGCAGGCCACCGAACCAGAACAGCCCGGCCGAGAAGCAGGCGAGACCGAACGCGGCGACCCAGCGCGGGTTCCACCGATTGAGGTTCTTGCCGACCAGCGGTGCGAGACCGGCGGACAGCACGGCCTGCGGCACCAGGAGCAGCGCAGCCTGGGTGGGCGAGAAGCTGAGCACGTCCTGCGCCCAGAGCATGATCGGCAGCGCGAACGAGGCGATGGCGACACCGACGGCCGTGATGGCGACGTTGGCCAGCGTGAAGTTGCGGTCCTTGAACAGGCCGAGCGGCAGCAGCGGCTCGCCCTTCTGCACGCCCTGCCACACCACGAAGCCGGCGAGCACGACGAGGCCGACGATGATGAGCGACCAGACCGAGATCGGACCGGTGATGGTGCCCCAGTCGTAGGTCTCGCCCTCTTGGATGCCGAAGACGAGCAGGAACAGGCCCGCTGCGGACAGGAAGATGCCCAGGTAGTCGAAGCGGTGCCCGTGACGCTCGAACGACGGCACGAAGCGCTGCGCGAGCACGAACGCGACGACACCGACGGGGACGTTCACGAAGAAGATCCACTCCCAGCCGAAGCCGTCGACGAGCAGGCCGCCGACGATCGGGCCGACGAGCGACGCGACACCGGCGACGGCGCCCCAGAGGCCCATCGCTGCGCCGCGGTTCTGCGGCGGGAAGATGCGCGTGATGACGGACATCGTCTGCGGGCTCATCATCGCGGCGCCGAGGCCCTGCACGACGCGGGCGACGATGAGCATCTCGATCGAGCCGGACAGGCCGCACCAGAGGCTGGCGAGCGTGAAGACCACGAGGCCGATCTGGTACATGACCTTCGGGCCGAAGCGGTCACCGAGCCGGCCCGTGATGAGGAGCGGCACCGCGTAGGCGAGGAGGTAGGCGCTCGTCACCCAGATCACGGAGTTGATGTCCGCGTCGAGCTTCTGGGCGATGGTGGGGGTGGCGACGGACACGATGGTCGAGTCGACGAGGATCATGAAGAAGCCGACGACGAGCGCCCAGAGGGCGGGCCACGGCTTCTTCTCGGTCGTCCGCGGAGGCGTGACGGTGGTCATCGAGTGGGTTCCTTGCTGTTCAGGGTGATGTCTGTGGGGACGGCCGGACCGTCCCAGGGGATGTCGCCGCTCGCGATCCGGTCGGCCGTGGCGGAGAGCCACTCGATCTGTGTCGCGAGCATCGCACGGACGTACGACACGTCGAGCCGGTAGCGCTCGGCCAGGCCCTTCGTCCGCATCGCCGCCAGCGACTCGTCGTAGAACGCGAGTTCCTCCGACAGTGCGGCCACACGGACCCGGACGGCATCGACCGCCTCGGGCACCGGGAGGTTCTCGAGCTCGGCGAGCGCGAGGTGGAACTCCGGGTACTCCTCTGCCGGGACCGCCACCATCCGGCGCAGCCCCTCGGCGAGCGCGTCGCGACCGGCGTCGGTGATCGCGTACGTCGTCCGCTCGGGCCGGTTGCCGTCCCGGTCGGTGCCGACGACCTCGGCGAAGCCGAGCTCGGTGAGCCGTCCGACCTGGTGGTACAGCGTGCCGGGACGGACTTTGACGTGCCGGTCGTCCTTGCGGTGGATCATCGTCTGGAACATCTCGTAGGGGTGCGACGGCCCCTCGTTGAGGAGCCCGAGCGCGGCGAACGCGAGCGGCGTGAGCGACGTCATCCGTGCCTCCAGGGTCGAGATCGGGTGTTCCAGGCGGACTATTCGACTTGGAATATACGGGTTGGAAGAGGCATGAGCAAGCGCACAGCACGGTTCTCCACAGGAGGCCCGGACCGGTCCCGGCGTGTCGCACGCGCCCCGTAGACTGGTCGCGTCCCCCCACCCCTGAAGTGCTGGAGAGAACACGTGCCAACGATCGTCGTCGAGGTCATGCCCAAGGCCGAGATCCTCGACCCCCAGGGGAAGGCCGTGGGCAACGCCCTCGCCCGCCTCGGCAAGGCCGACCTGACCAACGTCCGCATCGGCAAGCGCTTCGAGGTGACCGTCGACGGCCCCGTCGACGACGCCAAGCTGGCCGAGGTCCGCGACATCGCCGCCGACGTCTTCTCGAACGCGGTCATCGAGGACGTCGTCTCCGTGAGTGTCGTCCCGGGTCAAGTCGAAGGCCAGTGAGCGCGTTGAAGATCGGCGTCATCACGTTCCCCGGCTCGCTCGACGACCGCGACGCCCAGCGCGCCGTGCGTCTCGCCGGAGCCGACCCCGTCGCGCTCTGGCACGGCGACCACGACCTGCAGGGCGTCGACGCCATCGTGCTGCCCGGCGGGTTCTCGTACGGCGACTACCTGCGCGCCGGTGCGATCGCCGCGAAGGCGCCGATCATGGCCGAGGTCATCGACGCTGCCGGCAAGGGCATGCCCGTGCTCGGCATCTGCAACGGCTTCCAGATGCTGGCCGAGGCCCGGCTGGTTCCCGGCGCACACACCCGCAACGCGCACCAGCAGTTCATCCGGCGCGACCAGAAGCTCCGCGTCGAGACCACCTCGACCGCCTGGACCTCCGGGTTCACAGCGCAGCAGGAGATCACGATCCCGCTGAAGAACGCCGACGGCCGGTTCGTCGCCGACGCCGACGAGATCAAGCGCATCGAGGACAACGGCCAGGTCGTGTTCCGCTACGTCGGCGTGAACCCGAACGGGTCGATCGACGACATCGCCGGCGTCTCGAACGAGCGCGGCAACGTCGTCGGCCTGATGCCGCACCCCGAGCACGCGACGGAGCCCGGCTTCGGCCCGGACACCGCCGCCGCCATGGCCTCCGGCACGGACGGCCTCACCTTCTTCACCTCCGTGATCGAGTCGACGCTCGTCAAGTGACGACCGCGACTCCAGTGACAGGGAACGACAACACCGTGACGACTTACGTGCGCCCGAAGCCCGACACCGTGCAGGACGCGGCGGCCACCCCCGACAAGGACCAGCCGTACGACGCGCTCGGGCTCAAGCCGGACGAGTACGCCCGCATCAAGGAGATCCTCGGTCGGCGCCCCACCTCGGGCGAGCTGGCGATGTACTCCGTCATGTGGAGTGAGCACTGCTCCTACAAGTCCTCGAAGAACTACCTCCGTCAGTTCGGCAAGAAGGTCACGCCGGAGATGACGAAGAACCTCATGGTCGGCATGGGCGAGAACGCCGGTGTCGTCGACGTGGGCAACGGCTGGGCGGTGACCTTCAAGGTCGAGTCGCACAACCACCCGTCCTACGTCGAGCCGTACCAGGGCGCCGCGACCGGTGTCGGCGGCATCGTCCGCGACATCATCTCGATGGGTGCACGCCCCGTCGCCGTGATGGACCAGCTCCGCTTCGGTGCGATCGACCACGAGGACACCGCACGCGTCGTGCACGGTGTCGTCGGCGGCATCTCGTTCTACGGCAACTGCCTCGGCCTGCCGAACATCGGTGGCGAGACCTACTTCGACTCCGTGTACCAGGGCAACCCGCTCGTCAACGCGCTCGCGGTCGGTGTCCTCCGTCACGAGGACCTGCACCTGGCGAACGCGTCCGGTGCCGGCAACAAGGTCGTGCTCTTCGGCGCACGCACCGGTGGCGACGGCATCGGCGGCGCCTCGATCCTGGCGTCCGACACGTTCACCGAGGGCGGCCCGACCAAGCGTCCCGCCGTCCAGGTCGGCGACCCGTTCGCCGAGAAGGTCCTGATCGAGTGCTGCCTCGAGCTGTTCCAGAAGGAACTGGTCGAGGGCATCCAGGACCTCGGCGCCGCGGGCATCTCGTGCGCCACGTCCGAGCTGGCGTCCAACGGCGACGGCGGCATGCACATCTCGCTCGACGACGTCCTGCTCCGCGACCCCACGCTCACCGCCGAAGAGATCCTGATGTCGGAGAGCCAGGAGCGCATGATGGCGGTCGTCCGCCCCGAGAAGCTCGACGAGTTCCTCGCGGTGGTCGGCAAGTGGGAGGTCGAGACCAGCGTCCTGGGCGAGGTCACCGGCACCGGCCGTCTCGTCATCGACTGGCAGGGCCAGGAGATCGTGAACGTCGACCCGCGCACCGTCGCCGTCGACGGCCCGGTGTACGACCGCCCGGTCGCCTACCCGACCTGGATCGACGCGCTGCAGGCCGACACCGCAGCCTCGCTCGACCGTCCGTCCGACGGCCCCGCGCTCAAGGCGCAGTTCCTCAGCCTGCTCGGCTCGCCGAACCTCGCGTCGAAGAACTGGGTCACCAACCAGTACGACACCTACGTGCTCGGCAACACCGCACTGTCCTTCCCCGACGACGGCGGCATGATCCGCGTCGACGAGGAGACCGGGCTCGGCGTCGCGATCGCCACCGACGCGAACGGCCGCTACTGCCAGCTCGACCCGAAGCAGGGTGCACGGCTGGCGCTGGCCGAGGCGTACCGGAACGTCGCCGTCACCGGTGCCGTCCCCGCCGCGGTCACCGACTGCCTGAACTTCGGCTCCCCGGAGAACCCCGAGGTCATGTGGCAGTTCTCCGAGGCGGTCGAGGGCCTGGCCGACGGCTGCATGGAGCTCGGCATCCCGGTCACCGGCGGCAACGTGTCGTTCTACAACCAGACCGGCACCACCCCGATCCACCCGACCCCCGTCGTCGGTGTCCTCGGTGTCATCGACGACGTCGCCAAGCGCGTCCCGTCGGGCTGGCAGGACGACGGCCACAACATCTACCTGCTCGGCCGGACGAGCCTCGAGCTCGACGGTTCTGCGTGGGCTGGCACCGTGCACGGGCACCTCGGCGGGCGTCCGCCGGCGGTCGACCTCGCGAATGAGAAGGCCCTCGCCGAGCTGCTCTTCGCGGCATCGGGCGAGCAGCTCCTGACGAGCGCGCACGACCTTGCGGACGGTGGCCTCGGCCAGACGCTCGCCGAGTCGGTGCTCCGTTTCGGCATCGGCGCCCGCGTGGTCCTCGACGAGCTCGAGACCCGCGACGGCATCGACACCGCGACGGCGCTGTTCTCCGAGTCGACCGGTCGCGTCATCGTGACCGTCCGCCGCGAGGACGACGTGCGCTTCCAGGGCCTCTGCGACGGCCGGGGCTTCCCGGTCCTGCGCATCGGTGTGACCGACGCCACGTCGAACGCGCTCGAGGTCCAGGGCGCGTTCGAGGCCACGCTCGACGAGCTCCGCGGCACGCACGGCGCCACGCTGCCGTCCCGCTTCGGCGACGTGATCGTCGAGGACGTCATCGAGGGGTACGTCGGCCGTGGGCCGCTCGACTCCGACGGTGCCTTCTCGCCGCGCACCGACTCGTAGGCGCGGCCGACACCACATGCCGATCGTCACGCTGCCCTTCGCCGAGCTCGTCGACCGGTTCGGCCCCGTGCCGGACGGCATCGAGCTGGACGTGTGGGACGTCGAGTCCCCGTACGACCGCCCCGACCAGGTGGCGATCACGTTCCTGCCGTTCTACTTCGGTGGGCGGCACCGGTGGCAGTTCGTGCACGACCTCCCGGCGCTCGAGCTCCTGCAGCTGCCGAGCGCCGGGTACGAGCACGCGGTCCCGCACGTGCCCGGTCACGCACAGCTCGCGAACGGCCGGGGGATCCACGACGACGAGACCGCCGAGCTCGCCGTCGGACTCGCGCTGACGTCGCTCCGTGAGCTCGGGGAGTTCCAGGCCGACCGTGCGAACGGTGTCTGGGACGCCCGCACGACCCGTTCCCTGGCCGACCGACGGGTGACCGTCGTGGGCTACGGCGCGATCGGTTCCGTGATCGCGACCCGGTTCGAGGCGTTCCGCACCGACGTCACCGTGGTGGCCCGGACCGCTCGCGAGCAGGACGGCCGCCACGTGCACGCGTTCGGCGAGCTGCCCGAGTTGGCGGCGACGACCGACGTCCTCGTGCTCATCGCGCCGCTCACGGACGAGACCGAGCGGCTGGTCGACGCGGAGCTCCTCGCGGCGCTGCCCGACGGTGCCCTCGTGGTGAACGTGGCGCGCGGCAAGGTCGTCGACACCGATGCCCTCGTCGCCGAGCTGCAGTCGGAGCGCCTGTTCGCGGCGCTCGACGTCACCGACCCGGAGCCCCTTCCGGCGGGGCACCCGCTCTGGACGACGCCGAACACCGTCCTCACGCCGCACGTCGGCGGCAACACGGACCTCAGTGTCCCGCGCTCCGTCGAGCTGATGCGCCGTCAGGTGGCCGCGTTGGCCGAGGGCCGCCCGTTCGAGAACCTCATCGAGCGCTAGCGACCCGCAGCACGACGGCGCGCAGCCCTCAGAGCGGGACGATGCACGTCGGCGTCCCGACCGGGATCTGCTCGACCGCGTCCCCCGGCACACCGTCCTCGCCGAGCGGCAGCACCGCGACGGCGTCGGACTGCTCGTTGGCGACGAGCACGTACCCGGGCACCCGAGCGAAGTGCCGCGGCCACACACCGCCACAGGACGCCGCCCCGACGAGCGAGAGTCCCCCGTCGGCGGCGTCGAGCACCACGATCAGGTCACGCCCGCGGACGGCGACGTACACGAGCCCGGCGTCGTCGACCTCGATGTGACTGAGGAGCGACTCCCCCACGTCGCCCTCGAAGGTCGGCGTGGTGGCGACGACCACGAACGACCCGGAGGCATCGCGACGCAGCCGGTGCACGGCCCCGTCGAGCTCACCGGCGACGAAGAGGTCCCCGTCGAACCAGGCGAGGTGCCGCGGTCCGACGCCGGGAGCGACGTGGTGCACCCGGAGCGGCTCGATCGTGGGGACACCGTCGGGGGACACTGCGACCCGGAACTCGTGCAGGGCGTCGCCACCGAGGTCGGCGACGAGCACCGTGCCGTCCGGGGTCGCGACCGACTGGTGCGCGTGCGGGCTCTCCTGCCGGTCCACCACGGGGCCGGAGGCGTCGGGCAGGACCTCGACCGCGACCGCCCGGGCCGGCACGTCCAGCCGGTCGGCGTCACCGTGCACACCCGAACCGCTCGCACCCGAACCGCTCGCACCCGAACCCTGGAGCACGACACCGTCGCTCGCCAGCACCGAGGCCGAGTACGACTCGGCAGCGGCGAGCGAGATCGCGGTCACGGTGCCGGAGACGTAGTTCGTGACGACGAGCGCGCCGGACGGGTCGACCCGCACGTGGCAGGGTGCGTCACCGCCGGATGCTGCGTCCCACAGGTGCTCGAGCGCACCGCCCTGCAGCCGGAACGCCGAGACACCCCCGTCGTTCGTCTCGGACACGGCGTAGACCCGGTCACCGGAGACCGCGAGGAACGAGGGGTCGTCGAGCACGGCGACGGTCCGGGCGACACCGTCGTCGACGATCGAGATGCCGGTCGCGTTGCCGCCACCGGTCGCGGTGTACGAGCCGACGAGCAGGCTCGGCAGGTCGACGCTCATTCGTCACGTCCGGCGATGCGCTCGTGGTGGTGGATGACCTCGGCGACGATGAAGTTCAGGAACTTCTCGGCGAAGGCGGGGTCGAGGTGCGCCTCGGCAGCGAGGCTCCGCAACCGTGCGACCTGCACCTGTTCGCGGTCCGGGTCGGCGGCGGGCATGCCCGACTCGGCCTTCAGGTGCCCCACTCGCTGCGTGTACTTGAAGCGCTCGGCGAGCATGTGGATGACGGCGGCGTCGATGTTGTCGATGCTCTGCCGAATGCTCCGGAGTTCGGCGACGGCCGTCGCTTCGGGCTCGGGCGGGGTGACGTCGTCGTTCATGCCCCGAGCCTACTGGCGGACTCTGTCCATCACGTGTCGATGACACCGACCTCGTCGGAGTGCAGGAGAATGGGGAGCATGTCGGTCCTGCTCGTGATCTCGGGCGTGTGTGCGGTCCTCGCTGGCCTCGTCCACGTGCACATCTGGTTCCTCGAATCCATCATCTGGACGAGTCCGCGCGCCCGCAAGGTGTTCGGCATCGCGACCGAGACCGAGGCCGACGCGACCCGCTCCCTCGCGTTCAACCAGGGGTTCTACAACCTGTTCCTGGCGATCGGGGCGATCCTCGGCGTCGTGCTCGTCCTGGCGGGCAACACCGCGACAGGCTGGACCCTCGTCGTGTTCTCGACCGCGAGCATGCTCGGCGCCGCGGTGATCCTGGTCGGCTCCGGCCGCAAGTACCTCAACTCGGCGTTCAAGCAGGGCACGCTCCCGCTGATCGCACTGCTCTTCGCGCTGCTCGGCTCGACCTTCGCCTGAACCGGCAACGACGAAGCCCCCACCGGCGAACCGGCGGGGGCTTCGTCATGCCGTGCCCGACACCAGGCCAGGCCGGGCCAGCCCGGGACTAGCCGAGCTTCTCCTCGAACTGTGCCGGCAGCTTGTCGAGCGCCCACTCGATGGCAGCGGTCGTGCCCATCGAGAACGCCGACGAGACGTCCTTGTCGTCGAACACGATGGAGTGCCCGGCCTCGACCGACGGCACCTTCTGGAACAGCTTGTTCCCCTCGGCCTCGGACGCGTCGACGTAGATCGGCAGGATCAGCGTGAGGTCGGCGTCGAGCAGGTCGAGGTTCTCGTCGGACAGGGTGACCGAGAACGCCTTGCCGGCTTCCTTGTCGATGTCCGCCGGGATCGTGAACCCGAGGTTCTTCATGAACGACGAGCGGCTGTCGGTGGAGGCGTACGCCCCGAAGCCCTCGGAGCTGTAGGCACCGACGACGGCCGTCTTGCCCTCGAAGTCCGGGTGCGCCTTGCGGGCCGCAGCGTAGGAGTCGTCGAGGTCGGAGAGCAGCTTCTTGCCCTCGGAGACCTTGCCGAGCGCCTTCGCGATCATCGTGGTCTGCTGCTCGGTCGAGGCGAGGTAGTTCTCGCCGCCCTTCGGGATCGCCACGGTCGGCGCGATCGCGGACAGCTTGTCGTAGCGCTCCTTGTCGCCGGACGACTTCACGTCGAGGATCACGTCGGGGTTCAGCTTGAGGATGTCCTCGTAGCTCGGCTCGAGCGTCTGGATGATCTTCGGCGACTTGTCGTACGCCCCCTTCAGCCAGGGGCCGACGCCGTCGCCACCGAAGGCGAGCCAGTCGCTCGCCCCGACGGGCTGCACGCCGAGCTCGAGCGCGGTCTCGGCGTCGCCCCAGCCGAGCGCGACGACGCGCTTGGGCTGCGAGTCGATCGTCGTGGTGCCGAGCCCGGTCGTGATGGACACCGGGAACGCTGCGTCGGACGAGCCCGTCGAGGAGTCGGAGCCGGAGTCGGAACCAGAGCCGGATGCACACCCGGCGAGGACGAGGGACGCTGCGACGACGGCACCGGCTGCGGTGAGCACGCGGCGGAGACGAGAGGAGGATCGGATCACGAAGGGTAGCCTAACCTAACGGGGCGCACAGAAAAACGCCTGGATAGGCTGTGGACCGTGGCGTCCCTCGATCCTGACCGCACCCGTCTGGCGGTGCTCGGCTCCCCCATCGCGCACTCGCTCTCCCCCACGTTGCACCAGGCGGCCTACGACGTCCTCGGGTTGGCATGGACGTACGGGAGGCACGAGGTCGCGTCCGGTGGGCTCGACGCGTTCGTCGCGGGGCTGGGTCCGGAATGGCGTGGGCTGAGCCTCACGATGCCGCTCAAGCGCGAGGTGCTGCCGCTCCTCGACCGGACGACCCCGCTCGTCGACGAGCTCGGGGTCGCGAACACGATCGCCTTCCGGCTCGAGGGCTCCGACGTCGTCCGTGCGGGCGCGAACACCGACGTGCAGGGACTCGTCCGACCGGTCGAGGCGCTCGGGCACCTGCCCGGAGAGGCCTCGATCCTGGGCGGCGGGGCGACCGCGACGAGTGCGCTGACCGCAGCGGTGCGGCTCGGGGCCTCGCTCGTGCGGGTGTTCCTCCGCGACACCGCGAAGGCCGGGCCCCTGGTCGACCTGGCCGTCCGGCTCGGCGTCTCGCTCGAGGTCCTGCCGCTCACCGACCTGCCGGGCACCCGCCACGGGTTCGTCGTCTCGACGCTGCCCGGCGGCGCGGCCGACTCGCTCGACGTCGTCCCCTCGGGCCCGGACGCGGTGCTGTTCGACGTCGCCTACGAGCCCTGGCCGACCGCTGCCTCGACCCGCTGGGCGGACGCCGGCGGCCGGGTGCTGAACGGCCTCGACATGCTCACCGAGCAGGCGATCGGACAGATCCGCTTCTTCCTGACCGACGACGAGGACGAGCTCCTGCCCGACGAGGCGACGGTCCGTCGTGCGATGCGCACCGCCGTCGGCCTGTCCCCCGTCATCGGCAGCTGACGAGCAGCAGCGCAGCAGCTCGCGATCAGGCGACGACACCGTCCACGTAGAACCACCGTCCCTGCTCGCGGACGAACTCGCTCGTCTCCTCGAGCGTCCCGCGGTCGTCGTCGGAACGCCACCACGCGCGGAACGCGACCGTGCCCCGGGAGTCGAACGGGCCTCCCGAGGTCGTCGTCAGGATGTCCAACCGGGTCCAGCGCTGGGACGCATCCAACTCGAGGTCCGCCGGGCGGGTACGCGGGTGCCAGGTGAGCAGCAGGTACTCCGGCAGGCCCAACGCGAACGCACTGAAGCGTGAGCGCATCAGGCGCTCCGCGGTCGGCGCGGCCGCGCCGCGGTGCAGCGGCCCGCAGCACTCGCCGTAGGGGTTGCCGCTCAGGCAGGGACAGCGGCTCTCGTCCGTGATCACGCCGGAACGCTAGTCGACGATCGACAGCGCGACGGTGATGTTGCCGCGGGTGGCGTTCGAGTACGGGCAGATCTCGTGCGCGCGCTCGGCCAGCCGCTGCCGCTGCTCCTGCGGGGCGGCCGGAGCGTAGACGTCGAGCTCGACCGCCAGGCCGAAGCCCCCGTTGCCGGTGCCGCCGATGCCCACCTCGGCGGAGACCTCCGCGCCGGTGGTGTCGACGTCGAGCTCCTTGCCGGCGGCGTGGAGTGCGCCGAGGAAGCACGCGGCGTACCCGGCGGCGAACAGCTGCTCGGGGTTGGTGCCCTCGCCGCTGCCACCCATCTCCTTCGGCGGGCGGGTGTCCAGGTCGAGCCGGTCGTCCTCGCTGCGGACGTGCCCGTCGCGGCCGCCTCCGGTGGCGTGGGCGGCTGCGGTGTAGACGATGTCGAGACTCATGCGTCCGAGGTCATCGTGCTGACCTGGACGTGTGCTGCGGAGGCCCGTGCTGCTGGGGTGCGACGCCCGCGCGCACCTGGGCCGCCGGGCGTGTCCGCGGAGCGCTTCGTGAGCAGGAAAGGTCGGGTCGCGCGGGCGCACTCGACCTTTTCTGCTCACGAAGCCACCCGGCCCGGCGCGGCGCCTGCGCAGCGCCCGCAGCGCCCGCGCAACCCCCGCAGCGTAGACATGACGTGTGTTCACGATCGGATGGCGGGTGTTCCGCGAGCGGCTGCCACACCTGGTCAGCGTGCAGCGCCGTCGACGCCTCCTGGTCGTCGGGCTCGTCGTCGGTGTGGTCGCGTTCGTGGGGCTGCTGTTCCTCGGTGCGCTCCTGGACGACGACTCCGTCCCCCTCGCCGCAGGGATCGTCGCGGCACTGCTGCTCGCGTGCGGCATCGGCCTGATCGGCGCGGGCTTCGTGCGGGTCGGACCGAAGGGCTGGAACGTCCCGCCCATCCCCGGCATCGGCTGGCGCACGCAAGAGGCCATCGCCCGCTACTACGGTCGCAAGCCGCCCCCGGTCGACCCGAAGCACCGCGACGCCGTCCTCCATCGCATGCCCGAGACCCGCGACCTGCTGGTCCGAGCTGCGTTCCGCGGGTACCTGCTGCTGAGCGGGTGGGCACTCGCGTTGCTCGCGGCCGCGCTCCTCAACGTCTTCACGATCTCGGCGCACGGCGACGTCATCGGCCTCTCCGCCTTCTGGATCCTCGTCCCGATGAGCGCCGCTGTCACCGCCATCGGGGGTGTCCGCACCCTCGGGCGCCAGGAACAGCTCCGCGTCGAGGCCGAAGCGCTCCCGCCCGTCCCACCGGCACCGCCCGCACGCGGTCGCCCGGACAGCCCGAGCGGCAGCAAGCTGTCGCTCCCCGGCGAGTGATGTTCGCGCTGGGCTGGCGGGTCTTCTTCCGGTACTGCGGCGACGTGCTGGACCCGAGGCGTGTCCGCCGCGCCGTCACGTGGTCCGGTGCGGCAGCGGTGGTCGCGTTGGTGCTCATGCTCGTCCTGGAGGCCCGGGTCGACTGGACGACGCGGGCTCCGCTCCCGAGCATGGCGGGCATCGTGCTCCTGGCGGCCGGGGTGGGTCTGCTCACCTTCGCGTGCTTCCCGACCGGGCGACCACCGGAGCTCGCGGCGACGATCAACGGGCGGCAGGTCCGACCCTCCGAACAGCTGTCTGTGCGGACCTCGGTGCAGCCGTACCTGCGGCGCCGACCACGGCCGGTGGCACCGGAGGACCGCGACGCCGTCCGCACCGACACCGCCCTGCTCCGCCGAGGACTCATCGCCCTGCTCTCCCGGGTCGCCCCGCTGCTGGGGGCGGCCGCCGTGGCCGTCGTGGGTGGTTTGCTGCTCGGCGCCGTGCCGTTGTGGCCCGCGGCGGCCGTCCTGGTCTACGTGCTCGGGCTGTCCGAGTACGTCGTCCGCCTGGGTCGCGCCGAGCGCGCGCGGGTCGCCGCCGGCCCCACATCGTGAGCAGGAATGGTCGGGTGGCGTGACGGCACCCGACCATTCCTGCTCACGAAGCGGAACGACGTGGCACGGAGCGGGACGCAGCGGCACGACGTGGCACGGAGCGGGACACCCAACCCGCACGCGTGTCGGGGGCACGGGGCACACTGGGCGCATGTGTGGAAGGTTCGTCGTCTCCGACACCACGGCCGATCTGTTGCCCGAGCTCATCGGTGAGCTCGCCGACCGGACAGAGCACGTGGACGAGGACACGGGCGTCGTGGGCACCGGCCTCGTGCCGAGCTGGAACGTCGCCCCGACCGACCCCGTGTTCGCCGTCCGCCAGCGCCACGGCGAGCGTGAACTCCCGCAGATCAGCTGGGGCTTCGTGCCGAGCTGGGCGAAGGACTTCCAGAAGCAGCGCCCGAAGCCGATCAACGCCCGCATCGAGACGGTCGCGACGAGCGGCATGTTCAAGCGCGCGTTCGCCACGAACCGTTGCATCGTGCCCGCCCAGGGCTACTACGAGTGGGTGGTGCGCGAGGACGGCAAGGAACCGCACTTCGTCCACGAGCCCGGCGGCGCCCTGGCGATGGCCGGCGTCGTGAGTGCCTGGCCTGACCCGACGAAGCCCGAGGGCGACCCGGACAAGTGGCGGCTCTCGCTCGCGATCATCACCCGCGACGCCCACGTGGCCCCGGGCGAGGTGCACGACCGGATGCCGGCGTTCCTCACCCCGGACGGCTACGACGACTGGCTCGGCGGCGGGCTGCCGGCCGACGACCTGCTGGCGCTCCTCGACCACGAGTCACTGACCGTGGCCGCGGGCCTCGAGCAGTACGAGGTGTCCCGCGCAGTGAACAGCGTCAGGAACCAGGGTCCGCAGCTCATCGAGCCCGTGGCGTAGCGCCGGGACCGCAGGCGACCTGCGGAGGCAGGTGGGGACGGAGAAGCCGGGAGGCCCGGATCACGTGGGCGGTCTGCTCACGTGATCCGGGCCTCCCGGCTGGTGCCCTGCTACGGACGCGGGGTCCGTCGGATCCCCGGGGCGGCTGCGATGCCCGCCGCGATGCGGCGACGCGTCACGAGCAGCACACCGGCCAGCAGCAGTGCGATCGCGGCGAGGCCGAGGCCGACGAGGCCCGTTGCGCCGGTGAAGGCGAGCTCCGCGGTGTGCAGCGCTGCGGCGACACCGACCGGGTAGGTGACCGTGATGGTCGCCTTGACGGTCTGGCCGTTGCTGTCCGTCACCGTGTACCCGATGAACGCGGTGCCGATGAAGGTGGTGCCGGTGTGGCCCGTCTCCGGGGTGAAGACGACCTTGCCGTCACGGACGGTCCAGGTGCCCTCGCCGTCGATCACGACCGTGTCCGACGCCGTGCCGGACGCGGGGTCGATCAGGTGGAGCGTGCCCTTGTCGAACGTGGCTCCGCCGGATGCTGCGTCGTTGTCGAGCGGAGCGATGACGACGCGGTGGCCGACGGTGCCGGTGGCGGAGTCGTCCTTCGCGACCGCCGCTGCGACGACCGTGATGGTCGCGGTGGCGGTGGTGGTCTGCCCCGAGGCGTCCGTCACCGTGTAGGTGAACGTGTCCGTGCCGGTGAAGCCGGCGGCCGGGGCGTAGACGTACGCGCCGGTGGACCGGACGGTCACCGTGCCGTGTGCCGGCTTCCGGGCCAGTGCGGCGGTGAGGTCGCTGCCCTGGTCGTTGGCGAGCAGGCCGTGGGCGGCGTCACGAGCGATCGACGTGCCGGCGATGGTGTGCCCGGAGTCGTTCGCCGCGGCGATCCCGACGGTGACGGTGACGGTGGCGTCGACCTGCTGACCCGAGGCGTCCCGCGCCCGGTAGGTCACGGTGTCGGTGCCGGAGAAGCCCTTCGCGGGGGTGTACACGAACGTGCCGTCCGCCGCGATGGAGACCGTGCCGTGCTTCGCGGTGCCCGAGGTGACGACCGTCAGGTCGCTGCCGTGGTCGTTGCCGAGCACGCCGGGGCCCGCGACGGTGACCGGCTTGCCAGCCGTCGTCGACGCCTTGTCGTTCGTCGCCGTCGGGGTGACGGTGATGGTCACGAGGCCGGTCGCGGTGTTGCCGTCGCGGTCGGTCGCCGTGTAGGTGAAGGTGTCGGTGCCGGACCAGTCGTGCTCCGGCGTGTAGACGTACGAGCCGTCCTTCGCCAGCGTGACCGAGCCGTGCGCCGGCTTGCGGTCGAGCTTCGCCCAGAGGCCGGTGCCCTCGTCGTCGGCCAGGACGCCGGTGGCGATGCTCGCCTTCAGCGTGCCGTTCGTCGTGGTCAGGCCCTTGTCGGGCGTCGCCGTGGTGCCGACCAGGACCGTCACGGTGGCCGTGGTGGTCTGGCCGGAGCCGTCGGTCACGGTGTAGGTGAAGGTGTCCGTGCCGGAGAAGCCCTTCTTCGGCGTGTAGACGAGCGAGCCGGGCTCGGTGCCCTCGGTGACGTCACCGTGCGCCGCGGAACCGTGGCCGGTGACCGTGAGCGTGGTGCCGTGGTCGTTGCCGGTCAGCGTGGTGCCGGCGATCGACAGGGCGGTCCCCGCGGTGGTGTGCAGGCTGTCGGCGACCGCGACGGGCTTGACCGTCACGGTGACGGTCGCCTTCGCGGTGCCGCCGGTCGGGTCGGTCACCGTGTAGGTGAACGTGTCCGTGCCGGAGAAGCCGTCCTTCGGCGTGTAGGTGACGGTGCCCGTCCCGGTGATCGTGGCGTCGCCGTGCTCGGGCCGGGTGACCGCGGTCACCGCGAGCTTCGTGCCGGAGTCGTTCCCGGTGACCGCCGCGTCGACCGGGGTGCCGGCGGTGGTGGTGGCCACGTCCGGTGCAGCGGTCGGTGCGACGACGATGGTCACGGTGCCGGTGGTGCTGTTGCCGGCGCCGTCGGTGACGGTGTAGTCGAACGAGTCGGGGCCGGAGTAGCCGGGCTTCGGCGTGTAGGTGTAGCCGCCGTCCTCGTCCACGGTGACGTCACCGTGCTCGGGGTCGGTGTTGTCGGTGACCTTCAGGTCCGTGCCGGTCGCGCCGTCGAGGACACCCTCGCCGGCCGGCACGGTCGTCTTGTCGCCCGAGGTGGCCGTGGTGGAGCCGCCCGCGGTGACGGGCGTGACGGTCACGGTGACGGTGCCGGTGCTGGTGTTCCCGTCGAGGTCCTTCACCGTGTAGGTGAACTCGTCGGTGCCGGAGAACCCGGGCTTCGGCGTGTAGGTGACGGTGCCGTCCTCGTTCCGGGTCGCGGTGCCGTTCGCGCCGCTCTTCCCGGTCGGGATGTCCAGCACGCTCAGGCCGGTGCCGTGGTCGTTGCCGGTCAGGTCACCCGAGGTGACGGTCGTGCTGCCGCCGGCCTTGACGGTGATCGCGTCCGGCTCGGTGCCGGGCCGCACGGTGATGGTGACGAGGCCGGTGGTGGTGCCGCCCTTCGGGTCCGTCGCCGTGTAGGTGAAGGTGTCCGTGCCGGAGAAGCCGTCCTGCGGGGTGTACGTGTACGACCCGTCCGTCGCGAGCTCGAGGTCACCGTTCGTGGGCTTCTGGTCGACGGTGGCGGTGAGCTTCGTGCCCTCGTCGTTCGCGAGCACGCCGGGGCGGTCGTCGCCGTCCCCGCCGACGCTCAGGGTCGTGCCGGCCGTGACGGTCGCGGAGTCCGCGGTCGCCTTCGGGCCGACGATGACCGTCACCGTGCCGGTGGTGGTCAGGCCGGAGCCGTCGGTGACCGTGTAGGTGAAGGTGTCGGTGCCGGAGAACCCGGGCTTCGGCGTGTAGACGACGTTGCCCGTGGCCTCGTCGATCGACACGTCGCCGTGTGCGTTCCCGTCGGCGTCCGTGCCCGCCTCGACGTCCGTCACGTGCAGCTTGGTGCCCGTGTCGTTCCCCGTGAGGGTCTCCGGGTCGATGGTCAGCGTCTCGCCGGCCTTCGTCGACACGTCGTCGCCGTTCGCGACCGGCTTCACGGTCACGGTGACCGTCGCCGTGCCGGTGGTGACGCCGTTGCCGTCGGTCACCGAGTAGGTGAACGAGTCGGTGCCGGAGGAGTCCGCAGCCGGCGTGTACTCGACGGTGCCGTCCTCGGCGACCACGGCGGTGCCGCTCCCCGGGCCGGTCACGATGGTGGTGACGAGGTCCGAGCCGCGGTCGTTCTGCTGCACGTCGACGGTGACCGGCGTGCCGGCGTTCGTCATGGCGGTGTCGGCGGCGATCGTCGGGTTGACCGTGATGGTCACCGTAGCGGTCGTCGGGGTGCCGGACGCGTCGGTCGCGGTGTACGAGAAGCCGTCCTGGCCGGAGTAGCCGGCGGTCGGCGTGTACGTGAGAGCACCGGTCGCCTTGTCCACGGTGACGTCGCCGTGCGCGGGCTTCGTGTTCGAGGTGACGGTCAGGTCGGTGCCGCGGTCGTTGCCGAGGACGCCGGTGGCGCGGGTGTCGGCGGTGTACGTGGTGCCCGCGGCGACCGCGAAGGTGTCGTCCTTCGCGAGCGGCGCGACGTGCACGGTCACGGTCACGGTGTCGGTCTTCCCGTTGCCGTCGGTGACGGTGTACGTGAAGGAGTCCGGGCCGGAGTAGCCGTCGGCCGGGGTGTAGGAGTACGAGCCGTCGGGGTTGACGGTCGCGTCGCCGTGGGCGGGCTTGGTGTTCCCGGTGACCGTCAGGTCCGAGCCGAGGTCGTTGGCGAGCAGACCGGGCGTGGTGCCGCCGGTGCCCGTGCCGGTGCTCGGCGAGCCGGCCGTCGCGGTGATCGTGTCAGCGCCCGCGGTCGGCAGGATCGTGACGGAGACCGTGGCGGTGATGACCGTGCCCTCGGTGTCGGTCGCCGTGTAGGTGAACGAGTCCGGGCCGGAGTACGTGCCGCGCGGCGTGTAGGTGTACGAGCCGTCCTTCTGGACCGTGACGTCACCGTGGGCAGGGGTGCTGTTTCCCGTGACCTTCAGGCCCGTGCCGTGGTCGTTGGCGAGCAGGCCCGTCTTCGTGTCGGCCGTGGCGGTCGCGCCGGCGTGCACGCTGAACGCGTCGTTCGTGGCCTTCGGGGCGACGGTGATCGTCACCGTGCTCGTCGAGGTCTGGCCGGACGAGTCGGAGGCCGTGTAAGTGAACTGGTCCGTGCCCGAGAAGTCGGTGGCCGGGACGTAGCTGAAGCTGCCGTCCGTGGCCGACATCGTCAGGGTGCCGTTCTTCGGGTTCGTGTGGCCCGTGACCGTCAGGCCGGTACCCGCGTCGTTGCGGAGCACGCCGGTGGCCGGGACGTCGAGCTTCGTGTTGACCGGGGTCGAGTACGTGTCGGCGGTGGTCGCGGCGTGGGTGAGCTTGAGCGTGTTCGTGAAGGTGACGACGATGTCCGTACCGTCGGCCGTGGTCGCTGCCGGGAAGTCGAAGGCCGCCGTGTTGCCGGTGCCGTTCGCGACGACTGCGTCGGTGTTGAGGTTGACCGCGCGCCACGTCGTGTCGTAGTTCGACAGGACGGTGCTGCCGGCCGCGGTCTGCGTCGCGGTGTACCGCTTGTTCGGGGTCGACAGGACGGCGCCGGCCTTCTGCGGCTGGTCGCCGGTGGCCGTGCCCGCGGTCGTCGCGGTGTTGCCCGACGTCACGCCGCCACCGGTGACGGCGAGGGCGAACTGGTCGTTGGAGCCCCAGCGCTTGTCGACGTTCGCCTGCGCGGCGAGGGTGTTCGCGTAGTTGCAGGAGGCCAGGTCGCTGGGCGTGTAGCCATCGGCGATCGGGAACGAGGTGACCAGGTCGCCCGAGCCCGGGTCGATCTTGTACATGGTGCTGTCGACCGAGGCGAAGAGGTAGCCGTCGGACGAGAACGCGATGCCGGGGCTGCCGCTGGCCGCCGCGTCGATCGGCAGGGTCGCGACCTTCGAGGTCGTGAGCGCCGTGGTGCCGGCGGTCGTGGGGACCGTCTCCGTGTCGACACGGCGGATCTCGTTGCCGGTGACGACGAAGAGCAGCCCACGCGTGCTGAACGCCATGTCACCGTTCTTGCCGGTGAGCAGGTTGCCGATCGTGCCGACCTGGCCGATCTTCGCTCCGGTCTTCGTGTTGTAGGCACCGAGGTAGGCGGGGTTCGCGCCGCTCGCGTAGTAGTAGATGCCCGTCGCGGGGTTGATCGCACCGCGGAGCAGCTGGTGGCTGCCGTTCGGGTCGGCGTCGGTGACGTCGGCGAGCCGGACACCGTTCACGGCGTCGTAGGTCGAGATGGTGTTGCCGTTGTTGACGGACGCGTACGCCGCGACACCGTTGCGGGCGAGCGCGAGCGCGTTGTTCCCCGGCGACATGCTCGTCACGTTGGTGACCGCACCGGTCGTGGCGTCGATCGCTGCCAGCTGGGTCGCCGAGGTGTTGATCGCGTACAGCGTGTTCTGGTCGCAGGACAGCGCGGTGGCGGCGGCGGCGGGATCGGCGGCGACGGCCTGCGTCAGGCCGACTCCGGCGAGCAGCGCGGCGCCGAGCATGGCGATGGTTCGGACACCGGGACGGCGTCGAGGCACAGCGGTGCCCTGGTTTCCAGGCAGCATTATCACTTTCGGGTCGAGACGATGCGGGCGCCTGATCCACGACCGTCGGTTCAGGGAGAACGGTCGTTGGCGCCGGGTCGATACTGGCAGGTCTCGATACCCGAATGGGGACATCCGGGGTCCCCATTAGGGGGGACCACTCGTTGTGGGGGTAGGCGCGTGTCACCCGCTCGGGGCACGACGAAACCCCACCGGGATCCGATGGGGTCTGGGTTCGTCGTGTCCGGCCGGGGCCGCTGGCCGTCGGCTCAGACGGAGGGGCGGATCACGTCGGGCAGCAGCACGTGCAGCCGCTCGGTGAGCTTCGCCTTCGCCTGGTCGAGCGACCGGTAGTCGCCGACGTACTGCCCGAACGTGTCGGACACGAAGAAGTGCGTGCCCTGCCGGTCGACGGTCCCGCCGTAGTAGCCGCCGTAGTTGGCGACCCACAGGCCGGTGTCGGGCTGGGCCCACGTGACGTGCACGACGGAGGGTGCGCTGGGTGCGATCACCTGAGCCTCGATCTCGGCGATGACCTCGATCGTCTGGGTGTCCAGGGTCACCTCGGCCTGCTGGCGGTGGGCGACGGTCGTGCTCATGGTCCTGCTCCTTCGTGCTGCGTTGCGTTCTGGTGGTGCGGGCGTCGGTGACGCCGGTGCTGCCTACTCGACGGGTCGGATGACCGACGGGAGCATGACGTGGAGCTGGTCCTCGAGCTTGGTCTGCGCTTCTTCCAGCGATGCGAACTCACCGACGACCAGCCCGAAGGTGTCGGAGGCGACGTAGCGGCCGTCGCGCTTGTCGACGCTGCCGCCGAAGTACCCGCCGTACCCGGCGATCCACTCGCCCTGGTCTTCCTGCACCCAGGTGACCTTGGCGCGGGTCGGACGCGCAGCGGGGGCGGCGTCGGCCTCGAGGATCGCGATGGTGTCGACCGTGTCGGTGTCGAGGGTGACCTCGGCCTGCGTCTCGTTGTTGACGGTGATGCTCATGTCGCTCTCCTTCACGATCCGGGGTACATCTGCTGACACCAGAACGCTACGAGATCGGGGCACCGGATCGCCAGCGAGGCCCGTCGATTCACGGGTTCCGTCAATGCGATGCATCGTCGAGCCCCGGGTTTCCGGGGAGGTGTGACGTCTTTCCGGGGTACACGTCCGATTCCGGGGTACTCGTTTTCCGGACCTCCGGGACACGGGGTACGGCTGGCGGCGGGGCCGGCCTGGAGGCGCGACTCGCTACCGTCGCTCGGGTGACCTCCGACAGTCCCCACGACCCAGGGCACGCCCCGGCCACCGGACGCAGCCGGCGGATCGCGACGTGGCTGGCCGCCGCCTACGGCGTCGCGGTGGTCCTCATCGGCTTCTGGGGCTCTCCCGTCGACGCGGCAGGGCGCCCCTGGCTCGACCGGGCGATCACGGCCGCGCATCGCTTCGGCGCCCCGGACTGGTTCGGCTACTCGACCGTCGAGTCCCTGGCGAACGTGGTCTTCTTCGTCCCGCTCGGGTTGCTCGTCGTGCTGCTCGCGGGTTCCCGGTGGTGGTGGGCCGCCGTCGCAGCAGGACTCGTGGTCAGCGCAGCCGTCGAGACCGGGCAGGCGTTGTTCCTGCCGGCACGGACCGCGTCGCTCGCCGACGTCTTTGCGAACACCGTCGGGGCGCTCGTGGGGGCCACCGTGGGCGTCGTGGCCCTGACCTGGGCGGCGCGGCAGCGGCGTTCCTGAACGGCCCGCAGAATGCGTTGCGGTCCTCCGCACGTGTAGTCCGAGCATCTATCAGTTCGGGCGGTCCCCTGCGTACGTTCGGAACGTGACCCGAACACACACCCACAGCACGATGCGCGCACACGCGCGCCGAGCCGCGCCGCACCCGCGGCCGGCAGCTCGACGCCCCCGAGCGCCGCACGCGATCGCCGACCAGCCACCGCGCCACGTCCAGGTCTTCCCGTGGTGGGCCTGGGTCGCGACGCCGCTCCTCACCGTCGGGATCGTCTTCGGACTCCTGCAGGTGCTCTGAGCCGGACGAGCAGTCCGACCCCGAACACGACGAAACCCCCGGAGCCGAGGCGCCGGGGGTTTCGTTCAGTCGATCGAGACTCAGACGGTCTCGCGCTGGCGACGCACCGAGGTGCGGACCAGGAGCAGCCCGCCACCGAGGACGACGGCACCGCCCGCGACCCAGATCGCGAGCATCGAGATCGTCGAACCGGTGAAGGCGAGCTCGCCGTTGCCGTTGGTGGCAGCCGGGACCGCAGCGGCGCCGTCAGCCGGGACGACCGTCAGGGCCGAGGTGGCGACGTTGCCGGAGGTAGCGCCGGTCGCGGTGAGCGAGTAGGTGCCAGAGCCGCCCTGCGGCAGCGTGACCGAGACCGCAGCGGCGCCGGTCGACGAAGCCGTGTAGGTCTTCGAGACGGTGGTGATAGGCAGCGCACCGAGGGTGGCGGCACCGGCACCGGTCACCGAGACGGTGACGGTCTCGTTGGCGACGAAGGAACCGGCGGCGAAGCCGACCGTCGCGGTGCCACCGGCGACAGCCGCACCCGAGACGCTGACGTTGGACGCCGGGACGTACCCAGCGGCGTTCGCAGCGGTCGGAACCGCGACGAACGCAGCGGCAGCCAGGACGACTGCAGCGATGATCTTCTTCATTAAGGAGTCCCCTAGATGCCTGTGCTCCGCGCGGATGGAAGTGCGACCAGCCCCAGGTACTTGCAGGCGCGATTGCGAAGTTCCCTCAACCTACCGGAGATTCACAGCCTGCGGACAGGGGCTGCGTAACTTTCTGATGAACTCCGGGAGTGGACACCGCGTCGACCGGAGTCGTCGCCTGGCCCGGACCACCCAGGTACTGGACTCGTATGGTCGTGCTTTTCCCTGGTGAGAGCAGTGCCTGGAACTGCGCGACGGGGTGCTTGCCGTCCATCGCGGTCTGCGGAGACGCCGTCTTGCCATCCTGAGAAGACGCAACGTAGACCCCTGAAGAGGGGGCATAGATCGCCACGTTTGTCCGCACAGCGCCGGGCGACACGCCGTAGATGCCGCCGCCTGTGACGTACTCCGGCAGGCTCGTCGCCGCGTCTGCGGGGGCGGAGCTCTTCAGGGTGACCTCGACCGTCCAGGTCGGTCGGCCGTCCTTCCGGCACACTTCACTACCGATCGAGACCGTCTTCTCGAGGTAGTAGTCCATCTTCGCGCCGGTGGCGTCGTTGAGGTAGACACCGAACTGCTGCGAGCTGTCGTCGTTCTTCGGCAGCTCCCCCGCGATCGCGGTGCCTGCCAGCTCGGCCTGTTCGCCCTTGTCCGCGCTCCAGAGCTTCACCCGGCCCTCGTCCACGCCCGTCGTGAGCGCCGCGATGAACTCCTTCGGGTCGAACCCGCCCTCGGACACCTTCGTGAAGACGGCACTCGCGGCCGACGCGAAGAACGCGTCCTGGACCGCCGGGTCCGGGTACTTCGCGTAGGCGTCGCTCAGCAGAAACTGCACGGCGTTGTCCGACGTCAGCTCGTCCCCGGTCGCGAGGGTGACCGGCCCGGTGGCCTTGAGGATGTAGCCGAGCGTCACCGGGTCGATCGACAGCACGCCGTCGACCTGCTGCCCGTGCTCCTGCTTCCACATCTGGCGGGCGAGCTTCGCAGACGTGTCGAATCGCGGAGTCAGGGTCACGTCCTGCATGTACTTGCCGGTGATCGACCCGTACAGCCCCGTGGTGTCGGTGCCGAGCGGCAGGACCGGGTCCTCGTACGGGCCGAACGAAGACCCCGCCGCCTGGCTCTCGAGGTGGATAGCTCCGTCCTCCACCGTCAGGAGCGCCACGGCACCGGGGATCCCCCCGCCCGCTCGCAACTCGGCATTGTTCTGGAACAGCACGAGGTACTGCCTCGCGCCGTCGTCCCCGAGCATCGGAGGCACGAGTGACACTGCCTTGTTCGCAACTGCGGCCTGCTCGGACACGGATGCCAGCGACGTTCTGAGCTGCCGGACCGCGTCGGTCACAGCGGACACGGTGTCGGTCGTGTCGATACCATCGGCGGCCCTCGTCGCCTCACTGAGAGCGGTGGTCGCCCGAGCGACCGCCGGCTGCGCTGTCATGAGCGGCTGCAGATCGATCTTGCCGTCCTGGGGCTTGAAGGCATCGACGTCCACATCGCCGAGCACGCCAGCGACCGGCCGCACCGCGTTGCTCGCGACGTCGTCGACGATCACGGAGACCTGCCGGACCGCTGCGAGGTTCTCCCCGATGAACGGCGTCCGCTCGAAGAGTGCCCAAACGGGGTCGCCTGTGAGTGCACGAGCTCCAGCCGCGCTGTCTTCGAGCTCCTTCGCCGTGCGCTGCGCACCCTTGGTGTCGCCCTTCGTCAGCTGCGACTTGAGCGTGTCGACGTGCGAGACCGACGCCTCGAGATCTCGCTTCGCAAGCAGCCCGCGGACGCCGACCCACGCGACCGCGAGGATCACCAGGACGATGAGTGCGAGGACACCCCACAGGACGTAGCGAGGTCGGGACCGCTGACGTCGTGCAGCGCGTCGGGACTCGGGTAGGGCCGACATTGCTTCATCCTCACGTTCGGCCGTGCCCGGCCGGGCGGTCCGCGTCACTCGCGGATGTGGTCGACGTTCTCTCGGTACCAGTCGATGGTGCTGCGCAGGCCGTCCTCGAGACCGATCCCGGCGCGCCAACCGGCGTCGCCGAGCTTCGAGACGTCCAGGAGCTTCTGGGGCGTGCCGTCCGGCTTCGAGGTGTCCCAGACGGTTTCACCGTCGAATCCGACGATCTTCGCGATCGTCTCGGCGATCTCCTTGATGGTGACGTCCGAGCCCGTGCCGACGTTGACCTGCTCCGGGCCGTCGTAGTGCTCCATGAGGTGCAACACGGCGGCAGCCATGTCGTCGACGTGCAGGAACTCCCGGCGTGGCGAACCGGTCCCCCAGTTCTCGACCTTGTCGGCGCCGTCGCGCACGGCCTCGTCGTACCGACGGATCAGCGCCGGCAGCACGTGCGAGCCGGTCGGCGAGAAGTTGTCGCCGGGCCCGTACAGGTTCGTGGGCATCGCCGAGATCCACGGCAGCCCGTGTTGGCGGCGGACTGCCTGCACCTGCATGATGCCGGCGATCTTCGCGATGGCGTACGCGTCGTTCGTCGGCTCGAGGTGCCCCGTCAGCAGGGAGTCCTCGTGGATCGGCTGCTCGGCGAACTTCGGGTAGATGCACGACGAGCCGAGGAACATCAATCGCTCGGTGCCGTGCTCGACGGCCGCGTCCATGACGTTGACCTGGATCTGCAGGTTCTCGCTGAGGAAGTCGTGCGGGAACGTGTTGTTCGCCATGATCCCGCCGACCTTCGCGGCGGCGAGGACCACGTACTTCGGCTTCTGCTCGGCGAAGAAGGCGAAGACACCGTTGCGGTCCTTCAGGTCGAGCTCGCTCGACGTTCGACCAACGAGGTCAGTGAAGCCGTCGCTCTCCAGCCGCCGCCATACTGCGGATCCGACGAGGCCGCGGTGTCCAGCGACGTACACACGCGCTGAACGATCCAGCGGACCGGCGGCGAAACCAGTCTCGGACATCAGGACTCCCAACTGGCGAGCTTGACCTTGTCGATCCACGGCCGACCTTCACATTCAAGCGCCTCGATGTCAGCGTCGACCATGATCCGCGCGAGCTCGGCCGTGTCGACCGTCGCTTCCCAGCCGAGCTTCTCCTTGGCCTTCGATGCATCGCCGACCAGCGCGTCCACCTCGGACGGGCGGAGGTACCGCTCATCGAACTTGACGTGGTCTTCCCAGTTCAACCCGGCGTGCGAGAACGCGGCCTCGAGGAAGTCCTTGACGGTGAAGTTGCCGCCCGTCGCCAGGACGAAGTCCTCGGGCTCATCGGCCTGCAGCATCCGCCACATGCCCTCCACGTACTCCGCCGCGTATCCCCAGTCACGAACGGAGTCGAGGTTGCCGAGGTACACGAACTGCTCCCGCCCGGCCTTGATCCGAGCAACTGCGCGGGTGATCTTGCGCGTCACGAACGTCTCACCGCGACGCGGTGACTCGTGGTTGAACAAGATCCCGTTGACCGCGAACATGCCGTACGCCTCGCGGTAGTTGCGGGTGACCCAGTAGCTGTAGACCTTCGCGGCTCCGTACGGGGAACGCGGCCAGAAAGGGGTCTCCTCGTTCTGCGGCGGCGGCGTCGCCCCGAACATCTCCGACGACGACGCCTGGTAGAAGCGCGTGTGGATGCCGGATACTCGAACCGCCTCCAGCATGCGCATCGTGCCCACGCCGGTCACGTCGCCGGTGTGTTCCGGCTCGTCGAACGACACGCGCACGTGCGACTGCGCGGCCAGGTTGTACACCTCGTCCGGCTTCAGCTCGCTGAGGAGACTGACAAGCCGCGCGCCGTCACCCAGGTCGCCGTAGTGCAGGAACAGCTTCGCCGCAGGCTCATGAGGGTCCTGGTACAGGTGGTCGATCCGGGAAGTATTGAAGGTCGAGGCCCGACGGATCAGTCCGTGCACCTCGTATCCCTTCCGGAGCAACAGCTCGGCCAGGTAGGAACCGTCCTGGCCGGTGATGCCCGTGATGAAGGCGCGTTTCGTCAATCGGTCCTCGTCTGCTGGGTGGTCTTCGGGTGGAACGCATCGAACCGACCAGGGCGGAGCGATGCGAAGAGCGAACCGAACTTCATGAGAGCTGCGTTCGGCGTCAGGTGCTGTTCGAGGAAGGACAAAGCGGATTTTCCGAACTCCCGAGCGGCCGCCTCGTCCGCTCCGAGCAGCAAAGCTTCGTCGAGGAGGGCGGAGGGGTCGCCTGCAGGCACCGCGCGCCCTGCGCCCGCCGTCAGCACCTCGTACTCGGTGACACTTCCGGGCTCCGTCGACGCGAGCACCGGCAATCCAGTGCTGAAGTACGACGTCAACTTGCTCGGCACCGCCATGCCTGAGATGCCTGGCGCTTCGTTCACCAACAACACGTCGGCGCTGTTCATCGCGGCGACGAACTCTTCGTCCGGCAACGAGTCGAGGAACACGAGTCGCTCGACGTCCGCGCCGAGCGCCTGGAGGCGCTGCCGCTGGTTCCCTCCGCCGAGCAAGACGAACCGGATGCGCTCCTGACGCTCGTCCGCAAGGCGAGCGGCCTCCACCACGTTCTCAAGTCCCTGCTTCACACCGATGTTCCCGGCGTGAAGGACCACTGTCTCGTCGGGCTGCCAGCCGAGTCTCGCTCGGACGGCCTGTCGATCGACCTGCTCAGGAGCCGATACGTGCGACCAGTTGCGGATCACGACGACTTGGTCGTGCCGCACGCCCAGCTCTCGGACGACGTGGTCCTTGAACCGATCGTGGATCACGACAACAGCATCCGAGTTTCGGAGCAGCCACGACTCGGCGCGACGAACCACCTTGGTCGCGAAACCGCCTTGCCCGGTCTCCTCAAGGCCCAACGAGTAGAGGTCCTGCACCCAAGTGACGACGGGGGCAGAACGCCGACGGAGTCGGGAACGAACCATCGCCACCGCCGACGAGAAGAGCGCAGGCGAAACCAGGACGACGACATCGGCGTTTCGCCATGACGCGAATGCCGCCCGGAAGCCGAACGTCAGCTCGGACAGCAGTCGGAGTACGCCCACGGGACGCGCCGGCAGGACATGACGCAGCCGAGTCACGTGCACGTCATCGTGGACGCTGGACCGCCGGCTCGGCGGCGCCTCGGGTCCGAAGGACCAGTCCGGGTAGTGGGGGAACGCAGTCAGCACGGACGTCTGGACGCCTGCCGCGGCCAAGCTCGAAGCGAGACCGCCGGTGTACGGCGCGATGCCGGTCGGTTCCGGCGGATAGTTCAATCCGACGAAGACGAGAGACCCCTGCTGCACCTGCAGACCATAACAGTTGCTCAGTTAACGGCAGGGGTCGACTCCATACTTGACCCCACAAGTGGCGGCACACGCCCGCCGAGCGACACTTGATGGATAGAGGCGTCTCTGGAAACAGGCTCATCACTGCCTAAGATGGCGCCGAGCAGTCTGGCGCCCCGGCGCCACCGGGGACAGGAGTTACAGCGATGCAGGCCGACACCGAGCCGACCCGCGTGATCCCTCTCGCCGCTGCACCAGGGGAACGACAGTCTTGGGGCCGCTCCCGCTTCACCGTTTACCTGTGGGGTGCCGTCGAGCTGCTCTTCGTCGCGAACCCGTGGCAAATATCCTCGAGACTCCGCGTCCAGGCGCTACGCGCTTTCGGTGCTGAGATCGGAACCGGCGTCATCTTCCGTCCGAGGACCAGAGTTCGCTTCCCTTGGAAGCTCCACATCGGAAACGACAGCTGGATCGGTGAGGGTGTCTGGTTTCACAATCAGGACCACATCCACGTCGGTCGCGATGTCGTGATCTCCCAGGAGACATTCCTCACGACCGGCAGCCACGCGCATCGGCGTGACATGGCGCTCCTGACTCGCCCCATCCACATCGAGGACGGCGTCTGGATCACGTCTCGATGCATGGTGCTCGGCGGGACGCGCATGGGGATGTCTTCGTTGGCGACGCCAATGTCGGTCGTGAGCGGCACCATCCGTGCGAACACGGTTGTCCAGGGAGCGCCGGCCGTTCCGGTCGGGAACCGGTTCGATGGTCACGACTTGGTCTCTCGACGATGAGGATCGTGCAGTTCGTTTCGTACGTTTCCGTCGACGGGGCGTTCGGCGGCCCGGTGGCCGTCGCTGCTGCACAAGCACAGGAACTTGCCCGCCAAGGCCACGACGTCACGCTCATCGCCGGCTGGGACGGCAAAGCCAGTCTCGTGATCCCGGGTGTGAAGGTTGTCCTCGCGCCTGTACAGCGCATGCCGAGAGCGAGGTTCTTGGGATTGCGGTCTCGGGCTGTGCGTGCCTGGATCCGAAGGAACGCAAAACGGATCGACGTCCTTCACATTCACTCGGGACGGCACATCCTCGACCTGGAAGTGGCGCGCGCAGCCAGACTGCTGGGCGTGCCGTACTTCCTGCAGACGCACGGGATGATTGCTCCGCGGCAACAACAGATCACTCGCATCCTCGACAGGCTGCTCACCGCCCCGGCGGTGCGCGGCGCACGAGCAACATTCACGCTCACTGACGCCGAGCACCTTGAGCTGGCAGCGTTGTTCCCGGGCGCGACGCTGGCCCCCACCCGGAACGGCGTGGCTCCCGTTGCCGTCAGCGATCCCCCCGGCAGAGGACGAGCGAGCGAAGTCTTGTTCATCGCCAGGTTGCATCCTCGCAAACGCGTCATGGCGTTCGCGGAGATGGCCGCGCTCGCCAGCGTGGGTCATCCCTGGTTGAACTTCGTCGTCATCGGCCCGGACGAGGGCGACCTTGGACGTCTGACGGAGTTCATCCGCGCGCACCCAGAGGTCCGCCTCTCCTACGAAGGCGCGCTCCCACCCGGTCGCGCAGCGGAGCGCTTGACCGGTGCCGTCGCTTACGTCCTGCCGAGCCGAGGGGAGGTTTTTCCGATGACGGTGCTCGAAGCGATCTCCGTCGACACGCCGGTCGTCCTGACTGACGATTGTGGCATCGCAGAGGACCTGCGTGCTCGTGGGGCGGCGCTGGTGAGCGACGGATCTCCGGCGTCACTTCGTGACCTGCTTCTCTCCATCGTCGACACTCCAGGTCTTCGTGACCGCTTGGTTAGTGCCATGCGTCTGGCGCTCCTTGACCAGTACTCGATCTCGAGCGTCGTGGGCGAACTTGTCCAGCACTACGAGCGTGAGCGGTCAGCTCAGCGTCCGGCCGTGGTCTGGCTCACGAACGCGGCTCCTCCATATCGTTTGCCGGTCTGGGAAGCATTCGCGGAGCGTGTCGACCTCGAGGTTTGGCTCCTCGAGAACGATCGCCGCCTCCAGCGCGATGACAACAATCGAGGTGACGACTGGCTCGTGGGCGAGTCTGCCAGCACATACCGCGTTCGATTCTTGAAGAGCTCCGTACTGCGGCGAGGCGAGGCGCGGCACTACATCACGGCGTCACTGCCGGTGCGCGCCCTCCGCGGGAAGGACGCGATCCTCATCGGGGGATGGGACTCGCCCGCGTACTGGTCTGCGTCGCTGGCTGCCCGGCTGGCTGGCGTGCGGCGAGTCGGTTTCTACGAGTCGCACCGACTATCCCAACAACACACCAGTGGCGCCATCGCGGCGTTGCGTCGGCTCTTCTTCCGCTCCCTCGACGGCGTGGTCGTACCCGGTACAGCGGCGCGGGACGCGCTCGACAAGGAAGGTATCGACACCAGGAAGATCGAGGTGGGCTTCAATGCCGTAGACGTGCAGGGCATCCGTCAGGCGACCGTTCGTGCGCGCGACATGCTCACCGATCCGGGCATGAACGTTGGGTACCGCCTCCTCTCGGTCGGTCAGCTGATCCCGCGGAAGAACATCGCAGCAGTGATCGACGCAATCTCGAGTCCTGAGCTGCGGAAGGCGACGCTCACCATCGTGGGCGTCGGGGACGAGGAATCGACGCTCCGCGCTCGAGCTGCGGCGCGCGGTGTGGCCGACCGCGTGACCTTCCTGGGATACGTTCCGGCGGCGGGGCTTCCGGACGTCTTCGCTGTTCACGACGTCCTCGTGCACGCCGCGACTGAAGAAGTGTGGGGGCTTGTGGTGAACGAAGCCCTCGCGGCAGGGCTCGGGGTCGCGGTGGCGCGGAGCGCCGGCGTGGCTCAGTCGGTCGACGGAATGCGTGGCGTTCGCCTGACGGGGACGACCAGCCGCGAGATCAGCAGAACGCTCGTCGCGATGCTTCCATTTTCGCACGAATCGGACCCAGCTATCTTGCAGCACACCCCCGAGGCATTCTCGCGCACATTCGAACGCGCGCTCCTCCCGGCCGTCGAAGCCGCACCCCACGAAGATAGCCCATCGCGATAATCGCAAGTGTGGCGGTGCTGGCGGCCAGCTTTGTCCTGCTCCGGCGCCACACTGCCGCACTTCCCGGCCTCATCCTGGGAGCTCTCTTTCTCGACTTCGCCATCAGCGGGGCAAGCGTGTGGAATTGATCTAGCGATGAGAACGGTGCCGGACTCCCAGCAGATCGACACCGGCGAGCGGCTCCAATTGGCACGCGCGAACATCGTCGCCATCGCAGCATCGGGAGCGGCCGCCGTCAGAGTTCTCCGACCGTTGATCGGGATCGCCGCGTTCGTGGTCTCAGCCTTCACTGACTGTCGCGGCATCCGGCTGGCGGCAATCGTCCTGGCGCTCACCTGGCGGACCCTCACGGTATCGGTTGGAACTCGCCTAGCTGCAGTTCCCACCGAAAAAGATCGCGCCGCTTCCCGACCAGCTCTCGTCGAGCGGCCGCCGCACCTGTCCGCCTGCCTCAGCAGACACAGCGGAACCTAGCTGAGAGGGCTACTGCCCCCAATCGTCCTCGAAGAAGGCAGATGCGGAAACGAGGGAGCGCTGTATAACCAAAAGCTGACGGCCCGCGTACTGCCAGAGCATCTGGGACAGAATCCGACTTCACCAAGCGGATCCGTGCTAACCGACAGTGTCGCGCTAATCTCACACGCCCTCTTTGCCACTTTTACGCAGAACCTCAGCCATGAGCTCCATGTAGCGTGCCGCCGTACGAGCGATGGAATAAAAATCGGCCACCCTCCCCGCAGCGCCGCGCGCATGATCGCCGAGTTCATTCAGATTCCCGATTGCGCCTAAAACGGCCCGCTCGGCAGATGACGCGTCGCCCGCAATGAACTCGGTGCGAGGCAACCAGTCGGGGAGCGTTTCACCGACGGAGTCAGAACAGACGATCGGAACTCCAGCCGCAGCCGCTTCCAAAAGTCCGACGCTGAAGGCTTCCCTGTCCGAGGGGTGAAACAGCAAATCGGTTCCAGCCAGCACCGGTGCAACGTCCTCTATAGCCCCGGGGAAGAACATTGGCGAGGCCGCTTCGAATCGCCGCATCAGAGATGCCACTTTTGGGGACTCGATGTTCATCGGCCCCCACCATCGCAAACGCACATCGGGACTTGAGATGCGCTCAGCGACCTCGATCCAGAGTTCAGGATTCTTTTGCTCCACGATTCTCGCGATCGTATTAACGCGAACGATCTCCACATCCTCGTGACTGATCCGATTGAATGAGGAGGCGATGCCATTGGGGATGACCCTCGTCGGTGCAGCCGGAAAACGACTCCGGTAGGCCCGTGCCTGACTCTCAGATACAGCTACGATCGCGGACGACTTGTGCAGCAGGAGTCGCTCGACAACTCGAAGAGTGCGCGATTCGAAATCGTCCACAGCGCTATGCAGAACGGATATCACCGGCAGGCCTTTGCGTGCGGCGGCCCGTGCGTAGAGGTTAGGGAGCGCGGAATGAGAGACAACAACGTCCGCAACTGTAGCTCGCAGTCGTCGGCGAAGGGAGAAAAATCGACTGATCGGATTCTTCGACTTGTCACCCTCAAGGTACAGGGTTGACACCCTAACGCCCGGCATCGCGCACCACGCGTCTTCGAGAGCCGCCGCCAGGGATTCCGCCCCGCCTACTCGCGGACTTAGGAGAACCTGGACAATGTGCATTAGCCTTCAACCTCCGAACGGCCAGCTCGCCCTCTGGCACCCAGGTCACCAGAAATTCCCCGCACTGGGGAGCTCTGGCACACCATAAGAATGAAGGTGAGGAAGGCCGGATACAGGTAAGTGCGCCCCGGTAGCGACGTCACCTCGGTGAGGCCGGAGGCTAGCCATATCCCGATCATTGCGACGCACAACGATTGGACGCCTGGTGTCGCTCGAGACTGAGTGGCCGAAAAGAGTATCACAGCCATGCACGCAATCCCCCAGGCACCAGCAGTTACTAGAATCTCGACGGCCATGTTGTGAGTCGAGTAATTCGCCTGGAGTTGAGCTGTCGCAGCCTGTCTCACCCAGTAAGACGCTCCGTGGCCGAAAATCGGGCTCCGCGGCACGAGTTCGTCAGTCGCGATCTGCCAAAGAGTGGCGCGGCCGGTGAACGAACCGGCGCTCCACCGCAAGAACGGCAAGGCCGCAACAGCTACCGTCAGGAGGCCCGCCGCCACAAAGACCATTCTGTCGGCAGCCCTATGCCCGCGCATCGACGACGACTCTCTCCAGTAGGCCCCTCGCACGAGCGAGAACCCTAGACCCGCAACGAGGATCGCAAAACCAGACCGACTACTCGTTAGATCAACCAGCACGAAGCCGGCCGCCGCTACAAGCATCCACCGCTTCAAGTCCCTCACGTTGAGAAGCGCGAGCCCAATCATCACAGCGAGGCAAACACCGAGCGCGTTGCCCGTCCCTTCCGGTCCGAGCGCACTACCCCATATCGAGCATTTATCTCCCCGGCAAGAGCCAATCAGCTGTGGTCCTTTAAGGATAAGAAGAACTGCGAGCACCATGGCAGCCAACCGTGCCGCGTCCGAAACCGCGAGGAACAGCGAACTTTTGTCATACCCGCTCGCCGGAACAATGATTGCTGGAAGCAAGACGCTCAGTGACAAGAGCAGAATCGTGAGATCACCAGATGGAAGGGCGAAAGCGAACGGAACCGTCAGGAACAGTAACAGACCTGCACCAATTGCGCTGAGAGCCGCACCCCTGCGAACGTTTGATAGCACTAACAGCACGGAAACGACGCAAATTGGCGCCACTTGTAGCGCGAGCGAGCTTGACGGGCTAATATTCGGGTTCAACAACGTAGGTAGAGTTGTGACGACGCCAGAGGCAAGGCCCAGCGTCGCCCACCAGTACTCCACTCTTCGCCGGGAGCCCCTCACCCGCGGTTGGCACCCCATGACGACAACAAGGCACGCTGAGAGCGCAACAATTGACGTCATATTCATTTCAATTCCGCCACTCGAGCGCCTTACGTTTCGTATAGACTCCCCAGGCTAGGAGAATGAAGTTCACTATCTGGAGGCCGAGGTACGCCCACCCCGCACCGATCGCGCCAAACAAATGGCCAAGCAGCCCTACGGCGATAAGTTGCGCTACCGCTGCGAGGAGCGTCACGCGGCCAACGTATCGATCGAAACCCCTAGCCTGAAGGAAGGCTGCGCAGGGTTGGTTAATGACCGCAGGGATAGTTCCAAGTGCAAGGAGCGCGAGAACCGGTCCAGCGCCGTCGTAGTGGGATCCGAGCAGGAAGTCCGTTATCGTCGGCGCAACGAGGGCCATCACCAAGCAGACAAGTACCGCTAGGAGAAGCAGCCAACTGGACCGACGTGCGACCTTCCACGCTTCCCGCTGGGAGCGCTCCTTCGCGATGAAGGGCACGGCCGCGGAAGAGAACGCAGTAGCGAGAAGCCCCATCGGTTGGGTCCATCTATTCACAGAGCCGTAGACACCACCAACCGACGCACCGCCGACGGCCGTGAGTAGTGGCAGGTCTAAGCCCTGTATCGCGCCAGCAACACTGAAGGTGCCGTAGTGGAGCGAGCCACGCCACGGAAAACGGATCCGGACACCCGGCTGCGTGTCTCGGAAGTCGGCGCGACCGAGCCAACTCGACAAACTCCCCCCTACGAGCGGGCCGATTGCCACGGCTAGTGCCAACGCGACCGTTGGGTCAGCGCCCCCGCAAATCAATACGACAGCAGCAATGGCAACCGCCGACCGGTCGGCTAATTGCACTAATGCTACTACGTGTGAACGTGCAGCAGCGCGTAGCCGCACCTGGGTAGTAAGTGAGATCGACGTGGCGGCCATCACGGACGGCGTTACCCACCAGTAGTCGAACCGCATGACTGCGAGGATACCTGCAAAGGCGAGAACCGATGCTGCTAGAAAGGCTAGCTTGCCCTTCTGGGCCGCAGAGTGATCGGTGGCTAGTAGAGTGCCCCGAGCTAGGTCCCGCGTCCACATCGAAGAAGTTCCAAAGTCAAATAGACTAGCTGCCGAAAGCCCGAATGCGATAGCCGATGCGACGGCCCCGAATTCTGCGACTGACGAAACCCGAGCCGCTAGGAGATAGACGGCTGCCAGGATAAGCTGAGATATTCCCGCCGCAGCGGCAAGTGCTATAGCCTGACCACTGAGTCCAGTAAGTTTTGCCCTCAACCCTTGCGCCCGCTTTCGCCATGACCTCGAGGACGCGACACTGCCATCGCGTTCACCACCATTCCAGAAGAGGATCGGTGAAGGAATTCGTCTCCTCCGCGAGAACCCTTTCCGGTCGAGGTGATTCCAATGAGAGCGCCATCGCGCCGGCAATCGCCTCTGCATTGAGCGGGACCCATCGGCCGACACCTAGTCTTCGCGCGTCGTCTCTAAGCGAAGAAGCTCCAGCCGCCAATACCGCCGTTCCCATTGCGCCAGCTTTCCCCAATATGCCGCTCGGCCCTTCGTTCGAGTGAGCTAGGACTACGCAGTCGACGGCGGCGATCCTGCTGTCGAGTTCGATGTCGGAGTGTCGACGGTTGTCGACGATGACTGGCAGCCCTTGTCGTCGGGCCTTAGCGACGGCGCGCATGACATCATCAAAATACTCACCGTCGATACGGCCCGCAATCAAGACACCAGCACGCGCTTGGTCCAGGTTCCTCAGTGCACCCTGGAGTACCAGCTCGACGTTTTTTCGCCGCGAAATTGCCCCGATCACCGCGAACCAATATTCCGCCCCAGTCAGATCGCTCCGAGCAACAGCGATGCTCTCGTCGGTGGCGGTGTTGGAAATCGGATCTATGGCGGTTCGCAGTCCTGATCGGGGCTCGGATCCGGGGGACCTCAGGACGAACACGTGCATGTTTGGCATGCTGTCGGTCCGCCGAATTGCGCGGTCTCGAATGTTCTGCTTGAGCCACGTGACGGCTCTATATCGGGACGGATGGACCTTCTCGCGCATTATAAGTGCATTAACGCGGAGGGGGTGCCTCGATCGCATTCTTTTAGCCCGTGCAAGAACATACCGATCTCCATCGGGGACCACGACGAGATCAGCATTCGATTCATTCGCCAAGCGGCGGACTTCTTTCAACGAAGTCGAATGCGCCGCAAGCACTTCCACTCGGTCGCGATCAAGGCTGTCCCAAAGCTGCGCTTCCTGCGGAAGTGTTTCTCCTTCATTGGACATCGCGATTGTCACTTCAAACCGGGCACTTAGGGCTCGTCTAGCCAGCAGCTCAACATAATAGAGCCGATGGCCGTCCGAATTTGGTTCAACAATCAATACGCGGTTGGGTGACATCAGTAGGCTCCGCTCCCGCCAGCAACCGCCCGGATTGTCTTCCAGAGAACTATCGTATCCCCGATCAGCGACCAGTTGTCGACGTAGTAGAGGTCGAGGCGAACCGAATCCTCCCATGACAAATCCGAGCGCCCACTCACCTGCCAAAGACCCGTTATCCCCGGCTTCACGAGGAACCGCCGGTGGACGTGGAGGTCGTAGCGCTCGACCTCGCGCTGCAGCGGCGGCCGGGGCCCGACGAGGGACATGCTCCCGGTCAGCACGTTGAACAACTGCGTCAGCTCATCCAGGCTGAACCGACGCATGAAGCCACCAACACGCGTGACGCGGGGGTCGTTCTTCATCTTGAAGAGCACCGTGTTGCCCTCGGCCCGATCAAGCGCGCTGAGCTCCTGCACCCGTTCTTCGGCGTCGACGACCATCGATCGGAACTTGATCATGCGGAATTGCTTGCCGTTCAGGCCGACGCGTTCCTGCAGGAACAGCACTGCGCCCGGTGAACTGGCCTTCACGGCGAGGGCGAGCACGAGGAAGACCGGCGAGAGCAGGACGATGAGGAGTGAGGACGCGACGATGTCGAAAGCACGCTTCGTGTAGAGTTTCCGCCCTTCGTACGTCGGAGTCTCGATGTGGATGAGCGGCAGCCCCTGCACCGGGCGCGTGTGGATGCGTGGACCCCCGATGTCGGTCAGACTCGGCGCAACCACGAGGTGCTGCTTACCCGGTTCGAGGGTCCAGCTGAGTTCACGGACTCGTTCCGGGGGAAGGTCGTCGGCGCTGGTGATGACGACGGTGTCGGCGCCGCTCTCCGCGAGCGCTGCGTGCAGGTCGTCGAAGCCGCCGTAGCTGCGGATCGAGGAACCAGGCAAGTCTCCGATGTGACCGCTCGACACGGCGGCCCCGAGCACTCGGTAGCCGGCCTCCGGCGTGCGCGCGAGTTCGCGTGCGATGTGCAGGACGCTGGGGATCGACCCCACCAGCAGCACCTTCGCCGAGTATCTGCCCGCCTGCCGTTGCGCGACCAACCACTGCCGCCACATCCACCGTGAGAGCAAAAGGAAGACGATGCCGACCGGGAAGGCGATGAGGACGTACCCGCGCGCGAGGTCGACATGGAACAAGAAGGCGGCGATGGCCAGGATCCCGAAGACCCTGATGCTCGAGTCGGCCACGAGCCGGTACTCGACGCTCCCCACGCCGAGGACACGGGCACCACGAGTCTCGTAGACCGCTAACGCAGCGAGCCAGATGAGGATGACGACCACCGAGATACCGGTGTAGCTCAGCCGCAGGTCGTTCTCGTTCGCCGCCAGGTTGGAGTCGATCCCGAGCCACGCGATCTGCACGCCGAAGACGACCCAGAACAGGACGAGGAAATCGGTGAACAGGACGCGCCGGCTGTACGAGCGGCTCCAGTCCATTGTCGAGGCCTCGATCGTGCGTGGCTCGGCCGCACGGCCCATCTCTCCGTTCACCACGTCACACCGCCGTCACCCGACACGAGCACGTCGTCACCAGCCCAGAGCCAGACGGCCGCTCCGGCACGAGTGAGGACGATCGGGTCTTCCGCATCCGCATCGTCGGCACATCCGATCGGGGTGACTGTCGTCGCCGCGGTCACATCGCTCGCGGGCATCGACACGATCTGCACGCCGCCGCAGACGTCCGCCCCACTGCGAGCGAGCGTGTAGCTGCTGCCGTTCACCGCGAGTGAGCGGACACCCTTGACGGGCACCTCGACCCAAGCCGTCGTGCCGGTTCGCCACTGGACTGCCTGGCTGCAGACGACGGCGGTGGTCCGCTCCCCCTGGAACGCCTCGATGGGGTCGACGCAGGGCGAGTCGACGGTCCCGGAGGACAGGAGGAGGCCGTCGGGTCCGATACCGGCCCCGGCTGCCCCGGACGCGCCTGGCTGCCAGGTCGTTCCGTCGTCGGTCGACGTGCTGGCCCGCGGTTCGCAGTCGTCGCCTGACGCCACGATGACAGAGACGTTCTCGGTGCCTGCGCGCAGCGCCAGCACCGCACCGGTCTCAGCCCCGAGACCGACAGCAGTCCACGTCGCTCCCCCGTCCACGGTGTGTTCCAGCACCCCGTTGGTTCCGCCACACATCCCACCGGAGGCACGCCATGCCTCCAGGCTGTCGACTGCGGACAGCAGACGGCGGCCGGGCGTGACCATCCCTGCGGGATCCGCCGTTGCGGAGCCGGACGGCTTCGCGGACGTGGACGGCGTCGGCATCGGCTTGCTGGAGAAGGTCGGGACGGGGCCCGTGGTGCCGTTGGAGGTGGGCGCGGTGCGCGCGAGCGCGAGGGCGACGAGCAGCACGTCGACGATCACCAGGACCACGACGATCACGGCGACCCAGACGAGCGTGCGGCGCGAGAAGACGCTGCCGAGGCTTCGGGATCCTCGGCGGGGACTCACGCGGCGACCATCGTCAACGTTCGGCTCCGCGGAAGGCGCCGATGCGGCCGCGCTTCGGGGGCTTCGGCATGGGGGTGTCGTCGTCCTGCAGGCCGTAGCCGTACGCGTAGCCGTAGCGGCCGTAGCCGTAAGCACCCGGCCCCTTGGTCGGCATCATCGTCATGACGAAGCCGGCGATCGGGGCGCCGACGTTCTCGAGCGCGCTGACGGCACCGGCGAGCTGGCCCTTGTGCGTACGGCCGGAGGCGACGGCGACGATGGCGCCGGAGGCCTTCTTCGCCAGGATCGCGGCGTCGGTGACGGGCAGGAGCGGCGGGGCGTCGAAGAGCACGTAGTCGAACTGCTGCTCGAGGCCGGCGATCAGGTCCTGCATGGCGCGGGAGCCGAGGAGCTCGGAGGGGTTCGGCGGGATCTGACCGGCAGGCAGGACCACGAGGTTGCCGCGGCCCCACGGGACGGCGACGTCCTCGACGGTCGCTCGTCCGATGAGCACGTCGGTCAGGCCGGCGTTGCCCTCGAGGTCCATGTAGGTGGCGACCTTCGGGCGTCGGAGGTCCGCGTCGATCAGGATCACGCGGAAGCCGGCGCTGTCGAGCGCGATGGCGAGGTTCGCGACCGTGGTGCTCTTGCCCTCGGACTGCACGGAGGACGTCATCACGAAGGTGCGTGAGCCGGTGCCGAGGTCGAGGAACTGCAGGTTGGTGCGCAGGGTGCGGAAGGACTCGGCGCGAGGGCTGCGCGGGTCCACCTGCACGATGAGCGGGCGCTCGGAGGCCTTGCTGTCGTAGGCGATGCCGCCGACGACCGGCTTCTCGCTGATCTTCTCGACGTCCGACTCGGTACGCACGCGGTTGTCGAGGGTCTCGCGCAGGACGGCGACGCCGACGCCGAGCGCGAGGCCGACGAGCAGGCCGAGCACGACGTTGACCGGCACGTTCGGACTGACCGGGGCGCTCGGGACCTGGGCTTCCTTGACGCGGGTCAGCTTCACGGTGCTCGTGCCGTCGGCGTCGGTCGCTTCGATGTTCTGGACGACGTTGGTCAGACTCTCGGACGTCGCGTTCGCGATGTCGGCCGCCTGCTTCGCGTTCGTGTCGTTCACGGTGATCGAGATCAGCGTGGTGTTGAGCGGCGCATCCGACGTGACGATCTCGGCGAGCTCGTCCGACGTCATGTCGAGCTTGAGGCTCGAGATCACGGGCAGGAGCACGATCGGCGTCTCGACGAGGTTCGAGTACGTCAGCACGCGCTGCTGCGTGAAGGTGTTGCCCTGGGCGAGGTCGCTCGCGCTGCCGCTCGTCTGCGTCGAGACGAAGACCTGCGCCGAGGCGGAGTACACGGGCTGCTTGAGCAGTGAGAAGCCCGCCGCAGCGGCCACCCCGACCAGTGCCAGCACCAGGATGAAGACCCATCCCTTGCGCAAGACCGCGATGTAGTCGCGTAGCTCCACGCGGCACCCTTCCCCGGAAGTCGCCGCGCCCTGCAAGTCCCGTCACAGGTCGGCCGGGATTCTCCCAGCGTTCGGCATGGAAATACTGCCATACCGATGAGTCGCGCTCGGGTCGACGGGCACAACGTCTCGTTCCGTGTCCCGTACGGTGTCGACATGCAGCCCGAACCGGACGCGCCGACCGTCGCCCGCCCTTCCTCGGCGGTGCGGGACCTGCAGGTCGTCGTGATCGCGCTCCTGGTCGCCGTGCTCCTCTCCCGCATCGTCGGCGGCGTCGCCCGGACTGGGGGTCTGCCGTCGCCGATCGTGCAGGTGCTCGCCGCCGACCTGGCCGTGTGGGTGCCCCTCGTGCTCGCCGTCGGGTGGGTGTTCCGGAGTTCCTCTCCGTCGGTACTCGTCCGGCGCCTCGGGCTCGGCTGGGCCGACGTCGTCGCGGCGATCGGGATCGTCATCGTCTGCCGCGGGCTCGACGCCGCGCTGTCCGTCGTGTTCTTCGGGGCTACGGGATTGACACCGCAGGTGACCCTCGGGCCCCCGGACGTGCTGCTCCTCGTCGTCTCGGCCATCGGCGTGTGCCTGGTCAGTCCGGTGCTCGAGGAGATCGTGTTCCGCGGGATCATGCAGCGCCGGCTGTCGGCCGAGCTGACTCCGCGCACACGGTTCCTCGCGGTGCTGGTGACCGCGTTCGCGTTCGCGTTGCTGCACGTGTCGATCAATCCAGCGGTGTCGTCGGTGGCGGGGTTCGAAGTCTTCGTGACGACGTTCGTGCTCGGCCTGCTGACGGGGACGCTCGTCGCCATGACCGGCCGGATCGGCGGCGCGATCCTGGCGCACGTCCTGTTCAACACCGTGGCGGTCGTGCTCACCTGGCCCCGCTGAGCCAGAGGGCGCGATGACGCTCCCCGACCGGTAACGTCCTTCTCGAATGTCTCGCACAACCAGCGTCCTCGAGAGCCCCCTTGCGCGGCAGGCTCCGCTGAGCGCGCTGTTGGCACTCGGCGCGGTCCTCACCCTCGTGGTGCCGTCCCTCCGCGTCACGGACGACGGCCTGTTCGTCGCGAGCCTCGTGGGCACCGGCGTCGCGACGATCGTGTCCGCGCTGGCGTTGGCGTTCCCCCGCGCCGTCGGACTGGTGCCGGTGTTGCTGGTGCTCGACTTCGTGGCGATCGCACTGTTCCGGACGAGCACTGGCGCGGGGGCCTCGGTCTTCACCTCGCTCATCGTCCTGCCGGTCGTCTGGTGCGGGTCCCTGCGCGGGCGACTGAACGTGGTCTGGGCGGTGTTGGGTGTGACGTTCGTGATCCTCGCGCCGTACTTCCTGACGCCGACGAACGTCCCCGGCGCGAGCGAACTCGTCCGTCTCGGCGTCACCGTGATCGTGTTCGGGACGGTCGCGGCGGTCGTGCAGGAGCTCTCGCGGCGAGCGCGGCGGAACGTCCGCGATGCTCAGCGGGGCGAGGAGCGCGTCCGCGCGGAGATCGATCGGGCCGCCGCCGTCCAGCGGTCCCTGCTCCCGACGTCGACCGACCACCTGGGCGCTGACGTCGCGGTGGCGGGCGCCTGTCTGCCGGCGAAGTCGGTCGGTGGTGACTTCTTCGACTGGTACGAGACGAACACCGGGATCGCCGTCAGCCTCGGTGACGTGATGGGCAAGGGCGTGGGAGCCGGACTCATCGCGGCGGCCGTCCGTGCCACGGTCCGGAGCGCCCGCACCGTCGACGACCCGTCCGAGGCGCTCCTGCGTGCAGCCGACGGGCTCGCCGCCGAGGGCAGCGTGACCGACGTGACCTTCACCACGCTGTTCCACGCGCGCATCTCGGCGGACGGCACCTTCCGGTGGGCGGACGCGGGCCACGGCCTGAGCCTGGTGCTCCGGGCGGACGGTGACGTGGATCGCCTCCGCTCGAGTGACCTCCCGCTCGGGATGGGTCTCCGCGACGAGTGGGCGACGACCGAGGGGTTCCTCGAGCCGGGCGACCTGCTCATCTCGTTCAGCGACGGCGTGCTCGATCTGTTCGGTGGTCGCGAGGACACCGTCGACGCCGTGGCCGATCTCGCACGGTCCTGCGGTTCCGAGCCCACGGCACTCGTGGCGGCGCTCTCCGCACGGGCGGACGAGGTGGCGCACGACGACGACGTGACCGTGATCGCGATCAGGCGAGCGCCGGTCTCCGTCGAGTCCGGAGCGCTGCCCGCGCACCCCGCGCAGGAACGGGCATGACGAGGTCAGTCGCCGACGGGTGACTCCTGCTCCCGGCGCATCCGGCAGCACCGCTCAGAGCGCCCGCGAGAAGCAGATCGACTCGGGGTCGTCCTGGTACGCCCCGAACGGACGGATCCGCACGAACCCGTTCCGCAGGAACAGCGCGGCCGCGTGCGGTTGCCGCAGCCCCATCTCCGCCACGACCGCGGGTGCCTGCAGCTCTTCCGCCTGCGCGAGCAGTTCGAGCAGCAGCACGTCGCCGACGCCCCGGCCCGCTGTACAGGCGGTCGACCTCGATCCGGGCGGCGGCGCGCAGCCGGACGGCGTCCTCGTGGTCGAAGGGCTCGGCCGTCACCGAGAACTTCAGGTGCTGCATCGTCGTGTGTGTTCCTCGCCGGCACGGCGTCGTCGCGGTGCCACGTGGGTGGTCGGTGTGCGTGCCGCCGCTCGAACCCGAATCGAGCGGCGGCACGGTGAGTGCGCTCCCGTTCGAACCCGAATCGAGCGGTGGCACTCGCAGACGACGAGCGTCTGCCCTCGGACGCCCTAGCGTCCGCGGTCTGTGGTGGGTCTGGGTCAGCTCACGAGGTCGAGGTCCCAGACCGGTGCGACGTAGGTGCGCGACCATCCTTCGCGCAGTCGCGTCACGGCGCGGTCGAAGGACTCCAGCAGGTCCATCTCCGGGCGCACCATCGACTGCAGCTGCAGCCCCTCGTAGGTCGCGAGCAGCTGCTCGGATCCTCGTGCGGGCTCCATGGTGCGCGGCTCACGGCCGAGCAGGATGTCCCGTTCCAGGGAGTGCTGCACGAAGGCGTGGAACCGCCGCCAGCGGGAGTGCAGCATCGGCGCGAGCGGGTGCTCCGGCGAGGCCGCGATGTTCAGCGTCGCCGTGAGGAACCGCATGAGCGAGGGGTCGGCGATGTTCGCGGTCACGATGGCCCGCAGGAACGGCACCGTGCCGTGCTGTTCGGCGAGCGGCATCAGCGGTGCGGTGCGCTGGTCGTTCCACCGGTCGATGGTCGCGAGCAGCAGGCCGTCCCAGCTCGGGAAGGTGCGGTCGACCACGTCGACGGACTCGCCGGCCTCGGCGGCGACGACGGACGGGGTCACCTCGTGCAGGGGGCGGGACCGCAGCGCGTGGATCATCCCCTCGACGACCGTCGAGCGGAGCGAGGCCGCATCCGGCGTTTCGATGTTCATGCATACACCACACCAGCCACAGGGCTACCATCCAAGCCCCCCGATCGGGATCGTTCGCAAACCGGACCGACACGATCCGGTCACGCCCCTTCCGCCCGACGCGACAGCGAGTGATACTCAGCCCATGAAGTGGGGACGGATCGTGCCGATCGCAGCGCTCGTCGTCGTGGCCGCGACGACCGCGGGCTGCGCGACGCAGAGCGGCGACGGCGGAGGCCCGGAGTCGAGCGGCGACGACGGCATCAAGGCCTCCTCGTGCGTCGACTGGGTGACGCTCCCGACCGCTGCCGACCGACGGACCGAGTCCGACCTCGTCGTGGACGCCGAGGTCACGAGGACCGACCGCACCGTCGAGCGGGGCGGCATCTACGACGTGTACGAGGCGACCGTCACCGACGTCTCGAAGGGCAGCGCTCCGGGCGACACCATCGACGTGATCAGCACCTCGGACCAGTGCACGACGTCCGGCGAACCGGTCGAGTACGTCGACAGCGACGCCCTCGCGGACGAGGGCACCTACCGCCTCTACCTGACGAAGGCCGACCCCGACGACGACAGCGTCTGGCGACTCGTCGTCCCCGGCGCCGCCGACCCGCTCACCACCGGCTGACGTCGCCGGTACACCCCGGGCGTCATGCCCACGAGCGGTGTGAACTGGTCGATGAACTGACTCGTCGTCGCCCACCCGCAGGCCGCGGCGACGTCGGTCACCGAGGTCCCACCGGCCAGCAGGACGAGCGCCCGGTGCACCCGGAGCTGTAACCGCCACTGCCGGTATCCCATCCCGGTCTCCTGCCGGAACAGGCGGCTGAGCGTCCGCTCGCCCACGCCGACCTCGCGCGCCAGCTCGCCGAGTCCGCGCGGCCGGGACAGGTCCCGTTCGACCTCGCGCACCACCTGCCGCAGCCGCGGATCCCGCGGCTGCGGCAGGTGCAGCGGCTGCTCGGGCGCGGACGCGAGCTCGTCCACGACGACCGCCCGCAGGTGCTCGATCGCCGACCCGGAACGGCGAGCGTCCGTCGTCAACGCGAGCAGTGCCTCCCGGGCCAGCGCCGAGACGGCGAGCACCGCCGGACCGGACGGGAGGCCCGTGACTGCGTCCGCCGACAGGAACACGACCCGCATGTCGGTCGCCCCGTGGGCCCGGTGCCGGTGCTCGGCACCGGCCGGCACCCACGCGACGCGGTTCGGCGGCGCGATCCATGCGCCGTCGTCGGTGATGAGCGACAGCACGCCGGAGGCGGCGTGTACCAGGTGACCGAGCGGGTGCGTGTGCGTCGGGACGGTCTCGGCGTGTGCGAACGCGAAGGCAGCCTCGGTGCGCAGGTCGACGGTCCGCGCGTCGACCGGTCCCTGGCTGGAATCCGACATCGAGCGGCAGTCTACGTGTTCCGGGCCGGTGGCGAGCAGTGGTGGGATCGATCCATGACCACCGCCTCGATCCCCGTCACGACCACCAGACCACGGCTCCTCGCCGGCTGGTACGTCGGCGCGGGCCTGCTGCTCATCGCGATCAACCTGCGGATGGGCGTGGCCTCGGTCAGGCCCGTGCTCGGGGCGATCGAGCGTTCGCTGGGGCTGTCCCCGTCGGCGGCGAGCCTGCTCACGACGATCCCGGTGTTCGCGTTCGGGGCGTTCGCGTTCCTGACCCCGGTGCTCAGTCGGCGCATCGGCCTGCACCGGCTGCTCGGCCTGACGATGGCGGTGCTGGCGATCGGCATCGCACTCCGACTCGAGCCGCACGGCTGGGCTCTCTACGGCGGCACGGTGCTGGCCGGAGCGGCGATCGCGGTGGCGAACGTCTGCATGCCGGCCGCGATCAAGAGCGACTTCGCGCACCGGGTCGGGCTGATGATGGGCCTGTACTCGACGGCGCTGTTCCTCAGTGCGGCGATCGCCTCGGCGGCCGTCGTCCCGCTGATGGCGGCGTTCGCCGGATCGTGGCGTCCGGCGCTGGCGTTCTGGGCGGTCCCCGCGGCGATCGCGTTCGTGGTGTGGCTGCCACGGGCACTGCAGCGCCCGGACACCCCGACCCGTGCCACCGGCGCGGGTGCCGCCGACGAACCGACCTTCGCGCGGCTGCTCCGCGACCCTGTGGCGATCGCGGTGACCGGCTTCATGGGGCTGCAGAGCCTGTCGTACTACGCGTTCCTGACCTGGGTGCCGACGGTGCTGCAGGACGCCGGTGTCTCGGCGCACACTGCCGGCCTGATGCTCGCGTACTCGAGCCTGCCGGGGATCCTGACCGGCATCACCGGGCCGGCGATCGCCCGGCGCCTGCGCCCGACCTGGCTGCCGGTGCTCGTCGTCGTGGCGCTCTGCGCCGCCGGGTTCGCCGGACTCCTCATCGCGCCGGCCGCGGGTGCCTGGGTGTGGATGACCCTGCTCGGACTCGGGCAGGGCGGCGCGATCAGCCTGTCGCTGAGCTACATCGTCTGGCGCTCCCCCGACGCCCGGCACACCGCCCACGTGTCGACGATGGCGCAGGGCTTCGGCTACCTGCTTGCGGGGCTCGGGCCGGTCGGCCTCGGCCTGCTGCACACGGCAACCGGGGGCTGGACCGTGCCGATCGCGGTGCTGCTCGTCCTGCTCGCGCTGCAGTTCGTGGCCGGTGCGGCTGCGAGCCGCGACCGTCACGTGCTCCGCCGGTAGCGGCGGTCTACGGCTCGGGGACCGCCACGATCCGGTTCTGGTACGCCCACACCACGGCCTGCAGCCGCGACCGCACCCCGAGCTTCGGCAGCATCCGCGCCAGGTGCGACTTCACGGTGGAGACCTCGAGGACGAGCGCGACGGCGATCTCCTCGTTCGACATGCCCTGCGCGAGCAGCAGCAGGACTTCACGCTCGCGAGCGGTCAGGACCTCGTCCGCCCGGTCGCCGGAGACCGGCCGCAGGCTCCGCCGCGAGACGAACTCCCGCAGCACCCGCCGGGTCAGGGCCTGGTCGAGCGTCCCGTTGCCGGCAGCGACCTGCCGGACGGCGTCGACGATCGTGTCCGGCTCGGCGTCCTTGAGCAGGAACCCGGAGGCACCGGCCTCGAGCGCCCCGAACACGTAGTCGTCGAGGTCGAAGGTGGTGAGCATCAGCACCGGGATCGCCGGGTCGGCGTCCGGAGCGCAGAACAGCCGAGCGAGTTCGATGCCGTTCATGACCGGCATCCGGATGTCCAGGCAGGCCACGTCGGGTCGCGTGGACCGTGCGAGGGCGAGTGCTTCACCGCCGTCGGAGGCCACGCCGACGACCTCGATGTCGGCCTCCGCGCCGAGCAGCGCGGAGACCCCGGCGCGGACCAGTGGCTGGTCGTCCGCGACCAGCACGCGGATCACGCGACCACCTCGGTTCCGTCAGCGGCCTGCGTGGGTGCGGGAGGTGCCTCCCGGCCGAGCGCCAGCTCCACCAGCCACCCACCGGACGGGGTGGGACCGGCCTGGAGGCGCGCCCCGACCAGGTCCGCACGCTCGCGCATCCCCCGCAGGCCGTTGCCGCCCGAGGGTGAACTGCCGGGTGCCGGATCGGTGGCCGGTGCGTTCTCGACCCGGATCGCGACCCGGGTCGGGTCGCGGTCGTCGACGGTGACCGTGCACGGGGCGGACGGTGCGTGCAGGACGGCGTTGGCCAGCGCCTCCTGGACCGTGCGGTAGGCGGCCAGCTGCGCGAGTGGGCCGATCCCCTCGGCGAGGGGGTGGTCGCCCGCGTGGACGTCGAGCCGGACGTCACTGCGGAACCGGGCACGCTCGACCAGGTCGACGATCCCCGCGATGGTCTCCACCGCTCGCTCGGCGGGGACGTCGTCGCGGAGCAGCCCGACCAGACGGCGGAGGTCGTCGAGGACGGCGGTGCTCTGCTCCCGGACCTGGCGGGCGCCCTCGTGGGCACGTTCCGGCTCGGAGTCGATCTGCCGGTCGATGACGGCCGCCATCAGGGCGATGCCGGACAGGTGGTGGGCGGCGATGTCGTGGAGTTCCCGGGCCATCGCGGCACGTTCGCGGGAGACCGCGGCGTCGACCAGGGCGTCCTGTTCCCGGCCGACGGCGCTCACCTCGGCCGTGCGGGCGGCGCGGACCTCGCGGCGGGACTGCACGAGCAGGGTGACGAGGAGCGGGAGGCCGACGGCGCCGACCGCTTGCAGGACACCTTGGCCGACCGAGGTCGCACGTGGGACGAGGACGGCGCTGCCGGCCGCGACCAGCACGGCGGCGGCGACGAGCGACGGCCACAGACGCGCCAGCGGGACGCGGAGTGCGGCGAGGACGACGGCCACGACCACGGGCAGCGCGGTGAGGCCGAACAGGTCGGCCGTCTGCGGGGCGAGCGCGGCGATCACCACCGGCAGGGCGGCGACCACGAGCAGGACCGTGCGGGGTGCGCGGCGGGCGGCGAGCAGGGCGGCCGACTGGGCCAGCAGGCCGATGGCCAACACGGTCCACGCGGCCGTGAACGGCGCCGGCACCCGCAGGACGAGTCCGGCGCTGTCGGGATCGGCGGCGTCGAGCGGCGGGAGCCCGACCAGCAGGCCGAGGGCGACGACGCCCGCGCCGAGGGCCACGAGCAGGTCGACGCCGCGGGTGCGCTCAGCGGGTGCCATCGTTGGATCCTACGAGGCGGGTGTGCGCGGGGGCCGGGGCGTGGACGGGGATCGGGGCGTCCAGGGGCAGGACGCGTCGGGCCGGGTCGTAGCCGAGTCGGCCGCGGGTGGCGACGAGGAGCACCGCGGCGGCGATCGTCGACACGATGGTCAGGCCGATCATCAGCGTGCCGGCCGTCATGGTCGGGTACATCTCCGGGAACAGCGTCGAGATCGTGTTGTTCACGCCGACGTGCAGCAGCAGGGCCAGGGGCAGGCTCTCACCGGTCTTGTTGAACACCTGGATCATCACGACGTTGAAGGTGATGGTGAACAGGGCGAAGACGACGGGTTCGCTCCAGTGCGCATTCGGCCAGCCGCCCCAGTCGCTCAGGTAGAGCGGCATGTGCCAGAGCGCCCAGATCGGACCGAGGATCGCGGCGGCACCGAGTCCGCCGAAGCGGTGCTGCAGGCGCGGCAGGGCGAAGTCGCGCCAGCCGGGCTCCTCGCTCAGGCCGGTCGAGAACAGCTGGATCACCAGCCCTGGTACGAGCATGGCGAAGGCCAGGGCTGAGGGTGCCCGGACCTCACCACCGGCGAAGGGCAGCGCGGAGACGACGATCAGTGCCGGCACCACGACGAGTGCCAGTGCGTACCAGTACCAGGCGACCCGCCAGCGGAACAGCCGCCCCACCCAGCGCCGGAGGCCCGCGCGACCGTCCGCGACCGCCGTGACGATGAACGCGCTGCCCAGCGGGCCGAGGAGCGCACCGGGCAGGACCCCGGTGAACTGTCCGCTGCCCAGGACCTCGGGGAAGTGGATGTCCCACACACCCAGGCCGTGCGGCGACAGGATGTACGGGATCCACGCCAGCCAGCTCAGGCCGAGCGCGAGGGTGAAGAAGGACGGCAGCGGGTGCCGGGCGATGACGCCGGCGGCTCCCCTGCGGGCCTCGGGGGCGGTGCCGGCGGAGGGCCGGACTTCGGTGGTGTTCGTCATGACATCGACGCTAGGAACGGCGGCGCCCGCGGACGACCGGCGCAGGGATGCACCTGCCGGACTTGCATCGAAGGGTGGAGGCGGGGGCGTCGTGCTTGCCTGGCCGCGTCGTGCTTGCCGGGCCGTCACCGCAGCGTGCGAGGTTCCGCGCACCGTGCGACCCGAACGACCCCGCACACTCGTCGAAACCTCGCACCGTAGCGCCGCGCGCCCCTCGCACCGTGCTCGCGCCCGCCGCCACCGCAGTGTGCGACGTTCCGCGCACCGTGCGACCCGAACGACCTCGCACACTCGTCGAAACCTCGCACCGTGCGAGGGCGAGCACACGCCGACGGGCTCGAGCACACGCCGACGGGCACGAGCACGAGCACGAACCTCAGCGCAACGAGCCCCGCAACGCCTCGGCGATCACCGCGAGCGCCCCGTCGATCTCGTCCGCCACGCGCTGATGCGTCGCCTCGGACCGGCGGTAGGGGTCGTCGACGTCGTCGTCAGCGGGGTCGGCCGGCGGCGGCACGGCCCCCCGGAGTCGCGCGACCCGATCGACGAGCTCGACGGGAGACCCGACGCCGTCCAGGTCCGACGGCTCGAGTCCCGCGATCACCCGCGCGAACTGCTTGATCGTGAACGCCCTCCGCGCAGCCCGGGGCGCCAGCGACACCACGGCAGCACGGTGCGATCGCTCCGCCGTCAGCACGAGGTCGGCCTCCGACGCGATCGCCGCCGTCAGGTACCGCGAACCGTGCGCCGACGGGTCGCCGCCGAGCCGCACCGACTGCGCCGCCGCGGCACCGTCCATCGCGGCACCGTCGTCGGCGATGGTGCCGGCGGACTCGACCACGAACGCCGCAGCGTCCGGGCCGAGTCGCGCCGTCAGGACCTGCGCGCCGAGCGGTGAACGACAGATGTTGCCGCTGCAGACGAACAGGATCCGCATCGTCAGGCGCCGGCGCCGAGCAGGTCGTGCCGCACGACGATGGCGTCGCGGCCCGGACCCACACCGATCGCGGAGATCCGTGCGCCGGACATCGCCTCGACCGCGAGGACGTAGGCCTGGGCGTTCGCCGGCAGGTCCTCGAACGAACGGGCGCCGGTGATGTCCTCGGTCCAGCCGGGGAACTCTTCGTACACGGGCTTCGCGTGGTGGAAGTCCGACTGGTTCACGGGGACCTCGTCCACGCGGACACCGTCGACCTCGTACGCGACGCACACCGGGATCGTCTCGAGACCCGTCAGGACGTCGAGCTTGGTGAGCACGAAGTCGGTCACACCGTTGATGCGTGCCGTGTAGCGGGCGATCGGGGCGTCGTACCAACCGCAGCGGCGGGGACGGCCGGTCGTGGTGCCGAACTCGAAGCCGTTGGCGCGCAGGAACTCGCCCGACTCGTCGAACAGCTCGGTCGGGAACGGGCCGGCGCCGACGCGGGTCGTGTACGCCTTGACGATGCCGATGATGCGCTCGAGCTTGCCCGGGCCGATGCCGGAACCGGTCGCGGCGCCACCGGCGGTCGCGGACGACGAGGTCACGAACGGGTAGGTGCCGTGGTCGACGTCGAGCATCGTGGCCTGACCGGCCTCGAACAGGACGGTGTCGCCGCGCTCGAGGGCACGGTGGATCTCGAGGGCGGTGTCGGCGACCATCGGGCGCAGGCGGTCGGCGAAGGACAGCAGCGACTCGACCACTTCCTCGGCGTCGATCGCGCGGCGGTTGAAGACCTTGACCAGCAGGTGGTTCTTCTGGTCGAGGGCCGCTTCGACCTTCTGCCGCAGGATGTTCTCGTCGAAGATGTCCTGGATCCGGATGCCGACGCGGTTGATCTTGTCGGCGTAGGTCGGGCCGATGCCGCGGCCGGTGGTGCCGATCTGGCGCTTGCCGAGGAACCGCTCGGTCACCTTGTCGATGGTGCGGTGGTAGTGCGTGATGACGTGGGCGTTCGCCGACACGAGCAGCTTCGAGACGTCGACGCCGCGGGCCTTGAGCGCGTCGAGCTCCTGGAACAGGACCTCGAGGTCGACGACGACGCCGTTGCCGATGATCGGCGTGACGCCGGGCGTGAGGATGCCGGAGGGCAGCAGGTGCAGCGCGTACTTCTCGCCGCCGACGACGACCGTGTGGCCGGCGTTGTTGCCGCCGTTGAACTTCACGACGTAGTCGATGCGGGAGCCGAGGAGGTCGGTGGCCTTCCCCTTGCCCTCGTCGCCCCACTGGGCTCCGATGATGACTGCTGCGGGCATCTGGTTCTCCTCACGTTGGCGGAGGACCTCACGCGACCAGGCGGGCCGGTGGTCCACCCGAGTCTATCGGCTGGTCACCTGCGCGCCACCCGCGGGGGTCAGGCACCCTGTCCGGACGACGCAGGCTGGGCAGCCGCTCGGCGGTCGCGGAGCACGGTCGGACGCGTCAGATCCACCATCGGAAGGAGCACGACATGAGCGACCTCGGTGACAAGGCCAAGGACTTCGCGAACAGCGACAAGGGCGAGAAGGCGTCGGACGCCGGCCTGGACAAGGCAGGGGACGCGGCCGACAAGGCCACCGGCGGCGGCCACGGCGACCAGGTCGACAAGGCCGAGAAGGCGGCCGACGACGAGGTCGGCCAGTAGCCCTGGAGCCAACCAGAAACCGGACGGGAGGCGCGGTGCCAGCTGGCACCGTGCCTCCCGTCCGATGTGGGCGTGCGTTCCGCGATCAGGCGCGGAAGAAGTCCTGGTACGACGGGTCGCCGACGGGCTGCGAGTGCCCGGGCTCGGCGAGTCGCTGCTCGACCATCGCCTGGATGACGTCCGGCGGGGTGAGCCCACGGCGGCGCCACTCGACGGGGTTCGTCCGGAGCTGCTTGAGCGTGTTCGTCATGTGCACCACCCTGCCATCGTGTTACTAGTTTGTCTAACTACCTGTCCTGAATCCGCGTCGAGGGAGTGCCTCGATCTCGTTTCGTGAGCAGAAGATGTCGGGTCCGAACTCGGGACCCGACATCTTCTGCTCACCATGTGCGGCGCGTGGACGCGCTCGCGGCGACTACCGGCGCGTCACCTTCGCGGTCGACTTGGACGTCGCGGTGCCGTCCTTGTAGCCGGACGCGTGCGCCGTCACCTTCACGGTGAACTTGTGCCCGACGTCCGACGTGCCGAGCTTCAGCGTCGCCGCGGTGGCTTTCCCGACGGCCTTGCCGTCACGGAGCCACTGGTACTTGTACGACGCCTTCGCGGTGCTCCACTTGCCGTGGTTCGCGGTGAGCTTCGAACCGACCTTCGCCGACCCGCTGATCGACACCTTGCTGCCGGCAGCGAGCGCGAGCTTCGGCGGGGTCACCGAGATGGTCGACGTGCCGACCTGCTTGCCCACGGCGTTGTCGAGGTGCAGCAGGAGCACGGTGGCCTTCGTGACACCGGAGGCCCGGGTGACCCGGATCTTGCCGGAGTCGGCGAACAGGACACCCGTGCTGCGACCCTGCGCGAACGAGAGCGCCGGCTTCGACGGGTCGAACGAGGCGTTCTTCGTCTCGTCGACCACGTAGGAACCGCTGGTGGCCAGTGCCGGGGCGTACGCCGACTCGGTGAGCACCGAGTAGGTGAACTTGCTCTTCGCGCCGATGAGCGAACCGGTGACGGTGAGCACCTTCACGGAGCTGTCGAAGGTGTTGACGTCCTGTCCGGGCGCCCCGCCGTTGAGCGGCTGGGCGTCGACGACCTCGCCGGTGGCCAGGTCGACCGTCGTGGCGAACGTCGCGTCCACCGCTGCGGACTTGGCGTTGTACAGCAGGTAGTCGGGCTCACCGTCACGGTTCGTGTCGATGAGGACCTCGACGTTGGTCACGGCGCCGGGGTTGGCGTCGGGGCCGGCCGTCTGCACACCGAACGCGAGCGTGTCGGAGGCCTTGTCGTACGCGGCACCGTAGGAGCGGATGTCCGCCGCCTGCAGCGAGCGCTTGGCCGAGCCCTCCGGGAACGCCTCGACCGGGTCGGTCCCGCCGAGCACGAACGGTGCGACGGTCGCGTGGTAGCCGGAGGTGATCCCGCCCTGGTCGACCGTGCGGCCCTTCAGGGTGAGGTCGGCCGCCTTGCCCGGACCGGTGAAGGCCACGGTGGAGCGACCCTGCACGGAACTGACGGGCTTCGGTGCGACGTAGGCGCCGACCCGCAGCGGGTTGGTCGTCTTGTCCGTCGGCGAGAAGGCGACGATGCCCGAGGCCGCGGCCACGAACTCGCGCTGGTAGCCCTGCTGCACCGACTCCTGGGTGGGGTCGATGACGCGGCGGAGCTTCGTCGGGTCGGCGATGGTGAACGTGAGCTTCACGGTCGCCGTGCGGTTCGCCGGGACGGTGACCCGCTTCGAGCTGAGCGCGAACGTCACACCGGGCTGCGACACCTGCGGCTGGTAGGCCACGTCGTAGGTGTGCGCGACGCCGTCGGTGTTCGCGATCTGCAGGGTGCGGCTCTCGCTCGTCTTGCCCGAGACCTCGACGACACCGTACGAAGCGGTGACGAGCAGGTCGTTCTCGACGCTGCGGACGGTGGTGCCGGCGGTCACGGCCTGCAGGGCGTCGACGCGGCCGGTGCCCTGGCGGAGCAGGGTCGCCGAACGGTTGCCGTCCTTGACGTCGTGCGTCGCCGTGTTCATCAGCGCCGCCTTGACCTGCGGTGCGCTCCACGTCGGGTGCGACTGGAACGTCAGCGCGGCGATGCCCGCCACGTCCGGCGTCGCCATCGACGTGCCGCTCATCGACAGGCGTCCGTCACCGGTGCCGTTGGCCGCGGAGATCACGTTGACCCCGGGGCCGGCGATGTCCGGCTTGACGATGTCGTCGAACGAACCGTGGACACCACGGCTGGTGAACCCGGCGAGCGTGTTCACGGTCTCCGGGTCGGTGGCCAGTTCGAAGCCCTGCAGCTCGTCCGCGAAGCGCACGTGCAGGGTCCCCGCCTTGGCAGCGGCCTGGAGGCTCGTGGCGGCATCGAGCGTCAGCTCGGCACCCGGGATGGTCGCGTTGCCGGCGATGCCCGAGTCGAAGGTGTTGATCGTGCCTGCCAGGAGCACGCCGACACCGCCGGCTGCCTGGACGTTGCCGAAGCGCACGCCGGAGCCGCACTCGAGTGCTGCGTCGGTCCACTTGAGCCAGACGACCTTGCCCGCGATCTTCGCGGCGTCCGCAGCGCTGAACGCGGCGCAGCCGTCGATGTTGCTGGTCGGGACGACGACGTCACCCTCGACCGGCAGCGTGCCCGTGAAGTTCTGCGAGTACTGCGACCGGTAGGTCTTCGCGACGTTCGCCGGGGCGGTGGCCTCGACGCCGTCGTACAGCGACTGGCCGGTGGCGCTCGCGGCGACGGTCAGCGCACCCTCGGCGTTCCCGGGCGATCCACCGATGTCGGTGAAGTCGTCGGCGTTGCCGGAGGCGATCACGGGCAGGACCCCGCGAGCGGTCAGTGCGTCGATCTTGGCGTTGTCGGGGTCGTCCGGTGCGCCGTAGTCGGAGCCGAGCGACAGGTTGAGGACGTTGATGTCCTTGCCCTGGGTGAGCGCCTGGCCCACCCAGTCGAGTGCGGCACCCGTGACGTCGGTCGAACCGCCGCCGTCACCGAACACCTTGAGGGCGTAGAGGCCGGACTCGGGCGCGGTGCCCGGGCCGATCCACATGTCCTGCACCTGCTTGGTGGTCAGCTTCGTGTAGTCGCCGTCGAAGGTCTTCTTGTCGGCGGTCAGGCCGTAGCCCGCGATCGAGCCGGACACGTGCGTGCCGTGGTCGCCGCCCTTGCCGTCGATGGGGTTCTCGTCCGGAGCCGGCACCGGGTCGTACGCCGGGTCGTCCGGGTCCGCGTTGTAGGTCGCACCGGCGAAGTCGTACCCGCCCAGGAACTTGGACGCGTCGTACAGGCTGGGGTCCGGGGCGCCGCTGCTCGCGTTCGCCAGGGCCTCCTGGTAGGCGGCCGTCGTGCCGGGGCCACCGAAGTCGGCCTGGGTGTAGTCGAGGCCGGTGTCGAGGACGGCGACGTTGACGTCCTTGCCGGTGTGACCGGTCTGCTGCCAGGCGTTGAGCGAGCGCGTGTAGACGTCGCTCGCGGCGTTCTTCGGGGCGACCCCGTCCGCGCCGGCCTTCGCCAGGCTCGGGTCCACGCCGGACGGAGCAGCACTCGCGTCGGCGTTGACGGTCGGGTCGACGATCTTCTTCGGCGTGAGCGGGATGACGCTCTCGACGTCGGAGCGCTTCGCGATCTCCTGGAGCGCGGAGACGTCGGCGACGACCGCGACGCCGGGGACCGTGTACTCGGTCGAGTACAGCTCGGTGGCGTCGGAGTCGGCGCGCTTCACGGCGGCGCTGACGGCGTCGGTGGTCGACTCGATGGCCTTGACGCGGCTCTTCGCTGCCGAGGACTGCGTCTTCGACTTGGTCAGGTCACCGCCCTTGGCCGCGGCGTCGACCTCGAGCGCACCCTTGCCCGTCGTGCGCACGAAGGCGGCGACGGTCTTGGAGGCCTTGGCGTCCCGCAGCGGTGCGGAGAGCTTCAGTGCGGCGATCGAGGTGCCGGCCGGTGCCGCCGAGGCAGCACCGCCGACGGCGAGCCCACCGCAGGCCAGGGCCGCGGCGGCGATGCCGGCGGTCAGGACTCGGGTGATGCGACTCGGGTGGAGCTGGTGGTGTTGATTCGGGTTCGGGTCTGAATTCGGTGTTGCACGGTTCAAAGAGGACACTCCAGGCTCAGTCCGTGGTTCGCATGAGATTGCTGTGAAGTTATGCGTTTGCTCTCAGGGTGGACAGTCCGCACTTTGGGGGACACCCCCGTTCGGGGGCGGCTTCCCTGTTAAGTTGCACACGTGTGTGCACGTTATTAGGATGGTGGACATGACCTCTGCTTCCCCCTCCACGCGCGCGCCCCGCCGCGACGCGACCGAGAACCGGGCAGCCCTCCTCGACGCCGCGAAGACCTGCCTGCAGCGCGACCCGGACGCCTCGATCGAGATGATCGCCGCCGCCGCCGGACTGTCCCGACGCGCGGTGTACGGACATTTCCCGTCCCGCGACGACCTCGTGCGCGAGGTCGTGACGGCCGGGGCCGCCCGGATCGCCGCCGCGATGCCGACCACCTCGGACCTGCAGGAGCTCCCGCCGGCCGCGCGACTGGCCGCGATCGCCGTGACGCTCTGGTCCGAGGTGTCCCACGTCCGCTCGATGGCCAGGGTCGCCGTGCGCAGCCCGTTCGCCGAACCCGTCGCCGAGGTGTTCGCACCGCTGCGCGCCCGGGTCCGCGAAGCCTGCGCCCTGGGCATCGCGGACGGTGCGATGCGCGACGACGTCGACCCCGCGACGCTCGGGCGCCTGGTCGAAGGAGCGTGCATCGCCGTCCTCGACGAGGCCACCCGGTCCGGCACCAGTGACGAGGACGGGCGCCGCATGGTCGTGCTGTCCGCGCTCGGCATGGCCGGCATCGACTGGCGCACCGCGCTGCTCTCCGAACCCGCTGCTCCCGCTGCTCCCGCTGCTCCCGTTGCACCCGCTGTGAAGGACCCCGCATGACGCTCGAACTCGCCAACGTCGGCATCGGCGACGAGCCCGGCGCGGCACTGCCCGTCGTCTCCGCCGTCGCCGCCCCCGGACGCCCCGGGGTCGTCGCCGTCGAGACCGAGCAGGCACCCGTGCTCGCCTCGCTCGTCGCCGGCGGCCGGATGCACCCCGACACCGGTCGGGTGCTGCTCGACGGACACGAGGACGCCGCCGCCGTGCGCCGCGCCTTCGCCCTGGTCGACACCCCCGGCGTCGCCGAACCCTTCCCGGTGCTGAGCGTCAAGCAGATCGTCCGCGAAGAGCTCGCGTTCGCCGGGCAGCGCCCCTCCCGCGAGCACGTCGACACCGTGCTCGACGAGCTCGGGCTGCAGCACTACGCCGACACCCACGTGCAGCGGGTGCCGACGGCGGTGCGGGTCCGGCTGCTCGTCGAACTCGCCCTGCTCCGCGACGGGGTGACGGGCATCGTGCTCACCTCGCCCGAGCGGCACGGCGGCGCCGTCGAGGAGTGGTTCGCCGTCCTGCGCGACGTCGCCCGGCGCGGCGTGACCGTGGTGCTCGTCACCTCGAAGGCAGCCGCCACCACCGTCGAGAACCTGCTCGACACCACCCAGACCGAGGGTCCCGACGACGCGGCCCTGTCTGACGGGAACGACCCGGGCCTCCAGTCCGGTCCGTCCGTCACCGCAGAATCCGCAACCGTCCCGACGGAGGCAACCCCGTGACCACCACCTCGCTCGTCCGCTCCGAACTGGCGCGGCTCACCGCGACCCCGCTCGCACGTCTGGCGTTCATCGCGCTCATGATCGTGCCGCTGCTGTACGGCGGCGCGTACCTGTGGGCGAACCGCGACCCGTACGCGAAGCTCGACCAGATCCCCGCGGCGATCGTCAACCTGGACGCCGGGGCCACGCTCGACGGCGACCACGTCGACTACGGCACGGACGTCACGAAAGAGGCGATCGACGGCGCCGACTTCAAGTGGACGAAGACCACCGCGGCCGACGCCCGCTCCGGCGTCCGGAACGGCACCTACGACTTCGTGGTGACCATCCCGCACGACTTCTCCGAGCACCTGGTGTCCGCGCAGTCCGACGACCCCACGCAGGCGAAGCTCGTCATGACGACCGCCGACACGAACTCGTACCTGGCCTCGACCATCGCGGAGCAGGCGGGCAAGACCATGCGCACCGCCGTCGCCGAGCGGGTCGGCAAGCAGGCGGCGAAGACCCTGCTCGTCGGGCTCGCCGACGTCCGCGACAGCCTGGGCGACGCCGTCGACGGTGCCGACCAGCTGGCGTCGGGCACCGCCACGGCCGCCTCCGGAGCCGCGACGCTCGCCGACGGCACCGGCGAGTTGTCGTCCGGCGCCGCCGAACTCGCCGACGGCACGGCTTCGTTGCCGTCCCAGACGACGCAGCTGGACAGCGGCGCGCAGCAGGTGGCATCCGGCGCCGCGACGCTCGCCTCGGGCCTGGCGAGTGCGCAGCAGCAGACGGCGGCGCTGCCGGACCAGACGGCGCAGCTGAACTCGGGCGCGCAGCAGGTGGCAGCGGGCAACAAGCAGCTCGCGGACACCGTCGACTCGTACAGCTCCGACGTCGAGGCGCTCCAGCCGCTCGACGCCGCCACCGTGCTCGCCGGCATCACCGACAACCTGCCGGAGGGCGTGACGCTGACCGAGGAACAGCAGGCCGCGCTGACCGCCACCGTCACGGACGCCGTCACGCAGGTGAACACCACGGGGGCACAGGCCAAGAAGACGTACGAGACCACGAAGTCGTCGGTCGACCAGCTCCGCGACGGGTCCGCGCAGGTCGCTGCCGGCACGTCGTCGCTGGCATCAGCCGCTCCGACCCTGGCGTCCGGCATCTCGTCTGCGGCGACCGGCGCGTCCACGCTGTCGGACGGTGCATCGCAGGTGGCCTCGGGGACGTCCGCGCTGGCCGCGGCCGCTCCGGAGCTGTCCTCGGGTGCTGCGTCGCTCGCGTCGGGCGCCGCGTCCGCCGATGACGGGGCGTCGTCGCTCGCCTCGGGGCTCGCGAAGCTGAAGACCGGCTCGTCGAAGCTCGCGTCGTCCCTCGACGAGGGCCGCACGAAGATCCCGGCGTCGAACGCCTCGGAGCGGGAGTCGCAGGCCTCGGTCATCTCCGACCCGGTCAAGGTCGGGGACGACAACGTCGCCGCCGCGTCGAACTACGGTGCCGGCCTCGCACCGTTCTTCATCTCCCTCGCGGCCTGGATCGGCATGTACGCGCTGTTCCTCATCCTGAAGCCGATCTCGAAGCGGGCGATCACCGCGGTGCGGAAGCCCCTGGCGGTGGTGTTCGGCGGGTGGCTGACGCCGGCCCTGCTCGGCCTGGTGCAGATGGTGGCGCTGTTCTTCATCGTCCGGTTCGCCCTCGACCTGAACGTGGTGCACGTCGGTGGGACGATCGGGATCATGGTGCTGGCCTCGGCGACCTTCGCGGCGATCATCATGGCGCTCAACGTGCTGCTCGGGTCGGTGGGGCAGTTCCTCGGCCTGGTGCTGATGCTCGTGCAGCTCGTCACCGCCGGGGGCACGTTCCCCTGGCAGACCCTTCCGGGGCCGTTGGCGGCGCTGCACTTCGCGCTGCCGATGACGTACTCCGTCGACGCCATCCGGCAGACGATGTACGGCGGGAGCCTCGGCGCCGCGTGGTCGGATGCCGGCGTGCTGCTCTGCTGGCTCCTCGGTGCGCTGCTCGTGTCCTTCGTGGTCACGGCGCGGCAGACCCGCTCGAGGACGCTGCGCGACCTGCGGCCGAGCCTGATCGGGTAGGGGGCGGGGGGCGTCGCCCGGCACCGGCGCTCGCCCGCGTTCGCCCGCGCTCGCCAGCGTTCGCCCGCGTTCGCCCGCGCTCGCCAGCGTTCGCCCGCGTTCGCCCGCGTTCGCCCGCGTTCGCCCGCGTTCGCCCGCGTTCGCTTCGTGAGCAGAAATGGTCGGGTGGCCTCAGGTCACCCGACCATTCCTGCTCACGAAGCGCTGCGCCCGAGGGGCAGTTCGACCATCCCGCCGCCGAGGGTCCGCAGGTCGTCGGGCGGCAGAGCCTCGCGGGCGTCGGCGTCGAGCACCGCGGACGCGTCGTCGTGCGGGACGAATCCGATCGCCTCGCCCGCCGACAGGTCCGCCGGCGACCCGGAGTTCCGCGACAGCGCCCACACGACGTGGTGTCCGGGTTCGCGGAGTTCGACCGTCGCCAGGACGAGCCGCACCAGGTCGTCGGGCGAACTCCACATCAGCAACGCCCGCGACGACGACGGCCGCTCTCCGAACGCCCCGATGCGCGCCGAGACGACCGACATGTCGTACCGGTCGGCGAACAGGCTGCCGAGCAGTTCCATCCCGGCCTTCGTCACGCCGTAGTACGTGTCCGGCCGGGGCAGCCGATCGCCCGGGACGCTCCCCGGCTGCTCGAGCGGTTCGGGGACGAGGCCGACGGCGTGGATCGAGCTCGCGAGCATGACCCGGAGCACCCCGTTCGCCGCCGCCCGCTCCAGGACGTTCTTCGTCCCCGTCAGGTTCGCGGCGATCAGGTCGTCCCACGGCGCCTCGGTCGGGATGCCCGCCAAGTGCACGACGGTGTCGACCCCGGCGAGCGCGTTCTCGAGCGCGTCGACGTCGTTCACCGAGCCGGCGACGAACCGCTCCCCCGGCGAGACCGGGTCGTCCGGGGTCCGTTCGTCGAGCAGGACGAGGTCGTGTCCGGCCGCGCGGAGCCGAGGCCGGAGTGCAGCCCCGATGCGTCCTGCGGCCCCGGTGATGAGCAGCGTCGCCATGCCGCGGACGCTACCCCCGACGCGCGAGCAGTGACCTCAGGTGATCGACCGCACCGTGCGCGTGCGGGCCCAGGTCGGACTTCGCCCACCGGACGACGGCCCACCCGAGCCGCTCGACCTCGCGGTACCGGCGGAGGTCCCGTCCCCACTGTTCGGCGTCGGTGCGGTGCTGGTCCCCCTCGTACTCGATCACGATGCGCTGCTCCGGGTAGGCCATGTCGATGCGGCCGACGAACCGCCCGGCTTCGTCGAGGATGTCGAGCTGCAGCGTCGGCTCGGGCAGTCCGGCTCGCACGATCGTCAGCCGCGCCCTGGTCTCCTGCGGCGAGCCGGCGCCGACTCGCACGAGCTTGAGTGCCGCCCGCAGCTTCCGGACACCTGCGCGCGCCCCGGCCCGGTCGAGCGCTCCGCGCAGGTCGTCGATCGTCGTCGCGCACCGCCGTTCCGTCACGACCGCGTCGCCGAGCACGACGAGTTGGTCGACGGCCAACAACGCTCCGCACTCCACCCACAGCGCGGCAGGGGTGCTCACGGGCATCCCCCATCGCTCGACGACGGCAGCCCGGTCGGCGGTGATGCGGTGTCCGACGACCCCGGTCCGGCGCGGTTGGGCGACGGGGATCCGGCTTGTGATGTGCACCGGACCTGCGGCACCGACGGGCACGGGCAGCTCCCACAGCGCGGCAGCCGAGAGGTGGCTGACGAACTGTCCGGGCAGCAGGATCTGCCGGAACGCCCGGATCCGTTCGACGTCATCGGGTGGGCGTCCGCGCGCCCAGCGGATCGACCGGGTCGGCCGGACCAGGTCTCGCCGGCGGAGTCGTTGTCGGCAGACACCCGCACGGTCAGCGGCCCCGACGTCGAACGGCCGGTACCGGAGCGGGGGTGGAAGTGGGCGTGCTCGCATGCCCACCACACTCGCGCCCCGCGCTCCCGCAAGCCGGGCGGAACGCACCTTCCGTGCACAACGTGACCCGCGCCTCCCGTGTGGAGGAGTGACCACACGCACATCGTGAGCAGAAAAGGTCGAGTCGGGACCACGCACCCGACCATTTCTGCTCACCAAGCGAAGCGCAGCGCACCCGCGCCCGCCCGCGCCCAGCCCCGCCCCGCCCCACCGCCCATGTCACGTCAACCGCCGCTACGATCGACCCACGAACCAACGGAGGTCGAACAGCATCATGGGAGACGGCAAGCCCGCGACCATCTACGACGTCGCCGCGCGCGCCGGGGTGTCGAAGTCCCTCGTCTCCCTCGTGCTGCAGCGCTCCCCCCGCGTCAGCGACCAGCGCCGGCAGGCCGTGCTCGAGGCGATCCAGGAGCTCGACTACCGCCCCTCCACCGCTGCGGTCTCGCTCGCCGGCACTCGCAGCCGCACCATCGGCGTGGTCCTCGACGACTTCCGGAACCAGTGGTTCGTGGACCTGCTCACCGGCCTCCGCGAGGCGCTGCAGGACCAGGGCCACCGCCTGGTCGTCGCCGACCGGTTCCTCAACACGGGGCTCGACGCCTCACCGGTCGAGGGCTTCCTCTCCATGCGCGTCGAGGGCATCGTCATCGCGGGCGAACCGACGACGGACCTCGCGATCCCGGCGTCGATGCCCCTCGTGATCGCCGGCGGCCGGGTGTCGATCCCCCGTGCGGACACCGTCGCGAACGACGACCGCGCCGGTGGTGGCATGGCCGCGGAGCACCTGCTCGCCCTCGGCCACACGCGGCTCGGCTTCGTCGGGGCGGCTTCGGCGGCGTCGAAGGAACGCCGCACGGGCTTCGAGGCGACCGTCGCAGCCGCTGCGGGTGCCCACGTCGCCGCCGCGGTCCTGCCCGGCGAACCCACCGAGGACGCCGGATCCCGTGCACTCGGTGCCCTGCTCGACGCGCACCCCGACGTCACCGCGGTGTTCGCGGCGAACGACGTCATGGCTCTCGGAGCACTGTCCGAACTCGCCGAACGCGGACTCCGTGTCCCCGAGGACGTCTCGGTCATCGGCTACGACGACACCCCCGTCGCCGCGACGCGCTACGTCGCCCTGACGAGCATCGACGACCGCAGCGTCGAGATCGGCCGCGGCGCCGGCGAACGCCTGCTGGCCCGCATCGCGGACCCGGGACTCGCCGCGACGGAGGTCCTCGTCGAACCCCGCCTGGTCGCGCGTCGCACGACCGCCCCGCGCTGATCGCGCAGCACGCACCCCCGCTCCCCTGCTCCGCCGCACCGGGCACCCCGCACTCCGCACTCCGCGCCCGGCCTGGAGGCCCGCCACGCGTCCGCCCCGCACGCTTCGTGAGCAGGAATGGTCGGGTCCAGTGCCCGGACTCGACCTTTTCTGCTCAGGAAGCGTCCGGCAACCGGGCGTGCTGGACCACCCAGCTGTGCATGACGATCGCGGCCGCGGCGGAGGCGTTGATGCTCCGCGTCGACCCGAACTGCGTGATCTCGAGGTGTCCGGACGCTCCCGCGACGGCCTCGTCCGTGAGGCCGGGGCCCTCCTGACCGAACAGGAAGACGCAGCGCTCGGGGATCACGGCGGTCTCGATGCGCTCGGCGCCGGGGGTGTTGTCGATCGCGATCACCGGGCGCTGCTCTTCCGCCATCGCCGCGAGGAAGGCCTCGACGTCGGGGTGGTACCGGACGTGCTGGTAGCGGTCGGTGACCATCGCACCGCGCTTGTTCCACCGCCGGCGGCCGATGATGTGGACCGTGCCGGCCAGGAACGCGTTGGCGCTCCGCACGATCGACCCGATGTTGAGGTCGTGCTGCCAGTTCTCGATCGCGACGTCGAATGCATGCCGACGGGTGTCGAGCTCGGCGACGATGGCGTCCATCGACCAGTACCGGAAGTGTTCGAGCACGTTCCGGGAATCTCCCGCCGCGAGCAGCTCCGGGTCGAGCCGCGGGTCGTCCGGCCAGGGCTCGGGGTGTGGGCCGACCCCGTTCGTCGTCAGCTCGTGCGACGGTTCGGGCGCAGTGGTCACGGCTCCAGCGTACGGCGAGCCCGGGGCCCCCTCGCACCGTGCGAGGTGCAGCCCTGCGGCGCCCTCGCACCGTGCGACCGGCGCGCCGGGAGCGTGCGAGGTTCCGCGCTCCGTGCGGGGCCCCCGCCGTCGCACACTGCGCGACACCTCGCACCGAGCAGCTCAGCGCCGCCGCACCCTCGCACCGTGCGACCCCAGCGGCCTCAGCGCCCCGTGCACCTGCACCGTGCGAGGTTCCGCGCTCCGTGCGGGCCCAACGCCCTCGCACACTGCGCGGAACCTCGCACCGAACGGCTCAGCGCCGCCGCACCCTCGCACCGTGCGAGGTGCAGACCCGCCGCACCCTCGCACCCTCGCACCGTGCGACCCGCGGCGACCCGCGGCGACCCGCCCCGCCCCGCGCCCCGCCCCGCGCCCCGGGTCAGTGGACCCGCGCCTCGATCCCGGCGATGAGGATGTCGAGCCCGAGCGCGAAGCGGTCCTCGTACGAGTGCGCCCCGACCATCTCGCCGACGAGCGCGTGCCGCTCCGGGCGTCCGGCCTCGGAGTCGCCCCTCCCGACCTGCACGCCGGTGTGCCCGACCACGAAGTCGTACACGACGAAGAAGGCGTACATCGCCTCGGCGTCGGGCAGCCCGGCGGAGCGGAGCGCCCCGACGACCTTCGCCACGACGGCGTCGGACTCCGTGGAGACCAGGGCACCTCGGCGGCTGTGCGACTCGAGCACGAGGGGGTGCGTCAGCATCAGGTCACGGAAGGTCGTCGCGAAGGTGCGCACCACCGCGTGCCACTCGTCCGGCCAGACGAAGGTGGCGGTGAACTCGTCGACGGTGCGCCGTACGAGTTCGGCGTGCAGGTCGTCGAGGCCGCCGATGGTCCGGTGCACCGTCATCGGAGCAACGCCGAGCCGGACGCCGAGGGCCCGGAAGGACAACCGGTCGATGCCGTCCTCGTTCGCGATCGCGGTGGCGGCGTCGATGACCTGCTCGCGGCTCAGCACGTTGGGTCGGCCACGGCGTCGTCGCGGCGTCCCGTCGACCAGGCCCGGCACCGCATCCGGAGCCGACGCCGCGGCGGGTCGGGGCGTGGTGGACGGGTTTCCGGGTTCGACGAGCACGGCGGGTTCTCCTTGATTCGGTACGTGTCCCGAAAAGCCTAGGGCAAAAGCCGACCGGCGTTCGGTGTCTCGACCTTCTCGGGTCCGCGAGCAGCGCGCAAGAGCCGATCCGTGCCTCCCGGCCCTTTCATGGTCAGCCACGCCGTTAGGGTGAGGCCATGGGTACCCGCAACGACGTCGAGTGCTGGCTGACCGACATGGACGGCGTGCTCGTCCACGAGAACAAGGCGCTCCCCGGCGCCCCCGAACTCATCCAGCAGTGGCTCGACGAGGGCACCGAGTTCCTGGTGCTCACGAACAACTCGATCTTCACGCCCCGTGACCTCAGCGCCCGGCTCCGGAGCTCGGGCCTGCACGTTCCCGAGGAGCGCATCTGGACGAGCGCCCTCGCCACGGCGGACTTCTGCCGCTCCCAGATGCCCGGCGGCTCCGCGTTCGTGATCGGCGAGGCCGGCATGACCACCGCCCTGCACGAGGCCGGCTTCATCATGACCGAGACCGCGCCCGACTACGTCGTCGTCGGCGAGACCCGCAACTACTCGTTCGAGGCGATCACGAAGGCCGTCCGCCTGATCCGCGACGGTGCCCGGTTCATCGTCACGAACCCGGACGCCACCGGCCCGAGCGCCGAGGGTGTGCTGCCCGCCACGGGCGCGATCGCCGCGATGATCGAGAAGGCCACCGGCAAGCAGCCCTACGTGGTCGGCAAGCCGAACCCGATGATGTTCCGCTCCGCGATGAACCGCATCGGCGCCCACTCCGAGAACACCGGCATGATCGGCGACCGGATGGACACCGACGTGCAGGCGGGCATCGAGGCCGGGCTCCACACCGTCCTCGTGATGACGGGGATCAGCGACCAGGCCGAGATCGACCGCTACCCGTTCCGTCCGAGCGAGGTCATCTCCGGCGTGCACGAGCTCGTCCGCACCGAGCCCTTCGAGGTCGAGATCTAGCGGTGCGCTGGGAGCCGTCGCGGTACGCCGCGTTCGCGGACGACCGCGGGCGTCCCTTCCACGACCTGGTCGCGCAGGTCGCGTGGCCGGCCCGTGACGGACGGGAGGCGCCACGTCGCGTCGTCGACCTGGGCTGCGGTCCCGGGGCCCTCACGGCCACGTTGGCCGCGCGGTGGCGTTCGTCGCCGGTGGTCGGGATCGACAGCTCGGCGGAGATGCTCGCGTCGGCTGCGGCCGACCCCGCTCTGGCCGACCTGCCGAACCTGTCGTTCGCGCTCGGGGCGATCGAGGACTGGATGCCCGGGCCGACCGACGACGTGGTCGTGACGAACGCGGCGCTGCAGTGGGTGCCGTCGCACGTGGCACTGCTGCCGCGCTGGCTCGACGCGATGCCGTCCGGGTCGTGGTTCGCGATGCAGGTGCCGGGCAACTTCGGGTCCCCGTCGCACGCGCTGATGCGGTCGATCGGGGCGTCCGGGCCCTGGGCGTCGGCGCTCGACGGCGTTCTGCGGTCGGACCCGGTGCTCGACCCCGCGGGCTACCTGGGCATCATGCTCGACGCCGGGTTCGCGGCCCGAGCGTGGGAGACGACGTACGCGCAGCTGCTGCCGGGCGAGGACCCGGTGCTCGACTGGGTGCGCGGCACCGGGCTGCGACCGGCACTGGCTGCCCTCGACGCCGCCGATCCGACCGGTGCGCTGACGGCGGAGTACGTCGACCGGTACCGGGCGGCGCTGCGCGAGGCGTACCCGGCGAGCGACCACGGCACCGTGTACCCGTTCCGTCGGGTGTTCGCCGTCGGCCGCAAGCCCTGACGGCCCGCTCCGTAGCTGCCGCGCACCGGGCGGCCCGCGCACCGGGCGCGGAAGCGCGCCGGGCGCGGAAGCGCGCCGGGCGCGGAAGCCCGCCGGGCGCGGAAGGCCGCCGCGGCTCTGCAGCCGGGCGCCTACCGGGCCGAGGCCGGCGCTGCCAGGTCGCCACGGGCCTCCAAGGCGAACGCCGCCATCGGCGGCACCGAACGCCACCGCCGCTCGAGCCGCCGCGGCCGGTCGTCCCGCCATGCGACCACGCCGCCGGCCACGACGCCGAGCGCGAGCACCCCGAACGAGAACAGCCCGATCAGCCCGAGCACCGCCAGCCGGCCCTGGTCGTGCACGTCGGCGGTGGCGGAGTAGCCGATCGACCCGAAGTCCCAGAACGCGTGCAGCAGCACCGGGACGAGCAGCGAACCGGTCAGCCGCCGGGCGAGGTAGAGCGTCGAACCGAAGGACGCCGCGAACACCACCTGGATGAGCGTCGGCCCGATCCCCGCACCGGCGAGGGCGTTGAGCAGGTGCAGCAGCCCGAACAGCACGCAGGACAGCGCCCACACGCCGAACTCCGGCAGCCGTCGGCGGAGCCCCACGAGCAGCATCCCCCGTGCCATCAGCTCCTCGAAGACCCCGACGAACAGCACCCCGACGGTGAGCAGCAGGAAGTAGTGCGCCGGCAGCGCCGTCCACTCGATGAGCGGCAGTCGCACCACGCACACGACGAGGATCAGGATCGGCGCCGTCATCGTCCACCGCAGCGTCGTGCGGGTCCGGTCGACGGTGGCGATCCGCCACCAGCCGAGTGCCGTGACGACGAGGCAGAGGGCCACGGCGGCGATGCCCTCCGGGATCACGAGCGCCCGGACGACGCTGTCGACGGTCTGGCCGAGGGCCGGGTAGTCGTCGCTCGGTCGCGACCGCCAGGCGCTGATCGCCGCGAAGACCACGAGCGGGGCGAGACCGATGAGCAGCGACGGCGGGACCGGCCACCGGCGACGCCGGCCGGGAGTCGTCTTCGCGGGGGTGGTCGGCGCGGTCGTGGTCACCTCCCGGTTGTACCAGGCTGGCCGTACCATTGGCGGTATGCGCCTGCCCTCCCTGTCGACCATGGCGGAGGACTACGTGAAGCTCGTCTGGAAGGCCGGGGAGCGTGGCGGTACCGGCCTGGCGACCAGGGACATCGCGGCGACGCTCGGGGTGTCGGCCTCGACGGTGTCGGGCAACCTGAAGAAACTCGACCGCGACGGCCTCATCGAGCACACCCCGTACTACGGCGTCGTGCTCACCCCGCTCGGGCAGCAGGTCGCCGTCGCGATGGTGCGGCGGCACCGGCTCATCGAGACGTTCCTGGTCGAGCGGCTCGGCTACTCGTGGGACGAGGTGCACACCGAGGCAGAAGCCCTCGAGCACGCGGTCTCGGAGCAGTTCCTCGACCGGGTCGACGCGGACCTCGGACACCCGACGCACGACCCGCACGGTGACCCGATCCCCGGTGCGGACGGGGTCGTTCCTGCCACTCTCGGCACCCTGCTCGGGGCGATCGAGCCCGGATCCTGCGGCACGGTCGACCGGGTCTCCGACGACGACCCGTCGCTGCTGCGCTACTTCGACGAGCTCGGCGTCGGGCTCGGCACGCACCTGCGGGTCGAGCGGGTGCGGGACTACGCGGGCGTGATCGCGGTGTCGCGGCGGGGCACGGACGGGTCCGAGTCGATGGTCGACCTGCCGGCCGCGGCGGCTTCCGCCATCTGGCTGGCGCCCGACGCCGACTGAGCGCGAGGCGGGTCACGACACCCCGCTCACGTCCGCCGAGTGGTCACAACACCCCGCTCACGTCCGCCGAGTGGTCACGTTCCGTCGCCCGGAGCCCGCTCAGCCGACAGTTCGCGACCACCCGGCGCGCCACGCACGGGGTGTCGTGACCGCGCTGCGGCTCGCGAACGCGCGTGCCACCGGACTGGAGGCGCGTGGCGGCCGGGCCACGGGCCTCCTGTCCGGCGGTCCGGCCGGTCACAACACCCCGCTCACGTCCGCCGAGAGGTCACGTTCCGTCGCCCGGAGCCCGCTCAGCCGACAGTTCGTGACCACCCGGCGCGCGACGCACGGGGTGTCGTGACCGGCCGAGGGCTCGCGAACGCGCGTGCAATCGGACTGGAGGCGCGTGGCGGCCGGGCCACGGGCCTCCTGTCCGGCGGTCCGGCCGGTCACAACACCCCGCTCACGTCCGCCGAGTGGTCACGTTCCGTCGCCCGGAGCCCGCTCAGGCGACAGTTCGCGACCACCCGGCGCGCGACGCACGGGGTGTCGTGACCGGCCGACGCACCCGGTGCGCGAGCGCGCGGGCACGGCCGCGCTCAGCCCTTGGCGGACCGCGTGCGACCGAGCGCGACCTCACGGCGGGCCCGCTCGAGCGCGTGCGAGGACGCCGCGTCCGGGTCGTGCAGCAGCCGTTCGGTGTCGGCGACGTGCTCCCGGACGGCGTCGGAGCCGCGCTCGGCCGCCGTCGCGAGGACCGGCGCGACGGTCTCCTCACCGAGCCCCACGAGGGCACGCGACAAGCTCAGCCGCCGCTCCCGCGCGCCGATGCCGAGCTGCACCGCGAGCGTCCTGGCCAGGGCGTCGCGCTCGTCGTCGGGGACGAGTGCGACGGCGGTGCGCCAGGCGGCCCGGAGCACCTCGTCGTCGTGGTCCGCGAGCAGGGGCTGCACGGCGGGCCAGGCAGCGGGGTCCCCGACCTTCGACAGGGTGTGCAGCGCCTGGCTCCGGGCCTGCGGCTCGGGCTGTTCGAGCTCCGGCAGGACGCGCGCCACGACCTGCGGCGCCGGGTGCCGGGTGAGGGCCCAGGTCAGCATGTCCCGGACGAAGAAGTCCGGCTCGACCGCGCACCGCTCCACGAGCACGTCGAGGTCCGCCGGGTCCGGGGTCGTCCCCGCGGCCATCACCGCCTGCAGCCGGACCGAGGACCGGGGGTGGGCGAGTGCGTCGGTGAGCGTGGTCATGGGTCCATGCAATCCCGCGGTACCGGGGTGGTGTCAAGACTCGGGGCATAGCGTCGGGAGACGCGCGGTCCGCACCGAGGACCGCGGCGTCGACCAACTCCGATCGACTCCACGACCACGAAAGGACCCCGCATGCCCCGCATCGGTTCCAGCGACCTGCACGTGTTCCCCCTCGCCCTCGGCGGCAACGTCTTCGGGTGGACGGCGGACGAGTCGACCTCCCACCAGGTCCTCGACGCCTACACCGCTGCGGGCGGTGACTTCATCGACACCGCCGACGTGTACTCGGCGTGGGCACCCGGCAACGAGGGCGGCGAGTCCGAGCGGGTCATCGGCTCGTGGCTCCGCGCCTCGGGCAAGCGTGACGACGTCGTCATCGCGACGAAGGGCTCGCAGCACCCGGAGTTCCAGGGCCTCGGCGCCGACACCGTCGCGGCTGCTGCCCGTGCGAGCCTGCAGCGCCTCGGCACCGACCGGATCGACCTGTACTACGCGCACTTCGACGACCAGTCGACCCCGCTCGAGGAGACCGTCCGCGCCTTCGACCAACTCGTCACGGACGGCATCGTCCGCTACACCGCGATCTCGAACTACTCGAAGGACCGCGCCGAGGAGTGGATCCGCATCGCGACGGAGAACGGCCTCGCGCAGCCGGTCGCCATCCAGCCGCACTACAACCTCGTCACCCGTGAGCCCTACGAGTCCGAGATCGCACCGTTGGCGAAGGCTCACGGGCTCGGTGTCGTGCCGTACTTCTCGCTGGCGGCCGGGTTCCTGACGGGGAAGTACCGCTCAGCAGAGGACTTCGCGGGTAAGGACCGCGAGGGCCAGGTCTCCGGCTACTTCAACGACGAGGGGCTCGCGGTCGTCGACGCGCTGTCCACCATCGCCGAGGCGCACGACGCCGAGATCGCCACCGTGGCCCTCGCCTGGCTGCAGGCGCAGCCGGACGTCGTCGCGCCGATCGCCAGTGCCCGGAACACCGAGCAGCTGCCGGCGCTCTTGGCGTCGGCGGACCTCGAGCTCAGCGCAGAGGAGCTGCAGACGTTGTCCGACGTGTCGGCGAAGGTGCCCGCTGCCGCCTAGCCCGGCCGGCTGGCCGCGCGGCGTGCGCCATGCGTGTGCATGTTCCGACATCCCACCTGTCGTTCGACGGGTGGGATGTCGTTCGTTGCACGTGCATCGTGTGCGCGTGCATGTTGCGACGAAACACGCGTCGATCACGTCGTGGTTCGTCGGAACATGCGCACGCACACACGCACACACGCACCGCAGCCGCACAGCCGCAGCCGCAGCCGCAGCCGCCGCCGCAGCCGCAGCACCTACCCCACCGGCGCGAGCGACCCCGTCAACTCCTGCCCGGACGACCGCGTCACGAAGCACGACAGGTACCGGTCACCCTGGTCCCACGTCGCCTGGTCCGGCGCGTACGAGCCCTGCACCTGCACGTCCCCGACCGACGCAGCGGCCGAGGTGTTCAGCGCAGCGGCGCCCTGGCACTGCTCCGCGGCCTGGGCGGCGAGGGCCTCGGCTCCCGGGTAGGTGTCACCGCTGACCGGCAGGCGCGCGGTCAGCTGGGCGATGTGCGGCGATGCGCAGTCGACGACGGTGAAGGACTGCGCCCACGCGTTCGTGAACGGTGACAGGCACTCGCTGCCGGCCAGGTCGGTCCAGGGGTGCTCGCCCGGGAGCGCCGGCGTCGTCGCGAACTGCAGCGTCGTGGCCGGTGCCGCGGCGTCGCTGGACTGCTCGGTCGAGGGTTCCGCCGAGGGACTGGCCGCCGGCGTCGACGCTGCGGCCGCGGGGGACTTCGTCGGCGCGATCGCCTTGTCCGCGATGTTGTTGCCGAGGATCCACTGCGACAGGAAGAACACGGCGACGATCAGCACGAGGATCAGCACGATCGAGCCGCCGATGAGCAGCTGCTTGCCGCGCTTGCCCTCGCTCCGCAGGCGTGCGGCTCCCTGGTTGATGAAGTTGTCGCGCTCGCCGGACTGCGTCGCCGGCGCGGCCGATGCGTACGGGGTCCGACCGGGGCCGGGCGCGTGCGCCGGCGCGCCAGCCGGACCGCCCGGCGCAGCCGCCGGTCCGCCCGTCGCCCCGGATCGGGACGGCGCAGCAGCGGCCGGCATCATGCGGGTGCCGGTGTCCTCCGGGTCGTAGCCGGTGCCGCCGAGCTGGCCGACGGCCTCGGTGCCGAAGAGGTCCTTGATCGCGCTCGTGTCGCTCGTCTCCCGACCGTCCCACTCGGACTGGTCGAGGTCGTCCGGAGCAGCGGCGGGCAACGACGCGGGCTGCTCGGCCTGCTCGCCGGTCTCGTCGCGACGGATGCCCATCACGGCGTCGAGGTCCTGCCCCACCGCGGGCGGCAGGTGCGCCGGGTAGCCGCTGCCGGGCGATCCGGCACCGGCGGCCGGCTCGACGAGCGGCGGCGCGGCGGTCGGCGGCACGGTCGCGTCGGGCTCGTCCCACCACGGCAGACCGGCAGCCGGCAGGGCCGTGGTCGGCGCATCGGCCTGGAGGCCCGGGGCTGCGTCCGCCCCGCCGGCAGCGGCGGTGTCCCGGCTCGCGTCCACGGCGTCGGCCGGCTCCGGCACGACCCGTGCGGCAGCGGGCGTGGCCGACGGGACCGCGGGCGGAGCAGCGGGCACAGCCGGCGGGACCACCGGCGCGGCAGCGGGCACGGCCGGCGGCACCGGGAACGCCCGCGGCGCCTGCACTCCGTCGATCGGGGTGTCGGTCTCGCCGGAGACGACCTCGTCCTCGGCCCCGATCTCGTCGGCGAGCGACCACGAGCCGCTGCCACCGAGCGTCGTCGTGTCGAACGAGTCGCCGGTCAGTGTCCTGGAGGCGTCCGTCGGGACCTCGCCGGTCTCGTCGGCTTGGATCGACCAGTCGAACGGTCGGGGGTGTGCGCCGGTCGGCTCGGGGTCGGAGGACGCGCCAGCGACCCGCAGCAGGTCGGTGAAGCTCGGCGGCTCCTCGGTCGGCGGCAGCACGTTCTCGACGCCGAGCGGCTGGTGCACGACCGGGCCGGTGGGCGTCGCGTGCGAGCCGGTCGCCCGGCCGAGGAAGTCGACGTCGGCACGGCCCTCGCCGAACGGGTCGACGCGGCGCCGTTCGTCCTCGATGGCCTTCGCCGCGGCGGCGCGCTCGTCCCGGTGGGTCTGCGCGGTGGGCAGCACGATCGACGAGGGGTGCGGCGCCGTGGGGTTCGGCGGGACGTCGGCGGCGGCCGGGATCCGGTCGTGCAGGGTCGAACGCTGGTGCTCGGCGGCGGCGTCGGGGTTCTCCGACGGAGCGAGGAGCTCCGGGGGCATCGAGATCGCCTGCGTCGCGCCGTCGTCGAACGACGGAGCAGCAGGCGCAGCAGACGCGGGGTCGGCAGGCGCAGCAGGCGCAGCAGGCGCAGGATCAGCCGGTGCAGCGTCCTCCGGCTCGGCCACGAACGGCTCGGGCAGCGGTGCGCCGGTCTCCCGCGCGGTCCGCTCGGCCTCGCGGCGCTCGCGCCGGGACGGCCAGTCCTCCTCGCCCCGGGGAGCCCCGAAGATGTCCGCGGCGCTGCGGAGACCGTGGAACGGAGCGTCCGGGTCGGGCGCGCGCTGAGCCTCCAGGCCGTCGTCCCCGTCTACCGGGCCGGCGGTCTCGTCGGGATCGCGCGCGTCGTCCGGACGCTCCCCGCTCACGCGGTCAGCCCCAGATCAGCCAACCCGATCGCGGCGAAGTAGGGGTACCCGGCGGCTTCGATCGTCTCCTTCGCCCCGGTGTCGCGGTCGACGACGACCGCGACGGCGGCGATGATCGCTCCCTCGCGCTCGAGTGCCTCGGCGGCCTTGAGCGGCGACCCGCCGGTCGTGGAGGTGTCCTCGAGCACGACGACGCGCTTGCCCTTGAGGTCCGGACCCTCGACCTGCTTGCCGCGGCCGTGGTCCTTCGGCTCCTTGCGGACGACGAACGCGTCGTAGGTCAGGCCCTGTGCAGCGGCCTGGTGCAGGACGGCGCTGGCGATGGGGTCGGCGCCCATGGTGAGGCCGCCGACCGCGGAGACGTCCGGCACCTGCTGGACGAGCTCGGTCATGACCTGTCCGATCAGCGGCGCGACCCGGTGGTCGAGGCTGACCTTCCGGAGGTCGATGTAGTACGTCGCCTTCTTCCCGCTGGTCAGGGTGAAGTCGCCGTGGAACACCGCTTCGGAGGAGATGTACTGGATCAACTGTTCGCGCGCGTCGGTCACAGCGCACAAGGGTAGCCGGTCGGGCTCGCAGCGCGCTCCCCCGCTCTGTGGGGTCGTGCCGAGCAGCGCTCGGTACGCTCCGGAGCATGCCCCGAGCACCGCGTCGCACCCCCGTGGCGTCGGCCCCGTCCGGCGGCCGTCGGACCGGTGGGGTGGGCGTCGCGATCGGACGGGAGGCCGTTGGTGCGTTGGTCGCACTGGCCCTGGCCGTCATCGCCCTCCGCCACGTCGTCGCCACGGAACGGGTGGCGTTGCTCTGGTACGACGGCGACTCGGTGCTCCTGCCGCTGGTGCGGCGTTCGCTGGACCTCGGGCAGCCGTTCGAGTGGGCGATGTCCCCGGCCTTGTTCTTCTTCCCGGAGCTGCCCGTCTACCTGCTCTGCTCCGTCGTGACGGCGACCCCGCAGCAGGCACTGGCGCTGAACGGGGTGCTGGTGCTGCTCGCCGTGTACGCGCTGGTGCGCGCGGCGGCGAACGAGCTCATGCCGTCGGCCGGTCGCCCGGCACGCATCGCGGTGTCGGCGGGCGCGCTCGCCGTCGTGACGTTGGTGGTCCTGACCGAGTCGTCGGCCACCGCGACCTCGCTCGAGCTGGGGTCCCTGCTGCTGACGACGACGTACTACTACGGCGCCCTGCTGGCGATGCTCGGCACCGCGGTCCTCGTGCTGCGGGCGGTCCGCACGGGCCGGGCGTCCGTCGTGGTCCTGGTGGTGCTCGGCCTCGTCGCGGCGTGCACGACGGCGTCGAACCCGCTGTACGTGCCGTGGTCGGCTGCCCCGGTCGTGGTGACGCTCGTCCTGCTCGCCGCGGTGCGCCGGGTGCCGTGGCGGCTCGCCCTGCTGGTGTCGGCGGCGACCACCGTCGGCTCGGTGGTCGGGTACCTGGTCCGGATCCCGCTGCGGCCGTTCGTGTCGCTCGATCCGGCGACGTACGTCCGGCCCTCGCGCGCCGGCAGCACCCTGCAGTTCTTCGCCGCCCTGACCGACGAACGGGCCGGGACCGCCGCCGGCGACGCCGGGCTCCTGCTGCTGTTCCTCGGGGTGCTCGTCACCGTCGGCGGCACCGTGTGGGCCTGGCGGGTCCGGACGGCGCGGACGGTGCTCGTGGCGACCGTGCTGCCCCTGGTCACCGTGGTCGCCGTGTCCGTCGGGGTCGTGGTCGCCGGCTCGCAGACTCCGCGCTACCTCGAACCGATCGTGACGGCACCGCTCCTGGCGCTCGTGGCGGTGGCCGAGCTCGCGCGCACCGCGGTCCGACGCACCCGGGTGCACAGGCCGTTCCGCGGGGTCCGGGCCACGGTGGCGATCGCCGGGGCGGCCGTCCTCGTCACCGGGGTCGCCGTCGCACCGGGCACCGCCAGTGCCGTGGCCACCGCGCGGTACACGCCGTCGTCGTGCCTCGACCGGTGGGCGGACGGCCGCGACGTCGTGGGGGTCGGGCAGTTCTGGACGGTGCGGCCCCTCGCCGCGTACGCGTCGTCGAACGTGCAGCTGCTGCAGGTCCGCGACACCTTCGAGACGTACCCGTGGCTGGTCGACCTCGGGGCCTACCGGGACGCCGACCCCACGTTCGTGGTCGTCGGGTCGCGCGACCTCTGGACCACCGCGGTCGAGGACTCGCTCGGCGCCCCGGCGACGATCTCGCACTGCACGGGCTTCGACGTCTACGACTACGCCGGGACCGCCGGGGCCGACCGGCTCCGGCGTGACGTGGTGGGGAGCGCCGACGTGATCCGGCGCGAACGCGGCTTCTAGGAGTTGTCCACAGCGGCGCGTTGCCGCCCGATCTTCTCTGTACGGATGTATAGGCTCGTGCTCGATGTCCCACGCCACCAGCCGCCGCGCCCCTCGTGCCTCCCTGCGCCTCCGTCTCGCCGTCACCGGACTGGCGCTCGCGGGTCTCGTGGGCACGGTCGTCGTCGATGCCCCGGCGGCACAGGCGGTGACCTACCCCACGTGGGACGAGGTCAAGAGCGCCCGCGGCGAGGAGAGCGCCAAGCAGGGCCAGATCACCGAGATCAAGGGGATCATCAGCGAGCTCGACGCGAAGGTCGAAGCCGCCCAGGCGAAGGCGCAGGAGCTCGGACAGGTCTTCTTCGACGCGCAGTCCGACGCGCAGGAAGCCGCCGAGAAGGAGCAGAAGCTCCGCGCCGACGCGGACGAGCACGCGAAGGTGGCCGAGCAGAGCGCCGCACAGGCCGGGCAGTTCGCGGCGCAGATGGCACGCTCCGGTGGTGCCGACGTCACGACCTCCGTGCTCACGAAGGGCGACGACGCCCGCGACCTCCTCTACGACCTGGGTGCCCTGAGCAAACTGTCCGAGCAGGCCGAACGCGTCCAGGCAGCGGCGGCCGTCGATGCCGGCGTCACCCGTTCGCTCGAGGCCCAGGCCGACCGCGCCGCGGAAGAGCTCGAGACCCTCGCCGCGAAGGCCGAGGCCCGCATGCAGGAAGCACAGGCCGCCTCGGACCAGGTCCAGGCCGCCTACGCCGAGCAGCAGTCGAACAAGGCCCGGCTCGACGCCCAGCTCGCGACCCTGACCTCCGGCCGGGTCCGGACGGAAGCCGAGTTCGCCAAGGGTGAGCGGATCCGCAAGGCGGCGGAAGAGAAGGCCGCGCGCGAAGCGGCACAGCGGGCGGCGGCGGCCCTCGCGGCGCAGAACTCCGGCGGCGGCTCCACCGGCAGCAGTGGCTCCGGGTCGAGCGGTGCCGTCGGTGCGGGCGGCGGCCAGGGGTGGGTCCGCCCGGCCAGCGGCTACGTCATCAGCCCGTACGGCTACCGCGTGCACCCGATCTACGGCACGGTGATCAAGCACGACGGCACCGACCTCGCGAGCGGCTGCTCCACCCCGATCGTCGCCGCCTCGGCCGGCACCGTCGACTACGTCGGTTGGTACGGCGGGTACGGCAACTACGTCCGGATCAACCACGGCAACGGCGTGCAGACGGCCTACGGCCACATCGTCGACGGTGGCTTCCGGGTCAGCATCGGCCAGCAGGTCTCCGCGGGGCAGCTCATCGCGCTCGTCGGCTCAACCGGCCAGTCCACCGGGTGCCACAGCCACATCGAGGTGCACATCAACGGCGCCACGACCGACCCCGTCCCGTTCATGTCCGCGCGGGGTGTCGCCTTCTAGTCGCCGAGGTCGTCCACGTCGACGTTCCACAGCGCCCGGTACCAAGCCGTCCGCTCCGGATCGTCGGGCAGCCCGTACGCCTCGTGGAACAGCGGCTCCCACCCCGGCCCGTAGTTCCACCCGAGCGCCATCGTCGCGACCGCGATGTCCGCCCACCGGTCCGCGACACCCGTGGCGTCCAGGTCGACGTGCCCGCTCCACCGGCCGTCGGCCCCGATGAGCGTGTTCGGCGTGCACGGGTCCCCGTGGCAGACGACGGTGCGGTCACCGGGCGGCTCCGGGCCCAGGCGGTCCGTGTCGGCACCAGCCGCACGACCACGGTCGAGCCGCGCCACGGTCGACCACGTGAACGGGCAGTCCACCACCGGCAGTGTGTCGTGCAGCGCGCGGAGCCCTTCGCCCACCGCGACCACCGCGGTCCGGGGTTCGTCGTGCCATCGGGGGTCGACGGCGCTCCACCCGGGAACGGCCCGGGTGCGGAGCCAGACGCCGTCGTCGTCGCTGCCGTGACCGAGCACCTCGGGCACGCGGACGTACCGGCCGGCCCAGGCGAGCCGGGCCGCCTCACCGTCGATCCACGCGGCGTAGGCGTGCGGCAGGACCTTCACGAACTCCTCGGCGTGCTCGTCGGGGCCGATCCGGAAGGTCGTGCCGCCGATCTCGTTGTGCCAGACCAGGGCGACCTCGCGGCCCCGGGCGGCCTCCACGACCACCCGCGGGACAGGGACGACGGCGTCCGGACCCGGCAACCCGCCGATCGACCGCACCACGACGGTCCTAGTGCACGCGGTCCGGGCGCGAGGACCCGGACCCACCGCGCGCGATCTCGAGCAGGACCGGCAGGCGTTCACCGAGCAGGGCGTCGAGGTCGGCGACGACGGACTCGACCCGTTCGGTGATCTCCCGCGGCGCAGCGCCTCGGCGCGGTCGGACCCGCACCCGGATCGCCCGGCCGCCACGGACCCGGTAGACATCGACGGCCAGCGAGGCGACCTGCGGCAGGTCCCCGATCGCCGAGGAGAGCGCGTGCTGCACGGCGGTGGACTCGACCCGCACCGAACCGGCGACGCCGTCGGCTGATCCGTCGCTCTCGACGACGGTGCCCTCGCGGCCCCCGCCGAGCGTCGTCAGCACCACGATCGCCAGGACGCCGACGACGACCCCGCCACCGAGCACCCACGTCCACGACAGCAGGGAGTCATCGCGCGACGTGTCCGTGCCGAGGCCCGCGAGCGCGTCGCCGGCGGTGCGCCACCAGGACGCCACGAGCGGCAGGCCCTGGGCCGTCTGCACCAGGATCGCGCCGACACCGCCGACGAACAGGACGAGCCCGACGACGACGAGTGCCGTCCGGCCGACCCCACGGTTGGTCGCGTTCATCCGTCCACCCGTCCGGTCGGCTGGACGCGCACCCGCGCAGCCAGGGCGGGGAGCGCGTCGATCGCGGCGAACTCCTGCTCGACGGCCTCGGTCGCGGCCACGGCGGGCACGTCGACGCCGGCGGCTGGGCGCAGCACCACCTCGACGGTCCGGCGGCCCACGGTTCCGATGGCGGCGTCCGGCCCGAGCCGCGTGACGGAACGGGCGGCCCGTGCCGCGGCGGATGCGAGCACCTCGTCGTCGACCACGACGGCGAGCCGGTCGGATGCCATCGCGTGGCGCGGACGCCGCTGCGGCAGGAGCCCCTGCAGCAGGAACACCAGGCCGACGAGGGCGACGATCGCCGCGATCCCGACGACGAGCGTGGTGTCGAGGCCGTCCGGTGCGGCGAGGGCGGCGTCCACCACGGCGCGCGGGTCGACGCCGAGGACGTTCTGGTCGAGCAGCACGAGGGCACCGGCGAAGACGGCAGCGGCTGCGAGCACGAGGGTGGTGAGCATCGCGATGACGACGGCGCCCGACCGGGACACGTGGGTCTCGCGGCGGAGCAGACGGCGGTACGTGGCGGCGTGCCCGCCACCAAAGACGACGGGAGCGCCGTCGCCAGCGCCAAGCCCAAGGCCAGGGCCGGCGCCGGCCTCGGTCCCGCTCACCGGACCCTCCGCGGGACGTCGACGACCGACGACGCGAACGTCACGGTCACCCGGGACACCTGCCGGCCGGTGATGGTGCGGACCCGATCGGCGATCGTGGCACGGGCTCGGTGCGCGGTGGTGACGACGGGTTCGTCGGGGACCGCGTGGCTCCCGAGCACGGGCAGGGTGAGCGGGGCGGTGATCTCGACCGCCAACGCACCGCGACCGTCGTCCGCGACCCGGGCACGGACCTCCCGGAAGGCCACGCGCAGCGACTCGGCCGCGACCGCCTGCGCGGTCCGGACCAGCGCGGTCGTGCCGATGCGGTCCGAACCGGGGATCCGTGCGCCGCTGTCGCCTGCCGTGGCGACGGCGGCGGTGCTCACGACGAGCTCCGGCGTCCGCGCAGCACGTCGAGCAGGCGTCGGAAGTCGACGTCTCCGGTGACGATGCGGGCGACCAGGCCACCGATCGCCATGCACACGGCGACGACGACGAACGCCCAGAAACCGAGGGTCACCGCGACGATCGCGAGGAGGGCACCGGCGCCCATCCCGACGACGGTGGCGTTCACCGGACCCGACCGTCCCGGACGTCCACGTCGTCGACGGTGCCGTTGAGCGCCGGGATGTTCACGTCGTTGATGGCGATGTTGACCTCGGTGACCTCGAGGCCGACGAGCTCGGTCACGGCCGTCGTGACGGCGGCGCGCACCGCGGTCGCGACGTCCATCATCGGGGTCGGGTAGTCGACGACGATCGTCAGGTCGACGGCGACCTGGGTCTCGCCGACCTCGACGCGGACGCCCTGGCCGAGCGCGCTCGAGCCGATGGCGTCGCGGATCGCACCGAAGGCCCGCGAGGCGTTCCCACCGAGGGCGTAGACGCCGGGGACGTCCCGCGCGGCGATGCCCGCGACCTTCGCGACGACGGTGTCGTCGATGATCGTCCTGCCCTTGGCGGTGACCTGCGTGGTGACGGTTCCCGTCGTCGCGGTCCCGTCGACGCGGTTCGTGGTCGATGCCATCAGTGCCTCCTGCGCTCGCTTGCCGGACTCCCAGCGAACACCATCGTGCCGTGCCACGCCCGAGAGCGGGAGGCGGCGCGCTGCACGTCCCGGTCGGTGGTCCCCGGTAGGTTCGAACCCATGCGCGTGGCGACCTGGAACGTGAACTCCGTCCGCACCCGAGTGGGTCGGATCGTCGACTGGCTGGTGCGCGAGGACGTCGACGTCCTCGGCATGCAGGAGATCAAGTGCAAGCCGGAGCAGTTCCCGGTCGACGCGTTCGAGGCCGCCGGCTACCACGTCGAGGCACACGGCCTGAACCAGTGGAACGGTGTCGCCTTCGCCAGCCGCCTGCCGATGGAGGACGTGACGCGTGACTTCCCCGGCCAGCCCGGCTTCCTCAAGGGCCACGAGGGTCCTGACCTGCCGGTCGAGGCCCGTGCGATCGGTGTCACGGTCGACGGCGTCCGTCTCTGGAGCCTCTACGTGCCGAACGGGCGCGAGGTCGGCGACCCGCACTACACGTACAAGCTCGACTGGCTCGCCCAGCTGGCCGACCGCACCACCGAGTGGCTCACGGCGTCGCCGGAGACCCCGCTCGCGCTGATGGGCGACTGGAACGTCGCGCCGCTCGACCAGGACGTCTGGGACATGCGGGTCTTCGAGGGCGCGACGCACGTCAGCGAACCGGAGCGTGCCGCGTTCCGGGCGTTCGAGGCCGCTGGGCTGCAGGACGTCGTCCGGCCGATCGTCCCCGACGGCTACACCTACTGGGACTACAAGCAGCTGCGGTTCCCGCGCAACGAGGGCATGCGCATCGACTTCGTGCTCGGCTCGCAGGCCTTCGCGGACGTCGTCACCGACGCTTCGATCCACCGCAACGAGCGGAAGGGCGATGCCCCGAGCGACCACGTCCCCGTGGTGGTCGACCTCGACCTGGACACCTCGCTCGACGACGACCGCCCGATGATCTTCTGAGCGGTCACAGGGTCGCGACGCGCTCTGTTACGCCCGGCGTCCGCCCTCGTTGAGCACGTGACGGCGCCGACGTAGATTTCCTGCACCGAACCCCTTCGAGAGCAGGTGAAGCCATGTCCCGTCCGACGATCCTTCCCATCCAGCGCGTCATGGCGACCGCGGCCCCGAGCGCCTGGCGCGACGGCATCGTCGTCGAGACCCGTCCCGCCGACGCGGTCGTGGTGTTCCTGGACGGCGGCGTGACCCAGCTCCGGGTGGCGGACGCCGACGGCTTCCTGTCGGTCGGCGACCCGGTCGCCCACCACCCGGTTGCGGAGATCCTCAGTGCCGGTGGCCGTCAGACCACGGCACGCACGGCCTAGCTCAGGCGGGTCCGCTCAGGCGGACATCGAGGCGAGCATGGCCTCACACTTCGCGACCATCTCGTCGCAGGCCATGGCGCAGTAGCGGCACGACTCGTCCATGTCCATGTGCTGCCGGCACTCGGCGGCGCACATCGTGCCCATCGTCATCACGGTCATGAGCATCGACTGCATGCTCGGCAGGTCCATGCCGGCAGGTCGCATCATCATGCGCATGCCGGTGTCGCCCATCATCGACGTGTTGGAGCACATCGCGGCGCACGTGGCCATCTCGCCGCCCATCCGCATGTCGCTCGCGGAGCACATCGTCGCGGCCATCGACGCGGCGTTCATCGCCATCATCGTGTCCTGCATCAGGTCCATGTCCATCGCCACGGGCATGTCCGTCATCGACATGTTCTTCATCATCGCCATCGTGTCCATCGGAGGTCTCCAGTTCCGTCGTGGTCACAGGGCGGGTCCGCCCCGTGGGTGCGAGCGTACGCGCGCCCTCGATGCACTTCGTGAGCAGCAGTGGTCGGGTCGGTGACCGCGACCCGACCGTTGCTGCTCACCACGCGGGGTGGTCGCGACCACGGCCGGCCGGGAGGCGCGGGGCGGGCCCGCCACGGGCCTCCCGGCCGGCCGCGGCGCGGCTCCACGGCGCTACGGGTGCAGCAGGGCGGCGATCGCGACCAGCACGGGGACCGAGCCGATCGTCGAGATGAGCACGACGTCGCGGGCCACCGGGACCGCAGCCCCGTAGCGCTGGGCGTAGTTGAACACGTTCTGGGCGGCAGGCAACGCCCCGAGGGTCGTGAGGACGAAGACGTCCTGGTCACCGAGCCCGAACACGTACCGGGCGAACACGAAGGCCACCGCCGGCATCACCACGAGCTTGATCGACGACGCCACGATGACGTCCGTGCGGATCTCCGGGTCCCGCAACGGCGTCGCACCGTGCAGGCTCATCCCGAAGGACAGCAGCACGACGGGCACCGCGGCAGCACCCACGAGCGAGAACGGCTCGAGCACGGGCGCCGGCAGCGGGATCCCGGTGGCCGAGAACACGAGCCCGACGAGTGAGGCGATGATGATCGGGTTGCGGAACGGCCCGGAGACCCGACGCCCCCAGCCACCGGACCCCGCGGTCGCCGCATCGAGGATCGTCAGGGCGATCGGCGCGATCACGATGAGCTGCAGCAGGATCACCGGCACGACCGCGGTGGCCTGCCCGAGGACGTAGACGGCGACCGGCAGGCCGATGTTGTTCGCGTTCACGTAGCTCGACGCCAGGGCGCCGACGGTCGTCGTGGTGACGGGACGGCGCAGCACGAAGCGGAACACCGCGGCGGCGCCGAGAGCCACGACGGCCGCGCTCAGCAGCGACACCCAGAGCATCGGGGACAGCAGCGACTCGATGTCAGCGGAGGCGATGGTGTGGAACAGCAGGCAGGGCATCAGCACGAAGAACGCGAGCCGACTCATCACGAACTGCGCGTGCGGGCCGAGCAGTCCGATGCGCCCGACGACGTACCCACCGGCGATGATCGCGCCGATGATCGCGAAGCCGGTCAACACGCCACCCATCGGTCCCATCCTCGCACTCCCCCGCGGCGGCATGTGACGTCACTCAGGTCGGAAATGCGTTTGCATCGAATAGCGTTGAGCGCACCATGACCTCGACGAACGCCGACACCCTCACCCGGTCCACCGACTCCAGCCAGCCCCTCGTTCCCCTGCTCGAGGAGCGTTGGAGCCCCCGCTCCTACGACGAGACCGCCACGATCTCGGACGCGCAGTTCGACGCCGTCCTCGAGGCCGCGCGCTGGGCCCCCTCCGCGATGAACTTCCAGCCCCGCCGCTTCATCGCCGGCCGTCGTGGCACCGAGACCTTCCGGAAGATCAACGAGAACCTGCTCGGCTTCAACGCCGCGTGGGCCTTCCGCGCGAGCGCCCTCGTCGTCGGCGTCCTCGAGACCGTGACCGAGGACGGCGAGGAGCGTGCGTTCGCGCAGTACGACCTCGGCCAGTCGCTCTCCGCCCTCACCGTCCAGGCGCACGCCGAGGGCCTGCACGTGCACCAGATGGCCGGGATCGACGCCGCGGGCCTCCGCGCCGCGTTCGACCTGCCCGAGCGCTTCCTGCCGTACACCGTGACCGCGATCGGCACCGTCGCGCACCCGTCGCAGCTCGACGACAAGGCCGCCGAGCGCGAGGTCGCCCCGCGCACGCGCATCCCCCTCGACGAGGTCGTCCTCGTCAAGGAGTAGTCCTCGCAGCAGCACGCGGCCGCGTCCCGGTGGGGGCGCGGCCGCTAGTATGTAGTGACATGCAGCCCGAGATGAACTTCTACACCCGCAAGTGGGTCCGCCCCGAGGACCTCAACGCCAACGGCACCCTGTTCGGCGGCAGCCTGCTCCGCTGGATCGACGAGGAGGCCGCGGTCTACGCGATCATCCAGCTCGGCAACGGCAAGGTCGTCACGAAGTACATGTCCGAGATCGAGTTCGTGTCCTCGGCGAAGGAGGGCGACATCGTCGAGATCGGCCTCGTTGCGACCCGCTTCGGGCGGAGCTCGCTGACGATGCGGGCCGAAGCGCGGAACCTCTTCACCCACCGCAGCATCCTCACCATCGACGAGGTCGTGTTCGTGAACCTCGACGAGGACGGCAACCCTGCACCCCACGGGTACACGGACATCACGTACGACCGCGACCGGGTGCCGGCGACCCACCGAGCGTGACACCGCAGACATCGCGCAGCCCTCGGGCGCGGTGCGCATCGCACCCGGCAGGTGGTCGGACGGCTCTGGCAGGATCTTGGACATGACCACGCCCCGACTCGTCGCCTTCGACCTGGACGACACCCTCGCCCCGTCGAAGTCCGCACTCGACCCCCGCATGCTCGAGACGTTCGCGTCCCTGCTCGAGGTCGTGCCGGTCGCGGTCATCTCCGGCGGCAACTTCGAGCAGTTCGAGCAGCAGCTCGTCACCCCCCTGCGGCACCGTGCCGGGCTCACGCTCGACGACCTGCACCTCCTGCCGACCTGCGGCACGCGGTACTACCGCTGGGCCGGGGACGACTGGGCACTGCAGTACGCCGAGGACCTCACCGACGAGCAGAAGGCCCGAGCCCTCGCTGCGGTCGAGGCCCAGGCGAAGGCGGCCGGGTACTGGGAGTCCGAGACCTGGGGCGCCATCCTCGAGGACCGCGGGTCGCAGATCACGTTCTCGGCCCTCGGTCAGGCCGCTCCGGTCGCGGTGAAGAAGCAGTGGGACCCGACCGGCGCGAAGAAGGACCACCTGCGCCGTGTCGTCCAGGCCGAGCTCCCCGACCTCGAGGTCCGGTCCGGCGGCTCCACCAGCGTCGACATCACCCGCAAGGGCATCGACAAGGCGTACGGCATGCAGCGGTTGGCCGAGATCACCGGCATCGACCTCGACGACATGCTCTTCGTCGGCGACCGGCTCGACCCCGAGGGCAACGACTACCCGGTCAAGGCGCTCGGCGTCCCCTGCCACGCGGTCGCGGGCTGGGAGGACACCGACGTGTTCCTCACCGAGCTCATCCCGACCCTGCGCTGAGCCGGCGTCCCCGCGCTGGGGTCAGCCCAGGCTGCGGACGGCCTCGACGAAGGCGCGGATCTTCGCCGGGTCCTTGACGCCGCGCTCCGACTCGACGCCGCTCGAGACGTCGACACCGTCCGGGTCGAGCGCCTCGACTGCAGCGACGACGTTCGCGGGGGTGAGCCCACCCGCGAGGATCCAGGCCTCGTCGACCTTGCCCTCGATCGAGGCGGCGTCGATGAGTCGGCCGCTGCCGGGGACGGCGGCGTCGAGCAGGAGCAGGTCGTGGTCGAACGACGCACGCTGCTCCGGGGTCTCGCGCAGGTAGTCCTCCGCAGCGACGGCCCGGATGGTGAAGAACCCGGCGTCGCGCGCACGGGCGAAGTCCGTCGGGGACTCGCCACCGTGGAGCTGCAGGGTGGTGAGTCCGACCTCGGACGCGATGCCGACGATCTCGTCGATCTTCTGGTCGCGGAAGACCCCGACGGCGTCGATGCCGTCGGGCACCCGCTCGACGAGTTCCTTTGCGAGGTCGGCCGTCACGGTGCGGGGGCTGCCTGCGGCGAAGACGAACCCGACCGCATCGGCGCCCGCGTCGATGGCGGCGTCCACGGTGTCGGGCGTCGACAGGCCGCAGATCTTGATCCAGCGCTGGTCGGTCATGCTGTCCATCCTGCCAGTGTCCACGGACGAACGGAGCGTGGGCACCGTCAGTGCAGCATGCCGGCGACGTAGGCGGAGCCGCAGGCGACGAGCACGCCGAACGCCGCGAACGAGCCGACGAGCACGTTCCGCCGACGCCACCGCCGCACGGCCGAGAACGTCCCGCGCTTCGCGTGCCGGTGGGCAGCGCGGTGCAGTCGGTGGTCGCGCTGGTGCTTGACGCGCTCCGGGCCGAGCGGCACCGGACCGGTGATCTGTGTGGAGCCACCGCGCAGCGCGCTCGCGATCGCCACCGCGGTCGGGCGGCGCTCCGGGTCACGGGCGGTCATCCGGCTGAGCAGGTCCCGCCACTCGGTCGCGACGTCGTCCGGGATCACCGGGTCGTGTCGCAGCCGGGCGAGTGCGGCCTCGATGAGCGTGCCCGAGTACTCCTGCTTGCCCGTCAGTGACTCGAGCAGCACCAGGCCGAGCGAGTACACGTCGGTGGCGAAGCTGATCGGCTCCCCGGCGACCTGCTCCGGGCTCAGGTACGCGGCCGTCCCGATGATGGTGCCGTCGTTCGTCAGGCGTGAGCCGTCGACGAAGTGCGCGACGCCGAAGTCGGTGAGCTTGACGGTGCGGGCGAAGCCGGACGAGCCCTCGTCGCTGATCAGGATGTTGGCGGGCTTGACGTCCCGGTGCACGATCCCGCGGGAGTGCACGTACGCGAGCGCGTCGGCGAGCTGGGCCCCGAGGTCGGCCACCTCGTAGTTGTGCAGCGCCCCCTCGGACAGCCGCCGGAGCAGGGTCGTGTCGGCGATGAGCTCCATCACGATGAACCGGTGCGGCCCGTCGGGGAAGTCGTGGGTGCCGGCGTCGTAGAGCGGGATGAGCCCCGGGTGGGACAGCATGCTGAGGAGCCGGATCTCGCGCTCCTGACGCACCCGGTCGGCGGTCGTCATCTTGTCCGGCGTCGCGAAGAGCTTCACGGCGACGGCACGGTAGGTGTGCTCGTCGCGGGCCTCGTACACGGACCCCATGCCACCGGTGCCGATGAGCTTCACGAGCCGGTAGCGGGCCGCGAGGACCGTCTCCGCCCGCGCGCTGTCCAGCAGGGTCATGGTGTCCGTCGTTCCGTTCGGAGCCGGGTGGTCGACGCCCCTGATGGCGTGTCGGCTCACCGCAAACGGTACGCGTCCCACCCCGTTTTCGCGCGGTTGTTATGGCATCGTGATCGGGCTACTTCCCTGTGTTTATGCGGATGCATCAGGGTACTGTCCGTGGTCCGACAAGGTGAGCGATCACGCAAGGAGGACAGCGATGGCACTGTCGAAGGGCGACGAGGTGCACTGGAACACCTCGCAGGGGAAGACGACCGGCAAGCTCGTGCAGAAGCGGACGAGCGACTTCGAGTTCGACGGGCAGAACTTCAAGCCGACGGACGACGATCCGTACTGGATCGTCGAGTCCGAGAAGAGCGGCAAGCGCGCCGCGCACAAGGAGTCGGCGCTGACGAAGGCGTGACCGGGGCGGGTCAGTCCTCGGCGGGTTCGGCGCGGCGGCGACCGCGCCCGTCCGAAGCGCCCCGTGCACCCCGTGAGCCGCGCGCCCCCGCCGATCCCCGCCGGATGCGCCGCACGACGAAGGTCACCACGACGACGGCGATCGCGACGTAGAGCACGCGGTCGATCCACTCCGTGTACGCCTCGACCTGCTCGTACTGCGTGCCGAACGCGGCTCCGAGCAGCACGAGCGCACTGTTCCAGATGCCGCTCGCGATGATCGTGAAGAGCGAGAACGACCAGAGGTTCATCCGGTCCGCCCCCGCTGGCAGCGAGATGAGGCTGCGCACGATCGGCACGAACCGACCGAAGAACACCGCGCTCCGACCGTGCCGGTGGAACCAGTCGGCGGCCTTGCGGAAGTCGTCCTCGTCGACCAGGGGCAGCTTGCCGAGCCACCGGGTGGTGCGCTCGAAGCCGATCACCGCGCCGAGCCAGTAGAGCACCAGCGCTCCGGCGTAGGAGCCGAGCGTGGCGAGCACGAGGACCAGCACGAGGTTCATCCGACCGGCACCGGCGAGGAACCCGGCGAGCGGCAGGATCACCTCGGACGGGATCGGCGGGAACACCGTCTCGACGAAGAGCATCAGGGCGACGCCCCACTCCCCCAACGCGTCGATGAGCTGGAGGACGAGTCCGGAGAGCCCGCCCATGTCGGAGGGAGCAGCGGAGTCGCCGGCGGCGACGGTCATGGTGTGGGCAGGCGCAGCCACGGCAGTCGTCATGCCCCCAGCATCCCTGAGTGCCCTGTCAGGACCCGGCGCGGGACCTGGGTGTCAGCCGAGTCCCATGTGTGCGGTCCGCACGTGCGTCAGTGATCGCGCGAGGGCTCCGCGGGCGACGGCGTCGCGACCGACGGTGGACGGGACGATCTCGACGGGGTGCCGGAGCTGTGGCGTCACGACCTCGGCGAGCGCGGCGGCGAACACCGCAGCCGCGGGCAGGACCTCGCCGCCGACCACGACGACCTCGGGGTCGATCGTGGTGATGAGCTGCACGACCCCGGGGGCCACGTCCTCCGCGAACGCCCGCACGACGTCGACCGCGGCCGACGTCGCTGCAGACGCAGGCGCGCCCTCCGGGGCGGACCCGGCCGCGGCCCCGGCCGCCGCGAAGACGGACTCGAGGTCCGTGTCGGAGGCGATCCGGGCCTCCAGGCGGGCTGGCGCACCGGGCCAGCCGGTCGATGCCAGGCCGCCCATCTCACCAGCCGCCCCGCGCGCCCCGCGCGCCAGTGCCCCGTCGATGACGTAGGCCGCGCCGATCTGGCGACCCATCACCAGGTACAGGCCGTCCTGGACGCCCCGGAAGCGCCCCCACATGGCCTCGGCCGTCGCGGCGAGCTTCGCGTCGTTGTCGAAGAACGTCGCGGTGCCGGGGAAGAGGTCCTGGATGCGTCCGGGGACCCGGCGTTCGACCCACTCCGGCACGGCGACGGTGTAGTCGATGGCGCCGTCACGGTCGACCACGGCCGGCACGCCGAAGGTCGCGGCGAGCACGGTCCCGCCGTCGCCGGAGGACGTCAGCCGGCGGACGACGTCCTGCACGCTCGCCCACGCCTGCTCGGCGTCGGCGAGGTCGGCGTACCGTTCCTCGACCCGGGCGAGCGTGACGCCGCGCAGGTCCGAGCGCACCCCCACGATCCCGTGCAGCCCGAGGTCGACGCCGAGCACGGACCCGGCGGACGCGTCGGCGCGGAACCGTTTGGCTCGGCGGCCGGCCTTGTTCGGGGTGGCGATCGCCTCGGCCTCGGTGACCCAGCCCTCGTCGACCAGGTCGGCGAGCGCGGCCTCGACCGTGGGGCGGGAGAGTCCGACGATGCGACTGAGCTCGGTGACCGTGCGGGAGACGTCGTCGCGCAGGAGTTCGTCGAGGATCGCCCGTGAGTTGATGAGTCGGAGCACGCCCGGAGTCGTGCCGATCACGGTGCTCGGGAGCGTTGACACGGTCTCGTCCACGGCCATAGCCTCCATATTACGAAAGATCATTGAGGAATGGTGGAGTCCGACATGCTCATCCCGCGTCCGCGCAGTGCCCGTCCGGGCACCGGCGCCTTCGAGATCGTCCCCGCGACCCGGATCGCCGCCGATGCGGCCAGCGAGTCGGTCCGACTGTACCTGCAGCAGACCCTGCGGGGGTCGACGGGGCTGCCGGTGCGGGACGCGGCGGAGTCGGAGTCCGCCAGTGTGGAGCCCGGCACCGTCTCGCTCCGGGTGGTCGACGACGAGTCCCTCCCCGCCGGCCCCGGGGACGACCGCACCGAGTCCTTCCGCCTGACGGTCACCACCGACGGCATCGACATCGCCGGCGGTTCGGCCGCCGGAGTCTTCTACGGCGTCCAGGCACTCCTCCAGCTCCTGCCCGCCGACGTGCACCGCCACGGCCGTGTCGGCTCCGGCCCGTGGTCCGTGCCGGCCACCGCCGTCGAGGACGCCCCGGCCTTCGCCTGGCGCGGCGTCATGCTCGACGTCGCCCGGCACTTCCGCACGAAGCACGAGGTCATGCGGGTCGTCGACCAGCTCGCCGCGCACCGCATCAACCGGCTGCACTTCCACCTCACCGAGGACCAGGGCTGGCGCATCGAGATCCTGAAGTACCCGCGCCTGACCGAGATCGGGTCGTGGCGGCGCGAGTCCCAGGTCGGCGCGCACGTCCCCGATGCCGACGGCGTCCTGCACCCCGCAGCGTTCGACGGCCGCCCGCACGGCGGGTACTACACGCAGGACGACATCCGCGAGATCGTGGCCTACGCGGCGGACCGGTTCGTCACCGTCGTGCCGGAGATCGAGACGCCCGGACACGTCCGTGCTGCGCTGGCTGCCTACCCGGAACTCGGCGTCCACCCGGAAACCCCGGTCGAGGTCTGGACGGAGTGGGGCATCGCCGACGACGTCCTGAACGCCGACGACGCCACGATCGACTTCTTCAAGGACGTCCTCGACGAGGTCATCGCGCTGTTCCCGTCCGGGTACATCGGCATCGGCGGCGACGAGTGCCCCAAGGTCCAGTGGGAGACCGACCCCCGCACGCAGGAGCGCATCCGTTCCCTCGGGCTCGAGGACGAAGAGCAGCTGCAGGCCTGGATCATCGGGCAGCTCGCGGCGCACGTCGCCTCGCACGGCCGTCGGGCGTTCGGCTGGGACGAGATCCTCGAGGGCGGCACGCTCGACCGCTCGGCGACGGTGCTCTCCTGGCGCGGGCTCACCGGTGCCCGGACGGCGGCGAAGCGCGGGCACGACGTCATCTCCTCGCCCGACGACCAGGTCTACCTGGACTACCGGCAGAGCGACCTGGCGACCGAGCCGATCCCGGTGTCGATCGTCCTGACGGTCGACGACGTCTTCGCGTTCGACCCGGTGCCGTCCGGCCTGACCGACGCCGAGCGCGCCCACGTGATCGGCGGGCAGGGCAACATGTGGACGGAGCACGTCGACACCGCCCGGAAGCTCGACTACCAGCTGTTCCCGCGCGTCGCCGCCCTGGCCGAGGCGCTCTGGTCGGCGGACGTCACGGGACCGCGCGACCTCGCGGAGTTCCGGGGGCGTCTGGCGGAGCACACCGCGCGGCTCGAGGCGATGGGCATCGAGTACCGGCACGAGGCCGGCCCCTTCCCGTGGGAGCAGCGGCCTGGCGTCCCGGGGCGGCCGCACTCCCGCGAGGACCGTGCCGCGTACATCGACGCGATCACGGCGAACATCGCGGAGTAGGTGGCGGGCTGCTTCTCGCGTGGTCACGACACCCCGCTCAGTGCCGCCGCGCGGTCACGTCTCGTCTTTTGGGCGCCACGCCAGCGACGGGACGTGACCGCTCGACGTGCGGCCGGCGGTGCGTCGCGACCACGAGCGGACGGGAGGCCCGGTGCCAGCTGGCACCGGGCCTTCCGTCCATCCTGTGGTGACGTCGACTACACGGCGACGGGCGCGCGCTGCCCCACCGTCTCCCCCGCCACGGCGGCCTCGTCGCCGGCGGCGGCGTCCGCCGCCGGAGTCCGACGCACCCACTTCTTCAGCGCCACGAGCACCAGCGCGGACACCACGGTGCCGGCCAGGATCGCGACGATGAACATCGCGACGTCCCCGATGGCGAAGAACACGAAGATCCCACCGTGCGGCGCCCGTGAGGTCACACCGGCAGCCATCGAGATCGCACCCGTGACCGCGGCTCCGACCATCGACGCCGGGATGACGCGCAGCGGATCGGCCGCGGCGAACGGGATCGCCCCCTCGGAGATGAAGGACGCCCCGAGCAGCCAGGCGGCCTTGCCGTTCTCCCGCTCGGGCTTCGTGAAGCCCTTGCGGTACAGGACGGTCGACGCGAGCGCCAGGGCGAGCGGCGGCACCATGCCGGCTGCCATCACGGCTGCCATGATCTCGAACGGCACGACGTTGGTGGCGGTCCCGGCACCGAGGCCGGCGACGGCGAACGCGTACGCCACCTTGTTCACCGGGCCGCCGAGGTCGAACGCCATCATCAGGCCGAGGATGATGCCGAGCAGGATCGCGGAGGCACCGGACAGCGAGTTGAGGAACTCGGTCAGCTGGGTCATCAGCCAGGCGATCGGGCCGCCGAGCACCAGGAGCAGCAGCCCAGAAGCGATGATCGACGCGAACAGCGGGATGATGACGACGGGCATCAGGCCGCGCAGCCAACGCCAGACCGGGATGCGCCCGATCCAGTACGCGGCGGCACCGGCGATGAGGCCACCGACCAGACCGCCGAGGAACCCGGCGTTCATGAACACGGCGACCGAGCCGGCGACGAAGCCCGGCGCGATGCCGGGGCGGTCGGCCATGGCGTAGGCGATGTACCCGGCGAGCGCTGCGACCAGGAAGCCGAGCGAGATCCCGCCGATCTGGAACGCGGCTGCGCCGAGGTAGTAGCCGAGGCCCTGCGGCGGCAGGTTCAGCAGCGTGTAGTTCGTCAGCGTGAACACGGCGTTGTTCTGGCCGGAGTCACCGTGCTGCAGCGCGATGCCGTACCCGGCGAGCAGGAAGCCGAGTGCGATGAGCAGCCCGCCGCCGGCGACGAACGGGATCATGTAGCTGACGCCGGTGAGCAGCCAGCGCTTGAGTGACTGACCGAAGTGCTCGTTCTTCGTGTTCGTCTCGGTCGTGGCGGCACCACCCTGCACGCGTGCGGCGTTCGGGTCGTCCGAGGCGCGGATGGCCTCGGCGATCATCTTGTCGGGCTCGTCGACACCGCGCTTGACCGGGCCGGACACGAGGGGCTTGCCGGCGAAGCGGCCACGGTCACGGACGTCGACGTCGACCGCGAACACGACGGCGTCGGCGCGGGCGATCAGGGCCGGGTCGAGGGGCTCGACCTGCGAGGACCCCTGCGTCTCGACGTGCATCTCGGCGCCGGCGCGCTGTGCCGCGGCGACGAGGGCGTCGGCCGCCATGTAGGTGTGCGCGATGCCGGTCGGGCAGGCGGTGACGCCGACGAAGACCTTGCGGTCGGTCGCGGCGGTCGCGCCCGTCGCGGCGCTCGCGCTCGCGCTCGCGCTCGCGGTCGCGGCCGTCGGACTGGAGGCGCTGCTCGCCTTCCCGACACAGGCTTCGGCCACTTCACCGCTCACCTCGTGATCGACGAGCTGGACGATCTCGTCCGGGGTGGTGGCGGCGCGGAGTGCGGCGGTGAAGTCCTCGCGGATGAGCGCGCGAGCCAGGGTCGACAGCACCGTGAGGTGGTCCTTGTCCGCCCCCTCGGGCACGGCGATCATGAACACGATGTCGGCGTCGCCGTCCGGGGCGCCGAACGGCACCTTCCGGGCGAGCCGCGAGAACGCCAGGGTGGGCTCGGCGACCGACGACGAACGCGCGTGCGGGATCGCGATGCCACCGGGGACGCCGGTGCCGACGCTTGCCTCGCGCTTGATGGCGTCGGCGGCCAGTGCTGCTCCGTCGGCGGCGCGGCCGGAAGCGGCGACGCGGTCGGCGAGCACCCGGATGACGTCGGTCGACGTGGCTCCGAGGTCCTCGTCGAGGCCGACGAGCTGTGCGCTGATGAGGCGCGGACTCGAGTCTGCGGACATGTGCTTGCTCCTTTGCAGTGGCGCTGGTCGCGCGGGGTCGTGCTGGTGTTCGGGGAGGGGGCTTCGGGCTTCTGGGCCTTCGTGGCCTTCGGGGCGGGGCGGGGCGGGCGCGGGGTCAGGCGTGTTCGGGCGCCGGCTCCGTGGACAGCACCCGGACGGTGATCGCCGTCGGGTCGGTGTGGTCGAGGGCGGGGACGTCGCTGCCCGGCAGGGCGGCGGCCGCGGCACCGGTGGCGACCGCCTGGGCGAGGCGCTCCTCGGGCGACGCCCCGGCGACCTCGGCGAGCAGGTACCCGGCGAGCGACGAGTCCCCCGCGCCGACGGTCGAGCGGGCGACGATCCGGGGTGCTGCGGCAGCGAAGGCGCCCTCGTCGGTGACCAGGACGGCACCGGCGCTGCCGAGGGTCAGCAGGACGGCTCCGACGTTCCGGTCGCGCAGGCGTTGCGCTCCCGCCGCGGCGGCATCGAGGTCCTGTTCGTAGGTGTCGGGGTCGCCGCCGACGACCTCGGCGAGTTCCTCGGCGTTCGGCTTCACCAGGTCGATGCGCTCACCGGACTGCAGCAGCGCGGTGAAGGGCACGCCGGACGAGTCGACGGCGATCCGGACGGCGTCGCCGTGCCGCTCGCGGACGGCGCGGACGAGCACGGCGAGCGCGTCGTCGGGCAGGCCGGGCGGGAGTGAGCCGGCGAAGACCACCCACCGCGCGGCGGGGCCGGTGGCGGTCGCCGCGGCGGTGTCGGCGACCAGGGCAGCGAGGTCGTCCAGGCGGCCCGCGAGCGAGGGACCGGGCTCGTTGAGCTTCGTCGTGGTGCCGGTCGGCTCGGTGACGGTGACGTTCGACCGGAGCGGTGCACCGATCGGCAGTGCGGCGGTCGGGATCCCGCGGGTCGCGAGGCCGAGCAGCACCGGGTCGAGCTCGTCGCCGGGCAGGACGGCGATCGTGTCCCCGCCGCTCGCGACGACGACCCGGGACACGTTGACGCCTTTGCCGCCGGGCTCGGCGGTCGAGCGGGTGGCGCGCTGGACGGCTCCGCGCTGCAGCTCGCCGGCGAGCTCGATCGTGCGGTCGAGGCTCGGGTTCGGGGTGACGGTGACGATGCGGGTGCTGACGTCCGTGCTGGTGCTCATGCGACGACCACCTCGACGTCCGCGTCGGCGAGGGCCCCGGCGAGGTCGGCCGGCGGTGCCTGGTCGGTGACGACGGTGTCGATCTCCTCGAGCCGGGCGAAGCGCATGAGGGCCTCGAGCCCGTGCTTGGCGGCGTCGGCGAGCACGACGGACCGGCGGGCGGCCAGGACGTACGCACCCTTCACGGCGGCCTCGTACTCGTCGGGTGTGCTCAAACCGAAGCCGGCGGACAGGCCGTTCGTCCCGATGAAGGCGATGTCGGGGCGGAGTGCGCCGATCTGCTCGACGGTGGCCGTGCCGACCGCGGCGCTCGTGACCCCGCGGACCCGGCCGCCGAGCAGGTGCAGCTCGATGTCCGCGCTGTGCTGCAGGGTCGCGGCGATCGGCACCGAGTTGGTGATGACGGTGATCGTCGCGCCCTCGACCTCGGGGCGCCAGTGTGCGAGCTCGGTGGCGACCGCGGCGCAGGTCGTGCCGGCGTCGAGGGCGATCGAGCCGGTGAAGGTCGGCGGGACCAGGCGCATCGCGGCCCGGGCGATGGCGGACTTCGCGGTGCCGTGCTGTCCCTCGCGCTCGGCGACGGAGAGCTCGACGACGCTCGAGCGGCCGATGGGCACCGCGCCCCCGTGCACGCGGCGCAGGACCCCGGCGGACTCGAGGGCGTCGAGGTCGCGGCGGACGGTCTCGGTCGTGACGTCGAAGTGCTCGGCGAGACCGGCGACGGAGACGCGGCCGGCGTCCTGCAGTGCTGCTGCGATGGCCTCGTGCCGCTCGGTTGCGTACATGCCCGAACTCCTTCGTTCCCGTGGGTTTCAGGAACCATAAGCCCGAAACCCACACAAACGCAACACTTCCGCAGCGGAACCAACACGTGCGAAGGTGCTCCCCCGTCGAGGCGCCCCGCCCCCGGGGGCATGACGGCGCCCCGGTCCGCGCGGGGCGGGCCGGGGCGTTCGGGTCGGCGGTCAGCCCTTGACGGCCCCTGCCGTCATGCCGCTGACGAGTCGGCGCTGCACGATCAGGAAGAAGACCACGACGGGGATCGAGAACAGCACGCTCGCCGCCATCAGCCCACCGAAGTCCGTGCCCTTGTTCGTCGAGAACCCGGCGAGCCACACCGGCAGCGTGTACATCCCCTGGTCCTTGAGCATCACGTACGCGATCAGGTAGTCGTTCCACGCCGCGATGAACGCGAAGACGCTCGTGGCGATGACCCCGGGCATCACGAGCGGGAAGAGCACGCTCCACAGGATCCGGAAGGTGCCGGCTCCGTCGACCTTCGCTGCCTCTTCGATCTCGACGGGCACGGCCACGAAGAACCCGCGCATCACCCAGATCGAGAACGGCAGCACGCTCGCGACGTACGCCAGGATCAGCCCGACGTAGCTGTTGAGCAGACCGAGGGTCTGGAACGACAGGAACAGCGGGATGAGCAGTGCCCCGGACGGGATCATCTGCACGAACAGGATGCCGACCAGGATCGCCCGCCGCCCGCGGAACCGGAACCGCGACAGCGCCGCGGACGCCAGGAACCCGACCACGATCGACAGCAGCACCGCGGCCACCACGACGATCGTGGAGTTCCGCAGGTAGACCAGGAAGCCCTCTTGCGTCAGTGCCCTGGTGAAGTTGTCGAACGTCGGGTGCAGCGGCGCCCAGATCGGGGTCATCGTGGTGACCTCGTCCGCCGGCTTGAAGGCGGTGTTCACCATCCAGTAGATCGGGAACACCCACACCAGGCAGAACACGACGGCGATGGTGTTCGCCAGCACGCGCGGCTTGCGCTTCCGCGATCGCGCGGGCACGGGGGCCGGCGCGACGCCCGCACCGGGTGCTGCGTTCGAGACGGTCACAGGTCCTCCTCACCGCTGCGGACGAGCCGGCGGATGTAGTAGCTGGTGAGCACCCCGAGGATCGCCGTCGAGATGACCGCGATCGCCGCACCCTGGCCGTAGGCGTTCGAGACGAACGACTTGACGAAGGTCCAGATGCCGAGCGTCAGGGTGGCCTCCTCCGGACCACCACGGGTGAGCAGCCAGATCTGGTTGAAGACGTTGAAGTCCCAGATCACCGACAGGATCGACACCAGGAGCAGCGTCGGCGCCAGGGCCGGCAGCGTGATCGCCCGGTACATCGTCCACGTCGAGGCGCCGTCGAGCGCCCCGGCCTCGTAGTACTCCGGTGCGATCTGCGACTGCGCCGCGTACAGGGTCAGGGCGACGAACGGCACGGCCTGCCAGATCACGAGCGTGAGCACGATCGTGTACGCCTGCCCCGGGTGCGACGCCCAGTTGTCCTGGGTGTGGTCGCCGAACACCCGCAGCTGCGTGATGAGCCAGTTGAGCACACCGTAGAACGGCTGGAAGAGCCACTGCCAGACGAGGCTCGACGCCACGTTCGGCATCGCCCAGGCCAGCACGAGCACGACGCTGACGATCGTGCGCATGGCCACGCCGAGCCGGGTGAGCAGCTGGGCGACGCCCATCCCGATGACGATCGTGCCGAGCACCATCGCGCCGGTGACGAGCACGGTGCGCAGGATGACGGGCCAGAACGACGCGTCGGTCAGGACGTTCGTGTAGTTCGTCAGTCCGGCGAACCCGGCCTGACCGGTGAAGATCGCCCGGAGCCCGTAGTCCTGGAACGAGATGACGACGAGTCGGACGAGCGGGTAGACGACCAGGGCGAGCAGCAGGAGCGCCGCCGGGGCCAGCAGGACGAGCGGTGCCCGCGACCCCGTGGCCGAGCGGCGACGGCCGCCGCGACCGCCCGCGTCTGGCCGCCCCGTGGTCCCGCCCGGTCCGGGTCCGGCCGAGCGTCCGCGACGGAGACGGCCGGCCCCACGCCCGCCGGTGACCGGCTCGGACTGCTCCGAACCGGTCACCTGCTCTGCAGTGGCGGTCATCGACTACGGCTGCGCGTTCAGCGCGGTCGTGAGGTGCTTCGAGAAGCCCTCGGCCGCCTGCTCCGGCGACTTCCGGCCGGTCGCGACGTCGGCGAACATCGACTGGAACGAGGCGTCACCCTCGATGGTCGCCCACCCCGGGGTCGCCGGGGTCGGTCGGCTGGTGCCAGCTGCCTCGAAGTACGGCTTGTGCAGGGTGTCCACGTCGCCGGCGACGGCGTCGAGCAGCTCGGTGGAGTTCGGCTCCCACCCGTCCACGCCGAAGACCTGCTTCTGCTGGAACTCCTTCGAGGTCAGGATCTTCAGGTAGTACAGCGCGAGTTCCTGGTTGGCGGCCTTCGCCGGGATCCCGAGGTCGGAGCCGCCGAGGAACACCGGCTGCGTCCCGCCGTCGGTCTGCGAGGGCATCGGGAACGTCCCGATCTGGTCGGCCAGAGCGGGCTTCGCCGTGGTGATCGAGCCGATCTCCCACGCCGAGCCGAGGAACGCCGAGGTGTTGCCCTGCGCGAAGACGTCGCTCTGCGAGGGCTTGTCGGTGTTGATGTCCTGCGTCGAGGTGGCGGAGTAGTCGTTCTGGAACTCCTTCCACGCCGTCAGGCCCTTGACCGCGTCGGCGGAGTCGAGCGTGCCGGTCCACTTGCCGCCCTTGTCCGTGGCGATCTCGCCGCCGGCGTCCCAGACCCACTGCAGCCCGCCGTACCAGTACTGGCCGGGCATGTAGAAGGCGGAGAAGTCGCTCGCCGAGTTCGCGGCCTTGACCTTGTCGAGGTCCGCGGTGAGCTCGTCGTAGGTGGTCGGCACGTCGGTGACGCCGGCGTCCGCCCAGACCTTCTTGTTGTAGACGACGGCCCGGTTGCCCGCGAAGAGCGGTGCCCCGTAGAGCTTGTCGTCGACCGTGGCCGGCCCCTCGAGCCCGGTGAGCCAGGTCTGGCCGTCCTTGAGCTCGTCGCGGTACGGCGTGAGGTCCATGAGACCACCCGCCGCCGCGTAGACCGGCACCTGCGTGTTGCCGAGGTCGACGACGTCGGGGGCGTCGTCCTGGGCGAGCGCCGTGGTGAGCTTGGTGGTGATCCCGTCCCACTGCTGGGTCTGGATCTTCACCTTCGCCCCGGTGTCCGCGGTGAACTGCTCCTGGGCTGCGTCGAGGACCTTGTCACTGAGGTCCCCGTTCATCATCCAGACGGTGATGGTCTTGCCCTTGCCATCCGGTGTGCCGATGGACTTCGTGCCGCCGTCGGAAGCGCCGTTGCTTCCTGCGGAGCACCCGGTGAGGGCGAGCGCGCCTGCGAGGGCGAGCGCACCGAGTGCGGCGAAACGCGTGCGTGTCACGTTGACTCCCTTTGTCCGACCTTTATGAAAGGACGTTGCGTATTCGCAAGTGAAGACCCTCGGAGCCGGGTTGTCAACCGTTGGATCGGTCCCTGTGGACAGGTTCGATCCGCATGTTTCCGGGGGATCACGGATGTCGAACAGAACATGCCGAATGCTTGACGAGCTGGTCATGACCAGGCATGATCTGCACCCCCGGTCGGCCGGTGGGGACGTGACGGCCTGGAGGCGCGGGGGGGGGGCGCCCCCCCCCCCCCCCCCCCCCCCCGCCTCCAGGCGGTCGCCACCACCACACGCCGTCAGACGGCCGCCAGGGCGGACGTCGGCGGGATCCGCGCCGCGCGTGCTGCCGGGTAGAGGCCGGACACGCCCCCGATGAACACCGTGGCACCGAGCCCTCCGGCGACGGCCCAGAGCGGGATCGCGACCGGCCATCCCTGTCCGAGCGCGTAGACCGTCGTCACCCCGACCCCGAGCGCGACGCCGGCCACGCCGCCGAGGAACGAGAGCAGGAGCGACTCCACCAGGAACTGGTCACGGATGTTCCGCCGCCTGGCGCCGAGCGCTCGACGGACCCCGACCTCGGCCCGCCGTTCGAGCACGGTGATCACCATCGTGTTCGCCACCCCGATGCCCCCGACCAGGAGCGCCACCCCGCCGATGCCGACGAGCAGCCCGGTGAACGAGTCGTCCGTCGCGTTCTTGGCGGCGAGCGCGTCGGAGGGCCTCGTGACCCCGACGTCCTGCGCTGCCCCCGGGCGGATCGCAGCCGCCAGCACATCGCGCGCCCGCTCCACGTGGTCCGGGTCGACCCGTGTGTAGACGGCGGTCGGGGCTCCGGTGAAGCCGAGCGTGCGGGCGAGGTCACGCGGGACGAACACCTGGTTGTCGAGGTCCTCCGCGAGCTGGATCGGCTCGAGGATCCCGACCACCTGCACCCACTGCGCACCGATCCAGACCCGGGTGTCCGGCCCGACGGCATCGATCCCGAGGGCCGTCGCGGCGTCGGCACCGAGGACGACCTGCGCCGGCGCTCCCGGTGCGTCGTCGATCCACCGTCCGGACGCCAGCGCCCCGCCGAGGACCGTCGGGACCTCGCCCCACGCGGCCAGCACGCCGATGCCCTTCGTCTCCGGCGCCGGGACGTACCCGTTGCGGTAGACGGCGGCGTCCTCGATGGTCCCCACCGCCGCCGCGGCCTGGACGTCGTCCTGCCGGAGCACCGACTCCAGCGCCGTCTCCGGCAGCGGCGGCGTCTCGCCGAACCCCTGCGCCTGCGTCGCCGTGAGCACGTTGGTGCCGAGTGCGTCGAGGACCTGGTCGAGCTGCGCCTTGCTCGACGACGAGATGCCGACGACCGCGATCATCGCCGCGATGCCGATGGCGATGCCGAGCGCGGAGAGCACCACGCGGGTCGGGCGGGTCCGGAGCCCGAACAGCCCGAGGCGGAGCAGGTCGGCGGGGGTGACCGCGGACCGGAGCCGACGCCGAGCACTGCCCGCGCTCACCGGGCACCCCGGATCGCGGCGGCGAGCGACGCGGCGTCGGCCGGCGCCGCGGCAGCAGCGCCGGCTCCGGCGGCGCCCGCGCGGCGAGCGCCGCCGGAGTCCGCCTCCACCCGTCCGTCGCGCATCCGCACCTGCCGGGGCAGCGACGCGGCGAGCTCGAGGTCGTGCGTGATGACGAGCACCGTGGTGCCGCCGCCGTTCAGCGCGCGCAGCAGGTCGAGGATCGCGCCCCCGGACGCCGTGTCGAGCGCTCCGGTGGGTTCGTCGGCCAGCAGGATCGTCGGGTCCCCGACCAGGGCCCGGGCGATCGCGACGCGCTGCTTCTCACCACCGGACAGCTGGTTCGGCCGGTGGTCGACGCGGTGGCTCAGGCCGACGCGGTCCAGGGCGTCGACCGCCCGCCGGTGCCGGTCCCGACGTCCGACCCCGGCGTAGAGCAGCCCGTCCGCGACGTTCTCCGCGGCGGTCGCACCGGCCTGCAGGTGGAAGTGCTGGAACACGAAGCCGATGTGGTCCGCGCGCAGCAGCGACAGGGCGTCGTCGGACATCGTGTCGACGTCGTTGCCGGCGATCGTCACGGTGCCGGACGTCGGCCGATCGAGGGTGCCGACGATGTTGAGCATCGTGGACTTGCCGGAACCGGAGGGCCCGACGACGGCGACGAGTTCCCCGCGGGCGACGTCGAGCGACACCCCGCGGAGCGCCCCGACGTCGCCGTAGGTCTTCCGGACGTCGCGGAGTGCCAGCGCTGCGCCGACCGGACGCGCCGTGCCCGTCATGCCGGCACCACGACCTCGTCGCCCTCGGACACGTCCCCGGTGATCGCGACCCGACCGTCCGCGATGAACCCCGGCCTGACCGGGACCCGGTCGGTGGTGCCGTCCTTCCGCACCACGTCGACCGCGTACTCCCCGCCCGTCCCGGCGACGAGGGCCGACACCGGGACGGAGAGCACGCCCTTCTCGGTCGAGCCCTTCGCATCGAGCTGCGCCGAGGCGGCGGTGGGGAGCTTCCGCGAGCCCGGGTCGAACGACACCGAGACGTCGACCTTCCCGTCCGCGTCGTCGCCGGCACTCGGCTGCACGTCGGTGACCTCGCCGCGCATCGCTGCACCGGCACCGTTCACCCGGACGTCGACCTTCGTCCCGACGGCAAGCCGCTCGGACTCGCGTTGCGACACGGTCGCCGTGACGATGCGCTTGGTGCTGGTGACCTGGAGCACGTCGCCGCCCTCACCGCCCGAGGCTGCCTGCCCCAGCTTCCCGGTCACCGAGCCCACCCGGACGGCGCCGTCGACGAACGCGATGTCCGCCGCGGTGAGCACCCCGGTCTCCTTCTGTCCACGGTCGTGCTGCCACGCCTTGACGGCACGCTCGGTCCGCGGGCCGAACGTGTCGTCCACGGCGAGGTCGTAGCCGAGGGCCGCGAGGTTCGTGTTGAGCTGCTGCACGTCGGTCCCGTCGATGCCGCGCTCCAGGTCGCGCCAGAGCGGCACGGTCCCCCACATGGCACGGACGGCGCGCTCGTCGACCGCGTACAGGATGCCGTCGCGCTCGATGACCTGCCCGGGCTCGGGCAACCAGGTGATCGTGCCGGGTGCCGCACCGGGGACACCGACCGTCGCCCCGTACCCGAGTGCGCCGGCGAATACCTTCGAGTCGGTCAGGTCGCCCTTCGTGATGGTCGTCGTGGGTCCGTGGTGGCGGACGGTGTCCGTGGCCGATGCCGACGGCGGTGCCTGGAGTCCGACGAGTGCCCAGGTGGCCCCACCCGCGACCAGCAGGGCGACGAGGCTCAAGGTCACGATGAACGCCGACTTGCGCGTGGTCGTGGTCACTTCTCCTCCGCCATCGAGCCCTTGCCGTACACCTTTTCACCGCACTGCTTCGACACCTCGTCGTACGCCTGCTCATCGTCCGGCCGGAAGTCCGCCACCGCGTCGGGGTCGTCGGGGTAGTCCTCGAAGCCGTTCGCTCGGATGCACTTCGCCAGCTCCTCGGCGTCCTCCGCTGCACCCTCGACCTGCTCCGCCGTCCCGGCACCCGCGCGTCCGCCGACCTTCTCGAGACAGGTCTTCATGTCGTCCTGGTACTGCGCCGGGTCGACGCCGTCGGGCACGGAGAACTGCATCCCGCTGCCACCGGCCGTCGGGTCGGCCATCTCGTACCCCTTGTCACGCATGCACTCGGCGAGCGAAGCCCCCTTCGCTTCGGCCCCGGCGGACCGGGACGCGGTCCCGTCCGGCGACCCGCCCGAACACCCGACCAGCAGCCCTGGCAGCAGCACGACGGCAGCCAGGACCGCGATGCCGGAGCGACGGGCGGTCATCGGCCGAGCTCCTGCGTCTGGGTGTCCGGCGCGAACTCCTCGGTGCAGGACCGGAGCGCCTTCTCGAAGCCGGGTTCGCGGCCGCGCTCGTACCCGAGGGCGTCGAGCATCCCCGGCTTCTGCTCGGGGAAGTCCGGGTAGCCGTTGTCGCGGATGCAGCTCGCGACCTTCGCGGTCTCGCGCGCCCACTTCTGCTGGTCGGCGTTGCTCGAGCCCTGCACGCCCGCCGCCTTCCGGCACGCCCTCATCGCCTTCTGGAAGGCGTCCTGGTCGGCGTCGGCGGGTGCCTGGACGGCACCCGACTCGAGCGCGGCATCGTCGGGGTCCTGGATGTCGAACCCGGCATCGCGCATGCACGCGCCGTACTTCGCGCCGACGCCGTTGGCCGTCTCGGCGACGGTGTCGGCCTCCGAGGGACCGGAGCAGGCTGTGAGCCCGAAGGAGAGGGAACAGGCGAGGACGACGGCCGCCAGGGCCGCCCGCCGGGATCGTGTGGTCTGTGTCATGTGACCAGCACAGCGGAACCGGTGTTTCGCCCCTCGTACCGCCGGGGTTACGTCGGCGAAACGTCCACGTGGACACGGAGCCCGCCCGCGTCCCGTGCGTCGATCGTCAGCGCCCAGCCGTGCGCCTGCACGATCGACGCGACGATGGACAGCCCGAGGCCGTTGTGCCGGCCCGGAGCGCCGTCCGGACAGCGCCGGAAGGGCTCGACGAGGAGCGGCGCCACGTCCGGGGGCACCCGCGCACCGGAGTTCTCGACGAGCACTCCGTCGACGGCGGTCGTCACCCGGACGAACCCGCCCCGCTCGTTGTGGTCGAGCGCGTTGCCGACCAGGTTCACGAGGAGCTGCCGGACCAGGGTCGGCTCACCCCGGACGACTGTGGCGGGACGGCCTGGAGGCCCGGATCGCGTGTGCACGACCGTCACGCCCGCCGCACGGGCGGCCCCGGCGACCCCGGTGGTCACCTCGTCGGCGAGCGCGCCGAGCTCGACGTCCGCTGCGCGGTCGCCGATGCCCCGGTCGGCCTCGGCGAGGTCGAGCAGGGACTCGACCAGGTGCTCGGTGCGGCGGTTCTGGTCGAGGAGCTGTGCCCGGACAGCCGCGACCTCGTCCGGCAGGGCATCGTCGTGCAACCCGATCTGGACGGCGGCGCGCTGGACGGCCAGTGGGGTGCGGAGCTCGTGCGATGCCTGGGCGACGAAACGCCGCTGGCTCTCGAACGCGGTCTCGAGCCGGTCGAGCAGCTCGTCGACGGTCCGGGACAGCCGCCGGAGTTCGTCGTCGGGACCGGTGAGCGCGATCCGCTCGTGCAGGTTCGACGCGGAGATGCGTGTGGCCGTGGCGGTGATGCGGTCGATCGGCCGGAGCATCCGGCGGCTGACGAACCAGCCGAGCGCACCAGCGAGCGCCCCAGCGCCGGCGATCCCGACGGCCGACCACTGCCACTGCACGACCGCCACCAGCCGGATGACCGAGGGCTGGGCGCCGTGCGGGAGGGAGTCCGCCGGCCCACCCGTGGGTGCGGCGCTCGGGCCCGGCGACACCGAGATGTCCGGACGCGCCGCGGTCCGGTCGAACGCCTGCCCGAGGTCGGCGAGCGACATGGTGTTGGCGAAGACGACCACGCCGGTCGCGAGCGCCATCGCCGCGAGCGCGAAGACGAGTGCGGTCCGGGTCCGGATGCTCCAGGTGCGCCGGGCGGGGAGTCGCCTCACAACGCGTAGCCCTGCCCGGGCACGGTGCGGATCGGGTCCGGTTCACCGAGCTTCTTCCGGAGCTTCGACATCGTCACCCGCACGGCAGCGGTGAACGGGTCGATGTTCATGTCCCAGACCTTCTCGAGCAGTTCCTCGGCCGAGACGACGCGCCCGTCCGCCCGGAGCAGCGTCTCGAGCACCCCGAGCTCCTTCGAGGTCAGGTCGAGCGGCCGGCCGTCCCGTGTCACCATGCGACGGTTCGTGTCGAGCACCAGGCCGGCCCGTTCGAGCACCGGCGCGACGGGGGCGACGCAGCGGCGGCCGAGTGCCCGCACCCGCGCGACGAGCTCCGGGTACTCGAACGGCTTCGACAGGTAGTCGTCGGCGCCGAGTTCGAGCCCGTTCACCCGGTCGGTGAGGGTCGTCGCCGCGGTGAGCATGAGGATGCGGGTGAGGCTGCCGCGAGCCGCGAGCCGTCGGGCGACCTCGTCGCCGTGCAGCCCCGGGACGTCCCGGTCGAGCACGACGACGTCGTAGTCGTTCACGCTGAGCAGTTCGTCGGCGGTGTCGCCGCGGTAGGCGACGTCGACGGCCATGTCCTGCCGGGTCAGCCCCTTCGCGACGAGGTCGGCCAGCGGGACTTCGTCGTCGACCACGAGAACACGCACGGATGTATTACATGCAGAGTTCCTATGAGGCGGCTGGGTCGACATGGACGACACCCGCCTGCTCGTCGATGTGGATGACGAACTCGGTGCCGCGCGGGCTCGGGAAGACGGCGAGCGGGACGGTGTCGATGCTGAGGTGGTCCATGCCGGCGATCCTGTCGGAGGCGGTGTTTCGCCCCCGTAACCGTGGCGCCCCGGATCAGCGGTCGAACGGGACCTCGCCGTCGCGGCTGACGCCTGCACGCTGTCGGTACGCCAGGTGACCGCCGAGGTAGCCGCCGACGCCGACGACCGCGAGGCCCGCGAACCCGAGGAGCTTGCCCGCACCGTGGTTGCCCCGCTTCCGCTGCAGCCACGAGAACCCGTAGAGCGAGATGCCGACCCAGTTCACGGCCTGGTGCACCCAGCCGGTCCGGAGCTGCTCGCGGTCGAGCTCCGACCAGTCGACGTAGCCGGCGACGGAGGCGCTGCCGGACGAGACGAGTCCGACCCCGACCAGGGTCTTCGCGGCCTTCGCGTTGCCCTTCCCGCCGAGCAGGTCGAGCACCGCCGCCGAGATCCATGCCCCGAGCGGCACCTGCACCATGAGCGGGTGCAGCGGGTGCCCGAACGGCACCCCGTGCAGCAGCTGGCGCAGCGCCTTCGGCTTGGCGAGGGCGTTCACCACCGCCCGGTCGATGTCGACGGCCGGATCGAGCACGCTCGCGTGCTCGACGGAGTCGGTGAGGCGACGGAACAGGCGGATTTCAGGCATGCCCTGGACCGTAAGCCTGGAGGCCCGTCACCGATCCCAGGAACCGGTGACGGGCCTCCCGTCGGTCACCCCTGCCGCGGGGCGGACGCACGCTCACTCCTCGACGATCTCCGCCAGTTCGAAGGGCTCGACCGTCAGGGCGTCGCCGCCGTCGGCGACGTCCACCCGGACGGTGTCGCCGTCCCGGACCTCGCCGCCGAGGATCGCCCGCGCCAGCTGGTCGTCGATCTGCCGCTGCATGAGCCGGCGGAGCGGCCGCGCGCCGTACACCGCGTCGTAGCCGCGCTCGGCGAGCCATTCGCGGGCGTCCGGCGTGACTGCGAGTTCGAGCCGCCGGTCGGACAGGCGCCGGGCGAGTCGGTCGACGTAGAGCGAGACGATCTGCCCGAGGTCCTCCTCGGTCAGCGCCTGGAACACCACGATGTCGTCGAGCCGGTTGATGAACTCCGGACGGAAGGCCTGCTGCACCATCTCGCGCACCGCTGCCTCGCGCTGGTCGGCGTCGAGGGTGGTGTCGGTCAGGAACTGCGAGCCGAGGTTCGACGTCAGCACCATGATCGTGTTCCGGAAGTCCACGGTCCGGCCCTGGCCGTCGGTGAGCCGTCCGTCGTCGAGCACCTGGAGCAGGACGTCGAAGACCTCGCTGTGGGCCTTCTCGACCTCGTCGAGCAGGATCACCGAGTACGGGCGGCGACGGACTGCCTCGGTGAGCTGCCCGCCGGCCTCGTAGCCGACGTACCCGGGGGGCGCACCGATCAGCCGGGCGACCGAGTGCTTCTCGCCGTACTCGCTCATGTCGATGCGGACGAGGGCCTTCTCGTCGTCGAACAGGAACTCGGCGAGCGCCTTGGCCAGCTCGGTCTTGCCGACGCCGGTCGGGCCGAGGAACAGGAACGACCCCGTCGGACGGTCCGGGTCGGAGATGCCGGCACGGGTGCGCCGGACGGCCTCGGAGACCGCGGTGACGGCGCTCCGCTGCCCGATGATGCGGCGGCCGAGTTCGTTCTCGAGGTGCAGCAGCTTCTCGGTCTCACCCTGCAGCAGGCGCCCCATCGGGATGCCCGTCCACTGTGCGATCACGGCGGCGATGTCCTCGTCGGTGACGCTGTCGTTCACCATCCGGTCGGCTGACTCGGCCTGCTCGGCGGCGGCGAGCTCCCGCTCGATCTGCGGCAGCTCGACGTACCGGATGCGCGAGACGGCCTCGTAGTCGTTCTCACGCTCGGCGCGGGACTCCTGCATGTTGAGTTCGTCGATGCGCTGCTTCAACTCACCGATGCGGTTCAGGCTCGCGCGCTCCGCCTGCCAGCGGGTCTCGAGTTCGCCGAGCCGTTCCTCGCGCGAGCGGAGCTCGTTCCGCAGGGTCTCGAGGCGGGCCTTCGAGGCGTCGTCCTTCTCCTGCTTGAGCGCGAACTCCTCGACGCGGAGCCGGTCGACGTTCCGCTTCAGCTCGTCGATCTCGACGGGGCTGGAGTCGATCTCCATGCGGAGCCGGCTCGCCGCCTCGTCGATGAGGTCGATTGCCTTGTCGGGCAGCTGGCGGCCGGAGATGTACCGGTCGGACAGGGCCGAGGCCGCGACGAGGGCGGAGTCGTTGATGGTCACCTTGTGGTGCGCCTCGTAGCGCTCCTTGAGCCCGCGGAGGATCGCGACGGTGTCCTCGACGCTGGGCTCGCCGACGTAGACCTGCTGGAAGCGACGCTCGAGTGCGGCGTCCTTCTCGATGTACTCCCGGTACTCGTCGAGCGTCGTCGCACCGATGAGCCGGAGCTCGCCGCGCGCCAGCATCGGCTTCAGCATGTTCGACGCGGCCACGGAGCCCTCTCCACCACCGGCGCCCATCAGCGTGTGCAGCTCGTCGATGAACGTGATGACCTGGCCGTCGGAGTCGTTGATCTCCTTGAGGACGGCCTTCAGCCGCTCCTCGAACTCGCCGCGGTACTTCGCGCCGGCGATGAGGGCGGACATGTCGAGCGACACGAGCCGCTTGTCCTTGAGGGAGTCGGCGACGTCCCCGGCGACGATGCGCTGGGCGAGTCCCTCGACGACGGCGGTCTTGCCGACGCCGGGTTCCCCGATGAGCACGGGGTTGTTCTTGGTGCGGCGGGTCAACACCTGCGAGACCCGCCGGATCTCGGCGTCGCGGCCGATCACGGGGTCGAGCTTGCCGCTGCGGGCGACCGCGGTGAGGTCGATGCCGTACTGCTCGAGCGCGGTCTTCTGCTGCTCCTGCGAGTCAGGGGCGCCCTGGAGGTTCGCCATGCGTTCCGTCCTTCCTCTCGTTGTCCTGGTGGTCCGGCTGGTTGAGCCTACTTGACTCAACTTTACTCCGCACGTGGTCATTCCGCCTTCGGGTTGCGGATCCCGACCGCGCTGACGATCGCCCCGGCGAGGAGCAGCACCGCCATCACGACGACCGCCCGGTGCAGGCCGGCGACGCTCATCTCACCGCCGAGCACCACGCCCGCGAGCGCCACCATCACGAGGCCGGCGATGCGCGCGATGGCGTTGTTCACGGCGGAACCGACCCCGGCCTCGGACTGCGGCACCGACCCGAGCACGGCGCTGGTCAGCGGGGTCACCATGAGGGCGATCCCGAAGCCGATGAGCACCAGACCCGGGAAGACGCCGGTCCAGTAGCCGCCGGGCTGCGCGCCGACCAGCAGCATCAGGAGCGAGCCGCCCGCCGCGACCGCCGGTCCCGCGGCCATGAACCACCGCGGCCCGAAGCGCCCGGCCAGCCCGCCGACCGCCGAGGACACCAGCAGCAGGATCACCGTCGGGGGCAGCGTCGCGAGCCCAGCGAGCCAGGCCGGGAAGCCCCAGACCTCCTGCAGGAACAGGGTCACGACGAAGAAGACCATGCTCAGGGCACCGTAGATGGACAGCGTCGCGAGGTTGCCGACCGCGAAGTTGCGCGCACGGAACAGCGCGAGCGGCACGAGCGGCGCTCCCGTCGTCCTGGTCACCCGGAGCTCCCACGGCACGAAGGCCGCGAGTGCCGCAGCGCCGAGCACGAGCGCCGCGACCACCACGGGCGCACCCCACCCGAGCCGCTCCTGTTCGATGAGCCCGAGCACCACACCGCCCACCCCGACCACCGCGAGCGCGGCACCGACCACGTCGATGCGCGGGCGAGTGGCGGGGTGCACGTCGCCGGTGATCCGCAGCACCAGGGGGATCGTCACCGCGATCGGGACCGCCGTCAGGACGAAGATCCACCGCCAGCCGATGCTGTCGACGACCAGGCCGCCGACCACAGGTCCGAGGATCGTCGCCGCGCTCGACCATGCCGTCCACGTGCCGATGGCCTTCGACTGCGCCGCCCCGCGGAAGGCCGCCACGATGAGCGCGAGCGCACTCGGGGTGACGAGCGCTCCCCCGACGCCCTGGAGCGCCCGGGCGACGATGAGGACCTCGCCGGTCGGGGCGATCGCACACGCGACCGAGGCGACGCCGAACACGACGAGCCCCCACGTGATGATGCGCACGCGGCCGAACACGTCGGACAGCGACCCGGCGACGAGGATGAGCGACCCGAGCGTCACCAGGTAGGCGTCGACGACCCACTGCTGCACGACGAGCCCCCCGCCGAGCTCCTGCCGGATCGCCGGGAGCGCGACGTTCACGACGCTCGAGTCCAGCCCGACCACGAACGAGGCCAGGATCGCGACCACCAGCACGATCCGCCGATCGTCGCGGAGCGGTGCGGTGGCCGGTGTGGCCGGAGTCGTGGTCATGCGCTCATCCTCCACCCGACGACCGGCGACGGGCAGTCCCCGCCAGGACCACCCCTGCGGTCCGCGCCACCAGCACCGGCACCGGCACCGGCACGACGAAGCCCCCGCGACCGATGTGGTCACGGGGGCTACCGACAGGACGGGGCTGGGGTCCTGAGTTCTGGGGTGCCTAGCGCCGGGTGTCCGAGTTCGGCTGCACCGACGGGCCGGGGTTCACGACCGGCTGCGCTGCGGGGGCTGCGGGCTCGGCAGCGGTGTTCTGCACCGTGGGGTCCGCCTGCGCTGCCTTCTTGTCGTCGTCCGACATCTCCTTCTTGAAGATGTTGATCGACTGGCCGAGGCCCTTGGCGAGCGCCGGGAGCTTGGTCGCGCCGAACAGCAGGATGACGATCCCGAGGATGATCAGCAGGTGAATGCCGCCGAGGTTTCCGAGCATCATGACTCCTTGATCTGGAACTGGTCGCCGTTCGTGGGTCGTCTTCGACCGACGCGGCGGAAGTCCGTGTGCACCCATCGTAACTCCCCCGCCCGCCGATGCCCAGGCCGGGCGTGGGAACGGACACCGTTCGCACAGGGAAGTGCCGCGCAGCCCGGTGGCAGCGCCCCGCGACTCAGTACGCGCCGCGCGACCGGAGCACCGACGGCACCGTCCGGGCGAGGATCACCAGGTCGTGCAGGAACGACCAGTTCTCGACGTAGTGCAGGTCGAGCCGAACTCCGTCCACCCAGTCCAGGTCGGACCGGCCGCTGACCTGCCACAACCCGGTGATGCCCGGGGTCACGAGCAGTCTGCGGTCGGCGAAGTCCTCGTACAGGGCGACCTCGCGCGGGAGCGCCGGGCGGGGGCCGACCAGGCTCATCGTGCCGGTGAGGACGTTCCACAGTTGCGGGAGCTCGTCGAGCGAGGTCCGCCGCAGGAAGGCCCCGACCCGGGTGATGCGCGGGTCGTCCTTCATCTTGAACAGCGGACCGGCGCCGTCGTTGTCGGCGTGCAGCGCAGCCACGCGGGCTTCGGCGTCCACGCACATCGTGCGGAACTTCAGGATCGAGAACTCCGCACCCCCACGTCCCACCCGGACCTGCCGGAAGAAGACCGGCCCGCCGTCGTCCGACCGGATCACCAGCGCCACGACTGCGAGCACCGGCGCGAGCAGCAGCAACCCGATGCCGGCACCGGTGACGTCGAGCAGCCGCTTGCCCGCCCGACGGCGGTAGTCCGGGGTCTCGACGTGCATGAGCGGGAGTCCGTCGACCGGACGTTCGTGCACCCGACCGGCGGCGATGTCGGCGAGCGGCGACGAGACGACGAGCTCGACGCCGTGCTCCTCGAGCTGCCAGCCGAGCCGGCGCAGGCGTTCGTGCCCACCACGGACGGCACCGGCGACGACGACCGCCGACACCCCCTGGGCGCGGGCGAGGTCGAGGACGTCGTCGATCCCGCCGACGACCGGTGCGGTGGCGGCACCGAGCCCGATGGTGACGCCGACGGGCTCGCAGTCGGTCACGACGGCACGGACGCGGTAGCCGGCCCCGGGCGTCGACGCGATCCGCCGACCGACGTAGCGGACGTCCTCGGTGTCCCCGACGAGCAGGACGTCCTGCAGGCGTTCACCGCGGGCACGACTGCGGGCGAGTGCGGACCGGACCACCTTGCGGCCGATGACCAGGAACAGGATCCCGAGCGGGAAGGCGATCGCGACGTACCCCCGGGCCAGGTCGAGCTGCGACGCGTACGCCAGGACGGCCACGCTGGCACCGGTGATGAGGCTGGCGGTGAGGAGCCGCCGGTACTCGTCACCCCCGATGCCGGCGATGCGCGGGTCGCGCGTGCGGAAGGCCGACAGCAGTGTCATCCAGACGACCACGATCGCCGGGGCGACGACGAACTCGATCCACCCGGCCTGCACGGTGCCGGTCGAGAGCTCCCACGGGAACCGCACGACGTGGGCGAGCCCGAAGGCGACGACCAGGAGCACGACGTCGAGCAGGGCGACCATCGGGGTGAACCCGCGGCGCGCACCGGCCGGCGCCTTGACGGGCGCCGACGCCGGGACGGGCAGCTGGGTTGGCGGACGCATCGCGAGCGACATCGTGGGACCTCCTGTCGACCGGATCGACGAGGGGTCGACCGGACGCCGGAGTCGTTCGGGTCACGACTGCGAGCGGCGTGCTACGAATATATCACTGTGTCGTTTCGCATATCAACAGCCGAGCGCACGATCGAGGCTCCAGAGCACCGGAGCCGCGAGCAGCGCCGGGACGTCGGCCTCGGCCACACCGGTGAGCCGGAACACCACGCGCTCCCCGGGCAGCAGGGTCATGAACCCGCGGTCCACGGCGCCGTCGGCCGAGACCCGGTCGGGCTGGACGAGCAGGTCGCGCACGAGCGAGTCGGCATCGACCACCAGGTCCACACCGCCCTCGACGGGCGTGCACGACACCCGGTAGCGGGCAGGTTCCCAGCGCATGTCGACGTCCGGGCCGGGGGTCCAGACCGCGCGGCGCCAGTCCATGTCCGCCACGACCAGCTCGTTCGCCGGGTCGTCGACGACGCCGACCGACTCGGGCAGCGCCACCACGGCGACCCCGGCGGCGGACAAGCGCACCGGCAAGGACGCTTCGGCGAGGATCGCGCCGGACAGGGTGATGCGGCGCACCCGGACCACGCTGTCGTGGCCACCCCGGGTGGACCGGACCGCGACCTCGATGGGCGAGGACCCGAACGCGCCGGGCGAGACGCCCAACGACAACGTGTCCGCCAGGTCACCCAGATCAGCCGTCTCGCTGGCGGTGGCCGACCGGTCTGGGTGATCCGCGCCTCCAGGCCGGTCGGCGTTCGACGCGGACGACGTGACCGACGAGGACACCGTCGACACCGGACGGATCGTGAGCAGCACGTCGTCGTACAGGCGACGGAGCTCGTGCGCGAGCGGCTTCAGCCGCCCCGCGGAGTCGATCGCCGACCACGACGACACCGGCCACAGGTCGTTCAGCTGCCACATCACGACACCGGTGTTGCGCGGCCAGTGCGTGCGCCAGTGCTCCACGCCCGTCGCGATGGCCCGTGACTGCTGCAGCTGCGTCAGGTAGTGCCACGCATCGAACGAGAACGGCCCGGTGCCGAAGCTCGGCTCGAGTCCACGGGCGAGCTTGCCCATGCCGTCGGTGGCCTTCTGGTGGTGGACGACCCCGGGCGAGTCCTGCGACAGGACCTCGTCGGCGACGCCGTCCCGCAGCGTCCGCCACGCGGGCGGTGCCTGCCAGCCGAACTCGGACACGAACCGCGGTACCGAGTCCCGGTAGGCGGTGTCGGGCAGGCGGTTCCAGACGTCCCACGAGTGGTGGGTCTCGTGGTCGACGTCGTTCGCGAACAGCGACTCGGAGCCCGACCACGGCGACGCCACCGTGTAGAAGCGCGACGGGTCGACCGCGTCCACGATCGTCGGGAGCAGGTCGAGGTAGTAGTCGAGCCCCCAGCCGCGGTCGCCGAGCTCCTCGCCCCAGTTGTCGACGCCGTGCAGCCAGATGTTCTCGTTGTTGCCGTTCCAGAGCACCAGCGAAGCGTGCCGGGCCAGACGGGCGACGTTGTCCCGCGCCTCGGCGATGACCTCGCTGCGGATCGGCTCGACCTCGGGGTAGGCCGCGCACGCGAACGGGAAGTCCTGCCAGACGAGCAGACCGAGCTCGTCGCAGAGCTCGTAGAAGTCACGGGACTCGTAGACGCCGCCGCCCCACACCCGGACGAGGTTCGTGCCGATCGACGCGGCAGCCTCGAGGCGCGACGCGAGCCGCGCACGGTCGACACGGGAGACGATGACGTCGTCGGGGATCCAGTTCACGCCACGCACGTCGATGAGGGTGCCGTTGACGTGGATGCCGAACGGCCGGCCGACCTGGTCGACCTGGGTGTCGATCCGCGTCGACCGGAAGCCGGTGCGGAACACGTCGCGGTCGAGGACCTCGCCCTCGACGGTCTGCAGCTCGACGACCACGTCGTACTGCGCAGGCGTGCCGTAGCCGCGCGGCCACCAGCGCTGCGCATCCGGCACCCGCACCGTGACGACGGTCTCGTCGTCCTTCGGCGTGAGCTGCGCGCGCGACCGCTGCCGGGTCGGTTCGCCCGCCTCGGTGGTCCCGCTCACGGTCACGACGAGCACGAGGTCGTCGTCCTCGCCGTCCTGGTCGAGGTCGTTCAGTCCGGAGCGCTCGACCGTGATGTGGGTGTCGAGGACGCCCTCGCCCGCCTCGACGTCGACCAGCGGCCGCACCTCGCGCAGGCGGGCGGTGGACCAGCGCTCGACCGCGACCGGGCGCCACGGACCGCTCGTCACGGCGGTGAGTCCCCAGTCCCAGCCGAAGTTCGACGCCATCTTCCGGATGTACGGGAACGGCTCGGCGTACGGCCCGGGCATGCTGCCGGCCTTCGCGGCGACGCGTCCGGCTTCCCGGTACGGCGACTCGAACAGGATCTCGAGGTCCTTCGTCGTCGCGTCCGAGGAACCGGTCTGCACCCGCGCGTCGAACCGGTAGCGGCGGTGCATGTTCCGGGTGGTGCCGACGACGACGCCGTCGAGGCTCAGCTCGGCCACGGTGTCGAGGCCGTCACAGACGAGGTCGACCCGTTCGAAGCCGTGCGGGTCGACGTCGACCGTGCAGCGGTAGGCCCAGTCGGACCGGCCGACCCACTTCGCGGCCTGCTCGTTCAGGTGGAACGTCGGGTCGGGCAGCAGCCCGGCACGCTCCAGGTCGGTGTGCACCTGCCCCGGCACCGTCGCCGGGATGATGCGTTCCGTGATGTCGGCCGGGGCGCCCGCGGGGACGGCGTCCCCGGCGATCGTCACGGTCCAGCCGTCGCGGAGTTCCTCGCGTTCGAGGGTCATGCGGGTCCTTCTCTTCGGCGGACGGTGCTCGGAGATGCTAGTACGGGATGCTTTCGGCGAGCTATGTGGGACGCACGCGGTGCTCCGGTCGTGCCTTCCTGGTGACACCCGCCCGCCTTCCTGGTGACACCGCGCCTGCCGTCGTGCAGGGTGGAGACGTGATCACCGTCGAACTCGCCAGGGCCCTCCGCGACGCCGGACTCCGCTGGCACCCCGAGACCGGCGACCGGTTCGTCATCGACAAGCCGGGCGTGGACGAGGACGTCTACACGGTGTCCGAGATGACCGTCGAGCGGCACGACTCCCCCACCGGGACGATCCTCGGGTTCAACGGCACCACCGAGTGGGCGCTCGACTCGGTCACCGCCACCGAGTCGCTGTGGCTGCCGCGCGAGGACCAGCTGCGCGAGCTCCTCGGGCCGGCCTTCGTCGGGCTGACCCGGGTGCAGCTGCCCGCTCGCGTGGTGTTCACGGTCACCGCCACCATCGGCGGCACCGACCGGAGCTTCGCCTCGGAGACCCCGGCGATCGCGTACGGGCAGGCGCTGCAGGCGTACATCGACGCCTCGCTGTCCTGAGCGGCACGCCCGGGGTCGTCGACCCTGGACGTTCCTGGAATGGACGCTGAGGGACGTTTGGTTGCATGACACCATGACCGTTCCGAACATCACCCTGAACGACGGCAAGACGATCCCGCAGCTCGGCTTCGGCGTCTTCCAGATCGACCCCTCCGAGACGAAGGCCGCCACGCTCGCCGCGCTCGAGGTCGGCTACCGCCACATCGACACCGCCGAGATGTACGGCAACGAGAAAGAGGTCGGCGAGGCGATCGCCGAGTCCGGGATCCCCCGCGAGGAGATCTTCGTCACCTCGAAGCTCAACAACGGCTTCCACGCGCCCGAGGCGGCTGCCGAGAACGGCAAGAAGTCGGCCGACCTGCTCGGCGGCTACACCGACCTGTTCCTGATCCACTGGCCGCTGCCCACCGTGTCGGACTTCGTCCCGACTTGGAAGGCGCTCGAGGAGCTCTACCACGCGGGCACCTCGCGCAGCATCGGCGTGAGCAACTTCCAGGCGCACCACCTCCGTCGCCTCATCGCCGAGACGGACGTCCCGCCGGCGGCGAACCAGATCGAGGTGCACCCGTACCTCGCGCAGGAGGAACTCCGCGCCGTCAACCGTGAGCTCGGCATCGCGACCGAGGCCTGGTCGCCCATCGCGCAGGGCCTCGTGCTCGACGACGAGACCATCACCCGCATCGCGCGGGCGCACGACAAGTCCCCGGCACAGGTCGTCCTCCGCTGGCACATCCAGCGCGGCGACATCGTGTTCCCGAAGTCGGTCACCCGTGCCCGCGTCGAGGAGAACTTCGACATCTTCGACTTCGAGCTCTCGGACGAGGACGTCACCGACATCACCGGCCTCGACAAGGGCCACCGCACCGGTCCGGACCCCGACACGTTCGACTACGTGCCGGCCTGATCGGTCACGCGGCCGTCCGGCCGCCACGCCCTGCGGGGCGCACACACGACGAAGCCGTCCGGGTCCGCCCGGGCGGCTTCGCCGTTCCGCCCGGGTCGCGGCGTCGTTCCGCACTACGCTCGGGGCATGCCCGCCGCGGATCGGCACGACGACGGCTGGACGCCGCAGTTCCGCGACGCGTACCAGTCGGTGCTCGGTGCGATCCGTGACGGCTCCCTCGCCCGCGACGTCGACCACGACGAACTCGCGCTGTCCGGACGCCTCGACCTCGACCCTGCTGTGCTGCACGGTGTCCTCGAACGGCTCGCCGACGTCGGACTCGTGACCTTCGTCGGTGCCGCCGAGCTGCGGTTCGGGACCCTCTCGGTGCCCGCGTGGGTGGACAACGGCCGGCTGCTCGTCGGCCTGCTCGAAGGGGTCGTGCGGTCGGCCGTCCCGACGCTCACCGCCGAGGACGAACCCGCACACGCCGCGTCCGCCGACGATCTGCGACGGGCGGCGGCGCTCCGGACCGCCGACCTCGACCCCGCCTTCTGGGCGACGCTGCGCTTCTGGATCGACCGCACCCCGAACCCCGTCCTCGCCGGGCTGGCGAACCGGGCACTCGAGCGTGTCCGGTTCGGCGTCGACCCGTCGGTCCCCTTCCGGAACACCGACGTCGAGGAGTGGATCGCCGCGTCGCAGCAGGCGGCCCGGTACCGGACCCCGGCGGCGGCGGCGCGGGCGGCCCACGTGCTCGCGCGGGTCTGGGAGGGGAACCTCGTCGCCTGCGCCGAGCCGCTCGGGCACACGCCCGACGAGCTCCTCGCCGCGACCTCCTCGGCGGCTGACGCACCGTTCTGGGCGACGTGGACGCCCGACGACCTCTGGTGGGACCTGCTCGCGATGGTGCGTGACGGCACCCTGGAACGCGACCGGACGTACCGAGCGCGGGAGATCGCCGCCCGGCTCCGCCAGTCCGTGCTCGTCCTCATGCCACTGTTCCGTCGGCTCGAGCTCATGGGGCTGATCGCGACGCCACCGGCGGACCCGGAGGCGATCCGGATCGTCCGGCCCGACGTGCGGCACTGGGTCGACTCCCTGCAGCTCGCCGCGACGCTGCAGGAGATGTGCGCGTCGTGGGCGATCCCGGCGCTGAGCGCACGCGGCCGGACGCAGCTCCGCGCGGTCGTCGCCGCCGCTCGCCGACAGGCACGGACCCGGGACTTCGCGTACACGTTGACGATGGTCGAGCTCTCCCGTGTCTTCGGCGCACACACGCAGAACCCCTGGATCGCCGGCAACCTCCGACTCGCACTCAGCCGCCTCGCGTTCGTGTTCGACGACGCGCCGCTCTTCCGGCAGTGGGACATCGAGGACGTCCTCACGCTGCTCGACCGCGCGATCGACACGGGCGACGCCGTCCTGGCGACCGAGGCGATGCACGCGCTGGGCCTCCACTACGACGTCCACATCGCCGAGGTCACCGCGAGGCTCGGCGGCGCGCCGACGGCCTGAGCCGCCGAGCGCCCAGAGCCTGAGCCGCCGCGCGCCCACGGCCTGAGCCGCGCGGAGGACGACCCCCGCACGGCCCAGGTCCGCGGTCACTCCATCCGGTGTCGGCGGCGCAGGACGAGCAGCACGCCGCCGGTCAGTGCGAGCCCGAGGCCGAGGACGCTCGCGACGAGCAGCCCACGCGCTCCGGTCCAGGCGAGGCTCGACGGGCCGGTGACCGACGAGTCGAGCGACGACCCGACCGTCGACGCAGACCCGCTCCCACCCGCACCACCCGGTGCCACGCCGGACCCAGCCCCGCCAGGGCCAGCCCCGCCGGAGCCCGGGCCGCCCGGACCCGGCACGGACGGACCGGGCGTCGGGACCGGAGCCGTGGGCGACGGCGTCGGCGTCGGCCCCACCGCTTCCGCCGACACCTCGACCCGCAGGACCGCCGTCGCGACCTGCCCGGCGTTCGAGGTGACCTCGTACCGCACCGGCGACGCCGCCCCGGTGAACGACGGCTCCGGCGTGAACGTCACCCGCCCATGGTCGTCGACCACGTAGGTGCCCTCACCGGGGACCCGCAGCGTCTTCCCGTCGTCGGACAGCTCGGCGCCCTCGAGCCCGTCGTCGGTCAGCCGGACGGACCCGAGGTCCGGGCCGCTGCCGTCGAGCGCGTCGTTCCCCACCACGTCGACGGTCACCGGCTCGCCCTGCTCGCCCGTGACGGCGTCGTCCGACGCCTCGGCTTCCGGCAGCACGACGTCGAAGCCGATCGTGTCGGTGTTGTTCGTCAGGTCGACGTCGCTCACCGAGCCGTCGCGGGCGACGGCGGCGAGGCCCTCGTCGAAGCGTCCGGCGGCGAAGTCCGTGACGCTCTCCGCCGGCGCCGTGTACGTCCCCGTCCGCGTGGTGACCGGCACCGTCCCCCGGCCGACCATCGTCACCGCACCCCCGGGCGGAGCAGTCCAGTCCGAGGCGACGGGCCCCGTACCGGCACCGGTCGCGCCGTCCTTCCCGCACGCCGCTCCGCCGGTCCCCTCACACGTCCACGTGACGTCGTCGAGCGGCAGGTCCTGGACCATTGCGACGGTCCGGGCCACGGCGTCGGCCGGCCCACCGATCGTCGCCGGCCCACGGTTCTCGGAGCGCACCCGGAAGGTCACGTCGTCGCCCGGGGTCACCGGCCCCGTCCCGTCCACCGAGGCGGTCGTGACGACGTCCGTCGGCTGCGTCGCCCGGACGTTGCGGATCTCGTGGAACTCCGCTCGACCGCCGGTCGACGCGCTGAACCCGAACCGCATCCGGTCGGGCAGCGCCGTCGCGGGCAGGTCGGTCGAGATCACCTGCCGGAGCGCGTCCGGCTCCGAGCCGATCGCCGTCGCACCGGACATCGTCACGATGGCCGTGATCCCGCCTTCAGCCCTGGGCACGACGTCCACCTGCACGTGCCGGTAGGTCGCGGTCGCGGCATCGGCACCCCGGTCCTCGAGGAACCCGTTGCCCTGGTCGCCCGTCGTGGCGAGGACCGGGTAGCACTGGGCCTCGGCACCGCGGACGGTCACCGCGTTCGGGACGGCGTCCGGCAGCGCGAAGTTGCCGAACCGGTCGAACCCGACGCCGACGACGCCGCCGTCGAGCCCGGCCGAGCACGCGGACTTGCCGTCGTGGTACCCGAGCCCACCGCCCACCGGTCCGATCGAGTCGAGCGGGACCGCGGCGTCCTGCAGGAAGAACCCGATGCCGTCGGCGTACCCGGTGTCGGTCGGGCTCCACATGCGCTGGTCGAACTCGACAGTGAGTCCGTGGCTGGAGTCGTACGGCACCTCGTTGTACACGGCCGAGGCCATGTACTTCGCGTTGTCGGTCATCCGCAGCCACTTGCCGGCGGCGCCGTCCTCGACGATCGCCGCCTGCTGGTCGTTCGAGGCGATGCGCGCCCAGCCCGGCGGCATGGTCGTGCCGACGGGCAGGTCGACGAAGGGGTCGTGGACCGGGAACGGCGAGACGGCGTGCGCCGGTGGCGTGTGGCCGACGATCCCGGTCCCCGTCGCGGCGACGAGCGCGACGAGTGCGGTGAGGCCGACGAGGGCCCGGCGGCCTGGTGGTCGAGTGTGCATGGAGGTCCTCTCTGACGGTGCAGAGACGACTGTGCAGTCCCGATCAGCGGGACACAAGTATTATGTGTTCGATATTCCTAGTTCGACATGACCCGGCTCGCGGTGACGGTGAACTTCGGCGTCCGCACGACCTGCCTGGTCGGCCCGACCAGGCGCTCGAGCACGGGACGGTACCGCAGGTGCGAGTTCCAGACGCACCACAGTTCTCCCCCGGCCTGGAGGATCGTGGCCGCGTTCCGGAACATCGCCTCGGCCGCGTCGGTGGTCACCGTGGTGTCCGCGTGGAACGGCGGGTTGCAGAGCACCAGCTGCGCGGATCCCACCGCCAGCTCGTCACCGGCGTCGGCCAGCAGCGCCGTCACGCGGTCGGCCACCCCGTTGGCCGCCGCCGTCGCCCGAGTCGACGCCACCGCGATCCGGGAGACGTCGGTCGCCAGTACCTGCACCGCCGGCCGACGGAGCGCCACGGCCGCGGCGATGACGCCGTTGCCGCATCCGAGGTCCACGACCGTTCGGGCCGTCGGCACGGCATCGTCCATCGCGTCGAGCAGCACGCGCGTGCCCTGGTCGAGCGAGGTCCCGGCGAAGACCCCACCGTGCGCCACGAGCGTCATGCCGAGGTCGTCGACGTGCACCGACCGCGGCCACGGGTTCGTCGCGGCGGCGCGGTTGGCCTGCGCCCGCAGCGGGTCCTGCGCGATGAGGAGCCGCGACTTGCCGCGACCTCGTGATGCGGTGACCTCCCCGAAGGACCGCCGCAGCACGTCGTTCTGGGAGACGTTCATGTACTTCACGTTGCCACCGCAGAGCAGCACGACGTCGGGAGCGGCGAACCGGGCGACCGCGCGCGCGATCTCGTCGAGCCGGTCGTGCGACTTCGAGAGCCGCAGGACCACGAGCCGGACGTCACGGAAGGCGTCCTCGAGCGAGTCCGGGTGGTGGAAGCCGCGCAGGCCGAACGTCCCGGCGTTGGCCTCGAGTGCCCGCTCGCCGACCAGGGAGTCCTGCACGACCCGGATGTCCGATGCGCCGTACTGCGTGATGAGCCCGAGCGTCAGCACCCCGAAGCGGTCGTCGACGACGGCGACCTCACCGGGCTGGCGGAGTGCGTCGCCGTGCACGTGCGGGGCCTCGTCGATGAGGAACCGGTCCGTCCCGTCGATCGCGATGAGGTCCGGGGTGTCGTCACCGGGCTGTCGTCGGAAGAAGTCGGCGAAGTCGAACGCTGGCACCGGTGCAGCGTAGCCGCTCGGAGCCGAACACCCTCGACGTTGCGGGCGGTATGTGAAATACTGAAGAGATGTCGTCGTTCCTCCCCCGGCCCGTCCTGCCGGCCGTCACCGCTGCCGCAACCGTGGCGTCCGTCCTCGTGACGACCCTCGTCGGCGTCCCCGCAGCCGGCTCCTCGGAACGCTCCACCGTCGCGCTCCCCGGCGGTCCGCTCCCGACCGCCATCGTCCGGAGCGCCGATACCCGCTCCACCGACGTCCTCGTCCACGGGCTCGGCTCACCCGAAGCCGAGCGCATCCGCGAGGGCCGGAACATGCGACACAGCGGTCTCCAGCCGACCGGTCGGTTCGTCCGCTCGGGGCAGACGATCACCGTGCAGGTGCCGTCCGGGGCGCCGACGATGCGGGTGGAGACCGGGCTCATCGGCCCGTACGCGGCGTTCAACGGCGGTGCCGAGGTCGGCATCACCGCGGCGGACCTCACCGCGGGCCGCAACGAGGTCACCGCCGACCGGGACGGCATGGTCTTCCTGTCGAGCACGGCGCCGTCGGGCTCGGCCACCGTCACCGTCTCGGGTGGCACCACGGTCCCGACCTTCGTCACGGGGCAGACCTCGAACGCGGAGTTCGCCGCAGAGGTCGAGCGGTTCCCCGACGCCCCGATGGCGACGATCGTCGGCGAGCGGGTGTTCGGCGACTTCCAGGCGCGCACGGTCCCGACGATGTCCGGTGACCTGGCGTCCCGGGTGGAGGACTGGGACCGAGTCGTGCAGGTCACGAACGAGCACCACGGGCTCCTCGACGACGCCGTCGGTGCGGCCCGCAAGGCCCCGCACCGGATCTACATCGCCTCGCCGGACTCCGGTGCCGGCTACGCGAACGCGAGCCACGACCGGATCATGTTCCAGGTCGACACCGCTGCCGCGTCGGAGCTCTTCACGATGCGCGCGAGCGGACTCTGGGGCTTCTGGCACGAGGTCGGTCACACCTACCAGCCGCCGGCCTACAACTGGAAGGGCATGGTCGAGGTCGTCAACAACGTGTCCGCACTCGACGTCCAGCACCGCCTCTTCGGAGCGAACCGCCTCGACGGGCAGCAGACGGCGATCGCCGCGTTCTTCGCCCGCCCGGTCGAGGCACGGAGCTTCGCCGACGAGGACAGCGTCTGGGCCCGTCTGCTCATGTTCGACCAGCTCCGCCGCGCGTTCGGGCAGCAGTTCTGGCCCGCCCTCGACCAGGAGCTCCGCGTCCGGTTGCGCACGGGCGACGCGACCGTCCACGACGACGACGCGAAGCGAGCAGCCTTCACGCTCACCGCCGCGCGGGTCGCCGACCGGGACCTCCGTCCGTTCTTCCGGCAGTGGGGCTTCCCGCTCGACCCTGCCGTCGCGGACGCGATGGCCGACCTGCCGGCACTCACGACCCCGATCTGGGAGAACCGTGGCGCCGCGTCCGACACCGTCCAGGAGCGCGAGCTCCCGCGCTACGGCGTCCCCGTCGGTGTCCCGTCATCCGTCACCGAGCCGGTCGCGGTCGGGCAGCGGCAGCTCGAGACGGCGCCCACCGCGACGGGCATCGGCAACACGGACGGCATCGGGACCGCACACATTACCGGCCACGCCCTCGAGGCGCGCGAACCCGGCACCGGGACGGCGTCCGTCGTGCTCCGGAACGACCGCGGCATCCGCGAGGTCCTCGCCACCCCGGTGCGGGTCGGGCCGGGCAACGCCATCCGGTTCACGGGCATCGGTGACGAGACGATCGGGTGGCTCGCCCTCGATCCGCTCGCCGGCGCACTCCGGTTCGTCCCGGTCAGCACCGCGGCGGCGCACCCGTACTTCGACGGCGAGGAGTACGTCGGCTTCGCGCTCCGGACCGCCGACGGCCGGACGCTCGGCGACTGGTCGATCGACGGCGACGAGAACGGCACAGCGGTCGCGGCCGCGTTCGCGCAGGACTTCGAGGACGGGCAGGTGCTCGAGGTCCGGCACGCCGAACCCCGCTCGCGGCTGACCGCCTTCCGCGACGGCGAGGAACTCCCGCACCGCCCAGAGAAGCTGCAGCGCTTCCGGATCGTCGACGACCGGATCGAACCGATCGCCGACGAGGCCGTCGGGGTCCTGCCCGTCGAGACCACCGGCCTCGTGCGCGGGACGGACACGCCCGTGTCGTTCGGGATCGTCGCCGGCCGGGAGCTCACGTCGATCCGCGCGGACCTCGTGGTCACCGCTCCCGATGGCACGGTGTTCGCCGAGGGGCAGACATCGCTCGTCGGGCAGTACCGGAACCCCGGCGACGACTGGCGGACCGCGGCATCGATGACGATGCGTTCGGGTCAGCGCTCACCGGACGGCCGCACGACGACGTTCCGGCTCGACACGACGACGACGTTCCGCCTGGTGCAGGGCGCGGCCGCGCGATGGTCCCCGCTCGTGCACACCCCGGAGGACGCGATGGCGGGACAGTACGGCATGCACTGGGAGTTCAGCGGGACGACGAACGCCGGTTCGGTGCGCATCGGTTCGTGACGCTGACCAGCACAGCCGACGGCTCAGTGCAGTCGAGGGCTCAGTGCAGCCGATGGCTCAGTGGGGCCCGCGGTACAGCACGATCTGCGTGTTGCGCTGCGGCCGCGCGCCGGCTCGGAGCGACACCGCTGCGCCGGTCGTGGTCGCCGCGAACACCCGGGCGCCGGGTCGGTTGATGAGCTGGTCGGCGAGGGCCGTCTCCAGCTCGCGCACCCGGTCGCGCAGTTCCTTGTTCTCGTTCTCCAGGTCGAGCACCCGCCGGATCCCCTCCAGGGACACCCCCTCGGAACCGAGGCGCGCGATCTCGCGCAGTTGCGCGACGTCGCGCATCGAGTAGCGGCGGGAACCGCCGCGGGTGCGGCCGGGCACGACCAGGCCGAGCCGGTCGTACTGCCGCAGCGTCTGCGGGTGCATGTCGGCGAGCTCCGCCGCCACCGCGATGGCGAAGACGGGCGAGTTCTCGTCCATGTCGGTCATGGCGCGTTCCTTTCCGTCGTCCGCGTGGTCTGGAAACCCAGCCTGGAGGCTCGGTGCGGCTTCCTGACGGAGCCGCACCGACCCTCCAGGCGGGTCTTCTTGCTGTTCGTGCGTTGCGCGCTAGTCGCGCGCCTTGGCGAGGATGTCCTCGCGGGGGTTCTCGTCGGGCAGGACCTCCGCGAGCGCCTCGACGGCCTCGCGCTGCTTGTCCGACAGGTGCGACGGCACCGCGACCTGGACGGTCGCGAGCAGGTCGCCCGTGCCGTTCTTCGTCGCGACGCCACGGCCCTTGACGCGGAGGACGCGACCCGACGGCGTGCCGGGGGCGACCTTCAGCTTGACGGTGGAACCGCCGAGCGTCGGGACCTCGATGGTCGCGCCGAGCGCTGCTTCGACGAACGTCACGGGGACGTCCACGCGCAGGTTCAGCCCGTCGCGCTCGAACACCGGGTGCTTGCGGACGGAGACGGCGACCACCAGGTCACCGGCCTCGCCGCCGTCCGGCGAGGGTTCGCCACGGCCGCGGAGCCGGATCTTCTGGCCGTCCGCGACCCCGGCCGGGATCCGGACGTTGACGGGTCGGCCGTTGCCCTGCGAGAGCTTGACCGTGTCGCCGGCGATCGCCGTGGTGAAGTCGAGCGTCGTCGACGCCGTGACGTCGCGACCCTTCGTCGGTCCACCGAAGCCGCGGTAGCCGCCGGTGGACTGGCCGAAGCCGTTCCCACCGCCGAACATCCCGCCCAGGATGTCCTCGAAGCCGCCGGCACCGGCCGCGCCGCCCTGGCCGAAGCGGACACGCTGTCCGCCCCCGCCCTGCTGCCCGAACATCCCACCGAAGACGTCCTCGAACCCGCCCTGGCCCCCGCCGCCCGCCGTGAAGCGGGCGCCGGAGCCCATGGCACGGACCTGGTCGTACTCCTGCCGCTGTTCCTTGTCGGAGAGGACCGAGTAGGCCTCGCTGATCTCCTTGAAGCGGTTCTCCGCCGCCGCGTCACCCGGGTTGGAGTCCGGGTGGAACTGCCGCGCGAGCTTCCGGTAGGTCTTCTTCAGCTCGGCCTCCGACGCGTCCTTCGACACCCCGAGGACCTTGTAGAAGTCCTTGTCGAACCAGTCCTGACTGGCCACTGGTACCTACCTTCCGTTCCGGATCAGGCCGGGACCGCCACTGCGACCTTGGCCGCACGGAGCACGCGCTCGCCGAGCTTGTAGCCCGGCTCGACGACGTCCGCCACGGTCTGGCCGGTGGCGCCGGGAGTGGGGAGCTGGACGATCGCCTCGTGGATGTTCGGGTCGAAGGACTCACCCTTCTCACCGATCTGCACGAGCTTGAACTTGTCGAAGCCCCCACGGATCTTCTGGCCGATGACCTGCATCGGACCCTCGGCGAGGTCACCGTGGGCCTCGGCCCGGGTGAGGTCGTCGAGCGCCGGCAGCAGGGCCCGCACCACTTCGGCGATGGCGACCTCGCGGTTGGCCTCACGGTCGCGCTCGACGCGCTTCCGGAAGTTCACCAGCTCGGCCTGCGCACGGAGCATGTCCGCACGCATCTCGGCCACCAGGTCCCGCTCGTCGGTGCTCAGCTTGTCCTCGGCGATGCCGCGAGCGGCGTCGGCCAGGAGTGCTTCGTCCTCGGGGCTCAGGTCGTTCGGCACCTCGACGTCGGGGCCTTCCGCCTCGATGAGGTCCTCTGGCTGCTCCGCGTTCGTGGCGTCGCCCTCGACCTGGGGCTCCGAGTCTTCCGGCACGGGCTCGTTGGGGACGTTGTCCTTGGGATCCGTCATCGGTTACTTCTTGTCCTTGTCGTCCTCGTCGTCCACGACCTCGGCGTCGACGATGTCCTCGTCGTCGGCCGGCTGCTCACCCGCGGGCTGGTCGCCTGCGGGAGCGCCGGCGTCCTGCTGGGAGTAGATCGCCTGACCGAGCTTGCCCTGCGACTCGTTGAGCTTGTCGAAGGCGGTCTTCACCGCGTCCTCGTCCTCGCCCGCGAGTGCCGACTTGAGCGCGTCGACGTCGCCCTGGACCTCGGACTTGACGTCCTCGGGGAGCTTGTCGTCGTTCTCCTTGATGAGCTTCTCGATGGAGTAGACGAGCTGCTCGGCCTGGTTGCGACGCTCGTTGGCTTCACGACGGGCCTTGTCCTCGGCCGCGTGCTCCTCGGCTTCGCGGACCATGCGCTCGATGTCCTCCTTCGGCAGCGACGAGCCGCCGGAGATGACCATCGACTGCTCCTTGCCGGTGCCCTTGTCCTTCGCGGACACGTGCACGATGCCGTTGGCGTCGATGTCGAACGTGACCTCGACCTGGGGGACGCCACGGGGAGCCGGCGCGATGCCGGTGAGCTCGAAGGTGCCGAGCGGCTTGTTGTCGCGGGTGAACTCACGCTCGCCCTGGAAGACCTGGATCGCGACGGAGGGCTGGTTGTCGTCCGCCGTCGTGAAGGTCTCGCTGCGCTTGGTCGGGATCGCGGTGTTGCGGTCGATGAGCTTCGTCATCAGGCCGCCCTTGGTCTCGATGCCGAGCGAGAGCGGCGTGACGTCGATGAGCAGGACGTCCTTGCGCTCGCCCTTCAGGACACCGGCCTGCAGTGCGGCGCCGACGGCGACGACCTCGTCCGGGTTGACGCCCTGGTTCGGCTGCTTGCCACCGGTCAGCGACTTGACGACCTCGGCCACGGCGGGCATGCGGGTCGAGCCACCGACGAGGACCACGTGCGCGATGTCGTTGACCGACACGCCCGCTTCCTTGATGACGTCGTTGAAGGGCTTCTTGGTGCGGTCGAGCAGGTCGGAGGTCATCTGCTCGAACTGGGCGCGCGAGATGGTCTCGTCCAGGTTCAGCGGGCCCTCGGCCGTCAGCGTCAGGTACGGCAGCTGGATGTTCGCCGACATCTGCGACGACAGTTCCTTCTTGGCCTGCTCGGCGGCTTCCTTGAGGCGCTGCTTGGCGATCTTGTCCGTCGACAGGTCGACGCCGTGCTCGTCCTTGAACTTCTTGATCAGGTAGTCGACGATGCGCTGGTCCCAGTCGTCACCACCGAGGCGGTTGTCACCGGAGGTCGCACGGACCTGGATCGTGGAGAAGTCGTCGTCCTTGCCCACCTCGAGCAGGGAGACGTCGAACGTGCCGCCACCGAGGTCGAAGACCAGGATGAGCTCGTCTTCCTTGCCCTTGTCGAGGCCGTAGGCCAGCGCGGCCGCGGTCGGCTCGTTGATGATGCGGAGGACGTTGAGCCCGGCGATCTCACCGGCGTCCTTCGTGGCCTGGCGCTCGGCGTCGTTGAAGTACGCCGGCACGGTGATGACCGCGTCGGTGACGTCTTCGCCGAGGTACTGCTCGGCGTCGCGCTTGAGCTTGCCGAGGGTGCGGGCCGAGATCTCCTGCGGCGTGTACTTCTTGCCGTCGATCTCGGTGGTCCAGTCGGTGCCGACGTGACGCTTGACCGACGCGATGGTGCGGTCGACGTTCGTCACGGCCTGGCGCTTGGCGGTCTCGCCGACCAGGACTTCGCCGTCCTTGGTGAAGGCGACGATCGACGGCGTGGTGCGGAGCCCTTCGGCGTTCGCGATGACGGTGGGCTCGCCACCCTCGAGAACGCTGACGACCGAGTTGGTGGTTCCGAGGTCGATGCCTACTGCACGTCCCATGTGGTGTTGCTCCCTTTCGTCGGGTGCGCCGGGTCGGCGCGTGATGCTGAAGTCTGCGGACTTGCGTCCGATGGACTCAACTCTACTCCGGACTGGAGGCGCGTCAACTCTGGGAGCTGAAAGTTGCGTCCGAACGACGCAAGTTCTCACCCGAGGCGACAGGTTCTCGTGAGTTGATTTGTAATGTCACACGTGATATTTTGATATCACGCGGCAAGTCTCTCGATGGGCCGCGTGTCTCCTGTTATCCGACCTGGACTCCCGACACAGCGGCACCGGGCCATCACAGAAAGCACTCACCCATGCGAAAGCACAAAACCCTCAAGGTGTTCGGCGCAGCCACCCTCGCCGCCGCGACGGTCGCCTCCGGCCTGAGTTTCGGCACCTCCGCCGCCTCCGCCGCTTCGCCTAGCGCAAACGAGTCCCTCCAACTGATCCTCAAAGGAACCGACGGCAAGTACTACTCGTACATGACTTGGGATGGTCGGACGACCTACAAACAGTGGAACACGCTTGCGGCGGCGGAATCGGAGTCCCCGTACCTCGCGGTCAGGGTGAATTCGAACGGTAGCTTCGGACTGAGCAGTGACGCAGGGTGTATCGACTTCAGTCAGTGGTCGACGGCCCCTGGGAAGTTTTTTCTCAATGCGTCTCACGTGAACAATTGTGCACAATTCGCTGCCCGGAGCGATGGGAGCGTACACGTATCCGGCCAGCATCACGCAGGAGTCCTCGGGGGCGTCGTGATGACGGGCATCGGGACGTCCGCGACGGGGTGGACTGCAGCGGGTGATTGGTCCGCTGTTTCACCTGCGAAGAACGGAGGGTTCGAAGCGAATGGCGTCGGGACCGCCACGACGATTGCGGCGGGCGAGACGAAGCCGGTGTTCTTCGGGGCGAAGGCCTCGGCCAGGATCACGTCGATGACCGGCACGAAGGTGACCCTCACGGCGCCGAACGGGACCACGTTCCCGGCCGGCATGACCAAGCTCGAGGGCTCGTACGACCAGAACGGCGCCTGGGACCCTGTGGCGTCGCTCGGTCTCACCGGATCCGTGAGTTCCGACGGCAAGACGTTCACGGGCACCATGGCCGACTCGGGGTACTACTTCGCCGTGAACTCCGGCACCACCATGCGGTGGAGCGCCGACGTCAGCGTGCCGGCTGGAGCCAGTGCTGCCGTCCGCGACTTCGGGTTCTCCCTGTCCGGTACGACGCAGAACGGGGCGTTCACCGTCGCGGGCACGTCGCCCGTCACCATCACGTCCGACGACTCGCGAGACTTCACCGCGAAGGTGGACTCGATCGACGAGGCCAACAAGTCGGCGGTCATCTCGGGCACCGGAACCCCGGGCGCCGAGCTCGTGGTGGACAACGTCAGCATCTCGCCGGTGAGCGACGAGGGCACGTGGTCGTACACGGTCTCGGGCCTCAAGGAGGGCGCCAACAAGATCCAGGTGCTCCACATCGTCGGCGCGAAGGTGCAGGTCAAGGACCTCACCATCGACATCGGCGCCGCGACGCAGCCGATCATGGCGAAGGTCGACTCCGTCGACGACGACGCCCGCACGGCGAAGATCTCCGGCACCGCGACCAAGGGTGCCGAGATCTTCAACGGCACGACGAAGATCGCGACCGCGGACGGCGACGGCAAGTGGAACGCCGACGTCTCCGGGCTCGCCGTCGGCAAGAACACGCTCACGCTGATCCAGAAGGTCAACGGCGCCGAGGTCAACCGCACCTCGCTCGACATCACCGTCGAGAACACCGTCGTCGCACCGCTCGTCGTCACCACCCCGGCGAACGGCTCGACCTCGGACACGAACCGCCCGGTGTTCTCCGGTACCGGTGACAAGGGCGCGACCATCGAGGTCCGTGGCTCGTCCCGTGTCGTGGCGACGACCACGGTCGACAGCGACGGCAAGTGGAGCGTCCCGGCTGGCTTCGACCTGGGCGACGGCACGTACAACCTCACCGTCAAGCAGACGCCGCTCAAGGGCGACGCCACGAGCAAGACGGTGACCTTCTCCATCAAGAACACCGCGGGCTTCGTGGACCTGACCGCCAAGGGCGCGTTCGACTCGGACGTCACGAAGCCGGCGACGATCTCGGGCGCGGCCACGGCCGGCTCGACCGTCATCGTCCGCGACTCCTTCGGCAACGAGATCGCCCGCACCACGGCGACGTCGGACAAGACCTACTCGGTCGCGATCCCGGTGAACAAGGCGCAATTCGGCGTCAACGAGTTCTCGGTCACCCAGACCGTGAAGGGTGACGTCTCCGCCCCGGTGAAGGTCTCGCTCGACTACGGCACCCCGACCGCGGTGGACATCACCTCGCCGGAGAACGGTGCGACCGTCGACAAGAAGGACCTCACCTTCACCGGCACCGGCCAGACCGGTGCCAAGATCGACATCCGCGGCACGATCAACGCCATCGCCACGGGCACCGTCGTCGACGGCAAGTGGACCGCCAAGGTCAACTACACGCTGAGCAACAACGTCTACAACCTGTGGGCTGTGCAGACGACCAAGGGCGGCATGACGACGCGTCAGGCGATCACCATCACGATCACCGACCAGGCCGTCGCACCCCTGACCGCCACCGCGGCGTTCAACGCCACGGACGCCAACCTGCCGGCCGTCGTGAGCGGCACCGCGCAGAACGGCGCCACCGTCACGGTGAAGACCAGCACCGGGGCCATCGTCGGGACCGCGACGGTCGTCGCCGGCAAGTACTCCGTCGCCGTCGACCCGAAGCACGCCAAGTTCGGGATCAACTCGTTCACGATCACCCAGACCGTGGGCGGCAAGGAGTCCGCTCCGCTGACCCGCGCGCTCGACTACGGCAACCCGATCGCCCCGGCAATCACCTCCCCCGCCAACGGCGCGGTCGTCGACGCCGGCAAGGTCACGTTCACCGGAACCGGCGACACCGGCTCCAAGATCGACATGCGCGGCTCGTTCAGCGCAGTCGGTTCGGGCAAGGTCGTGGACGGCAAGTGGACCGTCGAGACGCGTGAGCTCAAGGCCACCACCTACAAGCTCTTCGCGGTGCAGACCAGCAAGGGCGGTCTGACCAAGCAGATCGAGACCACCGTCGTCCTGCGCGACAAGAAGGTCACCGAGCTCACCGCCGCGGGCACCTTCCCGGCCGCAGCCGACGTGGACGCCACCATCTCGGGCAACGCCGAGACCGGAGCCACCGTCGTCGTCAAGGAGGGTTCGTCGGTCATCGAATCCGTCACGGCCGTGAACGGCAAGTACTCCGTTGCCATCCCGGCCATCGGATCCGGAGTCCGCACCTTCGCCGTCACCCAGACGGTCGATGGAGTAGTCTCGGCCGCCAAGGCCGCGACGCTCGACTACGGAACGGTGACCCCGGTCGTCGTGACCTCGCCGACCGAAGGCGCGAAGGTCAAGGCGGGTACCGTCACCTTCACCGGCACCGGAACCCCCGGCGCCCTCGTGAAGGTCAACGGCACGAGCAGCGCACTGGGCGTCGCCACGGTGAACGCCCAGGGTGACTGGTCGCTCACGCTGAACCGTCAGCTGACGCCGCAGCTGTACACGCTCTTCGTGAAGCAGACGACGAAGGGCAACCTCGTCGGAGGCGCCGTCGAGCGCAGCTTCGCCGTCGTGAAGTAGGACGTCGCGCAGGAGCACGTCGGGCAGTAGCAGCAGCCGACAACACAGCGGGCGCCCCTCCACTCGGAGGGGCGCCCGTTCGTCGTCTAGAGCGCGTACGTCCGGTACCGAACCGTCCCCCACACCCGGCCGAGCACTCCGCCGAGCCGCTGGGCGGCGACGATCCGGGCTTCCGCGCCGGTGGGTGTCCTGGCCACTGCCAAGACGGTCGCGGCCCACTGTCGGAGCGTGTCCCTGATCCCCCACCGCGCACCGAGCGGGCGGCGCCGCCGGAGGAGTCCCGCGTCGTCGGCGGCGTACCGGAGCGCCTGCCCGAAAGCGCCGCGGGCGTCCATCCGGAGTCGGTAGTGGACGATCGCCCCCGGCACGAAGACCATGCGGACCCCGAGCCCGGCGAGCCGCCAACAGAGGTCGATGTCCTCGCCGCAGGCCAGGTCTTCGTCGAACCCGTCCGCCACGGCGAGCAGCTCGCGGCGGACGCCCAGCGCGCACGTCGGGGAGAACGGCAGGTGCCGGAACTTCACCGGGAGCGCGTCGGTCGAGGACGATTTCCTGGCTGCGAGCGCCGGTGGGTTCAGGCGCTCGTACTCGAGGCGACCGCCGCACGTGCCCGCTGCCTCGACGGCGACGGCCATCTGCTCGGCCCAGACCGCGTCGACCAGGTCGTCGCCGTCGCAGAACAGCACGATCTCGTGGTCCGCGTGCCGCCACCCCACGTTCCGTGCGTGGGCGGGGCCGCGGACGGCACTCGCATCGAGGGTCCGGACGGACCAGTCAGCTGGCCAGGGATGCGCGGCAACTGCCCGTCGGACGGCCGCGACGTCTCGGTTCGCAGCGACGACGAGGTCGATCGGCCGTGCGGTTCGCTGCGCTCGGACCGCTCGGAACTGTTCGTGGAGGTGATCGTCGACACCGCCGACGGGGATCACGATCGAGATCCCCAGGGGTGCGTGGTCGGTCGGGGATGTGCTTCGTTGCACGGTGGACTCCGTCAGGTCGCGATGGGGAAACAGGCGAAGCCCCCGAACGCGGTGCGTCCGGGGGCTGGGGTGGTGCGGGGGCGGGTCAGCGCTTCTGGAAGACGTTCTGGTCGCCCGAGTCCTTCGGCTTCGGGGCGGTGTCCGAGGTGACCCGGTTGCCGTTGCCCGTCACGGTGATCGTGGTGACGGCCTTGACCGCCACGTCGTTGATGGACCCGGTGACGACGAGGTGCTCCACCGCGCCGAGGTGCACGATGCTGTTGCTCGCATCGACGGTGACCTTCGCGCAGTCCGGGACGGTGACGTCCTGGTTGCTCTGCGTCACGGTGACGGCGCCGTCCTTGCACTCGGCCTTCGACTTCTCGATGTCGGCGGGCGGTTCGAAGTACTGCGGTGCAGCGGACTTCGTGGCGGTGGGGGTCGGGCTGCTGCTCGACTTCGCGGTGCCGCCGTCGGCGTTCGACACCGAGCAGGCCGCGAGGGTGGTCAGGAGGGCGATGCCGCCGAGGGCGGCGACGGTCGTTCTGGTGATCTGCGGGGTGCGCATCCGGTGCTCCGATTCGGGCGGGGTCGGGATGGCATTTCCATCTCGTGTTTCATATATTACTTGATATGCTGGATGGATGACAAGCCCGAACCCTGGTCTTCCGCGCGTCGCCTTCGTGACGCACAGTGCTGCGCTCTCCGGCGCCGAACTCTTCGTCGCTCGCGTGGCCGCCGCTGCCCGACGCATCCACCCGGTCGTGGTCCTCGGTGAGCACGGCCCGCTCGAGCAGCGGCTGGCGGAGAGCGGCGTCGAGACCGTCGTCGTCCCGCTCGGCGAGGCCGCACGGGATCGCTCGGCCGGCTCGGGGCTCCGATCGGTCCCCGGAGCCCTCCGGACCACGGCACGGACGACGTTGGCCCTCCGCACCACCCTGCGGAGCCGCCGCATCGACGTGGTGACCACGCACTCCGCCAAGGCGCACGTGTACGGTGCCATCGCCGCTCGGCTGGCGGGCATCCCGGTGGTCGCGCACGTGCACGACGTGGCGCGCGGCTCCCACCTCTCCACACTCAACGGCATGGTGCTCCGCGCCGCCATCGGCTTGCTGCCCTCGCACCGCGTCGCGAACTCGGCGATGACCCGCCGGTCGCTCGGCCGCGTCGGCCGCACCGCAGCGGTCGTCGGCTGCCCGGCCGCCCTGCCCCAGATCGGCCCGGCACCGGACGGCCCGCTCGTGCTCGGCATGTTCGGCAGACTCGCCCCGTGGAAGGGCCAGGACCTCACGATCCGCGCCTTCGCCGCCGCGGACGCCACCGGCCTGCCCTCCGACGCGCGGCTGCGCATCGTCGGGGGCGCACTCTTCGACGGCGACCGCGCGTACGCCGCTGCACTCGAGCAGCTGGTCACGGACCTCGGCCTGGAGGCACGGGTCGACTTCACGGGACACGTCACGGACGTCGCGTCCGAGCTCTCGGGCTGCCACGCCATCGTGCACGCCAGTCGCCGACCGGAACCGTTCGGCCAGGTGGTCGTCGAGGCGATGGCCGCGGGCAGAGCGCTGGTCGCCGCCGACGCCGGTGGCCCGGCGGACCTGCTCGACCACGACCGGTCGGGGTTGCTCGTCGACCCGGAGGACACCGACGCCCTCGCAGCAGCGATCGTGCGGATGGCCGACGCTCCCACCCGCGACCGCCTCGCCACTGCGGCGCGCACCGCCGCGGAACCGTTCCGGCAGGACCGGATCGTGGCGCGGCTCGAGGACGAGTACCTCCGCCCCCTCCGCCGCTGACGCCCGAGCACGACGAGCACCACGAAGCCCGCGACCAACCGTCGCGGGCTTCGTGGCGTTCCGACGCCCTGGACCGGCGTTCTGCGTCAGGTGCCGTGCGCCGATGAGGGGAGCCGCGCCTCCAGGCCGGATCTGGACGCGACCGGCACCACGGGCCGGACCACGTCGTCCGTCCGCACGCGCCAGGCGTCCGCGACGCACGCGGCGATCAGCAACCACAAGATCGGCGTCGACAGGTCGGGCGTCCCGACCGTCTTCGCGACGAGGAGGGCGAGGAGCGCGCAGGCGAACTCGATCCGTCGCGTCCGGCACGCCACGACGACGGCCCCGAGGACCAGTACGAGCAGCAGGGCCGCGCCGGGGACGCCGAGGCAGGACAGGACCGACATCGCGAAGGACGACGGCCGGTTGCCGCCGAGTCCGGTCCCCAACCACAGCGTGTCGGCGGCGACACCCCACGAGAACTCGTCGCCGCCGGTTCGTGCGTTCCAGGACTGGCTGCCGATCTTGTCGTCCACGAGGGCGGCGAGCGGCGCCCACAGCGTGGGACCGGCGATGAGGACCGTGATGCCGAGCGCGAGTCCGGCGAGCACCACCCACGGGGTGCCGACCCCGCCACCGAGCACGTACCGGACCGCGAGGACCACGAGCCCCGCGCCGATGACCACGGCGGACGCGACGAACGCGACGCCCGAGGAGGCCTGCAGCAGGTTCGAGCAGGCGAGGACGAACAGCGCGGCCCAGACGGCGCGTACGCGCCCGCGTGACCGGGAAGCGGCGACGAAGAAGAAGACCGCTGCGGTCACTGAGAACGCGGCGAACTCGCTCGGCTCGCTGAACATGCCCCGGGCACGCCGTCCCGGTGTGAAGCCGCCGAAGATCGTGTTCGGGCTGGTGTCGAAGAGCCACTCGAACGCGCCGAGGCCCGCCTTGACGGACATCCCCCGGACGGCGCTCGCCACGGTCCCGACGGCGAGCGCGACCCGGATCGCGCGCCGTGCGCCGTCGATCCGGACGAGGAACAGGAACGTCAGGAGCGCGATCACGAAGTAGCCGAGCTGGGCGACCGTCGACACCGTGTACCCGAGCCGGTCGGGGTCGAGGACCTGCGAGTCCAGTCCGCCGCGCGACGAGAGCACGGGGATGCCGCGGAAGAGCCACGGGCCGAGGGTCGTGATGACGACGGACCAGAGACCGAAGAGCACGAGGAGGTTCGCGGTCCAGTGGGTCGTCCGGAGCGGCGCCGTCCGTGCGAGGAGCAGCACGGCCACGATCGCGGACGTGTAGAAGAGCGAGATCCCGTTGCCGGCGACGACGCCCGTGACGGAGACGGGCAGCGCGGCCGTGGCACCGAGGACCGTCGGCAACCACTCGCGGCGGAACGTGACCGTGACCGCGAGGACGACGACCAGGACGGCCCCGAGGGCAGTGATCACGAGACCAGCTCAGCGGCGACCGTCCGGACCCGGTGCGCGAACGCGTCGGCGCTCCAGCGTGCGGCGTCGGCGGAGATCGCCTCGTGGTCCCACCGCAGGCGGAGCGCGCGTCGGATCGCGGTGCGGAGGGACTCCGGCGTGTGCTCGTCGAAGAAGACGCCGGAGTACCCGTCGGTGACCGTCTCGACCGCCCCGCCGCCGCGGTACGCCACGATCGGGGCGCCGGACGTCATCGCCTCGATCGGGACCATGCCGAAGTCGTCCTCGGAGGGGAAGACCACGAGGGCGGCGCGGGCGTAGAGGTCGGCGAGGGCGGTGGTGTCGACGGCGCCGAGGAACCGGACGTTCGCGGGGGCCGTGGCCTCCAGCCGTGCGCGGTCACGGCCGTCACCGGCGACGACCAGCGCGATGTCGGGCAGGTCCCGCATCGCGTCGAGGAGCAGCCCGAGCTGCTTGTAGGGCTCGACGATGCGGCCGGCCCAGACGATCTCCGCCCGGCGTTCGACCGCGGGCAGCCCCTCGCGGGTGAACGCCTCATCGACGGGCGGTGGCACGATCGCGAGCGGCTCGACTCCGTAGAACCGGCGGATCCGGCCGGCGACGACCTGGTTCGTGGCGATGTACCCGTCGGCGCGGCGGGCAGCGGCTCGGTCGAGGGCGCGGAGCGTCGGGGCCACGGCGGCGAGTGCTCGACCGCCGTACATGGCGCTGCCGCTCCAGATCTGCCGGAGCGGACTGTGGCAGTAGACGAGGTGGGTCCCCTCGGCGCGGACGTGGTGCGCGAAGGCGTACGAGGACGAGATCACGTTGCCGGGGACCGGTCGGCGGGCGAGGTCGAGCACGGGCCGCGCAAGGGAGCGCATCCGGTAGTTCCGCGCCGTGTACCCGCGGCCGCCGACGTGCCGGGTGCCGCGGAGGCCGAGCTGGGCCTCGACCGCGGGGTCGCCGGCGATGGCGAACACGTCGTCCGTGCCCACGGCGGAGGCGAGGTGGGTGCTGACGCGCTCGGCGCCGCCGAGTTGGAAGAAGAAGTCGTGGCTGATGCTCCAGGAGGAGGACATGCGGCGCCTTTCGGGTCGGGCCGGGGTGGCAGTGCGGGCTTCGTGCCCCGGTTCGCGGTGGGCGTTCACGCCTGGGCCAGGAGTCGGGTGATCACGGCGATCGGGCCGGCCACCCGAGCCCGGAAGCGCTCGTGCTCGCTGTCGTCACCGCGGATCGGGTCGGCGACGTCGTCGGAGTCGGACGCGGTGCCGGGCAGGCGTGCCGCACGGACGGAGTCGACGAGCGCGGGGAACGCCGGTGTGGCGCCGTCGGCCGCATGGTGCATCCCGCCCGCTGCCCGGGTGAACTCGGCGAGTGTGAAGGTGCGCCGGAGGATCGACGGCTCGAGGTCGAGGACGTCGGCTCGGTGCCGACGCTCGAGGGTCAGGACGAGGTCGACCGCGGCGAGCGCCGGGACGTCGTGCAGCGCGCGGGAACGGAACCCGTCGGCGTCGATCCCCCGGTCCCGGAGCGCTGTGGCGGAGCGGTCGACCATCGGCAGTCCGGTCCGCGCTCGGGTGCCGGCGCTCTCGATCCGGACGCCGTGGACGCCGTGCTCGTGGAGGGCGGCGCGCAGCGCGTGTTCGACGTAGGGCGACCGGCAGATGTTGCCTTCGCAGACGACGAGGATCCGGGGCATGAGGGGGCTCCTGTTCGAGGTGATCGACTGCAATATTACATCATGTGATATTCTAATGCAGTAGATCAGACAATCCGGAAGGCAGCAGATGACGCTCGTCCAGTTCCTCGACGTCGTGCGGCGCAGGTGGCTCACCATCGCCATCGCGGTGGTCGTCGGCGTCGCCACGGCGTACGGCGCGACCCAGCTCCAGACCCCCGAGTACCAGTCGGAGGCCGGGGTGTTCGTCTCCGTCAGCGGGAGCGACAGCATCTCCGACCTCAGTCAGGGCAACAACTTCTCTGCCGCGCGGGTGAAGTCGTACGCGGCACTCGCCACCACTCCGGAGGTCCTACGGGCAGCAGCGACCGCCGCCGGTCTGCACGGGCCGGCCGCCGCGATCGGCGGGACCGTGGGCGTCACGACCGACCCGGACACGGTCATCATCAGCATCACCGCGACCGCGACGGACGCGAACCGGGCAGCAGCGGTCGCCAACGCCGTCGCCGCGGAACTCATCGACAAGGTGGCGACGGTCGAGCGTCGGACCGGCAGCGCCATCGTCCACCTCTCCGTCATCGAGAAGGCGATGCCGGCGGGTTCCCCCTTCACCCCGCGGGTGCCGGTCAACATCGCGCTCGGGCTGCTCGGCGGCCTCGCGATCGGTCTCGCCGGCGCGCTCCTCCGCGAGGTCCTCGACACCCGGCTGCGGTCGACCGAGGTCCTGCACCGCCTGATCGACACGAGCGTCCTGGGCGAGTTCCCGATCGACGACTCCGTCCGCGACCACCCACTGCTCGACGCCACGAACCGGTACACCCCGCGCGCCGAGGCCTTCCGACAGCTCCGCACGCAGCTCACCTTCACGAACCTCGAGGGCTCGTCGCAGAGCTTGGTCGTGACGAGCGCCCGCCCCGGCGAGGGGAAGTCGACGACCGCCGTCAACCTCGCGATGACGCTCGCCCAGAACGGCGGCCGGGTCCTGCTCGTCGACGCCGATCTGCGGCGCCCGAAGATCGGTGACTACCTCGGGCTGGAGAGCCGCGTCGGGCTCACCACCGTGCTGGCCCGTCAGGTCGCACTCGAGGACGCGATCCAGACCATCGGGGACACGAACCCGCTCGCGGTACTCGCCTCGGGACGCGTCCCACCGAACCCCAGCGAACTGCTCGGGTCGCAGCACATGGCCGAGTTGGTGCGCGAGCTCGAGCGCCGCTACGACTACGTCATCGTCGACGCCCCACCGGCGTTGCCCGTCACCGACCCGGCGATCCTCGGGGCGATCTGCTCCGGTGTCCTGCTCGTCGTGAGCATGAACGGCCACGTCCGTCGCGCGGATGTGCAGGCCGCCCACGAGCGGATGCAACGGATCGGGGCGCGGGTGCTCGGCGTCGTGCTCAACAAGACCACGCTCCAACGCAAGGAGCGCAGCTACTACCACTACGAGGCGTCCGCGCCGCTGAGCGAGAGCCCCCGACGAGTCGGCCGGGTGCGTGCCCGCCGGACCTCGTCGACGCCCTCGTCCTCGTCGGCGTCTCCCACCACCACCCCGATCTCGGAGGAGACCCGATGACCCGCGACTTCGTCTACCTCGGTTGGCAGGGGTACGACAACTTCGGCGACGACCTGCTGCACGACACCTGGCGCGCGGCACTCGACGCACCGCTCGACGTCGAGGCGCCACTGCACGGCCGCGCGTACGTCAAGCGCTCCCCCGAGATCGCCCACCATCGACTCCGGACGCTCGGACACCGGCGCCTGGTGCTGCTCGGAGGTGGCACGACGGTGGGCTTCGGCACCTGGGCCGGTCATGCGTGTCGCGCCGGTCTGGCCTACGGTGCCGAGGCGGTCGTCGGGCTCGGGCTCGGAGCCGCCGAGCCCACGGACGCGCACCTGCTCGCGACGCAGCCGTACGACTGGCCCGCCTGGAAGCGCAACTCGCGGTTCCGGCTGGCCGGCGTCCGGGGTCCGTTGTCCCAGCGCGAGGTCGCCCAGCACCTCGGTCCGACCGAAGTCGTCGGTGACCCGGCCCTGCTCTACCCCGTCGTCCGGCCGGTGTCCCCGTCCGGTGCACCCGCGATCGGGGTGTCGCTCGGGTCCGATCCGACGACGCGGTTCGACCTCGACACCGTCGCGGCGGTCATCGACCGCCGCGCCGCGCGGGACCACCTGCCGATCAGGGTCTTCGCGCTGTCGCGTTCCGACCGATCCGTCGCCCGGGAGCTCGCCGAGCGGGTCTCCGCACCGGTCGAGATCCACGAATACTCGGGCGACGTGCACGCCACGATGCGCGCGATCGCCTCGTGCACCGTGCTCGTCTCGGAACGTCTGCACGGTGTGATCGCCGCCGTCGCGCTCGGGGTCCCCGCCGTGCCACTGGCCTACGCCTCGAAGTGCGACGACTTCTGGATGAGCATGACCGGCACCCGGCCGAGCACGACCGTCGGGGCGTCCGGGTCGACGATCGCCGAGGCCGTCGACCGTGCCGTGGACGGCGGAGCGCCGACCGGTACCTCCACCGCGAGCGGCACGACGATCGCCGCGTCGGTCGCCGGGATGCAGCGGTCCCTGGGCGCCCTGGCCGACCGGCTCCTCGCCTGGCAGTCGGGCGCGCCGCTCGACCTCGACGGACTCACCGCCGAACCCGCGACCGCGACCACGACCACGACCACCACTCGAGCGGAGACCCACTGATGCGGACCGACAGCACCTTCCACCTCGTGATCAGCACCGTCCGCGGACCCGAGCACCTCGCGCGCTGCCTGTCGACGCTCGAGCACGAGCCCGAGTCCCTCTTCGTCACCGTCGTCGAACAGCACGAGGACCAACGCTGCCGGAGCCTCGTGGAGCCGTTCATCGCGGCCGGCCGGGGCGAGTACGTCCACGAGCCCGTCGTGCGCGGGGTCAGCCGGGGCCGCAACCGCGGGATGCGTCAGCTCCGAGGCCGGTACGTCGCGTTCCCGGACGACGACTGCTGGTACCCCGAGGGGACCCTCACGGCGGTGCGCGAGCAGTTCGACCGCACGCACGACGGGCAGCACGTCGACGGGATCGCCGCGACCATCGCCACGCCAGAGGGCGACAAGGGGCTCCTGCGGTGGCTCTCGACCACCACCTGGGTCCGCCCTCGCACGATCCCGCGGACGGTCTCTGCCGCCAGCTTGTTCTTCCGCGCCGACGTCGTCGCCGTGGTCGGCGAGTTCGACCCGGAACTCGGCACCGGTTGCGCGACTCCGTTCGGTGCCGGCGAAGAAGCCGACTACGTGCAGCGCGCCCTCGACCACGGGTACCGGATGCTCTACCGCGCGGACCTCGCCGTCTACCACCGCGAATGGCGGGACGACCCGGACGTCGACGCTGTCCGGGCGAAGGTCCGCCGGTACAACCGTGGGTTCGCGCGCGCGCTCCGGAAGCACCGGCAGTTCGGCCACCTCGCCTACTGGGTGGCCCGGAGCGTCGTCGGTGTCGGCGCGACGACGCTCCGCCGTGACCGTCCGGGCCGTGACCACCAGCTCGACCAGCTGGTGGGACGACTGCAGGGGTGGTTCAGCGGCCCGGTACCGCGCTGAGGCCGTCGTGGTCGGCTGCCAGGTGCGGCCGACCACGGCGACGGACGGCTCGGATGACCGGCCGTTCGAACAGGTACCAGGAGAGCGTCGCGACGCCGAGCGCCAGGGCGACGACCGCCAACCGTGAGACGCCGCTGATCGGCTCGCCGCCCGGCCGGAGCTGCAGCAGGGCGAAGTGCCACAGGTAGAGCCCGTACGACACCGTGCCGAGCCACCGGAGCGGCAGGACGTCGAGCGCCGGGACACCACCGCGGGCGGCGAACAGCACGACCACCGCCGCGAGCGCGACGGCCACTGTCTCCACCCAGCGTGTGACGCCGACGAGCGGACCGAGCGTGATCGGCAGGGTGCACACCGTCGCCACGACCAGGAGCACGGTCACCGTCGTACCGAGGACGACACTGCGGTTGCCGAAGGTCGCGCGGACGACCCCCACCCGCACGGCGACGGCCGCCCCGCAGCCCAGCAGCAGCGCCGCGACCGAGGTGTCGAACGCGTAGGCGAGCCAGGCGTACGGCGCGACCACCGTGGCGACGATCCGCCAGCAGACCGCCGCCGACACGATCGCGACGAGGAGTGCCACCGAGGCCCTCGGGCGACGCCGGGCGAGCGCGACGAGTCCGATCAGCGCGAGCGGCCAGACCGCGTAGAAGTGCTCCTCGACCGCGAGCGACCAGGTGTGTCCGAGGACACCGAGGTCACCGCCGACCGCTCGGGCGTAGTCGGCGGTGTACGTCACCGCAGCGAGCACGTGCCAGCCGACGACCCCGCGGTCCGGGTCGTCGAGGACCACGACCAGGACGGGCACCACGACGACGAGGAGCCCGAACGCCGGCAGCAGACGTGCTGCCCGGCGGCTCCAGAATCGCCGCAGGTCGACCCGACCGCGGACGTCGACCTCGTCCAGCAGGCCGCGGGTGATCACGAAGCCGGACAGCACGAAGAACGTGGTGACGCCGACCACCCCGCCGTAGGGCACCACGGACTCGGCGACGTGGCCCGCGACGACCAGCAGGACCGCGAGCCCCCGGAGCCCGTCGAGCTGGGTGAGCCGCATCAGTCCTGCCAGACGACGTACCGCGGCGCCCACTTGGCGGTCATGGTCAACAGACCCTTGGTCGCGGTCACGGCCTTGCTCGCCCCGGTGGACTCCACGAGGGTGCCCGTCGTCGGCAGCGGGATCGCGATCGACTGGTCGGCGAACCGGTCGACCGTCTGCCAGACGACCCGCACGTGGCGGTGGCCGTCGGCCGACACGAACTGGATCTCGCGCGTGGTGTCACGGGTGCGGCTGCCGGTGGCGCGCATCCCCGCGAGCATCCGCTGCATGGTCAGGTAGGCGGCAGCGGCGGGCCGGGGTTCGAACCCGGAGGCGACGTCGTGCGTGAGCCCGTAGGTCCGCTCACCGGCGTTCACCGGCCAGTTCAGCTCGAACGTGTAGAGGCGCTCGACGCCGCTGCGGGCCGCCAGGGCGTGCGTCCGGACGAGGAACGCGGCGAGGTCGGACTCGCCCACACCGGTCACACCGGTCGCCGACCACCCCACCTCGGTGATCCAGACCGGCGCGGGGGCACCCGAGGCGGACGGGTTCGCCTTCGCCTGGGCCTTGAGCGCCGCGAGGGTCTCGGTGATGCACCCGGTCCCGGCGGCACAGTTCTCCGGCGCCCACGGCTGCGAGTACGGGTGGACGCTGATCGCGTCCACCCACCGAGCGCCGCCGAGTGCGAACCAGCGGGTCATCCAGTCGCGCTCACGTGCCGAGACGGCGTTGACCCCCGGACCGACGACGCGGGCGGTCGGGTCGGCCGAGCGGACGGCGTGGAAGGTGGCTTCCGCCAGCGGCAGGTAGGCCTCCGGGGTGGCCGGGAAGGACCCGTGGAAGTTGTTCCACTCGTTCCAGACCTCGAACGACAGGTCGGCGTCCGGGTACCGGTCTCGGAGGTGCCGCACCGAGGTCGACACGAACCGCTCCCACGCGGCGCGCTGGGCCGGCACGGCCATGTCGGGCGGGGTCATCGCGCCGCCGGTGTGCGCCACGTTGCCGTAGTCGAGCACGAACAGCGGAGCGACGTCGGCGTCGCGGACCCAGGCGTCCACGCGGGCGTCGACCGGCGCGAAGTCGAACCGGCCCGCCACCTTCTCGACCGCCTGCCACTGGAGGTCCTGCCGGTAACCGCCACCGCCGAGCGCCCGGAACGTCGGCAGGACATCGGTCTTCGGCCCGGGGCTGCCGCCGACGTTGAACGCGAAGAACGGGTCCACCACGGCGGGCCCCGACGAGCGCACGAAGCGCGTCGATCCGGTCGCGGCACCGCACGTGACGGTCAGCCGGTAGATGCCCGGCTTCGTCGCGGTACCGCCGGGGAGCGCCCGTGCCGCCGTCGGTGCCGCAGCCGTGCGGTGCGATCCCGAGCCGACGGACGCGCCTTCCGAATCGGTGACCCGCCAGTCCGTCCCGTCGACGAGACAGTCGGGTACCCGGTACGCGATCGGAGCACCGGGGGCGAGGACGCCGCTGGTGCCGTCGATGCGGACGGTGAGCAGGGCGGCGGCACGAGCGGCCGGGACATCGACCACGAGGTCGGCGATCACGACCCCGATCGCGAGCAGCGGGAGCAGTGCTGGTAGGGAACGGCGGCGCGTTGGAGGTCGCATGGTGCCATCGTGCTCGGGGCCGGACGGCGACGACGAATCCTCGGTATGCACGGCGGGAGCGATGGGAACGACTGGCATTCCACCGGAGAGCGGCCCGGTAGGCTCGCGGCATGCGATGGAGTCGAGTGGGTTGGCCCGCGGTCGGGTACGTCTCGTTCGAGGACGTCGACGGCTACGCCGAGCACCTCGCCCGACTCGTGACCGATGCACCGCCCACCGTCGCGGCGCTCGCCTCGATCACGTGGAGCGAGGCCCGGGTGAGCGAATGGCGGGTCGAGGACTCCGGCCGCCACGACACCGCCGGGGTCGGCGCCGAGCCCGTGCGTACCGTCCACGCCGCGTTCGTCGTCCGCAACGACGAGGTCCTGGACACCCCGGACGGCCTGTGGCGCCGGTGGAACCACGCCAGGGTCACGATGCGCTTCGACCGCGCCGTGCTCGAACCCGACGACACCGACGTGCTCGACCTGCTCGCCGGTGACGTCCAGGTCGCACGCGGCGAGCTCGCCCACGTCGACGCCGACGTCTGGGAGCTGCGCCTGCTCCTCTCACCGACCGGCGAGCTCGCGATCCACTTCCGCGACGTGGCCGTCGAGGTCCGTCGCGTCGACGAGGAAGAATGGACCGCCCTGGAGGCCCGTCCAGCGCACGGCTGGCACGGCCCGATCCCCGATGGCTGGGTCGACTGGGCCACCCCCAGCGTGCGCGCTGCGGCGCACGGTGACGTGGGTGGGCTCTCGCTTGCGCTCGACGGGTTCGACGCCGACCCCGCGGACATCGACGGCATCGACCCGCGCTGGGGCTTCGCGCCACTGCACGCCGCCGCCTGGTTCGACCGGCGCGCGGTGCTCGAGGCACTCCTGGAACGCGGAGCGGCCCTCGGCATCGAGGATGCCGAGGGCCGGACCGCACTGGACCTGGCGCGCGAGCGGGGATCGACGCGCGCCGAGGAGCTGCTGCTCGCCGCCTACGAAGCGGGCTGAGCGGCCGTCTCGAGGGCGTTCGCCTTCGCGACCGTCCCGTACCAGCGGGCCGAGTCCTTCGGCGTGCGCTCGAAGGTCTCCGGGTCCCACGCCACGAGACCGAACGTCGGTCGGAAACCGGACGCCCACTCGTAGTTGTCGAGGAGTGACCAGTGCTGGTAGCCGAGGACCTCGATGCCGTCCTCGATGCAGCGGTGGATGCCCTCGAGGGCGCCCTGCGTGTACGCCTCGCGACGGGTGTCGTCGGCGGTCGCGATGCCGTTCTCGGTGATCATCAGCGGGACGCCACCGGAGAGCTCCCACGCGCTGCGGAGTCCGTCGGCCGAGGCCTCCGGGTAGAACTCCCACCCGGTGAGGGTCGTCTCGACGTCGTCGCGCACGGGCAGCGGACCGTTCGGCCCGATGAAGGTGCGGGTGTACGCCTGCACGCCGAGGAAGTCGTCGCCGGCCGCGTTCTCGAGGTACCAGTCGTCGCGCGGGTACCCGTACTCGCGGAGCATGGCGTCGGCACCGGGCTCGCCGTTCGACTTGAACGCCTGCGTCGCGATCGTCCAGCCGCTCTTGACGCCGTCGACCTGGGACAGGACCTCGCGCGACCGCTTGTGACTGGCGAGCAGTGCATCGGCGACGCCGAGGTCCGGGTTCGGCAGGCCGTAGGCGACCAGGTTCGACGCGTCCTCGCCGCCGGCGAGCATCGCCGCGATGTTCGGCTCGTTGATCGTGCAGACGTAGCGGACACCGTCCTGCACCACCGGCAGCGCGAGCTCGGTGTAGCGCGCGAACAGGTCGGCCGCGTCGGGGGCGCGCCAGAAGCCGTCGCGCTCGAACCAGCGCGGGACGGTGAAGTGCATGAGCGTGACGATCGGCTCGATGCCGAACTCGTGGCACGTCTCCACCATGCGGCGGTAGTGGTCGACCTCGGCACGGCTGACGAAGCCGCGCTCCGGTTCGATGCGTGCCCACTCGATGCTGAACCGGTAGGAGTTCAGCCCGAGCTCCGCCGCGATCCGGATGTCGTCCCGGTAGCGGTGGTAGCTGTCCGCCGCGTCGCCCGAGGGCTCGACGATGGTGGTGTCCGGCTCGTGCTCGTGCACCCACCAGTTGCTGTTGACGTTGTTGCCCTCGATCTGGTGGGCCGCGGTGGCCGCACCCCAGAGGAAACCGTCGGGGAAGTTCAGCGTGGTGATGATGGGGTCCTTTCAGTGCTGGCTCAAGAAAGCGTCGAACACGGCGACGGTCCCGAGCGGGTTCTCGACCTGGGGGCCGTGGTAGCTCGCGGGGATGACGACGTACTCGGCACCGGTGCGCTCGGCCATCGCGTGCTGCCACGGGATCGGCCAGGCGCCGTCCCACTCACCGTGCGTGACGAGGACCGGCAGGCCGGTGGCCCGCAGGGCGTCGGAGGCGTCCGTGTGGTCCTCGAGGATGTGCCCGCCGGCGACGACGCTCAGCGGACTCGTGGCGTCGAAGCGGTCGCGGACCATCCGGACGTCGTCGGGGAGTTCATGGTCGGGTCGGTACGCCCAGAGGGGGTTCGTCGAGTCGAAGAGCTGTCGGAGGTTCCCGCCGGTGTCGTGCAGGATCGTCAGCTCGGCGACCTTGCGGTACGGCCACCCGTGCGGACCGGAGCAGAACTGCACGACGTCGCGGAACGCCGTGGGGTCCTGGATCGCGGCGGCGCGGACGATCACGCCGCCGAGCGAGTGCCCGATCAGGTGCACCGGGGCCCCGTCGTCGAGCAGCCGCGCGACGCGGACCACGTCGGCCGCTTCTTCGTCGAGCGAGTAGTCCCGCGGCTCGGTCGGTGCCGCCGAGTCGGCCTGCCCGCGCCGGCTGATCGCGACGGCCGTCCACCCGGCATCCCGGAGGACCGGCAGGAAGGTCCGCCAGTCCTCCTTGGAGCCGGTGTACCCGGGGACGATGAGGACGGTGCCCTTCGACGGGCCGTCCGGCACGATCCGGTACGCGGTGAGGCGACCGATCGGCAGGTCGACGCCGACCACGTCCACCCCGTCCGGGGTCGGCAGGTGGCCGAACGCCGGGACGGACGGGAAGTCGTGCAGCGTCGTCACAGTCGACCCTCCGCCAGGGCCCGCCGCGGGTTCGGGACGGCGTCGAGCAGCGCGATCGTGTAAGGGTCCTGCGGGTTCTGCAGCACCTCGGCCGTGTGACCGCGCTCGACCACGGCGCCCTCGTGGAGCACCATGATGTCGTCGGTGATGAGCCGCGCGCTCAGCAGGTCGTGCGTGATGTAGAGGAGCGAGACGCCCCACTGCTCGCGCAGGTCCTCGAGCAGGGCCAGCACGCCGGCGCGGAGCGTCACGTCGAGCATCGAGACCGGCTCGTCGGCGATGATCACCTGCGGGTCGGACGCGAGCGCCCGGGCGATCACGACGCGCTGCCGCTGCCCGCCGGAGAGCTGGTGCGGGAGCTTCTGCGCGAACTGCTCGACGGGGGTCAGGCCCACGGTGTCGAGCAGCTCGAGCACGCGCTTGCGGGCGTCGCGACCCGTCAGCCCCGTGTAGTTCGCGATCGGACGGGACAGCGTGTACTCGACCGTGTGCAACGGGTTGAGGGCGGCGTACGGGTCCTGGAAGACCATCTGCACCTCGGACCGGAGGTCACGGAGGCCTCGCTTGCCCAGGCGTGCGACGTCGAGGTCGCCGAACCGGACGGTACCGGTGGTCGGCTTCTCGACGCCGGTGAGCAGCTTCGCGATGGTCGACTTGCCCGAACCGGACTGGCCGACCAGGGCGAGCGACTGCCCCGGCTCGAGGGTGAACGACACGTCGCGCACCGCCTGCACCGGCTGCTCGCCACGGCGCGGAGCCGGGTAGGTCTTCACGATGTTCGAGACCACGATCGGGTTCTTCGCCGCCGAGCGCTCGCGCGACCCGACGGTGCTGAACGACGACGTGGCCTCCTGGCGCTTCTCGCCCGACGTCGCACGCTGCGACCGGTCCGGGAACCCGGGCAGGGACACGACCTCGGCACGCGGGTCGGCGTAGTGCGACAGCAGCATCTTCGTGTAGTCGTCCTGCGGGTCGCGCAGGAGCTGCTTCGAGCCGCCGTCCTCGACGATGCGGCCCTCGTGCATGACGAGCACGCGCTCGGTGGCCTCGAGGACGATGCCGAGGTCGTGGCTGATCAGGATCGCGGTGAAGCCCTCGGACTGCTGCAGCTCGATGATCGTGTCCATCACGGCGTGCTGCACGAGCACGTCGAGCGCCGTCGTCGGCTCGTCGAACACCATGAGCTGCGGCTCGAGCGACAGGGCCAACGCGATCGAGACGCGCTGGCGCATGCCGCCGGACAGCTCCCCCGGGAAGCGGGCGAGCATCGTCGTCGGCAACTTCACCTTCTCGATGAGCTCCTTCATCCGGGCGTCCCAACGGTCGCGCGACACGTGGCCGTGCGCCTTGAAGATGTCGATGAAGTGGTTCCGGATGGTGCGCACCGGGTTCAGCGCGTTCATGCCGGACTGCAGGACCATCGCGAAGCCGCCCTGGCGCTGCTGACGCAGTTCCTCGTCACCGAGGTCCCGGATGTCGTGGCCGCCGAAGACGATGTTGCCGCCGTTCGTGCGTGCCGGGGGCTTCTGCAGGCGCGTCAGCGCGTAGCCGAGCGTCGACTTGCCGGAGCCGGACTCGCCGACCAGGCCGACGAACTCGCCCTTCTTGAGCTGGAACGACACGTGGTCGACCGCTTGGACCGCTTCCTGGCCGGCCGACTCGTAGACGACCGACAGGTCTCGGACGTCGAGCAGGACGTCCGCAGCCTGCGGGGCGGACCCGGGACGGGCCTCCAGGGTGGATTCAGGCATTCTTGGCTCCCTTGGGACGACGCGCGCCCTCGCGCAGCCGCGGGTTGGAGACGGCGTCGACGCCGAAGTTGATCAGGGTGAGGCTCATCGCGAGCAACGCGATGCAGAGACCCGGCGCGAACAGCAGGATCCACTGGCCGGTGAGCAGCGCGTTCGAGTTCTGCGCCCAGTAGAGGATCGTTCCCCAGCTGACGATCGACGAGTCGCCGAGCCCGAGGAACTCCAGGCCCGCCTCGGCGAGGATCGCGCTCGTGGCCGCACCGAAGAACGAGCCGACGATGAGCGACGTCATGTTCGGCAGGATCTCGCGGAACACGATGCGGGTCGCACCGTCACCGGAGAACTGCGCGGCCGTCACGAAGTCGCGACCACGGAGCGACTGGGTCTGGCTGCGCAGGACGCGAGCGCCCCATGCCCAACCGGTGACGACGATCACCGCGATGATGACCGCGATGCCGCCGTTCTGCAGGTACGCCGCGATGACGATCATCAGGGGCAGACCCGGGATGACCAGGAACAAGTTCACGATGAAGCCGATGACCTCGCCGATCCAGCCGCGGACGTAGCCCCAGCTGAGGCCGATCGCCACGGCGACGAGCGTGGACAGGATGCCCGCGACCGCGCCGACCATCACGGAGATCCGCGCACCGTAGATGATCTGGGAGAGGACGTCCTCGCCGGCGGCGGTGGTGCCCATCCAGTGGTCGGCGGTCGCGTCGGCGGAGCGGGCGAAGCCGTTCTGGCTGGCGCCGTACGGGGCCAGGAGCGGCGCGAAGATCGCGACCAGCACGAACACCGCGAGGATGATGATGCCGATCCGGGCCTTCGAGTTCGACCAGACGACGCCGAACTGGCGGGCGATGCTCTTCCACTTGGAAGGAGCCTGTTGTTCGTCGGTGTCCTGGGTCCGGACAGCGACAGTGGCGTTGTTGGTCATCGGCGCGTCCTCGGGTCCAGGACGCCGTACATGACGTCCACGATGAAGTTGGCGATGAGCACCGACACGGTGATCATCAGGAAGAGGGCCTGCATGAGCGGGTAGTCCTGCCCGATGACGGCGTTGAACAGCAGGTAGCCGATGCCCGGGTAGCCGAACACCTGCTCGACCAGGACGGAACCGCCGACCACGCCACCGAGCGCCAGACCGAAGCCGGTCAGGTTCGGCAGGATCGCGTTCCGCGCCGCGTACCGGACGGCCACGGTGCGGCCGCGCAGACCGTTCGCCTCGGCGAAGGTCACGTAGTCGTCGCCGAGCGTGTTGATCATCGCGTTGCGCATGCCGATGATCCAGCCACCGAGGCTCGTCACGAGGATCGTGACCGCCGGCAGGACCGCGTGCTGCAGGGCGTCTCCGACGAACGCGCCGTTCAGGCCGGGCGTCGTCGTCGCCGAGTAGGCACCCGTGGTCGGGAACCAGTGCAGGACGTAGCCGAGGAAGAACAGCAGCAGGAGGGCGGTCCAGAAGTACGGGAACGTCGACATGAACGAGCCCGACAACGTCGGGAGCGAGTCCAGCCAGGTGCCACGCTTCCACGCCGCCGCGACACCGATCAGGGTGCCGAGGACGAACGCCAGGATGGTCACGACACCGACGAGGATCAGCGTGTACGGCAGGGCCTTCGACACGAGGTCACCGACGGGCTGCGGGTAGAACGTGTAGCTCGTGCCGAAGTCGAGGGTGATGACCTGGTGCAGGTAGCTGACGTACTGGTCCCAGAGGTTGCCGGTCGGGACGCCGAGCTGGGCCTCGATGGCCTTCTTCGTCGCCTCGGTGACCGGGCCGTTCTGGCTGAGCTTCGCCAGTGCCGCATCGGTCGGGCTGCCCGGCATGAGGCGTGGGAGCACGAAGTTCAGCGTGACCGCGGCCCAGAGGGTCAGGACGAAGAGGACGAGTTTCTGGAGGATGTACTTCACTTCTTGTCCGCCTTTTCGTCCTGCAGGATCTCCTGTCCGGCGGCGCTGTCACGCAGTCGCAGCTTCGAGAAGATCAGCAGCGGTGCCGAGTCGTAGTTCTGCGGGGCCATGTACGGGTCGTCCGCACTCGGCCAGCCGACGAACTTGGAGGTGTTGAACAGCCCCCAGAGGCCGCCGTAGTACATGCCGATCACGGGCAGGTCGTCGTAGACGATCTCCTGCAGCTGGTTCAGGATCTCCTGCTGCTTCGCGGTGTCCGTCGTCGCCTTGTACTCGTCGAGGAGCTTCTGCGTGTCGGCGTTCTTGTACCGCTCGTAGTTGTTCACCGTCGACTTGCCGACCGGCTGGTAGAAGTCGGTGCTGAGCAGCGAGTTGAACGCCTGGTAGACGTCACCGTTGCCCATGCCGCCCATCGCCATGTCGAACGTGCCGTTGTTGATGTTCGACTGGTACCCGGCGGGCTGCGGTGCCTGGATCGTCACCTTGACGCCGATGGCCGTCAGGTTGCGACGGACCTCCTGCGCGGCGCGGAGCCAGTCCGAGTAGCCGTTCGCGGTCATGATGTTGATCTCGAGCTGCTTGCCGTCCTTGACGAGCTTGCCGCCCTGCTGCGTGTAGCCGGACTTCGCGAACTCGGCCAGCGAGCGCTTCTCGTCCTGCGTGATCATGCCCTGGTCGGGGATGTCCGGGTTGAGGTACTTCTCCTGGTTCGGCAGGATCAGGCCGGTCTGGCCCGCCGCCGCCAGGTTGCCCTCGGATGCCGTCTCGGCGATGTCGTCACGGTTCAGCGCGTACGAGATGCCCTTGCGGACGTTGACGTCGTTGTACGGCGCCTTCGTCAGGTTCGGGATCAGCCCGATCACACCGCCGGCCGGGAACCACCACTGGTTCGACTTCGACGCGGCACCCCAGGTGCCCTTCACGTCGGAGATGAACGAGTACGCCCAGTCGTAGCCGCGGGTGACGGTGTCGAGCTGCGTGTTCGTCGCCGGCAGGATGAGGTGCTTGATGGCGATCTTGTCGGCCTGCCAGTACGTCGGGTTCTTGTCCATCGAGTACTGCTGGTCGGTGTAGTTGCCGAGCACGAACGGACCGGTGCCGACCGGGTTCGGGTCCCGCCACGTGGTCGGGTCCTTCACCCCGCCCCAGTGCTGCTCGCCGAGGATGTACGTCGCGCCGATGATGTTCAGGCTCGGGACGTCATCGGACTTGAGGTGGAAGACGACGTGGTCGCCGTCCTGCTCGATGCTCTTGATGTGCTGCCAGGCGCCCTTGACGTCCATCGCCGGGAACTTCTTCAGCAGGTCGAACGTGAAGACGACGTCCTTCGCGCTGAACGCGTCACCGTTCGACCACTCCACGCCGGAGCGGATCGTCATGTCGATCGTGCTGGCGTCCGGCTGGCTCCAGTCACTGGCGAGCCACGGGGTGCCCTTGCCGTCGAGGGGGTTCACCTCGATGAGGGGCTCGTACATCCACTTGGAGGCCGTGCGGGCGTTCGCGATGTACGGGTTGAAGTTGCGGTCGAACAGCGGGTTGCCGTGGTCCGCGTTGATGAGCATCGTGTCCTTGCCGATGCTCGGGTCCGGTTGGGAACGGACCTGGATGCTGCAGCCGGTGGCCATGAGGGCCACTGCGGCGAGTCCGGCGATGGCCGCGACGAGACGTCCGCGGCGTCGGGTGCTGCCGGGGCGCGTTCCGGGAGCGCGGGTCCCGGGGTCGCGCTTGCCGCGCGTGCGCTGTGGGGGAAGCGTCATTGCTCGGTCGACCTCCGTGTCGATTCGGTACCTGCTCAATGTATGCGCTTACATCGCGGTGCGCAACCGGGGTCGAGCGGGTCGGAGGCGCGGGCGGTGCGTGCCGGTGTTGTTTGCCGGGGTGTCACGTGTGGGTGGGGGTGGGTGGGAGCGCGGCGGGTGGGCGGATGGTCGCGGCGGGTGGGCGGATGGGCGCGGCGGGTGGGCGGATGGGCGCGGCGGGTGGCTCGCACGGTGCGAGGGCGGCGCCGGGCTCGGGACAGAGACGGTGCACGGCTCGCACGGTGCGAGGTTCCGAACACGGTGCGACGCCGCGCGGCCCGCACACTGCGCGGAACCTCGCACACTGCGGCCGACGCCCGTCGAGCCTCGCACGGTGCGAGGGCAACGCCGGGCTCGGGACGGAGGGGGCGCACGGCTCGCACGGTGCGAGGTTTCGAACACGGTGCGACGCCGCGCGGCCCGCACACTGCGCGGAACCTCGCACACTGCGGCTACGGCGCGAGCCACGGCACGCCCCCGCACGAGCGACCAGCCCGCGCCCGCCCGCACACGCGCCCGCACGCACACGCCCCTCACAACACCGGCGGGCAACTCTCCCGCAACAGCACCTCGACGGGCAGCCGCACGGCGCGCGGCGGCCCCTCCCGGTGGTCGAGCCGGTCGACGATCGCCCGCACGGCAGCCCGCCCGAGCTCCCCCATCGGCTGGTGCACCGTGGTGAGCCGCGGCGACGAGAACCGCCCGGCGTCGATGCCGTCGAACCCGGTGACGACGACGTCCTCCGGCACGCGCAGCCCCCGGGCGGCAGCGGCGTCGAGCACACCGAGCGCCGACTGGTCGTTCGAGCAGACGATGGCCCGTGGCACGTCACCGGCGAGCAACGACGTCGCGAGCTCCCGCGCACGCACCCGCCCGAAGTCGCCGTGCACGACACGGACCGCCGACGCCGGCACCCCGTGGTCGGCCAGCGCGGCGCGGAACCCCGTCGACCGCTCGATGTCGTCCGGGGAGTCGATCGGCCCGGCGACGTACGCGAGCGACCGGATACCCAGGCGCCCGATGACGTGCGACACGACGGTCCGCATGCCCGCGGCGTTGTCGACACTGACCGAGTCGAAGCCGTGCGAGCGCCGGTCGTCCGCGAGCACGACGACCGGGATCCGTCTGGCGACGTGCTCGAGCAGCTCGTCTGGCACGGTCTGAGCCAGCACGGCGAGGCCGTCGACGCGACCGGCGACGTCGTTCACGATGACGTCGCGCGACGAGCCGCGTCCAGCGGCGACCATGAGTGCGAGGCCGCGCTGCCACGCCTCGGTCTCGGCGCCGCGCAGGACCTCGTCGAAGTACAGGTTCGAGGAGAACGGCTGGGTCACGTGCCGCCGGTCGTCGACCACTCGGACGCCGCCGTCGGTGACGAGGTCCGGCCGCTCGTCGGGCACCACGTCGAAGCCGGGCAGCAGCAGTCCGACGACGCCGGTGCGCTTGCCGGCGAGGGCCCGGGCATTGCCGGAGGGGACGTAGCCGAGGCTCCGGATCGCCGTCTGGACACGGTCCCTGGTGCCCTCGCGGACGGCGTCGGGCGTGCGCAGCACGCGCGAGACCGTGGCGATCGAGACCCCAGCGGCAGAGGCCACGTCGTAGACCGTGGGAGGTGCGGCACGCTGCTCAGCCAAGCCGTGCCTCCCCTCCGACGTCCGTGGTGTCCGTGCGTCGACCGCTCGGCCGGACCATCCTAGGCATGCCGTCCGCACCGGACTTCCCCACAGGTCCCCGAGACCCCTTGCGGCGCGGAGACCGGCCGCGCCACACTGTTGCGACCTCAGTACGTCCCGTGAGGAAGCGCACCGACGGGCCGGGTGCCCGTGCAACCACGATGCCCACACGCAGGGGAAGGACACCGACATGTCACAGGCGACACGATCCGGGAGCAAGCTGGCGAACCGCGCGAGCCACGACCAGGCCGAGGTGCGCGACGCGCTCCTCGAGCACACCGATGGTGGCTCCGCTTCGGTCTTCGACCAGCTCGACGCGGCGGAGGAACGCGCGGACCGCCCCTAGCGGGCGGGTGCGGGCGGGCGGTTCCGGATCCGGCCTGGAGGCACGGGTCGGCTCGTCCGTTCCGCGACCGCGACGCAGGTGGTCGCGTCAGCGTTCGGTGGTGCCGACGATCGTCATGCCCGCGCCTCGCAGACGGCGGCGCTCCTGGGCGATCCAGCTGAGCAGGCGGTCGTTCGTGCCGGCGACGTGCGCCGCGACGAGTTCCGCTGCGCGGTCCGCGTCGCCGTCCCGCACGGCGTCGATGATGGCGCTGTGCTCCTCCCAGGCGGCGTCGCGAGCCTCGGGCGTGCGCACCTCGATCCACCGTGTGCGTTCGAGGCGCGTCAGTGCGTCGGCGATCGCGTCGGTGATGAACCGGTTGCCGCCGAGTGCGGCGAGGTCGAGGTGGAACGTCGAACCCATCCGGATGCCGGCCTGCTGGTCGGGCGTCGGACGGAGGGTGTCGAGGTGGCCACGGACCTCGGCGAGCTGTTCCGTGCTCGCGCGCTCGACGGCGAGCCGGGCGGCCGCGGGCTCGAGGACACCGCGGAGCTCGGCGAGCGACGCGATCTCGTCCAGGTCGATCGGGGTGACCGTCCACGAGCGGCCCTCGTGCAGGATGAGCCCTTCGCGCTCGAGCCGCGACAGTGCCGCGCGGACGGGGGTCCTCGAGGCGTGGAACCGCGCCTCGAGACCGCGCTCGGAGATGCGCTCCCCCGGCGCGATGTCGAGCGTCAGGATCGCCGCACGGAGGTTGTCGTAGAGCTGGGCCGTCTGCGACACCGGGGTTGCATCGGTCGTGTCGGTCACGGCCCACGATCTTAGTAGCGCCGGTGCGGAAATGGTATACCGTTTTGGTATACCAATCCGTTCCGTCCTGAAACGAACCTCCATGAGCGCGACCGCCGCACCTCCGAAGCCCACCACGATCGGCCCTCGAGCGTGGACGATGCTCGCGCTCGGCGTCGCCGCGCAGGCCGCCGGGACCCTCGTGGTGACGGCCCCGGCACTCCTCATCCCGTACCTGCACGCCAACGGCACGTCGCTCACGGTGGCGGGGGTCCTCGCGGCGGCGCCGACCTTCGGCATGGTGCTGACCCTCATCGCCTGGGGTGCGATCACGGACCGGTTCGGTGAACGGATCGTCATCGCGGGCGGACTCGTGCTCACCACCCTCGCGGTGGTCGGCGCCTGGGTCGCGGCCGGGGACCCGGTGCTGCTCGGCCTCGCGTTCCTGGCCGGCGGCATGACGAGTGCGTCCACGAACGCCGCGAGCGGCCGGGTGGTCGTCGGGTGGTTCCCGAAGGAGCGCCGGGGTCTCGCGATGGGGATCCGGCAGATGTCGCAGCCACTCGGGGTCACGCTCGCGGCGGTCACGGTGCCGCAGCTCGCCGAGTCGTCCGGCATCCGCGCGGCCCTCGTCCTGCCCGTCGTGCTCTGCGCGGTCCTCGCGGTGCTCTGTGCCGTCGGCATCCAGAACCCGCCGCGTCCGGCACGGCACACCGCCCCCTCCGAGACGACCGCGAACCCGTACCGGACGAGCGGGTTCCTCTGGCGCATCCACGCGGTGTCGATCCTGCTCGTCGTCCCGCAGTTCACGTTGTCGACCTACGGACTCGTCTGGCTCGTCGGACTCGGCTGGTCGACCCCCGCTGCCGGACTGCTCGTCGGGGCATCCCAGTTCGTCGGGGCGATCGGACGCATCCTCGTCGGGGTGTGGAGTGACCGAGCGGGCTCACGGGTCGGGCCCCTGCGGATCGTCGTCGTGAGCGCCGCTGTGGTGATGGGCGCTCTCGCACTCGTCGACCTGACACACCTGGCCGCCGCCGCGGTGTTCCTCGTCATCGCGACGAGCGTCACGGTCGCCGACAACGGACTCGCCTACACGTCGGTGGCCGAGGCCGCCGGCCCGTTCTGGTCAGGACGAGCACTCGGTACCCAGAACACCGGGCAGTTCATCGCGGCGAGCGCCGTCGGGCCGGGGATCGGCGCCCTGGTCACCGCCCTCGGGTTCGCGGCGTCGTTCGGCATCGTCGCGGTGCTGCCGCTCCTGGCGCTCCCGCTGGTCCCGCGCACCGATCGTTCACACGACTGACGGACGCGCGCCGAGCACTTCGTGAGCAGGAATGGTCGACTCCCCTGACCGGACCCGACCGTTCCTGCTCACGAAGCACGGTTCTCGGCACGTCGCCCGCGTCCCCCCTGACTCAGGCCGGGACGGCAGGCCCGACCGGCCAGCGCAGGAGTGCCGCCGCGGCAGCGCCGCCGGGCAACGACGCCGCGTTCACCAGCACGAGCTCGGCATCGGTCAGCACCGCGGCCCGGACGAGCGCGCACACCGCCGGCACCGCTCCGATGACGGGGACGCCGGACGCCTGCTCCGGCGCCGTCGCCACCCACGGTGCTCCCGCGAGTGCGAACAACGTCCGGTCCCCGATCGCCACCGCGTCGAGGGCGACCGTTGCACCCTGGGCCTGCTGCAGTGCCTCGACGACGGACCCGATCCCCGTCACGACCTGGTTGTCCCCGCGGCCGATGTGGGTGCGGAGCAGGTCCTCGAGGTCGTGCCGACGGGTGGCGACGACCCGCGCGAGGGCGGTCTCGACGTGCTCGACGAACGCCTGCTTCGATCCGGCGTCGGCGCGGGGGTCGCCCGGGAACACCGACACGAGCGCGCGGGTCTCGGCCGAGAACGCCTTCACCAGGAGTTCGCGGGCCGTGACGTCGCCGGCGACCACGACGAGCCCGGGGCGGAGTGAGCGCACGGTCTCGTCGACGGCCGACGCGGTCTCCGAGGAGTTCTGCTTCCAGATCTCCTCGGTGTGCTGCTGCCAGTGCGGCTGCTTCCAGCCGGTGCCGGCCTTTGCGTAGTGCAGCGTGTCGTTGCGCCCCTGCACCTGTTGCTCGGAGGCCTCGGCGGCGACGGGTGCGTGCCCGAGACGGTAGGCGCGGAAGGCCCCGCCCTCCTTGCCGGCGTGCACGACCAGGAAGGGCAGGTCGACCGGGCGGTGCGCCACGAGCGGCACGAGGTCCGGGACGGCTCCGACGCCGACCGACTCGGGGCCGTGCAACTGGCCGGGCAGGACCTCGCTCAGCACGACGGTGTCGTCGTGCACGAGCACGTACCGGGTCACGGGCGACGGGACGCCGGGCTCCTGTTCGAACTCTGCGGCGACGAGGTCGACGACGTCGTCGGTGGCCCCCTGCGCTCGCAGCGATTCCTCTACAGCACGGAGCTTGAGCGCCGCCTGGCGCCGCGGATCCTCCACGTTGCCGGAGACGTCGGCGTAGGCCCAGGCCCACGTCCCTCCGCCCTCGAGTCGTTCCCCCAGGATCCGGTGCAGTTCGCTCGTCGCGTTGGTCGACGTCATGGCAGCTCCTCTCGGACGGTTGCCGGAGCGGATGAGCCCCGGCGCTCTCACGTGCGACCACCCTTCACCCCGTGGCCGTCGGGCGTCCACAGTCAGGAGCGAACACCCAGTCACGAAACCACAGCGACGCTCGGTTCTGTGGTTGGCTGATCTCGACCCCGATCGACGACGAACCGGAGTGCGGCAATGACGCCACGACCACGACCCATCTCCAGACGCCAACTGCTGGGATTCGGCATCGGCACGGCAGCGGCAGGGCTGCTCGCCGGCTGCGCGGTCCCCGGTTCCACGAACGTGAACAAAGCTGCCCTCGTGCCGGCCGCCGCGTCTGGTGAGACCGTCCAGCTGACGTACTGGGCCTGGCTGAAGGACCTCCAGAAGGTCTGCGACGTCTGGAACGAGACGCACCCGGACATCCAGGTCTCGGCGAACTGGATCCCCGGCGGCAACAGTGGCGGGTACCAGAAGATGTACTCCGCGCTCGCGGCCGGCGGCGGCCCGGACATCGGCCAGGTCGAGCTCCGCCAGATCCCCGAGTTCATGCTCGCGAACGGGCTGGTCGACCTCGCCCGCTACGGCGCGAAGGACTACGAGTCGAAGTACGACGAGGCGGCGTGGGCGCAGGTGTCGTTCGTGGACGGCGTCTACGGCATCCCCCAGGACACCGGCCCGATGGGCTTCTACTACCAGACCGCCCTGCTCGAACAGGCCGGCGGCGAACCCCCGGCGACGTGGGACGAGTGGCGTGACCTGGCCGAGAAGGTCCGGAAGACCGGCAAGCAGAACTACCTCGAGGTCTTCCCGGTCTCCGACGCGTCGCCGTTCGCCGCGTACGCGCAGCAGGCCGGTGCCCGCTGGTTCAAGGTCGACGGTGACGAGTGGGTGGTCGACCTGACGGACGACAAGACGCTCATGGTCGCCGACTTCTTCGACGGGGTGATCGACGACAAGCTGGTGGACACCTCCGCCGGCGCCTACTCCCCCGGCTGGTACGCCTCTGCGGCGAGCGGCAAGATCGCCGCCGTCACGAGTGCGAGCTGGGGTGACGCCCTGATCGAGTCCGTGCAGGGCGGCGAGGGCAAGTGGAAGGTCGCCCCCATGCAGAAGTGGGGCTCCGACGGCTTCGGCTCGAGCGCGATCGGCGGTTCGACGGCCGCGGTGCTGGCGAACGCGAAGCACCCGAAGGAGGCGCTCGAGTTCATCACGTGGATGACGACCTCGAAGGAGGGCATCGACGCGATGATCAAGTACTGCGGCATCGGCTGGTCCCCCGCGGTCGACTACATCGGCAAGCAGCGCGAGCAGCCGTCGAAGTGGTTCTCGGGACAGAACTACAACGAGGACGTCTTCGTGCCGGCCTCGAAGGAGCAGAACGTCGACTGGTCCTGGTCGCCGGTGACCCAGTCGGCCTTCACGAGTCTGCAGAACCAGTTCCGCCGGAAGCTCACCTCAGGGCTCAAGCTCTCCGACGCGGTCGAGCTCGCGCAGCGCGAGATCGTCCAGTCGTTCAAGGACAAGGGCCTCAGCGTCAGGACAGCACGGTGAGCGCCGACAGCACGACGACCGGGGACCGCACGATGAGCCAGACCAACACCAAGCCCGCCTTCCGGACGTCGACCAAGGCCACGAGCGCCCAGAAGCGCGCCCCGTGGATCCTGCTCGCACCGTTCCTGGCCCTGTTCCTGCTGACGTTCGTCATCCCGATCATCAGCGCCCTGTTCCAGTCGTTCACGACGGTCGACCGCCAGGGCCTGTTCGGCGAGGACGGCGTCACCGGTCGCTTCGCCGGGTTCGACAACTACGTCACCGCGCTGAGCGACAACGGCTTCGTCGCCTCGATCGGCCGGATGCTGCTGTTCGGCATCGTCCAGGTGCCGGTGATGATCATCGCCTGCACGATCCTGGCGCTGCTGCTCGAATCGGCGAGCGCCCGCTGGCCGGGCTTCTTCCGCGCGATCTACTTCATGCCGTACGGCGTCCCCGGGGTCATCGCGACGATCCTCTGGTCGTTCCTGTACGTGCCCGGCCTGTCGCCGATCGTGTCGCTCCTGCAGTCGATGGGGCTGCAGCCGGACTTCCTCGGCGCCAACAGCGTGCTGTGGTCGATCGCGAACATCGTCACGTGGACCTACACGGGCTACAACATGCTCATCATCGTGGCCCAGCTGAAGTCGATCCCCGGCGAGGTCTACGAGGCCGCGAAGATGGACGGCGCCGGTCCGTTCCAGGTCGCGTGGCGCATCCAGATCCCGCTGATCGCCCCGGCCCTGGTGCTCACCACGGTCTTCTCGATCATCGGCACGCTGCAGCTCTTCGCGGAGCCGCAGATCCTGTCCACGGTCGCCCCGGCGATCGACACGGAGTACACGCCGAACTACGCCGCGTACACGAACGCGTTCGCGTTCAACGAGTACGGCGTCGCGAGCGCGCAGGCGGTCATCATCGCCCTGGCCGCGTTCATCCTGTCGTTCGCGTTCCTCGCGCTGACGAACCGGCCGCCGAAGGACGAGCGCGATCGCCGCAAGCGGCAGAAACGCGACGGCCTGGAGGCGCGGCGTGCGCTCCAGACGCGCGCGTCTGCCGTCCGCACGGTCACCACCCAAGCCGACCAGGGCCTCCAGGCCGGTCGCGTCGCGACCACCGAAGGGACTGACCGATGACCAGCGAAGCCATCGAAGCGCCGGCCACGGCGAAGACCGCTGTCCCCGTGGACACCACGTCGATCTCGGCGCACCAGCGCCGGAAGCTCGACCGGTCCCCGCGCTCGCAGATCGTCGTGACGGGGATCCTCGTCGTCGTCGCGCTGTACTTCCTCGTGCCGCTCTACTGGGTCGTCATCGCCGCGACGAAGACCACCGGCGCCCTGTTCTCCACGAACGGCTTCTGGTTCGGCGGGGACTTCGCGCTGTGGAGCAACCTGCAGCAGGTGTTCACGTACGACGGCGGCATCTTCGTCCGCTGGATCGCGAACAGCATCCTGTACTCCGGTGTCGGCGCGGTGCTGGCGACCTACTTCGCCGCTGCCGGTGGGTACGCACTCGCGAAGTACGACTTCCGCGGCCGGCAGTTCGTGTTCGGCACGATCCTCGGCGGCGTGCTCGTCCCCGGCACCGCGACGGCACTGCCGCTGTTCCTGCTGTTCTCGACGCTCGGCCTGACCGACACGTACTGGAGCGTGCTCATCCCGAGCCTCGTCTCCCCGTTCGGGCTGTTCCTGTGCCGGGTGTACGCAGCGGCGTCGGTGGACACCACGCTGCTCGAACAGGCACGCATCGACGGTGCCAGCGAGCTCCGGATCTTCCACACCGTCGTGCTCCGCCAGATGACCCCGGCCCTGGTGACCGTGTTCCTGTTCCAGGTCGTCGGCATCTGGAACAACTTCTTCCTGCCCCTGATCATGCTCGCCGACCAGAAGCTCTACCCGATCACGCTCGGGCTGAACAACTGGCGTTCGCAGGTCGACCGGCTGCCGGAGTTCTACCAGCTCACCACCGGCGGGGTGCTCGTCTCGGTCATCCCGCTCGTCATCGCCATCATCGTGCTGCAGCGCTTCTGGCGCGGCGGCCTCACGGAAGGATCGGTCAAGGGTTGACCCACTCCGCACTCTCCTCCACCTCTCCCGGTTCCGAGTCGCGTCTGGCACCCCGTGCCTGGCTGCACACGGATGCCCCGTCGCTGTCGTTGAACGGTGACTGGCGGTTCCGGTGGTCGCCGGTCGCGTCGGTGTCCGAGGCGTTCGCGACCGACGCCGTGGTGGACGACGACCCGGCGTGGGGTGAGCTGCCGGTGCCGTCGCACTGGGTGCTGCACGGCCACGGTGCGCCGAGCTACACGAACCTGCAGTACCCGTTCCCGATCGACCCGCCGAACCCGCCGGAGGAGAACCCCACCGGCGACCACCGGCGGACCTTCGAGCTACCAGCGTCGTTCGCGGCGGCCGGTCGGGTGCTGCTGCGGTTCGACGGGGTCGAGTCGCACTTCCGGGTGTGGCTGAACGGCACGCTCGTGGGCTGGTCGACCGGGTCCCGCCTCGCGACCGAGTTCGACGTCACGCAGCTGCTGCGCCCGGGGTCGAACGACCTCGCGGTGCGGGTGCACCAGTGGTCGGCGGCCTCGTACCTGGAGGACCAGGACCAGTGGTGGCTGCCGGGTATCTTCCGCGACGTCACGCTGCTGGCTCGGCCGACGGCCCCGATCGACGACGTGTTCGTGCGGGCTGGGTGGCGGGCGTCGCTCGGCAGTGCGGCCACTGCCGGGACCGCTGCCTCGGGGCGCCCGGCGACGGGGACCGGCACGATCACGTTCCCGACGTTGGACGCTGCGTTCCCGGTGCGGTTCGCAGTGCCCGACCTGGGCGTCGACGTGACCTGGGCGACGGCGGACGACGTCGCGCCGATCGAGGTCGAGGGTGTCGAACCGTGGAGCGCCGAGCTCCCGAAGCTCTACGACGCGACGGTGTCGACCGGCACCGATGCGTCGGGGACGGCGGGTGGCGAGACCGTCTCGCTGCGGCTCGGCTTCCGCACCGTGGCGATCGAGGGTGACCGGTTCCTGGTCAACGGCGAGCGCGTGGTGTTCCACGGCGTGAACCGGCACGAGACCCACCCCGTCCGCGGCCGGGTCTTCGACGAGGAGCACGCCCGCGCCGACATGGCGCTCATGAAGCGGAACAACGTCAACGCGATCCGCACCTCGCACTACCCGCCGCACCCCCGCGTGCTGGACCTGGCCGACGAACTCGGCTTCTGGGTGATCCTCGAGACCGACCTCGAGACGCACGGGTTCATCTTCACCGGCTGGGTCGGCAACCCCTCCGACGACCCCGCGTGGGCTGACGCCTACCTCGACCGCGTCGCCCGGACCGTCGAGCGGGACAAGAACCACCCGTCGATCGTGATGTGGTCGCTCGGCAACGAGTCCGGCACCGGCCGGAACCTGGCGGCGATGTCGCAGTGGGTGCACGACCGCGACGCGGAGCGCCCCGTGCACTACGAGGGCGACTACACGGGCGAGTACACCGACGTGTACTCGCGGATGTACCCGACGCTGCAGGAGACCGAGTCGATCGGCGGCGGCACTCCGACGCCCCTGCTCGGCTGCGGTCCCGCCGAGGCCGCCCGACAGCGGTCGAAGCCCTTCATCCACTGCGAGTACGTGCACGCGATGGGGAACGGCCCCGGGCAGATCGCCGAGTACGAAGCGCTGGTGGACCGGTACCCGCGCCTGCACGGCGGCTTCGTGTGGGAGTGGCGGGACCACGGGCTGCTCGCGAAGACACCCGACGGCCAGGACTACTACGCCTACGGCGGCGACTTCCACGAGGTCGTGCACGACGGCAACTTCGTGATGGACGGTCTGGTGCTGCCCGACGACACCCCGACCCCGGGGCTCGCCGAGTTCGCGGCCGTCGTCGCGCCGATCCGGCTCAGCGTCTCGGACACCACGATCCTGGTCGAGAACCGGTACCACTCGGCCTCGACCGCCGGGCTCCGGTTCACGTGGACGCTGGCACGGAACGGCGTCGTCGAGGCCTCGGGCCGGTTCGCGCCCGGCGTCATCGCAGCTCGGCAGTCGGCGACCGTACCGGTGCCGGACGCCGTGCTCGAGGCGGCGACGTCCGAACCGGCGCCGGGCGAGGAACTCTGGCTCGACGTCGTCGCGGAGCTGGCGGGCCCGACCGCGTGGGCGGACACGGGCCACGTCGTGGCGCGCACCCAGCGGCTCGTCGCGAGCCGCGTGGCGGACGCACCACGGGCCTCCCGGCAGGGGTGGGACGGCGACCGTCTCGGCGACGGGACGTTCTCGGAGCGCGGCGACCTGGTGTCCTGGAAGGGACACGAGGTCGCCGGGCCCCGGCTCGAGCTCTGGCGCGCCCCGACCGACAACGACCGGTTGGCGTCGCAGGGCGGTTACGAGACCGCGGACCCGGTGCTCACGCACGGGGTCGGTGACCCGGACGCTCCGCCGTCGGCCACGCGCTGGCGGGACCGGGGGCTGGACCGCCTGACGCACCGGCTCGTGTCGGTGTCGCGGACCGACTCCGGTCTGGAGCAGCGCGTCCGTGTGGCTGCGGCGAACAGCGGGTGGGGCCTCGAGGTCACGCACCGATGGACCCTGACCTCCGACGGGCTCGTGCTGCAGACCGACGCCGTCCCGTTCGGGGCGTGGGACGTCACCTGGCCGCGGATCGGCGTGCGGTTCGACCTGCCCGCGGGGCTGGCCGAGTCGGAGGCGACCTGGTTCGGGACGGGGCCGCTCGAGTCCTACGCGGACTCGTCGCACGCGGCTCGGGTCGGTCGGTTCACCGCTCCGGTGCGGTCGCTCGGGGTCGAGTACTCGCGGCCGCAGGAGACCGGGCACCGGCCGTTGTTGCGGGAGCTGTCCGTCGGGCCGTTCACGGTCTCGACCGTGGGGTCGCACCGTGCAGGGTTCACCCTGTCGCCGTGGACCGCGCAGCAGATCGACCGCGCCGGGCACCCGTACGAGCTGCCGGCGTCGGAGCACCTGTACCTGTACCTCGACGCGGCGCAGCACGGGCTCGGCAGCCGGGCGTGCGGCCTGGACGTCCTGCCCGAGCACCAGCTCTGGCCGCAGGCGTTCAGTTGGAGCGTCGTGCTGGCGTAGGGGGCGCTTGCTGCGTCCGGCTCGTGCGCGCCCCGCTGTCGTCGTCGCGCCCCGGCTCTTCGGGGCGCGATGACGACAGCGGGGCGCGATCTGTCGACTGTGCCGCGCCGTGCGGCACAGCGACCGCGCGGCGCGCCGCGCCGCGCTACGCGCCGGCGGACAGGGCGCGCAGGGCCTCGGGATCGCTCGCGTCCAAGAAGTCGGTCAGGCGCTCGGGCTCGCCGGGCTCGTCGATCGCCTCGGCCGCACGGCGCAGCGCGAACAGGGCACGGAGCACGCCCCGGTTCGGCTCGTGCGACCACGGCACCGGACCGGCACCACGCCAGCCCGCCTTGCGCAGGGCATCGAGACCGCGGTGGTACCCGACGCGGGCGTAGGCGTACGACTCGAGCGTCGCGCCGCGCGCCCAGGCCTCGTCGGCGAGGAGCGCCCACGCGAGGCTCGACGACGGGTGCGACACCACCACGCTGGCGACGGGAGCGTCGGCGGCGAGCGCCGCGGTCACCTCGGGTTCGGCGGGGAGCAGGGTCTCGGGGTTCGTCGACGGGGTCGGCAACAGGTTCTCCGGCATGCCCCCAGCCTGTCATCCCTTGCGGGTCGCCGCAGCCGGGATTACCGTGGGTGGCACCTCGTCGTCATCACGAGGCCCCCGGGGCGGGAGACCGACCGGCGGCACGGATGGCGGACACGGGGGTTCCCCGACGGAAGAAGACGGATTGCTGTCGATCACCGGTTCTGCTCAGCCCACGCGCTGACACCGTGATCGTCGCGCCCACGTCGGGCGCTCCACCGCACTGCGGTGGGTCCGGTGTCGTGCGCCCAGCATCGACATCTCCGGAGGCACCTCCATGCCCAGCAGTCCGTCCGTCGTCCTGAACGACGTCACCTTCACCTGGCCCGACGGCACCGTCGCGCTCGATCACCTCACCACCGCGTTCGGTCGGGGCCGGACCGGCTTGGTCGGGAGGAACGGGGCCGGCAAGTCCACGCTGGTCCGGCTCGCGACCGGCCGGCTCCACCCCACGTCGGGCACCATCTCGACGTCGGGTCCCGTCGACCACCTGCCCCAACGGCTCTCCCCGCCGGCACGGCCTGATCGCCGCTGGCGCGTCGATCACGAACCGGCGGCGTGGGCCCACACCGGCGAGGACGACACGGTCGCCGACCTGCTCGGCATCCGGTCGACGCTCACCGCGCTCCGGGCCGTGCTGTCCGGCGACGCCGCACCGGCCCACTTCGACGCGATCGGTGACGACTGGGACCTGGAGGAACGCGCCGCCGCGGTGCTCGAACGCGTCGGGCTCGACGGCACCGAACTCGACCGGCCGGTGTCGACGCTCTCCGGCGGGCAGTCCGTGCTCGCCGCCGTCGCGGGCGTGCGGTTGCGCGGTCGGCCGATCGTGTTCCTGGACGAACCGACGAACAACCTCGACCGCCGCGCACGAGGCCTCCTGCTCGACCTGGTCGACGACTGGCGCGGCACCCTCGTGCTCGTCAGCCACGACCGGGAGCTGCTCGAGCACGTCGACGAGATCGTGGAGCTCCGCGCCGGGGCGATGACCGTCTTCGGCGGGACGTTCAGCGCGTTCGAGGAGCACCTCGCCGTGCAGCAGGCCGCCGTCGAGCGCGAGGTCCGCGTCGCCGAGCAGCGGCACCGCACCGAGAAACGGCAGCGCATCGAGGCGGAGACGAAGATCGCCCGTCGTGCTAAGGCTGGTGAGAAGGCGGGCCGGTCGATGCCGAAGATCCTGGCGAACGAGCAGCGGAAGAAGGCGCAGGAGACCGCCGGCCGACTGCGGGTCGGGTACGCCGACGACGAGGCGGCGGCGCTCGCCACGAAGCGCGAGGCCGAACTCCGGCTGCGCGACGACGAGTCGATCCACGTCGCACTGCCCGACCCGGAGGTGCCCGCATCGCGGCGGATCGCCACCGTGACCGTCCGGGGGCGGGACACCATCGTGCAGGGGCCGGAGCGGATCGCCGTCACCGGGGACAACGGCGTCGGCAAGTCGACCCTGCTCGAGCAGCTGGTCCGCGACCCCGCTGCCCGGGAGCACCCGCTGCCGGACACCACGGCCCTCGCCCACGTCGACCGCATCGCGTACCTGCCACAGCGGAAGGACACGCTCGACGACTCCGCGACGGTGCTCGACAACGTGCGACGGGACGCCCCGCACGTGTCGGACGCCGAGGTCAGGAACCGCCTGGCGAAGTTCCTGGTGCGCGGGGACACCGTCGACCGTCCGGCTGGGGCGCTGTCCGGTGGGGAGCGGTTCCGCGTCGCGCTCGCGACCCTGGTGCTCGCCGACCCGCCGCCGCAGCTGCTCGTGCTGGACGAGCCGACGAACGACCTCGACCTGACGAGCGTCGACCAGCTCGTCGACGCCCTGCGGGCCTACCGGGGAGCGCTCGTGGTGGTCAGCCACGACGAGACGTTCCTCCACCGGCTGGGCCTCGACGCACGGATCGAGCTCGAGTGAGCGACGACCGTCAGCGCAGCGCCCTCAACGACGCGGCGCTCTCAACGACGCAGCGTCGGTCGGATCGCGAGTGACTCGACGGTGCCGCGCTCGGGCAGGTCGACGACGGTGCGGACCGCTGCGGCCACGTCCTCCGGCGCCAGGTAGTAGTCGGTGTCGTAGGACTCCCCCAGCTTCGCCACGAGCTGCCGCTGCATGTCCGAGTCGGTCCGGCCCGGGTGCACGCTCGAGACCCGGACGCCGTTCGCGCGTTCCTCTTCGCGCAGTGCATCGGCGAAGGCCCGCAGCGCGAACTTCGACGCCGCGTACACGCCACCGCCGGGGCCGGAGTGGAACCCGGAACCGCTGTTGATCGGCACGACGATGCCCCTGGCCGCACGGAGTGCCGGCAGCGCCAGCCGGGTGAGCTCGGCGACCGCGAACACGTTCGTCGCGAACACGGACTCCCACACCGCGCGCGGGGTGTCGGCGACGGTGGTGCCCTGCTCGACGCCGGCGGAGTGCACGAGCACGTCGATCCGGTCGGGCAGCGCCGGGACCTCGCCGGCGCCGAGGTCGCCCACGAACGGCGCCGCGCTCGGCAGCGTCGCGACGAGGGCGTCCACGGCCGCCGCGTCCCGTCCGCCGACGAGCACGTGGTGGGTGCGGCCGAGGTCGGTCGCGATCGCGCGGCCGATGCCGCGGGTGGCACCGGTCACCAGCGCGACCGGTCGGTTCTGGAGCTGTTCTGTCGTCACGTGGGCCAGCCTACGGAAGCCGGGACGGGCCTCCAGGCGGTGTCCGCCGTTCGCTCAGTCGTTGTCGACGTTCTGGCGGATGCGGATGCCCTCGAGGACGTCCTGCGCCCGCTTCTCGTCCTGCTTCTCGATCTGCCGGGTGTCGCGCTCCGGGAGCTGGATGTCCTCTTCCGCGCGGATGCCGGCCTGCAGTTCACGGCCACGCTCGATCTCGGCGTCGAACTCGGCACCGAAGAGCAGGGCGTTGTTCGTGATCCAGATCCACAGCAGGAACACGATGACCCCACCGAGGGAGCCGTACGTGGCGTTGTAGTTCGAGAAGTTCCCGACGTAGAAGCCGAAACCGACGCTCGCGATGATCCAGATGAGGAGCGCGAGGATCGAGCCGCCGCTCACCCAGGTGAACTTCGGCTGCTTGACGTTCGGCGACCAGTAGTAGAGCACCGCGACGACGATGATCGCGATGACGAGCAGGATCGGCCACTGCACGATCGACAGGACCGTGACCGCGACGTCACCGAGACCGATCACGTCGCCGAAGCTGCGGGCGAGGGGTCCGCTGACCAGGACCAGCAGGCCGAGGACGAGCAGGATCACCGTCGTGAGGGTCACGCCGAGCATCGTCGGGCGGAGCTTCCAGATCGGGCGGCCCTCGCGGACGTTGTAGACGCGGTTCATCGCCCGGCCGAACGCACCGACGTAGCCGGAGGCCGACCAGATCGCGCCGACGACACCGACGATGAACGTCACCGGTGCTGCGGGCGACCGGACGAGGTTCTCGACCGGCCCCTTGATCAGGTCGACGACCTGCTGCGAACCGACGTTGCCGATGATGTCGAGCAGCGTCTTGATGGTGTTGTCGGCCTGACCGACCAAGCCGAGGATCGACACGACCGCCAGCAGTCCGGGGAACAGCGCGAGCACCGAGTAGTAGGTCAGGCTCGCGGCCAGGTCGGTGCACTGGTCACTGGAGAACTCGCGCAGCGTCTTCTTGAGCGTGTAGACGAGCGTCGGCTTCTTGAGGTCGGTGGGGTTGTCGGGCTTCCGGGCGTCGTCCGGTGCCGGCTTCTGGTCGTCGCTGGACATCGGTCAGACCGCCTTCGCGCGCTTCGCAGCCTGCTTCGACCGCTTCACCGCCTGCTTGCGGTTCTTGTCCGCCCGTCGCTGCACCGCCGAGATCCCGACCTGCTGCTTCACCCGCGCCTGGTGCACCGGATCGCGCTCGAGGGCTTCCTCCGCGGCCTTCGCGCGGGCCTTCCGCCCCTTCCGGCCGGACTGCGCCCGCTCCTTCGCCGACGGGGTGTCGCCGCGACCGCCGAACGGCAGCAGCGCGGTGAACGCCGAGGAAGCCGGTGGTTCGGCCAGGTGACCAGCCGGTCGGTTGCGGATCGCGACACCCACGACGATCGACGCGATCCCCGCGGCCGCGGTCACGCCGAGCGCCACCAGGGGCGTCGGGTCACGGTGCCAGCGCTGGCGGGTCTTCGCGATCGCGAGGCGCGTCCGTGCGGGGACGTCCGCGCGTCGCTTGAGCTCCGTGACGGTGTCGGTCATGCGCTCACGCGTGCGGACGTTCGCGAGTTCGAGCTCGGGGAGACTGTCCTTGGCCATTCCCCATCTTCTACACGTCGGGACCGGGATCGTGCCCAGCAGATGACGGCTACCGTGCGCGTCATGCTCTTCCGGGACGTCGCCGAGGGGATCCACCGCCTCGAGATCGCACACACCAACACGTACTTCGTCGAGACCGGCGACCAGCTGCTCGTGGTCGACGCGGGGCTGCCCGCCGCGTGGCCGCACCTGCAGCTCGCCGTGCTGGACCTCGGGTACACGCCCGCGCAGGTCGAGGGACTGCTCCTCACCCACGGGCACTTCGACCACGTCGGCACGGCCGCGCGCATGCACCGTGACTGGGGCACGCCCGTGTACGTGCACCCCGGTGACCGGCGGCTCGCCGCACACCCCTACTCCTACCGCCCGCAGACCAACCGGCTCGGCTTCGTCGCGCTGCACCCCGGCGGGCTGCTCCCCCTCGGGCGCATGCTGCTGGCGGGGGCCGCGACGGTCGAGGGCATCGAGGACACCCTGCCGTTGGAGTCCCGGGCCGAGGTGCCTGGTTCCCCGTGGATCATCGAGACCCCAGGGCACACGGACGGGCACGTCGCGCTGCACTTCGCCGACCGTGACGCCGTGATCGCCGGGGACGCGCTCGTCACCTTCGACCCGTACACGGGCGGCATCGGGCCGCGCATCGTCGCCCCCGCGGCGACGGCGGACGTGGACACCGCGGTCGCGTCGCTCGACGGGCTCGTGGACACGGAGGCGAAGCACGTGCTGCCGGGCCACGGGCCGACGTGGTCGCTCGGCGCGCGCGCTGCGGTCACGCAGGCGCGACGGGCGGCCGGCGCCGCCTGACGCGGCCGCGGGCGCGGCGCGGCGGCGCGCTGCGGCGCGTGAGGTGTCGGTACGCGCGAAACGTCGCCGAACGCAGTGGGCGCGACCACGAGCGGCCTGGAGGCGCGGTGCGGGCCCGCACCGCGCCTCCAGGCCGTCAACGGGTCACGACGGGACGACGACGTCCTCGGGCAGGCCGCTGGCGGCCGAGCGGCCGGCGGCCTCCATCAGCGCGAGGCTCCGCAGGTTGTCGCGGCCGCTCGTCGCGGGGGCCGGGCCACCGGAGACCGACCGGGCGAACGCCTGCAGGCCACCCTGGCGATCGGTGTGCTCGAGCACGGGCAGCTCGACCGGCACGGCCTCGTCGTCCTGGGTGCGCCGCATGGTGACGCGGTCACCGGCGACCTCGCTGGGGGAACCGTCGCGGCTCGTGAACCAGAGCTCGCCGTCCTCGCCCTGGATGCTCCACTCGCCGGCCCAGGCGGTGCGGGGGCCACGGCTCAGCCAGCTGCCGCGGTAGCTCACCACGAGCCCGCCGTCGAGCTCGATGATCATCGACGCGATCGCCTCGTCCTGGTACTTGCTGTACGACGGGTAGGTCGCCTTGGCGAAGACGCGGACGGCCTCTTGCCCGGTGACCATCCGCAGCAGGTCGAAGTGGTGGATGGCCATGTCGTTGATCATCGCGTGCGGGAACTTGTAGTGCGGGTGCTCCTCGAACGCGAGGTCGTTGTCCCACTGCCGGAAGTCGATGTTGATCGCGGACAGTTCGCCGACGGCGCCCTTCGCGAGCAGGTCCTGCACGACGCGGGGCGCCGGGTACCAGCGGTAGTTCTGGCTGACCTGCAGCACGAGCCCGAGCTCCTCGGCACGACGGACCGCGGTCACGGCCTCCTCCGTGGTGTTCGCGAACGGCTTCTCGACCAGCACGTGCTTGCCGGCTTCGAGGGCCTCGAGCGCGAGCGGCACGTGCGTGACGGCCGGGGCGGTGATGACGACGGCGTCCGCCTCGACGCCGGCGAGGGCCTCGGTGAGGGACGCGAACGCTGCGGAGGCCGGCAGTCCGAGGTCCTGCTGCACGGCGAGCAACGTCGGGGCCGACGGGTCGACGATCCCGACCACCTCCACTTCGGAGACCTGCGGGATGGCGGTGCGGGCCCAGTTGCCGCCCCACCCTCCGAGACCGACGTGGATGATCCGGACCGTCATGCGTGCACTCCTTCGTGGCTGGTGTCGCACCACGGCCGCCGCGGTGCGTCCGTCCAGTCTGTCAGGGGTGCGCTCAGTGCGTGAACGCGTACGCGATGAGTGCCATCGTCACGATGAACCCGGCCAGGTAGTTGATCCAGAGGAACCGCTTCCAGCCGGCGTTCGCAGCCTCGGCGTCCTGGTCCGTGATGTTCCACCACGGCAGCACGTTGAGCGCGTACGGCACGACGACGACGGCGGCGATCGGCCCCGGGAACGCCGAGAACAGCAGCGCGACCCCGGCGACGAGGTACGCCACGAACGCCAGGCGGACGGTTGCCCGGGCTCCGATGACGGTCGCGACGGACCCGATCCCGCCGGCCCGGTCGGCGAGGACGTCCTGCACGGCGCCGAACGCGTGCGAGGCGACGCCCCACAGGAAGAACGCGATGCAGACCGCGACGAGCTGCCCCGTCCAGTGCGGCCCCGCGAGGGCGAGGCCGTAGATCGCCGGCGAGACGAAGTGGGTGCTCGACGTGAGCGAGTCGAGGAACGGCTTCTCCTTGAACCGCAGACCGGGCGCCGAGTACGCGATCACCGCGAAGACGCTGACCGCGAGGACGAGCCACGACCACGGCCCGTTGCCGCTCAGCGCACCGAGCACGACGAGGGCGACGAGGAACGGCACGTTCGTGAGCACGACGGCCCAGAGCGTGGTGCGGTGGACGCTCTTGTCGAGCAGGGCGCCCTCGACGCCGCCCTTCCGCGGGTTCCGCAGGTCGGACTCGTAGTCGAACACGTCGTTGATGCCGTACATCGCGAGGTTGTACGGCACGAGGAAGTACACGACACCGATCAGGAACGCGGCGAGCGAGAACCCGCCGCCACCGTCCACGCCGACCCCGCTGCCAAGCAGGTACGCGGCGCCGAACGGGTAGGCGGTGTTCACCCAGCTGATCGGCCGCGACGACACGAACAGGGCGCGCAGGGTCGACGGCCTGGAGGCGGTGCTGGCGTTCACTTCATGTCCTCTGCTGGTGCTGGGGTCGGGTCGGGCGCGGGGCGCGCGCCGGTCCGGTCGCGTGCGCCTGTCCGGTCGCGTCCGCCGGTCCGGTCGAACAGGACCCACAGGCTCGGCAGCAGCACGATCGCCGCCATCGCGTACGCGAGGTCCTCGACCGGGATCGCCCCGATCGTCGCACCGCTGATGAGCGCGGGGTCGTAGGCGACGATGCGCAGCGTGACGATCACGTTGTCGAACACCATCGTCATCACCAGGAGTGCGATCCCCGCGATGAGCGAGGTCAGCAGGGCGACCCGTCGGCCGGGTCCCGCCTGTCGCCCCGCGGCACGGGCGCGGCGGGCTGCCACGATGCCGGCCACCACGGCGACGATGACGGCGGCGCCGAGGAACGGCAGGGCGAGGAGCGCGTACGCCCCGGAGCCGTTCACGAGCGGCGCCGTTCGGTCGTCCGCTGCACGAGGGGCCGGACGAACCCGACCAGGTCCATCGTCGAGTAGCAGAGGAGCAGCAGGAAGAAGAGTTCCTCGAGCGGGACCTCCGGAGCGAGGAGCACCCCGGTCAGCAGGTGCTGCGGTCCGATGAAGAAGATGCCCGACGCGACCCCGGCGACGTCCCACACCAGGAAGAAGCCCAGGCCGACGGTCATCACGGCTGCCGCTCGCCACGGTGCCCGCCAGAAGAACAGCCGGAAGCGGGCGTCCAGCACGGTCATGCCGACCAGGGACACCACGAGGCCGGCGAGGTACAGCCCCGGCATCAGCTCGTGGCGCCGAGCGGGGTCGGCAGCGGTTCGGTGCTCGTGTCGCCGTGGATGCGCTTCAGCAGGACCTCGGCGCTGATGAGGCACATCGGCAACCCGATCCCCGGGATCGTCGAGGCGCCGACGTAGTACAGCCCCTCGACCTTCGTCGAGGCGTTCTTCTCGCGGAAGAACGCGCTCTGCTTCAGGGTGTGCGCCGGGCCGAGCATGGAGCCGTTCCAGGCGTTCAGGTCGTCGGCGAAGTCCCGCGGACCGATCGTCCGCCGCACACGGATGCGGTCGCGGAGGTCCGGGACGCCGGCGCGCTCGGCCACGACGTCGATGGCGCGGTCGGCGATCCGCTCGACCTCGTAGTCACCGGCGCCGTCGACGCCGCCCTTGCCGATCGACAGGTCTGCCGGCAGCGGCACCAGGATGAAGAGGTTGCTCGACCCTCGTGGTGCGACCGACGGGTCCGTGGCCGACGGCGCGCAGACGTAGATCGACGCGGGATCCGGCACGTGCCGGTCGTCGCCGAAGATGGCGCCGAAGTTCGCCTTCCAGTCCTCGGTGAAGACCAGGGTGTGGTGCAGCAGCCCCGGCGTCGGGCCGTCGATGCCGAGGTACACGAGCACCGCGCTCGGGCCCGGGTCGCGCTCCTTCCAGTGCGCGGCGCCGTGGGTCCGGTGCTCGCGGTCGAGCAGCTGCATCTCGGTGTGCTGCAGGTCGGCGGCGCTCACCACGAGGTCGGCCGGTGCCGTGTGCTGCCCGCCGTCGCGGTCGCGGTGGACGACCCCGGTGGCCACGCCGTCCTCGACGACGATCCGTTCGACCTTCGCCCCGGCGATGATCCGCGCCCCCTCGGCACGGGCGACCCGCTCGACCGCGGAGATGACCTCGGTGATGCCGCCCTTCGGGTACAGCACCCCGTCCGCGAGATCGAGGTGGCTCATCAGGTGGTACATGCTCGGAGCGGCATACGGGCTTGTGCCCAGGAACACCGCGGGGTAGCCGAGGATCTGCCAGAGCCGCCGATCACGGACGGCGGACTCCGCGAAGGTCGCCAGCGGCTCGATGAGCAGGCGCGCGAGCTTCGGCAGCCGGCGCAGGACGTCGGGTGCCGCGAGCTTCGTGAGGTCCTGGAACGTCGTGTAGAGGAATCGGCGGATCGCCATCGCGTAGGTGTCCTCGGCGGACGCGAGGTACTTCCGCATCCGCGCTCCGGCACCCGGTTCGATCGACTCGAACAGTGCGATGTTCGCCTCGCGGTCAGCCCGCAGGTCGACCGGTTCGTCGTAGCCCTCGCTGTAGACGCGGTAGCCCGGGTCGAGCTTCACGAGGTCGAGCTCGGCGTCGGCGGAGGTGCCGAGCAGCTGGAAGAAGTGGTCGAACACCTCGGGCATGAGGTACCAGGACGGACCGGTGTCGAACCGGAAGCCGTCCTGCTCCCACGAACCCGCACGGCCACCGAGCTGGGTCCGCTGCTCGAGCACCGTGACGGCGAAGCCGTCGCGCGCGAGGAGCGCTGCCGCTGCGAGCCCGCTGATGCCGCCGCCGATCACGACGGCGCGACGCGCCGGCACCTTGCGCCGGGTGGTGGAGGTGACGGTCTCCGGACCGGAGGCGCGGGGCGGGGTCACGCCGTGCCTCCCGTCCGACGCCGGGTCGCGCGCGACCGCACCGGCGCACGTCCGGCGAGTACCTGTGCGGCCAAGCGCGCCTTCACCGGGTTCGGGACGCGCACGCGCGTCGTCACCAGCTGCGACGCCGGGGTCGCCGCGATGCGGTCGTTGAGCTCCTGGAACAGCGCGTGGGCGAGGGCGACGGCGTTGCGGGCGTCCGCCGGCAGCAACCGGATGGTCCGCGCGGCGTGGTCGAGGTCGGCCTGCACGTCGGCGACGAGACGGTCCTTCGTGGCCTCGTCGAACGTCCGGATGTCGACACCCGGGAAGTACGAGCGGCCGAGGACCTCGAAGTCGGCGTGCAGGTCGCGCAGGAAGTTGACCTTCTGGAACGCGGCGCCGAGCGCGCGGGCACCGCCGACGAGTTCCGCCTGGTCGAAGGTGGGCCGGCCCGCTCGGTACACGAACGCCCGCAGGCACATCAGCCCGACGACCTCGGCCGAGCCGTCCACGTACGCCGCGAACGAGGCGTCGTCGTGCTCGGTGCGGTCGAGGTCCATGCGCATCGACGCGAAGAACGGCTTCGTGAGTTCCGGACCGAAGCCCGTCACACGAGCCGTCCGGGCGAAGGCGTGCACGACCGGGTTCACCGAGAAGCCCAGTGCGATCGCACGCTCGGTGTCGGCCTCGAGCTCGTCGAGGACCGTCCGAGCGAGCTCCGGGCCGAGCCCCGCCTCGGTCGCGGGACCGTCGACGACCTCGTCGGCGACCCGCACGAGGGCGTAGACGTTGCGGATGTGCTCGCGCGAGTCCTTCGACAACAATCGGGAGGCGAGCCCGAACGACGTCGAGTACCGGTCGATGACGACGCTCGAGGCGGCCTCGGCGGTGGCGTCGTACAGGGGCAGGCGGCCGGGCTGCACGCTGACCGGCCTGGTGGTGCTGGTCGTCACCGGGCGCGCTCCACGAGTTCGTTCACGAGGCCCTCCAGGCGGTCGGCGAGGTCGTACGGCAGTCCGGACAGCTCGGCGCGGGCGAGTGCGACGTGCTCGGCGATCCGGGACTCTGCAGCGGCTCGGGCACCGCACGTGACCAGGGTCGCACGGAGTTCGGCCGCGCGCTCCTCGGTGAGGTCCGGGTCGCCCAGGTACGGCGACAGCTCCGGCCAGCAGTCGGTGGTGGCGGCGTACGCGATGAGCATCGTGCGCTTGCCCTCGCGCAGGTCGCCGAGGACGCTCTTGCCGGTCGTGGACTCGTCGCCGAAGACCCCGAGCAGGTCGTCGACGATCTGGTAGGCGATGCCGATCTCGCGGCCGAAGGCGCCGAGCGCGGCGACGACCGTCTCGGGCGCGCCGGCGAGCACGGCGCCGGACTGCAGCGGCGCCTCGAACGAGTAGACGCTCGTCTTCGCGCGTTCCATCGCCAGGACCTCGTCCACCGTCGGCATCACGCCGAGCGACAGGTCGACGTCCGCCATCTCGCCCGCAGCGCTCGCGAACACGGCGTCGTCCAGGATCTCGAGCAGTCGGGACCGGGCGTCGCCGGTGACCCCGGACGACTCCACGAACCGGGGCGCGGCTGCGAGGGCGAGGTCGCCGGCGATGACCGCCGCGCTCATCCCCCGGTGCTCGGCGGTCGGCAGCGGCAGCCCCCCGGTGGTGCCGTTGTCGCGGAACGACCCGGCGACGTTGGGGCGGCCACGCCGGGACCAGTCGCGGTCGATGACGTCGTCGTGCACGACCAGTGCGGTGTGCAGGAGTTCGTAGGCGGCGGCGATGTGCGCCGCGGCGTGGGCGTCGGTGCCGCCGGAGCCGGCGTACGCGGTGAGGACCATGCGGGGCCGGAAGCGCTTGCCGCCGATGCTCGCCTTGCGGAGCACCCGCCAGAGTTCCTCGGACGACCCGCCGAACCGCTGGGCCCGGGCCGAGGACACGGTGAAGAAGCGCTCGAGGCAGTCGTCCACGAGCGAGAGGTCGATCGCCGCCGCGGTGGCCACTTCTTCGCTCATTGGCCTAACCTATCCGAGCAGATGAGCACATTCCCGGAAACCGTGGTGCTGCTGGACGACGACCGTACCCCGGTCGGCACGGCGGACAAGTTCACGGTGCACACAGACCACACGCCCCTCCACCTCGCGTTCTCGTGCCACGTGCGGAACACCGACGGCGACGTCCTGGTGACCCGACGCGCCCTGTCGAAGAAGACCTGGCCGGGTGTGTGGACGAATACGTTCTGCGGGCACCCCGGGCCGGACGAGTCCTTCGAGGACGCCATCGCCCGTCGGGCCTCGCGTGAACTCGGGATCACCGTGCGCGACGTCGAGCTCGTGCTGCCGGACTTCCGGTACCGGGCGGTCGACGCCTCCGGGATCGTCGAGAACGAGGTCTGCCCGGTGTTCCGCGCCGTGACCGACGACCTGCCGGCCCCCGCGGACGACGAGGTCGCCGAGTACGCGTGGATCTCCGAGGACTCGCTGCGGGCCGCCGTCGCCGGTGCGCCGTTCGGCTGGAGCCCGTGGCTCGGCTGGCAGCTGACCGAGCTCGAGGCCGCAGACCTGCACATCACGCGCTGACGCGCGGTCGCGCTGACGCGGTGCACGCTGACGCGGTGCGCGCTCCCCGCGCGGACGCCCGGCGATCGGCCGCTGGCGCGATCCCTCGGGGACGTTCAGGTGGCGTCGATCCGCCGGACGTGCATAATGATCTGGCTCGGAATGTGAACGTGCACATCGACGTGACGCGGCACCCGGGCGGAAACGAGCAGCAATGGCGTCATCGCGGGCACAGCAACCGCGTTCGCCCAGCATCCGTGACGTCGCACGGATCGCGGGCGTCTCCCACCAGACCGTGTCGCGGGTGCTGAACAACTCCGACGCCATCCGCGACGCCACGCGCGACAAGGTCCTCGCGGCGATGGAGCAGCTGCAGTACCGGCCGAACCGTGCTGCGCGGGCCCTGGTCACGAGCCGGACCCACACGATCGGCGTCCTGACGGCCCGGCGCGCCCACTACGGCCCGGCGGTCGCGCTGCAGGCCATCGAGGACGCCGCGATGCTCCGCGGGTACTCGGTGACCACGGCGAACATCACCGACGCCACCGACGCCGCCGTCCGCGAGGGCCTCGGGCACCTGCTCGACCTGGACGTCGAGGGCATCGTCGTCATCGCACCGCAGCAACGGGTGTTCGACCTGATCGAGGAACTCGGCATCCGCACGCCGTACGTCACGATGCGTTCGAGCGTCGGCGAGGACCCGACGGCCCTCTGGGTCGACCAGATGGAGGGCGCGCGGCTCGCCACGGAACACCTGCTCGACCTCGGCCACGAGTACGTCCGGCACATCGCCGGGCCACAGGACTGGATCGAGGCAGACGCGCGCATGCAGGGCTTCCTCCGCGCCATGTCCGACCGCGACATGCCCGTGGTGGCTCCGATCCTGGGCGACTGGACCGCGGACTTCGGCTACCACGCCGGCCGCGAACTCCTGCGGTGGCGGGACTGCACGGCGGTCTTCTGCTCGAACGACCAGATGGCGCTCGGCGTCATGCACGCCGCGCGCTCGTACGGGCTCGACGTACCGGGTGACCTGTCGGTGGTCGGCTACGACGACATCCCCGAGGCGAAGCACTTCTGGCCACCGCTCACCACGGTGCAGGTCGACTTCGCCGAACTCGGGCGCCGCTGCGTCGACCTGCTCCTGCCCGGTGACGACGAGCTCCTCCGCCCGATCGACATCGTCCCGCAGCTCGTCGTGCGTGCGTCCACGGGAGCCCCGCGCGGCCGTTGACGCGACCGCGTGACGGACGGGAGGCCCGTGGCGGGCCCGCCCCGCGCCTCCCGTCCGGGGGACGTCAGCGCCAGATCACGCGGGCCGTTACGAAAACGCGACCAATCCGAATTGACAGCCGCCCCGAGGCTGTGCGTAAATTACCTCCGTTCAGCCGATGTGACCGTTCACATGAGCGTCACACCAGGCCGGACACCGGACGCGACAACGAAGTCCACACAGACCCCTGTGCCCATTCGCTGCCGCAGCAGAACCACCCGAACGACTGCCGCGGCGAAGCGGCAGAAGGAGATGCACTGTGGCGTCAACCCCGATCGACACCGGCCTCGAGACCCGGTCGATCACCGCACCCGAGACCATCCTCGAGATGCGCTCGATCACCAAGGAGTTCCCTGGTGTCAAGGCGCTGTCAGAGGTCTCGCTCAACGTCCGTGCCGGCGAGATCCACGCGATCTGCGGCGAGAACGGCGCTGGCAAGTCGACCCTGATGAAGGTCCTGTCGGGCGTCTACCCGTACGGCACCTACAGCGGCGAGATCGTCTACGAGGGCGAAGAGGTCCGCTTCAAGGACATCAAGCAGTCCGAGCAGGCCGGCATCGTCATCATCCACCAGGAGCTCGCGCTCATCCCCGAGCTCTCGATCACCGAGAACCTGTTCCTCGGCAACGAGCCCGGCCGCTTCGGCGTCATCGACTGGACCTCGGCCCAGCTCCGTGCGCAGGACCTGCTCGCCCGCGTCGGCCTCGCCGACGACCCGGACACGCAGATCAAGAACATCGGTGTCGGCAAGCAGCAGCTGGTCGAGATCGCGAAGGCCCTGCACAAGGACGTCAAGCTCCTCATCCTCGACGAGCCGACCGCCGCGCTGAACGAGAACGACTCCCAGCACCTCCTCGACCTGATCGTCGGGCTGAAGGCCAAGGGCATCTCGAGCATCATCATCAGCCACAAGCTCAACGAGATCGAGCAGATCGCTGACGAGATCACGATCATCCGCGACGGCAAGACCATCGAGACGCTGAACGTCAAGGGCGACGGCGTCAACGAGGACCGCATCATCCGCGGCATGGTCGGCCGCTCGCTCGAGAGCCGGTTCCCGGACCGCACCCCGAAGATCGGCGAGACCTTCTTCGAGGTCCGCGACTGGACGGTGCAGCACCCGCTCGACTCCAGCCGCCTGGTCTGCAAGAGCTCGAACTTCCACGTGAAGCGCGGCGAGATCGTCGGCTTCGCGGGCCTGATGGGCGCCGGACGCACCGAGCTGGCGATGAGCCTGTTCGGTCGCTCCTACGGCACCTGGCTCGGCGGCGAGATCATCAAGGACGGCCACGAGATCAAGGTCACGAACGTCCAGCAGGCGATCCAGAACGGCATGGGCTACGTCTCCGAGGACCGCAAGGCCCTGGGGCTCAACCTGCTCGACACGGTGAAGCGCTCGACGGTCTCCGCCGATCTGCAGAAGATCTCCAAGGCCGGCGTCGTCGACTCCATCGAGGAGTACGACGTCGCCGAGAAGTACCGCAAGATGCTCCGCACCAAGGTGCCGACCGTCGAGGAGAACGTCGGGAAGCTCTCCGGCGGGAACCAGCAGAAGGTCGTGCTCTCCAAGTGGATGTTCACCGACCCGGACATCCTGATCCTCGACGAACCGACCCGCGGCATCGACGTGGGCGCGAAGTTCGAGATCTACGGCATCATCCAGGAGCTCGCTGCACAGGGGAAGGGCATCATCCTCATCTCCTCCGAGCTCCCCGAACTCCTCGGCCTCTCCGATCGCATCTACACGATCTTCGAGGGCCAGATCACGGCCGACGTCGCAGCTGACCAGGCCGATCCAGAAACGCTCATGCGCAGCATGACCTCCGCGCGGAAGGGCGCTCCCGTCTCATGAACAACCTGAAACTGCTCTTCGGCAAGGGCAACAGCATCGGCCAGTACGGCATGATCATCGCGCTCGTCGCGATCGTCATCTTCTTCTGGTTCACCACGGACGGGCTCATCCTCGAGCCGACCAACGTGATCAACCTGTTCCTGCAGTACTCCTACATCCTCATCCTCGCGCTGGGGATGGTCATGGTGATCATCGCCGGTCACATCGACCTGTCCGTCGGATCGGTGGCGGCGTTCGTCGGCATCATCGTGGCGCAGTCGATGGCCGTCTGGCACTTCCCGGTCTGGCTGGCGATCGTGCTCGGCCTGGTCGTCGGTGCACTCGTCGGAGCATGGCAGGGCTTCTGGGTGGCGTTCGTGAAGGTCCCCGCCTTCATCGTGACGCTGGCCGGCCAGCTCATCTTCCGTGGCGCGAACCAGATCATCGGTTCGTCCACCTCCGTCCCCACGCCCGACGCCTACAACAGCATCGGCTCCGGCTTCCTCGGTGACTTCGGTCCGGACTTCGGGTTCTCGAACGGCACGCTGCTCATCGGCTTCGTGACCATCGCGGTCCTGATCATCGTCGAGGTCCGCGGCCGTGCCCGTCGTCGCAAGATGCAGGCCGAGGTCCCGCCGCTGTGGGTCTCGATCGTCCGCACCGGCATCCTCGTCGCCGTCACGCTGTTCGCCACGTACCTGTTCGGCGCCGGCCCGGTCGGCACGTCGATCCCGATCGTCGCGATCATCCTCGGCGTCCTGACGATCATCTACGGCTTCGTCACCAAGAACACGATCTTCGGTCGCCAGGTCTACGCGGTCGGTGGCAACGCCAACGCGGCGGTCCTGTCCGGCGTCAGCGCCCGCAAGGTCAACTTCTTCGTCATGGCGAACATGTCGGTCCTCGCCGCGATCGCCGGCATGGTGTTCGTCGGGTACTCGAACGCCTCGGGTCCCGCGGACGGCACCGGCTGGGAGCTCGACGCGATCGCCGCCGTGTTCGTCGGTGGCGCAGCGGTCGCCGGTGGCATCGGCACCATCTCCGGGTCCATCATCGGTGGTCTCGTGATGGCGCTCCTGTCGAACGGCCTGCAGCTGATGGGCATCGAGTCGAACAAGGTCCAGATCATCCGCGGCCTCGTCCTGCTCGTCGCCGTCGCCTTCGACGTCTACTCGAAGTCGCAGGGCCGCCCGTCGCTCATCGGCGGCATGATGCGGCAGTTCCAGCGGAAGGACGGCAACGAAGCACCCGTCGTCCAGCAGCAGCCGCGATCCATCGAGGACCAGCCCGACAAGATCACCCTCCCCTAGTCCAACCCTTCCCCTCACAGCACCACCACCTCAACGAAGAGAAAGCAATCTCATGCGCAAGAAGCTCATCGCCGGCATCGGCCTGGCACTCGTCGCGGGCCTGGCCCTCAGCGGCTGCTCGGCTCGTGGCACCTCCGACTCGGGCGACGCCTCGGGTTCGTCCATCAAGAAGGGCGACCTCATCGGCGTCGCGCTCCCCGCGAAGACCTCGCAGAACTGGGTGCTCGCGGGCGCCGCGTTCAAGAAGTCGATCGAGGACGCCGGCTTCAAGGCCGACATCCAGTACGCCAACGCCGGCAACCCCGTCCCGGACCAGCAGTCGCAGATCTCGGGCATGGTCACCAAGGGCGCGAAGGCGATCATCATCGGTGCCGCCGATGGTTCGCAGCTCGGCTCGCAGGTCAAGGCCGCCAAGGCCCAGGGCGCGACCGTCATCGCCTGGGACCGCAACATCCTGAACACGAAGAACGTCGACTACTACGTCGCGTTCAACAACTTCAAGGTCGGCCAGCTGCAGGCCCAGGCACTGCTCAAGGGCCTCGAGGAGAAGAAGGGCGACGGACCGTACAACGTCGAGCTCTTCGCCGGTTCGCCGGACGACGCGAACGCGACCGTGTTCTTCAACGGTGCGATGGACGTCCTCCAGCCGAAGATCGACGACGGCACGCTCAAGGTCGTCTCGGGTCAGACCACGTTCGCCAAGGTGAACACGCAGGGCTGGCTCGCGCAGAAGGCCCAGTCGCGCATGACCGACCTCCTCGCGCAGTACTACACGGGTGACACCAAGCTCGACGGCGTCCTGTCGCCGAACGACACCCTCGCCCGTGCGATCCTCACCGCGACCAAGGCCGCCGGCAAGGACAACCCCGTCGTGACCGGGCAGGACTCGGAGACCGCCTCCATCCCGCTCATCATGAAGGGCACGCAGTACTCGACGATCTACAAGAACACCACGGAAGAGGCCCAGGCGGCCGTCGACCTGGTGTCCACGCTGTCGAAGGGCGACAAGCCGGACACGAAGATCGACAAGACGAACAACTACAACGGCGTCAAGACCGTCCCCGCGATCGAGCTCACCCCGATCCTCGTCACGAAGGACAACGCGGTCGAGGCCTACAAGGGCAACGACACCCTCGAGGCACTCGCCAAGAAGGGCTGATCTCCCCAGCACACACGGACGGCCCCGTCTCGCTTCGGCGAGACGGGGCCGTCCCGCGTTCCGGGGGCCGAGCGGACGACGGACTGGAGGCGCGGCGCACGTCGTGATCCGTGCCTCCCGTCCGGTGGTGGTCCGGACCACCACCCGGCGCGAGACGCGCGGTCAGGCGTGGGCGCGCAACCGCCGTGCCGCCTCGGCGAGGTGCGGCACGTCCGTGTGGGCCGTCCCGGAGACGACCGCACGGGTGGTGTCGAAGTAGCGCCGGGTCAGCCGCTCTCCGAGGTCGGACACCCGCGCCCACGGGATGCTCGGTTCGCTCGCGGTCAGGCTCGCGGGCAGCACGCGGACCGCTTCGCCGATCTCGACCAGGCGCATCCGGACGGCGTCGTGCACGAGTTCCTCCGGGAGCCGCTCGTCGTCGACGTAGCGGCGGATGGCCTCGCACGCGCCGATGACGTCGTCGAGCCGGTCACTGACGGCACGGTGGCCGGTGGGCTCCTGGCTCACAGCGCGACCGCTCCCCGCACGACCTCGGGGCTCATGCCCGCGGCGTCGACGACGTCGACCCGCACCCCGAGCAGGCGTTCCGCGGCGTCCTGGATCCGCATCAGCGCGAAGATGCCGAGTCCTGCATCCACGTCGATCATCAGGTCGACGTCGCTGCCCGGGCCGTCGTCGCCCCGGGCCACACTGCCGAAGAGCCTGGGGTTCCGGCCGCCGAACCGCTCCACGATGCCGATGAGCTCGCGGCGGACCGCTGCCACGCGTTCCCGGAGCGGTGGGGGTTCCTCGACCGGGTGGAGGTCGATCGTCGTCGTGAACCCCGCCGCCCGGAGCATCCGCTGCAGTGCCGCGAGCGACGGTTCGCGGCGGCCGTTCTCGTACGTGCTGATGACGCTCTGGGTGACGCCGGCTCGGCGTGCGAGCTGCACCTGGGTCAGTTCGGCGCGGTCGCGGGCATCGCGGATGAGCGCGGCCGCGGACACCGACGGCGCGGGTCGTGAAGGGACTGCGGACATGCTGCAACGATACACAGAATGCGACATTTCGTCCGCCGTCGGTGTACCGCGTCTCGGTCGAGTCGCCGGCGGCCCTGCGGTCAGCGCGGCGAGGAGACGTCCGCTCGGTGGAAGTTCGTCGCGGAGCGCGAGGCCGTCGGGCCGCGCTGCCCCTGGTACCGGGACTGGTACTCGGCCGAGCCGTACGGCTTCTCGGCCGGGCTCGACAGCTGGAAGAAGCAGAGCTGGCCGATCTTCATCCCCGGCCACAGCTTGATCGGCAGGGTGGCGACGTTCGACAGCTCGAGCGTCACGTGCCCGGAGAACCCGGGGTCGATGAAGCCGGCCGTGGAGTGGGTCAACAGGCCGAGGCGTCCGAGCGAGCTCTTGCCCTCGAGCCGGGCGGCGATGTCGTCCGGCAGCGTCACGACCTCGAACGTCGAACCGAGCACGAACTCACCCGGGTGCAGCACGAACGCCTCGTCCGGGTCGGTCTCCACCAGGCGCGTCAGGTCCGGCTGGTCGACCGCCGGGTCGATGTGCGGGTACTTGTGGTTGTCGAAGAGCCGGAAGAACTTGTCGAGCCGGACGTCGATGCTCGACGGCTGGACGAGCGACGCGTCGTACGGGTCGAGGCCGATGCGGCCCTCGGCGAGCTGGGCGGTGATGTCGCGATCGGAGAGCAGCACGCGCAGAAGCCTAGCGGCAGGACGATCGGTCCCGGTATGCTGCCAGGCTGCCCAGCGTCGGGTTCGGCGGCGTTCGGAGGGACCATGACCACCTACAGCGTCGACGAGCTCGTCGTGCCCGCGACGATGAACGACGATCCGGCGACGGTGCAGTCCTTCCGGGACTGGCTCGCCGTGTCCGACGCGGCCGAGGTCGGGGTGCACGGCCTCCCCGAACTCGCGTGGACACCGGAGGAGTACCTGCCGATGTGCCACGAACCCGGTGCGCCGAGCCGGCTCTTCGCGGTGCGCGACACCGACGGCGCCGTCGTGGCCGCCGGGTCGTACGACACCAAGCAGGAGGCGGGGACGACGAACTGCTGGCTGGCCGCCGGCGTCGCCCCGGAACACCAGCGCCGTGGGATCGGCACGCTGCTCGCGGACCACCTCGAGGGGGTCGCCCGCGCCGACGGCCGGACGCAGTGGAAGACGTACGCCGTGTCCCGGCAGGTCGGACCGGCTGCGGGGCCCGGGTACGTGCAGGCACCGACCGGCTTCGGGGCGGTGCCGGTCGACGAGGCCGGCGTGCGGTTCCTGACGGCGCGCGGCTGGCGGTTCGGTCAGGTGAACCGGATCAGCCGGCTCCCGCTGCCGGCCGACCACTCGGTGGTGCGCGAACTCCACGACCGCGCCTCGGCGGCAGCGGGGCCGGACTACCGGGTGCACTCGTGGACCGGTCGGACGCCCGGCGAGTGGCTCGACGGGATCGCGCTGCTCGAGACCCGGATGAGCACCGACGCCCCGTCGGGCGACATGGCGGAGCCCGAGGACGTCTGGACCGCCGAGCGTCTGCGGGCGCACGAAGAGGAGCTGGCCCGGGCGCCGCGGTCGATGCTCACCGTCGCCGTCGAGCACGTCCCGACCACCACCTTGGCCGGTTTCACGCAGCTCGCGGTGCCGGACGATCCAGCACGACCGGCCATGCAGTGGGACACGCTCGTCCTCCGCGAGCACCGTGGGCACCGGCTCGGCTGGCTCCTCAAGGTGGTCGGGATCGAGGAGCTCGAACGGTCGTTCCCCGGTCGACCGTCGATCGTGACGTTCAACGCGGAGGAGAACCGGCCGATGCTCGACGTCAACGAGGCGGTCGGGTTCACCGGGGTCGGCTGCGAGGGGATCTGGGAGCGACGCGTCTGAGCGAGCGGGGCAGTGGGCGTGACCCTGTGGCGGGCCGCAGCCCGCCCTGCGGACTGACACCCCGCCTCCAGACCGCTCCGCCTACCATGGAGGGTCCGCGGTCTCGCGGACGCACGCGTCCCTGGAACAAGGTTGATGACCGTCACATCCCCCGCAACCCAGCCGGGAGGCCCGGCACCGGAATCCGCGCCCGTCACCGCGCGCACGTCCACCGTCGCGACGGTCCTGGTCATCGCGATCCCGCTCGCGGCGGCGTGCTCGGTCCTCGGCATGACGGTCACCGGTGCCTTCACCGCGAGCCAGCAGCTGGTCTCCGCCGGCGACGTCGTCGAGTACGGCCTGCCGATCGCCCGCGTGGTGCACGACACCATGGCCGCGCTCACCATCGGGCTGCTCATCGTCGCGGCGTTCGCGCTGCCGGCGCAGAAGAAGGACCACCGCTCGATGTCGAGCGTGCAGCACCGAGCCACCCGGTGGGCCGCGGCGACCGGGGCGGTCTGGTTCCTCGCCGCCGCCGTGAGCATCGTCCTCACGGGGGCGAACACCCTCGGCGTCCCGCTCACGAGTCCGGTGTTCGCCCGGAACTTCATGCTCTTCGCGTTCCAGGTCGAGATCGGGCAGGCGCTCGTCGTCTCCGCCGCCGCCATCCTCATCGCCACCGTCATCGCGGCGTTCGCGACCCGGGTCACGACCCTCGCGATCGCCACGGTGTTCGGCCTCTTCGCGCTGCTCCCCCTCGCACTGTCCGGCCACGCCGCCGGGTCGCTCGAGCACGCGAACGCGGTCAACTCGCTCGCGATCCACCTGATCGGTGTCTGCGTCTGGGCCGGCGGGCTCGTCGCCGTCGTCGTGCTGCGGACGAGGACGAAGGGGGCCACCGGCCGTGTGGTCTCCCGGTACTCGACCCTCGCCGCATGGTCGTTCGGCGCCGTCGCGTTCTCCGGCATCGTCAACGCCTCGCTGCGACTGACCGGTCCGCTCGACCTCGTCACCACCCCGTACGGCGCGCTCATCACCGTCAAGGCCGCGATCCTGGTGCTGCTCGGGCTCGCCGGCGTCGTGCAACGCCGGAAGCTCGTGCCCGGTCTGCTCCGCGCACCCCTCGACCGCCGACTGTTCACGCGGTTCGCCCTGGCCGAGATCGTCTTCATGGCCGTCGCGATCGGCGTCTCCGTCGCCGTCTCCCGGTCGCAGCCGCCGATCCCGCAGACCCCGGAGACGGGCGAGGACACCCGCTCGGGCCTGATCGGGTTCCCCTTCCCGCCAGCGCAGACCATGCAGACGTACCTGACGCAGTGGCACATCGACTGGGTGTGGCTCGGGCTCGCCGTGGTCGGCGCGGTCTGGTACCTGCTCGCCGTCCGGAAGCTGCGGAAGCGCGGGGACAAGTGGCCCGTCGGGCGGACCATCGCCTGGCTGATCGGCTGCGCCCTCTTCATCTGGACCACCTCGGCAGGCCCCGCCGTCTACGGCATGATCCACTTCTCGTCGCACATGCTCCAGCACATGCTGCTGATGATGTTCGTGCCGCTGCCGCTCGTGCTCGGCGGACCGGTGCTCCTGGCACTGCGGACCCTGCCGGTACGGAACGACGGGTCTCGGGGCGCCCGCGAATGGCTCATGCTCTTCGTGCACTCGCGTTACATGCAGTTCATGGGGAAGCCCGCCGTCGCCGGTGTGATCTTCGCCGGGTCGCTCGTGGTGTTCTACTTCACGCCGGCGTACCAGGCGGCGATGCAGTCCCACGAGTGGCACGTCGCGATGGTCGTCCACTTCGTGCTGAGCGGCTACCTGTTCTTCTGGGTGTTCGTCGGGGTCGACCCGGGGCCGAAGCGTCCGCCGTACCCGATCCTGATCATCGCGCTGCTGGCCACCCTGGCGTTCCACGCGTTCTTCGGTGTCGCCGTGATGACCTCGCAGTCGGTGTTCGCGGTCGACTGGTTCCACGCGCTCGGGCAGACGAACGACGCCGCACTGCTCGACGACCAGCACACCGGTGGCGGGATCGCCTGGGGCGCGTCCGAGCTGCCGATGGTCTTCGTCGCGCTGCTCGTGGTGAAGAACTGGATGCGCACCGACAAGCGGGAGGCAAAGCGCCTCGACCGCAAGGCCGAGCGCGACGGGGACGCCGACCTGAAGGCGTACAACGAGCGGCTCGCGGCGATGAACGAGCGCGACTGAGGCGCTGCGGGCGGGGGGCTGCGCGGGGGCGGGCTTCGGGGCTCCGTTTCCGCAGTGTGCGAGGTTCCGTTCACGGTGCGACGCCGAACGGGTCGCACACTGCGCGGAACCTCGCACCGTGCGAGCCGCGCGGGCCGGGCTCTCGCACCGTGCGACCTGCGCGCCCGGTTGACCTCGCACCGTGCGACCCGGAGCCAGTGTGCGAGGTTCCGTTCACCGTGCGACGCCGAACAGGTCGCACACTGCGCGGAACCTCGCACCGTGCGAGCCGCGCGGGCCGGACCCTCGCACCGTGCGACCCACGCGCCCGGTTGACCTCGCACCGTGCGACCCGGAGCCAGTGTGCGAGGTTCCGTTCACCGTGCGAGGCCGAACGGGTCGCACACTGCGCGGAACCTCGCACCGTGCGAGCCGCGCAGGCCGGACACACGAAGAACCGCGCACCAGGCGTGAGCCCGGTGCGCGGTTCTGTCGTGACGTCGCTGGTTACTCGGCGGCGGCGGTGTCGACGACCGCACCGCGAGCGGCCCGGGTCCGACGAGCCATCAGGAGCACGAGGCCCGCGATGAGCAGGGCGGCGCCCAGGGCGATGCCGGTGCCGATCGCGACCGGAGCACCCGTGAACGCGAGCTCGCCGGTGCCGGCGGGCACGGCGGAGGCGGACGCACTCGGCGCGGCGGGCGCCCTCGTGGCGACCGGAGCCGTCGTGGCACCCGGGACCGTGGGGTCGGCCGTGACGGGTGCCGAAGCCGTGGGCTCCGACGTCGGCTCGTCCGTGGGGTCGGGCGTCGGCTCCTCGGTGGGGGCCGCAGCGACGACGATCTCGAGCGAGCTGCTCGAGGCAGCGAACGAGGCATCACCGCTGTACGCGGCGGTCACCGTGTTCGTGCCGACCGGCAGTGCGTCGGTCTCGCAGGTCGTCTCCGGCAGGGTGACGGTGCAGAGGACGGAGCCGTCCGCGGCGGTGAACGTCACGGTGCCGGTCGCACCCTCGGGCAGGCCGGAGGCGGTCAGGCGGACCTTCGCGCCCACGACCGGGGCGGTCGCGTCGGTGCTCGCCACGAGCTCCGTCGACTGTGCGGTCACGACGAGGTCGAACGGCGCACCGTCGGCGGGCTCGTAGTTGTCGTCGCCGCTGTAGTGGGCGTGCACGGTGTACTTGCCGCCGGGCAGGTTCGCCGGGATCGCACACGTGGTGTCGGGCAGCGTCGCGGTGCAGAGGACGGTGCCGTCGTCCGTGACGTACTCGATGGTGCCGGTGGCGTCCTCGGGCACGTTCGGGGTGTCGAGCGTGGTGGTCTCACCGTGCGTGACCGTCACCGTGGTGTCGGGTGCGGTCGGCTCGCCACCCTCGCTCGGGTCGCCGCCCTCGCTCGGGTCGCCGCCTTCGCTCGGGTCACCGCCACCGGTGCCGGGCTGGGTACCGATGGTCGTCGAGGCCTTGCGGACCGTCAGGTCCACCGCGACCGAGGCCGACCCGGTGTGCAGGGCGTCACCGGAGTAGACGGCGGTGACGGTGTGCGTGCCGGCGCTCAGGCCCTCGGCGACGCAGCTGGTCTCGGGCAGGGTCGCCGTGCACAGGAGGCTCTCGCCCTCGCGGTACTCGATGGTGCCGGTCGGGGCGGCGACCGTGTCGGTGCCGGAGCCGAGGCCGGTCACGTCGAGCGTGATCGGCTCACCGTAGGCGGCGGACGACGGGGTCGTCGTCAGCGTGACCTCGGTCGAGACCTTGGTCACGGTGAGCGCACCGCTGTCGGTGGCGCCGGTGTGGTCGGCGTCGCCCTCGTACGTGGCGGTGAACCCGGTCGTGCCGACCTTCGAGGTCGGGACGTCGCACGATGCGGCGCCGTCGACGATCTTCGCCGTGCAGAGGTCCGCGCCGGACTCGGTGTCGGTGAAGACGACCGACCCGGTGGGTGCGGTGGCGCCGGACTCCTCGGACGAGGCGACCTTCGCGGTCAGGGTGGCGGTGTCGCCGACGGTCGCGGTGGCGTCGGCGACGGACAGCGACGTGCCCTGCGGCTCGACGGTCAGGTCACCGGTGACGGTCACGGCCTCGGCGTCGGTCGACGCGACGACGGTGGAGATCGTCGCCGAGCGCGCGGCGCCGGTCACCGTGTACGGGATGGAGAGCGTCGGCAGCACCGTGCCGGGCGCGAGGGGCGATGCCGCGTCGACGGCCTGGTCGCAGGTGACGACCCGTCCGACCGGCGGCTGGCAGGTCCAGCCCGCACCGGTCACGCCGGAGACGTCCGGCGTGACGCCGGCCGGGAACGTGGTCGTGGTGCGCACGAGCTGCGACTCCGAGCCGCCGTCAGCGGAGACGGAGGGGGTGACCGTGTACGCGCCGGAACCGGCGTGCGCGACGGTGGCCGGGTCTCCAGTGCTGGCGGTCAGGGCCGGGACCGGACCGGCGGCCGTCGTGGTGCGGAGGTAGTTGACCTCGTGGATGTCGTTCTGTCCGCCGGTGCCCGCGACCCACCCGTAGGTGAGCTTGTAGGGGTAGCCGGTGGCCGGGTCGACCCACGACGGGTCGACGTTCGCGGCGTTCGTGCCGGTGAGCTCCGGGAGCGCACCGCGGACGACCTGCTGCGTGCCGCCGATCGAGGTGAAGACGACCGCGTACTGGCCGGCGGGGACGGAGACCGACGGGTTGTCCTGGGCGGCGAGCGCCGACGAGGTCGGGTTGATCACGATCTCGACGGGCACCTTGGCCTGCGAGCGGTTCGTGACGTCGGTCTTGTTGAGCGAGCCGTTGACCACGGTGCGGGACTGGACGCAGTACCCGGTGCTGCCGTCGCCGGGGCCACGGACCGTCACGGCGTTCGCGGTGAGGGAGCCGTTCGTGCCGGCGTCGTTCGTGCAGCCGCTGCCGCCGAACTGGCGGTTGCCGAAGTTGCCGAAGCGGTCGAGACCGATGCCGAGGTACGCGTGGGACAGGCCCTGCGCGTTGTTCGCGGTGCTGGCGCTGTAGCCGAGCGACCCGCCGAGGTACCCGATCTTGGCCGGCACGGTCGGGTTGTACGGGTCGGTCGCGGCGAGGTAGAACACGATGCCGTCGGCCGAGGTGCCGTTGTACTGGTAGCTGTCGAACACCGCGTCGATGCCCTTGGTGATCGGCACGGACTGCTTCGCACCGAGACCGCCGGCCTGGTCGTTCACCGCACCGGTCAGCCGGAGCGCGCCGGCGTCCGGGGCGTCGGAGGCACCGGCGCACGTCGGGACGGAGCCGTCGTTGGTGGTGCCGGAGCCGGGCTTCGCGGTGAGGCACGCGACGTTCGCGGCGCCCGACTGCGTCGACGGCATGATGTACGCGTTGCCGGCGCTGATGCCGGTGAACCCCTCGTTGACGAAGGTGGTCTGCGCCGGTGCCGCGGCGGACGCGGCAGTCGTGCCGGCCCCCACGAGCGCGACGCCCGCGAGACCGGCGATGACCACGCCGGTGAGGATGCTGCGCGCACGCATGACGGCACGCTTCTGGGATTGTGAACGCACTGGAGCCCTGTTCAGTGAGAAGAGCGGTGCCGACGAGGAGCGGAACCGCCCGGCTCGTCGGCTCGGGTCTTCACACCGTAGAGGCGGTCTGAGTACTCACCGGTCTCGAAACGGGCGATCGCACCAGAACTGGGGGCACGGTCGAGCCGCAGAACGCGGCTGCACACCGCGGAACGCAGCAGCGCGGGCCGCGCGCCGCGCGCCGCGCGCGCGTCAGTCGCCGTGGACGATGCAGACCGCGTCGAGGTCCAGCGCAGCCTCGAGCGCAGCCGAGATGCCCGACTCGCCGTCGGACCCGGCCGGCGTCACGGTGTCGACCCACCAGAGCGGGGTCGTGAGCGTCGGGGCGTCCGGCAGGATCCGCTCGACCTCGTCGAGGGAGTCCACGCGCCGGACACCGAGCACCGTGATCACCGGGTGGGTGGCGTCACGGCAGACCTGCATCATCGGGCCGTCGTCGAGCGCTCGGACCCCCCACGTCTCGTCGTGCAGCAGCAGCGCCTCGGCCACCTCGCGCGTCTCGACGGGCTGACGGCAGAGGATCGTGACGTCACGCGGCACCCTGACCCCCAGCGACGCGGACGTGGCCGTCGAGGGTGCCCTCGTCGTGCGCCGGGTCGAGCGGCGCACCGCCGACGAGTTCGAGGAACCGGTCCTCGTCGATGCGGTCGAGGAAGGACTCGAGCGCCTCCCAGCCGTCCTCGAACCGGACGATCATCCCGCTGTCACCGGCGTCGCCGCCGTCTGCACCCGATCCGTCGGTGTCGGACGCACCAGCACCGGCTGCCCGCCGAGCGCCGAACGTCGCCGTCGTCGTGCGCGGTGGTGGCCACACCCCGTCGCGGTCCAGGAACCCGGAGGCCTCGGGGCCGACGACGACCGCCAGGGGCGACGGTTCGCCGTGCGAGACCGCACGAACGAGGTGGTCGGCGTCGCCGCGGCGCTGCATCACCACGCCGAACACCGGGACGACCTCGTCCGCGACCTGCTGCACGGCGTCGAACAACCGGTTCGCGAGCTCGGGATCGGTGTTCTCCTCGGGGACGGTCAGGACGGCGGCCATCGTCTCGACGACGACCCTGTCGACCAGGTGCGCGGTCATCGTGGCGGAGAAGCCCTCGCCGACGGCGTACGACGTGGAGACGCCCGGGGCCTCGTGCTTGGCGTACTGCGTGACGACCCAGCGGTCCCACGGCACCGCGAGCGGCTCGGCGGTGCCCCAGCGGGTGGGACAGGTGCCGACGGTGTGGCACAGGGCCTCGATCGCGGAGCCCATGTCGATCGCCCGCTCGGCGTGGTGGCGGAGCGTCAGGTCGATGCTGATCTGCCGGACCGAGTCGGCGGAGACGGGGTGTTCCGGCGACGGAGTGCCGACGAGTTCGGGGCCGCGGTGCACGAAGTCCTCGATCCCGGAGGCGGCGACCCCGGTCCGTCCGTCGCGCAGGGTCCCGTCGAAGTCGGCGACGGCCCAGGCCGCTCCGTACGCACCGAGGGCGTGGCGGAGGGCGGGCGTGACGGCGGATTCGCGGCCGGTGCGGAGCACGACCATGCGTCCGGCGGCCGCGGAACGGCGGAGCAGGGAGGCGAGCGCCTCCGTCAGCCACACGACCGGCGATGCGGACTCGACCACGATTGCGGGGCCGACCACGTCGTCGATGAGGGGATGCCTGACCATCCGGTCCTCCTCGGGTTCTTCGGCGCTGGATCTCCCTGGACGGTACACACGTCTCACGACACCTGTCCGTCAGGCTGGCGTGCTCACAGCGGAGACTCGGGAGGCCCGCCACACGTCCGGCAGGAGGCGTACGGTGCGCGGTCGGCTGGCTTCCAGGCGAGAATCCGCTAGGCTTGCCGAGTCCCGTTCTGCGGGGTGCGCGAGTGTAGTTCAATGGTAGAACTCCAGCTTCCCAAGCTGGTAGCGCGGGTTCGATTCCCGTCACTCGCTCCAACTAGCATCGTGCTGTGGAGTCCAAGCCGGCATCTGTCCTCAAGGCGATCAGGGCCGAGATCATCGCCGGGACGCTTGCACGCGGTTCCCGGCTGAAGGAAGACACCCTCGCCGAACGCTTCGGCGTTTCGCGGGTTCCCGTGCGCGAGGCACTCCGGCAGCTGGAGACCGAGGGGTTCGTCGAGTCCGAGAAGTTCAAGGGCGTCCGGGTCGCCGACTCCTCGACCGAGGTGGTCATCGAGCTCATGCAGATCCGACGCGGGCTCGAGGTGCTGGCCGCGGAGCTGGCCGCTCGTCGCCAAGGCGGTGAGTGCGCCGACCTGCTCCGCGCCGTCGGTCGCGAGGAACGCTCCGACCAAGAGGTCGAGGCCGCGCAGTCGCCGCGGTTCGCATTCCACGGACTGGTGGCGCGTGCCTCGGGCAACAGCCGGCTCGAGACGATGATCGATCACCTCATCCATCAGACGGCGTGGGCGTTCGAGCGCGTGACGCAGGACGAGGTGGCCTCGAGCAGCGATGACCACACCGCCGTCGCCGGTGCGATCCTGCGCGGCGCGTCGGTGCAAGCGGGGCTCCTGATGGACGAGCACCTGCGCCGCGACGAGGCGATCTACCGAGCGCTGAACTCGTAAGAACGTATACGAAGCGAGAACGTAGTCCGCCTGAAACCAGCCCGAAACAGCCTTTCGTATACAAAAGAGTGACCGCACGGTGCACCCACCTCACTCTTCCCCCGCTGGAGTTACGAATGTCTGCTGTAACCCGCTCCACCGCACCAACCCGAACCGCGTCCACCGCCCGACCCGAGGGCGGCATCGGATCCGCCCTCGACTCGATCGGATTCACCCGGGCCCAGTTCTGGGTCCTCATGCTCATCCTGGCCGGGGAGTTCTTCGACACGCTCGAGCAGAACTCGGTCGGCGCCATGGCCACCAACATCAAGGCTTCGCTCGCCATCGGCGACGTGCAGCTCTCCACGATCAACACCGCCACCGTCTTGGGTGGCCTGGTCGGACGGTTCCTGGCCGGCTGGCTCGCCGACAAGTACGGTCGGCGGTTCTCGCTCGGGCTCAACCTGCTCGTCTACACGCTCGGCGGACTCCTCAGCGCAGTCTCCTTCAACTTCGACATGTTGCTCGTCAGCCGCTTCATCGTCGGGATCGGCGTCGGCGGCGAGTTCATGATCGGCATCGCGATGCTGTCCGAGATGGTGGCCACCAAGTACCGCGGTGGCCTCATCGCGACCATCAACGTCGGCGCTGGCGGCATCGGCAACTTCATCTCCTACGGTCTGTTCCTCCTGCTGCTCGGCCCGCTCGCCGTCCCGCTCGGCGGCGACGACCACGTCTGGCGCTGGAGCTTCGTCATCCTCGCGATCCCCGCGCTGTTCGTCGTCCTGTACCGGCGCAAGCTCCCGGAGACGCCGCGCTGGCTCTTGTCGAAGGGCCGGGTCGACGAGGCCAACCGCTCCCTCGCGGTCCTCGCCTCGAACACGCTCACCCCGCCCGCCGATGCGGCTCCTCCGGTGCGCTTGACGCCGGCCGACCTGCCACCGGTCGCCCTGCACTCGTCGCCCGCAGCCGTGTTCCACAAGCTGGTGCTCCGTCGGACGATCGCGATCGGCGTCGCCTCGTGGATGGCCTTCGGCGTGCAGGTCACGCTGAACTTCCTGATGCCGACCCTGCTCGTCGAGCGTGGCTACACGGTGTCGCAGAGCCTGCTCTACACGATGATCATGAACATCGGATCGCTCCTCGGGTGCACGGCAGCAGCGCTCCTCGCCAACCGGGTCGGACGGCGGCCCCTCATCGCCGTCGCGGGCGTCCTCGGCTGCCTCACCGCCCTGGCGTTCGCGGCCTTCGGCAACGACACCGCCGCGATCCTGGTGCTCGGCGCCCTGTTCCAGTTCTTCACGATGCTGACGAACACCACCCTCGCGGCGTGGACCGCCGAGGTCTACCCGACCGCGATCCGTGCCTCCGGCGCCTCGATCGTCAACGGCATCGGCAACATCGCCGGAGCGGTCATGCCGTTCGCCGCGATCGCGCTGTACGGCTCGTGGGCCTTCGCCGGTGTCTTCGGACTCGCCGCCGTCATGTACGCGGTCCTCGTGGTCGCGTCACGCTTCGCCCCGGAGACCCGCGGCCGGTCGCTCGAGGACGTCAACGAGAACGCCCTCTCCACCACCACCGCCTGACCGAACTGCCCACCGCACCAACCGCACCACCCCGGTGGGCCGGGCACCCCGGCCCACCACCCCACGATCGGAGCACACCATGGACACCCTCAATATCTCGGCGACCGCGAACGGACTCAACTACCTGCCCGAGTACGTCGCCGACGTCGGCGGCCTGTTCGCCGAGCGCAGTCTCTTGGTCACCGCGAAGGCCTGCGACCCGTGGACCGGCGTCCTCGACGACATCGACTCGCACGAAGCGGACCTCGCCCTCGGTGGTCTCTGGGTCCCCGCGATGTACGCCGGCACGCCCCGGGAGCTGTCCGTCGTGGGACAGCTCAACCACGGGTTCCCGATGACCATCGTCGCCCGCGACGAGACGACCCCGATCACCCTGGACTGGCTCGCCGGCAAGGTCGTCCTGGCGCCCGGCGCCGGCGGCAGCGCCCCGTACGAGTTCACGGCCGGACTCGTCCGCGAGGCCGGGTTCGACGTCGCGGCGACCCGTTTCGTCCGCGACCTGTCGACCGCGATGCTCATCGAGCTGTACCAGGGCGGGCTCGGTGACGCGATCATCCTCGACCTCGTCTCCGCCCAGGAGCTCGTCGCCGCTGGTGGGGGCACGATCGTCTTCCGGCACCTCGACGCCGGGGGCGTGATGCCGAACAGCGTCTACTACACGCGCACGGACCGCATCGACGAGCTCGGCGACCGGGTCGACCGGTTCATGGACGGCATCGCCGCCGCGATGGCCAAGATCACCGCGGGCGACGCCGACGCCGAGATCGCGGCCGTGCTCGCCGCCCGGTGGCCGGAGAAGGACGCCGCCCTGCTGCGACGGGCCGCCGACGAGATGGCCGCCGGGGGCGTCTGGGACTCCGCGGTCGTCGACCGCGAGGCCTCCGACCGCTGGATGCGCATCCTGTTCGACGGTGGCCTCACGACCCACACCCCGTCGCTCGAGGAGCTGCTCGGCACCTCGACCGCCGTCACCGCGTCGTGACCGTCGTCCTCGGCGCCGCCGACGTCGCCGGTCTCATCGACGCCGTCGACGTCGTCGGGGCCGTGGAGGCCGTCCACGCCGACCTCGGGACCGGCGCGATGCAGCAGCCGGCCCCGGTCGCCCTGACCGGCGCCGACGACGCGCTCTTCCTGCCGATGGCCGTGCGCTCCGACCGGCTCGGGCTCGTCGCCGTCAAGCTGATGGCCGACATCCCCGACAACGGTGCGCGGGGACTCCCGTCGCAGCGGTCCACGATCCTGGTGTCCTCGTCGGTGACCGGCGAGTGCGTGGCCGTGCTCGACGGCATGACGATCACCCGGGCACGGACCGCGGCGACCACCGTGGTCGCGACGAAGCACCTCGCCCGCTCGGGCGGCCGGACCCTCGGGATCCTCGGCGCGGGCAACCTCGCCGTCGAGCACGTCCGCGCGTTCGAGGGCACACGACCGTTCGAGCGGATCGTCGTCTGGTCCCGTTCGTCGGGCACGGTCACGCGGTTCCTCGAGGCCATCGGACCGGACGTGGCTCGGCGGTGCGTGGTCGCGCCGGAGGTCCGGCGGGTAATCGAGGAGGCCGACGTCCTCTGCACCCTGACGCCCTCGATCGACCCCGTCGTCCGCGGCGCCTGGTTGCACGCCGGCCAGCACGTGAACGCCGTCGGGGCACGGCCCCGTCCGACGCACCGGGAGCTCGACGGCGCGGCGATGGCACGCGGCACCGTGTTCGTCGACAGCCGAGCCACCGCCTGGACGAAGTCCGGTGACCTGCTCGAGGCCGTCGTCGAGGGGGCACTCCCGCGGGACCTCCGCCCGGCGGAACTCGGCGAGGTCGTCGCCGGACGCGCACCCGGCCGGACCAGCGACGACGAGATCACCGTGTTCGACTCGGTCGGGCTCGGCGCGCAGGACCTCGCCGTCGCGGCCCGGCTGATCGACCTCGCACGCGAACGGGGCGCCGGGACACCGGTCACCGTGGCGAGGGTCGGGATGCCGGTTCCCGGCAGGTGACCAGGGTCGGGCGGCAGGGTGCTCCCATGCGCCGTGCTCTCCCCCTGGTCGTCAGCGGCACGGTCGCCGCGCTCGCCCTCGCCGGTTGCTCCGGTGGCGACGCCGGCGCGACCACCGCGTCGGCCGCCTCGACCGGGCTGTCCACGAGCACGCCGACGAGCGCCCCGACGACGGCGTCGGCGGGGACGGACGCCGCGACATCGGCCGCGGTCCGACGAGCGATCTCGTCGCTCGAACGCGAGTACGACGCGACGATCGGCGTCGTCGCCGTCGACACCGCCACGGGCGCGACCGTCACCCACAACGGCGACCGCCGGTTCGGCTACGCCTCGTCGATCAAGGTGTTCGCGGCCGCGCAGTTCCTGCGGACGGTCCGCGGCGACGCCCGCGACGAGGTCGTGCACTGGACCGCTGACGACGTCGCCGCCGCCGGGTACTCCCCCGTGACGGAGCAGCACGTGGCCGACGGGCTGTCGTACGCCCAGCTGGCCGAGGCAGCCGTCCGGATGAGCGACAACACGGCGCTCAACCTCGTCCTCACCCGGATCGGCGGACCGAACGGGCTCGACACGGCGCTGGCGGACCTCGGCGACACCACGACCGAGGTGGTCCACGGCGAACCGGACCTCAACACCATCGAACCGGGCAGCACCGAGGACACGACGACCCCGGCGGCGTTCACCTCGGCCCTGGCGACCGTGCTCGACGGCACCACGCTGAGCACCGCCGACACCGCACTGCTCGTCAGCTGGATGAGCGGCAACGCGACCGGCGACGCACTCATCCGGGCCGGAGCGCCGGACGGCTGGGTGGTCGCGGACAAGTCCGGTGGTGCCGGTCCGATCCGGAACGACGTCGCACGGGTGACCCGCCCCGACGGCGACACGATCGTCCTCGCCGTCCTGACCCGGCGGGACGACCCCGCGCAGCCGTACGACGACGCCCTCGTCGCGCGGTCCGCGGCAGCGGTCCTCCGCGCGTTCGACACCGGCGGCTGACCCACCCGCTCCCAGGCCCGTTCTGCACCGCGTCACACGGCGTCATGATCGACACCTGTCGGGGACCGAGCGACACTACGCTCGCTCCATGTCCTCCCCCGCTTCCCCCACGATCGTCGTCGGCGCCGGCATCATCGGGCTGAGCGCCGCGTGGCACCTCGCCGGTCTCGGTCAGCGGGTCCTGCTGCTCGACAGCGGTCCCGCCGCCGGCGGCACGACCACCGCGGGTGCCGGGTTCGTCGGGCAGTGGGCCGCCGGGTACGCCTGGTACTGGAACGAGTCCGAACGCGACATCGAGCAGTACGGCATCGACTTCTACCGCCAGCTCGCCGAGTCCGGCAACGGTCCGACCGGGTACCGGCAGAACGGCAACGTCTGGCTGACGGTCACGGAACAGGGGCGCGCCGACCACCTCCCGCCGTTCGAGGAGCACCCCCTGCGCCCGGCCGGCGCGCGGTCGCTCACCCCGGACGAGGCAGCAGCGATCGTCCCCGGGCTCGACCCGTCGGCAGTGACCGCCGGCTTCCTGCACCCCGACGGCATCCAGGTCAGCGCACCGGACACGGCGCGCGCGCTGGTCGCGTCGGTGCGGGCGCGCGGCGTGGAGATCCGTGAGCACACGCCGGGCGCCGCCCTGGAATCGCGCGACGGTTCCGTCACGGGCGTCCGGACCGTGGGTGGCGACGTCATCAGCGCCGATCGCGTCGTGCTCGCCGCCGGCAGCTGGACGAACGCGCTGCTCGCACCCTCCGGGCGCGAGCTCCCCACCGTCCGCGTCGTCGCGAGCCGCCTGGTGACGCAGCCGTTCGGCCTGCCGGACACGCTCCCGACGCTGATGCTCCCCGAGCTGCACGGCCTGTGGATCCGTGAGCACCGCGGCGGCCTGACGTACGGCGCCGGCCCAGGGTACGAAGCACTGCACGTCGGCGGTTCCGACCGCCGCACCGAACCCGACCGTCGACCGGTGCGGCCGGACCTGCTCGACGCGATGCGCACGTACCTGCACCCGATCGTCGCGAAGCTGCTGCCCGCGGCGTCGAGCGTCCTCGGCGTCGACGAGACCCCCACGCAGGGCGTCGTGTCGATGACCGCGGACCGGAACTTCATCGTCGGCCCGGTTCCCGAGCTCGTCGGTCTCGTGGTGGCCGGTGGCGACAACGAGTCCGGGGTGACGCACGGTCCCGGCCTCGGACGGATCGCCGCAGAGCTGAGCGCCACGGGGGCGACCACCCTCGGCGACGCCTCACGCTACGACCCTGCACGGTTCGCCGCCGCCGCCCCCAGCGAGGCCGAGGTCGTCCGGATGATGCCGGCTCGCCGCGAAGCCGACGCCCGACGAGCCGGAGCGGTGGCATGAGCGGCGCCACGACCGGCCAGGCGACGACGCACGTCGTCATCGGAGCCGGGGTCGTCGGTGCCGCCACCGCGTACGCCCTCACCCTCCGCGGCGAACACGTCCTGCTCGTCGAACAGCACGAGCGGGGGCACCACAACGGCTCGTCGCACGGCGCCACCCGGATCTTCCGGCAGGGCTACGCCGACGCCGAGTACGTCGCCCTGACCACCCGCGCACTGGCGCTGTGGGAAGCGCTCGAGGCCGCTGCTGGCGAAGCGCTCATCGTCCGAACCGGCGCCGTCGACCACGGCCGACCCGAGGTCGTGGACGCCATCGCCGCCGCGCTGGCGGACGCCGGCATCCCGCACGAGACCCTCACCCCGGACGACGCCGCGGACCGCTGGCCCGGCATCGCGTTCGAGGGGCACGTCCTCACCCACGCCACCGCCGGTCGCATCCGGTCCGACCGCGCGATCGAGGTCTTCCTGACCCTGGCCGACCGGACCGGGCTCGCCGACCTGCGCTTCGACACCCGGGTCACCGGGCTCGAGGACCACGGCGACGACGTGACCGTGACGCTGTCCGACGGGTCCACGCACCGCACCCCGTCCGTGGTGGCCGCGGTGGGGTCCTGGGCCCCCACGCTGGTCGGCGAGCTGCTCGCCGGACGCGGGGCGGGCCTCCCGGCCATCCGCGTCACCCAGGAACAGCCCGCGCACTTCCCCAGCCACCTGCCGGACCAGGCGTGGCCGAGCTTCGTGCACTGGGCCGACGGCGACGACGTCTACGGTCTGCTCACCCCGGGCGAGGGCGTCAAGGTCGGGTTCCACGGCACCGGGCCCGTCGTCGACCCCGATCACCGGGACTTCACACCCGTGCCGGCCGAGGCGGAGCGGTTGCAGGCGTACGTGGCGCGGTACGTGCCCGGCGTCGACGCGACGAAGCCGACGTTCATCAGCTGCCTTTACGACAACTCCCCCGACGAGGACTTCGTCATCGACCGTCGGGGTCCCCTCACCGTCGCGACCGGGTTCTCCGGGCACGGCTTCAAGTTCGCACCGCTGCTCGGCGACATGATCGCCGACCTCGCGACCGGCGGGTCACCCCATGCCCGCTTCTCCCTCTCGAAACCCTCCCCCACAGGAACCCCGTGAAGACCCGACTCCTCTCCGCGCTCGCGCTCTCCGCAGCCGTCGCCGCCGTCCTCACCGGCTGCGCGTCGACCGGTTCGTCCACCGACGTCTCCGACGGCCTGGTCATCGGCACCACCGATCCCGTCACCTCGCTCGACCCCGCCGGCGCCTGGGACCGCGGCAGCTACACCGTGCAGACGCAGCTGTACCAGCACCTGCTCACCTACCCGGCGGGCAAGACCACGACGAGCCCCGAGGTCGCGAAGTCGTGCGACTTCACCGACGGCACGCACTACGTGTGCGAGATCCGCGACGGGCTCACGTTCTCGAACGGCGACGACCTGACCGCGAAGGACGTCGTGTTCTCGTTCGAGCGGCAGGTCGGGCTCGGTGCGACGGACGGCCCCGGGTCGCTGCTCGCCAACATGCGGTCGGTCGCCGCCGACGGCTCCCAGGTCACCTTCACGCTGAAGCAGGCGAACGACCAGACGTTCCCGTACGTGCTCGCGAGCATGGCCGGCGCGATCGTCGACAGCCAGGTGTTCTCGAAGACGAAGATCCACGCGAACGACGGGGTCGTCGGGTCCGGTCCGTACGCACTGCAGCAGTCCGCGGACGGCGGAGCGACGATCGCGTTGACCGCGAACGAGGAGTACGACGGCACCGCTCCCGCGACGTCGAACGTGACCATCAAGCAGTACACGAAGTCCGCCGACCTCAAGCTCGCCGTGCAGAAGGGCGACGCGGACATCGCCTACCGCCAGCTCACGCCGACCGAGGTCACCTCGCTCGCCGACGACGACGGGCTGCAGCGCGTGCAGGGCTCGTCGGGCGAGGTCCGCTTCCTGGCGTTCAACCTCGAGACGATGCCCGGCAAGGACACCGCCCAGAAGACCGCGATCCGACAGGCCGTCGCCGCGACCGTCGACCGTGCCGCCATCGCGAAGGACGTCTACCAGGACACCTACGCACCGGCGTACTCGATCGTGCCGTCGGACTTCAGCGGTGCGACGGACGCGTTCCAGACCGAGTACGACGGTGCCGACGCCGCCGCCATCCTCGAGAAGGCCGGCGTGAGCACCCCCGTCGCGCTGCCCATCCAGTACACGACCGACCACTACGGCTCCGGCTCGGACGACGAGTACGCGCTGATCAAGCAGCAGCTCGAGGACACCGGCCTGTTCACCGTCGACCTGCAGTCGGCCAGCTGGGACACCTACGTCGGCAACGTCGGCAAGGGCGAGTACCCGGTCTTCCAGCTCGGGTTCTTCCAGGACTACCCCGACGCGTCCTCGTACCTGACGCCGGCGTACGGATCGGCTGACGTCAACCTCCTCGCGAACCACTTCGACGACACGGCCGTGACGGACCTCGTCACCGCGCAGGCCGTCGAGGCGGACCCCGCGACCCGGAAGCAGCAGATCGAGGAGGTCCAGCGGGACACCGCCGAGTCGGTGCCGTTGATCCCGCTGCTCGCCGGCCAGGAGAACGTCATCGGCCAGAAGTCGCTCACCGGGCTGACGAAGTCCGTCGACGCCTCCGGCGAGTTCCGCATCTGGGAGATCGGGCGCCCATGAGCACCGGCGACGAGACGCTGCGCGCAGCCGTCCACGCGGGGATGCCCGCGGGACTCGACGAGCTCGCGGCGCTCGTCGCCGTCCCGTCGGTCCACGACCCGGCCGTGCAGTCCCTCGACGACTGCCACCGGGTCGCCGACCGCGTCCGCGACGCGCTCCAGGACCTCGGTCTGGCAGCGCGCTGCGTCACCACGACGGACGGCTCGCGGGCGGTCATCGCGACCCACCCCGCACCCGCCGGCGCGCCGACGGTCCTGCTCTACGCACACCACGACGTCCAGCCCGCGGGCGACCTCGCGGCGTGGACGAGCGACCCGTGGACCCTGACGGAACGCGACAGCCGGCTCTACGGCCGCGGCGCGGCGGACTGCAAGGGCGGGGTGGTCACGCACCTCGTGGCGCTGCGGGCGCTCCTCGACGTGCACGGCGCGTTCCCGGTCGGGCTGGTCGTCGTCGTCGAGGGCTCCGAGGAGCAGGGCACCGACGGCCTCGAAGAGTACGTGTCCACCCACGCCGCCGATTTCGCGGACGTCGACACCGCCGTCGTGATGGACGCCGGGAACGCCGCGGTCGGCGTCCCCGCGCTCGTGACGACGCTCCGCGGGACCGCGTTCGTCGAACTGCGCGTCCGGGCACTCCGCGGCAACGTGCACTCGGGGATGTTCGGCGGCGCCGCTCCGGACGCCGTCGCGGTCCTGGTCGCACTGCTCGCCACACTCCGAGACCCGGCTGGCGACACCACCGTCGACGGGCTCGACGCCTCCCAGACCTGGGACGGGCTGCCGTACGACGCCGACCGGTTCGCCTCCGACGCCGGGCTGCTCGACGGCGCGGTGCCGATCGGGTCCGGGGACCCGGCGTCCCAGGTCTGGGCGCGCCCGGCCCTGACGGTGGTCGGCATCGACGCGCCGGGCGTCGCGGGGTCGTCCCCGTCCGTGCAGGCGACCGCCGGTGCCGCGCTGAACCTCCGCGTGCCGCCTGGTGTCGACCCCGCTGCGGCCGGTTCGCTCCTCGTCGAGCACCTGCTGCGGCGAGCGCCCGACGGCGTCGAGGTCACGGCGCAGGTCACGGGCACCGGCGACGGGTTCCGTGCGACCGCGGGGCAGTTCTCGTCGGCGTTCCGAGCGGCCCTCGCGTCGTCGTACCGCGTCCCGTCGGTGGGCTCGCTCGGCGGTGGCGGCTCGATCCCGCTCTGCGCGACCCTCGAGCGGGCGATCCCCGGGGTGGAGGTCATCCTCGCCGGGGTGTCCGAGCCGACCGCGAACGTGCACGCGCCGGACGAGAGCGTCGACCCCTCGGAGATCGAGCACATGGCCCTGGCCGAGGCGACCTTCCTGGCCGGACTCGGAGCCGCCGGAGCCTGAGCGGGCCCGCTGGCGCATCCGCTCGCGATCCGCCAGCGGATGCGCCGTCTCCGGTGCCGCCACACGACGTCGGCGCCCGGACGTCAGGCGGTGGCGACAGGTGCCGACGGCTTCCGCCGCGTCCGCACCTGCAGCACCCCGGTCAGCAGCAGCACGACCAGGCCGATCGCCACCACGACGAGCCCGCCGAGGAACCCGATGACGACGAGCAGCAGCGTCTCGGTGGACATCCCGCCGCCGGCACCGTCGCCTGCCGCGGCCACGACTGCCCCGGCCCCGGCATCAGCCGACCGCGCGACCGCTCCGACGCCGTCGACCACGGTGAACGGCACCGCGACGACCGTGCCCTGGTCACCGACGAGCACGACGTGGTGCTCGCCGGCCTCGAGTCCGGTGGTGTCGACCGAGGCAGTGGCCGTGCCGTCCTCGACGGCGAAGTCGTCACCCTGCACCGGTTCGGAGTAGGTCCACACGCTGCCGCCCTCGTCGTCGCCCGTCCACTGCAGCGAGAGCTCGAGCTGGTCACCGGCGGTGACCTCGTCGGGGATCCCGGCGTCGGCGGCAGCGACGGTGGCGATGTCGCCGGCGTCGATCTTCCGCACCAGCTCGTCGGAGTCCGCGGCGGGGGCGCTGGGCGGCTCAGCGGCCGAGGGGGCATTCGCGCTGTTCCGGGGCTGAGCGGCGGTGTTCCGCGGCGCAGCGGTCGGCGCGGCCGTCGGTGCCGTGTCCGAGGCGTTCGTGATGGTCGGTGCCGTGGCGGCCGGCGGCAGCTGCACGACGGGCGGTTGGATGACCGTGCCGCCGCCGTTCCCGCCGCCGGTGCCCCCGCCCGTGGTCGGGCCGGTCGGCAGGGTGCCGGGGACCGTCTGCCCGGCGAAGTACACCGGCGTGAAGGTCTCGAGCGCGGCGTCGGCGGCGCCGTGCGCACCGATGGTCAGGACGCCGCACTGCACGGCTCCGGACAGGCAGTCGACGCGCGCGGTCGACTGGCCGGTGAACGAGGATCGCGCGATGATGCCGGCCTGCGTGAACCCGGCGTTCTTCGTGCCGCTGAGCTTCGCGGTCGCCGCGGCTCCGGTGCCGGTGTTGTCGGGCCAGGCGACGAAGCCCTGGCCGTCCTGCCCGGTGCCACCGGACCCGGGCAGGTAGTCGTAGCCCGCTCCGGCCGCTCCCCCGGCGCTCGGGTGCTTCGTGACGTAGCCGAACAGCACGTAGAGCCCGGAGCCGTTCGTGTTCTTCGTGAACCCGGAGCCCGTGACGGTCAGCTTCGTACCGCTCGCGCCGGTCGAGAGCTCGGTGGCCGGCCGCACGTTCGTCGAGGCACCGCGGGCGTTCTCCGCCCCGGTGATCGAGCCGTCCGCACCGACGACGGTCGACCCGCCGCCGGTGCCCCCGCCGCCCGTTCCCCCGCCGCCGTTCCCGCCGCCCGTTCCCCCGCCGCCGTTCCCGCCGCCCGGGTTCGTCGGCGCCTGGACGGTCACCCGCAGGGTCGCGGTGTCCGAGGCGACCCGACCGACGACGGTCGCACCGAGGACGTTCGTGGCGACGGCGCGGTACCGGTCGCCGTGCAACCCCTCGGTGGCGGTGATGCGGAGTGTGCTGGTCGTCGCGCCGGAGACCGAGGGGCCGTCCTGCAGGTCGGCCCAGCCGGACGGGGTGTCCTGCTGCCACTGCACGGTGGGTTTCGGGGCCCCGGTCGTGGTGACCGCGAACGAGACCTGCTCCGGCTCGGCGGGGGTCGCGCCGCCGTCGGTGCCGGTGGTCGCGCCCGTCAGCGTCACGGCGACGTCGGCCGGCTGCTTCGTGAACGTCGGGGTGGTCACGACCGTGAACGCGCGGAGCCCCTGGTCGGCGGCGTCGGTCGCGGCGTTCACGACGCCGACCACCGCGTCGCCGTCGGCGGAGACCACGATCGGGTCGCCGGTGTAGGTGGTGCCGGGCTGGTACTCGGCGCCGAGCGTGGGCGCGGTGTTGCCGTCGATCGCGTAGGCGCGGACGACGTTGCCGGTGTCGGTGCTGCCGGCGGACGACACCCAGAGGCGCTTCGCGGACTCGTCGACGGCCAGGTACGCGGCGCCGCCGGCCCGGTCGATCGAGGTCGTCACGGCCGGGGTCCCCCGCAGCGAGACGGCTCGGAGCGTGGCGTCGCCGTCGTTGCTCCACCATGCCCGGCCCCGGGAGTCGACGACGGTCCCGCCGGCGGCCCCGGACGTCGCGGTGGCGCCGATCGACACGTCGGCGACCGACGCCCCGGTGTCGAGGGCGACGACGCGGGCGAGAGCGGCAGCCTGGTCGAAGACGACGGCGCGCTTGCCGGTCCAGTCGACGCCGACCGACGAGATCGTCCCGGTGACCGAGCCGATCAGGGTGGCTGTGCGGGTGACGGCGCGGACGGTCCCGCCGGCCGGACTGGGCCCGACCTCGGACACCGCACCCGAACCGGAGACTGACCCAGCACCCGCACCCGCACCGACGGCGGCCACCCGCAGCAGCCCCGCGGACCCGCCGTTGGCGGCCGGGGCGACCTGCGCGACGATCGAGCCGTCGGCGGGGTCGATCGCGAACGCCTTCGCTGCGGGAACCGCCACGGACGGCTTCACGTGCACGACGTCCCGGTAGGTGGCGTCCGTGCCGCGCTCGACGACGACGTAGCCCTGGACGTTCGCGCCGCTGCCGCCGAACTCCGCGGCGGGCAACGACGCGGTCGCGACGATGTTCCCGGTCGACGGGTCGACGCTCGGCTTCGAGGTGGCGACACCGGGGTCGATCGGTCCCGCGATGCGCTCACCGTCTTCGTCCAGGATGAAGTAACTGGCCTTGGCGGTTCCCGCAGCCGGTACCTGCACGACGTTCAGGGCGCGCGCGGCGTCGCGCACGACCGTCGTGATCCGGCCGATGGTGGCGCCACCGGCCGTGGTCTGCACGCCGGTGCTGACGAGCCCCTGGACGCCGGGTTCACTGAACCCCTGGTCGCCGTCCGTGCCCTCGGCGGCCCAGTCGCCCGTCACGGCGACCGACAGCGGGTCCAGCGCGGTGCCCGCGGCGTAGAACTGCGACGGGTTGCCGCCACCCGTGATGTCCGCCGCGAAGGCCGCCGCACCTGCCGCGGTGATCGTGGTCGGCAGACCGGTCCACGAGTACCTCCCGTCGGTGACCGATCGTGTGCCCTTGGTGACGTCGATCGTCGCGAACGCGATCCGCTTCGTCCCCGGGTCGGACTTCGTGGCGCCGGTGGTCGGGTCCACCAGCCGGACGTCGACCCCGGCGGTGAGGGTGCCGGTGGTCGGCGTGAGCTCGATCGCCGGGTCACTCAGCGAGATGACGAACGTGTGCGCCCGGTAGTCGAACACCGCGGCGCCGGAGCCCGTGACGGTGAGCTTCCGTGTGCCGGGGTCGTAGCTGCCACCCGACGCCGTGAACCGGAACGTGCCGTCGGCGTTCTTCGACGCACCGCCGGACACCGACTGCCCTGCGGCCGGCACGTAGTTCCGGAACGACTGCTTGAACCCCCAGTCGAGCGTGCCACCCGTGACGGACGTGCTCGGAGCCGAGGCGGCGGCCGCCGCGGTGGGCACGGTGCCGGCGACGGCCGCGGTCAGGCCGATGATCGCGGTGACGGTGGCACTGAGCGCGCGGAGGCGTCGGGCCGGTCTGGTCTGGGTGTGCATCGGTTCCTCGGGTCGGGTGGTGCGAGCGTGGGGAGGCGGTGCCCCGGGCGGACCCGGGGCACCGCGAGGGTCACCAGGTGACGGGGACCTGGACCTCGTCGAGGTCGACCGGGTCGTTCGCGACGCCGTGCGCCGAGAACGTCTGGACGAAGCACTCGTACTGCCCGAGGGCAGCGTTGGCGGTCGCGGTCTTCGTGGCGTCGTAGTCGCAGCTGACGGTCGCTGCTGCGTCACCGGTGTGGTGCGGGTCAGCGGTGTAGGACTTCGCGACGTCGATCGTCGTCGTGAAGCCGCCGCCGGCCGTGAACGCGCTCTTCGACACCCACTGGGCGGAGCCGAACCAGCCGGAGTTGGTGGCGTAGTCGGCCTGCTTGGGCCCGTAGACGACGTAGACGCCGAAGCCGCGCCCCTGCGCGTCCCCGTCGAACCCGTTGCCGGTGACCGTGACGGTGCCGTCCGAGACGCCGTGGAGCGCCCCCGAGCCGTCGGTCACGACCGAGGCCGGACCACTGACGGACAGGCTGGCGCCGTAGTCGTTCGTGACCGCGGTGGCCGCGGACGCGCTGACCGCGGGCAGGACGGCGATCCCGACCGCTGCGACCCCTGCCGCCAGCGTGATCCCGAACGAGCGTGCGATTCGTGCCATGTTCGTGTTCCCTTTCGATGCGGGTGCCCCCTGTGAGCACCCGGGTCCGGTGGTCCTACGGCGCGACGTCGGTCGCGGCGCCTCGTGCGGTGCGGCGGGAGTGCACGATCGCGAAGACGACGAGGGCGGCGACGGCCACGACGAGCGCGGACAGTCCGCCGAGCACGATCCGCAGGACGCCCGGGTCGATCCCGCCCGAGGACCCGTCGGCAGCCGCTGCCGCCACCGCCGAGGGGGTCGCCCCGGCCGGCGCAGTGGGGGTCGCCGACGCGGTCGGCTCCGCGGTGGAGCTCGGCTTCGTCGTCGACCGCGCGGACGGCTTCGTGGTCGCGCGGGTGTCGGCGCTCGCCTCGGACGTCGGCTCGGCGGACGGACGGGAGGCACTGCCCGCGTCCGTCGTGTCGGCCTGCGTCCGCCCGGTGGTCGCCGTGGTGCCACCACCGGCCAGCGTGCCCCCGCTGCCGTACAGGTTCTGCACCGAGACCGGCGTGAACGACTCGTTGTTCGCGTTCGCGACGCCGTGCGCCCCGATCGTGATGACGCCGCACTGCACGACAGTGCAGTCGACGGTCTTCGCGGCGCCGTTCCGGTCGAGCGCCTGGAACGTCGAACCGGGGACCTTGAGCGTCGCGGACCAGGTGCCGGTGGCGGAGTCGACGGTGCCGCCGTTCGCCAACGACGCGGTGGTGCTGCCCTCGAACGCGACGAAGTCGAGGTACCCGGTGGGGTTCGACTCGTCGTCGGGCACGTAGCTGTAGTCGACGCCCGTCGCCCCGCCCTTGCTCGGCTGCCAGGTCCCGCTCACGGTGCCGAACGCGACGTAGATGCCGCCGTACCCGTTCTTGATGCCCTGGAACCCGGAGCCGCTCAGGCGCAGCGTCGTCAGGTAGGTCGAGTCGACCTGGTCGGTGACCTCGGGGTGCCCCTCGATCGCGACGCTGACACGGCCGACCGCCGACGCGGGCGCGCCTCCGACCAGGGCAGCCCCGCCGGCGCTCAGGGCGACGAGCAGTCCGGCGAGCACGAGCCGCAGCGAGCGGGTGGGAGTGGTCACGAGGAGACCTCCTGGGGTGTCCGGGACGGCACGACGACGGGCGTGCCGGTGTTCGGGTCGGGGACGACGGTGACGGGGTGGCGGTAGACGGCACCGATCCGGTCGGCCGTCAGGACGTCGGTGGGCGTGCCGACGGCGACGATCCGGCCGCCGGCGAGCATGGCGACGCGGTCGGCGTAGGCACCGGCGAGGCTGAGGTCGTGCAGCACCACGACCACGGCGCCGCCGGCCTGTGCGTGTGCACGCGCGACCGCCAACACGGCTTCCTGGTGCCGGAGGTCGAGGGCCGCGGTGGGTTCGTCGAGGAGCAGCACCGGCGTCGACTGCGCCAGGACCCGGGCGAACGATGCCCGCGCGCGCTCGCCGCCGGAGAGCGAGGGGAACGTCTGGTCGATGCGGTCGGCGAGCTCGACCTGGTCGAGGACCCGCGCGACCACGGTGTCGTCGTCATCGGCCAGCGGGGTCCCCCGCCACGGCGCACGGCCCATCCGGACGACCTCGCCGACGCGGAACCCGAACGCCACGGCGGTGTCCTGCTCGAGCACGGCCCGTCGTCGTGCCGTGGCGACGAGGGGCTCGGTGCCGGCGGGGACGCCCTCGATCGCGACCGTCCCGGTGTGCGCGACGTCGCCGGCGATCGCGCGGAGCAGCGTGGACTTGCCGGCACCGTTCGGCCCGACGAGGGCCAGTACCTCGCCCGCGCGGACGGTCAGGTCGACGTCGGCGAGCAGTGGACGGCCGCCGATGACGACCCCGACCCCGGAGGCCACGACGGAACGGGTCATGCCCAGCCTCCCGATCGGCGGCGCGCACGGCGTAGGAGCCAGAAGAAGAAGGGTCCGCCGACGAGCGACGTCAGCATGCCGATCGGCAGGTCCGCGTACGGCACGAGCGTCCGGGCGAGCATGTCCGCGATCGTCAGCAGGAGTGCGCCGCCCAGGGTCGAGACGAGCAGCAACGGTCCGTGCGCCGGGCCGATCACCATCCGCATCAGGTGCGGGATCACCAGGCCGACGAACGCGATGATCCCGGCGAACGCGACCGCGGCGCCGACGAGCAGGGCCACCACGACGATGGCGGCGATGCGGACGGCCTCCACCCGCACCCCCACGTGCCGAGCGGCCCGGTCACCGAGCGACAGCAGGTCGAGCGACCGGGTGAGCAGCACCGAACCGACGAGTCCGGCGCCGATGACCGGGGCGATCGCCGCGGCCTGGTCCCACATCGAGCCGTTCAGGGACCCGAGCTGCCAGAACACGATCTGCTCGCGCGCCTGCTGGTCGCCGAGGAACGTCAGGAACGCCAGCCCGGCACCCGTGAAGGCGTTCACCGCGATCCCGGTGAGCAGCAGCGTCACGACCTCGGTCCGGCCGCCGGCGCGGGACAGGCCGTAGACGAGCAGGGTCGCGACGAGTCCCGCGGCGAAGGCCATCAGCGGTGTCGTCCAGTACCCCGCGAACTGCAGCCCGAAGACGATCGAGGCGCAGGCGCCGAACGCCGCTCCGCCGGAGACCCCGACGACGCCGGGGTCGGCGAGCGGGTTCGAGAACACGGCCTGCATGAGCACACCGGCGGCGGCGAGCGCGGCGCCGATCACCAGCGCCATCACGACCCGGGGGAAGCGGATCGTCCAGAGCGCCTGGGTGACGAGGTCGTCGGATGGTCCCTCCACGGGCAGGCCGACGGAGCGCGCGACGGTCCGGAGCACCTCGGCGGGCGAGATGCCGAGCTGTCCGATGCTCGCCGACACCAGCGTCGCGACGACGAGGCCCACCACGAGTCCGACGGTCAGCAGCGTGACCCGGCCGGCCCGGGACCTGGACGTGACCGCCGGTGCGGCGGGGACGTGCGTGGCGGGCGCGACCCGTTCCTCCAGGGTCACGAGGCGTCCGCCGGACCGTAGATCGCCGCTGCCAACGCAGCCACGATCTCGGGCGTGCGCGGCCCGAAGCTCATCACGGTCGTGTCGGCCATGTCCACGATTCGGCGGTGCTGTCCCGCCGGGGTCTGCGCGATCGCCGGCACCCGCTGGAGCAGCCCGTCGACCCCGCCGACGGACTCGAGCCCCTTCGTCATCATGATGACCAGGTCCGGCTGCATCGCGACGAGCGCCTCGGCGTTCACCGGACGCATGCCCTTCCAGTCCTGCTCCGTCGCGACGTCCCGCGCACCGACCGCGTCGATGAGCGAGTCCGCGCCGGACTCCTCGCCGAACAGGTAGTAGACGCCCGCGCTCCCCCGCACGTAGAGGAACACCGTCTTGAGCTTGTCGGCCTGCGCCTGCGGGGCGATGCGGTCGACCTGCTCGGCGACCGCCTGCTGCTGCGCGTGCACCTCGGCGGACAGTCGCTCCCCCGTCTCCGGCACGCCGAGCGCCGTCGACACCTGGTCGATGATCGTGTCGGTGTTCGAGGTGTCCCGGTGCGAGTCCACGATGACGACCGGCACACCCGCCTTCCGGATCTGCAGGACGACGTCCCACGGGCCGAGCGACGAATCGGTCAGGAGCACGGTGGGGCGGAGCGCGAGGATCGCCTCGGCGGAGAGCTCGTGGCCGTTCTGGGTCACGAGGGGCAGGTCCTCGGTGCCGGCGAACCCGGTCGAGACGTCACGGCCGACGAGGTCGTCACCGAGGCCCAGGCCGTACACGGTCGAGGACAGCGTGCCGTAGATGTCGAGGGCCAGGATCCGGTCGGCGCTCTCGACGGTGACCTCGGTGCCCTGGTTGTCGGTGACGGTGACGGGCAGTTCCGGCGCGTCGACCTCGCTCGCCTTCGGCGGCAGGTCGGTCGACAGGGTCGCGGTGGTCGCGCCGGTGACGGACTTCGCGTCGGTCGCCGGGGCGATGGCCTGGAGGCTCGTGGCCGGGTCCGTCGCGCTCGTCGCGGGGTCGGTCGTGCCGTTCGCACCCCGTGCGGACCCCGCCCCGCCGGCTGCGGTGCAGCCCGTGGCGACGGCGAGCACGACGAGGGTGGACGCGGCGGCGAGGGCGGCGCGGCGGAGTGGCGACATTGAGATGGTCCCGAGGTGCTGTGAAGTTAGGTGAGGCTCACCTAACCGTTAACTTAGGTGACCCTCACCTCGCTTGTCCAGCGGGTGTCGCGCAGCACCGCTACGGTGGACCTCGTGCGCATCGTGGTGGCTCCAGACTCGTTCAAGGGGACCGCGACCGCGGCCTCCGTCGCCCAGGCGGTCGGCGACGGCTGGCTGGCCGAGCGGCCCGACGACGACGTCGTGCTCGTCCCGATGGCCGACGGTGGCGAGGGCACCCTCGACGCCTTCGCCACCGCGATCCCCGGTGCGGTCCGTGTGCCGGTCACCGTCACCGGTCCCGCCGGCACCCCGGTCGACGCCCATTGGCTGCAGCTGCCCGACGGCCGCGCGGTCGTGGAACTCGCGGCGACGAGCGGCCTCCCGCTCCTGCCCTCGCTCACGCCCGACACCGCGACGTCGCGCGGGTTCGGTGAGGCGATCGCCGCCGCGCTGGACGCCGGCGCCACCGGCCTCGTGCTCGGCATCGGCGGCAGCGCCTCGACCGACGGCGGACGACCGGTGCTCGAAGCCCTCGGTCTGGACGGAGCGGGACTGCGCGCGCTCCCACCGCTCGGCGTCACCGTGCTGACCGACGTGACCTCTCCCCTGCTCGGCCCGACCGGCGCGGCTGCCGTGTTCGGACCGCAGAAGGGCATCGAGCCGTCGCGGGTCGCGTTCTTCGACGAGCAGCTGGCCGCGTGGGCCGCGCGGTTCCCGTCCGTCGACCCCGCGACCCCTGGGGCCGGAGCGGCCGGCGGCGTCGGCTTCGGGCTGCTCGCCTGGGGTGCGACGCTCGCACGCGGTGCCGACGGGGTCGCCGAGGTGCTCGGGCTCCGCGACGCGGTGCAGGGCGCCGACGTCGTGATCACCGGCGAGGGACGCTTCGACGGGCAGTCCGCCGCGGGCAAGGTGCCGTCCGTGGTGCACGCACTCGTGTCGACGCACGCCCCGGGAGCGCGCACGATCCTCGTCGCGGGCGCGATCGACGCTCCGCTCGACGACTTCGCGGCGGCGGCGTCGCTCACGGTGCTCGCGACGCAGACGACCGGTGAGCCCGCCGATGCCCTGGCCGACCCGCTGCGCTTCGCGACCATCGCCGGGCAGCGGCTCGCCCGCATGGCCTGATCAGTCGACCGCGTCGCCCCACCCGCGCTCGGTCGCCATCGCTGCGATGCGGTTCGCGATCGTGATCGCGTGGGCTCGACCGCTGTCGTCTGCTCGCACGTCACGCAACGCGGTCGCGAACGCCGCGGCCACGCCGCCCCGGATGCGATCGACGGTTGCTTCGGCAGCTGCAGCGTCGATCCTGAGCAGTCGTGCGCACTTGACGAACTCCGCCATCCCGATGCGGTTCATCCGACGCTCGCCACCGATGTTCACGGCGGACTCGACCGGCTGCGCACCCGAGTAGAGGATGTTCGAGCCGAGGTCGTACAGCGGGGCGAGCTGCGTCCGCCGCCCCGGGTGCACCAACGAGTAGTTCTTGGCGTGCGCGTCCGTGTTGACCGAGGCGACGGAGTACACGAGTCCTTGGAACAGCCGCTCGGTCGCGTCTCGGACGACCGAGGGTGACAGCGACAGGAGGACACGGGCGAACTCTGCGACACCCGGTCCCCCATCGGCTTGGTACTTCCGCACCGGATCGACCGAGAGCGCCTGGGCAAAGTCCTCTTGGTGGATGCGGTGGAACCTGCCGTCGTCTCCGATCACGCGGTCGTACCGACGACTCACGAAGACGTGGCGGCCGCGCTCGGTCCGCATGATCTCGTGGTCGGCGACGTTCAGCCCCAGGTACCGGGCGGCCCGCATCGTGAGGAACTCGTTCACTTCGTGACGAGAATCCAGCCCCGCTGGCTTCAGGATGTACGTCGTCGGCGTTGCATCGCGCGGGAGGCCCCACCGACCGGACTCTTCATCGCGGTAGAGCGCCACCTTGGGCTGCGCACCGGCCAGGGACCAACGGATGTCGTCCCGTCGTCGCTGCCACGCACCTGCCTCGGTGACGATGCCGTCGATGAGTTCCTCGAACTCGCCGTCGGACAGGTACTCGATGTCTCCGACCTGCCGCTCGGCGTCGCGGGATGGTTCCTCCGACGGGAGGAGCTGCAAGGCTCCGGCGGTGTCCTCGCCCACGTGACGGAGCAAGGCGAAGGGGTTGCGCGCTGAGGTGTGGTGGTTCCGAGCGATTGCTTCGAGGGTTTCGTTGTTGTCGGGCAGCAACCCCTGCAGGAACGGCGCGACGACTCGGTGCTTGTAGACAGCACCCGTGACGATCGGCATGGCGATCGACAGCGGAGTGGACGCCGGCGAGTAGTCATCGTCGTAGCGGAAGGTGAGCTGTCCGCCACGCGTCTGCTCGACGACGCCGATCCGGTGCCCGTCGATGTACGCGATGAGTTCGCTCATCGTCGACCGGCCTCGTCCCCGTCGTCCGTCAGCGCGAGCGTGAGCCCGAGTGCCTCGACGACCGCGAAGACCTTCTGCAGCGAGGGGTTCGGCAATCGGCCGTTCTCGAGTTGCACGAGCCACTGCCGCTGGACACTCGCCTGGTCGGCGAGCGCAAGCTGCGTCCGCCCTGCCCGCAGCCTCGCCGTCCTGAGCGCGGAGCCGAGTTGCGCCAGGGAATACACCGAAGTCATCGCCACGAACCACTCCTCTCCGGAGATGTCCGATACAGCGTACATACCAAAATGTCCGATCCACAAGACTTTCCCGGATGTCCGACACACCGGACACTGCCCCTGGGGGCGGGCATTCCGACCAAGGGAGTCCCAACGGAACCTCCCACCCGATGGCGCGCTCCACGAGACTGGTTCCGGGCCGGAACCGGCCCGGACACGCACCACCCCCACGAGGAGATCATTGCGCACCGTCAACGCGTACGCGGCACCGTCAGCGACCGAGCCGCTCGTCAAGACCACCATCACCCGTCGTGACGTCGGCCCGAACGACGTCGAGATCGACATCGCCTACGCCGGCATCTGCCACTCGGACATCCACACGGTCCGCGGCGAGTGGGGGCCCATCCAGTACCCCCAGGTCGTCGGCCACGAGATCGTTGGCCACGTCTCCGCCGTCGGCGAGAACGTCACCAAGCACCAGGTCGGCGACCGTGTCGGCGTCGGCTGCATGGTGAACTCGTGCGGCGAGTGCGAGAACTGCCTGAAGAGCGAAGAGCAGTACTGCCTCAAGGGCAACATCCAGACCTACGCGGGCGTCGACCCGGCCGACGGCTCGATCACCCAGGGCGGGTACTCGCAGGCGGTCGTCGTGAACGAGGACTTCGTCCTCCGTGTCCCCGAGTCGCTCGACATCGAGAAGGTCGCGCCGCTGCTCTGCGCCGGCATCACCACCTACTCGCCGCTGCACCACTGGAACGCCGGCCCCGGCACGAAGGTCGCCGTCGTCGGCATGGGTGGCCTCGGCCACATGGCCGTCAAGATCGCGGTCGCCCTGGGCGCCGAGGTCACCGTCCTGTCGCAGACCACCTCCAAGGAAGCCGACTCGCTCCGCTACGGCGCGAAGGCCCACTACGCGACGAAGGACCCGGAGACGTTCGAGAAGCTCGCGAACTCCTTCGACCTGATCATCAACACCGTGTCGGCCAAGATCCCGATGGGCTCGTACCTCGGTCTGCTCGCCGTCGACGGCACCATCGTCAACGTCGGCGCCCCGTCCGAGCCGCTCGAGGTCCCCGCCTTCGCGCTCATCGGGTCGCGTCGCAGCTGGGCCGGATCGGCCATCGGCGGCATCCGCGAGACCCAGGAGATGCTGGACTTCTGCGCCGAGCACGACATCCTGCCGGAGACCGAGCTCATCAGTGCCGACGCGATCAACGAGGCCTACGAGCGCGTCCTGGCGTCGGACGTCCGCTACCGCTTCGTGATCGACGCGGCCACGCTGGCCTAGTCGTCACCACCTGCGCGACAGCGAGGCCCGTTGCCAGCCGGCAACGGGCCTCCAGTCCGTCGTCTCCGGACCGTCAGCCGATCTCGTCACCGGACGGCAGCGCACCGCACCAGTCCACGGAACCGGCGTCGATGCTCGCCTCGAGCGCTCCGGAGGTCGCATCGACGATGCTCACGAGCTCGTCGGTCGCCGACTTCGTCGCCACCGCGACGAACTGCCCGTTCGGGGACGGACAGACCGCCCGCACGCTCGCGTCGTCCGGGATGCTCACCGCCAGCCGGGAGGCGCGGCTCCCCTCCACGCGCACGATCCGTGCCGAGATGGTGCCGGACGGGAGCACGTCCCCCAGCACGCGCAGGTACGTGTCGTCCGACAGCTGGGCGATGCGGCCGAGGACGGCCGCGTCCGTGCTCGCGGCCGGCGCCTGCAGCGCCGACTTGGACCCGTCGGTCAGGTCGAGGCGCACGATGCCCGTACCGGTCTCGACGACCGCGGTGGTCCCGGTCCCGACGAAGCCGTGCAGGTAGGTGGCGCTGCCGAGCCGCACCGGCTCGGCGCGCCCGCTCATGTCGACGAGCACCAGGTCGTCGCTGCCCGTCCGGACGAGGGCGCTCTCGGTGCGCGGGACGTAGGCCCACTGCCCGACGGTCATCGGCACGGCGCCCGTCGTCGCCTTGCCGTTCGCCGCGATCGCCGTGGGCATGTGCGTGCCCGTCATGTCGACGACGTACAGGCCGGTGTTCCGGGACTGCCCGGTCGAGGTGTCGGCGTACTCGAACCCGAACGAGGCACCGTCGTCGGCGACGTGCAGTGCGGTGACCCTGCCCTGCGGTGACGGCAGGGTGAGGTGCTCGACAGGGGCGTCCTCGTCCTCGACCCCGCCGGACAACGGCACGACGTCGACCGATGAGCGCGCGTCACTCCCGCTGACGACCACCAGCGACCGACCGAGCCGGGCGTACTCCGAGATGTCGGCGCCCTGGTACACGGTCGTCGCGCCACCGGCGTCGAGTTCGCGTCGGACGATCCGGTCCTCCGCACCGTCGGCCCCGGGGACCAGGGCGAGCACGTCGGTGCTGCCCGTGCGGATCGACGCGGTGAGGTCCGACGTCGCCCGCTGCCCCGGCGCCCGGACGTTCACGACGGTCACCGTGTAGTCGCGGTCGTAGGCCAGGGGTCCGGCGAACTCGACCGCGATCGTGTTCCCGCTCGAGGTCACGGTGTGCGCCGCAGCCGGACTCACCCGGACGTCGGCAGCGGAGACCCGCTGCAACGCCTGGTTCGCGGTGAGGATCACCCGCTGCGCCGGCCGTGACACCAGGCCGCTGGCGTCGTACGAGACGTCGCGGAGCCGCGGACCCTGCTGCGAGCCGACGACGGCGGCGACGGCGGCCACGAGCGCGAGGACGAGCACGACGGCGAGGTACCGGCGGTGGAACCGACGCGTGACCGGGCGGCGGTCCGGGTTGCGTCCCGTGCGGCGTCCCGTGCGCTCAGTACTCATACGGGTCCTTCGGCTGCGCGATCTCGGTGACCTTCGCGGCCTTGATGACGATGCGGGCGTCGGCGGACTGGTCCGGGTTCGCCGCGAGTGCGCCGGTCACCGTGACCCACTGCCCCTCGTCGGGCGCAGAGCCGTCGGCGTCGTCCGTCACCACGCCGAGACCGACGGGCTGGGCGTCGACGGCACAGCAGCTGATCACGAAGCGGGTCAGGGTGAAGGAGCCGTCGTCGCCGGGCACCACGAAGCCCGAGAGCTCGACCGGCTTGCCGACGAGTGCCGTGGTGTCGGTGGTCTGACGGATCAGCGCCGCCCAGTCCTTGACGCCGTACTCCGAGGTGTCGACCCCCTCGCTGCCGAGCAGGGAGACCGCCGCCTCGGAGCCGGTCGCGTTCGACAGGGTCGCCGAGTCCACGCTCCGCTGCTGCGCGGTGCGGGCGGAGAGCGTCGTCGGGGGCAGGACCAGCATCGACACGGTGACCCCGACCGTGACGATCGCGGCCGCTCCGCCGAGGGCAAGGCGGACGGCGCCACCACGGCCGGGCCCGCGCCGCCCGTGGTCGTGATCGTGGTCGTGGTCCGGCTCGTGCTCGTCCGCGTCGTCACCGTGCGTGTGGCCGTGGCCGCGTGCGATGACCGCCAGGCCCGCGATCGAGGCGGGTACCGCGACGGCGGCGAGCACGATCGTGAACACCGAGTACCGCGGGTTGATGTACAGGTCGAGGTGGCCGACCAGCGCGAGCCACAGCGTGCACAGGGCGACCGCCAGCACGGACCCGAGCCCGAGGTAGGCCGGAGCGTTGCTGCTGCGTGCGTCAGACGAGGACATTCATCACCAACCCGACGGTTCCGGCGAACAGGACGCACACGACGGCGAGCAGCACCAGGAAGCGGGCGCGGAACGTCGTGCGGAGGAGAGCGATCATCTTCACGTCGATGATCGGCCCGATGATCAGGAAGGCCGTGATCGACCCCGGCAGGAACGTCGACGCGAACGACAGCGCGAAGAAGGCGTCGACGTTCGAGCAGAGCGACACCGTCATCGCGAGCAGCATCATCGCGGCGACGGAGAGCACCGGGTTCGACCCGATCGCGACGAGGGTCGAGCGGGGCACGGCCACCTGGATCGCGGCGGCCAGGCCGGCACCGACGAAGAGCGCGGGCATCATCGTGGCGGACTCGCCGCCGAACTGCGCGGCGCTCTCCCGCCAGCGGTCCCGGCTCCGTGAGGCGCCGATCGCGGCACGGCAACGGGCCTCGAACGCGGGCAGCAGCAGGTCCGCCGGACGGCGGTGCGCGGCGACGATCCAGCCGACGAGGTTCGCGATCACGAACCCGCCGACGATCCGGACCGGCAGGATCCAGCCCGACCAGCCGAAGGCCTGCGCGGTGCTGATGATGACGAGCGGGTTGAGGATCGGCGCGGCGACCAGGAACGTGACGGCCTCGGCCGGCGTGAAGCCGCGCATCATCAGGCCGCGGGCGAGCGGCACGTTCCCGCACTCGCACACCGGGAACAGCATGCCGATGAGGGAGATCACGGCGCGGCGGCCGAAGGCGTTCTGCGGCAGGACCCGCTCGAGTGCGCCGACCGGCACCCACACCTCGACGACGATCGACAGCACGATGCCGAGCACCACGAAGGGCAGGGACTCGACGACGACGCTGATCGCCAGGGTGAGGAAGTCCTGCACGACGTCGGGCAGACCGGCGGTCCCGATGCTCGGGGACAGCAGCCGGATCCCGAGCAGCACGACGACGGCGAGCAGCACCAGGCCCGGGCCCGTCAGGGAACGGGAGCGGGAGCGCTGCGGCGGCGGCGTGGTCGTCGTCACCCGGCCAGGATAGGCGACGCGTGCTGCCTGGGGCTGCGCCGGCGTGGGCAGTGCCGTGCGGTTGCGCCCAACGCCCCGCAGTGTGCGAGGTTCCGCGCAGTGTGCGAGCCGAATGCCCTCGCACAGTGCGCGGAACCTCGCACCATCGCGCTCGTGCCCTCGCACCGTGCGACCCGCGCCGCCTCGCGCCCTCGCACCGTGCGACCCGCGTGCCACCGGCCCTCGCACCGTGCGACCCGCGGGCTGCCTGCCCCGGAGCCGGTGTCCGCGAGCGGCCCCGCGCTCAGACCCGCGCGATGCCCGCCACGTGCCGGTCGAGCGTGTCGATCGCCCACGAGGCATCGCCGCCGGGGTCGAGCCGGACGATGTGCATCGCCAGCCCGTCCACCAGGGCGTGCAGCCGCCGCGTCTCGTACGGCACGTCGACGTCCCGCACCCCGATCGCATGGAGGATCCGCGCACACCACGCCCGCATCTCGTCGACGACCCGGTCGTGGAACGGCCGGAGCTCGGCGTCGGTCAGGGCCGCGGTCCCGAGGCCGAGGTAGACGTCGAGCTCGATCCGACGCTCCTCGTCGAGTGGCAGCAGCTCGAGCAGCACCGCGTGCGCGTACGCCGTCCCGCGGAGGTCCGTCGGCACGGCATCCACCCGCGCCGCGGTGGCGTCGAAGACGAGCTCGAGGGCGTGCGACCGGACGCTCGCCTGGGTCGGGAACGTGTAGCGGACGGTGCTCGGCGGGAGCCCTGCCTCGGCCGCGACGTTCCGCACGCTGAGCGCGCCGAGGCCGTCGCGGGCGAGGACCCTGCACGCCGCCTCGGACACGGTGCGGCGCCGTCCCTCGATGTCCATGCTCCTCGCCATGCCGCCATACTCGCACAGTCGTACCAAGTCGTGCTACCGTCGGAGTTGTTGTCGCACAGTCGTGCGACTACCGCACCACACACGGAAGGACATCGTCATGGCATGGGTCATCCTCGTGCTGAGCGGCGTGCTCGAAGCCGTCTGGGCCACCGCCCTCGGCGCCTCGAACGGCTTCAAGAAGGTCGTCCCGACGATCGTGTTCGTCGCAGGGATGGCACTCAGCATGGTCGGCCTCGCGTTCGCGATGAAGAGCATCCCGGTCGGCACGGCCTACGCGGTCTGGGTCGGGATCGGAGCCTCACTGACGGTGCTCGTCGCGATCCTCCGTCGGCAGGAAGCCGCATCGTTCACCCGACTGGCCCTGGTGTTCGGGCTCGTGGCCTGTGTCGTCGGCCTCAAGGTGGTGAGCTGAGATGGCGTGGATCGTCCTGTTCGTCAGTGCCGCACTCGAGACCGTGTGGGCGACCGCCCTCGGCGAGAGCAACGGCTTCACCGAGCTGGGCCCGACCCTGGTGTTCGCGGCGACCATCGTGGTGAGCCTCGGCGCGTTCGGCTACGTGCTGCGCCACATCCCGATCAGCACGGCCTACGCGGTGTGGACCGGGACCGGGGCAGCACTCACGGTCCTCTGGGGCATGGCCACCGGCGCCGAACCCGTCACCGTGCTGCGCCTGCTGTTCATCGCCGGCATCGTCGGCTGCGTCGTCGGCCTCAAGCTCGTGCCGGCCCGCCCCGTCGTGGAACCAGCAGCCGAGCTCACGCGCTGAGCGACAGCTCACGCGCCGCCCACCCCGTGACCTGTCGCTGACCGCGAGAAGTGGGCCCAGGCCCGAGAACGCGCGCCGAGACAGCCAGGAGGCGCGGTGCCAGCTGGCACCGCGCCTCCCGTCCGCTCGTGGTCGCGCCCACCGCACATGGTGAGCAGAAATGGTCGGGTCACCTCACGGGACCCGACCATTCCTGCTCACGAAGCGAGCGCTGCGAGCGCCACCCACGCTGCGAGCGCCACCAGCCCTGCGCGCGTCAGACGGACGCGCCCGTCCACTCGTCCTCGGCGGCGACGTGGTCACTGCCGACCGTGCCGGCCGCCATCGCCGCAGCCACACGCGAGGCGTGCGACGGCGGGTTCGACGGCACACCTTCAGGGCGACCCTCGTCGTTCAGCTTCCGGAGCGCCGGCACGATGTCCTCGGCGAGGATGTCGATCTGCTCGAGGACCGTCTTGAGCGGCAGCCCGGCGTGGTCGACCAGGAACAGCTGGCGCTGGTAGTGGCCGACGTGGTCCTTCATCGCGGCGTACCGGTCGATGACCTGCTGCGGCGACCCCACGGTGAGCGGGGTCTGGGTGGTGAAGTCCTCCATCGAGGGGCCGTGACCGTAGACCGGGGCGTTGTCGAAGTAGGGCCGGAACTCGTTGATCGCGTCCTGCGAGTTCTTCCGCGCGAAGAACTGTCCGCCGAGGCCGACGATCGCCTGGTCGGCACGGCCGTGTCCGTAGTGCTCGAAGCGCTGACGGTAGAGGCCCACCATCTGCTCGGTGTGCTGGATCGGCCAGAAGATGTTGTTGTGGAAGAAGCCGTCACCGTAGTACGCGGCCTGCTCGGCGATCTCCGGCGTGCGGATCGAGCCGTGCCAGACGAACGGTGCGACGCCGTCGAGCGGGCGCGGGGTGGAGGTGAAGCCCTGCAGCGGCGTGCGGAACTTGCCCTGCCAGTTCACGACGTCGTTCTCCCAGAGCTGGCGGAGGAGCGCGTAGTTCTCGATCGCCAGGTTGACGCCCTGGCGGATGTCCTGCCCGAACCACGGGTAGACCGGGCCGGTGTTGCCGCGGCCCATCATGAGGTCCATCCGGCCGTCGGAGATGACCTGGAGCATCGCGTACTCCTCGGCGATGCGCACCGGGTCGTTCGTGGTGATGAGCGTCGTCGACGTCGAGAGCGTGATGTTCTTCGTCTTCGCCGCGAGGTACGCGAGCATCGTTGTCGGCGACGAGGCGACGAACGGCGGGTTGTGGTGCTCACCGGTCGCGAAGACGTCGAGGCCGGCCTGGTCCGCGTGCTCGGCGATCGTGAGGATGTCCCGGACGCGCTGGGTGTCGTCCGGCGTGGTGCCGGTCGTGGGGTCGGTCGTGACGTCACTGACCGTGAAGATGCCGAACTGCATGATGCGCCGCCTTTCGCGATATCGATGCGTTTGCATCGACTTGCTGGGTACAACGTACCGCACGCGCTGGCATTCCCGCCAGGCCCCGTCGGCCTACGTCGGGTCTCCCGCCAGGCCCCGTCGGCCCGCGTCGGGTCTCCCGCCGGCTTCCACCCTGCCTGGAGGCCCAGCTCAGCTCCCGCGCTCGGCCCGCGGTGGCAGCGTGGCCGGGTCGGTACGCGCGGCGTGGTGCATGCCGTCGAGGAACCAGACCACGGTGACCACGGCCAGGACGGTGGCACTCGAGGCCATCCGTCCGGCGACCAGGATCGCGGCGTGGTCGTGCGGGCCGTCGGTCGCGAGCCCGAGGACGAGCGCGGTGAGCCCGACCGCGAGCGTGACCCCGGTCGCGACGAGCAGCACGAGACTGACCACCCGGCGCGGAGCCCGTCGGCCGTCACGGTCGCCACGGAGACCGCGGTCCACCCGGGGCCCGAGCGCCCGGACTGCTCCGAGCCAGAACACCGCGATCGCGCAGGCGCCGACGATGTCGCTCACCCGGTGCCAGCCGTAGACCACCGTCTGGTTCGCCACGAACACGGCGTAGACGGCACCGACCACGGTGACCACTGGCCGGAACCGCCTCGGCGTGACCATGAGGACCGCGAACAGCGCAGCGAGCGCGATGGTCGCGTGCCCGGACGGGAACGAGTTCGGGGTCGTCGACTGAGCGATCTCCGGGCGCACGGCGATACGCTTGAGGAGCGTCGAGGTGGCCGCCGACGCGAGCAGCACCACACCCGCGCCGAGCCCCACCGCGAGCCGTCGTCTGGCGAACGCCACCGCGACGATCACGACCACGAGCAACAGGATCACCGGCACCGAGATGACGTTGAGGGCAGTGTCCGAGCTGAACAGATCGGACTCCCGGACCCCGCCGAGCGCGGCGTCCTCGACCCGCTGCCCCACCGGCGTCAGCACCGCGGCCGCGTAGACGAGAGGCACGATCACGAACCCCAGAGCCGACAGCACAGCCCACCGCACCCTGCGCGAGACACTCGGTCCACGCGACTCCGGGGCGCTGCGCTCGGGTGTCAAGGTCACCGGGCTGGTCCTCCTCGGGGTGGTCGTGGTGGGTCTCGTCGCACGTCTCGTGACGGCGCTGCGATTCGGTCGGTCGGGGTCCGACACGATACCGTTGGAACACCGGCCGGAGGCTGGGAACCGCGGCACGATCGCCCGCGTGTTCGCCGCCGGACCGATCGGATCGGCGGGTGCCACCGGACGGTCAGGCACCGCCGGACCGACGCACACCGCGTCGGCAGTGTACGAGGAGGAAACCGAAGTGGCCATCAAGGAACCGAGCATCACCGCTTCGCCGAACCGCGCACTCGCGCTCACGGTCGGCAGTGTCCTCGCACTCTGGGGCATCCTCGGCTTCTTCTTCGCCGCCGACGGTGACCCGGGCTTCTTCAACCGCCAGGGCGGCATGCTCTGGAACGCGTTCGGGGTCAACCCGGCGCTCTGCTTCATCTGGGTGCTGCTCGCCGTCGCCCTGCTCATCGCCGGACTCGGCACCACGATCGCATCGCGGAGCGCCAACGTCGTCGTCGGGGCCCTCCTCGTCGTCTTCGCGGTGTACGGCTTCGTGTTCGTGAACACCTCGGCCAACGTCTTCGCGCTGAACACCACCGACAACGTGTTCCACGCGATCGTCGGTGTGGTCCTGCTGCTCACCGCGGTCGGTGCCGACAAGGAGAACCTCGCCGCGCTGCGTGCGGCGCGCGCCTGATCCACTGCTCCCCGACGCCCGTCTGCCGATCCGGCAGGCGGGCGTCGTCGTGTGTGCGTGGGCGGGGGTCCGGGGGTGGTCCGGCGGCGGGGTGGTCCGGCGGCGGGGTGGTCCGGCGGGTGTGTCGTCCGGCGGGTGTGTCGTCCGGCGGGTGTGTCGTCCGGTCACGACTCCCCGCTCAGGTCCGCCGGCCGGTCACGAACTGTCTGATGCGGAGTGTCCAGGCGACAACGAGTGACCACTCGGCGCAGGACCGACGGGGAGTCGTGACCGCTCGGCAGTGTGCGACCGGGCATGCAGGCGCGCGTGCCCGGCGGCGTGAGGCCGATGCGGACCCGACTGGCAGTCCGACGCGTCAGTCGTCGGTGGGGGCTGGCTTCGGGGCCTCGAGCTCGGTCGCCACGATGCGCGGCGCCTCGGACATGAAGCGCCGGACGTCGAGGTCCACGATGATGTCCTGCGGGCGCAGCGGCCTGGTGAGGTACAGCCCCTCGAGCGAGGTCAGCCGAGACAACGCCACGTAGGTCTGCCCGGCGCTGAACACCCGGTTGCCGAGGTCCACCACGGCCCGGTCGTACGTGCTGCCCTGGGACTTGTGGATGGTCACCGCCCAGGCGAGCCGCAGCGGGAACTGCTGGAACTCGCCGACGGTGTCCTTCTTGAGTTCCTTCTTGTCGGCGTCGTAGGAGTACTTGAACTTCTCCCACACCGACGGCTGGACCTCGAACGACTCCCCGTCGACGTCGACCCACACGGTGTCGCGGATGGCCGTCACGACCCCGAGCGTGCCGTTCACCCAGCGTTGGTCGGCGTCGTTGCGCAGGAACATCACGTGCGCTCCGGGCTTCAGCTCGAGGGCTTCGTCCGCCGGGAAGTTGCGTCCACCGAAGTCCCCGTTGACGTCCGCCTTGGCGGTCTTCACCTTGCCGGGCAGCCGCTCGAGAGCAGCCTTGTTGATCCGGGACACGGTGTCGTTCCGGGTCGCCAGGGTGATGGCGTCGTCGGGCGAGGGACGAGCACCCGCCGTGTTCAGCTGATCTGCGATCTCCGCGGTGACCCGGCCGTGACGGACCGCGGTGAGCATCGCGGCGAAGGCGTCGTCCCGCTGGCGGTGCACCGTGGCGAGCTCGATGATGTTCAGCTCCGCTTCGAGCCACACCTTCGCGTCGAAGAACCACATCGACCGGTAGTGGTCCGTGAAGTAGGCGCGCTCGTCGGCGTCGCCCGGCACCGGCGGCAGCTGGTACGGATCGCCGAACATGACGACCTGGACTCCGCCGAACGCCTCGAACTGCCGCCCGCGGGCCTTGCGCAGCGAGCGGTCCATGCCGTCGAGCAGGTCGGCGTTGACCATCGAGACCTCGTCGATGACCAGGGTGTCGATGGTGTTCAGGAGCTTGCGGGTGTCAGGACCCTGCCGGAGCTCGGCGTCGGCGATGAGGCCGATGGGCAACCGGAACAGGGAGTGGATCGTCTGGCCGCCGACGTTCAGCGCCGCGACCCCCGTCGGCGCGCAGATCACGACCTGCTTCTCGGTGTTCCAGGACAGGTGGTTGAGCAGCGTCGACTTGCCCGTGCCCGCGCGCCCGGTGATGAAGACGTGGTCGCGGGTGTGCTCGATGTACTCGAAGACCGCCCGCTGTTCGTCGCTCAGTTCGATGCTCATCGTGCGTCCCCCTCGAGCGTGCGGGCGGGCGATCCATCACGCCGGACCCGAACGAGCACCACGACGACGACCGCGACGAGCAGCAGGACCCCGGCGGCGACGAGGACGAGCCCGCCTCGGGCCTGGTCGACGAGCGGGTCCGGCCCCCAGGTGCGGCCCATCGCGCCGAACCACGACGCCTGCAGCAGCCCGAGGGGCCCGCGCATCGCGATGCCGAGCGACACCGCGCCGGCGGCGACGACGACGGCTCCGACGATGCGCACGAGTGCCGCCGCGCGGGTCGGGTGCTGCCGGCCGGCAGCGATCGGTGTGAAGAGCGTGGGCACGGCCAGGAGCCCGACGAGCAGGAAGCCCGCGTCGATGACGGTCCGCCCGGTGGAGTCGCTCACGGACCACCGCACGGCGTCTGTGGCGAAGAAGGCCCACCACATCGCCGCTGCGAGCAGGAACGCGGGGAAGGGCTGCGCCAGGTACCGGACAGCCGGGTTGTCGACGAGCACCTCGGTCCACTCGCGCACCCCGGTGCTGTCGTCGTCGCGGGGGTGCACCGCTGCCCGGATGAGCACCACCGGCGCCGCGGCCCACACCAGCGCCGGGACGACCAGGCCGAGCAGCACGTGGGCGCCGATGTTCGCGGAGATGAGGAACCGGTCGTACTGGTGCAGCGAGCCCGAGGTGGCGACGACGAGCGACACGATCGCCAGGGCAGCTGCCACCGACCGGCGCACCGGCCAGTGGACCCCGTTCCGGCGCAGTCGCACGACGCCGGCGGTGTAGGTGGCGGCGACCAGGACGGCGGCCATCAGCCAGAACAGGTCGACGTTCCACTGCGTCAGCCAGCCCCACGCACCGGGCGCGTGCGGCAGCAGGTCGTCGGTCAAGAGTTCGGCGGGACTCGGATCGGTCGTCTTGCTCAGGGCGATCTGGTCGACCGGGGTCGCCGTCCGCCCGAGCGCTGCCGCGAACCCCGACGCGACACCCATCACCGCGAGCTCGACGACGATCAGGGTCCAGAACGGGCGGTGCCGTGCCGGAGCCTCGGACAGGGAGCGGATCGCACGCCGACGCTGCACCACACCGAGCACCCCGATGGCCACGATCGCGCCGATCTTGACCAGCACGAGCGTGCCGTACGGGGTGAAGAGGTTGGACAGGGCACCGACGCGGATCTGCGCGGACGCGATGCCCGACACCGCCACGAGCACGAAGCACCCGAGCGCGATGCTCGAGTACCGGGCGACCACGACGGCCAGCCGGTCACCGGGCAGGACACCGCGCAGGAGCACGAGCATGGTCAGCCCGCCGACCCAGAGCGCGGCGCCGACCAGGTGCAGCCCGAGCGCGGTCACCGCGGCGTCGTGACTCGCGGTGCCGGCGGCGTGGCCCTGCTGCGCGAGCGGGATGAGCCCGATCATCGAGACCCCGGCGGTCAGGGCGACCATGCCGCGGGACCGCACGGCGAAGCACAGGACCGTGACGGCGGCGGCGACCAGGACGGTCACCAACCAGGCGAGCCCCAGGTCCGTGCCGGTGAGGAACACCCCCATCGACTGGCCGAACTGCTCGTCGATGCTGATCGTCGAGCCGGCGACGCTGAGGAACGTGAAGAAGGTCGTGACGGCCGAGGACACCGTCCACACCCCGGCTGCGGCTGCTGCGACGTCGATCGCGCGGTTCCACTCGGGGCCCGACCGTGAGAGGCCGACGGTGGCCAGTGCGAGTCCGCCGATCGTCGCGGCGGCGGACAGGTCGACGACGAGTCGCGCGATCGGCAGGCCGAACCGGACGGCGGGGCCCGGGTCAGCGATGAGCGCTGCGTCCGCGCCGCCGCCGATGACGAGTGCCGTGAGCAGCGCCACGAACCCGACGAGCAGGAGCACGGCGGGACCGGCGATGCGCGCGATCCGATTCACCCGTCAAGCCTAGGCGGTGCCCACCCGGCCACAGAATCGGGCGGGCCGATCTGTGGAAACCGGCACGCGCCTCCAGGCCGACGACAGGGACGAGACCGACGCGACCCGCGCGCCGCACGAAGACCGACAAGACGCGACGCGACGCGACCCGACCCGACCCGGCCCGACAAGACCCGACCCCGGGAACGACGAAAGGGACGGCCGAAGCCGTCCCTCTCGATGTGCGGAACAGTCTTACTTGACCGCAGCCTTGAGCTTCGAGCCGGCGCTGACCTTGACCGAGTCGCTCGCGGCGATCTCGATGGCCTCGCCCGTCTGCGGGTTGCGGCCGGTGCGGGCGGCGCGGTGCGTCTTCTCGAAGGCGATCCAACCCGGGATCGTGACCTTCGTGCCGTCCGCGACGGACGACGAGACGACGCTGAACAGTGCGTCGACGACGCCGTTGACGGTGGCCTGGCTCTGGCCGGACTCGGCGGCGACGGCAGCGACGAGCTCGGTGCGGTTCAGTGACTTGTCAGCCATGGATGTCCTCCTCGGACTTCTTGCAGTATCGGTCGGACGTACGTGCCGCCCGGCGCCCGGAGCGGGTGCCCCGTGCCACGGTTCCATCGGGCCGAGGGCCCGGCGGAACCGGAGTTGAACCTACCAGCCGCATGGGACGAATTCAGCCGACTCGCCCGGATTTCCGGGCTTGTCGCGGGTCAGGAGGGGCTGATGTGACGAATGAGGCCCCGATGTACCCCGCACACAGCGAACGCCCCGCCACCAGGAGGTGACGGGGCGTTCGAGGAAGCGAGTGCTTACCAGGAGCTCTTCGTGATGCCGGGGAGCTCACCACGGTGGGCCATGTCGCGGAAGCGGACACGGCTGATGCCGAACTCACCGAGGTGGCCACGGGGGCGGCCGTCGATCGCGTCGCGGTTGCGGTAGCGGATCGGGGACGCGTCACGGGGCAGCTTCTGCAGGCCCACGCGAGCGGCCTCACGCGACTCGTCGGTGCCGTTCGGGTCCACGAGGGCCTTCTTCAGCTCGAGACGACGCTCGGCGTAGCGCGCGATGATGACGGCACGCTGGTTGTTCTTCGCGATCTTGCTCTTCTTCGCCATGCTTAGCGCTCCTCACGGAAGTCGACGTGCTTGCGGATCACCGGGTCGTACTTCTTCAGCACGAGACGGTCGGGGTTGTTCCGACGGTTCTTCTTGGTCACGTACGTGAACCCGGTGCCCGCCGTCGAGCGGAGCTTGATGATCGGACGGATGTCCTGACCTTTTTTCGCCATCAGATCTTCTCCCCACGTGCGAGGACGTCCTTGACGACGGACTCGATGCCGCGGGCGTCGATGACCTTGATGCCCTTTGCGCTGACGTTGAGCGTCACGTTACGACGAAGCGACGGCACGTAGTACGTCTTCTTCTGCACGTTCGGGTCGAAGCGGCGCTTCGTCCGGCGGTGCGAGTGCGAGATGTTGTGACCGAAGCCGGGAACGGCGCCGGTCACCTGGCACACTGCTGCCATGGTTTCCTCCTGAGGTACCGTGCGACCGGACGGCCGCACCCAAGTTCACTTGCCTGGTGCACACGCGCAGGACCACGAGGTGGAGATGCGAGGGGGTTGTGTGCACCGCCCAGGTCCGCAGCCCCTGTCGAAGGGGAGACGGACACCACGCGACCGCGGCGTTCGCGACGGTCGGAGGGCTTGGAACAACGGGTCATCCGCGCGGACGCGGAGAACCAAGGGACAACACTACGCGAGCGCCGGGCGTGTCGCAAGCGGCCGGTCGGGCCGTCGGGCCTGGAGGCGCGGCGCACCTCCGCCCCGCGTGCTCGCGCCGTGCCGCGGCCGCGTTCACCGCCCCGTTCGCCGCCGCGTTCACCGCCCCGTGCCGCCGCCGCGCTCGCCGCCCGCGCATCGTGAGCAGAAATGGTCGAGTCCGGCAGCCGGACCCGACCATTTCTGCTCACGAAGAGGGCTGCCTGCCGTCGCCGCGCCGCCCGCTGCGTCGCGCTACCGCCCGCTGCGTCGCGCTACCGCCCGCTGCGTCGCGCTACGGCCCGTCGGTCGGCTTGGGCGCGAGCGCCTGCACCATCAGCGCCCCGAGCTCCTGCGGCGCCGTGAACATCGGCCAGTGGCCGGTCTCGAGCCCGACGATGGCGAGCTCTTCGGTCGCGATGAGTTCTGCAGCCCAGGTCTGGTGGTCGGCCACCATCGTCGCGAGCTCGGTCGCCGGGATCTCGCAGGTGATGACCGTCGCCGGGATCGTGTGCCGCGCCGCGTCGCTGTAGTGGAACCGGTCGGACGGTACTGCCGCGGGCTCCGGGATCGCGCGGTGCTCGAACGCCGTCCGGAGTTCCGGGGTCATACCGCGGAGCGTCGCCGGCTCCCAGACGTCCCACGACGGCAGCGGCACGGTCCCGTCGACCACCGGCAGTTCGTCGTTGACGCAACCGCCCTCGGGCCCGGGGAAGGTGTCGACGTAGAGCAGGTGTGCGACGAGGGAGGGGCGCTGGTCGGCAGCCATGTACGCGATCGGGCCGGCGCCGGAGTGCCCGGCGAGCACGACCGGTTCTTCCGGCGTGGCGACGTCCTCGAGGATCGCCACCAGTGCGGCGACCTGCTCGTCGAGGGTGTCGCCGTCGCGCGTGACGGCCTGCACCGAGTGCCCCGCCGCGCGCAGGATCGGGGCGACGTCGTCCCACGCGCTCGCGTCGAGCCAGAACCCGGGGACCAGGATGACGTGCATGCCGGGGACGCTACTCGCTGGCAGCGGTCGTCGCGCGTGCAGCGGTGCAGGCCGCGCATTCGCCGAAGATGTCGACGACGTGGCTGGCGTTCGTGAACCCGTTGGCCGCGGCGACGTCCTGCGCCCACTGCTCGACCGGGTCCGCCTCGATCTCGACGGTCCGACCGCAGTTCCGGCAGATCAGGTGGTGGTGGTGCGCGTCCGTCGTGCACGCCCGGTACAGCGATTCGCCGTCCTGCTGGAGCGAGTCGGCGTCGCCTTCGGTAGCCAGGTCGGACAGCGCCCGGTAGACGGTCGCGAGTCCGATCGTCGATCCCTCGTCGCGGAGGTGCTGGTGCAACGCCTGCGCGCTCACGAACCCCTCGGTGGAGTCGAGCGCCCCGCGCACCGCTTCGCGTTGCCACGTGTTCCGCTTCGTCTTCTGCACGGCGTTCATGCTGGCACCTCTTCCTTCCGGCCTGCTGTCGACCCCGTTCCGGCCTGGAGGCCCGGGTCGTCCCCGCCCCGCTGGTCGCGGCCTGCGACGCGGTCGCGACCGCGCTTGTCCTTCCGCGCTCCCACGATCCGGCACACCACCCAGATCGCGAAGGAGATGGTCGTCACGTAGGGGCTGATCGGCAGTCCCCCGCCGAGTGCCAGCAGGATCCCACCCACCACCGACGTCACCGCGAAGACCGTCGACAGCACGGGCACGACGACCGGGTGCGAACTGAGCCGCAGGGCCGCGGCCGCCGGGGTGACGAGCAGGGACAGCACGAGCAGCGCACCGACGATCTGCACGGAGACCGCCGTCGCCAGCCCGAGCACGAGCATGAACACGATCGCCAGGGTCCGGACCGGCACACCGGCGGCCGCGGCGACGTCGGGGTCGACCGACGCGAACATCAGCGGGCGCCAGATCACGAGCAACGTCGCGACGACGACGGCGGCGATGACGATGAGGAAGGCGAGCTGCGGGTTGTCGACCGACACGATCTGCCCGGTGAGCAGCCCGAACTTGTTCGCGGCGCGACCCTTGTACAGCGCCAGACAGAGGATTCCGAGGCCCAGGCCGAACGGCATGAGCACGGCGATGATCGAGTTGCGGTCGCGGGCCCGGGAACCGAGCACCCCGATGAGCAGCGCCGCGATCACCGACCCGACGAGCGAGCCCGTGACGACGTTGACGCCGAGCAGCAGGGACGCGCTCGCGCCGGCGAACGACAGCTCCGAGATGCCGTGCACCGCGAAGGGCATGTTCCGGGCGACGACGAACGGCCCGATCAGGCCGCCGACGATGCCGAGCACCGCACCGGCCCAGATCGAGTTCTGCACGAGCGCGACGAGTTCGCCGTAGTCCTGGAAGGAGAAGACGGTGGAGAGCACGTCCATCAGATCCGCCCTTCGTCCGGCACGTGGCCGTGCGGGTCGACCTCGCCCGCGTGGTGCTCGTGCGCCTCGTTCGCACCGACGATGACGATGCGCCCCATGGTCCGGACGACGTCGACGGGCGTGCCGTACAGGTCGCTCAGGACGTCGGCGCGCAGGACCTCGTCGGGGGAGCCGATCCGGAACCGACCACCCGCGATGTACAGGACCCGGTCGACCACGTCGAGGATCGGGTTCACGTCGTGCGTCACGAACAGCACGGCGGCGTCCCGCTGCCGTCGCTGACGGTCGATGAGCTCGGTGACGCCGCGCTGGTGCCGCAGGTCGAGCGAGATGAGCGGCTCGTCGCACAGGAGCAGTGCCGGGTCGGCGGCGATGGCCTGCCCGACGCGGGTGCGCTGCTGCTCGCCGCCGGACAGTTCGGCGACGGGGGCGTCGGCGAAGGCGGTGGCACCGACCTCGTCGAGGATCCGGTCGACACGGGCACGGTCGGCCCGCGACGCCGGCAGGACACCCCACCGGTGACCGGTGACGCCCTGCGCGATCATGTCCCGCGCGCGGAGCGGCGTGCCGGCCTCCATCAACCGCTGCTGCGGGATGTAGCCGATCTTCCGGTGGCCGCGACGGACGGGCTGGCCGAGGAACGACATCGTGCCGCTCGTCAGGCGCTGCTGGCCGAGGACGGTCCGGAGCAGCGAGGTCTTGCCGGCACCGTTCGGTCCGAGCACCGCGACGAACTCCCCCGGCGCGATGTCGAGGTCGAGGTGGGCCCAGAGCTTCCGGGAACCGTAGGACAGCCCGGCGTCGCGGAGCGCCAGGACGGGACGGCCCGTGGCCCGGTCGTCCACCGAGGTGGTCGCCGGGCCGTCGGTCACCGCTGGTGCGGTCGAGGTCGTCACTTCTGGAGCGCCGCCTGCACCGCGTCGATGTTCGCCTGCTGCCACGAGACGTAATCCTCCCCCTTCGGGAGCGTTTCCGTGACACCGACCACCGGGATGCCATTGTCCTCTGCGGCTTTCTGGACCTGCTCGGTCTCGGGGCTGGAGGTCTGGTCGTTGTACGCGAGCAGTCGCACGGTCTTCGCGCTGAAGAGCTGCAGCGTCTTGTTCAGGGCGGCCGGCGGGACGTCGTCGCCCTCCTCGATCGCCTCGGCGAAGGCCTCCGGCGTGACATTGTCGAGGCCGATCGCGTCGAACAGGTACCCCGGCACCGGCTCCGTGTAGGACACCTTCTCGCCGTCGTACGTCTTCTTCAGGTCGGCGGTCTGCGACTCGAGGTCCTCGAGCTTCGTGGTGAGCGCGTCGGCGTTCTTCTCGAACGTTGCCTCGTCGCCCTCGTCGAGCGCGGACAGGCGCTTCGTGACGTCGTCGACGAGCTTCACCATCGTCGGGTAGCTGTAGAAGACGTGCTCGTTGAACTCAGTGTCGCCACCCTTGTCCAGACCGGAGAGCTTCACGACGTTGATGGTGTCGGCCTTGGTGTCCGAGGCGTCGGCGAGCGTGGTCATGAAGTCGTCGTACCCGCCGCCGTTCTCGATGAGCAGGTCGGCCTGCGACACCGCGAGCTGGGTCCGGGCGCTCGACTCGAACGAGTGCGGGTCCTGCGACGGGTCGTTCAGGATGCTCGTCACGTCGACGTGCTCGCCGCCGATGGTTTCGACGAGCGACCCGTAGACGTTCGTCGAGGCGACGACGGCGATCTTCCCGTCGCTGCTGGCGTCACCGGATGCAGAGGACGTCGCGCACCCCGTCAGGGCGAGCGCGGCGGCGCCGGCGACCAGCGGGAGGGCGAAGAGGCGGTTGTGCATGCGTCGACGGTAGCGCTTGCTGATAACGATTGTCAAAACCGGTATCAGCGCTCTGGTGGTGACGGCAGACGGACGGGAGGCCCGGTGCCAGCTGGCACCGGGCCTCCCGTCTTGCAGGAACGCGCGCTTACGGCTTGGTGGCCGCGTCGATCGTGTTCTCGGCGATCGTGTCCTCTTCGCGCCCGGGGGTGCGGAGGTTCCACTTCTTGATCACGAAACTGAACAGGAAGTAGTAGATCACCGCGTAGCCGAGGCCGATCGGGATGAGCCAGATCGCTCCGTCCGCCTTGCCGAAGTTCAGGACGTAGTCGATCGCACCGGCCGAGAACGAGAACCCGTCGTGGATCCCGAGGGCGTTCACCAGGGCGAGCGACGTCCCGGTGAGCAGCGCGTGGATGATGTACAGCGGGAACGCCACGAACATGAACGAGTACTCGAGCGGCTCGGTGATCCCGGTGACGAACGAGGTCAGTGCGGCGGAGATCATGATGCCGCCGACGAGCTTGCGGTTCTGCGGCTTGGCGTTGCGCCAGATCGCGAGGGCACCGGCCGGCAGCGCGAACATCATGATCGGGAAGAAGCCGGTCTGGAAGATGCCAGCGGTCGGGTCACCGGCGAGGAAGCGTGCGATGTCACCGTGGTAGACGACGCCGTCGGCACCCGTGAAGCTGCCGAGCTGGAACCACGGGAAGAAGTTGAGCAGCTGGTGCAGCCCGATCGGGATGAGCATGCGGTTGACGAACCCGAAGATGCCACCACCGATGACGGCATTGTCGGCCACGGCGGTCCCGGCGGCGGTCAGCGCGATGTCGAAGTACCGGTAGACGAAGGACATCAGGACCGCGATCACGAGACCGGCGACGGCCGTCAGGATCGGGACGAGTCGGCGACCCGAGAAGAACCCGAGGAAGTCGGGCATCTTCGTGCGGTGGAACCGCTCCCAGAGCACGGCGGAGACGAGACCCATCACGATCCCGCCGAGGACACCGAAGTTGATCGTCGCCTGGTTGCCAGCGGCGTCCTTCACGCCTGCGAGGACGATCGGCGACATCGCCGCGAAGACCTGGTACATGACCATGTAGCCGACGACGGCCGCGAGTGCGGTGGTGCCGTCGGACTTCTTCGCCCACCCGATCGCGATGCCCACCGCGAAGAGCAGCGGCAGCCACGTGAACACACCGTTGCCGGCAGCGGCGATGATCGTCGCGCCCTGCTCGAAGCCGGGGATCGCACCGAGCATGTCGGACTGGCCGAGGCGGAGCAGGATGCCCGCGGCGGGCATGACCGCGATCGGCAGGAGCAGGCTCCGACCGAGGCGCTGGGCGTTCGCGAAGAGCCTGGACTGCTTCTTCGGCTTCTTCTTCTCCGGCACGTCCGTGGCAGTGGTGGCGCTCATCGGAGTTCCTCTCGTCATTGGGTGGAGCTGTCGGGGTGAGTTGAGTCGCGCAGCCGGCGCAGGTAACCTCGGCGGTGTCGCCAGGTCCGGTCCTGTCCGGTCATGACCAGTTCCGTAGTCTGAACCGAGACGGGTCCCGTGTCAACCTGGTACGAAAACCCTTAACGAGGAGGAAACGATGGCCGACATCAAGGCAGCCGACATCATCGCCGCGCTCGGCGGTGCCGACAACATCGAAGAGGTCGAGGGCTGCATCACGCGCCTCCGCGTCGAGGTCGAGGACGGTGACCTGGTCGACAAGGCGGCCCTGCAGGCCGCCGGGGCCCAGGCCGTCGTCGGTGGCGGCACCGGCTGGCAGGTCATCGTCGGCACGATCGCCGACAACCTCGCGCAGGACATCCAGGACGAGCTGTGACGGCGGTCCGCACGCCGTTCGCCGGCCCGGTCGTCGCCCTCGCTGACGTGCCGGACCCGGTGTTCGCAGGGCAGCTCGTCGGCGCCGGCGTGGCCGTGGACCCGACGGGCGTCGAGGGCGCGGTCACCGCGGTGGCCCCGGTCGACGGCACCATCGTGAAGCTGCACCCGCACGCGTTCGCGCTGCAGGGCTCTGCGGGCACGGACGTCCTCGTGCACGTCGGCATCGACACCGTGAAGCTGTCGGGCGAGGGCTTCGAGCTCCTCGCCACCGAGGGCTCGACGGTCGCGGCCGGCGACCCCGTCGTCCGGTTCACCCCCTCGGTGATCTCGGCCGCCGGCTACTCGCCGATCTGCCCGGTCGTGGTGCTCGGCTCCGCGCCGGACACCGTCGACCAGGGCACGGTGGGCACCTCGGTGCTCGACGGCGACAGCCTGTTCGAGGTCTGACCCGGACCCACTCCGGTTCTTCCCCGGTTCTTCCCGCCGAAGCGACTGTGTGCCGCGGAACGTTCGCGGCACACAGTCGCTTTCGCGTGCCGGTCGGGGTCAGGCGACCGCCGGGGTCGCCGTGACCTCCATCTGCACGCGGTACCGGTCCGACCGGTACCAGCTGCGGGTGTGCTCGACGGGCCGCTCCCCCGCGTAGGACACCCGGTCGAACTCCAGCACGGGAGCCCCGGTCTTCGTGCCGAGCAGCGTCGCGACGTCGTCGGCAGCGGGGTTCGCGGCAACCGTCTGCTGCGCGCGGTCGATCGGGGTGCCGTACTCCGTCGCGATGATCGAGTAGACCGACCCCGACAGGTCGTGGTCGAGGAGCCCCGGGAACGCATCGGCCACGAGCCAGGCGTCGTCGATGGACACCGGAGCACCGTCCGCCATGCGCAGCCGCTTCACGTGGAAGGCGGGCACGTCGGTGTCGATGCGGAGCGCAGCCGCGGTGTCGCTCGGCGGCACACGTTCCTCGCGCACGAGGACGACCGTCGTCGGCACGTGGCCCATCGCCCGCATCTCCTCGGTGAACGAGGCGAGGTGCAGCGTCGACTGGACCGGGCGGTGCGCCACGAAGGTGCCCTTGCCGCGCACCCGCTCGAGGTAGCCCTCGTTCACGAGCTGTCCGAGGGCCTCGCGCACCGTGATCCGCGAGACGCCGTACTCCGCGATGAGCTGCCGTTCCGAGGGGATCGCAGCGCCGGGCGCCAGCCGCGTGGTGGCGAGGTCGAGCAGGATGCGCCGCAACTGTTGGTGCTTGGGCTCGGCACCCTCGGTGATGCGGCTCGTCATGCGTCCCTCGTGCTCCGTTGCTGGTCCTGGGCGGTGGTCATGCGCGGACATGACCAGTCCCATCACAGTAGCGAGTCCACCTCGGAACGCCAACGTGCGTGACGCGCCGGGATCGGAGCGGAGCGCGTCAGGCGTTGCGGACGAGCCAGGCGAACTGCTCGTCGGAGAGCAGGCGGTCGGTCCACACCTGACCCTCCACCCCCACGGCGGTCGGCGTCTGCACACCGGGAGTCCCCTGCCACACGAGCGAGAGCCCGGCGCGACGGAGCACCGCAGCGGACGCGGGGTTGTTCGTGAGCACGCGACCCGTCACCGGGACGTCCGGCGCGGTGTCCGCCGCTGCTCGAACGGCAGCGAGGGCGATCTCGGACGCGAAGCCCTGCCCCCAGGCGGCGGGAGCCAAGCGGTAGCCGAGGTTCCAGACCCCGCCGGCGGTCATGTCGACACCGCCGACCCCGACGAACGTGTGGTCCGGCGTGCGGACGGCCCACGAGCCCAGCCCGTGCCGTGCCCGGCCGCCGATCTTCCGCTGCACGAGGTCCACGCTCGAGCTCCGGGCGACGTGCCGCCCGGTCGGCAGGTGCTGCCACGTCCGGGCATCGGAGAACAGCGCGTGCACGTCGTCGATGTCGGCCGGGGTCAGCGGGGTGAGCAGGAGGCGATCCGTTCGGATCTCCTGCGAGGGGGTCAGGAGCTGGTGGACCATGCTCCGATCATCCCGCCGACCACCGACATCCGCGTGAACACCACGCGAACGGGCGGGCATCGTGCGGAGGACCGCACATCGTGAGCACAAATGGTCGAGTGGCTCGGAGCCACCCGACCATTCCTGCTCACGAAGAGCGAACGCCGTGCACGAAGCGCGAACGCCCCTCACGAAGCGCGAACGCCGTGCACGAAGCGGGAACGCGCGCCTCAGTCGAGCAGGAGCGCGGGCTCCTCGAGCACCGAGGCCACGTCGTGCACGAAACGCGACGCCACGTCACCGTCCACGACCCGGTGGTCGAACGATGCGCCGATCGTGGTCACCATGCGCGACCGGACCTCGCCGTCGACGACCCACGGCTTCGGCTTGATCGTGCCCATGGCGACGATCGCGACCTCGCCCGGGTTGAGGATCGGGGTCCCCGTGTCCATGCCGAACACGCCGATGTTCGTGATCGAGACGGTGCCGTTCGCCATCTGCGCCGGCGTCGTCTTGCCGTCGCGGGCGGTCAGGGTGAGCTCCTCGAGGGCCTGGGCCAGCTCGAGCAGCGACATGTCCTGCGCGTCCTTGATGTTCGGCACGATCAGCCCACGCGGGGTCGCCGCGGCGATGCCGAGGTTCACGAAGTGGTGGACGATGATCTCGCGGTCGGTCCAGGTCGAGTTCACCGAGCGGTTCCGGCGGACGGCCCAGATGACGGCCTTCGCGACGAGGAGCAGCGGCGAGACCTTGACGCCCGCGAACGTCGGCGAGGACTTCAGGCGCTTGACGAACTCCATCGTGCGGGTCGCGTCGACGTCGACGAACAGCGACACGTGCGGCGCGGTGAACGCCGAGGTGGTCATGGCGGTCGCGATGGCCTTGCGGACGCCCTTGACCGGGATCGTCTCGCTGCGCACGTCGCCCCACTCGGGCGTCTCGATGTTCCGGAAGACGCTCGCCTGCTTCGCGTGGCGGATGACGTCGTCGCGCGTGACCTCGCCGGCGAACCCGGTCGCCACGATCTCGGCGAGTTCGACGCCGAGGTCCTTCGCGAGCTTCCGGATCGGCGGCTTCGCGAGCACGTTGGTCGCCAGGGTCTGCTTCCGTGCGGGCGCAGACGCCAGACCGGCGATGGCCTCGGCGGTGGTGTCCTCACCGGGATCGCTGGCCGCTTCGGCCGCTGCCGCGGGATCCGCACTGGAGGCACGACTCGCCTCGGCCGCGAGCGCTGCGGCCCGGCGGGCGCCCGGCTTGCGACGCGACGGCGACGAGGTCGCCGAGCCGTAGCCGACGAGCACGGCGCCGGAGGACTCGTCCGTCCCGACGACGGAGGCGTCGACGGCGACGGGCTGCACGGGAGCGGCGGCTCGAGCGGGCGCGGCAGCCTGCACGGGCGCCGGGGCCTGGGCCTGGGCCTGGGCCGGCGGGGTCTGCGCGACCGGAGCCGGCGGGACGGACGCTGCTGGCGGGGTGGCGGCGACCACCGGCGAGGTCGGGACGCTGTCGGTGACCGGTGCCGGGCCTCCAGGCTGGGTCGACGTGACCGGCGCACCGGACGCGACCGACGCGTCGGACTCGACCCGGATGATCGGCTTGCCGACCTCGACCGTGTCGCCCTCGGACACGAGCAGTCCCGTGACGGTGCCTGCGAACGGCGACGGCAGCTCGACGAGCGACTTCGCGGTCTCGATCTCGACCAGCACCTGGTCGACGGCGATCTCGTCCCCGATGGCGACGCGCCACTGCACGATCTCGGCCTCGGTCAGGCCTTCGCCCACATCGGGCAGGGGGAATTCGGCGACGGCCACTGACGGCTCCTTCGGCGTTCGGACGAGTTGGGTCGGTCGAGCAGGATCAGTACGCGAGGGCGCGGTCGACGGCCTCGAGGACGCGATCGGCATCCGGCAGGTGCAGGTGCTCCAGTTTCGAGACCGGGAACGGGATGTCGAACCCGGAGACGCGCAAGGGCGGTGCCTGCATCGTGTAGAACGCCTTCTCGGCCACCGTGGCGGCGATCTCGCTGCCGACGCTGACGAAGCCGGAGGCCTCTTGCGCGATGACGAGTCGGCCGGTCTTGCGGACCGACGCGAGCAGCGGCTCCCAGTCGATGGGCGAGATCGAGCGGAGATCGATGACCTCGCAGCTCGTGCCCTCGGTCTCGGCGAGCTCCGCGGCCTGCATCAGGGTGGCGACCATCGCGCCGTGGCCGACGAGGGTGACCTCGGTGCCGGTGCGGGCGACGCGGGTGGTGTGCATCGGGACGTGGCCGTCGACGAGGTCGACCTGACCCTTCGGCCAGTACCGCGACTTCGGCTCGAGGAAGACCACCGGGTCCTTCGACGCGATCGCTTCCTGGATCATCCAGTAGGCGTCGTTCGGGGTGCTCGGGCTCACCACGCGCAGACCCGGGGTGTGCGCGAAGTACGCCTCGGGCGACTCCTGGTGGTGCTCGACGGCACCGATGTGGCCGCCGTAGGGGATGCGGATGACGACCGGCAGCGACATGTGCGCCGGCAGACGGTTCGCCATCTTCGCGAGCTGCGAGGTGATCTGGTCGAACCCCGGCCAGACGAAGCCGTCGAACTGGATCTCGACCACGGGGCGGTAGCCGCGCAGGGCCAGGCCGATCGCGGTGCCGATGATGCCGGCCTCGGCGAGCGGGGTGTCCCGCACGCGCTCGGGGCCGAACCGCTCCTGCAGGCCCTCGGTGATGCGGAAGACACCGCCGAGCGCGCCGATGTCCTCGCCCATCAGCAGGACCTTGTCGTCCGCCTGCATGGCGGCGGCGAGCCCGGCGTTGAGCGCCTTGGCCATCGGGAGGGTCGGGGTGGGGTCGCTCGGGATCTCGCCGGCGCCCGGGTGGGAGCGCAGCGTGTAGTCGAAGAGCTGCTCGGTGGTGCTCATGCGTGGGCGCCCCCTTCGAAGCCGGCCTCGTACTGTTCGAGCCAGGCCTTCTGCTCGGCGACCAGCGGATGCGGTTCGCGGTACACGTTGTCGAACATGACGTCGACCGACGGCGGCGTCAGGGCCACCGTGCGGCGTCGGACGTCGGCGGCGATGTCCTCGCCCTCTTCGTCGAACGCGGCGAACTGCTCGTCCGTCGCGCCCTTCGAGCGGAGGTACGCCTCGGAGCGGGTGATCGGGTCGCGACGGACCCATTCCTCGAGCTCGTCGTCGCCGCGGTACCGGCTCGGGTCGTCCGAGCTGGTGTGCGCACCGATGCGGTAGGTGTCGGCCTCGATGAACGCCGGGCCCTGGCCGCTGCGCGCGTGGTCGGTCGCGACGACCGACGCCGTGTACGAGGCGAGGATGTCGTTGCCGTCGATCAGCACGCTCGGGATCCCGAAGCCGCGCGGGCGGTCGACGAGGGGCGTCGGGGACTGCACCGCCACCGGAACCGAGATCGCCCAGTGGTTGTTCTGCAGGAAGAAGACGACGGGCGCCTTCGTCGACGCCGAGAAGACGTAGGCCTCGTTGACGTCGCCCTGGCTGGTCGCTCCGTCGCCGAAGTACACGATGGAGCATGCGTCGCGGTCCGGGTCACCGGTACCGACGTCGCCGTCGAGCATCTGGCCGAGTGCGTAGCCCGTGGCGTGCAGGGTCTGCGACCCGATCACCAGGGTGGAGATGTGGGTGTTGCCGCGCTGGTCCGGGTCCCACCCGCCGTGGGTCTGCCCGCGGTACATCGCGATGATCTCCATCGGCTCGACGCCGCGCTGCATCGTGACGGCGTGCTCGCGGTACGAGGGGAAGACGTGGTCCTGGGCGCGCAGGGCGAAGGCGGAACCGGTCTGTGCGGCTTCCTGCCCGTGGCTCGGCACCCAGAGGCCGAGCTGACCGGTGCGCTGGAGGTTGTGGCCGGCGTGGTCGAACCGTCGGGTGAGGACCATGCGGCGGTGCATCGCCAGCAGGGTCTCGTCGGGGATCGCTCGCGCAGCGGCGGCGAACTCGGCGTTCTCGTCGGTCTCCACGAACCGACCCTCGGGGTCGAGGAGCCGGACGGTGGTCGTCGCGGGAGCCGCGGCGCGGAATGACATGCGGGCCAGCGTAGCGGCAGCCATCAGTCGGCCACCTGGAGGTCCCCCACAAGCGAGCGGGCCGTTTCGAGGAGCGTTTCCACAGCCTCGTGCTCGCCGATCGAGATGCGGATGCCCTCGGGGTGGAAGGCCCGGACGATGATGCCGGCGTCCTCGAAGGCGGTGGCGGCGACCGCGGTCCGCTCCCCCGTCGGCAACCAGACGAAGTTGCCCTGTGCATCCGGCACGGCCCAGCCCTGCTCGCGGAGCTCGGCGACGATGTGGTCGCGCTGCACGGCGAGCTCGGCGACCCGCTCGAGCAGCTCGCCCTCGCGCTCCAGGCTCGCGAGCGCGGCCGCCTGGCCCTGTGCGGTGACGGACAGCGGGATGGCGCACGCACGGACGGCCTCGAGCACGTAGGCCGGGCCGAGCGCGTAGCCGACCCGCAGCCCGGCGAGTCCGTACGCCTTGGAGAAGGTGCGGAGGACGACCAGGTTCGGGTACCGCTCGAGCAGCGGGTGCCCGTGCACGGCGGACTCGTCGGTGACGAACTCGGCGTATGCCTCGTCGAGCACGACCAGCACCGACGACGGCACGGTGGCCATGAACGCCTCGAACTCGGCGGCGGTGACGATCGGGCCGGTCGGGTTGTTCGGCGTGCAGACGATCACCATGCGGGTGCGGTCGGTGACGGCGGCGGCCATCGCGTCGAGGTCGTGCCCGCCGTCGGGACGGTTCGGCACCTGCACGCTGGTGGCGCCGGCGACGGTGACGACCCCGGGGTACGCCTCGAAGGAGCGCCAGGCGTAGACGATCTCGTCACCGGGACCCGACGTGGCACGGGCGAGCTCGTGCAGGATCGCGACGCTGCCGGGGGCGACGTGGACCTCGTCGGCGGTCAGGCCGAAGCGGTTCGCCAGGACGGCCCGCACGGCGAGCGCGGTGGCGTCGGGGTAGCGGTTGTAGGAGGTCTGGGCCTGGACCGCCTCGACGACACCGGGGAGCGGCGGGAACGGGTTCTCGTTGCTCGACAGCTTGAAGGCCTCGGCCGAGGCCTGCCGTCCCTGCTTGTACGCGGGGAGGATCGCGATCTCGGGTCGGATGTACACACGCTGCTCGCTCACCGGTTCAGGGTATCTGCACACCACCGGCGTTCCGAGGGCATCATGAGTCCATGCGATTCCTCGTCCGCCTCGTCGTCAACGCCGTCGCCCTCTGGCTCACCACGCTCATCGTCAGCGGCGTCTCGGTCACGCCGTTCGGCGACGGCGGGACCCTCGCGACCGTCCTCACCTACCTGCTCGTGGCGTTCGTGTTCGGCCTCGTGAACGCGGTGATCGGCACGCTCATCCGGATCGTCGCGTTCCCGATCTACATCCTGACGCTCGGGCTCATCTCGTTCATCGTCAACGGGATCCTGCTGCTCATCGTCGCCGGGATCTCCGACGCGTTCGGCTTCGGGCTCGAGGTCGAGTCGTTCGGCTGGGGCATCGTCGGCGCCTTCGTGCTCGCGGTCTTCGCCTGGCTGATCGGGCTGTTCGTCCGCCCGGTGCTCAACCGCTCGCGCGCGTGACCACTGCGGACGTCGCGGGCGAGAGTCCGCTGCGTCATGATGTCCCCATGACCCAGGACGTCGACGCCCCGTTCCGCGTCTCGTTCGTCTGCAGCGGCAACATCTGCCGCTCCCCGATGGCCGGTGTCGTCTTCGCGCAGCTCGCCGCGGACGCCGGGCTGTCCGATCGGTTCCACGTCGAGTCCGCGGGCACCGGTGACTGGCACGTCGGCGAACCGGCCGACGAGCGCACGATCGCAGCCCTCGCGGCACGCGGATACGATGGCAGCAGGCATCGCGCCCGTCAGTTCGACCCGGACCGGTTCCCGGACCTCGATCTGGTGGTCGCACTCGACCGCTCCCACGAACGCGTCCTGCGCTCGTGGGCACCGACCATGGACGACTCCGCCAAGGTGACGCTCCTGCTGCGGTACGACGACGCCTGGCCCCAGCAGACCGACGTGCCGGACCCGTACTACGCGGACCGGCACGAGTTCGACCGAGTGCTCTCGACCGTCGAACGGGCCTGCCGGGCGCTCTTCCACCAGCTCGAGCCGGCAGTCCGTCAGGGAGCCCCATGACCCCCCTTCCCCCGCAGCCGATCAGCCCGCTCGACGGGCGCTACTACCCGATCGTGCACACGGTGGGCGAGCACCTCTCCGAGGCCGGCCTCAACCGCGCGCGCATCGTGGTCGAGGTCGAGTGGCTCATCTTCCTGACCGACCACGCGATGTTCACCACGTCGCCGCTGAGCGTCGACGACAAGGCCGCACTCCGCCAGGTCGTCGAGACGTTCGGGCAGGACCAGATCGCGGAGCTCGCCGAGATCGAGGCGACGACCCGCCACGACGTCAAGGCCGTGGAGTACTTCGTCCGCCGCCGGCTGTCCGAGCTCGGCCTCGACGCGATCGCCGAGCTGACCCACTTCGCCGCCACGAGCGAGGACGTCAACAACCTGTCCTACGCGCTCACCGTGCGGGACACCGTCGACCAGGTCTGGTTGCCGGCCTACCGTGCCGTGCTCGAGAAGCTCCGGACACTCGCCGTCGAGCTCCGTGCCGTGCCGATGCTCTCCCACACCCACGGCCAGCCGGCGACCCCGTCGACGCTCGGCAAGGAGCTCGCGGTCGTCGTCTACCGCCTCGAACGCGTCCTCGCCCAGATCGAGGGCGGCGAGTACCTCGGCAAGTTCTCCGGCGCGACCGGCACCTTCTCGGCGCACCTCGCCGCGGACCCCGAGGCCGACTGGCCGACGCTGTCCCGCGAGTTCGTCGAGGGACTCGGTCTCACCTGGAACCCGCTCACCACGCAGATCGAGTCGCACGACTGGCAGGCCGAGCTGTACGACCGGGTCCGGCACGCCAACCGCATCCTGCACAACCTGGCGACCGACGTGTGGACCTACATCTCGATGGGGTACTTCACGCAGATCCCGGTCGCCGGTGCCACGGGCTCGTCGACCATGCCGCACAAGATCAACCCGATCCGGTTCGAGAACGCCGAGGCGAACCTCGAGATCTCGTCGGCGCTGTTCTCCACGCTGTCCGAGACCCTGGTGACGAGCCGGCTGCAGCGCGACCTGACCGACTCCACCACGCAGCGCAACATCGGCGTCGCGTTCGGGCACTCGCTGCTCGCGCTCGACAACCTGCGCCGCGGGCTCGGTGAGATCTCGGTGAACCAGGAACGGCTCGCCGAGGACCTCGACCACAACTGGGAGGTGCTGGCCGAGGCGATCCAGACGGTGATCCGCGCCGAGGTCACCGCCGGGCAGTCGAACATCGAGGACCCGTACGCGATGCTCAAGGAGCTCACCCGCGGCAAGCGCATCGGGCAGGCCGAGCTCGTGGCGTTCGTGAACGGCCTGGACATCTCGTCCGGCGCCAAGGCCCGGCTGACGAACCTCACGCCGGCGTCGTACACGGGCCTGGCGGACGAGCTCGTCGACCACCTGGACGTCTGACGCGCGTCCGCTCGCACTTCGTGAGCAGAAATGGTCGGGTTCCGTGACGGGACCCGACCATTTCTGCTCACGAAGCGCCCCGCGGCGCCCGCGGCGCCCGCGGCGGCGGGCGGAGGGAAACATCGGGCAACGAAACGGCACCGAGGGGTGCGGAATCCTCATGAAGTCGATAGGTTCGTCCTGCTGAGCACCATCTCAGCACGGGGGGCGTCGGAGTGGACGAACCCTGTCCTCTGACCGGATGGATCTGTAGAACCGTGCTTCGTTCCCGCATCACCGCGGCCGCCGTCGGCGCCACCGTGCTCGGCGTCACCGCTGCGCTCGTCCCCACCGTCTCCACCGCCAACGTCTCCGTCGACGCCGCTTCGGCCGTCGTCACGTGGAAGGACTCGGCCGCCGACTTCACCGCGGCGCCCGAGGGCACCTTCCCCCTCACCGACCAGTGGTACTGGGCGGCGCTGTCCGACCCCACCGCCGGCGGGAAGATCACCGACTTCGCCACGCTCGACGAGGACGGCGTCTCCGTCTCCGAGGGCGAGGCCGTCGGCCTGGTCCGCGGGCTCACCAAGCCGGTCGCCCCGAGCGACCTCGGTGCCCTCGCGTCCGGCATCAGCAGCACGACGACCGGCGCGACGACGTTCGGCCTCGCGATCCAGGAGGGCGACGACGACAGCGCCCAGACCGTGGTCTTCGCCACCGACCAGGCGAACGGCGAGGGCGTCGTCGACGGTCTGAGCAACTGGCTCGACCCCGAGACGGGCGAGGTCGAGTCGACCTCCGCACTCGCCGCCGACCTGCGGGCCGCAGACGCCGAGGTCGTCGGCTACATCGTCTACGTCGGCATCGACGTGGCCGGTGAGGTCACCGCGCCGCCCGCGACGGACGAGCCCACCGAGACGCCGGCGCCGACCGACGAGCCGACCACCGCACCGACCGACGAGCCGACGGTCGCGCCGACCGACGAGCCCACCACGGCACCGACCGACGAGCCGACCACGGCCCCGACCGACGAGCCCACGGCTCCGACCACCCCGGTCGAGCAGGCACCCGGCGCCGAGCTGAAGAGCCTCGCCTCGCCGCTCGAGTCCAGCGCCCAGGCCCTCGCCGCCGACGCCAGCGGTTCGATCTCGTCGCTGCGCATCGACGACACGACGACGTACTTCACGCCGCAGCCCACCGCGGCCGCGCGCCTGGTCACCTCGTCGGCCACCCTGACCGAGGCCACCACCACCGGTGTCCGCGTCCAGGGCTCGGGCTTCGCACCGTTCGAGGTCGTGGGTGCCGGCGTCGGCACCTCTGCCCAGGGCACGGACATCCCCGGGGTCGCGCTCCGCGCCGACGCCGAGGGCAACGTGGCCGGCACGATCGTCCTGCCCGCCGACTTCGTGAACGCAGCAGGCACCTACACGATCGGCCTCGTCGGCACCTCGTCGGCACAGACCGCCCAGGCGACGCTCACCGTGACGGCCGACCCGGCCGTCGCACCGGTCGCCGTCCCGGTGCCCGGAACGGCGACCTTCACGGGCTGATCTTGCCGATCCTCCCGACCGAGCCACGGCGGCGCGCGACCCTGATCGCCGCCGCCGTGGCCGTCGTCTGTGCGGGGGCCGTCGCGTTCGTCGCGTTCGGCCCCCTGTCCGCGTCGCCCACGCCGACGCACTCCGTCGCCGCGACCCCGACGGCCGCTCCCACGGCCACCCGGACGCCGTCGTCCACGCCGGAGCCCGGGAAGGTCGACGCGATCGACGCCCCGGAGAGCACGACCGTCGCGGCGGTCCGAGGCGACAGCGTGCCGGTCAGTCGGACGGCGGGCGGTGCCGCGACCACGACCCTGTCGAACCCGCAGGCGTCCGGCGCTCCACTGGTCTTCCGCGTCGTCGACCAGCAGGACGGCTGGGCCGAGGTCCAGCTCGCGCAGCGTCCGAACGGCAGCACCGGCTGGGTCCCGACGAGTGCGGTCACCCTCTCCGAGGACCCGTACGCGATCGTCGTGACCCGTTCCACGAACACCCTCGACCTGTACAAGAGCGGCAGGGTCGTGCACTCCTACCCCGTCGCGACGGGCACCGGGGGCACGCCGTCACCGACCGGACGGTTCGCGCTGACGGAACTGCTCGCGCCGACGAACGCCGGGTACGGTCCGTACGCCTACGGCACGACCGCGTTCTCGGACGTCCTCAACTCCTTCGGCGGCGGCCCTGGTCAGATCGGCCTGCACGGCACCGACGACACCTCGAGCATCGGCACGGCGGCCTCGCACGGTTGCATCCGGATGCACAACGCGGACATCTCCGCGCTCGCCGAGCTCCTGCCGCTCGGCACCCCCTTCCAGGTGCGCTGACTTCCAGGTGCGCTGAGCGCCAAGGCCGCGCACTTCGTGAGCAGCAACGGTCGGGTTCCGAGACGGGACCCGACCATTGCTGCTCACGAAGCGGGTCTGCCGCAGCGCGACACCCGGCCTGGAGGCGCGGCGTGCGCCCGGCAGTGGGCGCGACCACGTCAGGTGGTGACGTCCAGGGCCTCGGCGACCAGCGCCTCCAGGACGGTGCGCACCACGGGGCGGACCGCGCGGTCGGGGCGGACGAGTGCCTCGAGCCGGCGGCCGGCGCGGACGTCCGCGAGTTCTGCCAGGTGGAACCGGCCGCGCGCCCGGGTGCCCGACGTGTACCGCGGCACGAGGGCGACGCCGTGCCCCGCCGCGACGAGGTTCTCGATGACGGGCAGGTGGATCGTCCGGAACGCGACGCTCGGCGGGGTGTCCGACGCGGCGGCCATCGCCTGCAGCACCCGGTCGATCGGGTAGCCCTCCGGTACGCCGATCCAGGTCTCGCCGACGACCTCGTCGATCCCGACGCGCTGCCGGCCCTCGAGCCGGTGTCCCGGCGGGAGCGCCACGTCGAGCGGTTCCCGCAGCAGCGGCACCGTCTCGAGGGCGCTCCGCTCCACCGGTCGGACGCCGTCGGACCGGTGGCCCACGACGACGTCGTGGTCGGCCGCGAGCGGAGCGAACTCCCCCTCGCTGACGTCCACGTCGACCAGGGTCAGCGCGATGCCCGGGTGCTCGCGCATCCGGGTGAGGACCCCGGGCAGCAGCAGTTCCGCGGCGGACGGGAAGATCGCGAGGTCGACCTGCCCCGTGGCACCGCCGAGGTGTTCCTGCCAGGCCGCGTCGACGCGGGCGATCGCCGTCGCGACCCCGGTGGACAGGCCCGCGAGCACCTCGCCGTGCCCGGTCAGCCGGACGCCTCGGCCCACCCGTTCGACGAGCGGGACGCCGACCTGGCGTTGCAGCGTCTGCAGCTGTTGCGACACCGCACTCGGCGTGCGGTGGGTCGCCTCGGCGACGGCGGTCACGCTGCCGCGCTCGGCGAGTTCGCGGAGGACGGCGAGCAGCTGCACGTCGAAGTCGACCATGCAGGCAGGCTACAACGTCGATGGCGGAAGTCTCGCTGGACCTACACGATCGAGACGGCCACGATCGGAGCATGACCGCACGTGACCGTCTCCTCGCCGTGGTCGTCGCGGTCGTCTGGGGCCTGAACTTCCCCGCGACGGCCCTCGCCCTCGAGCACTTCCCGCCGTTCCTGCTCGCCGCCCTGCGCTTCACGATCCTGGCGGTCCCGACACTGCTGTTCGTGCCGCGGCCGAGGATCCCGTTCGGACGACTGCTGCTCGTCGGGTTCGGGCTCGGCGTGCTGCAGTTCTCGTTCCTGTACCTGAGCATGGCGTCCGGGATGCCGTCGGGGCTCGCGTCGCTCGTGCTGCAGGCCTCGGCGCCGTTCACCGTCGTGCTCGCCGGGGTGTTCCTGCGCGAACGGCTCACCGGGCGGCAGGTGATCGGCGTGACGATCGCGGTCGCTGCCCTCGGCCTGATCGCCGTGCACCGCTCCCAGACCGCAGCGCTGCTGCCCGTGGTGCTGGCGCTGTGCGGGGCGCTCGGATGGGCGATCGGCAACGTCGCGACCCGACGAGCAGGAGCCGCGAACCCGTTGCACCTGACGCTGTGGTGGTCCGTCGTGCCGCCGATCCCGATGGCCGTGCTGTCGTTCGTGGTCGAGGGGCCGGACCGCATCGGCGCCGCACTCGGCACGGCCTTCACCGCCGAGGCCCTGCCGGCGGACCTCGGTCTGCTCTACATCGTCCTCGTCGCGACCCTGGTGGGCTACGGCATCTGGTCGCGGCTCATGGCGACCTACCCGTCGAGCACCGTCGCACCGTTCTCGATGCTCGTGCCCGTCGTCGGGGTGCTCGCGTCGTGGGCGGCGTTCGGCGAGGTGCCCGACCTGGTCGAGGTCCTCGCCGGCGCGGTCGTGGTCGCCGCGGTGCTGTGGTCGTCCCGCCCGGCGCGGGGCAGCGGGCCGCGATCGTCCACCGGCGGCGAGTTCGCAAGACGCGCCGCGGCCGTGTCGCCGAGGTCGTACGACATGCTGTCCGGACCGCTCGCGAGCGGCAGTCCGCGCGACCTCGAACCGACCATCAGCCCCGGTGCTGGCGACGTTCCGCGATGATCCCGGCGAGCGCGCCGCGCAGGTGCGGGTACCGGAACTCGTAGCCGGCCTCGAGCAGCCGGCTCGGCACCACCCACCGGCTCTTCAGCACCAGCTCGGTCTCGGTGCGGATCGCGAACGACCCGATCTCGAGCATCCAGCGCGGCGTCGGCAGCCCGAACCGCCGACCGACGGCGTCCCGGATCGTCGCCATCACGGTGCGGTTGTCCGACGGGTTCGGGCTCGACACGTTGAGCGGCCCCTCGAGCTCCGGGTGGTCGCGGACGAAGCGGATCGTGCCGAGGACGTCGGCGATGTGCACCCAGCTGAACCGCTGCCGCCCACGGGTCGGTCGGTGGTGGTGGTACGTGCCGGCCCGGAGCCGGGAGCGCGTCGGCACCCAGGCACCGTCGTACTGCGGGCCGCCGAGCCCGGTCTGCGCGAGCCGGAGGAGCGGGACCAGGGCGCTGCCGTCACCGAAGACGATCGCCATCCGGAGCGCCACCCGTCGGGTGTGCGGCAGGTCGGCGGAGAAGAACGCGTCCTCCCACGCTCGGGCCACCGAGACGGAGAAGCCCTCGCCGAGCTCACCCGTCGCGTCGTCCTGCGGGCGGTCGTCGGCGTGCCGGTAGATCGTCGCGGTGGAGGCGTTCACCCACAGCGGCGGCGGGTGTTCCGCGGTGCGGATCGCCTCGGCGAGCTCGAGCGTGGTGTCCACCCGGGAGCGCACGATCTCCGCCCTGTTCCGGCGGCCGTACCGGCAGTTCACACTCTTGCCCGCCATGTTCACGACGAGGGCTGCACCGTCGACGAGCTCGCGGATCCGCATCGTGTTGCCCCACACCGCGTCGCCGGTCCGCCCGACCGTGACGACCTGGTAGCCCTCCTCGGTGAAGGCATCGCGCAGGTACTGCCCCACGAACCCGCTCGCTCCCGCGATCACGACGCGGCCCATCTGGTCGCTCATCTCATCCCCGTCCTGTGTCCGGCGCGATCTCGTACCGGAACGCCCCCTCGTACCGGTACAGCGTGCCGAGCACCGGTGCCGAGAGCACCAGGGACACGCGCTGCACGTCCGCTTCGTCATCGAATCGTTCCATCAGCGTCACACGCGGCGCGATCAGGGCCGGGAGGCGCACCTCGCGTCCCAGCGCTCGGAACGTCACACGCGTGGAGACCAGGCGCAGGGCGCCCGCGTCGGGGCCGTCCGCGTCGACCTCCGCCCGGAGCCGGGCGCTGACGCGCCCGTGGCGACCGAGGTGGTCGACCAGGCCGTCCGGTTCGGCGGTGATGGCGTCCACCATCGTGCGGCTGCCGGTACGGAACCGGAAGGTGCGGTGCGCGCGGACCGCGGGGCGGGCCTCCCGTCCGGCACGACCACGACGGACGCGAGCCGGGAGGTTCTCGACCGTGAAGGGGACGTCCCGCTCCCAGACCGGGAACATCACGGCATCGCGCGCGAACACCGCGAGCAGTGGCCAGAGCCAGCGGCGAGGTGTGCCGACGACGTCGAACACCCCTTCACCGCGGCCGACGTGGCCGGACGGGATCGGACCGAAGTAGGTGCTGAGTCGGGGGTGCAGGCGGGCCAGCACCTCCGGGGGCGTGGACAGCTCGTACGGCGACCGGGTCACGGTCTCGATCCTGGCATGTCGTCGGTGCGGATCCCTACGATGTGGCACATGGGACACGACCACGGGCACTCGCACGGGCACGCGTCCGAGCGCGCCCTGCTCGTGGCGTTCTGCATCTCCGCGGGCATCCTGCTTGCCGAGGTGATCGGCGCCGTCGTCACCGGCTCGCTCGCACTGCTCGTCGACGCCGGCCACATGGTCGTGGACACCGGTGGGCTCGGCATCGGACTCGTCGCCACCCGGCTCGCCCGCCGTTCCCCGACCGCGCAGCGCACGTGGGGCTTCCAGCGGGCCGAGGTCCTCGGGGCCACGGCGCAGGCGGCGATCCTGCTCGCGGTCGGCGTGTACGTGATCATCTCGGCGATCCAGCGACTGTTCGTGCCGGCGGACATCCACTCCGGGCCACTCCTGGTGTTCGGGATCATCGGACTCGTCGGCAACCTGGTCGCCTACGCCGTGCTGCTGCGGGCCTCCGGCGAGGGGTTCACCTCACGCGCCGCCCGGCTCGAGGTCCTGAACGACACCCTCGGCTCCGTCGCCGTCATCGCCGCCGCCATCGTGCTCATGCTGACCGGGTGGGAGCGGGCGGACTCGGTCGCCGCGATCCTGATCGGACTGCTCATCCTGCCGCGGGCGATCCGGCTGCTGCGCGAGACCGCGAACGTGCTGCTCGAGTCGACGCCGCCGGGGCTCGACCTCGATGCCGTGCGGGGCCACATCCTCGAGCTCGACCACGTCATCGCGGTGCACGACCTGCACGCGACCCTGGTGGCGACGGGCGTCCCGAACCTGACCGCGCACGTGGTGGTGGACGACCACTGCTTCTCGACGGCGCACGCTCCGCGGATCCTCGACGAGCTGCAGCAGTGCGTGGCGGAGCACTTCGACGTCCCGGTGGAGCACTCGACGTTCCAGTTGGAGCCGGCGTCGCACCGGCGGCACGAGCACGAGGTGCACGCGTAGCGGTTGCGTTCGGGCGCGGCGGGTTGCGCACGTTCGCGACGTTCCACGAGGCGATCGACGCGTGTTCTGTCGCAAGATGCGCACGCAACTGGTGCACGCGCATGTTCCGACAGAACACGAGGCGATCAACCGGTGTTCTGCCGCAGAACCGGTGCGCGTCAGCAGTCGTCGGTGCTGGTCGGGTACGCCGTGATGACGCGGTCGTTGGTGGCGGAGACGATCACCTTGACGAACGGGTCGTCGTCCGGCCGCGAGCCGTCGTCGAACCGCACCGGCGCCGCGTAGCAGACCTTGCCGTCGCCGGCGTCGACGGGGAAGCCGGACCTCGGTGCGGTCAGGGCCGTCTGCACCGCGGTCAACATGGCGTCGTCCCAGTCGCGGGAGCCGTGCCCGGCGACGACGTCCTGCCAGTCGGCGGTGTGCCGGATGCGGATGTGCTCGTAGCCCTGCCCCGAGTTCCCGCACTCCATCGTGACCCGGCCGAGTGCCGCGGTGTCGTACTCGGCGACGGCCGCCCGGGTCGTGCTGTCGCACCGTGCGAGGGCGGCAGACCCGGGCAGGTCGGGCCCCGTGCGGGTGATGGTGACGGTGCTGTCACCCGCGGGCGATGCAGCACCGGTCGTCGCACCGACGGTCGAACCGCCGCCGGTCGAGCCGCGGATGGTCGAGCCGCCGATGGTCGGGTCGTCCGCGCCCTGCCGCGCCGTCAGGAACAGCCCGCCCGCGAGGAGACCAGCGGCCACCACGGCCGCGATCCCGGTGATGACGGGACGGTTGCGGTTCTGGGGCACGCGCCCAGTATGCCGGAGGCGGATCGTGCGTCCGGGCCGGGTCACGCCTCCGGGCCGGGTCGCGGACGACGGGTAGACGGGATGCGCCGGGCAGACCGGCCGCGCCGGGCAGACGGGTTGCGCCGGGGACGGACGGGAGGCCCGCCCCGCGTCAGGCGCGCGCGGCCAGCCGGGTCCCGGCGACGACGGCCAGGACGGCGACGAGCACCACGTACCCGATCAGGACGGGGAGCGTCGGGATCACCAGGAGCGCCGCGCCGACCGCCACGACCGGCACCGTGAGCCCGGCGTAGGCGATGAGGAAGGTGGCAGCGAGCACTCCGCCGCGACGCTCCGGGCCGACGAGGGCCCCGGCGCTGGCGATGCTGGCCCGGAAGAGCAGACCGACCCCGGCACCGGCGATGACGCCACCGCCGATGAAGCCGGCGACCTGCAGCAACAGCGCGGCGACGGCCAGGATCACGAGTCCGCCGACGAGCAGCACCATGCCGAGACGGATCTGCTTCCGCTGCGTCAGTCGGGCGAACACGATCTGCGACACCGCACTCGCGGCGAACACCCCGAAGGTCGTGGCGCCGGCAGCGAGCCGGTCGGTGACGTGGAAGGTGGTACCGAGGAACGACGGCGCGACCGAGGTGAAGAGTCCCTGCACCGCGAGGGCCGCGAACGCTGCGGTACCGGCGGCCCAGAACTCGGCGCCCTTGCCCTCCGGTGCCTGCATGCGCTGCGGGCGGTAGGGCACGGGGGTGGTCGGGCGGTCGACGGTCTCCGGGACGGCGAGCACGAGGGCGAACGCGATGGCGAGGGCGACGACGAAGACGACGTACGGGACCATCAGCGGCTGCCCGACGAACTCGGCGAGTGCGCCACCGACGAGGGCCCCGAGTGACAGGCCGCCGAGGTTGACCGCACCGGCCGCGACGCTCGCACCCTTCGCGGAGTCGGGCGAACCGGTCGCGCGGACGCGGAGCTCCCCGAGGTGCGCGGTCGCGGTGGCCGTGAGCAGTCCGACACCGAGGCCGGTGACGAGCCGGGCGACGATCAACCCGGAGACGTCGTTCCACACGAGGAAGAGCACGGCGGCCACGAGCTCGAGCGCGATCGACACGAGGATGAGCGGTCGGCGTCCGTGCACGTCGCTGAGGTGGCCGGCGAGGTACAGCGCACCGACGACGCCGACGCCGTACGCGGCGAAGATCACCGTCGTCGTGAAGGTCGGGAAGCCGTCGCGCGCCTGGTAGATGACGTACAGCGGTGCGGGGACGGTCGCGAAGGCCATCACCGAGAGGAACGCGAAGGCGACGGCCCAGAAGCCGAACCCGTGGCGCCGACGCGTGTGGGAACCGTGTCCGCGAGGTGCGGACACGCGCTGACTGGCCGGGGCTTCCGTGACGGTTGACATGCTCCGATGATGACGCCCGGCGCTCATCGAGTCCAACGGATGCTCTTGATGGAAGCCATCGACGTGATCGATGATGGGTGGGTGGAGACCCGCCTGCTCGAACAGTTCGTCACCGTCGCCGCAGAGGGCAGCGTCACCCGCGCCGCGGAACGCCTCTGGGCCGCGCAGTCGACCGTGTCGGCGGGGATCGCGTCGCTCGAACGGACCCTCGGAGTCCGGCTCTTCGACCGCACCGGCCGGCACCTCGTGCTCACCACCGCTGGAGAGGACCTGCTCCCCCACGCCCGCGCCGTGCTCGAGTCGCTCGACCGCATGCGCGACCTGGCCACCGTCGACGACGCTGATCTGCGGGGTCGGGTGCGGCTCGGCATCTTCACCAGCATGGACATCGTCGACCTGACCGGGGTACTCCGGCGGTTCCGGCAGCGGCACCCGCTCGTCGCCGTGGAGCTGATGACCTCGCCGTCGGGGACGACCGGGCTCGTGCAGGACCTCGCGGCGGGCCGGCTCGACCTCGCCTACACGGGGCTGCCCGCACTGCCCTCCGGAGTCGTGGTGGAGCCCCTGCGCGTGATGCCGTTCCGTGTGTTCACGGCCGCCGACCACCCGCTCGCCGGCCGGGGATCGGTGTCCCTGTCAGAGCTCGCGGACGAGCCGTTCATCGACACGGCGCACGGGTTCGGGAACCGGATCATCCTGGACGCCGCACTCGAACGGCTCGGGATCCGTCGGCGCATCGTGGCGGAGATGAACGACATGCCCGCGGTGATCCGGTTCGCGTCGGCCGGGCTCGGCGTCGGGGTCGTGCCGGACTCGGGGGTGCGGCACGACGGTGCGGTGCTCGAGTTGGAGGACGACGTCGAACCCCTGCGCATCGGCCTGGCGATGCGGACGAGCCCGGAGCCGAACCGCGCGGTGCGGGCCCTGGCGCGGGACATCGTGGCGGCGCGCGTCGAGTGACGCTTCGTGAGCAGGAACGGTCGGGTCGCGGTTCGCGAGGCGACCATTCCTGCTCACGATGTGCGGTGGTCGGCCCCGTCCGACCGGCCGGCGGAGCTCCGGGTCAGTGGAAGTCGTTGCCGCCGTCGCCGTCGCCCGGCGTCTTGTGTCCGCCGAGCATGTCGTTGTCGTCCTGGTCGCTGGTGGAGGCGAGCTGCAGCATGGCGAGGACCACGACGACCACGATGAACGCGACGCCGAGGAAGATCACGGCCAGCTGCAGTTCCCGCGTCGAGAACAGCACGACGAGCCCGGTGAACACCGCGATGATCGCGGAGATCCCGAGGAGCTCGACCGGGCGAAGACGGTCACGACGGCTGGGGGTGGTCATGCGTGTGGTGCTCCGTCCGGGGCGACGGCCGGTGCGGCCGTTCCCCACTTGTGCGAGAGGCCGGCGATCACGTGGAAGACCGCCGTGATGGCGAGGTACGCGCCGAGCAGGCCGACGAGGACGATCGAGGCGTCGAGGGTCCCGGTGACCTGTTCCACACCGCCGAGCTGCTGGGAGTAGTCCGGCGGGGTGACGAGGAACGCGATCGCGAGCAGCAGGGTGAGCCCGCCGATCGTGGTCCAGTCGCGGGAGAAGGGGGAACGACGACGGGCGCGCAGCCCCTGCGTGAGTTCGAGGGCTCCGGTCAGCACGGCGAACGCGACGACGACCGCGATGAACGCGGGCAGGCCGAGGCCGTTGCCGGCGAACCCGGCGACCGCCGCGAGCAGCGTGATGACGGCCTGCAGCAACGTTGTGCGGCGGGACCGGGCATCGAGCGGCATCCGGTTCAGGGCGGCGAAGAGGAGCACGAGTCCCTCGACCAGGGCGAAGGCCCCGAACAGCAGGAGCCCGTACCCGGCGGCGTGGTTCGACGAGAAGGTGATGACCATCGCCACGACCGCGGCGGGCACGGCCCGGAGGATCGGGATCGGCCAGTACCGCGCGCGTTGGGTCGCGTCGTTCACGGTGGTGGCGTCGTCCACGGTGTCGGACACGAGACCTCTTTCAGGCAGCCGGATCGTGATGTCGATCCTACCGCCGGTGCGAGTGCCGACCGACCGCGGGGCGACCCGGAGCACTGAGGATGCTCGAATCCGGGCCGCCCAGCCCCGTTCCGCTCAGGTCAGATCAGACCCGGTCAGGTCAGACCAGGTCAGGTCAGACCAGGTCAGGTCCGCCGAGACCCGTCGGCGTCCGCTGCCCGTCGCAGCCGGCGTCGGGCGAGCCACCAGCAGGCGCCCCCGGCGGCGACCAGCGCCCCGCCGAGCGCCGCGAGCAACCCCAGGTCCTCGGCCCCGGTGTAGGCGAGTGCACCCGATCGAGCGGGTCCGTCGTCGGGGACCGGACCCGCGTCGTCGGCATCGGCGTCGTGACCATCCGCACGAGGCGCGTCCGGGAGACCGGGTCCGGCACCGTCGTCGTCAGGACCGGGGCCCGCCGGCGAGGGCGAGGGCGCCGGGCCGTCATCGCCCGGATCGACGACCAGGCCGACCTCGGTCGAGGGGTCCCCGCCGTCCGGGTCGGTCGGCGAGGTCGCGGTCGCCACGTTCAGCACGTCGGACCCGTCCCCCCGGTACTCGGGGTCGAGCACCGCACGGATCCGGAAGTCGAGGGTCTCCCCCACGGCGAGCGCCACGTCCGAGGTGCACGTCACGACCTGGGCCACCGCCGTGCAGCCGTCGTCAGAGCCGGCGAAGCGCATCACGTCGGGCAGCTCGTCGACCGCGCCGACCTGCTGCGCGACCGCCGGGCCGCGGTTCCGAGCGGTGACGAGGTACTCGACCTCGTCACCCGGTCGGACGGCGGTCGACGGCGACACCGACTTGTCCGTCTCGACGTGCGCGACGGTGGGCTCCGGCGGGGCCGCGGTGACCGTGGTGCTCGCCCGCGAGGTGCTGTCGGACTCGTCCGTGTCGGACATCGAGGTCGGCGGGGCGATCGTGGCCACGCTCTCGAGTTCGCCCGCGGCCTGCTCGGCGATCGTGCCCTCGACCGTGACGACCGCCGAACCCCCGCGCGGCAGCGACAGGTCGGTCGCCACGTCCCCCGTGCCCGTCGCGGTGGCGCAGCCGGAGCCGTCGGCGGCCGTGCAGTTCCAGGAGACGTCCTCGATGCCGTCGGGGACGTCGACCCGCAGTGGGCTCGGGTCGGCGGCGTTCGGCCCGGGGTTTCGCGCGGTGACCGTGTAGGCGACGGGCTTGCCGGCCTCGGCGGTCGGCGGCAGGTCGTGCTCGACCGACAGGTCCGCCGGCTTCCACACCCGGAGCGCGTCGACCTCGTGCTTGTTCACATGGCTGCCGGTTGCGCCGGCGAAGCCGAGGCGGAGCGTGCTCGGCAGTGCGGTCTGGTCGTCGCCGTGGAGCGGCACGGCGTCGAGCACGGTGCGCATCGTCGACCCGACCTGCAGACGCACGGTCATCGACAGCTCACCGGCGCCCCCCGGCAGCAGCGTGACGCGGACCTTCCGCGGAGCCGAACCGGCGCTCTCGGCACCACCGGGAGCGGGTGCGCCGTCGACGTACCGGTACCCGGTGATGCCGTCACCGGAGCCACGCACCACCACCATGCCGGGCTGGGCTCCCGGCCCGGACCCGTTGATCCGCGACGAGAAGTTGCCGTAGTGGTCGATCGCGATCCCCGCGAACCCGCCGGGGACCCCCGGCAGGTCGCACACCCGACCGCCGCCCTCGGTGACCTCTTTCCGGCAGGCGTACCCGAGCCCCGCGCCGAACGACCCGACGCCCTGCGCGGCTGCCCCGTCGGCCAGGTAGAGCAGGAGCCCGTCCGCTCCGGGGTCGTCCTTGTCGCTGTACATCGCGTACGTGAACTCGATCTCGAGCCCGGTGTCCGAGGGGAACGTGTCGTTCGTGGACCACGCGCCGGCCTGGTTCCGGACGTCCTCCGTCAGCCGGAGCCGCCCGCCGGACACCGCCGCGTCTCCGTGCAGGGCGCCACCGGACGCGCTGGAGAACTGGTTGACGTACGGGAAGTCGAGCGCGGCGGCGTTCGAGCCGGACGGGGCGACCGCCGGGGCCGCGAGCACGGCCAGGGCGGTGAGCGCGGTGCACGCAGTGGCGAGGCGCCGCGCCACGCGTGATCGGGCCGGTCGTGGGACGGATGCTGGTGCAGTGGGTTCTGTCATGGACCGATCGTCGCGATCTGGACCCGGCGACCGCGGGGCCCGGGACCGATCTGTGGAACGCGGCCACGGGCCTCCGGGCTGTGGAGGAAGGGATCGGGAATAGCGCTCCGGACGCGTGCATTGGTTGTCGGTGACACCTTTCCGTCTCAGAACAAGAAGGATCACCACATGACGAACGTCCTCGTGCTCGTCGGCAGCCTCCGCGCCGGCTCGATCAACCGCAAGCTCGCCGAGGCGGCCGACCACCACGCCCCCGAGGGCATCGAGCTCTCGACCTTCGACGGCATCGTGGACCTGCCCTTCTACAACGAGGACATCGACGGCGACACCCCGCCCGCCTCGGCCGTCGCCTTCCGTGCCGCGATCGACGACTCGGACGCCGTGCTCGTCGTCACGCCCGAGTACAACGGCACCATCCCCGCCGTGCTGAAGAACGCGCTCGACTGGGCCTCACGTCCGTTCGGCGCTTCCCCGCTGTCCGGCAAGCCGCTCGCCGTCATCGGCTCGGCGTTCGGCCAGTACGGCGGCGTCTGGGCACACGACGACGCCCGCAAGGCCGCCGGGATCGCGGGCGCGAAGGTGCTCGAGGACGTCAAGGTCGCCATCCCGCAGTCGGTCGTCCGCTTCGCCGAGACGCACCCGCGCGAGGACGCCGAGGTCACCACGCTCGTGCAGGGCGCGCTGAACGCGCTCGCCGAGGCCGCGCAGGAGCCCGCAGCTGCCGCGTAGCCCACGCGACCAGACGACGGACGGGAGGCCCGTGGCGACACCGCCACGGGCCTCCCGTCCGTCCCGTGCGCACGCACGACCGCGACCCGCGCGCAGGCACGACTGCGACCCGCGACAACGCACGATCGCAACCCGTGCGTTCGCTAGACGACCTACTAACGAGACGGGTTACCCTGACCCCATGTCCATGCAGGAGATCACCGAGGCGTCCGGGTACTGGTTCCCCGACGACGATGCGACCCAGCGCGGGGTCGCCGTCCTCAACGCCCTGCGCCGCTACCGCTCCGCCGAGACCGCGATGCGCCGCCGCACCCGGGACTCCATGGGCATGGGCGAGACCGACCTGCTGGCCGTCCGCTACCTGCTGCAGGCCCAGCGATCCGGCCGCAGCGTCAGCCCGAAGGACCTCGCCGCGTACCTCAAGATCTCCTCGGCCTCGACGACGATCCTCATCGACCGGCTCGTGAAGTCGAACCACGTGCGTCGCGACCCCCACCCGACCGACCGTCGTGCGCTCGTGATCACCCCGACGACGGAGACCGACGACGAGGTCCGCGCGACCCTCGGTGTGATGCACCGCCGGATGATGTCGATCGCCGAGGGGCTCCCGGCGGGCGAGGCCCGCATCGTCGCCGCCTTCCTCGAGCAGATGCGCGAAGCGGTCGACCTGGTCGATCCGGCCCCCGCACACTGACCGGGGGACACCTCGTTCCACGTGCTCTGAGAGCCGACTCTGCCGCGGCGCGTAGACCGGAACGGTCAACCGACGCGAAAGGAGCCGATCATGCACGCATCGGACAAGCTCGCCAAGAACCTCCAGGCCGTCCTCGTGGACCTCATCGACCTGCACCTGCAGGGCAAGCAGGCCCACTGGAACATCCTGGGCACGAACTTCCGCGACCTGCACCTGCAGCTCGACGAGATCGTCGACGCCGCACGTGAGTTCGCGGACGACACCGCCGAGCGCATGCGCGCGCTCTACGCCGTGCCCGACGGCCGCTCGAGCACGGTCGCGGCCTCGAGCCACCTCGACCAGTTCCCCGAGGGCGAGATCACGACGCACGACGCCATCGACCAGGTGACGCTCCGCCTCTACCAGGCGACCGGCACCATGCGCGATGTGCACGACGAGGTCGACGAAGAGGACCCGACGACCGCGGACCTGCTCCACGGTTTCATCGAGCGCCTCGAGCAGCTCGCGTGGATGGTCTCCGCCGAGAACCGCGCACCGAGCACGCCGCTCGCCTCGGCCACCACGCCCGCCGTCGCCAACGCCTCGGCGCACGCGTAAGGGGGCCGGGTGGACCTCGGGATCCAGGGGAAGACCGCACTCGTCTTCGGTGCCGACTCCGGCATCGGCTGGAACACGGCGCGCATCCTCCTGCAGGAGGGCGCGACCGTCGTCGTGAGCGACATCGACCAGGCGCAGCTCGACAACAGCGCCGACCAGCTCGAGGCACCGCAGGGCAAGCTGCACGCGTTCGCGGCGGACGTCACGGACACGGCGAGCCTCGCGGCCCTGCACGAGAAGGTGCGGGACGCCGTCGGCGAGATCGACATCCTGGTGCAGTCCTCCGGCGTCACCGGCGCCCAGGGGCTGTTCCACGAGATCGACGAGGAGGGCTGGGCGAAGACCATCGACATCGATCTGATGGGCCCGGTCCGCATCACCCGCGAGTTCATCGGCGACCTGCGACAGGGCGGCTGGGGCCGCATCGTGTACCTCGTGTCGGAGGACGCGTCGCAGCCGTACGACGACGAGCTGCCGTACTGCGCGGCGAAGGCGGGCGTGCTGTCGTTCGCGAAGGGCCTCTCGCGTTCCTACGCGACCGAGGGCCTGCTCGTGAACACGGTCAGCCCCGCCTTCATCCACACGCCGATGACCGACGCGATGATGGACAAGCGGGCCAAGCAGACCGGCCAGAGCTTCGACGAGGCCATCGAGTCGTTCCTCGACGAGGAGCGGCCGTACATGGAACTCAAGCGACGCGGTGAACCGGAAGAGGTCGCGAACGTCATCGCGTTCCTCTGCTCCGACCTCGCCAGCTTCGTCAACGGTTCGAACTACCGGGTCGACTCCGGCTCGGTCGCCACGATCTGACGTTCCCACGACGTCGCCACGATCTGAACCAGGAGGCACGATGACCGACTACCGCTACCTCATCGTCGGCGGCGGGATGGTCGCCGACTCCGCCGCTCGAGGCGTCCGGGAGATCGACCCGGACGGCTCGATCGGCATCGTCAGCGAGGACGTCGACCGGCCGTACGCACGACCGGCGCTGTCCAAGAAGCTGTGGACGGACCCCGAGTTCGACTGGGACGAGAAGGTCGACCTGCACACCGAGGAGACCGGGGCGACCTTCGTCCTCGGGACCCGGGTGACGGCGATCGACCGCACCGGGAAGACCGTCACGACCGACGACGGCGCCACCCACGGCTACGAGCGCCTGCTCATCGCCACGGGTGGGAAGCCGCGCAGCCTGCCGGGCCTCGAGCCGTCCGAGCGTGTCCTCGACTACCGCAGCGCGGCCGACTACCGGCGTCTGCGCGCCCTGGCCGACGCCGGAGCGCACGTCGCCGTCGTCGGCGGCGGGTACATCGGCACCGAGATCGCGGCTGGCGTCGTGCAGAACGGCGCTCGCGTGACCCTGGTCGACCCGGACGAGATCGTCGGCGGACGGATGTTCCCCGAGGACCTGGCGACGGCCTTCCAGCAGCGCTTCGTCGACCACGGCGTCGAGCTCCGGCTCGGCCGACGGGTCACCTCCGGCTCCGAGACGGACACGGGCGTCGTCCTCACGCTCGACGACGGCTCCGTGGTCGAGGCCGACGCCGTCGTCGTCGGACTCGGCATCGAACCCGCGACCGCACTCGCAGCCGACGCCGGACTCACCGTCCGGGACGGCATCCTCGTGTCGTCGACCCTGCGCACCGACGACGACTCGGTGTTCGCCGCGGGTGACGTCGCCGAGTACCCGGACCGGATCCTCGGCACCCGTCGCGTCGAGCACGTCGACAACGCGCAGCAGCAGGGGCGCCAGGCGGGGCGCAACCTCGCCGACGCCGACGAGACCTACGACCACACGCCGATGTTCTACTCCGACGTCTTCGACATGGGGTACGAGGCGGTCGGACAGGTCTCGACCTCGCTCCGCACGCTCGAGGACTGGCAGGAACCGACGGTCACCGGCGTCGTCTACTACCTCGACGACGACCAGCTCGTGCGCGGGATCCTGCTCTGGAACGTGTGGGACAAGACCGACGAGGCCCGGAAGGTCCTCGCCGAGGCGCACGCCCTGACGACGGACATGCTGCCGGGCCGCATCACGGCCTGACCGGAGCGCTGGTCGCCCTGGACGCGACCGACTGGAGGCCCGGTGCCGGTCCCGTGGACCGGCACCGGGCCTCCAGTGCGTGCGTCGAGAGCCCCGCTCAGCGCGCCTTGCGGGCTTCGGGGGCGACCGTGTCCAGGACCGCTGCGCGGTCGGCCGGGTCGACCGGCAGGTCGTCGCCGTCCGCCATCGCGACGGCGTGTGCGGACTTCGCCGCCTCGAGGGTCTCGTCGTCGTTCCGCGCCATGCCGAACAGCTCGACGAACCGCGACTTGACGAGCAGCCAGGCCTCGCCGGGGGCGAGTCGCGACAGGTCCGACGCCGTCGAGTCGTCGCGGACCCGCTGCAGCGAGGAGACCCCGCGGTCCGGCAGGTCACCGGCGACGTGCGCGACCGCCAGCCGGGCCACCGCGTCGGCCTGCGCGTGCATCACCGAGTGGGCGCCGTCGACGACCTCGCGGAGGACCGCGTACGGGAACACCCGCGCGAGCCGGCGGATCCAGTCCCGCGGCACCATCGCGTCGTGCTCACCACGGACGATGAGGGTCCGCGCCTGCACCAGGGCGGCACGCTCCTCGATCGGGAACGCGATCATCCGCGGCAGGACCTTGCTGAACCAGTGCCAGCCGCACAGGACGTACGCTGTGATCCCGTGCCAGCGGACCGCAGCGGGCTCGTGCAGCGTCGACCGCAGGAACCGCCACGCGGACTGCCGGACGGTGCGCGCGTGCGAGTCCACCACCGGGCTGATCAGGACGAGGTCGGACAGCTCCGGACGACGCGATGCCACCTCGGTCACCACCTGCGTGCCCATCGAGTGGCCGACGAGCACCGGGTCCTCGAGACCGAGGTCGTCGAGGACCTTCTCGACCGCGTCGGCGTACCGCTCGATCGAGACCTTGCCCCGGAAGCGCGGCACGCCCGCGAACCCGGGCAGGTCCAGCGCGTGCACCGGACCGTTCTCGTTCAGGTGCGGGGCGAGCCGCTCGTAGTAGGTGGCCGCGATGCCGAGGCCGGCGACGAGCACGAAGGCCCGCTCGCCCGGCTCACCGATGGAGCTGACGCGGACGTAGGTGCCGTCGACGGCGACCCGGTCCACCTCCACCGTCACGTCGGCGTTCTCCGCCTGCGCGAGTTCGCTCGCCGGGTCCGGGGTGGCTGCCGTGTGCTCGTCGTTCACGTGGGTCTCCTCGGGTCGGGCGAGCGCCCACGATACCCGCCGTGCTGCCCGCCGGACGCCGCCGCTGCCGTCAGCCGCTGAACGTGTTCGCGGGGAAGCCGTGCACCCGCGTCGGCACCGCGAGGACCGCCCCCGACGCCGGGGACTGCTCGAGCTGCTCCTCGGTGAGGTTCTCGCGTGCGGTGCCGACGAAGAGCGTGGCCATGTCCGGGCCGCCGAACGCCACGGACGTCACGTTCGGTGCGGGGAGCTCGACCGTCTCGAGGTGCGACCCGTCCGGGCCGTACCGCTCCACCCGGCCGCCGCCGTAGATCGCACTCCAGGAACAGCCCTCGTCGTCGCGCACCAGACCGTCGTGGGCGGCGCCGACGACGAACGGTTCGAGTTCACCGAGCTCGCCGTCCGGACCGTAGGACCCGCGGTAGACCGTCGACGCGCTGGTGTCCGTGACGTACATGACGCTGCCGTCGTCCGACCACTCGATGCCGTTCGTGACGCCGAAGCCGCCGCGGAGCAGCCGGGTCGTGCCGTCGGGCTCGATCGAGTACAGGGCGCCGTCGGGCTCCCCCGTCGTCAGGTTCATGCTGCCCACCAGGAACCGGCCGAACGGGTCGCACTTGCCCTCGTTGAACCGGATGCCGGCCGTGGCGTGCTCGACCCGGGCGATCTCGCGCTCGATCGCGCCCTCGGCGTCGGTCACCACCACGGAGTCCCCGAGCGCTGCGACGAAGCCGCCGGAGGCCCGTGGCTGGAACGACGCGAGCGGCGGCGGGAGCGGGACACTCGAGACCGCGGTCCCGTGCGCGTCGGCGGTGTTCAGGGTGCCGAGGGTGATGTCGGTCCACCGGAGCAGCTGGGCGGACGGGTCCCAGACGATGCTCTCGGCGAGGACGGCTCGGGCGTCGGAGAAGACGGTGGCGGGGCCGGTCGTCGCGCTGCTGCTCATGCCTCCGGTCTACCGGCGACGGCTCCGTGGTCCCCCAGCCGTCGTGCCGCCGCCGCCGCTGCCGCTCCGCTCCGCCGCCGCCACTTCACGGGCTGGGCGACACCTCACGGGGCGACGGGCGCGTGAAGTGTCGCTGGGCGCGAAAGGTCGAGCGCTCGCGGGCGGAGCGCGAGCGCTCAGAGGCGGGCGTAGCGCGCGCGGAAGAAGCTGTAGACGCCGAAGGCCAGGAACCCGATGCCGATGACCACGAGGACGAACACGCCACCGGGCATGCTCCGGATCGCGTCGAACGCCCCGTCGAGGCCGGTCGCCTGGTCGGGGTCACTCTGCAGCCCGGCCACGCCGATGAGCACACCGACGATCGCGACCGCGATGCCCTTGAGGACGTAGCCGACCACCCCGAGCACGGTGATGACCCGTTCGACCGACCGCGGCGGCCGCACGAGCTGCTTCCAGAACGAGCGCCGGCAGCCGATCACGACGAGGCCGATCCCGATCGCGACCGCGATCGCCCCGGCGAGGAGCAGCACGAACACGCCACCGGGGGTCGCGAGGGTCTTCGCCGCGGCACTCTGCGACGAGCTGCTGGAGCTCGAGCCGGCACCGAGCGCGTACGAGGCCGACGAGTACGCGATCACGCCGTAGACCACGGCCTTCGCGACGTCCTTGAACCGGGCGAGCCAACCCCGGGTGCTGTCCGACCGACCGCCGACGACCGCCTCGAGGACCAGCCGCACGGTCAGCGCTGCCGTACCGATCGCGATCGCCCAGAGCAGGAACACCCCGCCGGGCACCGCAGCGATCTGCTGCAGAGCGCCGGACTGGTCGGTCTCGCCGCCCGAGGACGCGTTGCCGACGCCGAGCAGGATCGCGAGGTACCCGATCAGCAGGTGCACGATGCCGCTGCCGACGAAGCCGGCCCGTGCGGTCGTCTCGAACCAGCGGCTGTCCGCGACCCGCTTCGCTTCGCGTCCGGTCTTCCGGGCCGCCTGTTCCGCCTGTTCACTCACGCCATCGAGCGTGCCCGACGCGCGCCGGTCTGTCCGGGCCGCGCCGGGCGGTCGACCGGACCCGACGTCGGACTGGAGGCGCGGGGCGGGCAGCACCCGTGCCTCCAGTCCGAGGGGACGCGCAGCGTCAGTCACCCTTCACGTTGACGACCTGCCGCAGCGTGTGCCGGACCGCGACGAGGTCCGACGCGTCCGCCATCACCTGGTCGATCGGCTTGTACGCCGCCGGGATCTCGTCGAGGAACGCATCCGTGTCGCGGTACTCGATCCCGACCATCGCCTCGCGCAGCTGCTCGTGGGTGAAGGTCCGGCGGGCGGCACTCCGCGAGAAGAGCCGGCCGGCACCGTGCGGCGACGACTCGAGCGACGGCTTGTTGCCGAGGCCCTCGACGACGTACGACGCGGTCCCCATCGACCCGGGGATCAGGCCCGCCTGTCCCGCCTTCGCCTGGATCGCGCCCTTCCGGGACACCCACACCGACTTGCCCCAGTGCGTCTCACGCTGGGTGAAGTTGTGGTGGCAGTTGATCCGCTCGAGCTCGTCGACCGGGGACCCGAGCACCTCGGACAGCTGCCGGACGACGCGGTCCATCATCTCCTCGCGGTTGAGCAGCGCGAAGTGCTGGGCCCACCGCAGCTCGGCGATGTACCGGTCGAACTCGGGCGTGCCCTCGACCAGGTACGCCAGGTCGGGGTCGGCGAGCTGGATCCACCAGCGCTCCATCAGCCGCTTCGCGACCTTGATGTGCCGCTGGGCGATCTTGTTGCCGACGCCACGCGAGCCGGAGTGCAGGAAGGTCCAGACCCGGTCCTCCTCGTCGAGGGAGACCTCGATGAAGTGGTTGCCGGACCCGAGCGTGCCGAGCTGGTTGCGCCAGCCGCCGTGCACGCCGTCCGGGTCGAACCCGGCGGTCTCGGCCATGGCCTCGAGCTCCGCGATCCGGGGCGCGGCGGTCGCCACGATCTTCCGGTTCGACGCACCGGCCGACAGCGGGATCGCGCGCTCGATCTGCTCGCGCAGCCCCTGCAGGTCCTCGGGCAGGTCGCCCTTGGTGAACTGGGTCCTGACCGCGATCATGCCGCAGCCGATGTCCACACCGACGGCCGCCGGCATGATCGCGCCGAGGGTCGGGATGACCGAACCGACGGTCGCACCGAGTCCGAGGTGGGCATCGGGCATCAGGGCCAGGTGCGGGAACACGAACGGCATGCGCGCGGTCGTGCGGGCCTGCTGCTCCGTGTTGTCCTCGAGCATCGAGGCCCAGCTGAGCAATCGGTCGTTGATCTTCTCCATGGTGTCGTCTCGCTTTCGTGACGGTCTTCGATGACGGTCCGAGGCGGAATCCGGCTGCCGTTCCGTGCTGCGGTGCGGCGTTCGGAGGGGCAGCGTCGGGAGGTGACGCCCCGGGCCGGGTGGGCACGGGGCGTCTGGTGACGTCGCGTGCCTACGCGGGATAGCTGGAGGACTGCTGCTCGCGCTGCTGTTCGGGCAGCACGACGAGCGTGTCGAGCTGGAGCTCGACTCGCTGTTCGCTGTGCTGCACGGCGCGCATGCGCGGTCCTTCCGAGGTGCCCGGGACGGGCGGTCCTGCCGGTGGGCAGGAGGACCGACAGTAGTTCGACACGCCCGGGGTGCACAAGTCACGCCGGGCGTGTCGTGCGTTCTCGACGCGTTGTCGTGCGTTCTCCACATCCTGGAGGCGCGGCGCGGGTTCTCCACAGCGGGGTACGGCCGCCTGATGGTCGCGCCCACGGCCAGGGCAGGCTGGGCACATGACGGAGCGCACCCGAGACACCCCCGACGCGGTCGACAACGACGAACGCAGCAACGGGTACGTCCCGCTCCGCTCCTACGGAGCGATCGGCGACGGCCGCACCGTCGCCCTCATCGCCGCCGACGGCCGGATCGACTGGCTGCCGATCCCGTCGATGGACTCCCCGCCCGTCTTCGCCAGCATCCTCGACGCCGAGCACGGCGGACACATCGCGTTGCGGCCGACCGGCGACGCCTCCGCATCACGCGAGTACATCCCCGGCACGAACGTCCTCGTCACGACGTGGACCACGGACTCCGGCACCTGCACCGTCACGGACGCGATGGTGACCGGTGTCGCCGGACGTCTGCCGTGGGCCGAGATCGGCCGCTGCGTCCAGGGCGTCGACGGCACCGTGGAGCTCGAGTGGGCCGTCGTGCCCGGCACCCTGCTGAACACCGCCGAGCCGAGGCGTCTCGACACCGTGAACGGCACCGTCGTCGGGGTCGACGGCATCACGATCGCGATCGTCGAGCAGGGGTTCGACCCCGTGCACGAGGACGGACCGCGCTTCTCCGGCCGCTTCACGACCTCGGCCGACTCGGAGCACATCCTGACGATCGTCGGCACGCACGACGAGCCGATCTTCATGCCCGACCCGGAACAGAGCATGCAGGGCATCGACCGGACCATCCGGAACTGGTCGACGTGGTCGGAGGAGTTCGCCTACGACGGCCCCTGGGCGGATGCCGTCCAGCGCAGTGCCCTCGCCCTGAAGCTCCTCATCTACTCCCCCACCGGGGCGATCGCCGCGGCGCCGACGACGAGCCTGCCCGAGGACCGCAGCGGTGGGAAGAACTGGGACTACCGGTTCGCCTGGGTGCGCGACCTGTCGTACACCGTGCACGCACTGACGAGCTTCGGGTTGCGCGAGGAGACGCACGCCGCAGTGTCCTGGGTGATCCGCACCATCGCCGAACACGGCGACAGCATGCCGATCTTCTACGAACTCGACGGCTCGGACTCCGACGGCGTGCACGAGCGCGACGTCCCGGGGTGGGACGGCATCGGGCCGGTGACCGAGGGCAACCGGGCGAGCGACCAGCTGCAGCTCGGCGTCTGGGGCGACGTGTTCGAGATCATGCGCCAGTACGTGCGCGCCGGCAACGTGCTCGACCGCAAGACCGCCGCGACGCTCGAGGGGCTCGCCGACGACGCCTGCAAGCGGTGGGAGCAGCCCGACGCCGGCATGTGGGAGCTCGAGGAGACCCACCACTACACGACGAGCAAGATCGGCTGCTGGCAGGCGCTCGACGCCGCCGTGGAGCTCCACGACGCCGGCCAGATCGAGGGCACCCGCGACATGTGGGTGAAGAACCGGGAGCTCATCGAGGACTGGGTCGCCGAGCACGGGTGGAACGAGGAACTCGGCCACTACGTGATGCACCCGGACACCGATGCGCTGGACTGCTCGATCCTGCTGCACGCCATGTCGGCCTTCGACCGCGGCCCCCGCATGTCGGCGACGATCGACGCGATCCGCGAGCAGCTGCAGCGCGGCCCGCTCGTCTACCGGTACTCCGGGATCGAGGACGAGGAGAGCCCGTTCGTGGCTTGCTCGTTCTGGCTCGTGGCCGCTCTCGCCTGCGTCGGGCGGCAGGACGAGGCGCGCGCGCTGATGGACGAGATGGTCGCACAGGGCAACGACGTCGGACTGTTCAGCGAGATGATCAGCGAGGACGGTTCCTTCATGGGCAACCTGCCGCAGGGACTGTCGCACCTCGCGCTCATCCAGGCAGCGCTGACCGTCCAGGAGATGAGTGGCGAGGACGACGCCGCCGCGTGATCATGGACTGACGATGAACGACGTCGATGCACGGATGGACCGGCTGCGACGAGCCGCGCGGTACCGGTACCAGCAGCTCGTGGACAGCGAGATCGAACGCGGCTCCCTCGACCCGGACGAGGTGCGCGAGGAACGCCGCCAGCTCCGGGCCGCCGACGTGGCCGCGAACGCCAGGGCCCGGATCGAGGAAGCCGAACGCCGCGGCGTCTTCGAGGGCAACCCGTACCACGGCAAGCCGTTGCCGGGGAACGACGGGCAGCACGACCCGGACTGGTGGATCCGCTCGAAGATCGAACGCGAGGACATCCGCGGGATCGCTCCGCCCGCGCTCGCGCTCCGCACCGAGGACGCCGACCTCGACGATGCGCTCGATGCGCTGACGGTCGAGGCCGACGTCCGTGCGGTGCTCGAGGACTTCAACGCCCGTGTGAAGGAAGCCCGGCGGCAGTTGCTCGGCGGGCCGCCGGTCGTGACGCCGATGCGGGACGTGGACGCGGAACTCGTCGCGTGGCACGAGCGGCGGGAAACCAGGCTCGCGGCGGCGGCGGCCACCGCGGCAGCCCGAGCAGCGGAGTCGGCGGACCGGCCGCGTCGGTGGTGGCGCCGGCGGCGGTGAGCAGTGAGCGCTGTGCGTCCGCGTGGCGTCGCCGTGTTCCGCACGACGAAGATCGGCCCGGACCACGTGTTCACGTGGTCCGGGCCGATCTTCGTCGTGGGTGTTACTTGATCTGCGCCGTGATGGTCGCGGTGCCGACGAGCAGGCCGCGCTTGACGGCGTCGGTGCCGAAGGTCTTGTTCAGCAGGCCGGCAGCGTCCTCGGACACGTGCACCGTGGTGCCGGTCAGGATCGCGTTGTCACCCTCGAGCTGGAGGGGCTTGAGGGAACCGCCCCAGAGCTCGAACAGGTACGCGTTCGACGCGGCGACCTTGCCGTTGACCAGGACGTCACCGTAGAGCTTGGACGAGCCCGGGTTCACGACGAAGTTCTCCAGCGTCACCGTGGTGTCGCCGGCCTTCAGGGTCAGACCCGAGTCGTCGTGGTTCAGCAGGCCCTGCACGTACGGGCGGTAGTTGCCGTCCGGCGACCAGTACGTGACCGACCCGGCGGTGATCGGGAACGACACCGAACCGTCAGCGAGGGTCGCGTCGCCGGAGACACCCGGGGTGAGCTTCAGGGCGGTGAGGGCGTCGGTGAAGCCGGAGTCGAGCTTCACGGCGGTCGAGCCACCGAGGACCTCGGGCACCGAAGCGACCGGCGCGGGGATCTTCGACGAGGACGACGACACGGTGTGCACCGTCGGGGTGGAGGCCTGCGCGGCGGAGACGCCGAACGCGGCGCCACCGAGCACCAGGGCACCGGTCGTGGCGAGGGTGATGGAGGTCTTCAGGCTCTTGCGCATGATTTTTCAGTCCTTTGCTGTGTGGGCACTCCGGCCGGCGGCCGACGTAGCTCCTGTGCGTACGCTGAATACCGGCCGAGTTTGACCGGAGAGCGCCCTGGGCTTTTGCCCTGTGCAACTCATTCGGCACCCCGGCCCGAACGGTTTGGAAGTTCTTTTCTGGGGCGCTCCGATGCCGGGTTTCGTACCGTGGGGGCATGTCCCCAGCACACCTCCCGACCACCGACCGACTCCGGGCGATCGACGCGTGGTGGCGCGCCGCCAACTACCTGACGGTCGGGCAGATCTACCTGCTGGACAATCCGCTGCTCTCACGGCCCATCGAGCCCGACGACGTCAAGCCGCGGCTGCTCGGACACTGGGGCACCTCGCCCGCACTGAACCTCGTCTACGCGCACTGCAACGCGCTCATCGCCGAGACCGGTCGCGAGTTCCTCTACATCTGCGGGCCAGGGCACGGCGGCCCCGCGATGAACGCGAACGCGTGGCTCGACGGCACGTGGGGGGAGCTCTACCAGGACGACGACCTCCAGCGCTTCTTCCGGCAGTTCTCGTTCCCGGGCGGGATCCCCTCCCACGCCGCACCGGAGACCCCTGGCTCGATCAACGAGGGCGGCGAGCTCGGGTACTCCCTCGCCCACGCGTACGGCGCAGCACTCGACAACCCCGACCTCGTCGTGGCCTGCGTCGTCGGCGACGGCGAAGCGGAGACCGGCCCCCTCGCCGGCTCCTGGCAGGCACACACGTTCCTCGACCCGGTGTCCGACGGCGCCGTGTTGCCGATCCTCAACCTCAACGGGTGGAAGATCGCGAACCCGACGATCCTCGCGCGCATCCCCGACGAAGACCTCACGTCGTACTTCCGCGGGCTCGGCTACGACCCGATCGTGGTCGACTCCTCCCGGGTCGGCGACGACCCCTACGCGGTGCACGCCCTCTTCGACGGTGCGCTCCGCCGGGCACTCGCCGGGATCGACGACATCCAGGCCGCGGCACGGGCGCAGGCAGCACGTGCGGCAGCGGGGCAGCCCGCCGGTGCCGCCGACCTCCGTCCGCGCTGGCCGATGATCGTACTCCGGACCCCGAAGGGATGGACCGGCCCGAAGGAGGTCGACGGCGAGCGGGTCGAGGGAACCTTCCGCGCGCACCAGGTCCCGCTGCCGGGGGTGCGCGAGAACGACGAGCACCGCGCCCAGCTCGAGGAGTGGATGTGGTCCTACCGACCGGACGAGCTCTTCGACGAGGACGGCCACCCGGTCGGGATCATGACGACCATCCGGCCCACCGGCGACGAGCGGATGAGCGCCACCCCGCACGCGAACGGCGGGCGGATCCGCACCGCGCTCGACCGGCCGTCGATCGACGACCACGGGGTCCCCGCCGGCACGACCGCGTCCGCCACCGGCACCCTCGGACCGTGGCTCGCCGCGCTCATCGAACGGAACGGCTCGACCTTCCGGCTGTTCGGTCCGGACGAGACCGTCTCGAACAAGCTCGACGCCGTGTTCGACGTGACCTCGCGGGTGTGGCGGGCGCAGCGCACGGCCGACGACGAGCACCTCTCCGCTCGGGGCCGGGTGACCGAGGTGCTGTCCGAGCACCTACTCGAGGGGATGCTCGAGGGCTACGTGCTCTCCGGCCGGCACGGGATCCTCAACACGTACGAGGCGTTCGCGCACATCATCGACTCGATGGTCGGCCAGTACGCGAAGTGGCTCGAGTCCTCGACCGGCATCGACTGGCGCGCGCCGGTGGCGAACCTGTCGATCCTGCTGTCGTCGCACGTCTGGCGGCAGGACCACAACGGCTTCTCCCACCAGGACCCGGGCTTCCTCGACGTCGTCGCGTCCAAGCAGCAGGACCTCGTGCGGATCAAGCTCCCCGCCGACGCGAACACCCTGCTCGCCGTCGCCGCGCACGCACTCGAGACCACCGACCGCATCGAGGTGATCGTCGCCGGCAAGCACCCGGAACCGGTGTTCCTGTCCCTCGAGGACGCGAAGGCGCACGCCGACGCCGGACTCGGGGTCTGGGCGTGGGCCGGTACCGAGGAGACCGTCGGTCGCGTCGACGTCGTCCTCGCCTCCGCCGGTGACGTGCCCACGGTCGAGGCCGTCGCCGCCGCGGACCTCATCCGCAAGCACGCGCCCGACGTCGGTGTGCGGGTGCTCAACGTCGTCGACCTCCTGGCGCTCGGCGACCCCCGGAAGCACGAGCACCCGATCCCGGACGACGAGTACGACGAGCTCTTCCTGCCGGGGACGCCCACCGTCTTCGCCTTCCACGGGTACCCGTCACTCGTCCACCAGCTCACCTACCGGCGGCACGGGCACGACGACCTGCACGTGCACGGGTTCCTCGAGCAGGGCACCACGACGTCGCCGTTCGACATGCTCATCCGGAACGAGATGGACCGGTTCGCCCTGGCGCACGACGCCCTGACGCGGGTCGACGCCGACGCGCACGCTGACCTGCTGACCAAGCTGTCCGAGGCCCGTGATGCTGCACGCACCTACGCGTACACGAAGGGCGAGGACCACCCGTCCCTCGAGGGCTGGGAGTTCGCGGGCTGGCCGCAGGACGAGCCGGCGTCCGGCGGGACCGGGGGCGACCCGGGCGCCGGTGAGACGGAGGGCGCGGCTCCCGGGAACTGACGCACTTCCTCCACAGCCAGGAGGCCCGCCATGCTCTCCACAGGACCGGTCACGCTCGACGCGTGGCCGGTCCTCCGGCGTCAGGCTGATCCTCATGGAAGTCGGATGGATGAGCGCGGTCGTGTCGGCCCTCAGCGCCTTCGTCGCGGTCGGCGCATCGGTCACGAGCGGCAGGAGCGCGCCCGCGCGCGGAAGCTCCGGTACGAGGCGTCGTTCGGCGAGCACTGAACCGACGCCCTGCAGGCCTGCCACGCTGGGACGGTGACCGACCTCGTGATCCCGGCCCCGAGCCTCCCGACCGTCCCCGTCGCGACCGGCGGCCGATTCCCGGTCCGACGCGTGTTCTGCGTCGGACGGAACTACGCCGCGCACGCGCGGGAGATGGGACACGATCCGGACCGCGAACCGCCCTTCTTCTTCGCCAAGCCCGCGGACGCCGTGGTCGTCGACGGTGCCGACACCCCGTACCCGTCGCTGACCGAGCAGCTCGAGCACGAGGTCGAACTCGTCGTGGCGATCGGGACGGGCGGCACCGACATCACGGCGGCGGACGCCCTCGACCACGTGTGGGGGTACGCGGTGGGGATCGACCTCACCCGGCGGGACCTGCAAGCCGAGGCGAAGCGGCTCGGACGGCCGTGGGACACCGCGAAGGGCTTCGACTCCTCGGCGCCGATCGGCGCGATCACACCGGCGGCGGGGGTCGACCCGACCTCGGGGGCGATCGAGTTGACCGTCGACGGGGAGCGGCGACAGGCCGGGGACCTCGCCGACCAGATCTGGTCCGTGGCGGAGACCATCGCCGCGTTGTCCCGGTTCGTGGCCCTCGCGCCGGGCGACCTGCTGATGACCGGTACGCCGGACGGGGTCGGCGTCCTCGAGCGCGGCCAGTCGGTCACCTGGACGATCTGCGGGGTGGGTTCGGTCACGACCCGCATCGTCTGAGCCGCGCGCCCGCGTTTCGGCCGTGTGACCGCCGACTGGGAGCGCTCGCAGCCGCGCAGAGTACTCCTGACCTGACGTCGAGTGGGGCACACGACGTCCAGACACGGGGCTGGCGGGTCACGACAGGGTGGCGTCGGTCGCGGGACAACGGAGGTACGGCCGTGCAGGAACACGATCTGCTCGCGACGTCCTGGACATGGGCCGGCGACGGGAGCATCCGCGAGCGCGTCCACGCCGTCGGCGCAGCCGGGTTCGCCGGGCTGTCGCTGTCGCTCGACGACCTCCACGAGGTCCGTGCGACGACCGGGTTCCCCGAACTCCGACGCATGCTCGACGGTGCCGGCATCGTGTGGGTCCAGCTCGGACCACTCGACCGGTGGTGGACGTGCCCGAGCCGGACCTCCGACGAGTCGGACGCCGACCGCGGGGTCGTGCTCGAAGCAGCAGCGGCGCTCCGTGCGTGGCAGGTCGTCGTGCGCGCGGACACCTCGCTGCCCGGCGCCTCGCCGATCGCGATGGCCGACGACTGGAACGTGCTCGCCGGGCAGGCCGAGGGCGTCGGTGCCCAGCTCGTGCTCGAGCCCGAGCCGTGGTCGAACCTGCCGACGGTGGAGCGGGCGTCGCGCTTCGTCGCCACCGCTGGCCACCCGAACGGCGGGCTGCTCCTCGACGCCATGCACGCCCTGCGTGGTGGGTCGACGCTGGCCTCCATCCGTCAGGGTGTCTCGCCGGTCACGTTGGCGGCCGTCGAGCTCAGCGACGGTCTCCTCCACACGCCCGCCGGCATGACCCTCGCCGAGGAGTCGCGTGAGGCGCGGTACCTCCCCGGAGCCGGGGCATGGGACCTGCCGGGGTTCGTCCGGATCGTCCGTGAACTGGGCTTCGACGAGCCGTGGGGTGTCGAGGTCCGGACGCCAGGGCACCGTGCGATGCCCGTCGCCGACGGCTTGCGGATGGCCGCGGCCGCGACCCGCGCCGTGCTCGACGCGGCGGACGCGTTCGGCACCCCGGCCGTGCCGGCGATGCCGTCGAGCCCTGCGCCGACCTCCGCCGTCGACTTCGAGCCGCCGCACGGCCGCCCGCACGACGGCGTGCGTCGTCGGGATGCCGGCTCAGGGACCCCCGCGTAGCGTCCGGTCCATGACGGATCACGCAGCCAACGACGACCTCCTCCGCCGCTCGCAGGAGTCCATCGACGACGCCAAGGCCGCCGCGGCCGAGGTCGTCGAGCCGGAAGAGGACGAGCTCATCGACCAGGACGTGCCAGCGGCCGACGACGCCGAGCCCGCCGACGGCCCCGCTCCTGCCCCCTGACGGACGCGTGCTCGGGCTCAGACGATCTCGACGACGCGGACGGTGACGTCCGTCGGACGGCTGCCGAGCAACGGCTCGGCAGCCGTGACCACCGCGTCGCGGACGGCCCGGACCACGGCGACCAACGGGGTCGAGCGCTCCGAGGTCACGACGACCCGGATCCGCGGGCCGTCCGAACGCTGCTGCACGAGGACCGCCCCGCCGTCCGCCGGGATGTCCATGACCGAGCGCACGTCGCGCACCAGGGTCGCGAGACCCGGCCCCGGCGGCAGGACGGTGCGGACACCGGGGACGTCGAGCACGACGGCGGTGAGGGCGCGGGAGACCGCTCGCAGGTCGGTGGTCACGGTGTCCCCTCGATCATGACGTCGACGACCCGGACGACGAGTGACCGGACGACGAACGGCGCGTGGGCGGCGAGCGCGTCGGCGACCCGTTCGCGCAGCACGTCGGCGCGGGCCGTGACCGAGGCGTCCACGGAAACCACGATCGTGATCTCCACGTCGACCGGGCCGCCGGGGACGGCGACGTCGCCCGTGAAGCGGGTCCGGCGGACGAAGACGCCGGGGACCTCGTCGCCGAGCGACCGCACCAGGCCACGGAGCGCACCCTCGGTGACCACCAGCCGACTGGCGGGGTCGTCGTCGGGCACGGGGATGTCGCGTCCGGCGTGCGCGGTCGTCCGGATCGAGGCGAGCACCGCGGTGATCCAGGCCTCGTCACGTGCCCGCACGGCGTCACCGACCCCGGTGTCGAGCAGGTCCCGGCACGCTGCACGCAGCGACTCGAGCCGTACCAGTGCCGCGGCGGCTTCGTGGTCGTCCTCGATGTCGTCGCGCACCGGGGTGCGATCGGCGTCCAGGTAGTCGGACAGCTCGTCCAGCGTGAAGGCGCCGTAGCGGTCCTCGACGTCGTCGTCGTTCATCGCCACCCCTCCATCTGCTCGACCACTCGCCGCCGCGCACGCGCGAGCAGCCCCCGAACCGTCGCGGCGGACAACCCCGTCGCCTCGGCGATCTCCGCGTACGGCGCCCCACCGATCTCCCGCATCACCCAGACCGCACGCTGTGCGTCCGGGAGAGCCTGCACGATACGCGCGAGTTCCCGCACCTGCATCCGGGCGGCGACCACGTCGTCGACGGGACGGTCGTCGACGGGGTCGACCACGGCCTCCAGGTCGGCGTGGGGGTGCCGTCCGCGCAGGCGGTCGAGCGCCTTGTTCGCGGCGATCCGGAACAACCAGTTGCGCACGCGCTCCGGGTCCTCGACCCGGTCGATCCGCTGCCACGCCTGCAGTGCGGCCTCTTGCACGGCGTCGTCGGCCTCGCCGTCCCCGTGCCCGAGGATCCGCGCGGCGTAGGCCCGCATGTGCGGACCGTACCGGCGGATGAGCACACCGAACGCCGCGGTGTCGCCGTCGGCGCTCCGCTCGACGAGGGAGGCGTCCGACAGGGCCGCCAGGGCCTCGTCGCTGGACAGGTGGTGCTCCTCTGCGCGGATCTCGGTTCTTCGTGTGACGAATCGCTCGCTCGTCACGTCGTTAGTACGTGCCTACCAGGTGCATCTCGGTGTGCCTGGTGCGAGCGCGCCGTGGCCGGCCATCCCTGAACGGTCGGTCACGGTGCTTCGGCGGCGGCCCGTGCGTTCCCTGATCCGGCGCACGGGCCGTCTTCTCCCCCGTGTCCGGCGGCCGAGACCGCAGCCGTCGTCGGCCCCGTCTGCTTCCCTACTCGTCGATCTCGTCGACGAGGAAGTCCGCGTACGTGACCTCGGTCTCCCCGATGACCGCCCCCGGGTCGGCCGTTGTGTGCGGGACGTGATCTCCGGTGATCGCGACACGCTCCTCGGCCGTGAACGGTGGCAGGTACTTGCTCGCGCTCATCCCCGTGCCCTTTCGTCCCGGCGAAGGTAACAGCCACCGGGCGATCCGCAGGTGGCTCGTCCGGAAACGTCCCCCGTTCGCGGGCCGGACGGGGGACGGATGTTCGCCGCGGGCGGACCCCATGCGGATGCATGCTCAACTCTCGCGGACGACGTCCGACGGGTCCTTGTCGACGCGCCAGCCCCGCCACGAGGGCTGTCGGAGCCGTCCGTCCCCGGTCCACTCCGCGAACTCGACCTCGCCCACACGCTTCGGCGTGACCCAGTGGGCATCGCGGGCGTCCGGCCGAGGGACGTCGACGAACGGCGGGGTCTTCCGCTCGAGCGGGTCGAGCACGGCGGCGATCTCGTCGAGGTCCCGGTCGCGGAACCCCGTCCCGACCTTGCCGACGTACTCGAGTCCGTCGGGCCCCGGGATGCCGAGAAGGAGCGATCCGACACCGCCCTCTCGGCGACCACTGCCGGGTTTCCAGCCCCCGACGACGACCTCTTGCGTGGCGTGGTCCTTCAGCTTCAGCCACGACTCGGACCGACGGCCCTCGACGTACTTCGAGGAACGCTTCTTCGCGACGACGCCCTCGAGTCCCTTGCTCGCCGACTCGGCCACCGCACGGTCGAGGTCGCCCTGGTACGCCGGCGGCACGTCGATCACGCCGCCGGGCTCGACGACGGTCTCGAGCGCCTGCCGCCTGGCGTCGTAGGCGAGTCGCGTGAGCTCGTGCCCGTCCGCCTCGAGCACGTCGAAGAGCAAGAACCGCACGGGCGTCGACTCCTGCGCGGCGCGGACCTCGCGGGGCTTCGTCAGCCCCATCCGGTTCTGCAGCAGCTGGAAGGACGGACGGCCACGGTCGTCGACCGCGACGATCTCGCCGTCGAACACCCCGTCGACACCGGCCCGTTCGCCGAGCTCCTGCAGCTCCGGGTACTGCGCGGTGAGGTCGTTGTCGTTCCGGCTCCGCAGGGTCACCTCGCCACCACGTACGGTGGCGAGCGCCCGCACGCCGTCCCACTTCATCTCGAACGCCCAGTCGGTGGGGTCGAGGTGCGGGGTGTCCTTGGCCAGGGTCGCCTGCATCGTCCGCCGGTCGGCCGGCGCCGTGTCCGCGTCGGCAGCACCCGAGATCCGCTCGCGTCCGCCACGGTGTCCGCCGCGCTGCCCGTCGGCGGGCCCGGAGCCGCCGCGACGCGCGCCCGCAGCGTCGCCACCGTCGGCGAGACGTTCGGGCTGCTCCTTCGTGCGGTGGATCAGCCAGTTCTTCTCGTCGCCCCCACCACGGCCCCGGGTGTGCAGCAGTGCGAGTCGGCGAGCGCCGCCGGTCCGGCCGTGCAGCGTCACGATGACCTCTTCGCCCTCGCGCCACTTCTCGAGCTCGTAGGTGCCGTCGTCCCACAACGTCACCGTGCCGCCGCCGTACTCGTCCTTGGGGATCGTGCCCTCGAACGACCCGTACTCCAACGGGTGGTCCTCGGTCTGCACGGCGAGGTGGTTCTTGCCGGGGTCGGTCGGTTCGCCCTTCGGCAGCGCCCAGCTCACCAGCACGCCGTCGTGCTCCAACCGGAAGTCGTAGTGGTCGCGGGTGGCGTGGTGCTCCTGGATCACGAAGGTCGGGGTGCCGTCCTTCCGGACCGAGGGCGCCCCCTCGGGCACGGGTTCCGGGGTCTTCGACGCGTCGCGCTTCGCACGGTAGGCCGCGAGCCGGTCGCGGGCCGGCTGCTCGGCGTCGTTCGCGCGGTCCGTCCGGTCGCTGTCCCAGTGACCGTGGTCGTCACGCCCGACGGCCAACGAGGCGGACGCGACCGGGTGCAGGAAGTCCCCACGGGCCTCCAGTCGTTCGAGGACCTCGTCCAACGTGAGCTGCGCGAGCCCGCGTTCCCCGAGCTCCTTCCAGGTGCGCGGAGCCGCGACCGTCGGCCGCTCGCGGCCGCGCAGCGAGTACGGGGCGATGGTCGTCTTGTTCCCGTTGTTCTGCGACCAGTCGACGAAGACCTTGCCCGTGCGCTCGGCGCGGCTCATCGAGGAGAGGACCAGGTCCGGCAAGTCCGTCTCGAGTGCCTTCGCCAGCTCGTGGGCGACGTCGGAGACGTGCTTCGTGGTCGATCGGCCGTCGAGTGCTGCGTAGAGGTGGATGCCCTTCGACCCCGAGGTCACCGGGTACGGCTCGAGGCCCATGCCGTGCAGGATCTCGCGGGCGGCCAGGGCGACCTCGACGCACTCGGGCAGCCCGACGCCGTCGCCGGGGTCCAGGTCGAGGACGAGCCGGTCCGGGTTCTGCTGCGCGCCACGGGGACCGAACCGCCACTGCGGCACGTGCAGTTCGAGGGCGGCCTGCTGCGCCATCCAGACCAGGGTCTGGACGTCGTCGACGATCGGGTACTCGTTGTCGTGCTCCGAGTGGTGGATCGTGTGGTGCCGGACCCAGTCGGGCGCGGAGTCCGGCAGGTTCTTCTCGAAGAACACCTTGCCCTCGACCCCGTTGGCCCACCGCTTCCTGGTCACCGGTCGGTCCTTGACGTGCGGGATCATCCACGGCGCCACACGCTCGTAGTACTCGATGACCCGCCCCTTGGTGGTGCCGGTCTCGGGGTAGAGCACCTTGTCGGTGTTCGTCAGCGCGATCCTGCGGTCACCGACGACGACCACGGTCTTCCGGGACGCGGGACTCACAGCGCCACCCCGGTCGCTCCCGCCACCGTCAACGTCGTGCCCGAGGTGTACGACGACTCCGGACCGGCGAGGTACACGTACGCGCTGCCGAGCTCGACGGGTTGAGCCGGGCGCCCGAACGGGGTGTCCTGACCGTAGCGGGCGATCTCGTCCCCGGGGTAGCTGATCGGCTGCAGCGGCGTCCACACCGGGCCGGGGACCACCGTGTTCGCGCGGATCCCCTTGGCAGCGAGCTGCCGGGCGAGGCCGTTCGTGTAGGTGATGATCGCGGCCTTCGTCGCCGCGTAGTCGATCATCCGGTCCTGCGGCTGCGTCGCCGAGACCGAGCTCGTCGTGACGATCGCGCTGCCTGGTGCCATGTGCGGCACCGCCGCGCGCACCAGCCAGAACAGCGAGTAGAGGTTGACCTTCATCGTGCGGTCGAAGTCCTCGGTCGACTGTTCGGTGACGTCCTCGTGCACCTTCTGGTGCCCGGCGACCAGGACGAGGGCATCGAGCCCACCGAGTTCGCGCACCGCGGTCCGGACCAGGTCGTCGCAGAAGCCCTCGTCCGTCAGGTCGCCCGGCAGCATGAGCGCGTTGCGACCGAGGTCGGCCACCAGGTCACGGACCTCGGTCAGGTCGTCGATCTCCTCGGGCAGGGCGTTCAGCGCGACGTCCGCGCCTTCCTTCGCCATCGCGATCGCGGCGGCACGCCCGATGCCGGAGTCCGCCCCGGTGACGAGCACGCGGTACCCCCGCATCCGCCCCGTGCCGAGGTAGCTCGTCTCGCCGTGGTCGGGAGCGGGGTCCATCGCGCTCGCCAGCCCGGACCCCTGCTGGGTCTGCGCGGGGAACGGCGGACGGGGGAACTGGTCGCGCGGGTCCTGCTTGTCGAGCTGACTCATGCGCCCATCGTGCACGTCCCCGCCACCGGACGGTCCAGCGAAGCCGGATCTGTGGAGAACCCGTCGCCTGCGGGCACTCCCGCACAGGGACGGGCATCATGTGGTGATGAGGTCGATCTGGAAGGGCTCCATCGCGTTCGGGCTGGTCAACGTGCCGATCAAGGTGTACGCAGCCACCGAGACCCACGACGTGTCCCTGCACCAGGTCCACGACGAGGACAAGGGCAGGATCCGGTACAAGCGGGTCTGCGAGTTCGGGCACGAGGTCGAGTACGGCGACATCCAGCGCGCCTACGACGACGGCGACAAGACCGTGGTGCTGACCGCGGACGACTTCAAGCAGCTCCCCGAGGAGCAGTCGCACGAGGTCGAGGTCCTCGAGTTCGTGCCGCTCGACCAGGTCGACCCGATGATGTTCGAGAAGACGTACTACCTCGAGCCCGACTCGCGCTCGCCGAAGGCGTACGTCCTGCTGCGCGAGACCCTGTCGAAGACGGACCGGCTGGCGATCGTGCAGTTCACGCTCCGGCAGAAGACCCGGCTCGGCGTGCTCCGGGTGCACGACGACGTCATCCTGCTGCAGGGCCTGCTGTGGGGCGACGAGGTGCGTGCGGCCGACTTCAAGGCCCTCGACTCGTCGGTGAAGGTCAGCGCGAACGAGCTGAAGATGTCGTCGTCGCTCGTCGAGAGCATGTCGACGGACTTCGATCCCGACCGCTACACCGACTCCTACCAAGAGGAACTCCAGCAGCTCATCGACGCCAAGCTCGAGGCCGGTGACGACATCGACACCGAGAAGACGTTCGGCGAGAAGCCGGACGAGGACGACGACGAGGGCGGCGACGTCCTCGACCTGATGGCCGCCCTGCGTGCGTCCGTGGACAAGAAGCGGACGGGAGGCGCGGGGTCGCGTTCGGCGTCCCGGTCACGGTCGTCGTCGGGTTCCGAATCGAGCACGTCCGGCTCGACGAAGAAGGCTCCGGCCGCGAAGGCGCCCGCCGAGAAGACTGCGCCCGCGAAGAAGGCCCCCGCGAAGAAGACCCCGGCGAAGAAGGCCCCGGCAAAGAAGGCACCTGCGAAGCAGCCCGCGGCCAAGAAGGCGACCGCCGAGAAGAAGCAGGCGAGCTAGGCGTCCTCGTCGGTGTCGCGTCGGGTCCGTCGCAGCGCGAGCGGCACCGACACCCACAGCACGGCCGTGCCGAGGAACACCGCTGCTCCCCCGACGATGCCCCCGACGTCCCCGATGACCACGTCGAACACGAAGAGCACGGTGCCGGCGAAGAGCAGCGCGCTCGCGATGAGCGTCGCGAGCAGGATCACGTTGCCCGCCCGGACCAGGTCGTGCTTCTGCCGTTGCCGGAACACCAGCCGGTGCGTCGCGACCGCCGACAGGGCAGTCACGGTCACGAGGACGGCGAGGACCACCAGCACGAGGTAGATCGCCTCCTGCGCCTGGTCGAGCGTCGTGAAGCGCTGCTGGAACGGCAGGGTCAGCAGGAACCCGGCGAGGATCTGCGTCCCGGTCTGCACGATCCGCAGTTCCTGCTGGATGTCCGCCCAGTTGCGGTCCCACCGCTCGGTCGGCGTCTCGTGCCGTCCACGCTCGGTCGCCCGCGGGTCGCCGTCCACCTCGCTCATACCGAGAACCTACCCGTGGCACTTCCCGCGCCGGTCCGCCGCGACACGAGCCGGTAACACGGGTCCGCGAGACTGGACGGATGACTCCACAAGAGCCAGGAGCCCTGCAGTCGTCACCCGAGACCGCCGGCCCGCCCGTCACCGTGTCCATCACCCGCCTGGTCGAACCCGACCGCATCCCGGAGGTCACCCGCTGGGTGCAGTCCGGCGTGAACCTCGCAAACCGGTACCCGGGCTTCCTCGGCTCCGGGTGGGTCCGGTCACGGGCACAGTCCCGCGAGTGGCACATGCTCTACCGGTTCGCCGACCACGAGTCCCTGGCGACGTGGGAGAACTCCGACGACCGGCTCCGCTGGCTCGACCTCGGCCGTGACCTCGTCGTGGAGTCCCGCGTCGAGAAGCGCACCGGGATCGAGGGCTGGTTCGACGCCCCCGCGGACGCCCCGGCCTCGAGCGCTCCGCCGCGCTGGAAGCAGGCGGTCAGCATCTGGCTCGGGTTCTTCCCGGTGAACCTGGCGTTCACGTACCTGGTCAGCTGGCTGCTCCCAGCGTTCGGCGCGCTGCCGGTCCTGCCCCGGGTGCTCATCACGACGCTCGTGCTCACACCGATCATGACGTTCTGGGTGCTGCCCTTCGTGACGACGCTGATCCGTCCGTGGCTGCTGGCTCCGCCGAGGTCCGAGCGGGCTTAACCGACGGCCCCGAGCGGCACGGTCCCGTCGTGGCCGAGGGCGTCCCATCCGACCTGCAGCATCCGCGGCCGGGCCTCGGCCGCCGAGGCCTCGGTCTCGTACGTCAGTGCGAGCATCACGATCGCACCGAACGCACCGGAGACCCGTGCCCGCCGGTCGAGCGGGGTGGCCGTGGCGTCGGCCATGTCGATGCCGAACACGTCGAGGAGCGTCGCGGCGACCGGTTCGAGCCGGACGCCGACGTCGTCCCCGCGCCGCAGGGTGAACGCAGCGAGCGCGAGTTCTGCCCAACCCGGCCGGGAGAGCGCGAGGTCGGCGATCCCCGCGAGCGCTGCGGCGTCGCGGGACTCCCCCGCGGGCGCAGCGGAGGCGGCAGCACGGATCGCCTCGGTCTGCTCGGTGCACTGCGCGAGCGCGGCCTCGACGAGCAGCTCCTTGCTCGTGAACCGGGCGAGGATGCCCGCCTTCGAGTAGCCGGCCTGGTCAGCGACGGCCTGCACGGCGGTGTCCTTGATGCCGCGGCGGGCGATGAGTCCGGCGGTGATGTCCAGGACGTCCCCGTTGATCTCCTCGGCAGAGGGCCGAGCCCGGCGCCCGGGGCGGGTCACGCTCCGACCGCCGAGGCCCGTGCCGCCCGCCGGCGCCGGGCACCCGCGACGAGCAGGGCGATCCCGGTCACGAGCTCCCACGCGACGATCGTGTACACGGACGCACGCTCCCACACGCCGTCGGGGAGCACGTCGATCGCCGTCGACGACGAGTCGACGACGAGCATGACGAGGGAGACGAGGCCGACGATCCCGAGCACGACGCTCGTGATCCGGTAGGCCGCCGGTGCCCGCAGCGCCCGGGATCCCATGCCGGCGGTGATCGCCACGAGGTTGCCGGTCGTGATCGCTGCCGCGGCACCGAGCACGTGGAACACGATGGTGCCACCGTCGGTGCTCGTCTGGCTGCCGTGGAACGAGCCGACCAGGACCATCCCGACCAGGTGGACCACGGCGAGGACCGCGGTCGCCACCCGCGCACGGCGGGATGCGGCACGGAACACCACGACGGCGAGCACCGCTGCGATCCCGAACAGGACGCCCTGCCCGATGAACGTCGTGTTCATGAGCACGTGCAGCGGTGAGTCGATGGACCGCCCCTGGAACGAGCCGACGTCGGGGACCCCGAGGTCGGAGATGTAGTTCGTCGCGTAGTCGTAGCCGGGGAACGCCGACGCCGAGACCGCCTCACCGACGAGCCAGCCGACCCCCGCGAGCGTCCAGAGTGCGCCGGGCATGAGTGCGCGGGAAGTGTCCGATTCGGTCATGTACTGACCATAACGGTCACTACTTGGAGTTGCCGAGCACCGACAACTGGTCGAGCCGCTCCAGGATCACGCCCTCGCGCAGCGCCCACGGGCAGATCTCCAGCGCCGGCAGGTCGAAGATGTCCAGGCATGCTTCGGCGACGAGCGCACCCGGCACCACCTGGTGCGCCCGGCTCGCCGACACCCCGGGCAGCGTCGCGAGTTCGTCGACCGACATCGTCAGCAGCGCGGGCAGCTTCGACCGGAGCACGTCGCCGTCGAGCGCCCGCGGCACGAGCGGACCTGCACCCGAGGGCGCTGCCCCGCAGATCCGGGCGATCGACCGGAAGGTCTTCGAGGTCGCGACGGCCCGGTCCGGACGTCCGGCGCGGAGCAGCTTGCCGGCGTCGCGAGCGATCTCCACGCGGATCTCGTGCCGGATCCGGCGGACGTCGTCCTCGGTCGGCGTGCCCTCGGCGAAGTACGAGCGGGCGAGCCGTGCGGCGCCGATCGGCATCGACCACGCGACGTCGGGTGCTTCGTCGGCACCTCCGGCGATCTCGAGCGAGCCACCGCCGATGTCGAACACCGCGAGCCGTCCTGCCGACCACCCGAACCACCGTCGGACGGCCAGGAACGTCAGTCGCGCCTCGTCGCCACCGGACAGGACGGCCAGCTCGACGCCGGTCGAGGCCTCGACGTGGGCGAGCACCGCGTCGGAGTTCACCGCGTCGCGCACGGCCGAGGTCGCGAAGGCGAGCATGTCCTCGCAGCCGCGTTCCTCGGCGACGCGGACGGCATCCGCGACGAACTGCGTCAGCGCGTCGACGCCCTGCGGTGTCACCGCGCCGGAGTCGTCGAGGTGCTCGGCGAGCCGCAGCGGCTGCTTGAACGAGGACGCCGGCAGTGGCGCGGCGCCGCCGTGGGCGTCCACCACGAGCAGGTGGCCGGTGTTGGACCCGATGTCGAGGACTCCCACGCGCATGCCACAACGCTAGCGGCCGGTCCGCGCTCGACGAGCGAAGGGCAACAGGCCGGGAGGCCCGTCCTACGCCCGCAGGAACGCCTCGAGTTCATCCGTGGTCGGGTACGAGGCCTGTGCCCCGGCCTTGGTCGCGGCGTACGCCCCGACCCCCACCGCGAACCGTGCGGCGTCGACGAGGGAGTCCCCCGCCGCCAGCCGGAGGGCCACCGACCCCATGAAGGCGTCGCCGCAGCCCGTCGTGTCCACCGGCTCGACCCGCACGGCGTCGATCGACACCGGGTCGGCGTCGCCGTCGTGCACGACGCAGCCCGAACCACCGCGGGTGACGATCGACCGTGCGACACCGTGCTCGCCGAGCGACGCAGCCTCGTGCTCGTTCACCAGCAGCACGTCGGTCAGTTCGAGCAGCTCGGCGGGGACGGCTCCGAACGGCGACAGGTTCGTGAGCACCGTGACCCCGGCGGCGTGCGCTGACCGGGCCGCCGACAGGACCACGTCGATCGAGACCTCGAGGCAGAGTCCCAGGACCCCGGCATCGTCGAAGGCGTCGGCGGGGACGTCGTCCGGCGTCAGCGTGCCGTTCGCGCCGGCGGAGATCACGATGGTGTTCTCGCCGGCCGAGTCGACCGTGATGACGGCGGTGCCGGTGGCCACGCCCTCCCGGACGGCGACGTGCGTTGTGTCCGCACCCGCAGCCGCGACGGAGTCGCGGAGCAGCGCACCGTTCCCGTCGTCGCCGACCGCACCGATCATGCGGACCGTGCCCCCGAGCCTCCCGGCAGCCACCGCCTGGTTGGCGGACTTGCCACCCGGAAGGATGCGGAGGTCGGACCCTTGCAGGGTCTCACCGGGCTTGGGGAAGCGCTCCGTGCGGACCACCAGGTCCGCGTTGAGGCTGCCCACGACGACGATGCCGGTCATGCGGCGGCTCCTGTCTCGGCCGAGGCCGGGCGCGGGATGAGGAAGGACGTGGCGAGTGCCGCACAGGTGATGACGGCTCCCAGCAGCATGGCACCGGAGTACCCGGCGGTGCCCGCGGACCCGCCGACCCCGAGGGCGATCTGGAGCGCCGGCAGCACGGCGAAGCTGACTCCGGCACCGAGGTTGAAGGCGCCCGCGTTCAGGCCGGGCAGGAAGCCGGGGTTCGACTCCGGCGAGAGCACGATGCCCAGGCCGTTCAGGATGATGTTCGCGATGCCCGCGTAGGTGATGCCGATCAGCACCGTCGCCGTGACGAGGACCGGCAGGGAGTGCACCCCGACGATCGCCATCAGGATCGTCGACACGATGCTGCCGATCAGGCCGAAGCGGAGCACGGCCCGGTACCCGATCGTCGGCGCGAGGCGTCCCGCGAACGGACCGACGATCCAGCCGACCAGTGCGTACGGGGTGAGGAACACGAGCGAGGCCAGGTCGGGCTCCATGCCGAAGCCGACGTCGCCGTTCTGCGCCAGGGAGGTGACCAGGCCGTTCACGACCGCGAAGACGCCTGTCATGGTGAGGAAGGTCGTCGCGAGCAGTGCCCACGTCGCGCGGCGCTTGAGGAACCGGGTCTCGACGAGGGGTTCCTTCACCCGCGACTCCACCGCCCAGAAGACCGCGAAGGCCGCGAGGGCGACGACGATGCCCCCGATCACGAGCACCGGGTTGGCAGCGCCGAGCTTGCCGGCCTCGTTGAACGCGGTGAGCAGTGCGCCGACGCTCACCACGAGCGGGACCACGCCGACCCAGTCCATCCGGGTGCCGGCGGACGGCTTCGACTCGACGCCCCACAGCGCGACGAGTGCCAGGGCGATCACGGTGACGACGGCGATCACCCAGAAGATGCCGCGGAAGCCGAAGTTGGTGGCGATCCAGCCGCCGGCCAGCGCGTCGATGCCGGCGATGCCGCCGTTCACCGCGGTGAGCAGCCCGAGGGCGGCGCCGTAGCGCTTCGGGTCGGCGATCTCGTTGCGGAGCACGAGCAGGGAGATCGGCACGACCGGCCCGGTGACACCCTGGATGATGCGGCCGGTGAAGAGCATCGGGACGTTCACGGCGAGCGCGGCGACGATGCTGCCGACGAGCATCACGGCGAGCATGCCGATCAGGACGCGCTTGCGGCCGACGATGTCAGACAGGCGCGGCAGGAACAGCGAGAACAGCGCGGCGAGCGTGAAGTACAGGGTCTGCGAGAGCCCGATCGTCGCGTCGTCGGTCTTGAGCTCCCGCGCCATGGTGACCAGGGCGGGGCTGAGCATGCTCGCGTTCAGCTGGAACGCGATGCAGGCGGCGAGGAGCGCGGCGGTCAGTGCGCCGATCGACTTCTTCGACATCGTCGTCGAGGTGGTGGTCATGGCGGTCAGGCCTCCGGGGTGGTGGTGGCGCCGGTCTCGACGGCGACGGCGACGCCGCCCGGGGTCCAGCCGGTGTCGGGCGTCTCACCGATGCGCTCGAGGGCATCGACGACGAGGTCCCAGAACCGGCCGTGGTCGAGCTCCATCGCGGCGCTCGTGCGGCAGTCCTCCGGCGCTGGCGCAAGGAAGTCGGCGACGGTCATGCCGAGGGTGTGGGTGCCCTGCGTCTCGACGTGGATCGGCACCTTGACGGCGCGGACGACGGTCGGGTCGATGACGTACGCGACGGCGCAGGGGTCGTGCACCGGCGGGGCGTCGAAGCCCTGCACGTCGCGGTAGGTCTGGCCGAAGAACTCGAGGAGCTCCCCGACGAACGCGGCGGGACCGGTGCCGATCGCGGCGATGCGCGCGGCGACCTCCGGGGTGGCGAGCGCCTGGTGGGTCAGGTCGAGGCCGACCATGACGACGTCCCACCCGGCCTCGAACACGATCGAGGCAGCCTCGGGGTCGATGACGATGTTGAACTCGGCGACGGGGCTCCAGTTGCCGACGTGCACACCGCCGCCCATCAGCACGACCTGCTTGACGCGCTCGACGATGCGGGGCTCCTTGCGGGCGGCGAGCGCGATGTTCGTGAGACCGGCGGTGGGCACGATGGTGACGGTGCCGGGCTCGTGGGCCATGACGGTGTCGATGATGAGGTCGACCGCGTGCCGCTCGTCCAGGGCGAAGGACGGCTCCGGGAGCATGGTGCCGTCGAGGCCGCTCTCGCCGTGGATGTCCTCGGCCACCTCGATCTCGCGCAGCAGCGGTCGCTCGGCACCGGCGGCGAACGGCACACCGGTGATCCCGGCGATGCGGGCGACGGCGAGGGCGTTCCGGGTGACCTTCGGCAGGGTCTGGTTGCCGACCACGGTGGTCACGGCCAGGAGCTCGATGTCCGGGTTGCCGTGGGCCAGCAGCATCGCCACGGCGTCGTCGTGACCGGGGTCGCAGTCGAGGATGATCTTCTCGGGCACGCGGGGGCGCTCCACTTCTTCGGGGAATCGGGGTCGGGGCTCGACGTGGTGGGGATCCGCGGACCGGCAGAACGTCGGTCAGCAGCGCGTCAAGCGTTTGACATGCAAACACGTCAAGCGTTTGACGTCAAGTCGCCACCGGAGGCAGCCGGCCCGAGGATCTCGCTCGGTAGCATCGACGCGTGCCATCCTCCGCCGCCGCCGGCCGTCGCGTCACCGCCGCGATGGTCGCCGAGCGCGCGGGGACGAGCATCGCCACGGTCTCGCTCGTCGTGAACGGCAAGGACCGCGGCCGGGTGTCCGTGCCGATCGCCACTCGCGTGCGGGACGCCGTCGACGAGCTCGGCTACGTCGTCGACCACGCGGCCAGCTCGCTCGCGCGGGGCAGCGGTGACCTCGTCGTGCTCATCGCCCCCGACCTGTCGAACCCGTTCTTCGCCGAGGTCATCCGCGGTGTCCGCGACACCATCGGCGACCGCTTCCAACTCGTGCTCTCGGTCACCGAGCGGGGCGCACAGCCCGTCGCCGCCGACGTCCGACGCTTCGAACGCCTCCGGCCCGCCGGCATCCTCGTCGACGCCCCGGCCGCTGGGGAACCGATGTCGGCGAGCGTCCCGGTGGTGCTCCTCGACGCTCCGGGAGGCTCCGAGGCCGTCAACTACGACCTCTCCCCCGGTGTGCACGACCTCGTCACGCACCTGCACGCCCAGGGACACCGGCACGTCGCGTACTTCGACGGGACCTCGCGGGCGGCGACGTTCGGCGTCCGCCGCGAGCGCTTCGAGGCCGAGTGCGCCGCCGCCGGCATCACCGTGTCCGAGGTCACCGCCCGCGCGGACCTCACCGTCGAGGCAGCGGCCTCGGCCACCGAGCACGTCATCGAAGCGTGGCAGGACGACGACGTCACCGCGGTCGTCGCAGCCGCCGACACCCTCGCCTACGGGGTCTTGCGGGTCGCGGGCGCCCTCGGCATCGCGGTCCCCGGGGACCTGGCGGTCGCCGGCTTCGACGACCTGCCGTCCTCGTCGGTCACCGCACCGGCACTGACGAGCGTCGCCCTGCCCGGCGCCGACCTCGGACGCGCGGCCGCGGAGCGCCTGCTCGCGACCCTCGACGGCACGGCCCCGGAGCCGATCGGCTTGCCGGCACGGCTCGTCCGGCGCGCGAGCACGGGCGCGTAGCGCGGCCGCCACCAGGTTTCGCGCTGAGCGACAGTTCACGCGCTCGCGAGCGCGTGAACTGTCGCTCAGCCCGAAAAGTAGGGCGCGCGGCGTCGGCCGAAACGTCGGCGCGACCACGGCGGTCGGCGCGACCACGAACGGCCGGGAGGCGCGGTGCCAGCTGGCACCGCGCCTCCCGGCCGTCACGCCGTCGTGTCCGGAGCACGCCCCGCTCTCCGCGAGACGCCTCCGAACGCGGCGGCGTCTCGCTCAGTCGGAGGCGTCTCGGCGAGACGCCGGCGTCTCGCCGCCCGACGAAACGGACGACTCCGTCGCGCGCTCCACCCGGCCCTCGCGCTGCGCGCGCTCGAGCTCGTCGGCCTCGGCACCGCCGACGGCCTCGCCACGGGCGACCATGCCGGCCGTGTCGGAGAGCTTGATCTGCGGCAGGAACAGCGCGAGCAGGAACGCGATCGCGATGAAGGGCAGCAGGTACCAGAACACCGGGGCCAGCGAGTCGGCGTACGCGTTCACGATGCCGTCCTGCACGGCCTCGGGCAGCTTGGCCACCGTCGCCGGGTCGATACTGCCCGCCGACGACGCGGCATCGGTCGCCGAACCCCCGGCGCCGCGGAAGACGTCGGTGAGCGACGTCGTGAGCCGCGCCGTGAACAGCGCACCGAAGACGGCGGTGCCGAGTGAGGCGCCGACCTCGCGGAAGTAGTTGTTCGTCGAGGTCGCGGTGCCCACCTGCGACGCCGGCACGGCGTTCTGCGCGACCAGGACGACCACCTGCATGATGAGCCCCAGCCCGGCGCCGAAGACGAACAGGTACGCGCAGATGAGCCAGATCGGGGTGTCCGCCGCGAGCTGGGTCATCGCGAGCATCGCGACGGCGACCAGGACGGTGCCGATGATCGGGAACATCCGGTAGCGACCGGTCTTCGTGATCAGGTTGCCGGACGCGATCGAGGTCCCGATCAGTCCGACCATCATCGGCAGCATCAGCAGACCGGAGACCGCGGCCGAGGTACCTGATGCCATCTGCAGGAACGTCGGGACGAAGCCGATCGCCGCGAACATGCCGATGCCGAGCACCAGGCCGATGCCGGTCGCCAGCAGGAACGTGCGGTTGCGGAAGAACGACAGCGGGAGGACCGGGTCCTGCGCACGCGATTCGACGAGCACGAGGAGCGCGGCCGAGACGACGAGTCCGGCGAACCAGGCCCACGTCTCCGGAGCGTCCCAGCCGTGGTCCTTGCTGCCACCGAACTCCGAGAAGAACACCAGGCACGTGGTCGCGGCGGACATGAAGAGCACACCGAGCACGTCGATCCGCTTCGTGGCCTTCTTGTTCGGCAGCGTGAGTGCGAACCACGCGACGAAGAACGCCGCGATGCCGACCGGGATGTTGATGTAGAACGCCCAGTTCCAGGTGAGGTGGTCGACGAAGAAGCCGCCGAGGAGCGGGCCGCCGATCGCGGACAGGCCGAAGATCGCACCGAGCGGGCCGAGGTACTTGCCGCGCTGCGAGGCGGGCACGATGTCGGCGATGATCGCCTGCGACAGGATCATCAGGCCGCCTCCGCCGAGCCCCTGCATGGCGCGGAACACCACGAGCTGCGTGAAGTCGCCGGCGAAGGCGCACCCGGCCGAAGCGATCGTGAACAGCGCGATCGCGATGAGGAACAGGTTGCGGCGGCCGAGCACGTCGCCGAACTTGCCGTAGACGGGCATCACGATCGTCGAGGCGAGCAGGTACCCGGTCGTCAGCCAGGCCTGGTGCGCGACGCCACCGAGCTCTCCGACGATGGTGGGCATCGCCGTCGAGACGATCGTCTGGTCGAGGCTGGAGAGCAGCATCCCCGCGATGAGCGCGGAGAAGATGATCCAGATGCGGCGCTGCGTCAGCAGCAGCGGCCCGTCGGAGCCGGGGCGGGCACGCTTGGTCGTGCCCGGCGCGGTTGCGCTCATGGTGTGGGGTCCTGTCCGGTGGTGATGGCCGCCCTCATGAGGCGGAGGTTCTGGGTGAGCAGCTCGTCGAACGGCGGGCCCGTGGTCTCGTCGAAGGCGTCGTCGAACCAGGTCTCCGCGGTGACCTTGGCCAGCGCGGCGGCTGCTTCGGTGACCAGGCGCGCCCGGCGGTCCGCAGGGTCGTCCCAGCCGAACCGCTGCCGCACGGCGTCCGTGATCCGGGCGAGCTGCACGTCCGTCGCCGAGAGGAACCGAGCGACAAGCGCCGGCTCCCGCTCGAAGACGCTCCGCACCAGCACCTCGTCGGCGCGGTCGATGCCGTAGCGGCGGAGCTGGTCGATCGCCAACGCGACGATCGAGTCGAGCGGACCGAGGTCCTGCGGGACGATCCCGCCAGCGGCGTACTCGTCGATGGCCTCGACGTCCGCGTGCAGCTCGATGCCGAGCACGGCGTCGTCCTTCGACGCGAAGTGGTTGAAGAACGTGCGCCGGGACACCCCGACGGTCTCGCAGAGCTGCTCGATCGTGAACCCGTGCAGTCCGTGCTCGACCGTCGCCCGACGTGCTTCGACGATCATGCGTCGGCGCAGCGCGCGGGTGCGTTCGGTGGTGCTCACCGAACAAGAATTGCACTATCTACCCGAGAGTGCAATACGGGGTGGGGCTGCTAGAGCGCCTTCTCGAAGCAGAACGACCACGGCAACGTCGCCACGTACGGCTCGTACACCGGGATCGGGGTCCACCCGGTCTTCTCGTACAGGGCGACGGCGTCGGGCTGCTTGTCACCCGTCTGCAGGATCAGCCGGGGCGCGCCGAGCTCACGACCGATGCGCTCGCACTCGTCGAGCAGCGCGGTGGCCGCCCCCTTGCCGCGCGCCGACGTCAGCACGATCAGGCGCTTCAGCTCGACCTCGTCGCCGAGGCGCCGGACGGCGATGTGCCCGACGGCCTCGCCGGACTCGTCGACGGCGAGCACGGAGGTGACGATCGTCGACGGGTCGACGGACAGCGCACGGTTCCGCTCCGCCGTGATCGCCGGGTCCTCGTCGCCGATGGACGAGCCGTAGCGTTCGTGCATCTCGTCGTCCATGCGGGCGCGGAGCACCACGCCACGGGGGTCGTCCCAGGACACGCGTTCGATCGTGATCACGATGGTCGATCCTGGCACGGACCGCCGACGACCGGCGAACGCGCGGCCGTCGGTCGACAGTGCATCAGCCCCGCAGTGCTGCGATCGCGCCGTCACCCGCACGCAGCGCGGCGAGCACGGCCGCCGCGTCGTCGTGGACCTCGGCCGCACCGGCGCCACGGAGTTCGTCCCCGCCGATCCCGCCGGTCATCACCGCCACGCACGGCACGCCGACCCGACCGGCGGACTCCACGTCCCACATCGCATCGCCGACCATCACGGCGGCACCGGCGGTGACCCCTGCTCGGTCGAGTGCGACCTGGATGATCCCGGGGTCCGGCTTCGCCTGCTCCACGTCCTCGGAGCTCGTCACCGCGGTGAGCCACTCCTCGGCGTCGAGCAGTTCGCGCAGCCGCGCCAGTTCGTTCTCCGGCGCACTCGTCGCCAGGACCACGGCATGCCCCGCCTCGGCGACCACCCGGAGCAGGTCACGGGCGCCGGGCAGCAGTCGCAGCAAGGGCATCTGCTCGGCGTAGTACGCCGTGTGGAACTGCTTGACGGTGTCGCGCGTCTCGTCGGAGGCGTCCGGCAGCAGCGTCTCGAGCAGCTTCGACGAGTCCATGCCGATCGCACGGTGGATCCGCCAGGCGTCGACGGACTCGCCCGCGGCGCGGGCAGCGCGCCACCAGGCGTCGATGTGGGCGTAGTTCGAGTCGACGAGCGTGCCGTCGATGTCGAAGAGGACTGCGGTCGAGGGAGCGTCGGACATCCCTCCATGCTGCCCGGGAGGCGCGGATCGCCTCCCAGGAGCACGGTCGCGTCCGTCAGACGGTGACGCGCTCACCCGCCTGGAGGATCGTGGTCGGCACGCCGCCGAGACCGTCGGTCCCGAGCATGCGGACGTTCATCTGCTGTCCAGCATCGCTCAGCAGGAGCTCGTGGATCTGGATCGCGCGCTCCGGCGCGACCTCGCGGACGTAGTCGACGGCAGCGGCGGTGTGCACCCACGGGCCGCTCGTGGGGATGAGCAGCGTGCCGACCGGGACCCCCGGCACGAGGTAGGCGTCGCCCGGGTGGAAGACGGCACCGTTGACCAGGTAGCCGACGTTCGCGATCGTCGGGATGTCGCGGTGGATGACGGCGTGCTGCTCACCGAAGACCTGCACGGAGAACGGCCCGACCTCGAACGCGTCGCCGGCACGGACCGCAGCGACGCGGCCGTCGTGGTCACCCAGCTGCTCGACGATCGCCGCCGGCCCGCGGACCACGAGCGACGGGTTCGCGTCGAGCCCGGCACGGACGGCGTCGACGTCGAAGTGGTCGGCGTGCTCGTGGGTGATGAGGACCGCGGCGGCAGCGCCGGCCAGGTCGGCGGCCTTGGGCGTGAAGGTACCCGGGTCGATGACGAGGGTGGCGCCGTCCTGCTCGAGGACGACGGTGGCGTGGTTGTACTTCGTCAGCTCCATGCCCGAAAGACTACAACACTGTTGTAGGTATTGCCCGGGGAGGAGGGTGAGGGATCGTTCAGTCGGCGCGCCGGGCGATGCGCTCGAACAACTCCGGCATCCGCTCGAGCAGCGCACGTTCCTCGTCGTCGAGTTCCTCGCGGAGAGCCGTCGCCAACCAGTCGGCACGGGCGTTCATGTCCCGCTGCAGGGCAACCCGGCCGGCCGCCGAGATCCCGATCACGGACACGCGGCGATCGGACTCGGAGACGGTCCGCTCGACGTAGCCGAGGTCGGCGAGCTCACCGACGGTGCGCGACTGCCCCTGGTGCTTCACGCCGCGACGACGGGCGAGTTCCGCGATCGTCATCGGGCCCTCGCGGTGCAGGAACCCGAGCGTGGTCTGGTGTGTGGCCGGCAGGGCGTCCGCCTCACGGCGGGCCGCGCGGACCACGCGTCCGATGGACTGCCGCAGCGCTGCGGCGAGCTCGTCGATCGGGTCCATGCCCGGAACGCTACCGCCTGACGGCCTGGAGGCCCGTGGCGGCGTCGCCACGGGCCTCCAGGCCGTTCCGGGGTTGCGTCAGCTGCTGCGCACGTCGTCCGCAACGCCCTTCGCGTGGTCCTGCACGTCGGACGCGGCGCCCTGCGCCTCGTCCTTGACGGTCTGGGCCGCGTCCTGCGCCGTCCCCTTCAGGTCCTGCGCATGCTCCTTCGCGGCGTCGCCGAGCTTCGACCCGACGTCCTTCGCCTGCTCCTTGACTTCCTCGACGAGCGGAGCCGCCTTGTCCTTCAGTTCACCGGCGAGCTCCTCCTCCTTGGTCGACGTCGGGATCAGCGAGGAGACAAGCCAGCCGGCACCGAACGCGATGAGTCCGACGGCGAGCGGGTTGCCCTTCGCCTTCTCGACACCGCGCTGCGCGACGTCCTTCGCTTGGTCGGTCGCGCCGGACGTCGTGCCGGACGCGCTGGACCGGGCCGAGTCGGCCGCGCCCATCACGGAGTCGCGGACCCCCTGGAACCGGCTCTTCACCTTCTCGGTCTGGCGGTGCGCGATCGACGACGGGCTGACCTTGTCGGCGAGTGCGTCGACGTCGGAGCCGAGTTCGCCGCGGGTGCGCTCGATGTCGGCGCGGATCTCGTCTGGGGTGCTCATGGCTTCCTCCCGGTGGTGGGCTTGAGTGTCTCGGGGACTTCCTTGGCGGTCTCGATCGTCTGCGGGGCGCCCTTGATCTCCTTCATCTCCTTGCGCCCGCGGAGTGCGAGGACCGCGGCGACGATCGCGTACACGACCGCGATGATGAGTGCCGACCACGCGTTGCCGACGAGGTGACCGAGACCCCACCAGGCGGCGATCGACAGGAACAGCAGGGCGAAGAGCGCGGTGAGACCGGCTCCGCCGAACATCCCACCGGCCTTGCCCGCCTTCTTCGCGGACTCGGTGAGCTCGGCCTTCGCCAGGGCGACCTCCTGCCGGAACAGGCTCGACAGGTCCTTCGACACGTCGGAGAGCAGTTCGCCGAGCGGGGTCGTGGCGGCGCGTTCCCCCGGCGTCGGTTCACCGGTGGGCACGGCGCCCGGAGCGGTGTGGCTCATACGCCGCTCCCGGTACCGGTCGTGCCCGTCGCGCCGTCGTCGGCTTCCTTCTCGTGCTTGACCTCGGTCGCGAGCGCCTTCGCGAGCCGCCCGGCCAACAATCCGGCACCGGCCGCGACCGCGATGAACGTGCCTGGACGCTTGGCAGCGAAGTGCTTCACTTCGTCCAGGAGGGAACCCGGGTCGCGGTTCTCGAGGAACCCGGCAGCGGAGGTCGCACGGCTCGACAGGTCGCGGACGACCTTCGACGCCACGCCCTGCTCGTCGTCGTTCTCGGCCATGCGTCCGAGCTGCTCGCCGATGCTCCGGAGTCCACCGGCGGCGCGCTGCTGCTGGTCTGCGGCCTGCTCCTTGAGCGTCTCGGTCGCCTGGCCGTAGAGCTGCTTGGTGTGGTCGGTCGCCTCGGAGGCCACGTTCGACGCCTGCTCCTTCGCGGTGCCGGCGACGTTCGCTGCCTTGTCCTTCGCATCACCGGCGACGTCCTGCGCGGCACCCTTCGCGGCGTCGGCCTTGCCGGAGCCACCGCCGTTCGGGGCCGACCCTGTCGGAGGCAGGGTCGTCGGGGTGGCGGTCGTCGGGGTGGCGGGGAGCTGTTCGTCCGCAGGGACGGCGTCGAGGTCCGGGTCGAAGGGCACCTCGGCCGCGTGCTCGCCGTACGGGTCGTACGTCTGCGCCGTGTCCGGGTCCGCGGGTCGCGGCGCGGGCGTCCCGCTGGCGAACGACGGCACGGTGACGCCAGGGTGTACCTGATTGCCCTCGGACGCTGCGGTGCGGTCGTGGATGGGGGTCCCGGAGTCGTTCCCGGGTGGGTTCGTGGTCATGGTCGGCCTTCCGGTTGTCGCCGTCGCTGGCCCTGCACCCGCGGCGTGCCAGTCGACCGTGCGCGCTGCTCACTGGCACCGGGCCCAGGAACGACCCGCAATGCGGACCGCACGTCCACCCAGCGCACATCCGGTTGGATCAGAGGATGCCCACGAGCGTGTCCGTCGTCGTCCCGGTGCTCGACGACGCCGAACACCTCCGCCGCTGCCTGGCCGCTCTCGCCGTGCAGACGACGCCACCCGACCAGGTCGTCGTCGTCGACAACGGCAGCACCGACGACAGCGCCGCCGTCGCACACGCAGCCGGCGCCCTCGTCCTGACCGAGCGGGTCCGCGGCATCGCCCGAGCTTCTGCCCGCGGCTACGACCGGGCCACCGGCGACGTGATCGTGCGACTCGACGCCGACTCCGCGCCGCCGCCGGGGTGGATCGCCGACGCAGTCCGACTGCTCGCCGATCCGTCCGTCGTCGCGGTCACCGGCCCCGGACGCCCGCACGACGGCGGCCCCGTCGTCCGACGGCTCTGGGACGCCGCCTACATGCGTCCGTACTTCGGTCTGATGTGGGCAGCGCTCGGGCGGCCACCACTGTTCGGTTCGGCGATGGCGATGCGGCGGAGCACGTGGCTGGCAGTGCGGTCCCGGGCACACAGCGGCGACGCCGAGGTCCACGACGACGTCGACCTGAGCATGCAGCTCGACCCGGCCTGGCGGGTGGTGGCCGACCCCGTGCTCACGGTGCAGGTGTCCGCGCGACCGTTCTCGGGCCTCCCGTCGGTCGTGCGGCGGACGCGACGCGCCTTCCACACGTTCCGCGTGAACGGCCGGCGCGCGAACCCGGTGCGGCGCTGGGCGCGTCGCTCTCGTGTCGCGCTGCGCCTGCGGGCGGCCGCGCGCTGGTCACGCGGCTGAGGTCCTCGAGGAGTGACGGTCAGGAACCGTCGTCCTTCTGCCACGGCAGCATCCGCCCTGCGACCAGGGCGAGGACCCCGCCGAGCGCGTACACCAACAGAGTCGCCCACCACGGGTTCGCCCGGGCCCGACCGTGCCCTCGTTGCTCGTGCACGTCAGACCTCCTCCTGATGCCGCCGCGACGCTGACGGTGATCGGCCACCACGCTACCGAGTCGGGGCCGCGCCCCCGCCCAGCGACCGCGGATAGTCTCGGGAGGACGGGCGATCGGCCCGCTGACCGGGGGGGGGCACCATGCAGCGCAAGGACCACAGGAACGCAGTACTCGGGATCACCGGGGCGCTGGCCGTGGGACTCGCCCTCGGCGGGTGCGCCCAGGGGTCGTCGGGCGACGAGGGCACACCCTCCGCCACCGCGGTGGAGAGCACTGCGGTGGAGAGCACTGCGACGCCGACTCCGAGCGAGAGCCCGACCACCGGTGCACCGAGCCCGACGTCGACGAGCTCCGAGGCGCCGGTGGACTCCGTCGGCACGGTGCCGGACAGCTGCACGGACCTGATCACGGCCGGCAAGTGGGACGACGCGTTCGCCTCGGCACCGCTGAACGACCCGGCGGTGGTGGGCGACCCGATCGCGATCCCGAAGAGTGCGTTCACCCCGGCCCTGCAGGGGGATGGCACGCGCCTGTTCTGCGTGTGGAAGGACCCGAACGCGGACATCACGAACCTGTCGATCGGGGTGGACGTCGTCGACCCGACGACTGCGCGGGCGGAGCTCGACTCGCTCGCGACGGAAGGCTACGACTGCGGCGACGAAGCCGGGGGCTACCGCTGCCAGAAGATCTCCCAGAACCCGCAGTACCCGGTCACCGACGGGGACACGTACTACACGCGGGGCGAGCTCGGCATCCACATCCAGCAGTCGAACACCGAGACCTCCGGGCTCCTCGCGGACGTCATCGCCCACACGTTCTGACGCCTAGGCACGCCGGAGCGTGCCTGGACCGCTGGCGCGCCACACGCCACACGCCGCGCCACACGCCGCCCCGCGCGCGCCACTCGCCGCCCCGCGCGCGGCACCCGCCGCACGCTCAGGCCGGCCGCGACCGGACGTGCGCCCGCTCCCCCTGCGGCCCGTACAGGCACAGCACCTCGGTCACCGAGTCGCTGACGTTGCCGATCCAGTGCGGGGTGTGGGTGTCGAACTCGGCGACCTCACCCGGTCCGAGGTCGAGGTCGTGCTCGCCGAGCACCAGGCGCAGCCGGCCCGACAGCACGTAGAGCCACTCGTACCCCTCGTGCGACCCGAGCGAGGGCTCGCCACCCGGTGTGCCCGGCGGGAACACCTGCTTGAACGACCGGACCCCTCCGGTCCGCTCGGTCAGCGGCACGACGACCCGCCCACCGTGCACCTCGGGCTTCATGTGCACCCGCGGGTCGCCGGTCTGCGGTGCTCCGACGAGGTCGTCGAGCGGCACCTGGTACGCACGGGCGAGCGGCAGGAGCAGCTCGAGCGTCGGCTTCCGCTGTCCGGACTCGAGCCGCGACAGGGTGCTCACGGAGATGCCGGTCTGCTCCGACAGCCCGGCGAGCGTCACGTCACGGTGGGCACGCAACGCGCGGAGTCGGGGGCCGACCGCGTCGACGACCTGCGCGGTCGTGCGTGGGGTGATCCGTTCCTCCCGGCCACGGTCGTGCGATGCGCTGCCCATGCCGGCCATGTTGCCACACCAGCAAGCTTTCTTGCTGTTCTCCGGCAGGTGCCCGCATGATCAGCGCATGCGTGATCACTACGACGTCATCGTCATCGGCGGAGCAGCCGCCGGCCTCTCCGCCGCCCTCGTCCTCGGGCGCTCCCGCCGCTCCGTCCTGGTCGTCGACGCGGGCGAACCCCGCAACGCGCCCTCCGCCGGCGCACACAACTACCTCGGACGCGAGGGCGTCGCCCCCGCCGAGCTGTCAGCGATCGGACGCGACGAGGTCGCCGCCTACGGCGCCGAGGTGACGGCCGGGAGGATCGTGGCCGCGTCCGCCACGACGGGTGACGGCACCGACCCGGTCGGCTTCTCGGTCACGCTGGACTCCGGCGCGGTCGTCACCGCCCGCAGGCTCGTCGTCGCCTCCGGCGCCGTGGACGTGCTGCCGGAGGTCCCCGGGCTCGCCGAGCAGTGGGGGCGCGGGGTGGTGCACTGCCCGTTCTGCCACGGCTGGGAGATCCGCGACCAGCGCATCGGAGTGCTCGTGACCACGCCGAACGGCGTCCACCACGCGCTGATGTTCCGGGCGCTGAGCGAGCACGTCACGGCGTTCGTGACCGACCCGTCGCTGGTCGACGACACCGCGCGCGCCGGTCTGGCGGCACGCGGCATCACCGTCGTGGACGCTCCGGTCGCCCGCGTCCTGTCGTCGCACGGCAAACTGACCGGGGTCGAACTGGGCTCCGGCGAGGTCGTCGAGCTCGATGCCCTGGCGGCGGCGAGCACGGCCGAGGCGCGGGTGGACTTCCTGGCCGGGCTGGGACTCGTCGCGACCGACCAGTTCATGGGCGACTTCCGGTACGCGAGTGCGCTGACCGTCGATCCGGCCGGACAGACCTCGGTGCGCGGTGTGTACGCGGCCGGGAACGTCGCGAACCCGATGGCGACGGTCATCGCGTCCGCTGCTGCCGGGACCCAGGCGGGCGCGGCGACGCACGGCGACCTGGTGCAGGCCGACCTGGCCGCGGCGTTGGCGACGGCGGGTGCCCGCGCGGGCGCCTGACCGCCGGGCTGCGGCCGGGCTGCGGCCGGGCTGCGGCCGGGCTGCGGCCGGGCTGCGGCCGGGCTGCAGCGAAGTTTCGCGCTGGGCGACACTTCGCGGGGCTCCGGCGCCGTGAACTGTCACCCAGCGCGAAATCTGGCGCCGATCGGCCCGCCGTCGGTCAGTCGACCCGGTAGCCCGCCTGCGCCGCGAACAACGGCGCGAGCGTGTACAGCTGGTCGCCGCCGATCGTCGCACCGCGGAAACCCTCGAGCCGCTCCACCCGGTCGAGGTCCGCCTCGCGAAGGTCCACGTGGTCGATGCGGGTGTTCGAGCCCTCGGCCGCACGGATGCTGCTGCCGTCGAACGCCACCCGCAGGAGCTTGGCGTCGGCGATGTCGAGCTCGTCGATGACGCAGTCGCGGAACAGCACGTCGGTGAGGGTCGACCCGCGGAGGTTCACGAACCCGAACTTCATGCCGACGAATTCGACGCCGTTCAGCCCGGCGTCGTACAGCTCGGCGGACCCGATCCGCCCGCCGGACACCCGGACCTCCCGCCAGGAGCTGCTCGACGCCCGGAACACCGGTGCGTCCAGCGTGTCGATGACCGAGTCACGGACCCGGAGCCCCCGGAAGTCCGCCGCATCGCCCCGGAACGTGTCGATGACGCACTCCTCGATCTCGAGGTCCGGCAGTCGCTCCCCGGCGAGGTCGAGGACGTCGATGCGCTTGCCCTCGATCCGGTCGCCGGTCAGGACGTCACCGGGACCGGGTACCCAGTCCTCGAGGTCAGCGGGTTCGGTCAGGGTGATGCGCGGGGCGTCGGTGCCGGAGGAACGTGCCATGCCCCCAGTCTGGCGGTGACCGCCGACCTGGCGTCGACCGCCGACTCCGGGGCCGCAGGGCACGGCGGCGTCAGGGCCGCGTGAGCACGCTGTCGAGCCGGTAGTCCTTCGCCGGGCCGACGGCCTCCCACCGCACCGTCCACCGGTGCTCGTCGCCGTCGAAGGCACCCGTGTAGTCGTCGGGCGCGCACGCGTGCACGACGGGGACACGCCAGACCCAGTCGTGGAACACCCGGCCGTCGGAGAAGTGCACGGTCCAGCCGCCACCGGCGTTCCGCCGCACGACGAGCTCCCGCGACACGGGCACCGTCCGGCCGTCGAACGCCATGACGCCGGACTCGTCCCAGCGCACCTCGTCGGGGCTGGTCGTGGTCAGCGTCGTGGTGCCGGTGACGATGCCCTGGACACCGGCGCGTCGGTCGTCCACGGTGCGACGGAGTTCCCACGCCCCGAGCAGGTCCGTCGGCAGCAGCACCCGTTCACCCTACGTCGGGCCGTGCCGCCCAGCGGCACTCCTCACCCGCGCAACGGAGCCGACGCCGGGAGGTTCGCACCGTCCGCGAACCCGGCCACGAGGGCACGCAACGCGTCTTCGGAGGTGTGCCGGGCCTCCCAACCGAGCACCGACCGGGCACGGTCGGTCCGCATGATCGGCACGCCGGCCGCGATGTCCACCCACCCCGCGTCCGTCGGCTGCAGCCGCAGCCGCCAGGTGAGCGTCACGATCCCGCGGATCAGCCAGAGCGGGACCCGGACGGCTCCGAGCATGCCGAAGGCACGTGCGAGCCGCGGTGGGGTCAGCACGGGTGACGCCGCGATGTTGAACGCCCCTCCGGCCCGGCGGTCGATCGCTCGCCAGTAGGCGTCGGCGACGTCGTCGGCGTGCACGGCCTGGAACACGAACGGGTACGGCAGCGGCAGCACCAGCCAGCGGATCCACCGCACGATCGACATCGGCACGAGGTGTCCGAGGAACAGCCCGCGGATCTCGGCGGCCGCGTCCCGCTGGAAGATCAGCCCTGGACGCATCCGCGTGACGGTCACGGACGGGTGGTCCGCCTCGAACGCGTCCATCGCCGACTCGTTCGCGGCCTTGTGGATCGAGTAGGTGGCGGTGGGGATACCGTCGGCCGGCCAGCTCTCGTCGACCGGGGTCCGCTTGCCGTCGACGTCCACCCCGCGGTAGGTCCCCACCGACGATGCGACGACGACCTGTGGGACGGAGGCGCGAGCGACGGCCTCCAGGACGTTCGCCGTCCCGGTGACGTTCGTCCGGTACTGGGTGGGGATGTCGTGCGTGGGCTGCAGCGCCCAGGCCAGGTGCACGACCGCGTCGGCGCCGGTGAAGATCGCGGCGAGCTGGTCGACCGCGTCCGGTGCGCCGACGTCGACGGCGTGCCAGACGGCGGACCGGTACGGCTCGACGTGGACGTCGGGCAGGCGCCGTGCGACACCGACGATGTCGACGCCGCCGCGGTCGCCGGCCGCCCGCGCCTCGACGAGCCGACGGAGCACCGCCGTCCCGACGTTGCCGGTTCCGCCGACGACCACGACCCGCATCAGGAAGCAGCCAGGGCGGGGTCGAGCACGACCTTCACGCAGCCGTCCTCCTTCTTCTGGAACACCTCGTACATGTGCGATGCGTCCTCGAGCGGGACCCGGTGCGTGGTGAGGTCGAGCGTGCCGAGCGGGTCCGAGGAGTCGGACACGAGCGGCATGATGTCGTCGATCCAGCGGCGGACGTTGCACTGCCCCTCACGCACGGTGATCTGCTTGTCGAACAGGGTGAACATCGGCATCGGGTCGGCACGGCCCCCGTAGACGCCGCTGAGGGAGACGGTCCCGCCACGTCGGACGAGGTCGATCGCGGTGTGCACGGCGGCCAGGCGGTCGACACCCGCGGTCTCGATGGCCTTCTGCGCCAGCGCGTCGGGCAGCAGGCCGGCGGCACGCTGCGCGAACCCGGCGAACGGGTTGCCGTGCGCCTCCATGCCGACGGCGTCCACGACGCCGTCGGGGCCACGGCCGTCGGTCAGGTCCACGAGCTGGGTGACGAGGTCGTCCGACAGGTCGAACACCTCGATGCCGTACTTCGCCCCCAGGTCTCGGCGGACCTGCTCCGGGTCGACGGCGAGCACGCGGTAGCCGAGGTGCTTGCCGATGCGTGCAGCGAACTGTCCGACGGGGCCGAGCCCCAGCACGGCGAGGGTGCCGCCCTCGGGCACGTCCGCGTACCGCACGCCCTGCCACGCGGTCGGCAGGATGTCGCTCAGGAACAGCCAGCGGTCGTCGGGCGTGCCGTCGTCCGGCACGACGATGGGGCCGTAGTCGGCGTGCGGGACGCGCAGGTACTCGGCCTGTCCCCCGGGCACCTGGCCGTACATCTTCGTGTAGCCGAAGAGCGAAGCGCCGGTGCCGTACTCCTTGACCTGGGTCGTCTCGCACTGCGACTGCAGGCCGTGCTGGCACATCCAGCAGTGCCCGCAGGAGATGTTGAACGGGACGACGACGCGGTCGCCGACCTTGAGGTTCGTGACGGCGCTGCCGACCTCTTCCACGATGCCCATCGGCTCGTGTCCGAGGACGTCGCCCTTGTCGATGTACGGGCCGAGGACCCGGTACAGGTGCAGGTCGGAGCCACAGATCGCCGTGGAGGTGATCCGCACGATCGCGTCGGTCGGCTCCTGGATCGTGGGGTCCGGGACGGTCTCGACGGACACCTTCTCGGTGCCCTGCCAGGTGAGTGCGCGCACGTCGCGTTCCTCTCGTGGTCGGTTCGGGTCGGCCGGGAGGCTCGACTCGCGTTGCCCTCCTCGGTACGCGCCCGCCCCGTGGTGCGTTCACAGCCGCGGGGGCGTCCGCACGGCGTGCCGCGTGCTCGCCGCGGGTGTCCCCGCAGCGTGCTGCGGCTCAGACCACGGGGTCGGCGAGCACCGCGGCGAGCACTGCCTCGTGCTCGGCACGGTCCCCGGGGCCGGCGCTCCCGGCGAGCATGATGAGGCTCTTCCAGAGCGCCCACCCGCGCGCCCGGCCCCACGTGTCGGCGTCGAGCCCGACCGCGTCGTGGAACACCCGGCGGGCAGGGGCATCGAGGAACGTCCACGCCAGGACCAGGTCGCACGCGGGGTCCCCGACGCCGCACGTGCCGAAGTCGATCAGTGCGCTGAGCCGCGCGGCGCCGTGGTCGTTGCCGCCGTCGTCGTCGTCCACCGTGACGAGCAGGTTCCCGGGTGCGACGTCCCCGTGGAACCAGACGTCGGGCTCCTCCCAACGGCTCGCGATCGCCCGCTCCCAGACCTCCTCGCACGCTTCGCGATCGACCCCGTCGCCGAGCGCGTCGAGCGCCGCCACCACCTCGGTGCCGTAGTACGACGGGTGCCCTCCGCGGTGGAACGAGTGCGCGCCGGCGACGGGTCCACCGGTGGCGGGGATGCTCCGGAGCTGGCGGAGCACCGCGCCGACGTCCTCCGCGAATCGACGGTGGTCGATGCCGATCGCCCGGGAGGCCACGGTCCCGTCGAGCCACCGCCGGACCGACCACGGGAACGGGTACCCGTCGCCCGGCTCCCCCAGCCCGACCGGTTCGGGTACGGCGACGTCGAGGCGACGCGCGAGGTACGGCAGGACGTCCTGCTCCTTCTCGACCGCGGCGACGTACCCCTCGGCGCTCGGCAGTCGGACGGAGAGCGCGTCTCCGAGCCGGTAGGTGCGGTTGTCCCAGCCCTGCGGGTCGACCTCGCGCACGGGCAGGTCCGCCCACTCGGGGAACTGGGCGGCGATGAGTCGTTCGACCAGAGCGGCGTCGATCCGGGGCACGTCGGTGTGCATGGACCCAGGTTAGGCTCCGGGCATGGCCACCGTGTCCGAGCTCCTGACCGCGAACCTCCACGACGTCTTCGGCAACCGGGACCCCGCTTCCCGACGGGCGGCGATCGAGCGGACCTACTCCTCCGACGTGACCTTCACCGACCCGGAGGCCACCGTCGTCGGGCGGGACGCGCTCGAGCAGAAAGCCGCCGAGCTCCTCGACGGGGCGCCCGGCGCGTTCCAGTTCGTGGAGGAGGGACGCCGGTACGTCTCCGCGACGCACGGTGCGCTCGCGTGGGGCTTCGGTCCCGTCGGAGCGCCCGTCGTCCGTGGCGTCGACGTGATCGAGGTCCGTGACGACGTCATCGTGGCGCTGACGACCGTGCTGGCGGAGCCCGACCCGGCCTGACGTGGTCTGACGTGGTCTGACCGCTGTGTGCGGTCGCGACTCCACGCTCACCGACAGTTCGTGCGCGGGCGAGCGCGTGATCTGTCGCTGGGGGCGTGAGCTCGGTCGCGGTCAGCCGCGCAGTCGGGCGCGGTCAGCCGCGCAGTCGGTCGCGGTCAGCCGCGCAGCACGTCGCGGTCAGCCGCGCAGTCGGTCGCGGTCGGCCGGTGCGAGGTGCTCGGTCGCCGTCTGCCGTGCCGCGGGCGTCAGGAACCGCCCGCTCTTCTCGAGGAACGCGACGAGTGCCGGCTCCGACGCCCGCTTGCCCGTCTCGCGCAGCACCCACCCGAGCGCGGACTGCACCGTGTCGCTCCGCTCGCGCACCAGGCGACCTGCGATCGCGAGCGGCACCTCGGCGTCGCCCTGCTTCGCGAACGCCAGCGTCGCCACGACCGCGATCCGCCGGACCATCGCGACGTCCGACTTGACGAGCGCGAAGAGCGGACCGGTCGAGCCGCCGACGAGCGGGGCGCCGACGAGTTCCTCGGCTCCGAGGTCGACGGGTGCAGTGTCATCGAAGCGCTCCGCCTTCGCCGCCGACAGGTACTCGTCGGTCAGCTCCGGGTCCGGCCGTTCCCGCATCGCCTGCACGAGCAGCAGCACCGCGACGAGCTTCGCCCCGGGGTCCTCGCTCCAGAGCAGCGCGGACCGCTCACCTTCGTCGAGGCCCTGGAACTGCCGCGCCACCCGGCGTGCCGCCGCGACGTCGCCGCTGGTGCGCGCGAACGCGACGAGCACAGCCCCTGCGTCGTTGCCTCTGCCGTTCTTCCCTGCCTGGAGGCCCGTCATGCGACCTCACCGTCCGTCGCGTCGTTCCGGCGTGCGGTCCGACGACCACGGCTGAGCACGATGACCGCCACGACCACCAGGAACGCGGCGAAGAGCCAGGTGCCCACCTGCGGGTCGACGAGGCGTGCGAGCCACGCCCCCGCCGGCGAACAGACCGCGGCGGTGATGCCGACCGTCAACCCGACCCGCAGGTCCACCGTCCGACGACGGAGGTTCGCGACCGTACCCGACACCGACGTCGGCACCATCGTGAGCAGCGACGTGCCCTTCGCGAGCAGGTCGCCGGCGCCGAGCACGACCTCGAGTCCCGGCACGATCACGACGCCACCGCCGACCCCGACCAGCCCCGACAGCACGCCCGACAACAGCCCGAGCAGCAGGAGCACGATCGCCTCGACGACGCCGAAGTGCACCTCGCCGCCACGCGTCGGCACCGTGGTGAACAGCGAGACGAGCACGACGGCGATGAAGCCGACGAAGATCCAGGGCAGTACCCGGAGCGGGAGCGCACGGAGGAGCCGGGCGCCGAGCGGGGCACCGACGACGCTGCCGATCGCGAGCGTGAGCGCCGCCGACCAGTGCACGTCACCCTGCACGGCGTAGGTGATCGCGCCGACGACAGCTGCGGGGGCGATGGCCACGAGCGACGTCGCCGAGGCCCGGCGCTGGTCCATGTGCACGAATGCCATGAGCGCCGGCACCACGATGACCCCACCACCGACGCCGAACAGCCCGGACAGGATCCCCGCGAGGACCCCGATCGCCACCAACACGATCCCGGTCCCACCGCGCGTCTTCATCGCCTCAAGGGTATCCGCGCCGCGGCCGCCCCACTTCGTGAGCAGAAATGGTTACTCAGTTCGCGAGCCGCCCCACGCCCTCCCGGATCGAAGCCGCGTGGAGGTAGATGTCGTCCAGTTCATCGATCGGGTGCTTCGTCTCGACCTTGTTCTCGTCGAAGAGGCCGAGGTACTTCTGCTTCTTGCCGTTGAACCAGAGGCGGGCGATCGGCTTGCGGTTGTTGTCGTCGAGCAGCACCGCGAAGTACGACTTCTGATCGCGGTGCGCGATGCGGTCCGGCTTGACCTCGCTGCAGGCGATGGCCTTGACGATCTGGTAACCCTCGAGCTCCTCGAGCGTCGTCTCGATCTCGGTGTCGCGATCGAGGTCGTCTTCGGCAACCGCTGCGCTCGTGACGGTTTCTGCGGGTGCGTCCGCCCCGACGGGCGCGCTGTACGAGGCACCGAGAGCAGTCTTCAACCGATCGTTGACCTGCTCGTTGAGGAACTGCTTCGAGGCCTTCGCGACCAGCGCCGTGAACTGCGTTCGCGCTTCCTGCGTGAACCGACCGTCGTAGACACGCGACGTGAAGAGGCGGACGAAGTCCTCTTCCGGCTCACGGAACTGTGCCGCGATCGCTCGCTTGATCGAACCGACGTACTTCAGTTCCTCTGCGGCACTGATCACCGAGTCGAGGTCGAAGACGTCCTTCGTGAGCTTGCTCAGTTCTGGAAGGAGCGTCTCGTCGATGTCGGCGAGGTCCAGCACCAGGAATGGACGGTCGTCCATCTTGTTCGGCGCGTCGAGGTCTGTGTAGAAGTTGTAGACCTCGCCGTTCGTCAGGACGGCGATCCGGGCGTTCGTGACTGAGAAGTAACGGAACAGCTGCGATGCGTGCTCGATCTTCAACGGCTCGGTCGACTTCTTGCACTCGATGAGGATCTGCACCTCGCCGTCGCGCATGATCGCGTAGTCGACCTTCTCGCCGCGCTTCACGCCGACATCGGCAGTGAACTCCGGCACGACTTCCAGCGGGTTGAAGACGTCGTACCCGAGGATCGTCGAGATGAAGGGCATGACGAACGCGTTCTTCGTCGCTTCTTCGGTCTGGATGGCATCGCGCTGGTTCTGCACCTTCGTCGCCATCGCGGCGAGACGCTCTTCGAACTCCATTGTTTCTCCCCTGTGCTCAGGGCAACGCTAGTTGACGACTCGTCACCCATCGACCGCGTGGGCCTCCCCCGTTCGCGGGGCGTGCTGTGCAGCCCCCTTGAGAACAGGACGACATCACGATGCAGCGAGCGCCGCTGCATCTCGCTCGTGCACGAGCTGGTGGACTCGCTGGTACGAGACACCGAGCACCACGGCGATGTCGCGCAGGGTCATGCCGTCGTCCTTGAGGGACACTGCGATCGCCCGGCGCAGCGACAGCGCCCGAGCTTCCTTCTCCTCGGCCTCGGCCCGGAGCGCGAACGCCTCGTCGAGTGACCGGGCGAGTGCGGGCTCGAGTTCTGCACGGATGACGACGGTCACGTCGGCCTGGTCGACGTCAGCGACGAACGCGATCGCTTCACGCTGGGCGTCTGCGGCGAGATCGAGCCGCCGCACCTGCGAGATCGCGCCGGGGAACTGGTCGTTCTGGACGACCCACCAGTTGCCCTCACGGTGTGCGTGCGACGTGTAGGTCATCGCCACCACCCCTTCCCGAATTCGTGCTCGTACTGCTTGAAGAACGCCCGAGCGGTCCCGTCCGCGATCTCGGAGTGGCGGCCGATCGTGCTGCGCGTACCGCCGACGACGACGCCAGTGTGGTTCGCCAGCTCGACTTCGCGGTACTCGAGGCCCGCAGCGCGCGCCGCGATCTTGAGCCGCTTGAGCACCGCCTGCCGTTTCATACCTTATGTCTACGGCGCTTGACACTTCAAGTCAAGGAGCATAGACAGAGCGGGATAACCCTCCGTCGTACCGAGCGAGGTGGCGGCCGTCCCGTGCGCAGAAATGGTCGGGTGCCCGAAGGCGACCCGACCATTTCTGCTCACGAAGTGGAACGCCGAGCGCTCCGCAGGATCAGCGGAAGTGCATGTTCTTCAGGGGATCGATGAGGGTGCCGTTCCGGCGCGTCTCGACGTGCACGTGCGGACCGGTCGACTGCCCGGTGTTGCCGGAACGTGCGATCTCGGTCGCGAGCTTCACGACCTGCCCCTTCTTCACCTCGATCTTGCTGAGGTGTGCCGTGAGCACCGTCGTCAGCCCGTAGGTCACCACGATGTAGTTGCCGTACGCGGCGTCGTTCGCGACGGTCGTCGTCACCGTTCCGGTCCCCGAGGCGTAGACCTTCGTGCCGACCGGTACGGGTGCGTCGGTGCCCTGGTGGTAGCGCGGGACGTGCCCGGCGCCGCGGTCGTCGCCGTACCGCCCGCTGATCTTGGTGCCCGCGACCGGCCAGGCCAGCCCGGTCACCGGTCGGCTCGACCAGACCCGGGTGTCCTTCGAGCCGTAGAGGACGACGTTGCCGTCGACCTGCACGAGCAGGTTGCCGGCACCGGCAGTGCTCGTCCGCGAGGTCCAGAGAGCGACCTTCTTGCGTGCGGCGTTGCGGGTCCAGACGACGAAGTTGCCGTTCTTCTGCAGCTCGGCCCAGGCGCCGGGGTGGCCGCCGGTCCGGGACTGCCAGACCACGCGACCGCTGACCTTCTGCACCAGGTTGCCGTCGGTGCGCATGTTCAGGACGCGGGTCGAGGTCGGGTCGGACCGCAGGACCGTGCCACCGAGGAGCGTGTTCCCCGAGGGGACCCGGTCCTGGTAGGTGGTCCAGTTCACGACGACGGAGCTGCCGGCGAGGAGCGCCATCGTGCCGTCGGCGCGGAGCTTCAGGGCGGTCGAGTTCGCACTGCCGGCCGAGGCCCAGCGGGCGAGCCGCTTGCCGTTCTTCGTGATGTCGAGGGCACGGTTCCGGCCGACGACGGCGACCGCGCCGGGCGACCCGGCGGTGTTCGACGCCCAGAGCACCTGGTTGCCGATGCCGTACTCGACGAGGTTCCCGTCGCCCTGCATGATGAGCTTGAACTGGCCGTTCGGCGAGGTCACCGAGTCACCCGGGTAGATCGTGGTGCCGGCGGGCGCGGTGCCCACGTACACGGCGGATGCCGCAGCCGGCTCGGCCGTCACGACGAGCGCACCCGCGGCGAGGGCCAGTGCCGTGACGGCGCCGGCGATGCGTGGGAGCCGGCGCACACGTGCGACGGTCGACGGAGTGGTGGTCATGGATCCCCTGCCCTGGAATCGACCACGCCCCTGCGCAGCCGTTCGGCGCTCGCCCTGTACGAGTCGCCGAACGATGGTCGCTTTTTGCAACACCCTGCGCAAGCCCCTTGACAGGGGGGTCACGGTGCCTGGAAGAACTCCTTCGGGGTCGCGAGCAGGGCTTCGAGCTTGTGGAACGACTGCGTCCACCCGGCGATGTTCATGTCGCGCATGACCTCGGGGAACGGCCCCTGGGTGAGGGTGAGGACCGTTCCGTCGCCGTCGGAGGCGAACTCGATCGTCAGGGACAGTTGCGTGCCGTCCTCGACCCCGGGGATGCCGTGGGCGGTCGACGTCCCCACGATCAGGCGGTTCTCCTCGATCTGCTCGAGCGTCGAGGTGACGGGCGACGACCACTCCGCGTTGTCGTTGCTCACCATCGTGAGGTTCCAGGCGCCACCTACCCGGGCGTCGACCTCGACGGTGGCGGCGGGGACGTGGAAGCCGAGCGGACCGAACCACAGCGCGAGCTGCGCCGGGTCGACGAACGCGCGGTAGACGTCCTCGACGGGGAACGCGAACCGGTGGGTGGCGTGTGCGGTGAACTGATCGGTCATGACTGCTCCTGCGGATCGACGGTGAAGGCGGAACTGGCGGAACTGGCGGAACTGGCGGAACTCGTGGAAGTGGTGGGTGGGGCGGTGGACGGACCGCCCACCGGGGCGGGCGTGCGCCGGGCGGCGAGCACGGCCTCCAGGCTGTCGAACCGGCGGTCCCAGACGGGCAGCAGCCCGCCCAGCCATGCGCCGAGCTCGTCGACGGCCTCTGGCCGGAGGCGGCACGTGCGCCAGGTGCCGTGCCGCTCGCGGCTGATGAGGCCGGCGCGTTCGAGGACGCCGAGGTGGCGCGAGATCGCCGGGCCGCTGACGTCGAACGGGGTGGACAGGTCCGAGACGGTCGCCTCGCCCTTCCCGAGTCGTTCGACGATGCGGCGTCGGATCGGGTCGGCGAGCGCCGACAGGACGGCGTCGATGCGGTCGGGCTCCATCGCGCACCTCCTGATGAACCTGGCGGTTAATTAACCGGCGCGTTCAGTATGCGCGGGTCGGGGGTCTGACGCAAGGGCCAAGATGGGAGCATGCCGACGCCGAACCCCGCCTTCGTCCCGCCCGCCACCCAGACCTCGCGACCGGACCTCGGCGGCACCTTCGGCATGGCCGCGTCGACGCACTGGATCGCCACGGCGACCGCGCAGTCGGTGCTCGAACGCGGCGGGAACGCGTTCGACGCCGCCACGGCCGGCGCCTTCGTCCTGCACGTCGTCGAGCCGCACCTGAACGGCCCGGGCGGCGACCTAACCGCGGTGTTCGCGACCGCCACGAACCCGACGCCGATCGTGCTCGTGGGTCAGGGGCCCGCGCCCGAGGGCGCGACGCCGGAGCACTACCGCTCCGAAGGCCTCGACCTCGTCCCCGGATCCGGAGCGCTCGCAGCGACCGTCCCCGGCGCCGTCGACGCCTGGCTCCTGCTCCTCCGCGACCACGGCACGTGGGAGCTCGCCGACGTCCTCGCACCGGCGATCGGCTACGCCCGCGATGGCCACCCCGTCGCGCCCGCCGTCGTCCGCACCATCACCGCCGTGCGGGGGCTCTTCGAGGAGCACTGGCCCACCTCCGCCACGCAGTGGCTGCCGGGAGGCGCGGTGCCCGTCCCCGGGGACCTGGTGCGCAACGAGGCGCTCGCCTCCGTCTTCGACCGGCTGGTCGCCGCCGGCGACGGCGCCGGCGGTCGCGCCGCGCAGATCGACGCGGCCCGGAGCGAATGGGCGGAAGGGTTCGTCGCCGAGGCGATCGACCGGTTCGTCCGCGAACCGCACCGGCACTCGTCGGGCACCGACCACGCCGGGGTCGTCCGGGCGTCCGACCTCGCGGCGTTCCGGGCGTCCTACGAACCGGCGACGACGGCCGAGTTCCGCGGGTACACGATCGCGAAGACCGGCCCGTGGGGGCAGGGCCCGGCGCTCCTGCAGACCCTGCGCCTGCTCGAACCGCTCGACGACGCGCTCCTCGACCCGTCGACCGAGCTCGGCGCGCACACCATCGCCGAGGCGCAGAAGCTCGCGTTGGCCGACCGTGAGGCCTTCTACGGCGACGGCGACGTCCCACTCGACGTGCTGCTGTCCGACGCGTACACCGACGGTCGGCGGGCGCTGATCGGGGACCGGGCGTCCGCGGAACTGCGGCCGGGCACGATCTCGGGGGTCGAGTACGCGCTGCCCCCGATCCGCGAGACGTACGGAACCGGCGCGGGCGCGGGGCTCGGCGAGCCGACCGTGCAGGTCACGCGAAGCGCTGACCGTGCGACGGCGAATCCGGTCGTGCCGGTCGCTCCCGTCGTGCCGGTCGAGGACCGCGGTGAGCCCTTCGTGGCGCCGGACGGCGAGACCCGCGGCGACACCTGCCACATCGACGTCGTCGACCGCTGGGGCAACATCGTCAGCGCCACACCCTCCGGCGGCTGGCTGCAGTCCTCGCCGACGATCCCGGAGCTCGGGTTCTGCCTCGGCACCCGACTGCAGATGACCTGGCTCGAGGAGGGCACGGCATCGACACTGCGCCCCGGGCAGCGCCCCCGCACCACGCTGACCCCCACGCTCGTGCTCCGCGACGGCGAACCGGTCGCGGCACTCGGCTCACCCGGTGGGGACCAGCAGGACCAGTGGCAGCTGCTGTTCCTGCTGCGCTGGATCGTCGGCGGGTACTCCCCGCAGCAGGCGATCGACGCCCCGGCACTGCACACCACGTCGTTCCCCGGCTCGTTCTGGCCGCGGACGTGGGAACCGGCCGGACTCGTGGTCGAGGACCGACTCGGCGACGACGTGATCGCGGGTCTCGAGGCACGCGGGCACGTCGTCACCCGTGCCGGTGACTGGGCCCTCGGACGGCTGTGCTGCGTGACGCGGAACCCGTCGACCGGGGTGCTCGGTGCCGCCGCGAACTCGCGCGGCGCCCAGGGTTACGCAGCCGGGCGCTGAGCGCTCCGGCGCGATGCCCGCACCCAGCGGACGACGTTGACGACGGGGTAGGCGAGCGCCACGATCGCGATGACGGCCATGCCGAGCGCTGCGACCCACAGCGCGTCGGGCTGCACCATGATCACGACGATCCGGACGACGGCGTTGATGCCGACCGCCGCGAGCACGAGCGACGCGACGATCCGCCACGCGAGGCCGAGCGGCGTGACCGGTCCCGTGTCGGACGCCCCGGCACCGTGCGCCGGCGCGTCGTACGGGATCCCCATCGTGACCGCGCCGCCCTCGCTGTCCGCGGTGGTCGGCCGTGCGACGGCCTCGGTGTGGTCTGCGTTCCCGGCCATGGTCCCCTCCTGCCCGGTGCCCCGACGGGCCCGTTGCCCCACGGTACCGCCGGGCGATCCGGACGGGAAGGAACCGTTACCGAACCGATCTCAGAGGGTCGGGACCACGACCGCGCGGCCCGAGAGTTCCCCGGCCTCGAGCTTCCGGTACGCCTCGAGGGCGTCCGACAGCGCGTACCGCTCGACGTCGGGCACGATCTGGCCAGCGCGGTACATCGCGACGACCTCGTGGAGCTCCTCGATGGTGCCCCAGTAGGTGTTCGTGATCGTCGACTCGTACGGGGTCGCGAAGAAGTTCCACTCGGTGGTGCCGCCGGCGATCCCGACGACGGTGAACCGTCCACCGATCGCCATCGACGCCTGCGCGACCTTGATGGTGGGGGTGGCACCGACGAAGTCGAACGCGGCGTCGACCCCGCGACCGCCGGTGATCTCGCGGATGCGTTCGGCCTGGTCGGGGCCGCCGGGCACCGTGATCGCGCCGCGGGCAGCAGCGCGGTCCATCGCGTCCTGCTTCGTGTCGGTCGCGATGACGGTGGCGCCGGTGAGCGCCGTGAGGATCTGGACGGCGATCTGTCCGAGGCCACCGAGCCCGACGACGAGCGCGAAGCGACCGCCACCAGCCAGGTTCGGCAGCGCGTTCTTGATCGCGTGGTACGGGGTGAGGGCGGCGTCACTCAGGGGCGCTGCGGCGATCGGGTCGGCGTCGCCGAGCGGCACGAGGTTCCGCGCGGGCACGGTGACGTACTCCGCCATGCCACCATCGCAGCCGAGACCGATGCCCATGTACGGGTTCGTCGCGGCGTTCTCGCAGTAGGTGTCCTGCCCCTTCGAGCAGTACGAGCAGTGGCCGCAGCCGACCGGTCCGTAGACCAGGTAGGCGTCGCCCGGGGTGAAGCCGGTGACCCCGTCGCCGACGGACTCGACCCAGCCGGAGCTCTCGTGCCCGAGCGTGAACGACGGCGCCTGCGCTCCGGGCTGGCCGGCCTGGAACTCGCGGTACACGGCGACGTCCGAGTGGCACGCACCGGCACCGGCGACCTGCAGCAGCACCTCCCCCGGACCCGGCGTGGGCTTCGGGACCTCGGTGAGGGACGGGAACGTCTGGTACTGCTCGAACACGACGGCGCGCATGGGTTGCTCCTCCTCAGAACACCATTCAGGCTACACCTGTCGTTTTGGCCGACACCTGTTGCTCATCGACGTCGGGGAGACGCCGACCGGCGAACACTCCGCGGTCGAACCGGGCACCGCGCTGCCGTGATCGACTGGCGACCATCCCCATCACCACGAGCCATCCGATCGGCCCGGTGAACACGAGGAGCAGGATCCACGTGCCGGAGTGGTCCCGGTCGTGCAGCCGTCGCACGAGCAGCGACCAGCGCGGCACGATGGTGACGAGCACCGGGACGAGCAGCACCAGGTCCCACGCGTCCGGCCAGACGTCCCGCGCGCCCGTCCCCCAGCCGAACCACGACCCCTGCCCGCGGTCGACGAGGTGGAACGAGACCCGCGGCGATGCGATGGCCCCGAACGGATCGACGTACAACTCCCACCGTCCACCCGTCCCGTGCGCACCGACGACCGCGAGCGCTGCTCCGACGAGTGCGAGCTCGAGGGCGATCACCCACCAGAACTCGGTGCGACTCGCCCGCCCGTGGAAACGCCATCCCTGCGTCCAGAACCGTACCCAGGCGACGAGCGGGTTCGTGACGTCGACCGGACCCTGCTCGAGTGCGCGCTCGCGGAAGTTCGTGGCAAGACTGTCCCCCATGCGCCCGATCGTAGGGCAGACCTGCGTCTTCGCCGTGAGCCCGTTGCGAGAACGAGCGTTCTCCGCTTGACTCGGCTGCGACGGTCCTGCACGGGGCCGATCCCCCACACGAAAGGAGCGGCCATGCCCACTCGCACCGCACGCACCGCCTGGAACGGCGGCCTCAACGACGGTTCCGGTCAGGTCGAGCTCTCCAGCTCGAAGGTCGGCACCTACGACGTCTCGTTCCCGAAGCGCGCAGCCGACGACGCCGGCGGCACCACCAGCCCCGAGGAGCTCATCGCCGCAGCGCACTCCGCCTGCTACGCGATGCAGTTCTCCGCGGTCCTCGGTGAGGCCGGCGGCACGGTCGAAGCCCTCGACGTCAAGGCCGACGTCTCGCTCGGCCCGGACTCGGCCGGCGGCTTCAAGCTCACCGGCATCGTCCTCACCGTGACCGGCGAGGCCTCCGGCATCGACGAGGCGACCTTCCTGAAGGCCGCCGAGGACGCCAAGGCGACCTGCCCGGTCAGCAAGGCGCTCACGGGTGTCGAGATCACGCTCCACGCGACGTTCGAGCAGTAGCAGACACCGAGCAGGAGCCGACACCGAGCAGTAGACGGGACGCGTCCTGGACGCGACCACCTCTCTCACTGGAGGCGGGGGGGCCCCCGGGCCCCCCCCCCCCCCGGCCCGGAGGGGGGCGGGGCGGGCCCCCCGCGCCCCCAAGCCGGATGGGCCAGCCAAACAAAA
>NZ_RJKR01000006.1:0-97458 GCF_003752025.1 Curtobacterium sp. PhB115
TGACCCGGTCAGCAAGCCGACCAGGCACGAGGTCAATCAATAAATTGGCATTGACAATGTGCACGCTGTTGAGTTCTCAAGGACCAGACGCACTCGCTCCTCAGCTCTTGTTCGAGCGTCGGCCACGAGGCTTGTGTTCTTGGCTTGCCACCGGTCAGTCGTCGGACCGAGGTCCTGTGGCTCATCCCCGAGGGGAGAGAACCGGTGGGCTTGTCATCCTAGGCGTCGGAGCGATCGAGCACAAGGCCAGATCTGAACTCCAGTGGAGGATGGTCCCGCTTGAGGGCCGACGTGCTCTGGGCTTTCGCTCCAGCCGCTCCGCCGCACCTTTGGGGTGACGAGTAGAAACCTTACGCAGGCCAGGGCGGGTGTGCCAAGCCAGGCCCGATCCCGGGCGTGTCGCGTTGTGCAACACGCGTCGCCCGGGTGCCGGCGCGATCAGGCCAGCGTCACTCCGGCGAGGGTCTTCTTGCCGCGGCGGAGCACGAGGACTCCCCCGGGCAGGGCCAGCTCGGACAGCACCGCGGTGGCGTCCTCGGCTCGGGCGTTGTTCACGTACACGCCACCCTGTTCGATCGCCCGACGGGCCTCACCCAGGGACTTCACGAGCTCGGTCTCGACGAGTGCCCGGGCCACGTCGGCTCCGGCCTCGATGGTGACCGACCCCGGCAGCTCCGCGATCGCCGACCGCAGGGTGTCCGGGTCGAGCGCACCGAGGTCCCCGTTGCCGAACAGCGCGGCCGCAGCGTCCATCGCAGCCTGGGTCGCGTCGACCCCGTGCACGAGCGAAGTGACCTCGAACGCGAGGGTGCGCTGGGCTTCTCGTCGGAAGGGCTCGTCGGCCACCGCCTGCTCGAGTCGCTCGATCTCGGCACGCGACAGGAACGTGAACTCCCGCAGCCGGGCGACGACGTCGGCGTCGGCGGTGTTGAGCCAGAACTGGTAGAGCGCGTACGGCGAGGTCATCTCGGCGTCGAGCCAGATCGCGTTGCCCTCGCTCTTGCCGAACTTCGTGCCGTCGGAGTTCGTGATGAGCGGGGTACCCAACGCGTGCACCGTCGCACCCTCGGCGCGACGGATGAGCTCCGTCCCCGAGGTGAGGTTGCCCCACTGGTCCGAACCGCCGGTCTGCAGCGTGCACCCGTACTGCCGGAAGAGCTCGCGGTAGTCCAGCCCCTGCAGGATCTGGTAGCTGAACTCGGTGTAGCTGATGCCCGCGTCGGAGTTCAGGCGCGCGGCGACCGCGTCCTTCTTCAGCATCGAGTTCACGCGGAAGTACTTGCCGATGTCGCGCAGGAAGTCGATCGCCGACAGCGGTGCGGTCCAGTCGAGGTTGTTGACGAGCCGCACGCCGTTGTCGCCGTCCGGGCTGAGGAACCGGGACACCTGCCCCTGCAGCCGGGACACCCACTCCGACACGGTCTCGCGGGTGTTCAACGTGCGCTCTGCGGTGGGCCGGGGATCACCGATCAGCCCGGTCGAGCCGCCGACCAGTGCCAGCGGCGTGTGCCCGGCGAGCTGCAGTCGACGCATCGTCAGGAGCTGCAGGAGGTTGCCGCAGTGCAGTGACGGCGCCGTCGGGTCGAACCCGCAGTAGTACGTGATCGGGTCACCGTCGAGGGCCTCTTTGAGTGCGGTCTCGTCGGTCGAGACCTGCACCAGACCGCGCCAGCGCAGTTCGTCCCACACCGAGGCGAAGGTGGGGTCGTTCTGCTGGCGCGTCAGGACGTCTTGAGCGGTATCACTGGACACCCCGCAATCGTAGCGGCGAGGGACAGCCGGGAGGCGCGGGTCGGCTCCGTCAGTCGAGGGCGCCCTTGTGCCGTCGGTACGTCGAGACCGTCGGGTCGCCCGACAGCCAGAACCGCCAGGGGTAGCGGGCCCCGCCGGCGATGCCGCCGACGCCGGTGCGCGGCCCGCGCGCGATCCGCGCGACCGTGCCGGTCCCGCCGGGGCCGGGGGTGGTCTCGGACAGGAGTTCCTCGATGACGCGCGCCGGACCGTCGGAGGCGAGCCGCGCCTCCAGGCCGGGTGCCAGGGTGAGCACGTACGGACCGGACCCGTCGAGCAGGGAGGTGCCGTCGTCCTGCCCGAGGACCGCGCCGATCGCTCCGCCGAGGTTGCCCGGTCCGCGTGCCAACGCGTCGTCTGCGACGGACGCTCCCCGTCGTTCCCGGGCGACCTCGACGCCGTCGACCACCTGCGCTCCGCGGAGGAGCGACCCCGACGAGGTGCCCTCCGGTGCGCTGACGACGTTCACGCAGGTGTGGATGCCGTACGAGCGGTAAGCGTACAGGGTCCCCGGCGCGCCGAAGAGGTGCCGGTTGCGTTCGGTCGGACCGCGGTGCCCGTGGGAGCCGGGGTCGGTGGGGCCGAAGTAGGCCTCGACCTCGGTGATCCGCAACGTCACGCCCTTGCCGGTCAGCGTCGCACCGAGCAGTGCCGGGGCCGCGATCGGTGCGGGCTCGGTGAGGAGCGCGAGGGGACCGTCGGTCATCGCGAGAAGGGCGCTCCCTCGGCCAGGTCGTGCACCCGGCGCGTGACCGACGCGAGCTGCTCGGCGACGCGGTCCGGAGCGGTCCCGCCGACGCCGGACCGCGATGCGACGCTGCCCTCGATCGTGAGCACGGCGCGGACACCGGGCGTCAGGTGCTCCGACACGCTCGCGTAGTCGGCATCGGACGGCTCGTCGAGCTCGATGCCGCGCTCCTCGCAGTACCGGACCAGTGCGCCGGAGACCTCGTGGGCGTCACGGAACGGCACGCCCTGGCGGACCAGCCACTCCGCCACGTCGGTCGCGAGCGAGAAGCCCTGCGGTGCGAGCTCGGCCATCCGGTCGGTGTCGAAGGTCAGCGTCGCGATCATGCCGGTGAACGCGGGCAGCAGGACCTCGAGCGTGGCGACGGAGTCGAAGACGGGCTCCTTGTCCTCCTGCAGGTCGCGGTTGTACGCGAGCGGGAGGCCCTTCAACGTTGCGAGCAGGCCGGTCAGGTTGCCGATCAATCGCCCGGACTTGCCGCGAGCGAGCTCGGCGATGTCGGGGTTCTTCTTCTGCGGCATGATGCTCGAGCCGGTCGAGAAGGCGTCGTGGAGCCGGACGAAGCCGAACTCCTTCGTGTTCCAGAGGATGACCTCTTCCGACAGCCGGGACACGTCGATCCCGATCTGCGCGAGGACGAACGCGAACTCCGCCACGACGTCGCGAGCAGCGGTCGCGTCGATCGAGTTGTCCGCCGGACGGTCGAACCCGAGCTCCGCGGCGATGGCGGCGGGGTCGAGACCGAGCGAGCTGCCCGCGAGGGCACCGGCGCCGTAGGGGCTGACACTCGCGCGGCCAGCCCAGTCGCGGAGGCGCTCGAGGTCCCGGACCAGGGGCCAGGCGTGCGCGAGCAGGTGGTGCGCGAGGAGCACCGGCTGCGCGTGCTGGAGGTGCGTGCGACCCGGCATGATCGCAGCCGGGTGCTCCGTGGCCTGCTGGGTGATCGCGTCGATGAGGTCGATCACGAGTCGGCCGATGCGACGCCCGTGGTCGAGCATGTGCATGCGGCCGAGGGTGGCGATCTGGTCGTTGCGACTGCGGCCGGCGCGGAGCTTGCCGCCGAGTTCCGGCCCGAGGTCGGCGATGAGCAGTCGTTCGAGGGCTCCGTGGACGTCCTCGTCGCCGTCGTCCGGCTGCAGCGAGCCGTCGGCGTGCGCGGCCTCGAGCCGGTCGAGGCCCGCGAGCATCCGCTCGAGCTCGTCCGCGGTGAGGTAGCCCGCGGTGTGCAGCGCGCGGGCGTGGGCCCGGGAGCCGGCGATGTCGTAGGGCGCGAGCTGCCAGTCGAAGTGCGTCGACTTCGACAGGGCGGCCAGGGCCGCGCTCGGGCCGTCGGCGAAGCGGGCGCCCCAGAGGGCACCGGTGTTGGTGGCGTCGGTCTTCTCGTCGGTCATGTCGTCCTGCGTCGTTCGGTGGTGCGGGTCTGGTGAGTCGGCCGGGGGCCGGGCCGGCTGGTCCGCCGGCGGTCGGGCTGGCTGGTCCACCGGCGGTCGGTCAGTTCGCCGCGTCGCGGCGGGCGGAGATCTTGCTGGGGAGCGACCAGAGCTCGATGAAGCCCTTCGACACCGACTGGTCGAACGTGTCGCCGGTGTCGTAGGTCGCGAGGTCGAAGTCGTACAGGCTCTGCTCGGACCGACGGCCCGTGACGGTCGCCCGCCCGCCCTGCAGCCGGAGTCGGACGTCGCCGGAGACGTGCTGCTGGGTGTGGTCGACGAACGCGTCGAGGCTGCGCTTCAGTCCACCGAACCACAGGCCGTCGTAGACCAGGTCGGCCCACTCCGTCTCGACGCCCCGCTTGTACCGGGCAACGTCGCGCTCGAGGGTCAGGCTCTCGAGCTCTTCGTGCGCCGCGATGAGGGCGATCGCGGCCGGAGCCTCGTACACCTCGCGCGACTTGATGCCGATGAGCCGGTCCTCGACCACGTCGATACGGCCGACGCCGTGCTTGCCAGCGACGGCGTTGAGCTCCTGCACGATCCGCAGGACGCTGAAGCGCTGGCCGTCGAGCGCCACCGGGATGCCCTGCTCGAACGTGATCGTGACCTCGTCGGCGTCCTGCGGGAGCGACGGGTCCTGCGTGTAGGCGTAGAGGGCCTCGGTCGGCGCGTTCCACGGGTCCTCGAGGAACCCGGTCTCCACCGCGCGGCCCCACACGTTCTGGTCGATCGAGTACGGCGATGAGGACGACTGCTGGATCGGCAGACCGTGCTGCTCCGCGTAGGCGATCGCTGCGTCACGGGTGAGCGCGAGGTCCCGCACCGGGGCGACGGTCGTCAGGTCGGGGGCGATCGCCGCCACCGCAGCTTCGAACCGCACCTGGTCGTTGCCCTTGCCGGTGCAACCGTGCGCGACGCTGTCCGCGCCGAGCTGCTTCGCCGTCAAGGCCAGGTGCTTCGCGATGAGCGGGCGGCTCAGCGCCGAGACCAGCGGGTAGCGCTTCTGGTACAGCGCGTTGGCCTTGAGCGCCGGTGCGATGTACTCGTCCGCGTACTCGTCCTTGGCGTCGACCACGATGGACTCGACCGCGCCGCAGTCGAGCGCGCGCTGGCGGATCGCCTCGAGGTCCTCGCCGCCCTGGCCGACGTCGACCGCGAGGGCGACGACGTCCTTGCCGGTGGCGTCGCGCAGCCAGCCGATCCCGACGGAGGTGTCGAGGCCGCCGGAGTACGCGAGGACGACGCGGTCTGCCATGCGACGGGCCCTACGCGGTTGCCGCGGTCGTCGCGGCGTTCGCGCCGTTCGCGCCGTTCGCGGCGTTCGCGCCGTTCGCGCCGTTCGCGGCGAGGAGCCAGGCCAGGAGCGCCTTCTGGGCGTGCAGACGGTTCTCCGCCTCGTCCCAGATGATGCTCCGCGGCCCGTCGATGACCTCGGCGGTGACCTCGTACCCACGGTCGGCCGGCAGGCAGTGCATGAACACCGCGTCGTCGGCGGCGTGCGCCATGAGGGCGTCGTCGACGCGGTACCCCGCGAAGGTGTCGAGCCGCGACTGCTTCTCGGACTCCTTGCCCATCGAGACCCAGGTGTCGGTGACCACGACGTCGGCGCCGGCGACGGCCGCGACCGGGTCGGTCACGACGAGGACGGAGCCGCCGGTCTCCGCAGCACGGTGCTCGGCGTCGGTGACGACCTGCGCCGACGGCGAGAACTCGGCAGGGGCGGCGACGCGGACGTGCATGCCCGCGGTCGCTCCGGCCAGCAGGTACGACTGCGCCATGTTGCTCGCACCGTCACCGATGAACGCCACGGTCTGGCCCGCGAGCGTGCCGCGGTGCTCACGGATGGTGAGCAGGTCGGCGAGCAGCTGGCACGGGTGGAAGTCGTCGGACAGCGCGTTCACCACGGGGACGGTGGTGCCGGCAGCCATCTCCTCGAGACCCGCCTGGCCGTAGGTGCGCCAGACGATCGCCGACACCATGCGTTCGAGCACGCGGGCGGTGTCCGACGGGGTCTCCTTGCCGCCGAGCTGACTGTTCGCCGTCGAGATGATCAGCGGGCTGCCGCCGAGGTCGGAGATGCCGACGTGGAAGGACACTCGGGTGCGGGTCGAGGACTTGTCGAAGATGACCGCGACGCTCTGAGGTCCGGCGAGCGGCTTCGCGCCCCAGCGGTCGGCCTTCATCTGGTCGGCGATGTCGAGGATCGCGGACTGCTCGTCCTGGCTGAGGTCGTCGTCCCGGAGGAAGTGGCGGGTCATGCGGTGGTCTCCTGGGCGGCAGCGACGGCCGCGAGGCTCTGGTCGAGGATCGACACGAACTGGTCGATCTCGGCGTCGGACACGATGAGCGGCGGCGCGATGCGCAGGCTCGACTCGTTCGGTGCGTTGATGATGAGGCCGCGCTCGAGGGCGGCGGCGTTGACGGCGGCGGCGATCGGTCCGGTCAGCCCGACACCGATGAGCAGGCCGGTGCCCCGGACCTCCTCCACCAGCGGCGAACCGAGGGCCTGGATGCCCGCACGGATGCGCTCCCCCTTCGTCACGGCACCCGCGACGAGGTCGGCCCGCTCGATCTCCTCGAGCACCGCGTTGGCCACGCGGGTGCCGAGCGGGTTGCCGCCGAACGTCGAACCGTGCTGGCCGGCTGAGAACAGTTCGGACGCCCACCCGAAGGTCACCAGGGCACCGATCGGGAACCCGCCAGCGATGCCCTTCGCCACCGTGACGGCGTCCGGCCTGAAGCCGTGGCCCTGGAAGGCGAACCAGTTGCCGGTCCGGCCGACACCCGTCTGGATCTCGTCGAGGATGAGCAGCGCCCCGTGCGCCTCGGTCAGGCGGCGTGCGGCGAGCAGGAAGCCCTCCGGCAGGTCGACGACGCCGGCCTCGCCCTTGATCGGCTCGATGACGAGTGCTGCGACGGTGTCGTCGATCGATTCCTCGAGGGCGTCGACGGTGGAGTCGATGTGCTCGACCCCGGGCACCATCGGCAGGAAGTCCTGTTGCAGTGCGGGCTTGCCGGTGAGGGCGAGAGCGCCCATCGTGCGACCGTGGAAGCCCTGCTTCAGCGCGAGGATCCGGGTCTTCTGCCCGTCGGCACCCTTGTTCAGGCGGGCGAGCTTGAAGGCGGCCTCGTTCGCCTCGGCACCGGAGTTGCCGAAGTACACGCGGCCGGCGTCACCGGCACCGGTGATGCGCTTCAGGCGCTCGGCCAGCTCGAGCTGCGGCGGCGTCGCGAAGTAGTTCGACACGTGCACGAGCTTCGCGGCCTGGTCGGCGATCGCCTCGACCAGCGCGGGGTGCGCGTGGCCGAGCGAGTTCACCGCGATGCCCGCGAGGAAGTCGAGGTACTCGTTGCCGTCGACGTCCCAGACACGGCAGCCCTGGCCGCGCTCCAGCATGATCTTCGGCGGGGTCAGGGATCGCATGAGCGACGCCCCGAACCGGTCGTTCCAGGTCTCGGTCTGCGTCTCGCTGCTCACTGCTGCTGTCCCTTCTCGGTCGTGCTGGCCACGTGTTGGCCGGTCCTGCTGTCGGTCGACGGTGCTGCGACGCGTCGGCCGATCTCGGCGTGGGTCATCTGGTTCTCGGTTCGTCGGCTCGGGTCCGGGATCACCTCGGTGCCTGCCCCGCGGAGGGTGAAGACCTCGAGCAGGATCGAGTGCGGGATCCGACCGTCGATGATCGTCGCGCCGCCGACTCCGCCGACCACGGCGTCGAGGCACGCGGTCATCTTCGGGATCATCCCCGACTCGAGCGTCGGCAGGAGCTCGCGGAGCTCCTCGACCGCGATGAGGTCGACGAGCGAGTCGCGGTCGGGCCAGTTGCGGTACAGGCCGGGGACGTCGGTCAGCATGATCAGCTTCGACGCACGCAACGCGATCGCCAGGGCACCGGCTGCGGCGTCGGCGTTCACGTTCAGGGCCTGGTCGGGGTCGGCGTCGTCGATCGCGATGCTCGAGACGACCGGGATCCGGCCGGCCTCGATCGCCGCCAGCACCCCCGAGGGGTCGACGTGGGTGATGTCACCGACGTGGCCGAGGTCGAACCGCTGCCCGTCGACGACCACACCCTTCTGTTCGCCGGTGAACAGCGAACCGCCGTCGCCGAACACGCCGACGGCCAGGCCCTCGCCGTGCTCGTTCATCAGGTCGACGATCTCTCGGTTGACCTCTCCCGCGAGGACGTCGCGCACGACCGAGATCGCCTCGGTCGTCGTGACGCGGTAGCCGCCGCGGAACTCGGACTCGATGCCCTGCTCCTTGAGTGCTGCGGAGATCTGCGGGCCACCGCCGTGCACGACGACGGGGTGCAGCCCGGCGTAGCGCAGGTAGACCATGTCCTCGGCGAACGCACGCTTGAGGTCGTCGTTCACCATCGCGTTGCCGCCGAACTTGACGACGACGACCTTGCCGGAGAACCGCTTGAGCCACGGCAGCGACTCGATGAGCGTCGCCGCCTTCACCGCGGCGAACTCGTGTTCTTCTTCCTTCGTGAGGGGCGTGCCGCCCCCGTCCGTCTCGCTCGCCATCAGCTGGAGTACGCGCTGTTCTCGTGCACGTAGTCGTGCGTGAGGTCGTTGGTGAGGATCGTCGCCGCGTGCGTGCCGACGCCGAGGTCGATGAGCACGTGGGTGTCGCGCGGCGTCAGGTCGACCTGGTCGCTCGGCTGATCCGGAGCGCCGGCGTGGCAGACGCGCACCCCGTTCATGCTCACGTCGACGGCGTACGGGTCGAAGTCGGCGTCGGTGGTGCCGATCGCGGCGAGCACCCGGCCCCAGTTCGGGTCGTTGCCGAACACGGCCGCCTTGAACAGGTTGTTCCGGGCGACGCTCCGGCCGACGGTCACGGCATCGTCCTCGGTCGCGGCGTGCACGACCTCGATCGCGATGTCGTGACTCGCGCCCTCGGCGTCCTGCTGCAGCTGGCGGGCCAGGTCGGCGCAGACGGCGGTCAGGGCCTCTTGGAAGTCGCCGACCTCGGGCGTGACCCCGCTCGCACCGGACGAGAGCAACACCACGGTGTCGTTCGTCGACATGCAGCCGTCGGAGTCGACGCGGTCGAAGGTGATGCGGGTGGCGGCGCGGAGCGCCTGGTCGAGCTGCTCCGAGGTCTGCACGGCGTCGGTCGTGATGACCACGAGCATGGTCGCGAGGCCCGGCGCGAGCATCCCCGCGCCCTTCGCCATGCCGCCGACGGTCCAGCCGTCCTCGGTCACGACGGACTGCTTCGCCTTGGTGTCCGTGGTCATGATGGCCGTCGCGGCGTCCGGTCCGCCGTCGGCGGTGAGTGCGCCGCTCGCGAGGTCGACGCCGGTGAGGACCTTGTCGCGGAACGACTGGTCGCCGACGCCGATGAGCCCGGTGGAGCAGACGACGACGTCGCCCGCACCGATGCCGAGGGCACCGCCGACCGCCTCGGCGGTGAGGTGCGTGGTCTGGAACCCGAACGGGCCGGTGAAGCAGTTCGCGCCACCGGAGTTCAGGACGACGGCCCGGGCGACACCGTCGCCGACGACCTGGCGGGACCAGATCACCGGGTGCGCCTGCGCGCGGTTGCTCGTGAACACCGCGGCCACGGCCGCGTCGGGGCCGTCGTTGACGACGAGCGCCACGTCCGGCTTGCCGCTGGGCTTCAGTCCCGCGGTCACGCCGGCTGCGCGGAAACCCGCTGCCGCGGTGACGCCCTGGAGGCCCGGTTCGGCCTGGGTGGTCCGGCTTGCGTCGGTCACGGTGCGACTCCGTCCACGCTGAGGCCCAGGGTCTCGGGGAGACCGAGGGCGATGTTCGTCGACTGGACGGCGGCACCCGCCGTGCCCTTCGCGAGGTTGTCGAGTGCCGTCACGGCGACGACCCGGCCGGCGGCTTCGTCGACGGCGATGCCGACGAGCGCGGTGTTCGCGCCGATGGTGTCCGCGACCCGGGGGAACTCGCCCTCCGGCAGCAGGTGGACGAACGGTTCGTCCGCGTACGCCTGCTCCCAGGCGAGGCGGACGTCACGGGCACTGACGCCGGGCGTCAGCTTCGCGGTCGTCGTCGCGAGGATGCCGCGCGACATCGGGACGAGGACGGGCGTGAACGAGATGGTCACGTCCGAGGCACCGGCCACGACGAGGTTCTGCTGGATCTCCGGGATGTGCCGGTGCGAGCCACCGACGGCGTACGCGCTCGCAGAGCCCATGATCTCGGATGCCAGGTACGTGTTCGCGAGCTTCTTGCCGGCGCCGCTCGGGCCGACGCTCAGCACGGCGACGATGTCGTCCGACTCCACGAGCCCGGCCTGGATGCCCGGCTGGATGCCGAGCGTCACCGCGGTGACGTTGCACCCCGGGACGGCGATGCGCTTCGTGCCGACGAGGGCCGAGCGCTGCTTCCCCTGGCCGGCGATGTCGTCGACGTCCCGCCACTCCTCTGCCGAACCGGGCGTCGGCGCCGCGAGCAGGAGCTCGGGCAGGCCGTACGTCCACGCACCGTGGTAGTCCCCGCCGTAGAACCGCTCCCACGCCGCCGGGTCGGTCAGCCGGTGGTCCGCGCCGCAGTCGACCACGAGGGCGTCGTCGCCGAGTTCCGCGGTGATCGCCCCGGACTGACCGTGCGGGAGCGCCAGGAACACGACGTCGTGCCCGCGGAGCGTCTCGGCCGTCGTCTGCTCGAGGGTCAGGTGCGACAGCGAGCGGAGGTGCGGCTGCGTCGCGATCAGCGGCTGTCCGGCATTCGAGAACGCCGTCACCGTCCTGACGTCGAACTCGGGGTGGGCGGAGAGCACGCGCAGGAGCTCACCACCCGCGTAGCCGGAGGCTCCCGCCACGGCGACGGATACGGACATGGGGTTCCACCTTTGGTCGGACTGGTCGTCGAGAGAGTCGGAGGCGGCGACCCCGGGCGGTGCTGATCCGTCGTGGATCAGTCGCGCAGGGTCGCCCCGAATCGCTCGCCGGCACGTCGGACTGCGCCGTCACGGGCCTCGGTGGCCTCGGCAGCGGTCAGCGTGCGGTCCGTGGCACGGAAGCGCAGGGCGAACGTCAGGGACTTCTGTCCCTCGTCCACGCCGGAGCCCCGGTAGTCATCCACGAGGCGAGCATACTCCAACAGGTCTCCGGCACCAGTGCGGACCGCATCCAACACGTCACCGGCCGGGACACCGGCATCGACGACGAGGGAGAGGTCCTGTGTCGCAGCCGGGTACGACACGATCGGCGCGACCGAGACGAGCTCGGGTGCCGCGGCGACGAGGGCGTCGAGGTCGAGTTCGACGACGGCGACCACACGCGGCAGCACCGCAGCGTCGGACAGCTCCGGCAGCAGCTCACCCGCGACGCCGACGACGGCGCCCCCGACGAGCAGCGACGCCGCACGGCCCGGGTGCAGTGACGGGTGGGTCGTCTGCGCCACGGTCAGCTCGACGCCGACGGCCCAGGCGACCTGGTGTGCGACGTCGAGCGCGTCGGCGATGCCGTACGGCTCGGCGGCGACGCCCGGCTGCTTGACCACGCGGTTGCCGGTCAGGAGGGCGGCGACGTGGAACGGCTGCGCGGGCAGGGACGCGTCGAGCGCCTCGAGCGTGGCGCGGTCCGGCAGCGCTGCTCCGGCGGGGACCTCGTCCGTGCCGAGCGTGACGCCGTCGACCGGGAGGAACACCCGCGACGTCTCGTACAGCGCGACGTCGACGAGCCCGCGGGACACGTTCCGCCGCGCGGCGTCGACGAGGGCGGGGACCCCGCTGCGACGGAGCAGGTTCTGCTCGCTGTCGAGGGCGTTCGCGAGCACGACGCTCGGGCCACCATCGGGGTCGATGCCCGGGTAGGCAGCCTGCGTCGACTCGGACACGAACGGTGCGGTGACGACCTCGACCAGGCCGGCGGCCGCGAGGGCCGACGCCACACGACGGCGGGCCTGCTGGTGCGCGGTGAGCCCACGGCCCGGGGGCGCGACGGGGAGCACGCTCGGGATCCGGTCGTACCCGACGATGCGGGCGACCTCTTCGACGAGGGTGGTGTCGTCGGTCAGGTCCGGACGCCACGTCGGCGGGGTGACGGCGAGCAGCTCGCCGTCCACCTGCACCTCGGCCCCGATCGCACGGAGGGTGTCGACGACCTCTGCATCGGTGTACTCGACACCGACCAGTTCGGCCGGACGGGACATGCGCATCGGCACCGTCGTGCGGGGCGCCGTGTCGACGAGGGTCGAACCGAGCGTGTCCGCGGTGCCGCCGGCGAGCTCGACGAGGAGCTCCACCGCACGGTTGGCGGCGGCCTCGGCCACGAGCGGGTCGACACCGCGCTCGAAGCGACGGGACGCTTCGCTCGGGAGCTTGTGCCGGCGGGCGGTGCGGGCGATGGACACCTGGTCGAACCCGGCAGCCTCGATCAGGACGTCGGTGGTGCTCGACGAGATCTCGGTCCGGGCACCGCCCATCACGCCGGCGAGGCCGACAGGGCCGTCGTCGTCCGTGATGACGAGGTCTTCGGCGTCGAGCTTCCGCACGGTGCCGTCGAGGGTCTCGAGCGTCTCGCCAGCGGCGGCACGACGGACGCCGAGGCCACCGCGCACGGTCGACAGGTCGTAGCCGTGCAGCGGCTGGCCGAGCTCGAACATGACGTAGTTCGTGATGTCGACCGGCAGGGAGATCGAGCGCACGCCGGCGAGGGCCAGGCGCGACACCATCCAGGCCGGTGTCTTCGCGGTCGGGTCGATGCCGCGGACCACACGCGTGACGAAGGTGCTCGCACCGACGCGGCCGCGGATCGGCGCGCGGTCGTCGACCGTCACCGTGAAGCCCTCGGCGGTGCGGGGTGCGACGCGGTCGACCGGATCATGGAAGGTCGCCCCGGTGGCGTGGGCGTACTCGCGAGCGACGCCGCGCATGCTCAGCACGTACCCGCGGTCGGGCGTGACGTTGATCTCGACCGCGGCGTCGTCGAGGCCGAGGAGCGCGATGGCGTCCTGACCGACCTGGGGCTCCATGCCGAGGTCGGCGAAGCGGAGGATGCCGTCGTGCTCGTCGCCGAGACCGAGCTCGCGCGCCGAGGCGATCATGCCGTCGGACACGTGCCCGTAGGTCTTGCGTGCGGCGATCGGGAACGGCCCGGGCAGCACGGCGCCGGGGAGCGTCACGACGACGAGGTCACCGACGTCGAAGTTGTGCGCACCGCAGACGATGCCGCGGGGTTCGGGCTCGCCGACGTCCACCTGGCACCAGTTGATCGTCTTGCCGTTCTTCTGCGGCTCCGGCACCCGCTCGAGCACCCGGCCGACCACGACGGGTCCGGTCAGGTCGTAGGTGTGGACGTCCTCTTCCTCGAAGCCGACCGACACGAGCGCCGCGTGGACGTGCTCGAGGGTGACGTCCTCGGGGAGGTCGACGGATTCGCCGAGCCAACGGAGTGGGACGCGCATCAGACCACCGTTCCGAACTGCTGCGAGAAGCGGATGTCGCCCTCGAGGAAGTCACGCATGTCGTTCAGGCCGTTGCGGAACTGCAGCGTCCGCTCGATGCCCATGCCGAACGCGAAGCCCTGGTACTCGTCCGGGTCGATGCCGGCGGCACGCAGGACGTTGGGGTTGACCATGCCGCAGCCACCCCACTCGACCCACCGCGCGCCACCCTTGGCGTTCGGCTGCCAGACGTCCATCTCGGCACTCGGCTCGGTGAACGGGAAGTAGTTCGGGCGCAGACGGATCTGCGCTTCCGCGCCGAACATCTGCCGAGCGAAGTGCTCGAGCGTGCCGCGCAGGTGCGCCATCGTGAGGCCCTTGTCGATCGCGATGCCCTCGACCTGGGTGAAGACCGGCAGGTGCGTGGCGTCGAGCTCGTCCGCGCGGTAGACCCGCCCGGGGGCGATCACGTACAACGGGAGCTCACGGGACAGCAGCGACCGGACCTGCACCGGCGAGGTGTGCGTGCGCATGAGCAGGTGCCGGTCGACGGGCTCGACGAAGACCGTGTCCGCCATGGCGCGGGCCGGGTGGTCCTGGTCGAAGTTCAGCGCGTCGAAGTTGAACCACTCGTGCTCGAGCTCTGGCCCCTCTGCCACTTCCCACCCCATGCCGACGAAGATGTCCGCGACGGCTTCGTTCAGGAGCGAGAGCGGGTGGCGCGAGCCCGTCGGGCGGTGGGTCGGCAGGGCCGTGACGTCGACGCGCTCGGCCTCGAGCCGCGCGCGCTCCTCTGCCTCGGCGAGGACCGACTCCTGCTCGGCGATCGCCTGGTTCAGGCGTCCGCGCGCCTGGCCGACGAGCTTGCCGGCCGCGGCCTTCTGCTCCGGCGGCACGCTGCGCATCGACGCGTTCATCCGAGCCAACGGCGACTGCTCACCGGTGTGCTCGGCCCTGGCCTGCTTCAGTTCGGCGACCGTCGTCGTGGCGCGGACGGCGGCGAGTGCTGCGTCCACGGCGTCGGCGACGGCCGATTCGCTGATCTCGAGAGGTTCTGACACGAGACCCAAGCCTACCGGCCGACGGGATACCACCCGCCTGCACCGGTCGGACTGTGGAGAAACCGCAGCTGTGGAAAGCGGTCAGCTCCGGAGCGCGAAGGCCGACTCGTACAGGCAGACCGAGGCCGCCGTCGCCAGGTTCATCGACTCCGCCTGACCGTAGATCGGCACCTTCACCGCACGGTCCACGAGTGCGAGGTCCTCGGGGGTGAGCCCGCGGGCCTCGTTGCCGAACACCCACGCGGTCGGGCCGTCGAGCATCCCCTCGGCGCGCACGGTGGGCAGGTCGTCGCCGGAGACGTCGGCCGCGAGCACCGTGTACCCGAGCGCCTTCGCCCGTGCGATCGTGTCGGCCAGGGTCACGCCCACTGACACCGGCACGTGGAACAGCGAGCCGGTGGTCGACCGGACGACCTTCGGGTTGTACGGGTCCACCGATCGTCCGGTGAGGACCACCGCGTCGGCGCCGGCGGAATCGGCGGCGCGGATGATCGTGCCGGCGTTCCCCGGGTCCCGCACCTCTTCGAGGATCGCGACCAGTCCCGGCAACGTGGCCGGTTCGTCGGAGGCCCCACGGGCCTCCGGGCCGTCACCCTCGGCTCCGTCGGCGACGCGACGGTCCGGGAAGACGTCCTTGACCGACGTCGGGAACTGCTGGCAGACGGCGACGACGCCCTGCGGCGTCACGGTGTCCGCCATCGCGTCGAGGACCTGCTCCGTCACGAACCAGGTGTCGACCGGCGCGTCGTCGAGCCCGTAGCGGGCAGCCGCGGTCGGCGTCACGTAGAGCTCGCGCAGGAGCTCCGGCGCGTACTCCAACGCTTCACGGACGGCCTGCGGGCCCTCCAGCAGGAACAGGCCCGTCTCGGCACGGACGTCCTTCTTCGACAGGGCAGCAACGGCCTTCACACGTCCGGCACGGGGGTTCTCGAGGAGATCGCTCACGACCCAAGTCTAGGAACGACGAAACCCCCGCCGTGCGGCGGGGGTTTCGCGAGCAGAAGAACTGACTACGCAGCCTTCGGGGCCGAGGTGTCGGCCGGGAGGGCCTTCTTCGCGGTCTCGACGAGCGCGGTGAAGGTCTCGGGGTTGTTCACCGCGAGGTCGGCGAGGATGCGACGGTCGACCTCGACGCCGGCCAGGTTCAGACCCTGGATGAGGCGGTTGTAGGTCAGGCCGTTCGCACGGGACGCAGCGTTGATGCGCTGGATCCACAGGCGACGGAACTCGCCCTTCTTCGCGTGACGGTCGCGGTACGCGTAGACGAGGGAGTGGGTGACCTGCTCCTTGGCCTTGCGGTACAGACGCGAACGCTGGCCGCGGTAGCCCTCGGCGCGTTCGAGGATGACGCGACGCTTCTTGGCGGCGTTGACCGCTCTCTTTACTCGTGCCATTGCACTATTCCTTTACGATCCGGGGGCTCAGTGGCCGAGGAGCTTCTTGACGTTCTTCGCGTCACCCTTGGAGAGGACCTGGTCCTCGTTCAGGCGGGCCTTGCGCTTGGAGCTCTTGACCTCGAGGTTGTGACGCATACCGGCCTGCTGCTTCATGATCTTGCCGGTGCCGGTGACCTTGAAGCGCTTCTTCGACCCGGAGTGGGTCTTCTGCTTGGGCATGGTGGTGCCTTTCCGTGGGATGGATGGGGGGCCGCGTCGTTGCGGATCGGTCTGGGGGACCTATTCGGCGGGGCTGTCGCTCTCGGCAGGCGCGGTGTCCTGCGCGGGTGCGACGGCCGCTGCCGGCGCGTCGGCGTTCTGGTCCTTCGCGGCGTGCTCGGTGGCACGACGCTCGGCCTTCTGTGCAGCACGCTTGGCGTTCTGCTCACCCTTGACGTCGGACTTGTTCTTGAGCGGGGCGATGATCATCGTCATGTTGCGACCGTCCTGCGTGGGACGGGACTCGACGACGCCGAACTCGGCGATCTCTTCCGCGAACTTCTGGAGGAGACGGACACCCTGCTCCGGACGCGACTGCTCGCGGCCACGGAAGAGGATCATCGCCTTCACCTTGTCGCCGCCGAGGAGGAAGCCCTCGGCGCGCTTGCGCTTCGTCTCGTAGTCGTGCACGTCGATCTTCAGGCGGAAACGGACCTCTTTCAGGTCCGTGTTCACCTGGTTGCGACGCGCTTCCTTGGCCTTCTGAGCGGCCTCGTACTTGAACTTGCCGTAGTCCATGATCTTGGCCACGGGCGGCTTCGAGTTCGGCGCGACCTCGACCAGATCCAGTTCGGCTTCCTGCGCGAGACGCAGAGCCATGGCGATCGGGACAACGCCGACCTGCTCACCCTGGGGCCCGACGAGTCGGACTTCGGGAACGCGGATTCGGTCGTTGGTACGGGGATCGGTGATGCGGAGCTCCTTCAATCAGGTGGTGGCCGTCCGGAGCGTTTGCCCTGGACGACAGCACGAGAGAGGAGATCTGACGCACGGATCGGAACCCGTTCGGCAGCCGCCCTGCATCGGGTCCTTCGACCCGATCGACGAGGGCAACGCGTGCACTCGTGGAGCGGTGGTGACCCGGTAGCCTGGTGGAACGCGGCCGCGGGTGGGAGAGACTCCTCTTTCGTGACGCCGTCCGGAGGTCATCAGGAAAACCTGAAGGCACACGGACAGCATCTGCCGCGAGCAAGCCTAGCAGAGGAGCACCGTGACCGACACCCCGATCGACGACGACGGCAGCGGCATCGACGCCGCGAGGGACATCTCGGAGGTGCCGGCGGTCGAACTCATCAACACCGTCTCGGTGCACCTGCTGAGCGCAGCGGCCGTGAAGGTGGGCCTCGCCGACGACCCGCAGCAGCAGACCGACCTGGACGAGGCGCGGAAGCTCATCACCGCACTTGCCGGCCTGGTCACCGCCGCGGCGACCGAGATCGGCGACCACCACGCCCGGCCGCTCCGCGACGGGCTCCGCTCGGTGCAGCTCGCCTTCCGCGAGGCGTCGGCGATCCCGGACGCCCCTGGTGCCGGCCCGGGCGAGAAGTTCACCGGTCCCGTCAACTGACGGGCGTCAGGACGTGACGCACGGCACGACGTGACCGACGTCACCACCTGACGGCCTGGAGGCGCGGTGCCAGCTGGCACCGCGCCTCCCGGCCGTCATCCGGTCGCGTTCGCGAGCCGCTGCTGCGGTCGTCGGGTCAGGACCCGCTCCGCGCGACCAACCGCGCGACGGCCGCGAGCGGGATGCCGACCCAGTCGGGGCGGTTCCGTGTCTCGTAGACGACCTCGTAGACGGCCTTGTCGAGCTCGAACGCGTCGAGGAGTTCGCGGTGCGCGCGGAGGTCCGCGCCGATCGCTCGCTGGTAGCCGTCGAGGAACCGTGCACGGGAGTCGTGCGCCCACGCCGTCGCGTCCACCGGTTCGTCGTCGTGCGCCAGCGCTCCGGCGACGTAGTCGAACGAGCGGAGCATGCCGGCGACGTCGCGCAGGGTGACGTCGGGCAGCGAGCGTTCATCGAGCGGTCGGAGCGGTTCTCCCTCGAAGTCGAGGAACACCCACCCGCGCGGGTCTGGTGCCGCCAGGACCTGGCCGAGGTGCAGGTCGCCGTGGATCCGCTGGAGGTCCGGCCAGGGCGCTGCGGCCGCACGTGCGTAGACGGCACGGATCGCGTCGGCGTGCTCGGCGACGGCCGGGGCCTCGCGCGCGGCGGTGTCGAGTCGCTCGTGCATGGTCGCGACCGCTGTGGCGCGTCGATCCTCGTCGGCCCGCTGGGTCGGGAGCGCTCCGGCCAGCGTGCGGTGCACCTCGGCGAGCGCCGTGCCGAGCCGTTCCGCGCGGTCCCCGAACGGTGTCCCGGCGTGGGCTTCGCCGAGGGCGACCCGCCAGGCGTCGTCGAGGCCGGGCAGGAACTCCTGGGCGAACGCGAGGTGCCCCGTCGCCGTGCCGTCCGCACGCCCGACGTCCGGCCAGCTGCCGCGGAGCGCACCGTAGACCTGCGGGACACGATCACTGCCGGCCGCGGAGAGCGCGAGCTGCGTCGTCACGTCCGGGTTGTCGCCGTGGTGCAGGACACGGAAGACCTTGATGATCACGCGGGCACCGGACTCGGTGTCGCAGATGACGGAGGTGTTCGACTGCTCCCCCGTCAGGACGCGTGCCGCGGTGATGCGGCCGATCGGGACGAGGCTCTCGGTCGAGGCGTCGATGCGGGCGGCGAGGGAGCCGATCCACTCCGGGTCGGCGGTGACGTCGACCGGCGAGCCACCGGGGCCGCTCGCGACCGGGGACTGGTAGAGCACGGGGGCGGCCGGGGCGGCTGGGGCCTCGTCGAGGACGAGCCGGGTGCCGTCGGCGGTCGAGATGGTGCGGAGTCGCGGGACGGACCCCTTCGAGGCGTACCAGCGGCGGTCCGCGATCCACGACTCGAGTTCGTGGTCGGAGGGTGCCAGGTCGGCGGGGGCGGTGTCGGGGGCAGTGGCTCCGTCGCTCATGCTGCGGACCGTACGCGCCGGGGGCTGGCGAGGTGCCGAGTCGCTGCTGTCCGCTTCGCTGGTGCTCGTTCCTGGTCGTTCCTCGTGCTCGTTCCTGGTCGTTCCTCGTGCTCGTTCCTGCACAGGGCTCGGTCCGGGTGTTCCCGTCCACAGAACGCGAGCGCGCCGTGTCGCCGTGGGGGCGGTCGGACGACACTTGCGACCATGCCGAGTCCGAACCCCGCACCGTCCGCCCCGTTCTCCGCCGAGCCACGCCAGACCTGGCGCATCCCCGACGACCGCCGGGTCCCCGCGCTCGAGCCCCTCGCCGAGGACGTCCGGCGACACCCACCCGTGACGATCCGCGAGACGCTCTGGGACAGCGAGGACCGGGTGCTGCAGGCCGAGGGCGTCGTGCTCACCAGGGCCGACGACGGGCAGTGGAGCGTCGACCGCGGCGACGGCCCGGAACGGGTGGCTCCCGACCGCGACCGGATGACCGCGGACGGAGACCCCGCCCCCCAGAGCCCGCCGCGCGACGCGGTCGAGGTGTTCCTGCGTGGGCGGCCGCTCCGTTCGGTGCTGGTGCGGGACACCACGACGACCCTCGTGACGCTGCGCGGGCGCGACGGCCGGGTCCGGGCCGAGGTCGCGGACGTCCGTGTCGACGACGGGGATCCTGATGCCGCGCTGCTCCGGTCGTCGCGGTGGTGGGCACTGACGGACGACGGTCGGGACGGCAGCATCGCGCGGGCCGCCGAACGAGCACTGTCCGACGCGGCGACCGAGCCGGGCGACGACGACGGGGTCACCGCGGCCGTGCCCCCGGCGACACCCCAACGCCGTGCTGGTCGGGCGAGACGACCGCGGGTCGGCACCGCTGCGGCCTTCGTGCTGCACGTGCTCGACGTGCTCCGAGCGGACCTCGTGGCGGTGGACCCACGGGTGCGGGCCGACGAGCACGAGTCCGTGCACGACCTGCGGAAGGTGCTCCGACGGCTGCGGAGCGTGCTCGCGGTGTTCCGGGGCGCGCTCGACCGTGACGCGACCGAGGATCTCCGGGCCGCGCTCGCCGAGACCGGACGGACCGCCGGGGTGGCACGGGACGCCGAGGTCCTGCACGCCGGGCTCTTCCGGTCGGCGGCACGAGCGCCCGAGGGGTACGTCGACGCCGCCACGCTCGACCGGATCGGCGACGAGGTGCGCGGGCAGCGGGAACGCGCTGCCGCCGGCCTCCGGCAGGCGCTGAGATCCGACGACTGGTTCCGGACCCTGGACGCGCTCGACGAACTCCTGCGGCGAGCGCCGACCGGCCCGCACGCCGAGGACGACGCCGTGACCTTCACGACGAAGCGGATCGTGCGGGAACGCGCTCGGGTCGGCCGGCTCCGAGACGGTCTCGGTGAGGACCTTGAGTCCCTGCACGAGGTCCGGAAGGCAGCACGACGGCTGCGGTACGCACTGCTCGCGGCCGGGGACCTGCCCGACATCGGGAAGCGACGCCTCGGCCGGCTCGAAGCGGTGCAGGAGACCCTCGGGGATGCGCTCGACGCCGCGCACGCCGCAGCCGCGTACCGCCGCCTCGCCGAGGCGGCTGCAGGTGACGGTGCGGACACGTTCGGCTACGGCGCACTCGCCACCGCCGAGCACGCGTGGCTCGAGCACGGCCTGCGGCGGTCGCGGAAGGTGCTCCGCCGCCTCTGAGAGAATCAGCTCGTGCCGCACTACCTCGAGGACCTCGCCGCCGGACAGACCTTCACGACGCCCGGACGGACCATCACCGAAGCGGACGTGATGTCGTTCGCCTCGTGGACGAACGACAACAACCAGGTCCACACCGACGTCGAGTTCGCCGGGAAGACCCGGTACGGGCAGCGGATCGTGCACGGGCTGCTCGGGACCTCGCTGTGCCTCGGGCTGATCGCGCGGACGGGCGTGTTCGAGGGGTCGGCGGTGGCACTGCTCGGGATCGACCAGTGGCGGTTCACCGAGCCGGTCTTCATCGGGGACACGGTGACGTGCGAGGTGGAGATCCTCTCGACCCGGCTGACGAGCTCCGGCATGACGGGGATCGTCGAGCGGACCGTCTCCCTGCGGAACCAGCGCGGGGCCGTCGTGCAGCAGGGCCGGATGGACGTCATGGTGCTGACCCGCGCGGCCGCGATCGGCTGAGGCAGCCGGCGGACCGCCCGACGGAGCGATCGACAGCCCGACGGCGGACCGCCCGACGGACCGATCGACAGCCCGACGGCGGACCGCCCGACGGCTCGACCGTGGCAATCGTTGCGACCCTCTTTACAACGATGTACCGCTCGCGGGAGCATGGGTGCATGAGCACGCTCGACGGCACCGTCGCCGCACCTGACACCGCTTCCGCACCAGCCCTCCCCCTCGCCTCGCGGCAGGACGGCTCGTACCCCCGCCCGCAGATGCTCCGCGCCTCGTGGGCGGACCTCGACGGCACGTGGTCGTTCCGCAACGACGGCGACGACACCGCCTGGCGCACCGGCTTCCCCGACGCGCGCGACATCGTCGTGCCGTTCCCGCCCGAGTCGGTCGCCTCGGGCATCGACGAGCCCGGCTTCCACCCCGTGGTCTGGTACTCCCGTACCCTCACCCGCGCTGACCTCGAGGCAGCCGGACACGGCACCGCGGCGCCCCGACTCGCGCTGCACTTCGGCGCCGTCGACTACCGCGCGAGCGTCTGGATCGACGGGCAGTTCATCGGCCAGCACGAGGGCGGCCACACGCCGTTCTCCTTCGACGTGACCGACGCCCTCGCCACCGACCCCGACCCCGACGCTGTCCACACCCTGGTCGTCCGCGCCGAGGACGACCCGCACGACCTGACCCAGCCCCGCGGCAAGCAGGACTGGCACGAGGACCCGCACGCCATCTGGTACCGCCGCACCACCGGCATCTGGCAGACCGTGTGGCTCGAAGCCGTGCCGACCGCCTCGATCGGGTACCTGCGCTGGACGAACATCGACCACGCCACGGTTCGCCTGACCGTCCGGATCGCCGGGCAGCGCAGCGGCGGCGAGCGTCTCCGCGTCGACGCACGGTGGGACGAGCGCGACGAGCACCTCGCCACGATCGAGTCCACGCTCGGCGACACGGCCGACGAGTTCGACGTCCTGGTGCCGATCGCCCGGCAGAGCAACGGCCAGGCCGAGGACGAACTGCACTGGACCCCGGACGCCCCGCGGCTGATCGACGCCTCGATCACGCTGCTCGGTGCCGACGGCGCTCCGGTCGACGCGGTCTCGAGCTACTTCGGGCTGCGCACGGTCGGCGTCGACGGCGGCACGTTCCTGCTCAACGGCCGCAGCCACGACGTCCGCAGCGTCCTGAACCAGGGGTACTGGCCGGACTCGCACATCGCAGCGCCCTCCCGCGAGGCCCTCCGCCGCGAGGTCGAACTCATCAAGGAACTCGGCTTCAACGCCGCCCGCAACCACCAGAAGATCGAGGACCCGCGGTTCCTGTACTGGGCCGACCGGCTCGGCATCCTGGTCTGGGGCGAGGCTCCCGGCGCCTACGCGTTCTCCCCCCGGGCCGTCCAGCGGCTGATGCGCGAGTGGATGGACGCCGTCGAGCGCGACGCCTCGCACCCGTCCATCGTCACGTGGGTTCCGGCGAACGAGAGCTGGGGCGTGCAGCACATCGCCACCGACCCGGCGCAGCAGGCCTACGCGCGCTCGCTGGCCGACGTCACGCGAGCGCTCGACCCGACGCGTCCGGTGATCTCGAACGACGGATGGGAGCACACGAACTCCGACATCGTCACGATCCACGACTACGAGGGCGACGGGCCACGACTCGCGGCGACCTACGCCGACGACACCGCACGGGCCGTCCTGCTCGGCGGCATCGGCCCGGCCGACCGGCGCATCCTGGTCGGTGGCGCACTCGACGAGGGCCAGCCCGTCATGCTCACGGAGTTCGGCGGCGTCAACTACCAGCCCGGTGTGCAGCGCGAGGACGGCTGGGGCTACACCTCGGCGAGCGACGGCGACGACTGGGTCGCCCGCATCACCGCCCTGTACGACGCGATCCGTGCGAGCTCGTTCCTGGCGGGCTCCTGCTACACGCAGCTCACCGACACGATGCAGGAGACGAACGGCCTGCTGAACGCCGACCGCTCCCCGAAGGTCCCGATCGAGCAGATCCGGCGCGCGGTCACCGGTCGCTAGCCGGGAGGCCCGCACTTCGTGAGCAGGAATGGTCGGGTCCGGCAGACGGACCCGACCATTGCTGCTCACGATCTGGGCAGGTCGGCGCGCGGCCCGGCGCGCGGTCGCCCGCCGGAGCGGGCACGGGCCCTGGTCTGGGAGGATCGGGCGGGTGACGAGCGTGGCGGAAGCGAGCCGGGCCTCCAGGCCAGGGGTACGGAACCTGCTGACCGGACCCAGCAGCGCCTGGACCGCGCCCCTGCTGATCTGGGCGGCCTCGCGCATCGTGAGCACACTGCTGCTCGCGACGGTGTTCGTCGTGGCGACGGCGAACGACTGGACGTTCGCGTCGTACCGGCGTGACCCGTCGTTCTTCACCTTCTCGGGGTCGTGGGACGCGTCGTTCTACCGGACCATCGCCGAACACGGGTACCCGACGACGCTGCCGCTCGACGGCGCCGGGCACGTCGCGCCGAACGCGTGGGCGTTCCTGCCGGTGTTCCCGGCGCTCGTGCGGGCGCTGATGGCCGTGACGGGCTCGTCGTTCTGGGTCGCCGGGGTGCTCGTCGCCTCGATCGCCGGCGCCGGCGCGTGCGTGCTGCTGTACCGCCTGGTCCTCGCCGTCGGGTGCTCGCACCGTGCGCGGTGGGCGACCGCACTGTTCGCCTTCGCGCCGACCGGCTTCCTGCTGCAGGTCGCGTACGCCGAGAGCCTGCTGCTCGTGCTGCTGTTCGGCGCGCTACTCGCCCTGGTGCGGCGGCGGTACTGGGCGATCGCGCCGCTCGGGGTGGTCGCGGCGTTCACGAAGCCCGGCGTGCTGGCGTTGGCGGTGGCCCTCGCGGTGCACCTGGTCGTGCGGTGGGTCGAATCGCGCCGATCTGACCGGCCCGCGGAGGTGTTCCCGTGGCGGGACCGGGTGGCGATCGTCGTGTCGGGGCTGATCGTGGCGGCAGCGGGACTCGCGTGGCCGGTGATCGCGTCGGCGGTGACCGGACGGCCGAACGCGTACCTCGACACCGAACTCTCCTGGTGGGTGGGGTTCGTCGGCCGGCAGCACTTCGCACCACTGACCCCGTGGTTCACGATGGCGTCGACGTGGCTCGGGCCGCTCGGGATCGTGCTCGTGGTGGCGGTGCTCGCCGGCGCGGTGTGGTTCTGGACCCGGCCGAGCGTGCGCGCCCTCGGCCCCGACCTGCTGGCGTTCACGGCGTCGTACGGGCTGTACCTCGTGGCGGTGTTCCTGCCGCAGCAGTCGTTGCCGCGACTGCTCATGCCGATGGCGCCGTTGCTCGGGTCGGACGTGTTCGTGCGGACGCGGCGGCGGGCGGTGGCGTGGCTGATCGTCGGGGTGTGCTCGCAGCCGGTGGCGATCGTGCTGCTCTGGTTCCTCGGGTACCCCTGAGCGGTGGGGTCCGGTGGGGGCCGGCGGGGGCCGGTGGGGGCCGGTGGGGCCGGCGGGCTGCCGAGGAGGTCGCCGCTGCGCGCCCTACGCGTCGAACGTGTGGAACCAGGCGGTACCGCCGGGGTGCTGCACCGTGATCATCTCGTCGAGGTCGCGGTACGGCCCGTCCTGGTTGTGACTCGCCGACTTGATGCGGATGGTGCCGTCGGACTCCGTGAAGACCTCGGACACGATGGTGGTGTGGTCCGGGGAACCGTTCGCGTTCCAGTCGTAGAACACGATGTCGCCGACCTTGACCTCGTCGCGCTCGTCCGACGTGCGCTTGGTCAGCCCGAACTCCGCCGCGTTGGTCTCGAGCCACGGGTCCATCGTCGGGCAGTACGTCCACGTCGCACTGTGCTCGGCACCAGCGGAGCGGTTGTACCAGTCGGACCGCTGCTCCCAGCCCCTGGCGATGAGGGTCTGGCTGACGTAGTTCGCGCAGTCCCCACCGATCGGGTTCATGGTGCCGTACTCGGACAGGTTGTAGTCCTTCCAGTACCGCATCGCGTAGGCCAGCTGCCGGTCGACGTCGGTGAGCGCCGCGTACGCGAGGCTCGTGCTCGCCACGGCTGCCGAGGCCGACGGCGTCGGTGCCGCGGTGGGCGTCGGCGAGGCGGTCGCGGAGTCCTGCGTGGCACCGCTCTGCCCGTCGTTCGCGGCACTGCCGTTGCCGTCGGAGGACTGGTTCGCCGAGGCCGTCGGCTCGATGGACTCGGTGAACAGCGCGACGTCGGCGTCACCAGCGGTGTACATCGCCTGGTGCGGCGCGGTGAACGTCACCTTCGCCGCGGTCGCCTTGACGTCGCGCGCAGCGATCCCGCCGACGGTGACGCCCTTGACGGCTGCGAGGCCGGTCCCCGTGACGGTGACGGTGACACCGCCGGCGAGCGGGACCTGTGCGGGGCTCAGGGACTTCGCGACGGGCTTCGCCGAGGGCGTCGACGCTGCCCCGCCACCGTCGTTGCTGCCGCCGTTGCTGCCGCCCTTGTCGCTGGCACCCTTCTCATTGCCGGACGAGCACGCGGCGACCGCGAGCCCGATCCCGGCGACACCGGCGAGGGACAGGAGTGCGCGGCGGTTCATCGAGGCAGTCATGACACATTCAGCGTAGGCGACACACCTGACGTTCCGACACGGCATGATCGTCACCGGGGGCGAGCGTCCTCCGTGTCTGACCGGACACGTTCGAGAGGATCAGCAGACCATGCCAGAGAGCCACGACTTCTTCGTCGCCACCGACCCCGAGACGGCCCGCGCCCAGGTGCGCGATGCCCTCACCCGCGAGGGCTACGCCGTGGAGGACGCCGAGCAGGGCGCGCTCCGTGCGACCCGCGGGAGCCTGGGCCTGACCCTGCTGATCGGCGGGCTGGCGAACGCCCGCACCTTCCACACGCGTCTCGACGTGCAGATCATGGTGACGCCGGACGGTCGCACCGTCGCGCGCCTGCTGCGCGGTTCCGGCAAGTCGGCGCTCAAGGGCGGTGCGCTCGGGGTCTCCAAGGGCAACCGAGCATTCGAGGAGGCCGCGAACGCCATCCACTCCACCTTCGTGCAGGCGGGCGTCCTGACGGACAGCTTCGCGAGCTGACGGCTCGCGTGACCGGCCCGCGGTGGACGCGGCCGGTGACGGACTGGAGGCGCGGTGCCAGCTGGCACCGCGCCTCCAGTCCGTCAGGGGGTCACGCGCTCGGTCCCCACGCGCCTTCCGACAGGACACGAGACGATCGCCTCGTGGATCGTCGCGGAGGGCGTGCTTGCGTCAAGAGCAGGACCAGTTGAGGTCTATCTCCGTCGAGCCGTACGGCGTCTTGTACTGCGTCATCGCGATCGGGCCGCCGAGGAGACGCGCACCGGAGCACGCGGCCTGCGCCTGGTCGAGGCGGCCGTCGCCGATCGCGATCCAGCTCGGCAGGGTGGTCTTGCGGAGGGTGCTCGTCGCGGGGACCGTCCCGACGATGGTGCGGAACTGGTACGCGGTCGAGTAGACGCCGACCTGCGTGACGCCGGAGTCCTGGAGCGCCGCGAGCATGCCCTCGAGCGCGGCGAGGTTCTGCGTGGTGTCGCTCAGGTGGGAGAGGCCGGTCTCGACGTCGAGCCACCAGCGGTACTGGCCGGGGTTCGTGACTCCGCGGCTCATCGCGTCGTCGTACGCACGCGCGTACCCGTACATGAACGAGCAGGCCCGGGTGGTCGCGGGCTTGCCGCTCACGGCCGCGCACGTGCCGTAGGTGTTGCGCGTCACGGTGTGCCCGGCCGGGTAGACGTTCGAGGTCGGCCACACCGAGGCAGCCGCTGCACCCGGGTTGGCGAACAGTGCGTACACCTGCGTCTTCGCCTGTGCCGTCCCGCCTGCTGAGGCGGCCGCCCACGTCAGCTGCTGCTGCAGGCACGGGTTCGTGGTGTTGCCGAGACTCGAGTTCACCCCGACGATCCCGAAGGACTGGTCGGTCGGCACGCTCTTGCCGCACTGCGGGTACGAGACGTCGACCCCGGTACCCGAGCCGGTCGACCCGTCGATGAAGTACCCGACGACGTCGATGTACACCGTGGCGCTCCCGGCGGACACCTTCGCCTGCACCTGCCCACCGGCGGCGAGCGGCGCGATGAGGGCGTTGCCGATGGTCTGGTTCTTCGCGTAGATCTGCGTGGGCACACTCGAGGCCAGCCCGGCACCGACGACGCGGAGCGATCCGCCGACGCTGCCCTTGCCGACCTTGGCGTTGATCACCGCTGCCTTGGCGTTCCGCGGGACCCCGGCGGTGCCGGCGACGGTGACCTTCTTCGCGGTGGTGCCCGTCGCGATCGTGGCCGCCCGGACGGGGTGCGTGGAGACGAACACCGAGCCGGTGGTGCTCGGCGAGTAGTACCCGACGACGTCGGCGAGGACGCGCGCGGAACCGGTGGAGACCAGGAACTGGACGGCCCCGCTGGTCAGCTTCACCGTGGTGGTGTTCGCGACCGTGGTGCCCTTGGTGTACATGAGCGAGACGACACCCGCGTTGTTGCCGCTCGGCGTGACGCGCAGCCGGCCGCTGGTCGCCGGTCGGGAGACGTCGGTCTGCAGCACGACCGCGGTGGCGTTCCCCGGCACACCGGCCTTGCCCGCGACGGTGACCTTCTTCGCCGCGGTCGACACCGTGCCGTTGAGGACGTTCGTCGGCGCGAGCGGCGTGTACGTCGAACCGGTGGCGCTGGTGCCGTACCAGCCCGCGACGTCGAGCGAGAGGGTCGCCTTGCCGGCGGAGACCTTGACCTGCGCCTTGCCGCTCGTCAGCCCGACGGTGGTGGTGCCGGAGATCGGCTGGCCCTTCGCGAAGTTCTGGATCGCGGGGCTCGCGGTGCTGCCGGCCGGAGCGACGCTGACGTACCCGGCGGCGGTCGGAGCGTTCACGGTGGCGGTGAGGACCACGGCGGTGGCCGTCGACGGGATGCCGTTCCGGCCGCCGAGCGTGACGGTGGTCAGCTTGCTCGTCGCGGTGCCGGACCAGGCCCGCGCGGGCGCCACGGGCGTGAACCGTCCGGTGGTCGGCGCAGCCGCGGAGGCCGGCGACACCGGCCCGACCACGAGGAGCCCGGCAGCGACGGCGAGCACCGTCCCGATCGATGCGATGGTGGTCTTGATCCGCACGTGCTCCCCCTCGTCCACGCGCCTGATCGACGCACCGGGAGTCTAGGACGGTGCGGCGTGCAACACACCACCCCTGTTCGTGAACTGTGTCCGACGGACCACAGTGCGCAGCCTGTGGAGGAAAGGCCGTGGCGGAGAGGCCGCGGCGGACGGGCCGTGGAAAGCAGAACGGCCCGGAACCGATGGTTCCGAGCCGTTGCGGTACTGCGTGTTTCGGTACTGCTTGTTTCTGAACTGGTGGAGCTAAGGGGATTCGAACCCCTGACCTTCTCATTGCGAACGAGACGCGCTACCAACTGCGCCATAGCCCCAAGTGCTCGACAACACTAACACCTCGGGTCCGTCGATCCGAAATCGCCGGAGGCCCTCCGGGCGTGCCGCCGATCAGACCGCGCGGCGGCGACGCATGATCGCGTCGAGGTCGGCCTGCTGGTACGCGTCGTCGTCGAGGACGCCCATGCCCGCCCACTTGCTCGGCGGAGCGGGCGGAGCCGACGCAGCGGGCCCAGCGGGTCCAGCGGGTCCAGCGGGTCCAGCGACCGATGCACTCGGAGCGGCTGGTGCATCCGACGCCTCGACGAGCTCCGGCACGGCAGGCGCCCGCAGCCCCAGTCGCTCCGCCAACCGCCCCTGGTCGTGGGCGGAGAGCGACGCAGCGGCCTCCTCGAGCTCGGGACGCATCCGGGACACCCGCGCCAGCGACGGGTCGACCTCGGCCGCACGGATCGCCGCAGCTTCCGCCTCGGCCTCCGCCTTGGCGGCCGCTACGCGCTCCTTGAGTCGTGCAGCGAGCTCCGCGGACGACTCGGGCGATGCCGCAGGAGCCGCGGGACGCTCGACGTACAGCGGCTTCGGCACCCGGTTCGGGGTCCAGCTGCGGTCCTCCGCGGGCTCGGCAGGCTGTTCGGTGGACAGCGGCGGCGCCGGGTCCGTCCACGTGGTCGCCGGCCGGGAGGCACGGGTCGCGCCCGTCTCGGACGCTGCGGTGCGCGCCTTCCGCGCCGTCGCGACCTGGTGCAGCTGTGCGAGGACCGCTGCGGATCCACCCGCGGCGACGAGACCGGCCACGCCGACGAGCCACAGGGCGGGGGCGGTCACGAAGACGACGACCGCGACGACGACGCCGAGCGCCCCGAAGGACGTCGCGCCGAGCCGCGACCGACGCATGCGCATCGCGGTGAGCGCCGGTACCGATGACGCGCGCTCGAGGACGGGTGCCTGCTCGGCGAGCCGACGGGTGATCTCCCGCTGGCGGGCGGCCTCGTGGGCACGGACGATGGCGGTGCGCTTGGCCTCTGCGCTCCGAGCGACCCGCTGCGCCTGGGCGAGGGACTTCGCGTTCATCTCGACGCGCACCTCGTCCGGCAGTTCAGCGGTCTGCGCGAGGATCCGGAGGGTCTGCTGCAGCCGGATGGCGTTCCGCTCGGTCGCGAGGTACTGCCGGCGAGCGGCCCACGAGGGCATCAGGTAGACGAGCCAGAGCACGGCCGCGATGAGCAGGACGATGCCGCCGCCCCACGAGCCGATTCCTGCCATGGGGACACGGTAGGGGTGGGCGTTCCCCGGTCCCGTGATTGCGGGACGCGTGTTGCGCGTGTCGTGGCGGAATCAGATCCGGGGCGTCGTGTGGATCGGCAGTGCTGCTTCGTCCCGCGCGGCGAGCGGCACGCTGCCGACGCCGGGTGGGACCTGCCCGCGGACCCAGCGCTCGAGGACGCCCTCGCGCACCTCCTCCGCGACGAGTGCGAAGCAGAAGTGGTCGCGCCAGTCCCCGTTGATGTGGATGTACCGGCGGCGGAGTCCCTCGTACCGGAAGCCGAGCTTCTCGACGACGCGCAGGCTCGGGGCGTTCTCGGGCCGGATGCAGATCTCGATCCGGTGGACGCCGACCGCGCGGAAGCAGTGGTCGACGGCGAGGGCGACCGAGATCGGGGTGACGTTGTGTCCGGCGGCGTCCTCGACGACCCAGTAGCCGATGGAGGCGCTGGCGAGCGAGCCGTACGTGATGCCGGACACGTTGAGCTGGCCGACGAAGCGGCCGTCGAGCTCCATCGCGAACGGGAGTCCGAGCCCCGCGCGGGCGTTGGCCTGGAGCGCGCGGATGCTGCCGCGGACGTCGGAGGAGACGTGTCCGGAGGGGTTCGTGGCCTCCCAGGTGCGCAGCCACGACCGGTTGGAGGCGAGCGCGATGTCGAGGTCGCGCGTGTCACGGAGCCGGAGGGGGCGGATGGTGACCCGCCCGTGGGACAGGGTCGGGATCGTCGTCATCGTCTGGTTCCTCCGGGGGTCCCGCCGCTGTGCGGGACGGGGTGTCCCGCCCGGGTCCGCGTGCACGGGACCCGGGCGGGATGGCCGACTCATTCGCCCGCGTTGAACTCCTTCAGCCACGACTTGAGGTCGGGGCCGAGGTCATCGCGGTCCGAGGCGAGCTGCACGATCGCCTTGATGTAGTCGAGTTTGTCACCGGTGTCGTAACGGCGTCCACGGAACACGACGCCGTACACGCCGCCGGTCCACTCCTCGGCGCTCGCCATCTTCATGAGCGCGTCGGTGAGCTGGATCTCCCCGCCCTTGCCCGGCTCCTGCTTCTCGAGGACGTCGAAGACCTCGGGGCGGATGACGTAGCGGCCGATGATGGCCAGGTTCGAGGGCGCCTCGCCCTGCGGGGGCTTCTCGACGAGCCCTGTGATCTTCACGACGTCGTCGGTGTCGGTCGGCTCGACGGTCGCGATGCCGTAGAGGTGGGTCTGCGACTCGGGGACCTCGAGGAGGGCGACGATGGTGGCGTTCTTCTCGCCCTGGACCTCGATCATGCGCTTGAGCAGCGGGTCGCGTGCGTCGATGATGTCGTCACCGAGGAGCACGGCGAACGGCTCGCGGCCGACGTGCATCTTCGCGCGGAGCACCGCGTGGCCGAGGCCGAGCGGATCGCCCTGTCGCACGTAGTGCATGTCGGCGAGGTCCGTCGACTGGTTCACCTTCTGCAGCTTCTCGTGGTCGCCCTTCTTCTTGAGGGTCTCCTCGAGCTCGGACACGTGGTCGAAGTGGTTCTCGAGTGCGTTCTTGTTGCGCCCCGTGATCATGAGCACGTCGGTCAGTCCGGCGCCGACGGCCTCTTCCACCACGTACTGGATGGCTGGCTTGTCGACGACGGGGAGCATCTCCTTCGGCATCGCCTTGGTCGCGGGGAGGAAGCGAGTGCCCAGCCCTGCAGCTGGGATCACCGCCTTGGAAATCTGGAAGCCCATGCCCAGACCGTATCCGATCCCCCTTTCGAGGGCATGTCATCGATACGGAGGACAAGGCAACGGCGCGTTTCCCGGCGGGAAGCCGCAACGGCCCGATCGGTAGACTCCTCGGCATGATCGCCGATCTCGGGAACGAGAAGCGCGCCCTGCGAGCCGAGCTCCGGCAGCGGCGGCGCACCCGGACCACGACGGAACGCGACGCGGACAGCGCGGCACTCACGGGCACCCTGCAGCGCTTCGTCGAGGAGCGTCAGGTGGCCTCCATCGCGCTGTACCTGTCGGCACCCGACGAGCCGAACGTCCGTCCGTTCCTGAACTGGGCGTTGGAGCAGGGCATCCGCGTGCTGCTGCCCGTCACCCGCGAGGACGGCCTGCTCGACTGGGCGGTCGGCGACGGCGAGAGCGAGACCGAGGGGATCTTCGGGATGCCCGAGGTCGTCGGCGAGGTCCTGTCCCCGCTCGCGATCAACGACGTCGACGCGATCCTCGCCCCTGCCGCCGCGGTCGGGCACGACGGGGTCCGGATGGGCTGGGGCCGGGGGTACTACGACAAGACCCTCGGGTCCATGGCGAACCGTCCGGCCGTCTATGCTGTGATCTTCGACGCGGAGTACCTCGACGAGGTCCCGCGCGAACCCCACGACGAACCCGTGGACGGCATCATCACGCCGTCGCGCATCATCACGTTCCGGAGCTGACGTGCCCACCTACTCGTACCGCTGCACCGAGTGCGACACCGCGTTCGACATCAAGCAGTCGTTCTCCGACGCCACGCTCACCGAGTGCCCGACGTGCGGCGGTGTCCTCCGCAAGGTCTTCTCGCCGGTCGGTGTGACGTTCAACGGCGGCGGCTTCTACCGCACGGACTCCCGCCCGGCCCCGAAGTCCGAGGGCTCGTCGAGCACGCCGGCCAAGTCGGAGCCGAAGTCCACCCCCGCGAAGTCCGAGTCGAAGCCGAGCTCCTCGAAGCCCGCGGCGTCCTGACCCGGGCAACTCCTCGCCGATAGGTTGGGACCGTCGCCGTCCGGCGGCCGTCCTCGACCCGGAAGGAGTCCCGTGAAGGGATTCAAGGAGTTCCTGCTCCGTGGCAACGTCATCGACCTGGCCGTCGCAGTCGTCATCGGTGCTGCGTTCACTGCGATCGTCACGGTGATCGTGAACGCGCTCATCAACCCCCTGATCGGCGCCGTGTTCAACGCGTCGAGTCTCGACAAGGCGCTCGTCGTCCACATCCCGACTGTGTCCGGTGGCGACGCGAAACTCATGTTCGGCGCGATCATCGGCGCCGTGCTCAACTTCGTCATCGTTGCCGCCGTCGTGTACTTCGCGCTCGTCGTACCGGTGAACCACCTCAAGAAGGTGGCGTTCGACCGCGTCAAGAACGACGTCGAGCAGACCCCGCAGGACGTCCCGCCGACCGACGTCGAGGTGCTGCTCGAGATCCGCGACCTGCTCCGCTCCCAGAACGGTGTCTCCACGAGCACGGGGACCGGCGCGCACATCGCTCCGAACACCGCGCCCGAGGGCCCCGGCATCGGCGGCTCGACGAAGCTCTAGCAGGGTCGTTCCCGCCGACGGAGCCGCGATCGCGCCCCTCCACGGCCATCGCGCCCCGACTCTTCGGGGCGCGATGCCCGTTCGGGGGCGCGATCGTGCACTACCGGCGCTACCGGCGCAGCCGGCGCAGCCGGCGCAGCGGGCAGACCGTCAGGCGACGGGAACGCGGCGGCGCTTCGCGACCATCGCCACGGCGTACTGCGCACCGGCGAGGACGTGTCCCGCGGTACCGAGGTACACGAACACCAGGGCGACGACGCGCACCCACGGGGCGTTCTCGTCGACGGCGTGCACGGCCGAGAACAGCAGCACCGGCAAGCCCACGAAGAGCAGCGCGGAGCGGATCTTGCCCGTCCACGTGACGTCGAGGTCCGGGTTGCCGTGGAACAGCACACTCGAGAGCACGAGCAGCACCAGGTCGACGAACACCACGACCGCGACGACCCACCAGGGCAGCAGCCCGGTGAGCACGAGCGACAGCACGATCGCGATGATCGCCAGCCGGTCGGCGAGCGGGTCGAGGGCCTTGCCGAGCTTCGAGGTCTGGTTGAACTTCCGCGCGATGAACCCGTCGGCCCAGTCACTCACGCCGAGGACCACGAGTGCGACGAGCGCCCAACCCGGGTGGCCAGCCACGACGAGGCCCACGAACACCGGGATCAGCAGGAACCGGAACAGCGTGATCAGGTTCGGCCAGGTCTGCCAGTCGGGGCGCTGCCGCGCGGAGTCAGTCATCAGAGGCCAGGCTACCCGCTACCAGTGGGGCGGGACGTCGCGCCGGAGCTGGTCGTCGTTCTCGCCGTCGCGGTGCCGGGCCGGTTCCGGGACTGGCGCGGGGTCGTAGCCCGGCACCGGCTGGGTGGTGACGCGTCTGCGGGGCCGCACCGGGCCTCCCGGCTGGTCGTCCGTGTCGCGTTCCGGAGACGCTGATCGGACGGGAGGCGCGGCTGACGACGCGTCGTCCGCTCGCGTCCACGTGCCCACCAGCTGGTCCGTCTCCGGCGTCACCGGACCGGCAGGCCGCGAGGCCCGCCGGTTCGGGCGAGACGTCATCGTCGAGCGGGGATCGGCGGGATCGAGATCTCCTGCGTCGCGCCACGGTCGACACCGAGCACGGCGGCGACGGTGTTCGCGACACGGTCGGGGTCGGAGAACAACTGGAACGCGTGCACGCGGACGTAGTGCCAGCCGAGTCGGCGCAGGACCTCTGGACGCAGGCGCAGGGACTCGCGCAGCGACCCCTTCACCAGTGACGCGTCGGTCTCGATCGTGACGCAGACACCACCGTGCGCGGCGACCAGGCCGAGCTTGCCGCGGTGGCCGAGCGCGACCGGGATGCCGCGCATCTCGAGGCGCCGGGCCAGGTCGACGAGCAGCGGGTCGGAGTCGTCCGGCACGTACTCGGCGGTGGTGCGGGCCCGGACCTCGGCCAGGATCTCGGCGAGGGCGACGGTGCCGTGGCCCATGCGCTCGGCCTCGATGTCCGACGGCTGGAAGCAGGTGACGATGACCATCGAGCGCCGCGCACGGGTCATCGCGACCGCGAGCAGCCGCTCGCCACCGGGCTTGCCGAGCGGACCGAAGTCGCGCAGGACGCGGCCGTGCGGGGTCCTGCCGTAGCCGATGGAGAACACGACGCGGTCGCGGCTCTGCGCCACGGACTGCTCGAGCGTCGCCACGATGAACGGCTCGGCGCGGTCGCCGATGACGAACTCGGTCAGGTCCTTGTGGCCCTGCGCAGCGGTCAGCACGGCCTGCTCGACCCGCACGGCGTGCTTCGCCGAGGCGGTGATGACCATGAGCGACTCGGACGGACGGGTGCGGGCGTGGTCGATGACGAGCCGGACCACGCGGTCCACCTCGGCGTCGACGCTCTCGACGGCGCCGGACTCGGGGTCCGGCACGGCCTTGCCGTCGCTGACGTAGTCGAGCGCGATCGAGCCGTGCCCGAGGAACGACCCGGCCCACGGCAGCGACTCGATCTTGCCGCCGTAGAAGCGGCGGTTCACGAGCTCGGCCAGGTCCTCGCCGCCGGCGCGGTACGACCGCGAGAGCGACAGGGTCGGCAGCAGCGTGGAGAGCTTCGCCAGTGCGGAGTCGGCGTGGAAGGCGTCGAGGGTGCCCTCGTCGACCTGCAGCGCACGGTGCTCGGGGTCGACGGCGATGCGGAACGGCGACGGCGTCTGCGTGACCGGGTCACCGAAGACGACGGTCTGGCGCGCACGACGGACGGCTCCGACGGTCTCGGCGATGGTCACGGCGCCGGCGTCGACCAGGATCACGGTGTCGAACGGCATCGTGTCGGCGATCTGCGAGACCTCGTACGGGCTCGCGAGCCACACGGGCGCGATCGACCGGGACAGGTGCGGCGCGGAGTCCTGCAGCAGACGCGAGGTGATCGCGCCCTCGCGCAGCTGGGTCTTCAGCGCCGTGGCCTCTTCCGGCCAGTCGACGAGCCCGACCTTCCAGTTCTCGGCGAGCTGCCACGCCAGGCCCTGGGAGACCCCGGCCGCGTGGGCATCGTCGACGAGCCGGAAGTCGGCCTCGACCCGGTCGAGCATGTCGGTGTTCGCGCCGAGCAGGGCACGGTCGGACTCGAGCATCGTCTCGAGCGCGGACTGCCACCAGGCGAGCTCGAGCTCGGCGGGCACCTGCAGGTCCGGCACGTGCCGGTTCGCCAGGTCGGTGATCAGGGGCTCGAGCTGCAGGTCGCGCAGCGTCTGCATGAGCTCGGTGCGCTCCTGCAGGTTGTGCAGGACGTCGGACTCGGCGGCGAGCTCGGCGATGGTGGGGACGAGCTGGTCGACCGGGGTGTTCGCGAGCTGCCGGTCGCGCTCGGTGCGGCCGAGCGGCTCGTCGAGGCGCGCGAGGTCCTCGGCGACGTTCGAGAACAGCACCTGCACGTCCGCGATGCCGGTCGGCACCTCGGGGTTCACACCGGCGGCGACGTAGCGCTGCCAGAGGACACGCTGCTGCTGCACGCGGGTCAGGGCCTCGTGCAGGTCGGACACGTGCACACCCGGACGGACGTACTCGCGGGCGAGCTTCTTCAGGCGTCGACGGTTCGTCGACGACATCGGGGCGCCCTCGCCCCGGGGGGCGGTGGCGGCCACGAGCTCGGACACCGAGCGGTCGAAGACCACCGGCAGGAAGCGGTCGAGGGTGTCACGGATCTCGGTGAGCAGGCGCAGGTAGATGCCGAGCTCGTTGATCGTCGTGAACTGGCGCATGTGCGTCGTGGCGACGAGGTCGTGCGCACGGCGGAGCAGCGTCGGCAGGCCGTCGGTGTCGAGGTCCTTCGCGATGCGGTGGGCACGCTGGGCACCGTCGCTCGTGCCGAACTTCGCGCCGTACCAGGGCGAGTCGTCCGGGCCGTAGCGGAACTCGCCGAGGTTCGCGGCGCTGACCATCGTCTCGGCGACGCGCGAACGCCCCTCGACCATGCTCGCCACGGACTGCTTCGACAGACGAGCGGTCGTCGACGGCGGGACCGGCAGCAGCGAGAGCCGCGAGAGCTCGACCAGGCAGTCGAGCACCGAGACGCCGAAGTCGGCGTCCTTGCGGGTGAGCGACCCGCGGTAGTCCTTCAGGACCTTGCGCAGCCGGACCAGGGCGTCGTCGACCTCGCGCAGGTTCGGACGGACGGCCTTCTCGTTCCGCGCGATGGCACGGACGACGTCACGGCGCAGGGTCGAGGGCGTCACCGCGACCCCGGGCAGCTGGACCTCGCCGAAGCGGGCCGCGATGCCCCGGAGCGTCGCGCGGCGCGGGCTCACGACGAGGACGCGCTTGTTCGCCGCCACCAGGCCGCCGAGCGCGTTCACGATCGTCTGGGTGCCGCCGGTGCCGGGCAGGGTCTTCACGACGATGGAGTTGCCGGCCGCGATCTGCGCGATCACGTTCTCCTGCTCGTCGTCCGCGTCGAGCAGCAGGGTGTCGGTCTCCGGGCTGCGCTCGTCCGACGGGGTCTGCTCGACCGGGTGGTACGACTGCTCGACCTGCCACTTCGCGCTCGGGTTGCCGGCCAGGGCGTCGAGCACGGGGTGCGACAGGTCGCCGGTGTCCTCGACCAGGCCGGACGCGACCTCGGCGAACGTGGAGACCACGAGCCGTGCGTGCACGGAGAAGCCGGGGATGTGCGCGGTCAGGCCACGCAGGCGGTCGATGACGGGGTTCGGCGTGAACGAGCCGTCCTGCTGCGCGAGTGCCACGAAGGACTGCGCGTCGAGGATGACGCCGAACTGCTCGTGCAGGGCGTCGGCGAGACCGGGGTTGAGCACGGGCTCGCCGAGCAGCCGGACCTCGAAGTCACGGCCGTGGCGGCGGATCGCCAGCGGACGCAGGAGCACCGGGCCGCGGAACTGCTCGTCGCCGTGCTTCCAGTCCGCCATGCCGATGCCGAGCTTCACGGCGTCGATGCCGCGCACGGTGGCGAGCTCGGTGCCCTTCGCCTCGACGTGCCCGGCGGCGACGCGGGCGGCACGCAGGGCGACCTCGTCGCGGATCAGGCTCGACAGCAACGTGGTCTTGCCGGTGATGAACTGGGCGAGGCCACCGGGGTGCGTCGTCGAGAGTTCGATGCGCGCACGCGGGTGGTCGCTGAAGTGGGTGAGCGGGCTGGTGCCGCCGACGCCGGTGAGCTGGCCGCGCCAGCCGTCCCACGTCGGTTCCGCCGCGTTGCCCGCCTGCAGCCGGGGATCGCCGAGGCTGATGGCCTGCGGGCTCGTCAGCTGCAGCTCCGGGCGGAGCGTGCGGTCCGGCTCGTCGTCGATCCGGTCCTGGTCCACGTCCTGTTGCTCGTCTCGATCGTCTCGCTCGTCGTCGGGGCGCTCGTGGGCACCCTCGACGGGGACGTCGTCGTTCACGTCGTCCTCACCGTCGGTCACCCTGTCCGCTCGCCACACATCCGACACTGTAGGCGGGAACGGGCGACCACTCTGGCAATGAACCGAGGTTTCGGGGTTTCCGGCCGCCGGCGAGCACCCGCGCCGGGCCCTCCGGGCGTTCCGTGCGCGTCCAGCGGCGGTCCCCCGGCGGTCGATGTGGTACCAACGGGGCATGGCCATCGACGACCGCACCGCTCCGTCCACCCCCACGCCCAACCGGCGTCGATCGGTCCCCGCCGAGATCTCGCGCTCGTGGCTGCTGGTCTCCGGCACCGCGACGGACCGGTTCGAGAAGTCGCAGCGGTCCCGGGCCGACCAGATCATCCTGGACATCGAGGACGCCGTCGACCCCGCCGCCAAGCCCTCCGCGCGGCAGGGCGTCGCCGCGTGGCTCGCCGGTGGGGGCGAGGCCTGGGTCCGCATCAACGACGTCACGACCGACTTCTGGGCCGACGACGTCGAGGAGCTGCGCGGGCTGCCCGGGCTGCAGGGCGTGATGCTCGCCAAGACCGAGTCGCCCGCGCAGGTCACTGACACGTGGCACCGGCTCGGTGGCCAGACCCCGGTGATCGCCCTGGTCGAGTCGGCGCTCGGCATCGAGGAGTCGGTGTCGATCGCCAAGGCGCAGGGCGCGTTCCGCCTGGCCTTCGGCTCCGGCGACTACCGACGCGACACCGGGACGAGCGCCGACACGCTCGCGATGGCGTACCCGCGGTCGAAGCTCGTCGTGGCCTCCCGCGTCGGTGACCTGCCCGGCCCGATCGACGGCCCGACGGTGGGGTCGTCGCACCCGATCCTCCGCGAGCAGTCGCAGGTCGCGGTGTCGCTCGGCCTCACCGGGAAGCTCTGCCTCGACACCGAGCAGCTCCCCGTCATCAACGAGGTCATCTCGCCCACGCCGACCGACGTCGCCTGGGCGCAGGACTTCCTCGACGACTTCGAGGCGCGCGGCAAGGTCATCCGCGACGGTTCCGACCTGCCCCGCCTCGGTCGCGCCCAGAAGATCCAGCGGCTCGCACAGGCGTTCGGGGTCGAGGCGCGGTAGGACTGCACCCATGACATGGTCCGACATCCCCGGCCCTCCGCCGCAGTCCTCCCCCGGTCCCACCGACGCACAGCGTTCGGCCTGGGAACGCGGTGGCACCACGCTGTTCCCGCCGGCGAAGCTCGCCGACCGGATCTCGACGGTGCTGCTCCTGGCCTTCGGTGCCGTGATGACCATCGTCACGACGATCGTCGGCATCATCGCGGTCATCTCGGCCACGGCGTCGTGCGACGCGTCGGCCGGCTGCACCCCCGGTGGTTACTTCACCGGCGCGGGGATCGCGGTCGGTGGCGCGTTCGTGATCGGCGTGGCCACGATCGTCCTCGCGATCGGTGCCTGGATCCGGCGCCGGACCTCGTGGTGGATCGCGGCGCTCGGCTTCGTGCTCGCGATCGCCTGCATCACCTGGGGCGGGGTCGTGTTCGCGAACGCGGTGGACGACGGGTCGACGGCGTCGTCCTCGGTGTCCGCGAGCGCCTGACCGCGCGTCCGCACCACCTTCGCGACAGAACACGAGGTGATCGACTCGTGGGGTGTCGGAGAACGCGTGCGCGTTCCGGGCCGGGAGGCGCGGTGCGGGCCCGCGCCGCGCCTCCCGTCCGGAACGGGGTAGCGTCCGGGGCATGGTGACGGTCTCGCGGACGAGCGTCGCGGTGGTCGGCGGCGGCCCCGCCGGGGTCGTCCTCGGTCTGCTGCTGGCCCGTGCTGGCATCGCCGTGCGGGTCATCGAGAAGCACGACGACTTCAACCGGGACTTCCGCGGCGACACGGTGCACGCCTCCACGATCCGGCTGCTCGACGAACTCGGCCTCGGTGACCGGTTCCGGGCGTTGCCGCAGTCGCGGCTCGACGACTTCTCGCTGCCGATGCCGGACGGCTCCCGGGCGCTGCTCGGGGACTTCTCGCGCCTCCGGCCGCCGTACGACCACGTGGCGATGGTGCCGCAGTGGGACCTGCTCGACATGCTCGTCACCGCCGCCCGCGACGAGCCGTCGTTCTCGATCACGATGGGCCTCGCTTCGACCGGGACGATCACGGAGAACGGCGTCGTCACCGGCGTGCACCTCCGGCCGTACGGCAACGGCAACGGCGTCGGCGACGGCGACGACGCCGACGCCGACGCGGTCGAGGAGCTCCGCGCCGACGTCGTCATCGCCTGCGACGGCCGCGACTCGGTGCTGCGGAGCGCCGCCGGACTCCGCCCGCGCGCGTTCCCGGTGCCGTTCGACACCTGGTGGTTCCGGCTCCCGCGCCAACCCGGCGACGCCGAGACCGCACTCGTCCCGGCGTTCTCCGGCACCGACGTCCTGCTGAGCTTCCCGAGACCCGACTACCACCAGGTCGCGTACTTCGCACCGAAGGGCTCCGACGCGGCGCTCCGGGCAGCGGGGATCGAGTCGTTCCGCGACCGCGTCGCCCGGCTCCGTCCTGACTTCGCGGACCGGGTCGGCGCGATCGGCTCGATGGACGACGTGCACGTGCTGGACGTGCGGATGGACCGGCTCGGCCGCTGGTGGCGCCCCGGACTGCTCTGCATCGGGGACGCCGCACACGCCATGTCACCGGCGGGTGGCGTCGGGATCAACCTCGCCGTGCAGGACGCCGTCGCGACGGCATCGATCCTGGTGCCCGCGTTGCGGCGGGGCCTCCGCGGCGCCGGACTCGACGGGGCGCTCGCCGCGGTGCAACGCCGCCGCGCGGTCCCGGCGGTGCTGGTGCAGAGCGCGCAGACCGTGCTGCACCGGGTGGTGTTCGAGCGGGCCTTCGCGGGTGCCCTGCAGTCGGGGCCGCCGAAGCTGCCGGTGCTGCTCGCGCGGTGGGTCCCGCCGGTGCGGGGCGTCTACGCCCGAGGCATCGCGTTCGGGCCGCTGCCCGAGCACGCGCCGGCGTGGGCACGGCGGTGAGCGGCGCGGACGGACGGTGCGCGGCGGACGCGGCGGGCGTGCCGTGGACTGGACCGGGCTGCGGCCGGGAGGCGCGGGGCGGGGCCGCCACGGGCCTCCAGGCCGGCGGTGGTCGCCACCCACTGCGCGACGCACCCTGGGCGTGAGCGTGCACCCCCGGCGCATGCTGGGCCCATGAAGCAACGAGTCATCGGAGACGTGTCGGTCAGTGCCATCGGACTGGGCGGCATGCCCATGTCGATCGAGGGCCGACCCGACGAACGACAGTCCATCGCGACCATCCACGCCGCGCTCGAGAACGGCGTCACGTTCATCGACACCGCCGACGCGTACCACCTGGGCGGCCACGACGAGGTGGGGCACAACGAGGAGCTCATCGCGCGGGCCGTCCGCGAGTTCCACGGCGACACCGACGACGTCCTCATCGCGACGAAGGGCGGGCACCTCCGACCGGAGACCGGCGCCTGGGCGCAGAACGGGCACCCGGAGTACCTGAAGGAGGCGGCGAAGGCATCGGCGAAGCGCCTCGGGACCGACGTGATCGGGCTCTACCAGTTCCACCGGCCGGACCCCGCGGTGCCGTACGCCGAGTCGATCGGTGCGCTCGCCGAACTCCTCGACGAGGGCGTCATCCGGATGGCGGGCATCTCGAACGCCGACCCGGACCAGATCCGCACCGCCAACGAGGTGCTCGACGGGCGACTGGCTTCGGTGCAGAACCAGTTCTCCCCGAAGTTCCGCTCGAGCGAGCCGGAACTCGAGCTGTGCGACGAGCTCGGCATCGCGTTCCTGCCGTGGAGCCCGCTCGGCGGCATCGCGAACGCGGCGGACCTCGGCACCGCGTTCGAGGACTTCGCGTACATCGCCCGGGACCGCGGCGTCACCCCGCAGGTGATCGCGTTGGCGTGGGAGCTCCAGAAGAGCGACGTGGTGGTGCCGATCCCCGGGGCCTCACGGCCGCAGTCGATCCTGAACTCGGTGACGGCGCCGACCGTGAAGCTGCGACCGGAGGACGTCGCCCGGCTCGACGCGTCGCAGCCGGCGGCCGTCTGAATCCAGGCGCGTGCGCGCGGTTCGTGCCCGCGCGCTTCGCGCGTGAGCGCGCGGCCCGGGCGCGCTGACGCCCGAGCCGCGTGCAGTGCGTCAGGAGTTGCAGGCGTCCTGGAAGGCCTTGCCGGCCTTCTGCACCTTGGTGCTCGACGTCGTGAGCGCTGAGGTGTCAGCGGACTGGGGGTCCTTCGCGACGGTCTCGATCTCGTCGACGAGGTCGCCGTAGGCAGACTGGAACGCGTCGCCCTTCTGCTTGAGGTCGTCGTCGGACAGCTCGTCGACCCCGTCCCCGATCGTCTTGTTCAGCTCCTTGAGCTTCGTGACGGCGGCGTCCGGGTCGGACTGCAGGTTCGCGGCCTCGTCCTGGAAACCCTCGGCGGCGCTCGTGACGGTCTTCTCGAACGTCTTGCACTGCTCGGCCTTCGACGGGCCGGACGAGCACCCGGCGAGCAGCACGAGTGCGAGGCCGGCGGTGGCCAGCGCGATGGTCTTCTTGGGCATGGTGGTTCCCCCTCGATCAGTCCGCACTCCCCCGGATGAGGCGCAGATCCGTCATCGAGGCTACATGGGGCGCTCACAGGATGACCGGCCGTCCGGCGTACCGTCGAGGGCATGCGCGCCATCACGTTCGACGACACCGCCATGACCGTCACCGAGCTGCCCGACCCCACGCCCGACGCCGGCGAGGTCCTCATCGAGGTCGCCGCCGCCGGGGTGAACAACGCCGACCTGCAGCAGCGCGCCGGGAACTACCCGCCGCCTCCCGGCGCGTCCGAGATCCTCGGACTCGAGGTCTCCGGCACCGTCCGGGCCGTCGGCGCCGCGGTGACCGGGTTCGCGGTCGGCGACCGGGTGTGCGCGCTGCTCTCCGGCGGCGGGTACGCCTCGCTGGTCGTGGCACCGGCGACGCAGGTGCTCCCCGTGCCGGACGGCGTCGACCTGGTCGAGGCAGCGGGACTGCCCGAGGCCGCCTGCACCGTGTACTCGAACATCGGCATGCTCGCAGGGCTCCGGCCCGGCCAGACCCTGCTCGTGCACGGCGGGACCGGCGGGATGGGCTCGCACGCGGTGCTCTGGGCGAAGGCCCTCGGCGCCACGGTCATCGCGACGAGCGGCGGCGAACGGAAGGTCCGGGCGTCCGAGGAGCTCGGTGCCGACCTCGTGATCGACCACCGGACCGAGGACTTCGTCGAACGAGTGCTCGCGTTCACCGACGGCGCGGGGGTCGACGTGGTGCTCGACGTCGTCGGGCCGTCGTACCTCGACCGGAACCTGCAGGTGCTCGCGCCGAACGGTCACGTCGCGGTGATCGCCTCGGGGAGCGGCACGAAGGCGGAGCTCGACCTCGGCGCGATGATGCGGAAGCGTGCGACCATCAGCGGCACGACCCTGCGCGCGCGGCCGTCGGCCGAGAAGGCGGCGATCGTCGAGGCCGTCCGCTACAACGTCTGGCCGTTCGTGGCCGACGGGCGGGTGTGGCCGGTGATCGACTCGGTGCTGCCGCTCGCCTCGGCGGACGAAGCCCACCGCCGTGTCCGTGACGGGGAGGTCATCGGCAAGGTGCTGCTGACGCCCTAGTCGCGTGCGGCCCCCGCCGCGGTGGGCGTCTCCCGCACCAGCTGGAGCACCTGCCCGCACTTCGCGCCGAAGGTCGCGCGCAGCAGATCGGCCGCGTCGCCGTCCTGGTCGAACAACGACGGCATGTCGATCGCGAGCATGATCGCGAAGATCATCCCGCTGCCGAGGAACCCCTGCACCTGGTCGTCGGGGATCCCCGCCTCGTCGCGGAGGAACCGGTAGATCTCGAGGAAGCCGTCCCGAGCAGCCGCCCCGATCGCCGGCTCGGCCCCGGACACGAAGCCCTGGAGCAGCAGCGTGTGCAGGCCCTGTTCGGCGGCGAGGTCCACGAACTGTTCGCCGATGACGTGCGCGGGGACGTCATCCGGTCCGATGGTCGACAGGGTCTCGCGCCAGGCGTCGAGCAGGATGCCGAGCGTGTCCCGGAACACCTCGAGGAACAGGGCCTCCTTCGACCCGAACATCCGCACCACGTAGGGCTGGCTGATGCCCGCCGCCGCGGCGATCTGGTCGGTCGTGGTGCCGTGGTACCCCTGGCGGCCGAACAGCCCGCGCGCGGCTTCGAGGATCATCGCGCGACGTTGCGCTGCGGGCATCCGGACGGCGGTTTCGGTGCGCATGGTTGACATGTTATCAGCCGATTACTACAGTCCGTCAGGACAAGTAATCATCGGATTACCAACGACTGGAGACACCATGTCCCGACGCATCCCGGTGTGGCTCGCGATCGCCGCCGCATCCCTCCCGATGTTCATGGCGACGCTCGACAACCTCGTCGTCACGAGCGCCCTCCCAGCGGTCCACGCCGACCTCGGCGCCTCGGTGGAGGAGCTGCAGTGGATCACCAACGCCTACACGCTCGCCTTCGCAGCCCTGATGCTCCTGGCGGTCGGACTCGGTGACCGGATCGGACGCCGACACCTGTTCATCGCCGGCATCGGCGTCTTCACCGTCTCGTCGGCGTTCGCCGCGATGAGCACCGACCCGACCGCGCTCATCGTGTGGCGCGCAGTCGAGGGCGCCGGGGCCGCGGCGATCATGCCCCTCTCGCTCACCCTGCTCGTCGGGAGCGTCCCCGATCGACTCCGGACCGTGGGGATCGGCGTCTGGGGCGGCATCTCCGGCCTCGGCGTCGCTCTCGGCCCGCTCATCGGCGGCGCGGTCGTCGAGAACTGGAGCTGGGAGGCGATCTTCTGGCTGAACGTCCCCGTCGGCGTCATCGCGATCCCGCTCGCCCTGTTCGCCCTGCCGAACACCCGCGGCGCCCGGGTCCGCGCGGACCTGCTCGGAGTCGTGCTCGCCGGGCTCGGGGTGCTCGGCGTCGTGTTCGGGATCGTCCGCGGGAACGACGCGGGCTGGACGAGCGCCGAGGTCCTCACCGGGCTCGTCGGCGGCGGCCTGCTCCTCGTCGCGTTCGTCGTCCGCCAGGCCACGACCGCGGCGCCGCTCCTGCCGCTCCGCTTCTTCCGGGACCGCAGCTTCACGCTCGCGAACCTCGTCGCCATGACGTTCTCGTTCGGTGCGTTCGGCTCGGTCTTCATCCTCATCCAGTTCCTGCAGGTCGTGCAGGGACGGAGCCCGCTCGAGGCCGGCGTCTGGACGATGCCGTGGACCCTCGCGCCGATGGTGGTCGCACCGCTCGCCGGGATCGTCGCACCACGGGTCGGCACCCGGGTGCTCATCGCAGGCGGCATGGCGTTCCTGTCCGCAGGCCTGTTCTGGATCGCGGCGACGATGTCCGCCGAGGTCACGTTCACCGGACTCCTGCCCGGGTTCGTGCTCGCCGGCATCGGGATGGGTGCGGTCTTCGGGCCGATCTCCACCGCCGTGCTCGCCCGGATGCCGCAGGACGACCACGCGAAGGCCTCCGGCGCGAACTCGACCCTGCGCGAGATCGGCGTCGCCCTCGGGATCGCCGTCCTGACCGCGGTGTTCACCGGCGCCGGAGGCGAGCTCACCCCCACCGGCTACGTCGACGCGGCACAGCCCGCCGTGCTCGTCGGGGCAGCCGTGGTCGCCGTGTCCGCGCTGGTCGCCGTGTTCCTTCCCGCCGGCCGCGGGACGCACGTTCCCGACGTGGTCACCGACGACGGCCTGGAGGCACGGGTCGCCGCCGCCTCGCCGGCCCCGGTCGCGTAGCTGGCCGGCCGACGTCGCGCCCCGCTGCGAACACTGCGCCCCCGCACACCGGGGCGCGATGTCCGGCGCGGGGCGCGGTGCTCGGCCGCCACGGCTCCGCCGGAACCCTCAGGCGTGGACGCGCGCCAGGAACTCGACCAGGGCCGGGTGGGTCGGGGTGCCGAGGACCTCGGCGGGCGTGCCCTGCTCGACGACCTCGCCCCGGTGCAGGAACACGATCCGATCGGCCACGTTCCGCGCGAAGTGCATCTCGTGCGTGGTCATCAGGATCGTGGAGCCCTGGTGCTTGAGCTCGGTGACCAGGTCGAGGACCTCGCCGACGAGCTGCGGGTCGAGGGCACTCGTCACCTCGTCGAGCAGCAGGAGCTCCGGCTCGGACGCGATCGCCCGGACGATGGCCACCCGCTGCTGCTGCCCGCCCGACAACCGGTCCGGGTAGGCGTCGGCGAACGACGCGAGTCCGATGCGCTCGAGCAGCTTCCGTGCGGAGGCCTCCGCGGTGGACCGCGCGATCCCGTGCACCTGCCGGGAGGCGAGCGTCACGTTGTCGAGCACGCTCATGTGCGGGAACAGGTTGAACTGCTGGAAGACGACACCGATCCGCGCCCGCACCCCGTCGACCGCGATGCGCGGGTCGGCGATGTCCGTGCCCTGGAGCAGGATCTCCCCGTCGTCGATGCCCTCGAGCAGGTTCACCGTCTTGAGCAGCGTCGACTTCCCCGAGCCGGACGCCCCGATGACGCAGATGACCTCGTGCCGGTGCACGGTGAGGTCGATGCCGCGCAGGACCTCGTGCTCGCCGAAGGCCTTGCGCAACCCGCGCAGCTCGAGGACCGCAGCGCCGGTGCCGGACGCACCACGGGCCTCCAGGCCGACCTCGCTCATACGGTCCCTCCGATCTGCTCGCGCCGCTGCTGACGACGCGCGATCGCGTCCGTGACGCGGATCAGCGGCAGGCTGATCACCACGAACAGCAGCCCCGCGACGAAGTACGGCGTGAAGTTGTAGGTCTCCGCCTGCGCGATCTGCGCCGACCGCACCGCGTCGACGGCCCCGAGGATCGACACCAGGCCGACGTCCTTCTGCATCGACACGAAGTCGTTCATCAGCGCCGGCGTGACCTTGCGGATCGCCTGCGGCAGCACCACGAGCCGGAGCGTCTTGGCGTGCGAGAGTCCGAGCGACCGGGCAGCGAGGCGCTGCGAAGGGTGCACGGCCTCCATGCCGGCGCGGAGCACCTCGGCGATGTACGACGAGTACGTCAGGATGATCGCGATCGTGCCCCAGACCTCGGCGGGCAGACGCGGGAACACCCCGAGCCCCGGGATCCCGTACCCGACCAGGTACAACACGATGATGAGCGGCAGCCCGCGGAACAGGTCCGTGTACCCGGTGGCGAGCATCCGCAGCGGGAAGAACACCGGGTTCTGCAGACCGCGCACCACCGCGAGGAGCGTGCCGAACACCGCGACGCCGATCGCGGCGAAGAACAGGATCCGGACGTTCAGCCAGAGGCCCTGGAGGATCGAGGGGAACGAGTCGATCGCGGTCTGCGGGTCGAAGAACGACTGCTGGACGGCCGCCCACCCGGGGGTGTTCACGACACCGAACCAGACGACCGCGACGACGACGAGCGTCGACGCGACGGACACGACGACGGAGCGGCGACCGCGCTGGCGACGGTAAAGGCGGCGTTCGAGCTCGACCTGGCTCGGCGCCGGGGCCGCGACCGGGGTGCCGACGCCTGCTGGCAGGGTCATGCGACTACTGCAGGACAGGGGTGTTGGTCTCCGAGGAGAGCCACTTGGTCTGCAGGTCCTCGAGGGTGCCGTCGTCCGTCAGCGTCTTGAGGGCCTTGTCGACCTTGCTGGTGAGCTCGGAGTCCTTCGGCAGCACGAAGCCGAACTGGTCACCCTTGCCGTCCGCGGGGAACTGCGCCGAGACCGTGCCGTCGTCGAGCTGTGCGGCGGCCATGTAGAACGCCGTCGGCAGGTCGGTCACGATCGCGTCGATCTGGCCGGACTTGAGCGCCAGCACGGCGTCGTCGTTCGAGTTGAAGACCTTCGGGGTGATCCCGAGCACGCTCTTGACGCTGGCGATGCTGGTCGATCCGGTCGCGACGCCGATCGTGTCCTTCTTCAGGTCCGCGATCTTCGTGTGGTCGACGGCCTTCGAGGACTTCGTCGTCACGACCGCCTGCGTCGTCGTGTAGTACGCCGTGGACATGTCGACGGCCTTCTTGCGCTTCGCGTCGATCGAGAACTGCTGGATGTTGAGGTCCCAGTCCTTCGGGCCCGGGGCGATGGCGCTGTCGAAGGTGCTGCGCTTCCACGCCACGTCGGACTTCGCGTAGCCCATCTCCTTCGCGACGGCGTACGCCACGGCGGACTCGAAGCCCTTGCCGGACTGCGGCTTGTTGTCCTCCACCCAGGGCGAGTAGGCCGGGTCGCCGGTGGCGATCGTGAGCTTGCCGTCGGTGACGGTGCCGTCGCTGCTGCTGCTGCCGGCGGAGCACGCCGAGAGCGCGAGGGCGGCGACGGCCGCGGTGGCGACGGCGAGGGTGAGGCGGAGGTGTCGGGTCACGGTCGAGCCTTCGTGCGAGGGAGGGGTGCGGGCAGGTCGAAGTGTACTTCGCGGTGGGATACCAGCGCGAAACGGCGTCGCCGCGCGACGCAGCGACCCCGGCGGCTCACGCAGCTGGCTCGGGCAGCTGGCTCAGGCAGCTGACTCAGGCAGCTGGCTCAGGCAGCTGGCTCAGTCCGCCATCGTGAAGTCCTCGAACGAGAACCCCGGCGACACGAGGCAGCTGAGCAGCACCTCGCCGTCGTTCGGGATCGTCCGCTGCCACACACCACCGCGCACGAACGCCTGCGCATCGTTCACCCGGTCGCGTCCGGCATCCGGTCCGAGGGTGATCCGCGCACCGGGCTCGGGAGCATCGGCGGACCCGCCCAGCTCGAGCTCGACGGTGTCCGGGCCGTGCCACATCCATATCTCGTCGCTCGTGACCCGGTGCCAGGCCGAGGCCTCACCCGGGGGCAGCAGGAAGTGGATCAGGGTGGCGGCCGGCCGGTCCCCCGCGGGCGTCGTCACCGTGGCCGGCGAGGTCCAGGTGCGGACGTACCAACCGCCCTCGGGGTGCGGCTCCATGCCGAGGGCGATGGCGCGTTTCGGCACGTCGAGCCACTCGATCAGTTCGCCGTCGACGGTGCGACGGGCGGCCATGCCGGGGCGGGGTGCGGTCTCGGTCATGATTCCTCCACAGGGATGACAGGGCGAGCGGGGCGGTCAGGCGACGACGTCGGCACGCCGGTGAGTGCTCCGTCGACGGCGCGGACGACGCCGCGGATGACGGTGGCAGCGGCGCGCCCGGCGCCGTCCTCGACGAGCTCGGCGAGTGCGTCGGGCACGGTCCGGGCATCGACGTCGAAGACGGCCAGATCGGCGCGGGCCCCGACGGCGAGGTGCCCGATGCGGTCCGGCCCGACGGCGAGCCCCATGGCGTGCGCCCCACCGAGGGTCGCCGCCGCGAGCAGCCGTTCGTGCAGGTCCCGGTGGCCGTAGCCCTGGGCACGGGCGATCCGGTGCAGCGCGGTGACGTCGGCCATCAGGTCGAGCGACGGCGACGACGATAGCGAGTCCGTGCCGATGGCGATCGGGCTGCCCTCGCGCAGGTAGTCGGCGACGGGAGGCGGATCGAGGCCGATGACGGCGTTCGAGCGGGGGCAGAGCGCCACCGCGGTGCCGCGTGCACGCAGGAGCGCCCGGTCGGCGGCGGTCATGTACACGCCGTGCGCGATGTGGCAGTCCGGGCCGAGCACCCCGAGCCGGTCGACGAACGCGGTGGCGCTCGCGCCGAACCCGAGTGCCCGGAGCGCCCGGAACGAGGGAACGTTCGCCAGGTGCCAGTCGTTGCCGTGGCCGACACCGTCGACACCGTCGAGTCCGGGCACCGGTCCGAGGGCGATGCGCTCCCCCTCGAAAGCGGCCTCGCCGAGGTGCAGGTGCAGCCGGAGGCCGCGCTGCCGCACGATGTCGGGGAGCTCGAGCAGGGGTGCGACCTCGAGCGAGTACGGCGCGTGCGGGGACAGACCGGCGCCGGGGGTGGTCGGGATCCGGGCGAGTTCGTCGAGCACCTGGTCGCGGCCGTGCGACTGCCAGGCGTCGTTCTCCCAGTCCATCACCTCCCAGTAGGCGATGCCGCCGAGCCCGGAGTCCTCGAGGGCGGTGGACGCCTCGATGTCGGTGACGATGTCCGCGATGCTCGTCACGCCGGCGCGGATCGACGCCGTGGCACCCGCTGCGGCTTCGGCCCGCCAGTCGTGCGGTTCGGCGTAGACCTCGTTGAAGGCGGACGCCCAGTCCTCGAACCCGTTGTACTGGCCTCGGCCAACACTGGCCATGCCGGTGTACTGCAAGTGCGAGTGCGCGTTGACGAGACCCGGCAGGAGGGCTCCGCGCCACTGCCGTTCGGTGAACGTCGCGCCCGAGCCGGCGAGCTGGTCGACGACCCAGGACCGGTCGCCGACGTGCAGGATCCGGCCGTCCTGCACGGCGACGGCACCGTCGGCGATCGGGGGTGCGGTCATCGGCACGACGACGCGCGCCGAGTGCACGACGACGGGGTGGCCGGCACGCTGGTGCGCGGCGGCGGCGCGCCCGGCCGTCACGACGGGTCCCCGAAACGGCGAGTCCGGACGTCCGGCTCACGGTCCGCCGGGTGTTCGGCAAGGCGTCCGGGAGGCGCGGCTTGCGCTCCGAACGCGGCGAGCGCCGTGCGGGCGGTCGCGTCGTCGACCGCGGGGTCGATGGCCACGACGGCACGGTCGAGTTCGTCACCCCGTTCCAGCAGCATCCGGACGGCCCCGAGCTGCGCGGCGAAGGACAGGTCCATGATCTCGATCGGGTTGCCCTCGGCAGCGGTGATGTTGATGCACCCGCCACCGTCGAGCACGATCGGCCCACCCTCGGCGTCGGGGAACACGAGGCGCTCGGCCTTGGGGCCCACGGCGCGCCGCTCGGCACCGGCAGCGCGGGCGTCGTCGAGTGCGACCTCGTGGTCGACCCCACCGGCGACCGCCACGACGGCCCCGTCCGCGCAGGAGCGCAGGACGTCGAGGTCGATCGTGTCGGGCACGCCCGTGGCGCTGATCACGAGGTCCGCACCCTGCACGGCCTCGGCGAGCGGGGCGACGGCGTGGCCGGCGAAGAGCGCCTGCAGGGCGCGCACCGGGTCGGTCTCGGCGACCGTGACCCGGAACCCGAGGGCGGAGAGCACCAGGGCGACCCCCTCGCCGACGTGCCCGAACCCGGCGACGACCGCCGCGCCTCCCGACCGCACTCGGTGCATGCCGGACGGGAGCCCGTCGACCAGGTCGAGCACGGCGAACACCGTCGACTGCCCGGTGCCGTACCGGTTGTCGAAGAACGTCTTGGTGCGGGCGTCGTTGACGGCGACCACGGGGATGCCGAGCTCGCCACGCGACGCCATCACGCGCAGGGGACGGAGGCCGCTCGTGGTCTCCTCGGCCGCGCCGAGCATCGTCGGCAGCAGGTCCGGACGCTCCTGGTGGGCGAGCCGGATGAGGTGCGAGCCGTCGTCGAGCAGGATGTGCGGCCGGGTGTCGAGCATCGCGAGGGCGAGCGCCTTCTGCTCCGGCAGCGTGGCGGTGCTGCTCGCGTGCACGGTCAGTCCTGCCGAGCGGAGTACATCGGCGACGGCGTCGTCGGTCTCGTCGGCGTGCGCGTAGACGACGACCTCGGCACCGGCGTCGCGGAGGAGCAGGCTCAGCACCGCCGTCTTCGGCTCGAGGAACATCGCGACGCCGATGCGGGTGCCGCGGAGGAGCCCGCCGTCGCGGAGTTCGGCCGCGACCGCGCGGGACACCGGCATCGAGCGTCGCGCCCAGCGCAGGCGGGCGTCGGCAGCCGGGTCGTCCTCCGGTGCACGGCCGGTGGAGACGAGGAAGACGTCGTCGGAGCGCATCGGGACGCCGAGCACCCCGGGGCGGGCGGTGACGACGGGGCCGAACGCGTCCTCGTCGACGGCGGGCAGGTGCCGGCCGGCGTCGATGACGATGAGCGTGGCGCCGCGGGGGCGGTCGGCCTCGCGCTCGATGACGGGGGTGGAGTCCTCGGGGGACCCGAGGCACCAGAGCTGGTCGATCGGCTCGTGTTCTGCGGCCGGGCGAGCACCGAGTCCGGTGAGCAGCCCGTGCAGCGCCGCGGCGTCGCGGGGGTCGCCGCCGACGATGCGGAACCGGCGAGCCGCGACGAGCAGGTTCGTGACCGCGGCGAAGCGTCGGACGGCCGCCGACGCCCAGGATCGCGTCTCGGGGTCGGGTCCTGGCGGCATGCCCCAATCGTAGGGAATGGACGGGGGCCCGCCGACGTACTCTCTGGGCATGAGCGATGCATCCACGACCGACGTGTTCGACAAGGTGACGATGTTCGGCGCCGACTGGTGCCGCGACTGCCGCCGGTCCAAGGCGCTGCTCGACACCCTCGGGGTGGACTACGAGTACGTCGACGTCGAGCAGGACCTGTCGGCGGCCGACCGTGCCGAGGCGATCAGCGGGCGGAAGAACATCCCCGTCGTGGTGCTGCCGAACGGGAAGCACTTCGTGGAGCCGTCCGACGCGGAGCTGCGGGCCGAGCTCGAGGCGTCCGGCGCCGTCTGAGCGGCTGAGGGGGCGCGGGCGCCGGCGCGGGCGCGGCGCGCTCGCGTTCTTTTGCGCTCAGCGACAGTTCACGCGCCCGCAGGCCCGTGAGGTGTCGGTGAGCGCGAAACCTCGCCATGCACTGCCCGCGTGCGACCCGGGCGGACATCGGATGAATCGGGCATCATGAGGGCGTGATCATCGACGCTCACCACCACCTCTGGGACCCCGCCGACCGTCAGTACCCCTGGATGGACGACTCCGTCGCCCCGATCCGCCGCCGGTTCGACGTGGACGACCTCCGCGCGGCGACGCGGGACACCGGCGTGACGCGGACCATCGTCGTGCAGGCCGTGCACGATCCGGGCGAGACCACCTGGCTCCTCGAGCAGCCCGGACCCGTCGCGGGCGTCGTCGGCTGGGTGGACCTGACCGCGCCGGACGTGGCTGACCGGATCGCCGCCGTCCGTGCACTGCCCGGCGGCGAGCGCCTGGTGGGCGTCCGGCACCAGGCGCAGGACGAACCGGACCCCGACTGGCTCGCCCGCCCCGAGGTCGCCCGCGGGGTCCGCACCCTCGCCGCCGCAGGTCTCGTGTTCGACCTGCTCGTCCGGGAACGGGAACACCGGGCTGCACTGACCCTGGTCGAGGCCGTCCCCGAGGCGTCGTTCATCCTCGACCACGCCGGCAAGCCCGACATCGCACACGACGCGGCCGAGACGGCGACGGCCTGGCGTGGACGGATGGCCGACTTCGCTGCACGCCCGAACGTCGCGTGCAAGGTCTCCGGCCTGTTCACCGAGGCCGGCCCTGACTGGCGCGACCGCCCGGTCGACCGGTACGTCCGCGAGGTCGTGGAGCAGTTCGGTCCCGACCGGTCGATGTTCGGCTCGGACTGGCCGGTGTCGACCCTGGCGACCGGGTACGCCGAGGTCGTGCAGCGGACGGCGGAGGCCCTCGCCGACCTGTCGTCGACCGACCACGAGGCAGTCTTCGGCGGTACCGCGGAGCGCATCTACCTTGTCGCAAGGACCACGCAGACATAGGATGTTTCTGCTGCACTGGCGCAGCAGGAGAGCGAGGAACGATGCAGTTCGCACGACTCGGCCCCGCGGGCAGCGAGATCCCCGTGGCCATCGACACCGACGGCGAGGTCTTCGATCTCCGACCGATCACCACCGACATCAGCGGGGCGTTCCTCGCCTCGGACCCGGTCGGCCGCGTCGACCACGCCCGCAGCGCCGGCGACCTCCGGGTGATCCCGCGAGCCGACGCCGACGCACTCCGCCGCGGCGCCCCGGTCGCCCGACCCGGCAAGGTCGTCTGCATCGGCCTGAACTACCGTGACCACGCCGCCGAGACCGGTGCCGACATCCCCACCGAACCGATCGTGTTCATGAAGGACCCGATGACGGTGATCGGCCCCGACGACGAGGTCCTGATCCCCCGGAACAGCACGAAGACCGACTGGGAGATCGAGCTCGCGATCGTCATCGGCCGGACGGCCCGGTACTGCGCGTCCGACGAGGAGGCCGAGGCGTCCATCGCCGGGTACACGATCGCCAACGACGTGTCCGAGCGCGAGTTCCAGCTCGAGCGCGGTGGACAGTGGGACAAGGGGAAGTCCTGCGAGACGTTTAACCCGCTCGGCCCGTGGCTGGTGACGCCCGGGTCGCTCGCCGCCGCCGGCCTCGACCCCGCGGCACTCGCGCTCCGGCTGACCGTCAACGGCGAGGTCCGGCAGGACGGCACCACCGCCGACATGATCTTCCGACCGGTGGAGATCGTCCGGTACCTGTCGCAGTTCATGGTGCTGTACCCCGGCGACGTGATCAGCACGGGGACCCCGGCGGGCGTCGCGCTTGCGGGACACGCACCCTACCTGCAGCCCGGCGACGTCGTCGAGCTCACCGCTGACGGGCTCGGCTCGCAGCGCCAGACGGTCGGAGCAGCGTCATGACGGACGACTCCGGCCACACCAGCGCAACCGGTGCAACCGGTGCAACCGGTGCAGCCAGCGCAGCCAGCGCAACCGGCAGCGCCGGCAGCCACGATGGCGTCCGCGCCATCGTCACCGGTGGCGCGTCCGGCATCGGCGCCGCCATCGCGGCTGCCCTGCGGGACCGCGGCGCGGCCGTCGCGGTCCTCGACCTGCAGCCCACCCCCGACACCGGCTTCGTCTCCGTCACGTGCGACGTCAGCGACGACGACTCGGTCCGCACCGCCGTCGCCACCGCCGTCGACCAGCTCGGCGGCCTCGACGTCCTGGTCAACAACGCCGGCATCGGCGCCCAGGGCACCGTCGAGGACAACGACGACGACGAGTGGCGCCGCGTGTACGAGGTCAACGTCCTCGGCGCCGTGCGACTGTCCCGCGCCGCGCTCCCCCACCTGCGCGAGTCCGGCAACGCGAGCATCGTGAACACCTGCTCGATCGCCGCCACCGCAGGACTGCCCCAGCGGGCGCTGTACTCGGCGACCAAGGGTGCGATCGCGGCCCTCACCCGCGCGATGGCCGCCGACCACATCCGCGAGGGCATCCGCGTCAACGCCGTGAACCCCGGCACCGCGGACACACCCTGGGTCGCACGCCTGCTCTCGACCGCGGGCGACCCGGAGGCCGAACGGGCTGCCCTCGAAGCCCGCCAACCGCACGGTCGGCTCGTCCAGCCGGAGGAGGTCGCCGAGGCGGTCGCCTACCTGACGAGTCCGCTGGCCCGGTCGACGACGGGCGTCGACCTGGCTGTCGACGGCGGGATGCAGGCGCTCCGGTTGCGGCCCGCCTGATGGTCGCGTCCCGGCTCCGCCGCATCTGCCGGGAGGCGCGACACGGGTATCGTCGCGGTGTCCGGTCCGGCGTGTGGCCGGGCCAGCAGGAGGTGGTGACGTGGCGCTGACCGACGATGCGATCGCACGCATCCAGCAGATGATCGTGAGCGGCGAGCTCCAGCCCGGGCAGCGCCTCCCGCCCGAGAAGGAACTGAGCGAGTCACTCGGCCTGTCCCGGAACAGCCTGCGCGAGGCGGTGAAGGCACTCGAACTCATCCGCGTGCTCGACGTCCGCCGCGGTGACGGCACCTACGTGACCTCGCTCGAGCCCGGCGTGCTGCTCGAGGCGGTCTCGTTCGTCGTCGACATGCACCACGACCGGTCCCTCGTCGACCTGCTCGAGGTCCGGCGCATCCTCGAGCCCGCGTCCGCCGTCCTCGCGACGGCCCGCGCCTCGGAGCAGCAGATCGACGAGCTCGCGACCCTGATGCACTCCGTCGGTGAGGACACCGGCGTCGAGGACCTCGTCGCCCACGACCTGCTGTTCCACTCGACGATCGCCGGCATCGGCGGGAACCAGTACCTGTCCGGGCTGCTGGACGCGCTGTCGAGCAAGACCGTGCGGGTGCGGGTGTGGCGTGGCCTCACGCAGAACGGCTCCGTGCAGCGCACCCTCGACGAGCACGCCGCGATCGTGGACGCCGTCCGACGTCGGGATCCACAGCTCGTGCAGGCCCTGGTCGTGTCGCACGTCGAGGGCGTCGAACGCTGGTTGCGGCGCTCCCTCGACTGAAACCGGGAGCGCACGCAGGTGGCTTCGTGTTGGGTTTGACGTCGGCCCTGAGCACGGCGTCTTGCCACTGCTCGGACCGGCCGCAGAACAAGGAGAACACCATGGGCGTCATCGGCACCATCATCGGATTGATCATCGTCGGCCTCATCGCCGGCGCCGTCGCCCGGCTCGTCGTCCCCGGCAAGCAGAACATCTCGATCCCGATGACCATCCTGCTCGGTGTCATCGGCTCGTTCGTCGGTGGGTTCCTCGGGTTCCTGATCTTCCGACACGATCTGGCGGACGGCTTCTTCCAGCCGGCCGGGATCATCGGTTCGATCATCGGCGCGATCATCGTGCTGCTCATCTACATCCGTTTCTCGGGCCGCAGCGCCCGCACCCGCTAGGCAGGTCCCGCCGGGCACGACCCGCCGCACAACCGAAGTCACCCCGAACCGCGCATCCGTGCGGTTCGGGGTGATCTTGGTTCTGCAGGCGGGCGGCCGGGGCTCAGTCGCGGAGCAGGCCCGCCGTGCGCAGGTCCTCCCACAGCGCCTCGGGGACGACCGCGGCAGCCCGCTCGACGTTCGAGCGCACCTGGTCGGCGGACTGCGCACCGAGGGCGATCGCCCGGACCGCAGGAGCACGGCGCGGGAACGCCAGCGCGGCTTCCGGCAGCGTGACCCCGTGCCGCTCGCAGACGTCCGCGATCGCGTTCGCCCGCTCGAGCAGCGCCGCCGGTGCCTCGGCGTAGTCGTACGTCGCCCCCGCTGCCGGCCGCGCGAGCCCGAGCATCCCGGAGTTGTAGACCCCGACCGCGACGACCGCGACACCGAGTGACGCGCACCGCTCCACGAGCGCCGCCGCCGGTTGTTCGAGCAGTGTGTACCGCCCGGCGAGCATCACCACGTCGCAGAGCCCGGTGGACACGGCGGCGTCGAGGGCCTGGACGGAGTTCGACCCGACGCCGACCGCCCGCACGACGCCCTCGTCCCGGAGCTCGGCGAGCGTCGGCAGCGCCTGCGTCAGGCCGTCGTCGAGCGAGTAGACGTCGGGGTCGTGCAGGTAGGCGATGTCGACGTGGTCCAGGCCGAGCCGACCGAGCGACTCGTCGAGTGACCGCCGGACGCCCGACGGCGACGGGTCCCACTGCCGGACCAGGTCGTTCGGCACCGCGAACCCGCCGGACGCCAGGTCGTCGCCGTCGCCGCGGCCGGGCACGAGCAGCCGCCCGACCTTCGTCGACACCAGGAACGAGTCACGCGGACGGTCGGCGAGCGCCGCCCCGAGTCGCCGCTCGGACAGCCCGAGCCCGTAGTGCGGCGCGGTGTCGAACCCGCGGACGCCGGCGTCCCACGCGGCGTCGACCGTCGAGCGGGCGTCATCGTCGGAGACCGGGTGGAGCAGGTTCCCGATGCCGGCGCCGCCGAACCAGAACGGCCCGCGATCCAGGTCGAGGCGCGTCACGGGTCCACCTGCTCCGCCAGCGACCAGACCCGGGGCACCCCGTCGTCGTTCCCCGAGTAGTCGTCGTCGGCCTCGAGCAGGGGGTTGATCGTCTCCTGCCACTCGGCGTTGACCGGGTCGTCGGCGAGCGCTCGGCGCATGGCGCGGTAGTCCTCGACCTCGATGAGGTGCAAGAGGTCGACCCCGTCCCGCCACACCGTCCAGTCGTGGACACCGGCGTCACGCAACCGGGACGCGAGCGCGGGCGGGATCGCGGCGTGCACGGAGTCGTACACGCTCTCGTTCCCGGCCCGCAGCCGCGTGCGGGAGAGGATCCGCTGCACTACGCGTCCTTCAGGAAGATCTCGACGACCGGCACGGCCACGTCCGGCCGCACGATCGGCAGCGTCAGGGTGAGGGTCCCCGCAGGCTGCCCGCCGAGGCCGGTGTTCTGCGCACGCGTCCCCGGCGGGATCTCGCGGTAGTGGATCTCCGACGCGTCGTGCAGCAGCTGCGCGTACGCGACCCGGCCGGCGAGGTCGGGCAGGTGCACGTGCTCGAACGGCCACGTGAACAGGTGCAGGTACAGCCGGTCACCGCGCTGCGTGTACACGGTGCCCGCCGGTGCCTGGAAGGCGGCCGGTCCGGCGCCGTACACCGAGCGGTCGTGCCGCCGCATCCACTCGCCGATGCCGTCGAGTGTCTGGCGGGAGACCCCGTCGAACTCGCCACGGCCGGTCGGCCCGATGTTGAGCAGCATGTTCCCGTTGTTCGAGACGCCGTCGACGAGCATCCGGACGAGCAGGTCGACGGACTTCAGGTTGAGGTTGTCGCGGTCGTAGCCCCACGAGCCGTTGAGGGTCTGGCAGGCCTCCCACGGGACCTGGACGCCGTCGACCTCCATCGGCTTGTCCGGCTGGTACTGCTCGGGGGTGACGATGTCGCCCGGCAGGTCGAGCCGGTCGTTCACGATGATGCCGGGCTGGAGCCGTCTGGTCAGTTCGAGCAGCTCCGACGATCCCCAGTCGTCACGGCCCTTGCCGCCCCAGATGTCCTCGTGGTCGTTGTCCCGGTACGAGAAGTCGTAGAACAGGTAGTCGATCTTGCCGTAGTCCGTCAGCAGCTCGGACACCTGGCCGTGCAGGTAGTCCCGGTAGCGGGCCATGTCCCGGCCCTCGTTGAGCGCCGCGATCGCCTCGGCGCCGTCGTCGCGTCGCGGGTGCACCCCGTCGATCGTGAAGTCCGGGTGGTGCCAGTCGATGAGCGAGTGGTAGAAACCGACGCGCAGCCCTTCGGCCCGGACGGCGTCGACGAACTCGCGCACGATGTCCCGGCCGAAGCGGGTGGCGGTGGACTTGTAGTCCGTCAGCTTCGAGTCCCAGAGCGCGAAGCCCTCGTGGTGCTTCGTCGTGAGCACCACGTACTTCATGCCGGCGGCACGTGCCCGTCGGGCCCAGTCGGTGGCGTCGAACAGGTCGGGGTCGAAGTGGTCGAAGTACTTCTGGTAGTCGGCGTCCGTGATCCGCTCGCGGTTCTTCACCCACTCGTGCCGTGCCGGCAGGGCGTAGAGCCCCCAGTGGATGAACATGCCGAACCGGTCGTGGCTGAACCACGCGGGCAGTCCGGTGGCGTCGGTCGCGGTCTGCGGCTCTGCAGGTGCGGTGATGGTCATGTGGCCAGTGTTCCTTTCAGAGAGGGGTGGTGTCACCGGCCGCCGAGGCCGCTGGTGACGATGCCCTTGACGAGGTGCTTCTGCAACAGGACGAGCAGGATCACGGTGGGCAGCATCGAGATCACCGACGCCGCCATCACGAGGTTCCACTCGGAGCCCTGCTGCCCGAAGAACTGCTGCAGGCCGAGCGGGATGGTGCCGCGGGCCTCGACGTCGTTCACGATGACGAGGGGCCAGAGGAACGAGTTCCAGTACGAGATGAACGAGAACACCGCGAGGACGGCCATCGTCGGCCGGGCGAGCGGGAGCATCACCGAGAAGAAGGTCCGGACCGGTCCGGCTCCGTCGACACGTGCGGCGTCGTCGAGCTCCTGCGGCACGGTCAGGAAGAACTGCCGCACGAGGAACGCGCCGAGGGCCGTGAACGCCCACGGGATGATGAGCGCCTGGAAGGTGTCGACCCAGCCGAAGCCCTGCATCATCACGTACATCGGGATGACGAGGACGTCCTGCGGGATCATCAGCGTCGCGAGGAACAGGACGAACACCGTGTTCCGGCCTCGCCAGCGCAGGCGGGAGAACGCGTACCCGGACAGCACCGCAACCGCGACGTTGATCGCCGTGCCGGCCGCTGCGACGAACACGCCGTTCAGGATGAAGCGGGCGAACGGCAGGTACGTGAACGCCTGCGCGTAGTTGCCCCACTCGATGGACGAGCCCCACAGGGTCGGCGGGGTCGTGAAGACCTCGGCGGAGGGCTTCAGACTCGTCGCCACCATGTAGATGAGCGGTGAGACGAACAGCAGGGCCACGAGGCAGAGCAGCACGTAGCCGATCACGTGGCGGACACCGCCCGGACGCCGCGTGCGGGAGACCGCCCGCGGGTTGACGGTCCGGTTCGCCGAGGTCGCGGGACGCACCCGTGTCAGCTCACTCATAGTGCACCCACCGCTTCTGTCCGAGGAACTGGATGGCCGTGATGCCGAGGATGATGACGAACAGCACCCAGGCGCCGGCCGACGCGAGTCCGAGCTGCTGCGTCTGGAAGCCCGTGTTGTAGATGTACTGCACGAGCGTCTCGGTCGAGGTGCCCGGGCCGCCCTTCGTCAGGACGAAGGGCTGAACGAACACCTGGAACGACGTGATGAGCGTCATCATCGTGGCGAAGAAGATCGACGGCGAGATGAGCGGGAACTTGATCCGCCAGAACATCTGCCAGGCGTTCGCGCCGTCGAGCTGCGCGGCCTCGATCTGGTTCTCCGGCACCGAGTCGAGCGCCGCCGAGAAGATCAGCATGTTGTAGCCGAAGCCCTGCCAGACGCTCATCGCGACGACGGCGAGCATCGCCCAGTGGTCGTCGGCCAGGAAGTTCGGCGCGTGGACGCCGACGGTGGACTGCAGGGTCGCGTCGATGGCGCCGCCCGGCTGGTAGAGCATCCGCCAGACGACGACGTTCGCGACGATCGGCGTGATGGTCGGGATGAAGAACAGCACGCGGAACACGTGGCGGTGCTGGATCTTCGGTGTCAGCCACGCGGCGAGTCCGAGGGACACCACGAGGTTGAGCGGGACGTAGAGCACCACGAACAGCACCGTGTTGAGCGTGACCGTCCGGAAGATCGGGTCGGAGAACAGCTTCGCGTAGTTGTCGAAGCCGGCGAAGGTGCGCTCGCCCAGCATCGGCCAGTTCATGAAGCTCACGACGAGCGAGGCGACGATCGGGAACGCCGTGAAGACGACGAGGCCGATCGAGTGCGGCGCGGCGAAGGCGGCGCCCCACCAGGAGCGACGGCCGAGGGCACCGTCGGTGCCGCCGCCCTTCCGGCGCGGGGCCGCGCCGGTGGCGACAGCCACCGCTGGTGCGGCCACGGCCGCGGCAGCGGGTGGGTCCTGGATGGTGGTCATGCGACGACCTCCTCGTCGTTCGCGCGGTCCTGAACAGGGGAAGAACCGGACTGGAGGCGCGGGGCGGGGTCGACCCGCGCCTCCAGTCCGTCAGGTGGTGACGCTGGTCACTCCGAACCGAGCTGGCTCGCGATGGAGGACATCGTGTCCTTGCCGGAGGTCTGCCCGTTCACCGCCTGCAGGGCGTACTGGGCGAAGAGCTGGTTCAGCTGGTCGCTCTTCTTGTTGCCCGGCAGCGGGGTGGCCTTGTCCAGCGCGGCCTTCAGCGAGTCCTCGACCCCGTCGATACCGGCGTTGTCGTACCAGGTCTGCTGCGCGGCGGTCCGTGCCGGGAAGGCGCGACCCTGCTCCGCCAGCGAGGTGAGCGTGGCCTCGTTGGTCATCGTCTGGATGGCCTTGAACGCCTGCTCCGGGTACTTGCACTGCTTCGAGATGCCGAACCCGGACCCGGCCGCGAACGAACTCGGGCCGTCGGTGCCCGAGGGGATCGTGGTGATCCCGAGGTCGAACTTCACCTTCGCCTTCTGGCTGATGATCGACCAGGGCCCGTCGCTGTACATCGCGACGTCGCCGGAGACGAACGCGTTGTCGTCGGCGGAGGCGTCGTTGCTGGCCTGGGTGATGTAGCCCTTCTCCACCAGCCCGGAGAGCCAGTCGAGCCCGTCGGCGAACTCCGTGTTCGTCGCGTCGAGCTTCCCGTCGGCGTCGATCACACGACCGCCGTCGTAGCCGAGGATCATCGACTCGAGCGGGATGTCCTCGACGCTCGTGCCCCAGATCGGGGTGCCCGCTGCCTTGAGCTGCTTCGCGGCGTCCTCGAACTCGTCCACGGTCCAGCCGGGCTTCGGCTCGTCGACTCCTGCCTTCTGGAAGATGTCCTTGTTGTAGAACATGACCATGGGGCCGGTGTCGTACGGCAGTCCGTAGAGCTTGCCGTCGACCTTCATGCCGTCGAGACCGGTCTGGTCGTACTCGCTGAGGTCGAGTCCGGCCTTCTCCGCCATGTCGTCGATCGGGACGAGGACGTCGGTGTAGTTCGCCGCGCGGAGCGACTGGATGCTCACGATGCACGGAGCGGTGCCCGTCGAGAGCTGCGTGCGGAGCTTCGTCCAGTAGTCGTTGAACGGCGAGCCCTGGATCGTGACGTCGACCTCGTCGTCCGTCTGAACGGTGTCGGCCACCTTCTGCCAGGCGGCCTTGTCCTCTTTCCCGGAGATCCACATGGCCCAGGTCAGGGCGTCCTTGGACTGTCCGTCACTGGCACTGCTGCCACCGGAACAGCCGGTGAGCACGAGCGCGGCAGCTGCTGCTGCCGCGAGCCCGGCGATGAGTCGTCGTTGCATCGGTGTCTCCACTTCGTCGTGGTGATGGGGTGATGGGAGGTGCGGGGTGGTCAGGCGACGCGGACCGCGTCGGGGATCGACTCGGCGGCGACGACCCAGGCGGGTCCGTCGGGGAACGAGTACGTGTCGAGGGACCCGGCGAGCATCTCCGTGCCGGCCCCGGGGGCGGTCGGCGGCCAGTACCGGCCGTCGTGGACGTCGACCGGGGTCACGAAGTGCTCGTGCAGGTGGTCGACGAACTCGATGCAGCGGGAGTCGACCTCGCCGGTCAGGGCGACCGCGTCGAACATCGACAGGTGCTGCACCGCCTCGCACAAGCCGACCCCACCGGCGTGCGGGCAGACCCGGACGCCGTGCTTCGCGGCGAGGAGCAGGATCGCGAGGTTCTCGTTGACCCCGGCGACCCGGGTGGCGTCGATCTGGAGCACCGACATCGACCCGGCCTGGATCAGCTGCTTCGCGATGACGCGGTTCGCCATGTGCTCCCCCGTCGCGACCGGGATCGGGGCGATCCGCCGGGCGATCTCGGCGTGGGCGAGGATGTCGTCCGGGCTCGTCGGCTCCTCGACCCAGGCGATGTCGAACGGGCGCAGCCGCTCGATCCACGCGACGGCCTCGTCGAGGTCCCAGCGCTGGTTCGCGTCGATCGCGATCCGGATGTCGGGGCCGACGGTGGCCCGCGCGATGCCCATCCGGCGGACGTCCTCGTCGACGTCGCCGCCGACCTTGAGCTTGATCTGCGCGAACCCCTCGTCGACCGCCTCGCGGCACAGGCGCGCCAGCTTCTCGTCGTCGTAGCCGAGCCAGCCGGGGGTGGTCGTGTAGGCGGGGTAGCCGTGTGCTTCGAGACGGCGCTTCCGCTCGGCACGGAACGGTTCGGCGGCGCGGAACAGCTCGAGCGCCTCGGCCGGGGTGATCGCGTCGGTGAGGTACCGGAAGTCCACCAGGTCGACGAGTTCCTCGGGGCTGAGGTCGGCCAGCAGCGCCCAGAGCGGCTGTCCGGCGCGCTTCGCCCGGAGGTCCCAGAGCGCGTTCACCACGGCGCCGATGGCCATGTGCATGACGCCCTTCTCCGGCCCGAGCCAGCGGAGCTGCGAGTCGTGCACGAGTGCGCGCCAGGTGCCGCCCATGTCGGCGAGGAGCTGTTCGGCATCGGCGCCGAGCACGTGGTCACGGAGGGCGGCGATCGCGGACTCCTGCACCTCGTTGCCGCGGCCGATCGTGAAGACGAAGGCGGTGCCGACGTGGCCGTCCAGGGCATCGGTGGTGATCTCGACGTAGGCGGCGGAGTAGTCGGGAGCGGGGTTCATCGCGTCGGAACCGTCGTGTTCCCGCGAGGTGGGGAACCGGATGTCCCGGACGTGCAACCCGGTGATGCGACTCATCGTGTCTCCTGACCGAACGGTCGCCGTCGACCGAACGGTGCAATCAAAACATCCGATGTCTCCGACGTCAAGAGAACTCTTCGTCACGTTCTGGTGTCGAACGGGGCCGAGTCGTCGGATGGCTGGCTGAATCGTGCCCGCCCGTCCGTGGTCGCGCCCACCGCACGAGGCGAGTTTTCGGGGTCAGCGACAGTTCTCGTTCGCCGCGCCCCGTGAACTGTCGCTCAGCGCGAGACTCGGGGCGCTGCCACGCGGCCCTCAGACGGTGGCGAGCCGCCCCATCTCGGCGACCACGCCGCGGAGCCGATCGGCCAGCTCGTCACGGGAGCCGTCCGCGAAGCGGTGGGCGGCCTCGATCACGGCGGCCATCACGAGGGTCACCGCGGTCCGGGCCGAGTCGGCGTCGGTGCGCTCGGCTGCGACGGCGAACACCGCGAGGCGTGCGGTCGCCATCCACTGCAGCATCGTCGGCACCATCTCGGGCCGGGCCTGCACGAGGGCCTTCATCCGACGTCGGTCCGCCGGCAGGGTCACGGTCTGCGCCACGAGCTCGCACAGGTCGGACACCAGCGGACCGTCGGCGTCGAGGAACGCCTGCCGCGCCGCGTCCGGGACCGTCGTGCCGGGGAGCCCGAGAGCAGCGTCGCCCTTCGAGGGGAAGTAGTTGAAGAACGTGCGGGAGGAGACGCCGGCGTCGGCGCAGATCTCCTCGACCGTGACACCGGCGAGGCCACGCTCGGACACGTGGGCGAGGGCGGCCTCGTGGATGGACTGCCAGGTCCGTTGCTTCTTGCGCTCACGGAGGCCGCTGTCTCCGGTCGGGTGCGCTTCGGTGGTGCTCACAGGTGCTCCTGGTGCGGGTCGGGGCCTCCCGTCGCGAGACGGGAGGCCCCTGGTTGGCCGGGTCCTACGCGCGGTGGCGCTGGACGGGGATCGAGCCGGTGACCGGTGCGGTGGGCGAGCCCATCGTGTCGGCGGCCTTGACCGCCTGCACCTCGAGGTCGTCGGCGGTGCCGGCGTTGTCCGCCTGCTCCTGCAGGGCCGAGCTCTTGCGGAGCGGCGGCGCCTTGAAGAACCAGCTCAGGACGAAGGCGAGCAGGATCACCGCGAAGCCGACCCAGTACACGGTCACGGCCGAGGCGTTGAAGCCGGTCATGAAGGGCTTCGTGAGCGCCGGGTCCGCACCGTTCAGGTACGACGTGTCGCTGGTCGACGCGCTGGAGCTCGACGACGTGCTGCTGTCCGCCTTGTCCATCTGCTTCGAGATGGTCGGCGCGAGGTCGTTCACCCAGTAGGTGCGCTGGGCCTCGTTCGACCAGTCGACGACGAGCTTGCCGTCCTGGACGCTGGCGTGCGCCTTGTCGGCAGCCGCCGTGAGCGCCTGCTGCTGCACCGCTTCGGGAGCGCCGGCCGTGGCCGCCGTCACCTTCGCGGTCGCGGCGTCGAGACCGGCCTGCACCTGCTGCTCGACCGGCGTGACGATCGGGGTCCAGATCTGGTCCATGACGCCCTGGTTCGCCTTCGCCGTGGCGACGGTCGGGTTGAGCGCCGCGTCGAGCGCGCCGGTCAGGTTCTGCTTGTCCGCCGTGGCGTGCAGGATGTTCGCCGGCATGATCGAGAACAGGACCGACAACAGCACCGCGGTGCCGAGCGTCCCACCGATCTGGCGGAAGAACGTCGCCGAGCTCGTCGCCACCCCCATGTCACGCGGCTGGACCGAGTTCTGCGAGGCGAGGGTGATGCTCTGCATGAGCTGGCCGAGGCCGAGTCCGATCAGGAACATGCCGATCATCAGGAACCAGAGCGGCTTGTCGATCGTCATGAACGTCAGGACGACGTAGCCGATCGAGACCAGGGCCGTGCCGATCACCGGGAAGATCCGGTAGCGGCCGGTGCGTGCGACGATCTGCCCCGACGCGATCGAGGCGATCATGAGTCCACCGATCATCGGCAGGGTCGCGAAGCCGGACTCCGTCGGGGTCAGGCCCGTCACGATCTGCAGGTACAGCGGGATGGTCAGCATGGCGCCGAACATCGCGAAGCCGACGAGGAACCCGAGGATCGTGGCCATCGAGAAGGTGCCCGAGCGGAAGAGCTTGAGCGGGATGATCGCGTCGTCCTTCATGAGCGTCTCGATCACGAGGAACGCGACGAGGCCGAGGGCGCCGATCACGTAGCAGGCGATGGCGCCGGCCGAACCCCAGCCCCAGGTACGGCCCTGTTCGGCCACGAGCAGGAGCGGGACGAGGGTCGCGATGACCGAGGTGGCGCCCCACCAGTCGATGCGCGGCTTCGCCTTGGCGTCGCCGAACTTCGGCAGGTGCAGGAAGGCGATGACCATGAGGAGCGCGGCGACGCCGATCGGCACGTTGATCAGGAAGACCCAGCGCCAGCCGGTCACTCCGAGGATGGTGCTCGCGCCGGCGAACAGGCCGCCGATGAGCGGGCCGATGACCGAGGAGATGCCGAAGACCGCGAGGAAGTAGCCCTGGTACTTGGCGCGCTCACGAGGGGCGAGGATGTCGCCCATGATCGCGAGCGGCAGCGACATCAGCGCACCGGCACCGATGCCCTGGAAGGCGCGGAAGGCGGCGAGCATGATCATCGACGTCGACATGGTCGAGAGCAGCGAGCCGAGGATGAACACCGCGATGCCGAAGATGTACAGCGGCCGGCGACCGAAGACGTCGGAGAGCTTGCCGTAGATCGGGGTGGTGATGGTCGACGCGATCAGGTACGCGGTGGTGACCCAGGCCTGCTGGTCGAGACCGTGCAGGTCGTCGCCGATCGTGCGGATCGCGGTACCGACGATCGTCTGGTCGAGCGACGACAGGAACATCCCGGCCATCAGGCCGTAGATGACGAGGAGGATCTGGCGGTGCGACATGATCGGCTTCCCCGGCGTGTTCGCCGGTGATGCCTGTCGTCCGCGCGACACCTCGACGGGTGCGGTTGCAGTAGACATGCGGGTCCTTCAGGGGTGCGTGTGGTGGTCGTCCGTGCGTGGTGCGGGGCGCTGTCCGGGGAGCAAGGGACGCCGGAGCGTGCTGGCGGGCCGCGAGCGGCGGGTCAACCTTGCAGACGCTGCAACTTTACACCATGAGCACGTTTGCTGCCAACGCAAACTTACCCAGAGTGCATTTTTCTTGTACGGGCTCACAGGTATCGTCGTTCGGCATGGGGCGGACGACGTGGACCGAGGTACCGAGCACACTGCGCGACCAGGTCGGGGCACTCCTCGGCAGTCCAGTCGTCGCGTCCGAGTCACAGGCCGCCGGGTGGTCACCGGGCGGAGCCGACCGCGTGGTGACGGCATCCGGGCGTCGTGCCTTCGTGAAGACCCTGGCGCGGTCGCGCAACGCGGACGGCTTCGGGATGCACCAGCGTGAGGCCGACGTCATGGCACAGCTGCCGGACACGGTCCGCGCGCCACGACTCCTGGACACCCTGCACGCCACCGTCGACGGCGACGACTGGATCGCGCTCGTGCTCGACGACGTCCCCGGCCACCACCCGGGCGGGGCGCTCGACGGGTCCGACACCACCGCGGTCCTGGACGCGCTCGACACCCTCCCGCGCGCGGTGGGCGCACTCGCGACACTCCCCCGCATCGCCGAGGACCTGGGCCACGACTTCGGCGCCTGGGACCGGATCACGGCGGCGGCGACCGGTGGTCCGGGCGACCCCGACGCACAGCGCGTGACCGAGGTCGTCCCAGCGCACGTCCTGGAGTTCGGGGGCGCGTTCGCGCGGGCGGCCTCGGGCGCGGCCGCACTGCTCGACGGCGACCACCTGGTGCACGCCGACTGCCGCGCCGACAACCTGCTCGTCGACGACGCCGGGGTGGTCTGGGTCATCGACTGGCCGTGGGCGAGCATCGGCGCGCACTGGATCGATCCGCTGACCTACCTGCTCGACACACAGGTCCGTGGCGAGGACGTCGACGTCGAGCACCACCTCGCGCACCACCCGGTGTTCGAGGACCTGCCCGCCACGACCGTCGACGCCGCGCTGGCGGGTCTCGCGGGGCTGTTCTTCGAGCACGCCCTGCCGCCGGCACCGCCGAACATGCCGACGATCCGCGACTTCCAGCGCCGTGAGGGCCTGGCGGCCGCCGAGTGGCTGCTCCACCGATGGTCACGTCGCTGATCACGTCGCCGATCACGTCGCTGGTCACGTCGCTGCTCACGCCTCCGGGGGACGGATGTCCAGGGAGCGCGGCGGGCCGGAGCGTACCTTCCTCCGCATGACTGACGAGCACCGCACTCCCCGTCCGGAAGACGACGCTGCGCGCCTCGGTCTCGTCGTCGTCGGAGAGGCAGCAGCGCTGCACTCCGGCGACGAGGCCGCCCTGGACGCGAGCGAGCAGAACATCCGCGACACCATCGACGAGATGATCGACGAGCCGCTCACCCCGCGGCAGGAGCAGGTCGTCGAGCGGCTCGCGGCCGCCGGCGGCACGCTGACCGCCGGGCTCAGCGGAGCACTCGCAGCGCAGGCCGGCCGCACCGTGGACGACATCCTCGAGGGCGCCGCCCGCAGCGTGGTCTGGCAACAGCGGCTGGCCGACGAGCGCGCCGACGCCGCGGGCCGACCGGACCACGACGACGAGCTGCGCGACCGCAGTGGGGGCCAGCGTGAGGACGCCGGCGGGCAGCAACGCGAGCACCGGGACGACGCCGGGCACGACGAGGACTGAAACGTCAGGGAGGCGCGATGCGGGACGGACCCGCACCGCGCCTCCCGGCCGGTGGTGCGTGAGCGCCTACGCGCCCGCACGCCACCAGTCGTCGAACGGCGTCGCCGGCACCTGGCGCTTGTGCTCCGTCGCGCGGTAGCGCGACTCGATCGCCTCGGCGACCTCGACGGGGACGTCGTGCCCCTGCAGGTACGCGTCGATCTCGGCGTAGGTCAGGCCGAGGTTCGCCTCGTCCGTCTGGCCGGGCAGGTCGTCGAGCAGGTCGGCGGTCGGGGCCTTCTCGTAGAGCCGGGCCGGTGCACCGAGGTGCTCGAGCAGCTGCCGGCCCTGCGTCTTCGACAGCCCGGTGAGCGGGGTGAGGTCGACACCGCCGTCGCCGTACTTGGTGAAGAAGCCGGTGACGGCCTCGGCGGCGTGGTCCGTGCCGACGACCAGGAGCCCACGCTGCCCGGCGATCGCGTACTGCGCCACCATCCGCATGCGGGCCTTGACGTTGCCCTTCACGAAGTCACTCAGCTCGACACCGGAAGCAGCGGTGTCCCGCACGACCCCGTCGACGCCGTGCTCGATGTTCACCGTCACGCCGGGGTCGGCGGCGATGAACTGCAGGGCGAGCTGCGCGTCGTCCTCGTCGGCCTGCACGCGGTAGGGCATGCGGACGGTGGTGAACTCGGCGGGGTGCCCCTCGGCGCGGAGGGACTCGACCGCGAGCTGGGTCAGGCGGCCGGCGAGCGTGGAGTCCTGTCCGCCGCTGATCGCGAGGAGGTACCCCTTCGCACCGGTCGTGAGCAGGTAGTCACGGAGGAACCCGACGCGACGGGCGACCTCCTGCTCCGGGTCGATGGTCGGCTGGACGTTGAGGTCCGCTGCGATGGCGGCTTGGAGTTCACGCACCATCCCAGTATCACGCCGATCGCGCTCAGTGGACCGGAACGCTGCCGATCGGTCGGATGGTGTTGTCGTGGTCGGAGCCGATCGCGCACGTGCAGACGACGCTGATCGTCTCCCCGTTGCTGGTCAGACGGAACCGTTCGACGTGCTGCGGTCCGTGGCGTCGGTCGAGTGGATGGGTGTCGTGGTCGTGCACGGCGCATTCCTGATCCTCGAGTGGACCCCGGCGATGCCGCCGGGCATGGGGAGCGGGTGGTGAGACCGCTCCCTGTGCAATCTACAAGAGTCCCCGGAGCGGCGCGGATACCCCTGTTCGGGCGGCCGCGGGGAACCAGACCGTTCGAACGTTGACAGTTAGGTATCGAACGGTTAGTGTTCTGATCATGACGCAGCAGGCACCTCGACTCGACACTCCGCTCCAGCTCATGCGCTGGATCGGGTGGGCGCAGCGCAAGGCCGCCGAGGAGTGGGTGCGCGACCGCGACCTCACCCAGGAGCAGAGCTTCGTGCTCGGGTACCTGCAGCACACGCCCGGTGCGATCCAGCGCGACATCGCAGCGATCACCCGGACGAGCGCGGCCAGCGTCTCGAGCCTCCTGCAGGGGCTCGAGCGCCGCGGCCTCGTGGAACGGCGAGCGGACGCGGGCAACGCCCGGACGAAGCTCGTCTTCGCCACCCCCGCCGGCATCGAACTGATCGCCGGGTTCGAGGACGCCATGATCGCCCTCGACGACGTGTTGCTCGCCCCGCTCGATGCGTCCGAACGGGCCACCCTGCAGACACTGCTGCAGAAGGTCACCGCGGAACTGCCGGAACCCACCCGGTAGCACCGCCCCCCATCCACCCACGCGACGGCGCCCGCCGATCGCGCGCAGCGCCCTGCCCGGGAACGGGCGGCGCAGCCCTGCCCAGAAGGAGGCGGCCATGAGCACCGCACCCACCACCGAGAACACCGCAGCGGCGAAGAACCGCTGGTACCTTTCCGCCGCGCCGATCACCCGCGCCCTCGTGCACCTCTGCGTGCCGATGGCGGCGGCGATGGTCGTCAGCGCCCTCTACAACGTCATCAACGCCGGGTTCATCGGCTCGCAGCACGACACCTCGCTGCTCGCCGCGATCACCTTCGGCACCCCGCTCCTCGGCCTCGTGATGGCCGTCGGCGGCGTGTTCGGTGTCGGCGGCAGTGCCCTGATGTCCCGGATGCTCGGGGCATCGGAGCACGACCCGTCGAAGGCGGCGGACATCAAGCACGTCGCCTCGTTCGCACTCTGGGGCGCGGTCGTCACCGGCGCCGTCCTCGGTGTCGTCGGGCTCGTGCTGCTGCGGCCGCTCGTCACGGTCCTCGGCGCCGACGCCGCAGCGGTCCCCGCCACGAGCGAGTACGTCGCCGTGATGCTCGCCTTCGTGCCGGTGCTCGCCGCCGCCTTCGCCCTGGAGCAGATCGTCCGCTCCGAGGGCGCCGCCCGCCAGGCGATGGTCGGCCTCGTCCTGTCGACGGTCGGGAACCTGGTCTTCGACGTCCTGTTCATCCTGGTGCTGCACTGGGGCGTCGGCGGAGCGGCCCTGGCGGTCGGACTCGCCAACGTCGTGTCGATCGTCTACTGGGTGACCTGGCTGCAGCGGAACAGCGAGAACGTCAGCTTCGCGCCGAAGTGGTTCACGCTCCGTGCCGACATCCTCAAGCCGGTCTTCGGCATCGGCGTCGGGGAACTCCTGCAGTCCGCGTTCCTCATCGTCACGACGCTCGTGCTGAACAACCTCGCCGCCGCGTACGGCGACGACCCGCTGGCTGCGATGGGCGTCGCCGTCCGCATCGCCCAGGTGCCGGAGTTCCTCGTCATGGGCGTCACGATCGGGGTCCTGCCGCTGCTCGCCTACGCGTTCGGCAAGGGCGACGCCGACCGGCTCCGTGCAGCGCTGCGGGGCGCGGCGTTCACGGTCGGCGCCATCGTGCTGGTGTTCTCGGGCACGGTGTTCGCCTTCCGGGAGCAGGTCTTCACGATCTTCTCCGGCGACCACTCGGTGCTCGCGATCGGCCTGACGATCCTCACCGCGCAGCTCGTCGCGACGATCGTGAACGGGTTCACCGGCCTGCTCACCTCGCTGTTCCAGGCGACCGGGATGGTGCTCCCCGCGATGGTGCTGTCGATGGCGCAGGGCATCTTGTTCATCCCGATCGTGATCGTCGGCAACCTGTGGTTCGGACTCGCCGGGATCATCTGGGCGCTCACCGTCACCGAGGTCATCGTGTTCCTGGCCGCTGGCATCCTGTGGCTCGCGTCGCGGGGGAAGATCGCGCGCGGCCTGGCGGAGGGCAGCGAGGCGCGCGCGGACGCGGCACTCGAGGAGCCGGTCGCCGCGTAGCGCGCGGAGCGCGTTCGGGCGCGGAGCGCGTTCGCTTGCGTTCGCTTGCGTTCGCTTGCGTTCGCTTGGTGAGCAGGAATGGTCGAGTCCCGTCAGGCGACCCGACCATTCCTGCTCACCATCCACGGCCTGGAGGCGCGGTGCGGGCCCGCACTGCGCCTCCTGGCCGGTGGGTGGGCGCGTTCTCCTACCCGCGGCCGCGCCGCAGGAGCACCACGACGACCGCGCCGGCGACGAGCACGATGCCCGCGCCGAGGCCGGCCCACACCCCCGGCGGGATGCCGGCGGCCGAGCGTTCGGCCTCGTCCGGCGCCGGACCCGCCGTGACCGAGGGGGTCGCGGTGGGGGCAGCCGCGGCCGTCCGGGTCGCCGGAGAGGTCGGAGTCGCCGCCGCCACCCGGTACTCGAACGCCAGCGAGCCGTCGATCGGGTGCCCGTCCGGCGACACGTACCGCCAGAGCACCGTGTACGCACCGTTCTCGAGGTCGACCGTCGTGCTCATGGTCGCTCCGGACACGGTGACGCCCCCGGTCGAGACATCGGTGCCCGAGGCGTCCGTGACCTGGATCCGCAACCCGGCGTCGAGGCCCGCGAGCGGCGCCTCACTGAACGTGAGGTCCACCCGATCGAGCGGTTCCGTGACGACGGCGCCGTCCGCGGGGCTGCTGCTCGTGAGTGCCGAGTGCGCCGCGGCGGGCTGCGCACCGACGAGTGCCAGGAACCCTCCGACGACGATCGCGATGGCCGCCGCTGTCGTTCCACCTGTCCGCATGCACAGACTCTACAAGACGTAGAGTCCGCGCCGGACCGGGATCAGATCTGCTCGCCCAGGAAGTCGGCGTAGGTCGGTTCGCCGTGCTGGTCCGCGGTGACGTGCGAGTTGCGGCCGTTGCCCTCGAGGCGTTCGGCCACGAGTGCGGCGAGGTCTTCCGGCGACCGGAGACCGTGACGGTGCCAGTCGTTCTGCATGGTGGCGGTCATGACGACCAGCCCTTCGTTCGGGATGATGCGCACCCCGGATCCGCCCGGGTCGACCCGCTGTGCCAGACCCCACAGATCGTGAGGAGCATCGTGACGACGGGTCCCTGATGACCGACCCGGTACGACCACGCTATGGCCTCGTCCGACCGGCGTCGAGGCCGGTGCGTTTCGTGGCTCTCCGGACGCGCAGGCGGCGACTCCGTAGCGTCGGAGCATGGAGATCCTCTTCGTCCACGGCGCCCTCGTCCGCGACGGCGCCTGGTGGTGGCAGCCCACCGCCGACCTGCTCCACGAACGCACCGGCGTCCGCAGTCGATCGGTCGCGTTGCCGTCCTGCGGCGAGACCGCGTCCGGTGCGCCCGACGGTGGACTGATCGAGGACGCCGCTGCCCTCCGCGCGGCCCTGGACGACTCCGAGGGCGCGATCGTCGTCGGGCACTCGTACGGCGGCACCGTGATCGCCGAGGCCGGACGGCACGACGCGGTCGCCCACCTGCTGTACATCTCGTCGTACCTGCCCGACGTCGGCGTCGCCCAGGCCGCGATCATGGCCGACGAACCCGACCCCGTGGCCATCGGCGACCGCGGTGACGGAACGCTCGCCGTCGCCGGCTACGACGCTGCGTCCTTCGGTGCACGGTTCCTGCAGGACGCCGACGAGCACACCCAGCGGGCAGCGTGGGACCGGGTCACCGCACAGTCCGCGGCCGCGTTCGTCACGCCGACGAGCACCGCCGGGTGGCAGGACGTGGACGCGACGTACCTCGTCTGCACCGAGGACCGCAGCACCTCGGTCGCGTTGCAGCGCCGGCACGCCGCACGGGCGACGCGGAGCGTCGACGTGCCCACCGGGCACCACCCGTTCATCACCCGGCCGGACCTGGTCGCCGAACAGCTCGAGCTGCTGCTCGGAGCCGCTGCGGCCTGAGGCGCGACGAAACGACGGACGGGAGGCAAGGCGCCAGCTGGCACCGTGCCTCCCGTCCGTCGTCTGGTCTGGTCCGTCAGTCGGTGCCGGAGTCGAACGCCGCGCCCTCGGACGCGAGGTCCGTCGCACGGCCCCGGGCGTCGTCGGCGTCCGAGGTGACCACGGCGCCGCCGAGGATCTCCTCCGACTCACCGGCCTCGAGCTCGCCGACCAGGTCACCCGTCGCGCCGCCGATCAAGCCGGCCGCCGCGTACTGCTCGAGCCGCGCGCGGGAGTCCGCGATGTCGAGGTTGCGCATCGTCAGCTGGCCGATCCGGTCGTCCGGACCGAACGCGGCGTCGCCGACGCGCTCCATCGAGAGCTTGTCCGGGTGGTACGACAGCGCCGGACCCGTCGTGTCGAGGATCGTGTAGTCGTCGCCGCGGCGCAGGCGGAGCGTGACCTCGCCGGTGACGGCCGAGGCGACCCAGCGCTGCAGGGACTCGCGGAGCATGAGCGATTGCGGGTCGAGCCACCGGCCCTCGTACATGAGGCGCCCGAGGCGGCGACCTTCGTTGTGGTACGACGCGACGGTGTCCTCGTTGTGGATCGCGTTGAGCAGACGCTCGTAGGCGATGTGCAGCAGGGCCATGCCCGGTGCCTCGTAGATGCCGCGGCTCTTCGCCTCGATGATGCGGTTCTCGATCTGGTCGGACGCACCGAGGCCGTGCCGGCCGCCGATCGCGTTCGCCTCGTACACGAGCGCGACCGCGTCGGTGAACTCCTGACCGTTGATCGCGACCGGGCGACCGGCCTCGAACCGCACGGAGACGACCTCGGTCGCGACCTCGACGTCGTCACGCCAGGCGGCGACACCCATGATCGGCTCGACGATGTCCAGACCGCTGGAGAGTTCCTCGAGGCTCTTCGCCTCGTGCGTCGCGCCCCAGATGTTCGCGTCGGTCGAGTACGCCTTCTCGGTGGAGTCGCGGTACGGGAAGCCACGGGCGACGAGCCACTCGCTCATCTCCTTGCGGCCGCCGAGCTCCTCGACGAACTCGGAGTCGAGCCACGGCTTGTAGACGCGCAGGCGCGGGTTGGCCATCAGGCCGTAGCGGTAGAACCGCTCGATGTCGTTGCCCTTGTAGGTGGAGCCGTCGCCCCAGATGTCGACGCCGTCCTCCTTCATCGCGCGGACGAGCATCGTGCCCGTCACCGCACGACCGAGCGGCGTCGTGTTGAAGTAGGTCTTGCCGCCGGAGCGGATGTGGAACGCGCCGGTCTGCAGGGCGACCAGGCCCTCTTCCACCAGGGCGCTCTTCGCGTCGACCAGGCGGGCGATCTCCGCGCCGTACTCGTGCGCGCGGCTCGGGACGGCGTCGATGTCCGGCTCGTCGTACTGGCCGATGTCGGCCGTGTACGTGCAGGGCACCGCGCCCTTCTCGCGCATCCAGGCAACGGCGCAGGAGGTGTCGAGACCTCCGGAGAACGCGATGCCGACTCGTTCGCCGACCGGGAGACTGCTCAAGACCTTGGACACGGGGTCAATCGTACGGGGAGTCCAGGCGGTACAACGACCTGCTGGTGCCCCTGGAGGGACTCGAACCCCCAACCGTTTCCTTAGGACGGAACTGCTCTTCCATTGAGCTACAGAGGCTGGCCCGTCCACTCTAGCGGCGGAACGACTCCAGGAAGCTCGTGAGTTCGTCCGCGTAGAGCGCCGGCTGCTCGAACGGCGCGAAGTGCCCTCCGCGCGGCATCATCCGGTACGACACCAGGTTCGTGGTCCGCTCGAGCCATGCCCGCGGCGCCTCGACCAGGTCGCCGGGGAACAGCGAGAACCCGGACGGCACCTCGACCCGACGTGCGGACTGCTCGGGCGGGATCGCGGCGTTCGCGTGGTACATCCGCATGGCGGAGCCGATCGTGCCGGTGGCCCAGTACTCGGTCAGGAGCGCGAGGACCTCGTCCCGCGTGTACACGGACCACAGGTCGCCGTCGCAGTCGCTCCACGACCGGAGCTTCTCGACGATCCACGCGGCCAGCCCGGCGGGTGAGTCGTTCAGGCCGACGGCGGCGGTCTGCGGCTTCGTGCGGTGCAGCATCGCGTACGCGCCCTCGGCCGTTCGCCAGCGGTCGGTCGCAGCGACGAACTCCTGCTCTTCGGCGGACAGCGTCGACGCGTCGAGCCCGGGCCACGCGAGCCCGCCGTCGGTGCGGTGCACGGCGACGACCCGCTCGGGGTGGTCGAGCGCGAGGTACCGGGCGACGTGCGTGCCGATGTCCCCGCCGGCGACGGCGAACCGTTCGTACCCGAGGTCGGTCATGAGCTCGGCCCACATCCCGGCGACGGCCCGCGCATCGATCGGCTGCGGCGGCGCCTCGGAGAAGCCGTACCCGGGCATGTCCGGCACGACGACGTCGAACCCGGCGTCGACGAGCATCGGCAGGACCTTGCGGTAGCGCCATCCGGAGTCCGGCCAGCCGTGCGCGAGCAGGACCGGCAGCGCGTCGGAGCCACCCGCGCGGGCGTGCAGCACGTGGATCCCGATGCCGTCGACGGTCAGTCGTCGGCTGGGCAGTGCGGCGAGCGCCGCCCGGTGCGCTTCGAAGTCGAACCCGTCGGCCCAGTACTCGATGAGCGGGCGCAGCTCGTCGACGTCCGCGCCGAGCGACCATCCGGCGCCGGCGGGTGCGTCCGGCCAGCGCGTGGCACGCAGTCGCGCGCGGAGGTCCTCGATGGTCGCGTCGTCGATCTGCGGTGTCTCACCCATGGCCGCGACGCTACTCAGCACCGCCGACAGGGGACGGCCGCGTCGGCCCCCCCTCTCCCCTAGGCTCGTCCCGACGACAGGGGGCCTTCGTGGCTGATCGGACGACCGGCAACACGTGGCAGCGCTTCTGGGGACGCGGCGGGTGGTGGCGCGCAGTCCTGCTCGCCGTCGGCTACCTCGTCGTGTTCGTCGGCGTCAGCCAGCTGATCGGCGTCGTGGCACGGCCGGCGCTCGACCTCGACGACCTGTACGGCGACCCGATGAGCGTGCTCCTGGCATCGATCCTGCCGATCGGCGTGATGGGGCTGCTCTTGCTGCTCTTCGCCAAGAGCCTCGGGTGGCTGCCGCACCTGTTCCGGCGTCGTGCCGAACCTGCGCCGCGCTGGATGTGGATCGCCGTGGTGATCACGGTCGTCCCGCCGGTGATGAAGGTCTTCGGCACCGACTGGTCCCGCTTCACACCCACGCTGGTGCTCGCGATCCTGTTCTTCGGGCTCTGCGTCGGGTTCGCCGAGGAGCTCCTCACCCGGGGCTTCGCGGTCGAGTTCCTGGAGCGCCACGGGTACAGCGAGCGGGCGGTCTTCGTGCTCTCGTCGGTCGTCTTCGGCCTGATCCACCTGCAGAACCTGCTCGGTGGCGGCAACCCGCTGCTCGTGTTCGCGACGGTCGGCTACGCGATGGGCTTCGGCGCGATGATGTTCCTCGCCCTGCGGGTCAGCCGGTGGCTCATCGTCCCGATGCTCCTGCACGCCCTCACCGACCCGACCACCCTGATGGCAGCGGGCGGCATCAACGACACCAGCACCGTGGTCACCGGCGGCTCCCCGGCCCTGGTGACGCTCGCATCGCTGTTCAACTTCGTGTACATCGTCTTCGCCATCGTCGCGGTCTTCCTGCTGCCGGGCGCCCGACGGCGCACCCCCGACCGCGCTTCGTGAGCAGCAATGGTCGGGTCGCCGTCCGGCACCCGACCATTCGTGCTCACCAAGCGTGACGTCGCGAACAACGGCGCGCCCGGGCGCAACCCAGTGACGGCCTGGAGGCGCGGGGCGGGCCCGCCCCGCGCCTCCAGGCCGTCGAGCCGCTACGCGGCCACCAGGTACTCGTCCCACTCCGCCTGCGGACGCTCGATGCCGCGCACGACCCACGAGGCGCCGTGCGGCACCTTCGGGCGGAAGCGCAGTCGCCACCCCATCTCCTGCGGGGTGCGGTCGCCCTTGGTGTTGTTGCAGGCCAGGCAGCAGGCCACGAGGTTCTCCCACGAGTCCTGCCCGCCGCGCGACTTCGGCTGCACGTGGTCGATGGTCGTCGCGTGCCGGTCGCAGTACGCGCACCGGTTGGCGTCACGGCGGAGGATCCCGCGCCGGGACACCGGCACCAACCTGGAGTGCGGGATGCGCACGTACCGGGTGAGGATGATGACGGATGGACGGTCGAAGCTCGAGGTGGAGCCGGTGACCGGGTGCTCGATGTCGGCCGCGACGATGGCTGCCTTCTGGTTCATGACCAGCACGAGGGCTCGTCGGAACGAGATCACCGCGAGGGGCTCGTAACCGGCGTTGAGGACGAGAGTGCGCATGGGTTCCCTTCCGACGTGCCTGGACGGCTTCCAGGCGCTGCGGGTGCATCACCCCGCCGACGTCGAACCGGTGACCACGACCTGCTCGCACTCCCCCTGAACCACGAAGAGCACCACCCGGATGGGCAGTGCTCTCGTCATGCAGGGGCGTGCAGGTGCACGCAGGCAGTCGTCGACCATATGTCGACATGCGCGCGCCGACCCATGGTGCGGGTCGTGCGGAACGTCGACATGAGGTCTCCTGTTCGCGCCGGTACGGACCGGTGCAGCGTCAGGTTAACCCAGAAACCGGCCCGGCACGAGGGTGCGCGGGCCGGTTCGGGTGAAGTTCACACGCCGGAGGGGCTGTGGTTGCTAGATGCCGAAACGGACGATGTGGTAGTCGCTGGTCCAGATCGGGCGGATCTGCACGGAGCCACCGGGCTTCGGGGCGTCCATGATCATGCCGTTCCCCATGTAGAAGCCGTCGTGCGCCTCGTTGTTGAAGATGACGACGTCACCCGGCTGCGCCTCGGACTCGGGGATCGTGGTGCCGGCCTGGTCCTGCAGCGGCACCGAGTGCGCGAGGTTGATGCCGTACTGGGCGTACACGAACATGATGTAGCCCGAGCAGTCGAAGCCCGACGGGTCGGCGCCGCCGAAGACGTACGGGGTGCCGATGTACTGCTTGGCGGTGGCGACCACGGCCGGCAGCGAGAACGGGGTGTCGGCGGCGGAGGAGCTCGCCACGTAGTCGGCGGCGCTCGGGCCGGTGTACGAGGCGTACTGCTGGGCCGTCTGGGCACGCGCGGCCTGCGTGGCGGCGGCCTGCTCCTCGGCGTCGGCAGCGGCCTGCTCGCTCGCTTCGGCCTGATCGGCCGCGGCCTGCTTGGCAGCCTTCTCGGCGTCGAGCGTGGCGGTCGAGGTGGCGCCGTAGCCGTCACGGCTCGTGCCGGCCAGGGCCACGGCGTCGGACACCGAGAACTCCTGGCTCTCGGTGGTGCGGACCTGGCGCTGCGCGTTCGCGGCGTCGGAGCCGGTGGCCGACTGCGTCGAGGCGAAGGCCGGGGCGACCGCGACCGTGCCGAACATGCCCGCGGCGACGGTCAGGACGATGGGTGCGAGGAACTTGCGCTTGCGCGACGACGAGCTCGTCTTCGCGGCGGCTGCCGAGGCTGCTGCCTGCGCGGCACGTCGGCCACCGGGGAGCGGGGCGGTGCGCACGGGGACGACCTTGCGGGCCGCGCGGCCGTCGACCTGACGCGCAGTCCGCCGGGTGAGCGGGGCGTCGGTGGCGTTCTCGGTGTTCGTCGGGTTCGCGGGCGTCTGGTCGTCCGCGGCGGAACCGGTCTGCGTCAAGGGTGAGGTCTCCGGCGTCTCGTCATCACGCCGCCGAGGCTGTCCGGCGGTGTGCAACCCCATCCGTTCGTCATCGTTTCCGATCGAGGCAGGAGACGGGTTCGAGACGTCCTGCCACGGGTCTCCGGCTCAGGCGCAGCGCGGGGACTCGACGAGTGTACGGGGCCGTCGTTACCTTGTCGAGATGAAAACGCCCCTTTGTAACGAAACGGTAAAGAAGCCCTGGTCAGAAGCGGAAAGCTAGTCCCGCTCGATGTAGACGTGCTGGGCGACCTCGGTCGGCAACTCGATACCGGCGTCCTCGCCGTCGACCCGCACCGCGACGTACGCTCCGGCGCGCTGCACCCTGGCGAGCCGACCGGGCATCACGCCCGCCGTGCGGAGCTGGTGGAGGAGCTCGGGCTCGAACTGCACGGGCTCACCGAGGCGTCGGATCACACCGGTCGCGACGGCGTCGGTGCCCTCGGTCGCGGCGACGATGTTCTGCACACCGTCGAGGAACCCACCGGCGTCGGGGCCGCCGATCTCGGCCAGGCCGGGGATCGGGTTGCCGTACGGCGACTCGGTCGGGTTGCCGAGCATCTCGAGCAGCCGGACCTCGACCTGCTCGCTCATCACGTGCTCCCAGCGGCAGGCCTCGTCGTGGACGAACGCCCAGTCGAGTCCGATGACGTCGGACAGCAGGCGCTCCGCGAGACGGTGCTTGCGCATGACGTGGGTGGCGCGCGAGCGCCCCTCGTCGGTCAACTCGAGGTGGCGGTCGCCCGACACGACGACCAAGCCGTCGCGCTCCATGCGGGCGATGGTCTGCGAGACCGTCGGGCCCGAGTGGCCGAGGCGCTCCGAGATGCGAGCGCGCAGCGGAACGATCGCTTCCTCCTCCAAGTCGAGGATGGTGCGCAGGTACATCTCCGTGGTGTCGACGAGATCGGTCACGGTCCGCCTCTCATGTCTGGGCCCAGCGGCCACCACACTACTTGTTCGGACCGACGAACACCGACCGACACTTGCACCGGACAAGAAGAGGAGCGTCGCCGCCGAGCCCGGGGCCGCCCCGTCCGGCCGGTGCAGGCGCACCAGCACTGGGATCGCGCTCGTTAGGATCGGTGCATGGCAGACATCGTCATCCCCGCCGAACTCCTCCCCACCGACGGCCGCTTCGGCTGCGGACCGTCCAAGATCCGCGGCGCGCAGCTCGAGTCCCTCGTGACGCGCGGGGCCACGATCCTCGGCACGTCCCACCGGCAGAAGCCCGTGAAGGACCTGGTCGGCAGCGTCCGCTCCGGTCTCGCCGACCTCTTCCAGCTCCCCGAGGGCTACGAGGTCGTGCTCGGCAACGGTGGGTCCACCGCGTTCTGGGACGCCGCAGCGTTCGGCCTCGTCGAGCGCCGTGCCGAGAACCTGTCCTTCGGCGAGTTCGGCTCGAAGTTCGCCAAGGCCGTCGCTGCCCCGTGGCTCGAGGCACCGCACGTGGTCGAGGCCCCCGGCGGCTCGCTCGCGTCACTGGAGCCGGTCGAGGGCGTCGACCTCTACGCCTACCCGCACAACGAGACCTCGACGGGCGTCATGGCCCCGGTCGTCCGTGCCACAGGTGACGCCGGAGCGCTCACGGTCGTCGACGCCACGAGCGCCGCCGGTGGTGCCGCCTTCGACGTCGACGCGACGGACGTCTACTACTTCGCGCCGCAGAAGAACTTCGCCTCGGACGGCGGCCTCTGGCTCGCGCTGTTCTCCCCCGCAGCGATCGAGCGGGTCGAGCGCATCGCCGCCTCGGACCGGTACATCCCGGAGTTCCTGTCGCTCAAGAACGCCGTCGACAACTCGCGCCTGAACCAGACGCTGAACACCCCGGCGATCTCGACGCTGCTGCTGCTCGACGACCAGGTCTCGTGGATCAACGAGTCCGGCGGCCTGGCGTGGGCGGACACCCGCACGAAGACCTCGTCCTCGACGCTGTACGACTGGGCCGAATCCGTCGACTACGCGACGCCGTTCGTGTCCGACCCCGCCGCGCGCTCGCAGGTCGTCGCCACGATCGACCTCGACGACTCGATCGACGCCAAGGCCGTCGCCGCGACCCTGCGCGCGAACGGCATCGTCGACACCGAGCCGTACCGGAAGCTCGGACGCAACCAGCTGCGCGTCGCGACGTTCACCGCGATCGACCCGGACGACGTCGCGAAGCTCGTGCAGGCGATCGACTTCACGGTCGACGCGCTGCGCTGACCCGACCGTCGGGCGGGCCTGGCTGCCGGCCGGCGCGCGCGACGAACACCACCGAAACGACGAAGCACCACGGGATCCCGTGGTGCTTCGTCGTTCTCGTGGTGCGTGTCAGGCGCGGTGGAAGTCCGGGTCGACCTCACCGGCATCGAGCTGGGCGCCGTCGAGGTCGGCGTCCGGATCGACCGGCTGCACGCGCTGCGCGCGACGGCGGCGGGGCGGCTGCGGCGCTTCGTCGACGTCCTCGTCGTCCGGCTCCGAGTCATCGGCGAGCGCGTCGACGTCCACTCCCTCGATGTCGTCGTCGTCCGACTCGTCGAGGTCGTCCTCGTCCGCTTCGAACTCGTCGTCATCGTCGTCATCCGACTCGTCGTCGGCTTCGTCGTCGTCCGAGTCGTCGTAGTCGGCGTCCTCGTCGTCGTCCGAGTCGTCGTCCGAATCGTCATCCGAGTCGTCGTCCGACTCGTCATCGAAGTCGTCGTCGTCGTCGTCTTCATCGTCGTCGTCGTCGGACTCCTCGTCCGACTCGTGGTCCTGCGCCGCCCGGTACTCCGCCAGCCGCTCGGACCACGGCACCCACTCGGGCGCGACGAGCGACCCGTCGCCCGGCATCAGCTCGACCTCGAGCACGGTGGGGTCCTCGTCGCCGACCTTCGCGACGCTGACGGTCCAGCGCCAGCCGGGGTAGCCCGGCATCCGGTTCGCGAACAGGACGGAGACGACGCCGTCGCCCTCGTCCACGGTGCCGACGGGCGCGCCGATGCTCGACTCCGGGGTCACCTCGAGCAGCGCGGTCCGCGCCAGGTCTGTGTAGTCAACGGGTACTGCGTCAACAGGTACTGCGTCGCTGTCTGTCATGGCGTCACGCCTCCAACTGGTCTGCGACGTGCCGCAGGATGGCGGCGAGTCGATCGCCGTTCTTCGGGTAGCGGCCGTGGCGGAGGTCTCCGCTGATCCGGTCGAGTTCCTTCACCAGGTCCTCGACGATCACGGCCATGTCGTCTGCGGAGCGACGGGTCATCCGGGACAGCGAGGGCTGGGGGTCGAGGAGCCGCACGGACAGTGCCTGCGACCCCTTCTTCCCCTGGACGACGCCGTACTCGAGCCGCGAGCCCGCCTTCACGGTCACGACGCCGTCGGGCAGCGAGGACGCGTGCAGGAACACCTGGTCGCCGTCGTCTCCGGTGATGAAGCCGAAGCCCTTGTCGTCGTCGTAGAACTTGACCTTGCCGGTGGGCATGCGTGGACTCCTCGTGGTCGTGGTACGGCCGTGGTGCGTCGGATATCCTGGGTCGATGGCCAATCCGACCCGATCAACCGGGAACCCGCAGGATTCCGCAGAACCCCCGGTGACGTTCAATCGTACCGAACGCGCTCTGGCGTTCATGATCGGTGGGATCATCATCCTCGGCCTGCTCTGCTTCGTCGCGATGATCATCATGTGGCTCACCGCTCCGACTGCACGGGGCGCGATGCCGTGGCCGGTGGTCATGGCCATCCCGCTCTACGGCTTCCCGATCGCCATGGTCCTGGTCTTCGTCCTCCTCGGCATCACCTGGACGCGCCGCGCACGAGCCAACCGGACGGCTCGCTGACGTCCGCCCCGGACGCTGGCACCGGACGATGACGACCACTGCCGACCTGGCCGCCCGACTCCGGGCGATGCCGGACGACGCTCTCGAACGACTCGTCGCTGCGCGGCGACTCCCGACCGCTGTGCTCGGAGAGACGGGGCCGCAGCACGTCACGGACTTCTTCGACCTGGCCGAGGCGCTCCGCACCGACGACGCGGTGGACGCTGCGGTCGAGCACCTGCCCCGTGGCACGATCCTCGCCCTCCGCGACGGCGGTGACGCCGCGGCACTCGCCCCGGCGATCGCGCTCGGCCTCGCCGACGAGGACGGCCAGGTCGACGACGCGGTCGCCGCACGCGTGGCCGCCCACCCCGACCTCGTGGCACTGCGACCGTCGGGAGGCCCGGATCGCCCCGACCGCGCAGCCTCCGCTGACGACGCGGCGGCCCTCGAGCGTGCGCGCACCACGGGTGCGGAACAAGCGTTCGCGACGATGACGGTGCTCGCCGAACTCCTGCGGGCGATCGACGCCGGCGCGGTCCGCGAGCTCGTGAAGGGCGGCATCGGGACGCCGCTCGCGAAGACCCTCGGCGAGCGCGTCGGGACCGACCCCGCTGTCGTCCCCGGTCGTCTGGCACTCCTGGAACGCATCGGGTTCGCCGAGCCCGGAGCCGGCCGGTGGTCGGTCACCGAGGCCGGTTACACCTGGCTCCTCGCGGGGTGGCCGGAACGCTGGGCGTCGCTCGTGTCGGCGTGGTCGGACACCCTCGAGCCCGCCGTGCACGAGGTCCTCACGCTCGCCGACGACGACCTCCGCGACCTCGTGTCGCTCGGCCGCTGGGCCTACCCCGCCGGGTCCCGGTGGCTCGACGCGGTCCTGCTCGACGTCGCCGGCACCGCGGCGTCCCTCGGGCTCGCGGTCGACGGTGCGGTGACCAGCACGGGCCGCGCGCTCCTCGACGGCGACGCGGCTCCGGCGACCACCGACCTTCCCGGCACGGTCGAGCGGGTGTACCTGCAGCACGACCTCACGGTGATCGCCCCGGGGCCGCTCGCCCCGGTCGACGACGCCGAGCTCCGCACCGTCGCCGTGCTCGAGGCGCCGGGGCTCGCCGCCCGGTACCGGATCTCCGAGGACACCCTCCGCAGCGCGTTCCGGGCCGGCCGGTCCCGCGACGACGTCCTCGCCCTGTTCGAACGGATCTCGGCGACCGGGGTCCCACAGCCCCTCGCGTACCTCGTCGACCAGGTCGCCTCGCGGGACGGCAGCATCGTCGTCGACCTCGGCGAGGGCGGCGTCGGCGCGGTCGTGCGCGGGACGGCGGACCAACTCGACCTCATCGGTGTCGACGCCGAACTCCGGCAGATGGCGTGGGAGCGCAGCGACCTGACCACCCTGGTGACCCGCTACCCGGCGCACGTCGTGCACACCGCGCTGGAGGACCAGCGCTACCCGGCCGTGCTCGCGACCGGCGCCCGCCCGGAGACGCACCACGGGCCTCCAGGCCGACGCCCCGTCGCCGGACGCACGCCGGAACAGTCGGCGCACGCACTCGTGGAACGGCTCCGCCTGACGACGCAGCGCGGCGACGCCGAGCCGGAGCAGGAGTGGCTCGGCCGGCAGATCGACCTGGCCGTCCGGGGGCGCACCCCGATCCGGGTGGTCGTCCGCATGCCGGACGGCACCGAGCGGCCGTTCTCGATCGTCCCGACGTCCGTCGCGGCCGGCCGTGTCCGCGGTCGTGACACGAGCGTCGACGTCGAACGCACCCTGCCGCTGTCGCTCGTCGTCGCGGTCGAGAGCGACGCCTAGCGGACCGCGCACGCGATCGCAGGCGACGACGGCTAGGCTGGCAGGTCATGAACGGACCGCTGATCGTGCAGAGCGACCGCACCGTGCTCCTCGAGGTCGCACACCCCGACGCCGAGGACGCACGCCACGAGCTCGCGGCCTTCGCCGAACTCGAACGCGCCCCCGAGCACGTGCACACCTACCGGATCACCCGACTGGGGTTGTGGAACGCGCGCGCCGCGGGCCACGACGCCGAGGCGATGATCGCCACCCTCGAACGCTTCGCGAAGTTCCCGGTGCCGCAGAGCGTCACCGTGGACATCCGCGACACGGTCTCGCGGTACGGCCGACTCGTCATCCGGCGCGAGGAACGCGCCGACGCACCGGTCATCGCGAACTCCCCGTCGGAGGAGATCGAACGGCTGCCGGTGCTGCTCCTCACCGCCGAGGACCCGTCCGTCCTGGCCGAGGTCATCCGGTCGAAGCGCATCAAGCCGTTGCTCGGTGACATGCGCTCGCCGTCCGAGGTCGAACTGCAGCCGTGGGCGCGGGGGCAGATCAAGCAGGAGCTCGTGAAGCTCGGCTGGCCGGCGGAGGACCTCGCCGGGTACACCCCGGGGCAGCCGCACCCGATCGACCTCGACACCGCCGAGTGGCACATGCGGCCGTACCAGGAGCAGGCGGTCGACACGTTCTTCGCCCAGGGCTCCGGCGTCGTCGTGCTGCCCTGCGGCGCCGGCAAGACACTGGTCGGCGCCGGGGCGATGGCGACCGTCAAGGCCACGACCCTGATCCTCGTGACGAACACCGTCTCCGCCCGGCAGTGGCGCTCCGAGCTGCTGAAGCGCACGACGCTCACGCCAGAGGACATCGGCGAGTACTCCGGCAGCGTCAAGGAGATCCGGCCGGTCACGATCGCGACGTACCAGATCCTCACCGCGCGACGGAAGGGCGAGTACACGCACCTGTCGCTCCTCGACGCCCTCGACTGGGGCCTCATCGTCTACGACGAGGTCCACCTGCTCCCCGCGCCGGTGTTCAAGCTGACCGCCGACCTGCAGGCACGACGACGTCTCGGGCTCACGGCGACGCTCGTCCGCGAGGACGGCCGCGAGGGCGACGTGTTCTCCCTCATCGGGCCGAAGCGCTACGACGCCCCGTGGAAGGAGATCGAGGCGCAGGGCTACATCTCCCCCGCCGCCTGCTACGAGGTGCGCATCGACCTGCCGCACCAGGACCGCCTGGAGTACGCCGCGTCGAGCGACGACGAGCGCTACCGGCTGGCCGCGACGTCACCCGCGAAGACCCCGGTCGTCCGGGAGCTCATCGAGAAGCACCGTGGCGAGCAGATCCTGGTGATCGGGCAGTACATCGACCAGCTGGACTCGCTGGCCGAGTCGCTGGACGCCGCCGAGATCACCGGCGCCACCCCCGTCGACGAACGGGAGCGCCTGTACGAGGCGTTCCGCGCCGGCGAGGTCGACGTGCTCGTGGTCTCGAAGGTCGCGAACTTCTCCGTCGACCTGCCCGACGCGACCGTGGCGATCCAGGTCTCCGGGTCCTTCGGATCCCGACAGGAAGAAGCGCAGCGACTCGGCCGGCTCCTCCGCCCGAACAAGGACGGCCTGCCGGCGTCGTTCTACACGCTCGTCGCCCGGGACACCGTCGACCAGGACTTCGCGCAGAACCGGCAGCGGTTCCTGGCCGAGCAGGGGTACTCGTACACCATCCTGGACGCCGATCAGGTCCAGGCGCCCGTGGGCTGACGCACGCAGCGCTCCCAGGAAACCCTTAGGGAACGGTCAGAAGATAGGACCATGAGCGATGGCCCCAAGATCCTGATCGTCGACGACGAGCCGAACATCCGCGACCTCCTGACGACTTCGCTGCGCTTCGCCGGCTTCGCCGTGCGCGCGGTGGGCAACGGCGCACAGGCGATCTCGGCCGTGCTCGAGGAAGAGCCGGACCTCATCATCCTCGACGTGATGCTCCCCGACATGAACGGGTTCGGCGTCACGAAGCGCCTCCGCTCCTCGGGCTACACCTCGCCGATCCTCTTCCTCACCGCGAAGGACGACACCGAGGACAAGATCACCGGCCTCACCGTCGGCGGCGACGACTACGTCACCAAGCCGTTCTCGCTCGACGAGATCGTCGCCCGCATCAAGGCAATCCTCCGTCGCACCATGAACGACGAAGAGGACGCGATCATCCGGGCCGGCGAGCTCACGATGGACCAGGACACGCACGAGGTCACCATCGGCGACGCGCAGATCGAGCTCTCCCCCACCGAGTTCAAGCTGCTCCGCTACCTCATGCTCAACCCGAACCGCGTCCTGTCCAAGGCGCAGATCCTCGACCACGTCTGGGAGTACGACTTCAACGGCGACGCGGGCATCGTCGAGTCGTACATCTCGTACCTGCGTCGGAAGCTCGACCAGTACTCGGCCGAGCCGATCATCCAGACCAAGCGCGGGTTCGGCTACATGCTCAAGGCGTCGAAGGCCTCGTAGGGGCCGGAGTCCCACGGGGCTCGACTTCACGGCGGTCGTCCGGTTTCACCGGGCGGCCGCTGTCTATCGTTGGGGAAGCATGCACACGCGAATGAGCCACTGGTGGGACGGGATCTCCCTGCGCACCAAGATCACCGGGATCACGGTGCTCCTCGTGGCGCTCGGGCTCCTCGTCGCAGGGCTCGGCACCATGACGGTGCTCTCCACTTACCTGATGTCGCAGCTCGACAACAACGTCAAGGGCACCACGGAGCAGCTCGAGGGCCAGAACATCAGCGACGGCGAGCAGTACTGCAAGCTGTCGGTCGTCCTGTCGCAGAGCGCCTACGTCGCCGCGTACGACTCCGACGGTGACCAGATCTGCCAGACGAAGGCGTCGAGCCGGCCGGACATCCGCCAGCTCGACTTCTCGGCCGCCGCGCAGAACGGTTCCCGCTTCTCGCTCTACGACAGCCAGCACAACCACGAGTGGCGCGCACAGATCATCCCGGCGTCGCTGCAGAACCAGACGAACGGCTCCACCGAGACCGGGTACGTCCTGGTCGCCGTGTCGAGCGCGGACACCGACCAGACGATCGCCCGGTTCACCGTGATCTTCCTCGGGTTCGGCATCTCCGTGATCCTGCTCGGCGCCATGCTCACCCGACTGCTCGTGACCGCGACCTTCGACCCGCTGCGCGACGTCGAGGACACCGCCGCACGGTTCGCCGCGGGTGACTTCAACCAGCGCCTCGAGGCCGACACCCCGAACACCGAGGTGGGCCGGCTCAACCGCTCCCTCAACGTGATGCTCGAGCGCATCGACACGGCGTTCGAGGACCGGCAGCGCACCATCGACCAGATGCGCCGGTTCGTCGGCGACGCCTCGCACGAACTCCGCACACCGCTCGTGTCCCTCCGCGGGTACGCCGAGCTGTACCGGATGGGTGCGCTCCGCAAGGAAGAGGACGTCGCACAGGCGATGGAGCGCATCGAGAAGGAAGCCCAGCGCATGGGCCTCCTCGTGCAGGACCTGCTGCAGCTCGCCCGCATCGACGAGTCAAAGCCGCTCGACCTCGGCCCCGTCGACCTCGTCGCGATCGCCCGCGACTCCGCGCTCGACACCATGGCCTCCAACCCGGACCGCGAGATCCAGGTCCTGGTCGAGGACGCCCTGACCGGCGAGAGCGTCCCGCAGGCCGTCCGCCCCACGTCGACGGCCGGTGCGCTCTCGACGACGAAGGGCGAGGCGCCGCCCGTGTCCCCGACCTCGGCGAACACGACCGGCCCGATCGCGTTCTCGCGCCAGACCATCGCCCGGCTCCGCGCCCGCCGCACCCGTGCCATGAACGTGGACGCCGGCGCCGCCCCGACCGACGAGACGACGCCGCTGCCCACGGTCGTACTGCCGAAGCGCCCGCCGATCGTGCTGGCGGAAGAGAACAAGATCCGTCAGATCGTGACGAACCTGATGGGCAACGCCATGCGGTTCACGGAGCACGACGACCCGATCGAGATCGGCATCGGCGTGGATGACGACCGCGGCATGGCGCACCTCGACGTCATCGACCACGGTGAGGGCATCCCCGCCCAGCTCCGCGACAAGATCTTCCAGCGCTTCTGGCGTGCCGACACCTCGCGTGCCCGTGACACCGGTGGCTCGGGCCTCGGGCTCGCCATCGTGTCGGGCATCGTCGCGGCGCACCAGGGCTCGGTCGAGGTCTTCGACACCGAGGGCGGCGGCGCCACCTTCCGCGTCTGGCTCCCCCTGCTCCCGCGCGACTACGCCGCCTGAGGCGCGCGTCGCGCGCCGCGCGCACCGCGCGTCCCGCGCGCGGCGCGCACCGTGCACCGCGCGCACCGCGCACTGCGCGCGGCGCGGGGGCCGGGCGTCCTGTCGTCCTGGCGTCCTGGCGTCCTGGCGTCCTGGCGTCCTGGCGTCCTGGGCGGTCACAACACCCCGTTCGACCCTGCCGAGCGGTCACGATCTGTCGTCCGCGCGCTCGCTGACCGACAGTTCGTGACCATCCGGGGCACGGCCGACGACGTGTCGTGACCGCGCGGCGAACCGTTGGTCCGCGTGGCGGTCGCGGCCATCACGCTGACGGCCGACGACTCCTGACCGCTCGGACCTCGAACGCCTGCCGAAGTCGCTCGAACAGCACCGCAGGACGGTGTGCATCCGATGCCGTCGCATGGATCACGAGCCAGTCGTTCGCCACGAACCCGTTGTCCCGTCGTTGATCGTGTCGGAAGGTGTCGCGCTCGCGGTGGTGATCGCCGTCGTACTCCAAGGCGATGCCGAACTCCTCCCACGCCATGTCGACACGGCCGAGGAAGCGTCCCGCACCGTCGTGCACGTTGACGTTCAGCTCCGGCTCGGGGAACCCCGCTTCGACGACTGCCAGACGGAGCCAGGTCTCCTGCGGTGACTCCGCCCCGGCCCGGACGAGGTCCAGCGCCCGTCGAGCAGCGAGCGCGAAGCGTGTGCCGGGGCGGATCGACGCTCGGAGGTCGTCCGCCGTCGCAAGACCGGACGCCCCGACGAGGTGGTCCCCGATCGCGACCAGCGCGTCGCGTTCGAGTACGCCGGCGCACTCAAACCACATCTGCGCGGGGACGCTGACCGGGAACCCGCGGTGTTCGACGGTCCTCGGGCGATCCAGACGGTGCGCGGCCACGCCGGGCCGACGCATCCGGCACCCGTCCCTCGCGGTCGAGACGTGCACCGGCCCGACCGAGCGCACCGACTGCGGCAGTGGCGCACCCCAGATCGCGGCGGCGGTCGTGTGGCTGAAGAACTGGTCGGGACGCATGACCAGGGCGACGGCGTCGATGAATTCCACCGAGTCGATCGGGGCACGCACACCGTGGACCGGGGCTGCCAGATCGGCGCGTCGGAGTCGTTCCCGATCGATGCCGTGCCCCACCGCATCCGCCACGCGGAAGGTGGATCGGTCGAACGGAGCAGGGAGGCGACGGGCAGCTGGCATGCCGTCATGGTCGTTGCAGGGCACGCGAGCCGACCACGCTCGCTCGGAACCTGTTGAGAACGGGGTGAGCCGGGCCTCCTGTGCGGGAGAGGCGACCCGGGACACGCGCAAGCCGCACGCACGAGCCGGCCACGACTCCCCGCCGCGGCGCCGCGGAGCGGTCACAACCAGTCGACTGGAGCGGGCCGAACCGACGGTTCGTGACCGCACGGCGAACCTGAGCGGGGTGTTGTGACCTCCGGCCACGCACACGGAAGGGCCCCCGCACGCAGAAGGGCCCACGCACGCAGAAGGGCCCACGCACACGGAAGCCCACGCACGCAGAAGGCCCCCGCACGCAGAAGGACCCCCGCACGCGCAGCGTGCGAGGGCCCTTCCGTCAGACGGAAGGACCCCCGCACGCGCAGCGTGCAAGGGCCCTTCCGTCAGACGGACTAGAAGTCCATGCCACCCGTCGGGTCGCCGGCCGGAGCAGCAGGGGTGCGCTCGGGCTTGTCGGCGACGACGGCCTCGGTCGTCAGGAACAGACCGGCGATCGACGCAGCGTTCTGCAGCGCCGAGCGCGTGACCTTGGCCGGGTCGATGATGCCCGCGGCGATGAGGTCGACGTACTCGCCGGTCGCGGCGTTGAGGCCCCAGCCCGACTCGAGCTCGCGCACCTTGGCGGCGACGACACCCGGCTCGAGACCGGCGTTCAGCGCGATCTGCTTGAGCGGCGCGTCGATCGCGACGCGGACGATGTTCGCACCGGTCGCCTCGTCACCCTCGAGCTCGAGGGCCTCGAGTGCGACGGCACCGGCCTGGATGAGGGCGACGCCACCACCGGCGACGATGCCCTCTTCGACGGCAGCCTTCGCGTTGCGGACGGCGTCCTCGATGCGGTGCTTGCGCTCCTTGAGCTCGACCTCGGTCGCGGCACCCGCCTTGATGACGGCGACGCCACCGGCGAGCTTCGCGAGGCGCTCCTGGAGCTTCTCGCGGTCGTAGTCGGAGTCGGTCGCCTCGATCTCGGAGCGGATCTGGCGGACACGGCCGGCGATCTGCTCGGCGTCGCCGGCACCCTCGACGATCGTGGTCTCGTCCTTGGTGATGACGACCTTGCGGGCACGACCGAGCAGGTCGAGCGTCGCGTTCTCGAGCTTGAGGCCGACCTCTTCCGAGATGACCTGGCCACCGGTCAGGATCGCGATGTCCTGCAGCATGGCCTTGCGGCGGTCGCCGAAGCCCGGGGCCTTGACGGCGACGGACTTGAAGATGCCGCGGATCTTGTTCACGACGAGCGTGGCCAGGGCCTCGCCGTCGACGTCCTCGGCGATGATCAGGAGCTGCTTGCCCGCCTGGATCACCTTGTCGACGACCGGCAGGAGGTCCTTGATGTTCGAGATCTTCGAGTTGACGATCAGGATGTAGGCGTCCTCGAAGACGGCTTCCTGACGCTCGGGGTCGGTGACGAAGTACTGCGACAGGTAGCCCTTGTCGAAGCGCATGCCCTCGGTCAGCTCGAGCTCGGTGCCGAAGGTGTTCGACTCCTCGACGGTGACGACACCTTCCTTGCCGACCTTGTCGATGGCCTCGGCGATGAGCGCGCCGATGGTCGGGTCAGCGGCCGAGATCGAGGCGGTCGCGGCGATCTGGTCCTTCGTCTCGATCTCCTTCGCGTCGGCGAGGAGCTGGTCGGAGACGGCGGCGACGGCCTTCTCGATGCCGCGCTTGAGCGACACGGGGTCGGCGCCGGCGGCGACGTTGCGGAGGCCCTCGCGGACGAGTGCCTGGGCCAGGACAGTCGCGGTGGTCGTACCGTCACCGGCGACGTCGTCGGTCTTCTTGGCGACCTCCTTGACGAGCTCCGCACCGATCTTCTCGTACGGGTCGTCGAGCTCGATCTCCTTGGCGATGGAGACACCGTCGTTCGTGATCGTGGGGGCGCCCCACTTCTTCTCGAGGACGACGTTGCGGCCGCGCGGGCCGAGCGTCACCTTCACGGCGTCGGCCAGCTGGTTCAGGCCGCGCTCGAGGCCACGGCGGGCCTCCTCGTCGAAAGCAATGATCTTAGCCATGTGAGTTCTCGTCCCTCCCGGACGTCGTGGGGTCGTGCTGGCACTCAACGTGAGCGAGTGCCAACGCCGATTCTGGCACTCGCCCGGTGCGAGTGCAACACGATCTGGAGGCTCGTCACGTCTTCCCAGGACACGCCCCGCCAACAGCGCACCCCGACCACCGCCGCGGGCCGCCCGCCACGCACGCCGACCACCGCCGCGGGCCGCCCCGCACGCCGAGCGCCGCGGCCGACACACGCCGAGCACCGCCGCCCGTGCACGACGAACGCGCCGCCCCTGACGGGACGGCGCGTTCGCGATGAGTGTCGTGCGCTCAGGCCGGTCGGACTGCTTCCGCCTGCGGGCCCTTCGACCCGGTGCCGACGTCGAACACCACTGCCTGGCCCTCCTCGAGGACCTTGTAACCCGACATGTCGATGGCCGAGTAGTGCACGAACACGTCCTGACCTCCTCCATCGACGGTGATGAAGCCGAAGCCCTTTTCAGCGTTGAACCACTTCACGGTTCCGTTGGCCATGATCTCTTGCTCCCTGGTACTGCTGTGCGGACGACGTGTTCGCCGTCTGCATGGGACTCTGCTCGAAGCGGAGCGATCAGGCAAGAGGTGTGACGTTGTTTCACGTCGATTCCGTCAGAAATCAACGTGCCGGAAACACGGCCGTCACAAATGCGCGTGAGAACGACCGCGGAATGCGGATCAGCCGGTGTAATCGGCGCCGAGGACGACGCTCACGTCGGCGTTCGGGAACGCCGCCGACTGCTGCACGGCCGTGACGCCGAGCTGCTTCGCGATGCCCTGCGCGACGGCGGCCTGCGACGCCTGCTGGTAGTACACGATCGTCGACGTGGAGCCGGTCGTCCCCGCGTCACCGGTCGAGGCGACCTGCCAGCCGGCGCCGGTCAGTGCAGCGCTGGCGCGGGCGGCGAGGCCCGTGGTGGTCGTGCCGTTCAGGACGACGACGGTGGTGGTCCCCTGGTCGGACGGCGTCGCGGCGGCCGCGCCACCGGTCGAACCGGAACCCGAACCAGAACCACTGCCCGACGATGCGGAGGCCGACGAGGACGCCGACGGCTTCGCGGTCGCGGACGCACTGGTGGTCGCGGTGGGCGAGTCCGAGCCGCTGAACGAGTAGCTGCCGTTGAGCAGGGCGAGGGCGAGGACGCCGATGCCGACGAGCACGCCGGTCGCGAGGGCTGCCCACGCGAACACGATCCAGCCACGGCCGCGGCGCTGGGCACCGCGATGCGCGCCGACCCTGGGGCCGTCGGCGACGTCGTCGAACCGGTCTCGGGGGAATCTGGTGCTCATCGTTCCTCTTCACGTCCTTCGGGAGCTGCTCCGGGCGCGACGAAGCTGCGCGTGGCCCGGGCGCTGGTGCGCGCGTGTCGGAGCCGCTGCAGCCGGGTGACGAGCTGCGGGTCGTACGCGAGCGCCGCGGGCGAGTCGATGACACGGTTCAGCACCTGGTAGTAGCGCGCCGCCGACATCTCGAACTCGACCCGGATCTCCGCTTCCTTCGTGCGGTCGTGCCGTGCCCGGTCGTGCTCGAACGAGAGCACGTGCTTGGCGAGCTCGCTGAGTGGATCAGCGCTGCGTTCATCAGCACGGGGCTGATCAGCACGGAGCTGGTCAGCACGCTGCTCGTCGGTGGGACTGGCGGACACTGCGGTTCCGATCACGGTGCGGTAACGGGGTCTCGCACATCGTAGGGGTGGAGAGCATCCGGACCCTGGCACGGCGCTGGACTGTCGCGAACACCGGTCACAGGTTCGTGTCCCGGAGCCACCGGACGCGCACGCCGAAGGGATCGGACACCGCCATCGCGACGCCGTCCAGGGACGCCGTCGCGAACGCGTCCGGATCGGCAGCGTCGACGTCGTCCGGCAGGGTCGCCGCGACGCCGCGCAGGATCCCGGTGCGTTCGAGTGCGATCCAGTGCACACCGCGGTCGCGGACGCGGTCGACGAACCGCTGACGGTCCGCGCCGGGCACGTACACGAGCGTCCCGGTGGTCAGGACGACGGGCTCCACGCCGTCCGGCAAGGCGTTCAGAGCACGGTCGAGGTCACCCGGCAGCGTGCCCCGGATCCGCACGGGAGGCACGGCGAGCGTCGCGCGCGCCGCATCGCGCATCAGGGCGATCCGGTCCGTCGCCTCGGGCGGGACGGCCTCGACCAACCGGTCGAACGCGCCCGGTGCGGCGAGGTCGATCGGGTTCGGGTCGAGGGCGATCCTCGCGCCGATCCGGATCGGCCTGCTCGCCGGAGCCGGAAGGACCCCGGAGACGTCCGCGACGAGACGGACCGCGGGTTCGTCGACCGCCGTGTGCATCCGGACGAGCTCGGTGCGCACCCCGCCGTGGTCGTCGCGCCCTGAGGAGTCGGGGCGCGACGACAGCACCGGGGCGCGTTCCGCCGGCACCCGGGTCTCCGACGTCCGGTGGTCCAGCGTGACGCGGTCCGGGATCGAGCAGAGCCCGGCGGCCGCGCCGGCGTCCACCAGACCGAGCGGCCGCGAGGCCCGCGCCGCGAGCGCTGCGAACAGCGGGACGACGGGACCGAGCCGCCGGGGGTCGTTGGCCTGCACCGTGGCGGAGGCGAGGGCCGCGACCAGCGCGGGGCGGGCCTCCCGGCCGATCGCGCGCAGCGCACCGGGGTCCGACGGATCCGCACCCAGCCGCCGCGCGACCGCGAACAGGAGCTCCGGTTGGCGCTGCTGTTCGGGGACCTCGTCGAGGATCGCGACCAGCTCGTCGTCGAGCGATCGCGCCCAGGCGGCGTACGACCGTGAGAGCGGCTCGATGCGATCGGCGTACGCGGCGTAGCGGACCCACGTGTTCATCAGTGCCCCGGGCGGTGCATGCCGACGTGGCGGATGCCGGCCTCGAGGTAGGAGTCGCCGAAGCGTGCGAAGCCGTGCCGTTCGTAGAGCCCGGCCGCGTACTCCTGGGCGTGCAGGACGAACGGCTCGCCCCCGTGTTCCCGGAGCACGGCGGCGACGAGTCGTCCGGCGATGCCCTGTCCACGGTGCTCGGGGTGCGTCGCGACGCGACCGATCACCCAGGCGGGCGGGGCCGCACCTGCCGGGTGCACCTCGTCTGCCGCCGGACGGATCAGTCGCAGGTACCCAACCGCCGTGTCGTCGGTGCCGAACCACCAGTGCTCGGTGTCGGGCTCGCGGTCGCGGCCGTCGAAGTCCTCCGCCGTCACCCGTTGTTCGAGTGCGAAGACGCGGTTCCGCAGCACCACGATGCCGTACAGTTCGTCCGTCGTCAGACGGGTCCAGCGGGAGTGGTGCACGGAATGCTCGGACATCGTCGCGAGTTTACTGAAGTGGTCGGGAGTGCCCGGAAGAACCCGACCGGGAAGCAGGAGGAAGCAATGGCATACAACGTCGACAAGTCCGACGCCCAGTGGCGCGAGGAGCTCTCCCCGGACCAGTACGCCGTCCTCCGTCAGGCGGGGACCGAGCGTCCGTGGACCGGTGAACTCCTCGACGAGGAGCGGGCCGGCGTCTACACGTGTGCGGCCTGCAACGCGGAGCTGTTCAAGAGCGGCACGAAGTTCGACTCCGGCTGCGGCTGGCCGTCGTTCTACGAGTCCGTGAACCCCGACGCGGTGCAGCTGATCGAGGACAACTCGCTCGGCATGGCCCGCACCGAGGTCCGGTGCGCGAACTGCGGTTCGCACCTGGGCCACGTGTTCCCCGACGGGTTCGGCACCCCCACCGGTGACCGGTACTGCATGAACTCGATCTCGCTGAACTTCGCGGAGAAGTCCGCCGAGTGAGCCCCCGGCGCCCTCACCGGTAAGATGAGCGGCGTCAGCCAGCATGGCGCAATTGGTAGCGCACCGTACTTGTAATACGGGGGTTGCGGGTTCGAGTCCCGCTGCTGGCCCCAGACCGGAGCGAAGCCCCGGGCGATCACTCGCCCGGGGCTTCGGCACGTCGGAACACGGATCAGGGGGCGTTCCGCCGCGCTGGACGCGGTAACCAGCCGGTCGTGCGAAGAGGATGACACCTCACCGACCCGCTCGTCCACATCCGGACCCCACATCGGCGGGAATCCGCACGAACGTGCACCCGCGTCCGCGTGGGACGGATGTCAGGTTGCGCCTCGCGTTCAGCGTCCGCCGGTGATCTTCCGCTCGCGCTGCGCGACACCGGCGGTGCCGTACGGGTAGTCGTCGATGCGCGGAGCGCTCGCGTCGGTCAGCTGCGCGAGTTCCGCGTCGGTCAGCACCAGGTCCGCCGCACCGAGGTTGTCCTCGAGCTGGGACACCGTCCGGGCGCCGAGGATCACGCTCGTCACGGCCGGCCGGGCGAGCAGCCAGGCGAGGGCGACCTGCGACCGCGAGGCACCGTGCGCGTCGGCGACCGCGGAGACCGCGTCGAGGACAGCCCAGGTGCGCTCGTCGCCGTTCCGCGCTTCCCACGCCTCCATGCCGCGCGCCGGGTTCTCACCGAGGCGGGTGGAGCCGGTGGGCGCCTCGTCGCGCTGGTACTTGCCGGACAGCCAGCCGCCGGCCAGGGGCGACCAGGGCAGCAGGCCGATGCCCGCGTCGAGGCAGGCGGGCACGATCTCGTGCTCGATGTCGCGGACGAGCAGGTTGTACTGCGGCTGCAGGGTGACCGGCGGCGCCCAGCCGTGCGCCTTCGCCTCGTACACGGCCTTCGTGACCTGGTAGCCGAGGTAGTTCGAGAATCCGTACGAGCCGATCTTGCCGGCGGACACGGCGTCGTCGAGGAACCGGAGGGTCTCGTCGATCGGGGTCAGGGCGTCCCACGCGTGCATCTGGTACAGGTCGATGTGGTCGACGCCGAGCCGTTCGAGCGAGGCGTCGAGCGCGACGCGGAGGTGGCGGCGGGACAAGCCGAGGTCGTTCGGGCCGTCGCCCTGCGGGAAGCGGCCCTTGGTGGCGAGGACGACCTGCTGCGCCTCGGTGGGGTGTGCCGCGAGCCAGCGCCCGATGATCCGCTCGGACTCGTTGCCCGAGTAGACGTCTGCCGTGTCGATCAGGGTGCCGCCGGCCGCGACGAACGTGTCGACGATGGTGTGGGAGGTGGGTTCGTCGGCTTCGCTGCCGAACGTCATGGTGCCGAGGGTCAGCGTCGACACCGATGTCCCGCTGTTGCCGAGGAGTCTGTAGTCCATGGCCGGGACGGTACGCGGGGTGTCGCGGGACATCGAAGCCCTGCGAGTACCCCTCAGCGCGACGAGGACAGCGTCGCTCCGGTCACCGCGTGGCTCAGCCCCGCAGGAACGCGATCGCCGCTTCGCGGAACGCCCGCGACGTCGGTGCGCAGAACGGTGTCACCGCGTGGTTCAGCCCCGCAGGAACGCGATCGCCGCTTCGCGGAACGCCCGCGACGTC
>NZ_RJKR01000006.1:97465-818018 GCF_003752025.1 Curtobacterium sp. PhB115
TCGCGGAACGCCCGCGACGTCGGTGCGCAGAACGGTGTCACCGCGTGGTTCAGCCCCGCAGGAACGCGATCGCCGCTTCGCGGAACGCCCGCGACGCCGGTGCGCAGAACGGTGTCACCGCGTGGTCCAGCCCCGCACGAACGCGATCGCCGCTTCGCGGAACGCCCGCGACGTCGGTGCGCAGAACGGTGTCACCGCGTGGTTCAGCCCCGCAGGAACGCGATCGCCGCTTCGCGGAACGCCCGCGACGTCGGTGCGTTGAAGTGGTTCCGCCCCGGGATCTCGAAGAACGACGCGTCCGGCGCCGCCTGGGCCAGGCGCACGGCGCTGTCCTTGATGCCGTCCTCGCTGCCCGCAGCCATCAGCACCGGCTGCGACGGCGCGTTCTCCGGCGTCGGCTCGATGCTGTTCCGCATCCCCTCGACCATCGCGACGAGGGCCGCCAGGTCGTTCCCCTCGACGGCGCCGGCCATCGTCAGGTACCCGTTCGTCACGCGGTCCTCGATCGGGGTGCCGTCCGCCAGGTACGCCTTCGCCTGGTCGACCCGCACCCGACGCATCGGGTCCGCGTCCGGGATCCCGCCGAACACCGCACGGCTGATCCGGTCCGGCAGCCGCTCGGCGGTGTGCCAGCCGACGCGGGCGCCGAGCGAGTAGCCGAGGAACGTGACGTCGTCGAGCAGGTACGTGTCGATGACGGTCGTGACGTCGGCGACGAGCAGGTCCATCGAGTACGCGTCCGGGTCGCGCGGCTTCGCGCTCGCACCGTGGCCGCGCTGGTCGATCGCGACGACCCGGTGGCCGGCGCGCACGAGGTCGCGCGTCCAGCCGGAGGCGTGCCAGTTCAGCAACGCCCCGGAGGCGAACCCGTGCACGGCGACGACGGCCGGTGCGTCCGGGTCGCCGAAGTCGTAGGTGGCGACCTTGAGCCCGTCCGGGGACATCACGGCACGGGGTCGGGGCGCTTCGGGGACGAGTGACATGTCGCCTCCAGGGTACCGGGGCACTGTGGTCGCCATGGACGGCTACGGCGGTGACCAGATCCGAGCGGCGGAGCGGCCGCACCTCGACGCGGGCGAGCCCCTGATGCAGCGTGCGGCGGACGGACTCGCGCGGATCGTCGGCGACCTGCTCGACGACCCGGCCGTGCGGCCGGGTGACGGACCGGGGTCCGTGCTCCTGTTGGTGGGCAGCGGGGACAACGGTGGTGACGCCCTGTTCGCGGGTGCGCGGCTGGCGACGGCCGGGAGGCACGTGGCGGTCCTGCGCGTCGGCTCACGTGTCCACGAGGCCGGCTTGGCAGCGGCGCTGGCGGGTGGGGCGCGCCTCCTGGACGGCACGACCGGCGCTGCGGGCCCTTCCGACGCCTCCGGTCCGGCGGCCGCCGCGGGCCCTGCCGGCGTCTCCGCTCCTGCGGCGGTCGCGACCGCTGCCGCGCTCGAGGCCGACCTCGTGCTCGACGGGATCCTCGGGATCGGGGTCCGCGGGCCGGCGGCCCTCCGCTCCCCCGCCCGCGAGGTCGTCGACGCGATCCGGGAGCTCGCCCGCGACCAGCGGGCACCGTTCGTCGTCGCCGTGGACGTGCCGAGCGGGATCGACGTCGACACCGGTGGCATCGCCGACGAGCACGTGCTGCACGCCGACGTCACCGTGACCTTCGGCGGCGTGAAGGCCGGGTTGCTCCGGGGACCGGCCGCGACGCTCGCCGGACGGATCGAGCTCGTCGACATCGGGATCGGCGAGGACCTCGCTGCGACGGAGCCGCTGGTCCGCACCTGATCGTCGGCTCGCGCGGCGCGCTGCCAGACCGCTCGCGCGGCGTGCTGCCCGTCCGCTCGCGCTGCGTGCTGCTCAGTACCCGCCGGCGTCGACCCCGTGTTCGACGTCGGGACGGGCCTCGAGCCAGGTGTCCACGAAGTGCCGGTAGTTCGCGGCGATGCGCTGCTCAGCGGCCTCGGTGTCGAGGCCGCGCTGCACGACGTCGTCGAGTGCCGACTCCCAGTTGCTCCGGCCGATCGCGAACCCGACGAACCCGTCCACCGGCGCCGCCGTGCGCAGCCAGTGGTCGAGCTGCTCGTCCGGGGCGTCGCGGCCGAGCACGATGCACTGCACCGAGTCGCGGCCACCGCGCCGTGCGGTCGCGACGACGCGCTCTGCGTCCGACCCCTGGTCGAGTCCCTCGAGCTTCCAGACGTCGGCTTCGACCCCGCGGTCCTGCAGGTACTCGAGGACCTGCACCACGAGGTCCGGGCGGAGGTCGCGGTCGTAGTCATCGACCGACGCCTGCTGCTCGTCGGTACCGGGCACGAGCAGCTCGACGAGGAACGGGCGACCGGCCTCGTGCAGCACGGCGGCGACCTCGGCGAGCCGCGCGGCCTGGTCGGCGCGACGGTCGGCGTCGAAGGCGGGGTTGTCCCGGACCAGGACCTTCACCCAGTCCGGGTCGAACGCGTCGACGTGGGCCGTCCAGTCGTCGCCGTACTCGAGCTCGAACCAGTCACGGCCGGACCGCTCGATCGGCATCGCGAGCTGGAGCCCGGCCTCCTTGACGAGCCGCGCGACGTCGGCGCCGTAGCGCTCGTCGACGAGGACGCCGGTGCGTTCCCGCGAGGCACCGGCGGCGAGGGCCCCGAGGAGTCCGCGGTAGACGAGCTGCTTGCCGGCGCGGACGCGTTCGGCGTCGGCTTCGTCGGCCGGGTCGCCGGTGTCGGAGCCGTAGGTGTGCTTCAGCAGCGACGACCGCTGGTCCATCGCGAGCAGGAAGAGGAGGTGGGATTCGTCGAGGACGGGCATGTCCCCATCGTGCTCCGCGCCCCCTCCGTGCCGTCCTAGTGGGCGCGGTACAGGACCGGTTCGGGCAGACCGTTCGCGGCCCGGATCCCGCGCGAGATGCCCTCGATCGCGATCAGGGCGTCCACGACGAGCTCCGGGGTCACCGGGAACGGCATGTTGTGGATGGTCTCGCCCTCCACGGTCGCAGCCTCGGCGACGGCTCGGAGCTCCGCGGTGTCGTCGACGCTCAGTCCGATCTCGGTGAGGGTGTTCGGCAGGCCGACCTTCGTGGTGAAGACGACGAAGTCCTCGATCTCCTCGGCCGGTGCGCCCTCCATGACGAGCTGCGCGATCGTACCGATGTTCACCTTCTGCCCGTGCGCCAGTCCGTGCGCCTGGGGTGCGGCGGTCAGCCCGTTGTGGATGGCGTGCGCGGCTGCGAGCCCGCCGGACTCGAAGCCGAGTCCGGAGAGCAGCGTGTTCGCCTCGACGACCTTCTCGAGCGCGGGCGTGACGACCCCGGCCTTGACGGCTTCGATGGCCTGCAGGGCGTTCTCGTGCAGGAGCTTCCACGACAGCTCGGCGAGCGCGACGCCGGTCTCCGTCTGGAGCCCGCCGGCCATCGTGTCGGCGTTCGCACGCTTGGCGGCGCGCGCCTCGACCCAGGTCGCGAGGGCGTCGCCGATCCCGGCGATCAGGAACTGGACGGGTGCGCCCGCGACCAGCTTCGTGTCGATGAGCACGAGGTCCGGGTTGTGCGGGAAGAAGCGGTACTCGATGAACTCGCCCTCCTCGGAGTAGATCACCGCGAGCGCCGACGTCGGGGCATCCGTCGACGCCGCCGTCGGGACGCTGGCCCACCGGATCCCGGCGAGGTGGCCGGAGGCCTTGGCCGCGTCGATCGCGGACCCGCCGCCGAGGCCGACGATCACGTCGGAGTCGGTCTCGCGGATCTTCGCGACGAGCTCGTCGACGGCCTCGGGCGTCGCGAACCGACCGAACCCGACTCGCTCGACCGGCAGGTCTGCGCCCTGGAAGCTCTCGGTCACCGCTGCCTCGACGATGCCCCAGACGACGTCGTCCGCGACGATCAGGGGGCGCTTCCCGATGGGGGCGACGAACTCGCCGACGCGGGTGATCGCGTCCTTGCCCTGCACGTAGCGGGCGGGGCTCATGACGGTGCTGATGGGAGTGGCCATGGTGCGGTTCCTTCCGGTTGTACGACAGGTGTCGGGATCACCGACGGCCCAGACGCTACGCGTGGGACATGCGAACCGCACGAGCCGTAGATTCGGGGCATGACGTTCAACGACGACTCGCAGCTCAAGGGCGGCAAGGTCACCCGGCGTGGACGCGGTGCCGCGATCGGCGGCGGCGCGGTCGGGGTCACCGCGATCGTCGTGTTCCTCATCGCGCAGTTCACCGGGGTCGACCTCAGCGGCTTCGTCGGCGGTGGCGACGGCACGACGCAGATCCAGCAGCAGGGCGAGACGGTCGACGTCGCACCGGAGTGCCGCACGGGCCGCGACGCCAACCTGAAGGTCGAGTGCCGGATGGAGGGCGCGGCCGAGTCGCTCGACGGCTACTGGACGTCCGAGTCCCGGCAGCTCGGCATCTCGTACACGTCACCGGAGTTCGTGCTGTTCGACGGCTCGACGAGCACCTCGTGCGGCCAGGCGTCCGCGGCGACCGGGCCGTTCTACTGCCCGCCGGACCGCGCGATCTACCTGGACACCGCGTTCTACGACGACCTGCAGTCGAAGTACGGCTCGTCCGGCGGTCCGCTCGCGCAGATGTACGTCGTCGCGCACGAGTGGGGTCACCACATCCAGCAGCTGCAGGGGTCCTTCGCGAACACGGACCGCTCCGGCACCGGGGCCTCGTCGGGCAGCGTCCGCGTGGAGCTGCAGGCCGACTGCTACGCCGGCGCGTGGGTCGGTGACGCCGCGAACACGAAGGACGCGAACGGGCAGACCTTCTTCGAACCGATCACCCGGTCCGAGATCGCCGATGCCCTGTCCGCCGCGAGTGCCGTGGGCGACGACAGCATCCAGGAGCGCTCGAGCGGCCGCGTCGACCCGGACTCGTTCACGCACGGGTCGAGCGAGCAGCGTCAGAAGTGGTTCGTCCGCGGCTACCAGCAGGGCGCGACGAGCTGCGACACGTTCAGCATCCCGGGCTCGTCGCTGTAACGGGAGTCAGCTCTTCGTCGGCTTCGGGCTCGTGGAACCGGTCGGCGTCGCCGAGGGGGTCGGCGTCGCCGAGGGAGTCGGCGTCGGAGTGGCGTCGGTCGCGCCCGCCGCCGTGACCACGAAGGTGCGGAAGTCGTCGTTCGTGATCGGTGACGTGAGCTCGTACTGCTGGCCGTTCACGAGCACCAGGGGCGTGCCCGGGAACGTGGTGAGCGACGACCCGGGGATGTCCCCACCGGAGACGGCACTGGTCCGCTCGTCGACCCACTTGCTGTAGTCCTGGTCGGCGATGCACTTCGTCACCGCGCGACGGTTCTCGAGCCCGTCGACCCCGGTGACGACCTTCGTGAGCTGGGCGTCGGTGAGTCCGGCGGTGCCTTCCTCGGGCTGGTCGGCGAACAGCGCCGCGTTGACGGCGAAGAACTGGTCAGGCGAGTGCTCGGCGACGCAGGCGGCGGCGTTCGCGGCGCGGAGCGAGTACTTCGTGCCCTGCGAGCGGTTCGACAGGATGGCGACCGGGTGGATGTCGACCGTCGCGGCACCGGAGTCGACGAGGTTCTCGATGTACTCGCCGTTGGCCTTCTCGAACTGGCCGCAGATCGGGCACAGGTAGTCGACGTACAGGGTGATCCGGACGGTGCCGGCGCCCTCGGTCGCGGATGCACTGGGCGTCGCGGCGGCGCTGACGGGCTTCAGCCCCTGGCCGATGGTGATGCCGCCCTGCGACATCGTGGACGGGCCGGGGCCGGCGGGCTTGACGGAGTCGACGAGGACGAGCGTGACGATCGTCGCCGCGGCGAGCAGTACGACGCCGAGTCCGATCTGCAGTCCGAGACGGGTGCCGCGCTGGCGACGCTTCTGCTGGGTACGGGCACGCTGCGCTCGCTGTCGGGCGGCTTCACGGCGTTCGTTCCGCGCGGCGCGGGCATCACCCTCGGGGCGGTTGGTCATCGGTGCGTCGTCCTCCTGATCGGCGTCCGCACGGCCTACCCCCGCTCGGCGGACGGACCCGGCGATTGTAGTGGGCCGCTCTGGGAACCACCCAACCACGCTCTGGGAACCGCCCGGCCAGGTGGGAAGCACTGGCGCCGACGGGCGAAGTCGTGTTGTATGAACCTCGATGGTCGACGACGACCATCCGGGGCCCTCGCGGGCTGACCGCTTCACTCGGATCGTCCGGCACGTACCTGCCGGTGAAGAAAGGACCGAACGCTCATGGCGTCCGTCACCTATGACAAGGCAACCCGTCTCTACCCCGGAGGCAACCGTCCCGCGGTCGACTCCCTCGACCTGGACGTCGCCGACGGCGAGTTCCTCGTCCTCGTCGGCCCCTCGGGCTGCGGCAAGTCCACCTCCCTCCGCATGCTGGCAGGCCTCGAAGAGGTCAACTCCGGTCAGATCCGCATCGGCGACCGCGACGTCACGGACGTCCCGCCGAAGGACCGCGACATCGCGATGGTGTTCCAGAACTACGCGCTGTACCCGCACATGACCGTCGCCGAGAACATGGGCTTCGCGCTCAAGATCGCCGGTGTCGGCAAGGAAGAGCGCGCCACCCGCGTGCAGGAAGCCGCCAAGCTCCTCGACCTCGAGCAGTACCTCGGCCGCAAGCCGAAGGCCCTCTCCGGTGGTCAGCGTCAGCGCGTCGCGATGGGCCGTGCGATCGTCCGTCAGCCGCAGGTGTTCCTCATGGACGAGCCGCTGTCGAACCTCGACGCCAAGCTCCGCGTCCAGACCCGCACCCAGATCGCATCGCTGCAGCGTCGTCTCGGTGTCACCACGGTCTACGTCACGCACGACCAGACCGAGGCCCTCACCATGGGTGACCGCATCGCGGTGCTCAAGGACGGCATCCTCCAGCAGGTCGGCACCCCGCGCGACCTGTACGAGAAGCCGAACAACGTGTTCGTCGCCGGCTTCATCGGCTCGCCGGCCATGAACCTCCTGCCGGCCGACGTGGTCGAGGGCGGCATCAAGTTCGGCACGCTCAACCACCCGATCGACCGCGACACGCTCTCGAACGCGCGTTCCGGCAACATCACGGTGGGCATCCGCCCCGAGGACGTCGTCGTGGCGCAGTCGGGCGAGGGCCTGCCGGTCACGGTCGATGTGGTCGAAGAACTCGGCGCCGACGGCTACCTCTACGGTCACGCCGACGTCAGCGGCACGCGCGTCGACATCGTCGCCCGTGTCGACGGCCGTGCGCACCCCTCGATCGGTGACACCATCGTGGTGACGCCGAAGCAGGGCCACGTGCACGCGTTCGACACCGAGTCTGGCGAGCGCCTGGACGACAAGGCAGTCGTCGCCCGCGCGTAAGCAGCGCACTCCCTGGGAGCCCGCGCCCGCCTCACAAGGGCGGGTCGCGGGCTCTCGGCTTGTCCCCGACTCCAGAGGAACCACCGTGCCCGACTCGTTGTCCATCACCGCCGCCACCGTCGACCCGGGGCTGCTCGACCTGCCGTGGGACGTCCCCCTCGCGGACTGGCCGGACGAGACCATCGTCGCCCTGCCCAAGGGCATCTCCCGGCACCTCGTCCGATTCGTGCACCTGAGCGGCTACGTCGCCGCCGTGAAGGAGACCGGTGAAGAGGTGGCGCGCTCCGAGTACGACATGCTCCGGACGCTGCAGCGCATGGACGTGCCGTGCGTGGACCCCGTCGCCGTCATCACCAACCGTGCGGACGCCGACGGCGCACCCCTGCACCCGGTGCTCGTCACCCGGCACCTGCGGTTCTCCCTGCCGTACCGCGCCCTGTACTCCCAGACCCTCCGACCGGAGACCGCGACCCGCCTCGTCGACGCCCTCGCGCTCCTGCTGGTCCGGCTGCACATCATCGGCTTCTACTGGGGTGACGTCTCGCTGTCGAACACGCTGTTCCGGCGCGACGCGGGCTCCTTCGCCGCCTACCTGGTGGACGCCGAGACGGGCAAGCTCTACCCCGGCGGCCTCTCGAACGGCCAGCGCGAGAACGACCTCGAGGTGGCGCGGGTGAACATCGCCGGCGAGCTCCTCGACCTCGAAGCCGGTGGACGGCTCGACGAGAACGCCGACCCCGTGGACGTCTCGAACCGCATCGTGGCGCAGTACCGGACGCTCTGGAAGGAGCTCACCGGCACCGAGCAGTTCGACGTCAAGGAACGCTGGCGCATCAACGACCGCGTCGAACGGCTCAACGAGCTCGGCTTCGACATCGAGGAGCTCTCGATCCACACGACCGAGGGCGGCTCGCAGGTGCGGATCCAGCCGAAGGTCGTTGACGCGGGGCACCACCAGCGTCGACTGCTGCGGCTCACCGGGCTCGACGCCGGCGAGAACCAGGCCCGTCGTCTGCTGAACGACCTCGACTCCTACCGGGCACGGAACGGCCGTGACGAGCTCGACGAGGAGATGGTGGCGCACGAGTGGGTCTCGCGGGTCTTCGAGCCCGTCGTCCGGTCGATCCCCCGCGACCTGCGTGGGCGACTCGAGCCCGCCGAGGTGTTCCACGAGCTGCTCGAGCACCGCTGGTTCATGTCCCAGCAAGAGGAGCGTTCCGTCTCCCTGCCCGAGGCCACGACGGCGTACATCAACGACGTGCTGCGGCACCGCCGCGACGAGCGCCTGCTCATCAACCCGCCGACCTCGTCCATGACGCTGCCGATCCCGGTGGTCGACGCAGCCGACGAGTCCGACGAGTCCGACGACGTCGACGACTGGCGCGCCACCGTCTGACACCCCCGCCCGCGCGCCGCCCACCGGTCACGACACCCCGCCAGGTGCACGTCGGCCGGTCACAGACCGTCGCCTGCGGCGTCGCGCAGCGACGGCTCGTGACCACACGGCAGGCACCAGCCAACGTGTCCTGACCGTTCGGGGGTCGAGAACGCGACCGCCTGGAGGCCCGGCCCGTGTCCCGAAGACCGGCGCCGGCCCTCCAGACCATCACGCCCGCACCGCCGATGGTGACGTTGGACGTCGAGCGGTCACGACACCCCGCCAGGTGCACGTCAGCCGGTCACGGACCGTCGCCTGCGGCGTCGCGCAGCGACGACTCGTGACCACACGGCGGGCACCAGCCGACGTGTCCTGACCGTTCGGGGGTCGAGAACGCGACCGCCTGGAGGCCCGGCCCGTGTCCCGGAGACCGGCGCCGGCCCTCCAGACCGTCACGCCCGCACCGCCGATGGTGACGTTGGACGTCGAGCGGTCACGACACCCCGCCAGGCGGACGTCGGCCGGTCACAGACCGTCACATGCGGCGGCGCGCAGCGACGACTCGTGACCACACGGCGGGCACCAGCCGACGTGTCCTGACCCTCCGGCCCCACCCCATCCAGCACCGTGAGCAGAAATGGTCGCCTCCCACAGCGGGGAGGCGACCATTCGTGCTCACGAAGTGAGCGAACGCGGGCTACGCGGTGCGACGGCGCCGCGCGACCTCCCACAGGGTGACGCTCGCGGCGATGCCGGCGTTGAGCGACTCGGTCGCGCTCGAGATCGGGATCGACACGATCGCGTCGCACGTCTCGGTGACCAGGCGCGAGAGGCCCTTGCCCTCGGAACCGACGACGATCACGATCGGGCGGTCGGCGAGCTCGAGGCCGTCGAGCTCGATGTCGCCGTCACCGTCGAGGCCGAGGACGAACAGGCCCATCGACTTGAGCGACTTCAGCGTCTGGGTCAGGTTCGGGGCCATCGCGACGGGCGTGCGGGCCGCGGCACCGGCCGACGTCTTCCACGCCGACGCCGTCACGCCGACCGAACGACGCTGCGGCACGACCACGCCGTGCCCACCGAACGCCGCGGTCGAGCGGATGATCGCACCGAGGTTGCGGGGGTCCGTGATGCCGTCGAGCGCGACGAGCAGCGGGACCTGGTCGCGGGAGAACGCCTGCTCGACGATGTCCTCGGCGACCGCGTACTGGTACGCCGGCACCTTGAGCGCGACGCCCTGGTGCACGCTGTCGTGACCGGTGATGCGGTCCAGCTCGGGGCGCATCAGCTCGATGATCGGCACACCGCGGTGGTTCGCGAGCGTGAGGATCTCCTTCACGCGGTCGTCGACCTCGATGCGGGACGCGATGTAGAGCGTCGTCGACGGGGTCTTCGTGCGGAGCGCCTCGAGCACGGAGTTGCGCCCGGTCACGAGCTCGGAGTCGTCGGTCTTGCGCGCCGGCGGGCGACCACCGGTGCGGTTCTGCGTCGAGCTGGACGCACCGTGACGGCCCTTCGCCGCCTCGAAGCGGTCCTTCGCGGCCTTGCGCTTACCGGCGGGGTGGTACGGCCGGTCCTCGGCCTTCGGGGTCGGCTTGCGGCCCTCGAGCGCCTGTGCGCCCTGGCCGCCGGAGCCGACCTGCTTGTTGCCCTTGCGGCCGGAACGGACGGCGCCGGGCCGACCCTTCTTGTTTCCCGAGACGTTCTTCATGCGTAGCTCCTGTTCGGCACTGCCGTTGTCAGGCGATGCTCCAGCGTGTTCCGGACGGCGTGTCCTCGATCGTGATGCCCGCGGCGGCGAGGTCGTCGCGCACACGGTCGGCCGCAGCGAAGTCGCGTGCTGCCCTGGCGTCCGCGCGCTCCTGCACGAGGCGTTCGACGAGAGCGGCGAGCGGGCCTGCCGAGGTGTCCTGGCCACCGCCCGTCCAGTGGGCGGCTCGCGGGTCGACACCGAGGACCTCGACCATCGCAGCCACCTGATGGTACGCGGTCCCGAGCGATTCCGCATCGTCGGCGTCGAGTGCGGCGTTGCCGGCCCGGACGGTCTCGTGCAGGACGGCGAGCGCCTGCGGCACCGAGAGGTCGTCGTCCATGGCCGCGGCGAAGGCGTCGGGGACGGTCGGGGCGTCGGCGAGGTGAACCCCTTCGAGGCGCTGTTCGGCCCGTTCGAGGAAGCCCGCGATGCGGTCGTACGCTGCCTCGGCCTCGGCCAGGGAGCCCTCGTGGTGGTCGATCGACGAGCGGTAGTGCGCCGCACCGAGGAAGTAGCGGACCACGGCGGGACGGGCGGCACCGAGGAAGTCGGCGGCGAAGATCGAGTTGCCGAGCGACTTCGACATCTTTTGGCCCTCGACCGTCACGAGCCCGTTGTGCAGCCAGTAGGACGCGAACGGGTCACCCGCGGCGGTCGACTGGGCGAGCTCGTTCTCGTGGTGGGGGAAGCGCAGGTCGAGTCCGCCGCCGTGGATGTCGAACGCGGCACCGAGGTACCGGCGGGACATCGCCGAGCACTCGATGTGCCACCCCGGGCGCCCGGCACCCCACGGGGAGTCCCAGTTCGCGGTCGCGGGCTCACCGGGCTTCGCACCCTTCCAGAGCGCGAAGTCGCGGGCGTCGCGCTTGCCGCGGGGATCGGCGTCGGCGGCCTCGACCATGTCCTCGCGGCGCTGTCGGGTGAGGACGCCGTAGTCCGCCCAGCTGCCGGTGTCGAAGTACACGTCACCCGAGCCGTCGTCGGCGGCGTAGGCGTGCCCGCGGTCGATGAGCCGCTGGATGATCTCGTGCATCTGGGGCACGCTCGCGGTCGCACGGGGCTCGTACGTCGGGGGCAGGATCCCCAGGGCGTTGTACGCGGCGGTGAACTCGAGCTCGACGCGGTAGGCACGGGCGAACCACGGCTCGTCGGTGCCGGCGGCCAGGTCGAGCACCTTGTCGTCGATGTCCGTGACGTTCCGCACCAGGGTCACGCGGAACCCCCGGTAGGTCAGCCACCGTCGCCAGATGTCGTAGACCAGGGCCGAGCGGAGGTGCCCGATGTGCGGCGACGACTGCACCGTCGGACCGCAGACGTAGACGCTGACGTGTCCGTCGACCAACGGGACGAGGTCGACGACGGCTGCGGCGCGGGAGTCGTAGAGGCGAACGGTCACGATCCCAAGCCTAGGACGTCAGGCCGGTCGGGTGACGGCCGTGGCGATCGCGGCGAGCCCCTCGCCCCGGCCGGTGAACCCGAGGCCGTCGGTCGTCGTGCCGGACACCGCGACGGGGGCACCGACGACGGCGGACAGGGCGTCCTGCATCTCGGCGCGACGGGCCCCGATGCGCGGTCGGTTCCCGATCACCTGCACGGTGACCGACTGCGGTACGAGGCCGGCGTCGGCGAGCAGCCCGACGGCACCGCGGATGAAGACGTCACCGGACGCACCGGCGTAGGCGGGGTCCGACGTGCCGAAGGTCCCGCCGATGTCGCCGAGCCCGCCCGCGGAGAGCAGGGCGTCGCAGACCGCGTGGGCCACCGCGTCGCCGTCGCTGTGGCCGGAGAGCCCCGGTTCGCCGGGGAAGTCGAGCAGACCGACGCGGCACGGCGACTCGACGTCGAACGCGTGCACGTCGACCCCGAGTCCGAGCCGGACGGCCGGGACAGCGGTGTCCACAAGAACGGCAGACCGCGCCCGCACGATGGACTCGGCCCGACCGAGGTCCCACGGCGTGGTGATCTTGAAGGCGTCGGCGTCGCCCGGCACGAACCGCACCGTGCCGCCCGCGGACTGGAACACGCCCGCGTCGTCGGTCTCGGACTGCGCCGACACCGCGTACGCCCGCCGGAGCGCGTCGAGCGGGAAGCCCTGCGGCGTCTGCACCCCGACGAGTGCAGCCCGGTCGACGGTCTCGACGACCACGTCGCCGGACACCCGCTTGACCGTGTCGGTGACGGGGAGCGCGGGGACGACGCCGTCCCCAGCACCGGCCGCGACAGAAGACTCGACCGCGTCGAACACCCGGGAGAACTGCGCAGCGGGCGTGAGGCACCGCGCCGCATCGTGCACCAGCACCGTGGTGACGGAGTCCGGCAGCACGGCCAAGCCGGCCTGGACCGAGCCATGGCGATCCGCGCCTCCCGGCACGACCGCCGTGTACGCGACCGCAGCGCCCGCGACCGAGGCGACCACCTGACGGCAGTCCTCGAGCAGGGCCGACGGAGCGACCACGACGACCAGCATCGGAGCCGACGACGTGAACAGCGGCTCGAGCGCCCGCGCGAGCATGAGCTGCCCAGCGACGGGCACGAACGCCTTCGCGGTACCGATGCCCAGCCGGGTGCCGGACCCCGCTGCAACGACGACGACCGCCCGGTCCACCCCTTCGGGGAACCGTGCGGTCGTCGTTGCGTTCAGTGCTGCTGCGCTCAGTGGTTCGTCACGCTCAGGACGCCAGGACTTCGTCGAGGACGGTCGATGCCTTGTCCTCGTCGGTCTTCTCGGCCAGGGCCAGCTCGGAGATCAGGATCTGCCGGGCCTTGGCCAGCATCCGCTTCTCACCCGCGGACAGGCCGCGGTCCTGGTCCCGACGCCAGAGGTCGCGGACGACCTCGGACACCTTGATGACGTCCCCGGAAGCGAGCTTCTCGAGGTTCGCCTTGTACCGGCGCGACCAGTTGGTGGGTTCCTCGGTGAACGGCGCCCGGAGGACCTCGAACACCTTGTCGAGCCCTTCCTTGCCGATCACGTCGCGGACGCCGACCAGGTCGACGTTGTCCGCCGGGACCTCGATCGTCAGGTCACCCTGCGTGACCCGCAGTTTCAGGTAGACCTTTTCCTCGCCCTTGATGACGCGCGTCTTGACTTCAGAGATGGTTGCCGCCCCGTGGTGGGGGTAGACGACGGTCTCGCCGACCTCGAATTGCATGTATCAGGCTCCGTTCCCAGACTTCCAGTTTACCACAAGGGGTGTTCGGGTAAGGGGACCCTCAGCACTGGCACTTCCCGGCGATCGCTAGGATGGTGCGGGACCGTCCGGTCCTCATCGACTTACGGAGGAATCTCTTGCGAGCTCGGGTACTCGTGTCCGTCGCCGTTGCGGCAACCATCGCGCTGGGCGCCACCGGGTGCGAGTTCATGTCGCCCGCGCACACCGTCGACATCAAGCAGATCACCGACGGCGTGAACGTCTCGACCGGCAAGGTCGACGTCCGGAACGCGCTCCTGATCTCGGACGACGGCGAGGGCGCGCGGTTCATCGGCACGCTGGTGAACAACTCCGACACCGACGGCATCACCGTGTCGGTCGAGATCGGTGGCGACACCGAGACCGTGCTGGTGCCGGCGAACTCGCACGTCGACCTGGCGAACGACTCGCAGCACGACACCCTCGACTTCGACAGCGCGGACGCGAAGCCCGGTTCGCTCGTCAAGGTCTACTTCTCCTACCCCGACGCCGAGGGCGTCTCGGCGAGCGTGCCGGTCCTGACCTCGGCACAAGAGGAGTACGCCACCCTCGCGCCGACCTCGACCCCTGAGCCGTCCAGCCAGATCACGCTGCCGGTCGAGACGCCGAGCGCCACGCCGACCGAAGGCCAGTAGCCGCACCGCGCACGCGCGAGCGCGTCAGACGCGCCAGACGCGCCAGACGCGCCAACGCCACTGCTGCAGACAGGAGGCCCGGTGCGAGTCCCACGGACTCGCACCGGGCCTCCTGTCCGTCCGTCTCAGGCCTCGATGCGGTACCCGAGCCCGCGGACCGTCACCAGGACCTCGGGCGCCGACGGCACCCGCTCGATCTTCGACCGGATCCGCTTGATGTGGACGTCGAGGGTCTTCGTGTCGCCGAAGTAGTCGGAGCCCCACACCCGGTCGATGAGCTGACCACGGGTGAGCACCCGGCCGGCATTGCGGAGGAGCAGTTCCAGGAGCTCGAACTCCTTGAGCGGCATCGCCGTCTCGGACCCGTCCACCGACACCGTGTGGCGCTCGACGTCCATGCGGATGCCGCCGACCTGCAGGATCCCGCTCTCCGCCGGGTCATCCTCGGTCCGGCGGCGGAGCACCGCGCGGATGCGAGCCAGGAGTTCGCGGGTCGAGTACGGCTTCGTGACGTAGTCGTCGGCGCCGAGTTCGAGCCCGACGACGATGTCCACCTCGGAGTCCTTCGCCGTCAGCATGATGATCGGGGCGTTCGACCGCGTGCGGATCTGACGGCAGACCTCGGTGCCGCTCAGCCCCGGCAGCATGAGGTCGAGGAGCACCAGGTCCGGGTTCTCCGCGTCGAACTTCGACAGCGCGGTCACGCCGTCGGCTGCGACGGAGGTCTCGTACCCCTCACGCTGCAGCAGGAACTCCAGGGGTCCACTCAGGGCCGGCTCGTCGTCGACGATGAGGATCTTGGTCACGATGGCTGCTCTTCCAGTTGCTCTTCGAGTGCTGTGGTCAGTTCTGGGTCCGCTTCGGGGATGCGGATGGTGAAGGTCGAGCCCTTGCCGGGCTGCGACCAGACACGCACGTCGCCGCCGTGGTTGCCGACGACGTGCTTGACGATGGCGAGCCCGAGGCCGGTGCCCCCGGTGGCCCGCGACCGTGCGGGATCGACACGGTAGAACCGTTCGAAGACGCGGTCGAGATCCGCTTCGGGGATGCCGACGCCCTGGTCGGTCACCGCGATCTCGACGAAGCCCTTGGTGGACCGGACGCCGACGCCGACGCGGGTGCCGTCCGGTGAGTACTTGATCGCGTTCGCGATGAGGTTCGACACCGCGACCTGCAGCAGGCCGGGGTCGCCCATCACGCGCAGCTTCGACTTCTTCGCCCGCACGATCTCGATGTCGCGGGCACGGGCGACGACCGCGTTGGCGTCCACCGATGCCTGCACGATCTTGTCGACGCTCGTCTCCTCGCTGTTCTCGAGGGCATCGACGGACTGCAGGCGGGACAGCTCGATGATGTCCTTCGTCAGCGCCCCGAGCCGCTCGGACTCGGTGATGAGCTGCGCCGCGAACTTCTTCACGTGGACGGGGTCGTCGGCGGCGAGCACGAGGGTCTCGGAAAGCAGGCCGATGGCGCCGATCGGGGTCTTCAGCTCGTGCGAGATGTTGGCGACGAAGTCCCGGCGGACCTCGTCGATGCGGCGGCTCTCGGTCAGGTCGTCGGCGGTGAGCAGCACGTACCGGTTGCCGAGCTGCGCCGCCCGGAAGCTGAGGTAGCCGATGAGCTCACCGTGCCGGCCGCGCGGGAGCTCGAGGTCCTCCGACGCCATCTCCCCGCTCCGCCGCACCCGGTCGACCACGTCGAGCAACTCCTGGTGCACGAGCCGGCGACGCACGACGAGCCCGACCGTGAGGGCCTGGGGTGACGCCGCGACGACGGTGTTCGACGGATCGACGACGACCGCCGGGTTGTGCATCGTGGCGATCACCGCGGCGACGCCGTCCGGCAGGGTCCGCTCCGCCACGTCGGCAGCACGTGCCGTGCGCTCAGCGGTGATGATCAGCACCACGACCCCCGCGCCGAAGACCCCGCCGAGGAGCATCGACAGTGGCACCAGCCACGCGTTGTCCATGCCGCCAGTGTAGGGATGGTCACACGGGGTTCCGGTACCGTTCACCCGCCCTGCCAGGCCGGAACGCGAAGCGTTCAGCCCCACGTCACCGTTCGTTCACCTGGGCTGACGACACTCGACCGGTACGCAGAGAGAGGTACTCCCCCATGCGCGAAGTCTTCCAGCAGGAACTCCAGGACGTCCAGGAGCGACTGACCGAGATCGCAGGACTCGTCGAGTCCGCCATCACCCGAGCCACCCAGGCCTTCGGCGACTCCGACGTCGCCCTCGCCGACGAGGTCATCGCCGACGACCAGAAGATCGACGAGGCCGCCAACAGCCTCGACGAGATCGCCATCGACATCCTGGCGCGCCAGGCTCCGGTGGCCCGCGACCTGCGCGTCGTCGTCACCGCCCTCCGTGTGAGCTCCTCGCTCGAGCGGATGGGCGACATGGCCGAGCACATCGCGCAGCTCGCCCGGCAGCGCTTCCCCGAGAAGGTCGTGCCGAAGGGGCTCCGCGGCACCTTCAAGCAGATGGGTGCGCACGACGTCGCCATGGCGCAGAAGCTCACGCGCCTGCTCGCGACGGAGGACATCGCCCTGTCCGCCGAGATCCGCGACGAGGACGACGCCGTCGACGAGCTGCACGCCAGCGTGTTCGACTTCGTCCTCGGCGAGACCTGGAAGGGCAACCCGATCGACACCGTGGACGCCACCTTGGCCTCCCGCTACCACGAGCGCTTCGCCGACCACGCCGTGTCGATCGCGAAGAAGGTCGAGTACCTGGCGACGGGAGACTGGACCGGCGCCTCCACCGCGAGCGCCTCGGTCTGACCCGCGCCTCGCAGTCTGCGAGGATCGACGCATGGCCCAGGTCGCGATCATCGTCAACGGCATGCCCGGTTCCGGCAAGAGCACGATCGGCACGGCGCTGGCCGAGGTCCTCGGCTGCCCGTTCCTGTCGAAGGACCGCATCAAGGAGCCCCTCGCCGACATCGTCGGGCCGATGATCGCGTCGCGTCCGCTCGGTGGCATCGCGATGGACACGATGTGGTCCATGGCGCGGGCCGTCGAGAACGGGGTCGTCCTCGACGCCGTCTGGCTGCCGTCTCGTGACCGGGACCGCCTGGAGGCCGGGCTCGCGTCCGCCGGGTCGCCTCGCGCCGTCGAGGTGTGGTGCGACACGGACCGCGCCACCGCCGACGACCGGCTGCGCGACCGGTACGACCCGGGCACCGTTCCGGTGCGCCACGAGGTGCACGGGGACCTGGCCGGCGTGCAGGCGTTCTGGGACGAACACGTCGACGATGCCCGGCCCGTCGGGCTCCCCGGCGTCCCGGTGATCCGCGTGGACACGACGAAGGAGTACGACGTCGGTGCCCTCGTGCAGGAGATCGCGTCGCACTTCGTCTGACCAGCCGCGGCCCGAGGAGCCGACCGCTCTGCCGAGGCGACGCGTCGTCGGTGCGGTGATCCGTTCCTCCCGGCAGAGCGACAGGAGTCGGCGGAACGTTCGCGGCAGACTGTCGCTCTCGCGGCCCCACCAGGCCGGACGACGAACGCCCCGCCCGGAGACCGGACGGGGCGTTCGTGTGTGCGGTCTTACTTCTTCGCGCCCTGGGCGGCCACGGCGGCGGCGCCGGCAGCGGCGGCCTCCGGGTCCAGGTAGTACGCGGGCTTCGTCGGGGTGAAGTCGTCGTCGAGCTCGTAGACGAGCGGGATGCCCGTCGGGATGTTCAGCCCGGCGATGTCGTCGTCGGAGATGCCGTCGAGGTGCTTCACGAGCGCGCGCAGCGAGTTGCCGTGGGCGGTGACCAGCACGGTCTTGCCGGCGGCGAGGTCCTTCGTGATGTCCGACTCCCAGTAGGGAAGCAGGCGCTCGATGACGAGCTTGAGCGACTCGGTGCGGGGCAGCTGGTCGCCGAGCTCGGCGTAGCGGCGGTCGCCGAACTGCGACCACTCGGCGTCGTCGGCGATGGGGGGCGGCGGGACGTCGAACGAACGGCGCCACTCCATGAACTGCTGCTCGCCGTACTCGGCCAGGGTCTGGGCCTTGTCCTTGCCCTGCAGGTCGCCGTAGTGGCGCTCGTTGAGACGCCAGTCGCGCTTCACCGGCAGCCACGCCAGGTCGGCCTGGAGCAGCGCGATGTCGGCCGTCTGGATCGCACGGGTCAGGAGCGAGGTGTACAGGACGTCGGGGACGATGCCCGACTCGGCGATGAGGTCGCCGGCGCGCTTCGCCTCCTTCTCGCCCAGCTCGCTGAGCCGGACGTCGACCCAACCGGTGAACAGGTTCTTCTGGTTCCAGTCACTGTTTCCGTGACGGAGCAGGACGAGCGTGGAGGTCATGCTGCGAGTCTACCGAGCGCCACGACCCCCGTACCCTTGACGCATGCCCATCGGGAACGTGACGCGCGGGACGACCGGGTACAACCGGCTCCGCCGCGTCGACCGGTGGATCGCGTCCCTCCCGGCGCTCCGGAAGGCCGACGACCCGCTCGTCGCCGACGTCGGGTACGGGGCGTCGCCGACCACGACGCTCGAGCTGCGGGACCGCCTGGCCCTGGTGCGTCCGGACGTCGAGGTCACCGGGATCGAGATCGAGCCCTCCCGGGTGGCGCTCGCGAACGCCAGCACCCGCGACGGCGTGACGTTCCGCCTCGGCGGCTTCGAGACCCCCACGCCCGGACAGCGCCGACCCGCCGTGATCCGGGCCTTCAACGTGCTGCGGCAGTACGACGAGTCGGCGGTCGTCGACTCGTGGCGGATCATGCAGGACCGGCTGCAACCCGGCGGTACGCTCGTCGAGGGCACGTGCAACGAGGTGGGTCGGGTGGCCTCGTGGGTGACGCTCGACGACGTCGCGCCGCAGACGTTCACGGTGTCGCTGCGGCTCGCCGGACTCGACGTGCCGAGCATCGTCGCGGAACGGCTGCCGAAGGCGCTCATCCACCGGAACGTGCCCGGGGAGCGGGTGCACGCGTTCCTGCGCGACCTCGACCTGTCGTGGGCGGTCGCGGCACCGCTCGGGACGTACGGCCCCAGGCAGCGGTGGATCGCGACGGTGCGGGGCATGCGGGACCGCGGGTGGCCGGTACTGCACGGGCCGGCGCGGTGGCGGCTCGGCGAGCTGTCCGTGCCGTGGGCCGCGGTCGAGCCTGTCTGACGGCGCGGCGGCGGCGCGACTGCGCCTGCCTGACGGCGCTGCGGCGGCGCGGCGGCGCGTTCGCGACGATCCACGAGTCGATCACCGCGTGCACTGTCGGAAGATGCACACGCACACGATGCGTGCGCATCACCCGACGGAACACCAGTCGATCGACTCGTGGACTGTCGGAACCTGCGCACGCATCAGGCAACCGGCGACAGGCATCAGGCAACCGGCGACCGGTGACCGCAGCGGTTCTGCGAACGGACGCTAGGAGCGCTTGACGGCCCCGAGGCGGGGCAGGCGCGGGACGTTCGCCGTGGCGCCGGCCTCCGGCGGGACGATGACCTCTTGCGCGGCGGTCACCACCACGTCGTCGGCGACCAGCGTCAGGGTCGCGGCGGGGTCGAGGGAGCGCTTGACCACGGCGAGCCCGATCGGCCCGAGCTCGTGGTGGATCGCCGAGGCCGACAGCCGACCGACCTGCTTGTCGTCGAGCAGCACGGGCGTCCCCGGTGCCGGCAGCACGCCGTCGGACCCGTCGAGGTGCAGCAGCACGGCCCGACGCGGCGGGTGCCCGAGGTTGTGGACCTTCGCGACGGTCTCCTGCCCGCGGTAGCAGCCCTTCGACAAGTGCACGGCGGAACGGAGCCAGTCGAGCTCGTGCGGGATGGTCCGTTCGTCGACGTCGGACAGGGTCGGGCGCCAGGCGGCGATCCGCAGTGCCTCGTACGCGAGCAGCCCCGCGACGGGTTCACCCGATGAGGCGATGGCCTGTGCGGTGCCGGGCGTGACCACGGCGATCCGCAGGGTCCAGTCGGAGCCGGGATGGGCCTCCAGGCTGGCGTAGCCCCACCCACCGGGCGTGACGGCACCCCACGGGTCGACCCACTCGGCGACCGGCGCTTCCGGCAGTTCCACGGACGCGAACGGGGCGGCGTCGCCGAACCAACCGATGGTCGCGAAGTCGTCTGAGCGGTCCGCGACCTCGACCCGGAGCATGAAGCGCATCGAGTCGAGCCAGCCGGCGAGCGGTGCCGCGTCGCCGCGCTCGGTGAGGAGCCAGACGACCGAACCGTCGTCGACGACCCGTGCCGCGTGCTCGACGCGACCGGCCTGGTCGAGCACGAGCGTCTCGGTGCTGACGCCGGCCGGCAACCCGGTGAGCTGCTGCGAGGTGATCGAGTTGAGCCACGAGAGGCGGTCGGGGCCGGTGACCGTGACGACGCCGAGGCCGAGTTCGACGACGGCGCGACCGCGGGCGAGCAGGCGCTGCTCACCCAACGGGTTGCCGAAGTGCGCGGCGACGCCGCCGGTGGCACCGTCGTCCGACGGGGTCGCCGCGACGAACCCGTCGTGCGCCGCGAACGCCGACGTCATCAGTCGACCTTCGCGAGTTGCCCCGAGGCGTGCGAGGTGAGTTCGCGGCCGAGCGCGGCGATGTCCCACGCCCAGAAGAGCTTGCCTTCGACCAGCCCGTACAGACGGGTCGCGGCGGAGTAGTCCTTCGCGTTCGGCGAGCGCAGCACGGCGTCCGTCGCGAGGTCGATCCGGCCCTTGAGGACCCGGCCGACGTAGAGCTCGTTGACCCCGGTCGGGTGGATGATCGCCGCTTCGACGTCGAACCCGTCGGACGCGTTCCGCAGGGCTTCGACGCTCTCGACGGAACTGAACGGGGTCGGCCCGTCGCCCATCAGCATCGCGGGACCGCGGTCACCCGGTTCGGTCGGACGATCGATCCGCCAGTAGCCCATCTCGGCGGCGAGCGGGGTGTGGTCGTCGTCGAGGAGCCACGTGGTGGAGGAGTAGTTGAGGTACGGCAGGCCGTCGTGGCTGAAGCTCACGCGCTGGCCGAACTCGTACTTGCGGACGTCCTCGTCGTCACCGACGGGGTACTCCACGACGCCGGTGCCCTCCCAGACGCCGACGAGCCACGACAGCGGGACGAGTTCGGGCGCGAGGCCCTCGGGGAGCTCGATCAACGCTGACCCTTGAACAGCTTGACGACGACGGTCACCGAGACGAAGGCGATCGCGAGCGACGCCAGGCCCAGCAGGCCCACGTAGAACAGCTCGAGCGCAAGCAGCGAATCCATGGTGTGGAGTCTACGCGGCTCGGCTCAACGCGCCAGGAGCACCACGGCGGTGACGAGCACGACGACGAACGCACCGGACGACGCGATGCTGATCCGTTCGACCAGGCCGTCCTTCGTCGCGGTGATGAGCTGCAGCACGAAGCTGACCATCACGCAGGCGACGAAGACGAGCAGCAGCCAGGCGTAGGCGTCGCGGTCGGCGAGCACGAGGACGAGCACGGCCCCGACGATCGCCAGCACCCAGACCGGCAGGACGGACGTCAGCCGGAGGCGACGCTGGTCGGTGGGCTGCACGGGCTCGGTCACGCGTTCCATCATGTCAGGGAGGCGACGCTTGCGGGTTCCCGCGCAAACCGTCCGGCCGGATGAGCGCTTGTCCAGCATCACTAGGATGTCTCCACGACGTCATCCACCTCCGGAGGTCCTGTGGCACAGCTCCTGGTACTCACCTCGACCGCGCCCGGGGACGTCCTGCCCAGCCTCGGTCTCCTGAGCCACCGGATCCGTCACGTGCCGGCCGAGGCAGCACAGCTGGTCAACGCTCCGCAGAGCGACCTGATGTTCGTGGACGCCCGCACGGACCTGGTCAGCGCGAAGGCGTTGTGCAAGATCCTCGCCTCGTCGGGGTCGACGACGCCGATCGTGCTCGTGGTCACCGAGGGTGGCCTCACGGCGGTCAACAGCGAGTGGAACATCGACGACGTGGTGCTCGAGAGCGCCGGTCCCGCCGAGATCGACGCCCGCATCCGACTGTCGGCCGGCCGCGCGGCGAAGGGCCAGTCGAGCTCGAAGATCCAGGCGTCGGGTGTCGTCATCGACGAGGCCAGCTACTCGGCGAAGGTCCGTGGCCGGCCGCTCGACCTGACGTTCAAGGAGTTCGAGCTCCTCCGCTTCTTCGCCACCCACCCCTCTCGTGTGTTCACCCGCGAGCAGCTCCTCAGCGAGGTCTGGGGCTACGACTACTTCGGTGGCACCCGCACGGTCGACGTCCACGTCCGTCGTCTCCGCGCGAAGCTCGGCGACCTCGAGTCCCTGATCGGCACCGTCCGGAACGTCGGGTACCGCTTCAACGTCTACGACGACGAGGCCGAGCGCCTGATGGGTCAGTAGTGCCGGACCTCGACCGGTTCGTCACGCCCGGAGATCCCCCACCGTTCTCCGACCAGACGCTGGTCGACGTCCGCGCGGGGCGCGCGACCGTCCTCGACGTCGACGACGGGGTCGCCGTGGTGCGCGACGGTGAGCTCGAACTCGTGGTCAGCCTGGAGGCCCGTGGCCGCGGCGTCGGGACCACCCTCGTCACGCAGGCGCTCGCGCTGGGCGGCGGGGCCGCTCCGGTGCTCGCCTGGGCACACGGGGACCACCCCGGCGCGCGGGCCCTGGCGGAGCACTTCGGCTGGCGCGCGGTCCGCACCCTGCTGCAGCTCCGCGCACCGATCTCCGATGCCGCACCGGACGTCGACCTGCCCGACGGCTACACCCTGTCCGCGTTCCGTCCGGGCACCGACGACGAGACCGACTGGCTCGCGCTCAACGCCGCGGCGTTCGCGCACCACCCCGAGCAGGGGCGGATGACCCTCGACGACCTCCGTGCTCGCGAGGACGACGCCTGGTTCTCCGGCGACGACCTGCTGCTGCTCCGTGATGCGTCGGGTGCGCTCGCGGGGTCGTGCTGGCTCAAGGTCGAGGACGGCATCGGCGAGTTCTACGCCGTCGCGGTGCGGCCGGACCTGCAGGGACGGCGACTCGGCGGGGTGCTCATGCGCGCGGGGACGGCTCGCCTGTCCGGCCGGGGGCTGACCGCCGCCGCGCTGTACGTCGAGGGCGACAACGAGCCCGCGCTCGCGCTGTACCGGCGGTCCGGGTTCACGCAGCACGCGATCGACGTGCAGTACGCGGCCCCGGAGCACGCAGCGGCACCGACCGGCCGGTAACATCGCGAGGTCGGCGAGGGGCCGGCACTGGGGATCGGGGAGCACGTGGCGCAGGACCGTCAAGGGCAGTACGGCCAGGGGGAGCCGCTCGGCGCGTCGTACCGTCTGGTCGAGCTCCTGGGCACCGGTGCCACGGGCGAGGTCTGGCGGACCGAGCACGGCGCGACCGGTGAGCACTTCGCCGCGAAGCTCCTGCGCGCCGAGCTCGCCGCCGACCCGCAGATCGTCGAGCGGTTCGTCCGTGAGCGGTCGGTGCTCCTGGCCCTGCAGCACCCGTCGATCGTCCGGGTGCGTGACCTGGTGGTCGAGGGCGATCGGCTCGCGATCGTCATGGACCTGGTGCCCGGCGGCTCCGCGCGGGACCTGCTGGTGTCGAACGGTCCGCTCCCCCCGCGGGATGCGCTGACCATCACGGCGGAGACGCTCGACGCCCTCGCCGCAGCGCACGAGCAGGACGTCACCCACCGTGACGTGAAGCCCGACAACGTGCTGCTCCAGACGCCGTGGACACCGGGGACGACGGGCGACGTCCGGGTCACCGACTTCGGCATCGCCTCCGTGGTCGCCGAGCGGGAGCGCACCACCACGGGGCTGCTCGGCACGCCGCAGTACATGGCACCCGAGTCGATCAGCCACGGCCGCTCGGGTCCGGCCGCCGACGTCTACGGCGCCGGCGTGATGCTCTACGAGCTGTTGTCCGGCCGCACGCCCTTCGCTGGCCCCGGCACGGACTTCGCCGTCGCGTACCGGCACGTCACCTCGAACCCGCCGCCGCTCGACGTCCCCGACGCCCTGTGGGCATCGTTGTCCGCGTTGCTCGCGAAGGACCCGAACGCCCGCCCGTCGGCCACGGACGCAGCGGCCACCCTGCGTCGGCTCGCCCGGCCCCTCGCATCGGCCCCGGCGCTGCCGGCCGCCGAGGACCCCGACGCGTTCGACGAGGTCGAGCGTCCCGCCACCGTGGTCCGTGGGATCCGCGCTCCCGGCGGCGTGGTCGGCACGGTCGGCACCGACGACACGGGCGCCGCGGACGACGCTGCAGCAGCTGCCTTCGGGCCGGCCCCGGAGCTCGGCCCGGCTGGTTCACGGACCGTCATCCGACCGATGGCCCGGCAGCCGATGCCCGCGGCTCCCGCACCGGAGTCCGTGCCCGCACGCCGGTTCGCCCGCCCGGAGTGGCTCACGAACCGTGCCCTGCTGTTCGGCGGTCTGGGAATCGTGCTCGTCGCCGCGCTCGTGGTCGGCGGTGTCGTGTGGCTGCCCGGCGCACTCCGGAAGACCCCGGGCACCGGGACCGCGACCGCCCAGGCAGCCAACGCCTACCAGCAGGACCGGCCGCTGCCCACCGGACTCGCGACCACCCGCCGGGCCACCATCGACCCGGCGAAGGACACCGTCGACCTGCGCATCACCTACGCTGCGCAGGCCTCGGCGCTGACCGGCCCCTTCCTCGAGGTCGTGCCGGGTGCCCGCACCGGAGCGTCCTGTCCCGCGGTCACCTGGTCCGGCGAAGGCATCACCGCGAAGCGCAACCAGCCGTCACTGACCGGGGTCGACGCCGACTGTGCCTGGACCCTGTCCGGCATCGAGGTCCCCGCGGGCGGCGACGTCACCGTGCAGGCTTCGGTCCCGCTGTCGTCGGTGACCGACGGAGCCGCACTGCAGACCTGGCTCGACGGCGTCGGCGTGGCCACCACCACCGCCGTGACCGACCAGTCCGTGCGCGGGACGGCGTACCCGGTGCAGCGGCTGCAGGGCATCGAGGTCCGCACGCCCGACCGCACGGTGAGCCAGACGGCGTTGCCCGTCACCCTCGTGCCGGTCTGGCCGAGCGGCTCGGACGAGCTCAACCCGCTCTACCGCAGTCCGGCAACGGGGCGCCCGTCGCAGATGCTCGTCGACGTGGCCGGCGGAGAGTCCGGGGTGCGCTTCGCCGACGGCTGCTCGGGCGCACTGGCCGTGTCGTCCGACGGCCTGGTGGTCACCGCACTGTCCGTTGCCCCCTCGTGCACCGTCCGGGCGACGGTCGGGAACTTCACGAACCTCGAGAGCTCCCCCTTCGGGATCACGACGCGCGACTGAGCGCGCACGGCACGCGACCAGGTGGCGGACTGGAGGCCCGTGGCGGCGCCGCCACGGGCCTCCAGTCCGTCGCACGGCTGCACTGCTGCGCTCCAGCACTGCTGCGGTGCTGCGGTGCTGCGCTGGTGCGCTGGCCCCGGTCAGCTGCCGGCCGACGCGGTCTGGACGAGACGGACCGAGCCACCGGACGACGCGTAGCCGCGACCGACCGTCAACGCGACGGGCGCGCGCCGCGGCAGCGTCACCCCGAGGAGCTCGCCGTCGTAGTCGACGTCCGGCTGCAGCAGGATCCCGCAGCGGGACTTCCGGACGGCGCGTGTCCAGTGGCTGTAGAGCGACCGGAGGTCCGCCGAACGTCCGGCGGCGACGACGCACAGGCCGGGGCGTTCCGTCGAGAGCAGGGTCGCGATCGCCTGGTCGCCGTCCTCGAAGCGCTCCGCGTCGTCGATGAGCAGCAGCACCGGGCCGCGCTCGAGACGCACCGCGGCGAGCAGTGCGGGGACCTCGTCCGCGCCGACGGCGATGCGGTCGAACGACCCTGACGCCAGGGGTGACCGGCGGTCGCAGATCGCCCACACCGCGGGGCGGACGCCCTCGCCCGCTCGGGCGAGCGCGGCGACGGCCAGCAGGACCGACGACTTGCCGGACCGGGCCGGACCTGCGACGAGCACGTGTTCGCCGTCGTAGACCTCGAGCGCCGCCGGTCCGAGGTCGTCCTCGGCGATGCCGATCGGCAGCCGCCACGGTTCGCTCGTGAAGTCCGCACCGGAGCCGATCTCGTCGACCAGCACCGCGTCGGGCAGCCGGCCGACCGCGCTCGCCTTGGTCGCTGCGCCGGACCAACGGTCGGCGACGCGCTCGACGGCCTGCGCGAGCGGGGCGTCCGGTGTCGCGACGTGCGACTGCAGCCGCAGGACCGAGTCGATGAAGCGACCGGGGACCGGCGGTGGGACGTCCTTCGGGCGGACCCCGATCGAGGCGTAGTCGTACGGGTCCGCCAGGCGGAACATCCACTTCTGGGTGGTGACCTCGTCCATGGCCGACGGCACGGCCTTGGCGCGGGTCGTCGACACCGCGAAGGAGATCCCGAGCGCGGGGCCCTCGGCGTAGACGCGGTACAGCGCGTCGAGGAGCTGCTGCCCCTCGAAGTCCTGGTACTCGTCACGCAGGGCCGCCAGGCCGTCGATCAGCACCACGGCGCGACGCCCACCCGGAGCCGCACGACGACGTTCGAGCTCGACCCGCAGGTGACGGAGGAAGCGTGCCTGCAACTCCCCCGCACCCGGTCCGGAACCGACGTACGCCGTGGTGTGCGGGAGCTGCGCGAGCGGAGCCAGGTCACCGGGGCCCATGTCGAGCACCAACAGGTCGAGGCCCTCGGGGGTGGTCTCCGCGGCCAGCTGCAGGGCGATCGTGGCGAGCGCCGTGCTCGTCCCGCTGCCCGGGATCCCCATGAGCATGAGGTTGCCCTCGTCGAGGTCCCACCCGGTGGTGAGCTGGCGCTGGTGGTCCGGGTCGTCGGCCAGGGCGACGGGGACGATGCTCGCTGCGTCCGTGCTCGCCAGCGCCCCGAGCTCGACGCGATCGCCGAGCGCTTCGGGCCAGATCGGGCGCGGCGGGGCGTACCCGGCGGCGTCGTTCGCCTCCGTGATCGCCTCGATGAGCTGATCGAGGTCGGTGACGTCGGACGCCGTCGGTGCCGGGGCGGGCATCGGCGCGGGCACACCGAAGACGTCCGTCGGTCGGACCGACACCGGCTGCTCGGCGCGTTCGTCGCGGGCACGGCCGGTGACGAGCGCCGTCTGGACCGGGGTGATGTCGTCCTGCCCGAGCTTCACGTACGCGCGGCCCGTCTGTTGGCGACCGATGCCCGCCGCCGCGGGGACACCGATCACGTTGGTGGAGTCCTCGCGGCTCTGGACCCGGAGCGCGACCCGCATGTTCGTGTTCGCCAGGATGTCCTCACTCACGACGCCAGCCGGTCGCTGAGTCGCCAGGATCATGTGGACGCCGAGGGTACGACCCACCGCGGCGATGCTGACCAGCGAGGTCAGGACGTCCGGGAAGTCCTTCGCCAGCATCGCGAACTCGTCCACCACCAGGAGCAGGCGCGGCATCGGCTCGGCCGGCCCCGTCGCCAGGTAGGCATCGAGGTTGTCGATGTCCGCACCCGCTGCGGCGAACACGCGCTGGCGTCGCTCGAGCTCGGCCTCGAGCGCACGGATCGCGCGGTCGGCGAGCTGTTCGTCGAGGTTGCTGATCGTGCCGATGGTGTGCGGCAACCGCTCGCAGGCGGCGAAGGCTGCACCACCCTTGAAGTCGACCAGCAGGAAGTTCAGACGGGTCGGGTCGTTCCGCGCCGCGAGCCCGGCGACGAGCGAGCGCAGGAACTCGCTCTTGCCCGAACCCGTCGTGCCGCCGACCAGGCCGTGCGGCCCGTCGCGCACCAGGTCGATCTCGAGCACGCCGCTCTCCGACGAGCCGATCGGCGTCGAGAAGCCGGTGCGGGCGTCCCAGGCTGTGCGGATCGCATCGGCGGGGCTCGCGCCCGTCGGGGTTCGCGCGACCGTGTCGTCGCCCGCGAGCAGTTCCGGCAGTCGGACGAGCGACGGCAGTGATGCGCCGGGCACGGTGAGTTCCGGGTCGTCGAAGTGTGCGACGCTCCGGGCGCTGCGCTCGGCGGTCTCGACGCTCAGGCCCGCGAGGACGACGTCCTCGACACGGGTGCGGTCCTCGGGGCGGTACACGGTGGCGGCGGCGTCCGCGGCGACCGTGATGATCGACGTGCACGCGGCGGGGAGCTGCTGCTCGTTCGTCGCGATGACGATCCCGCTGACGCGCCGGGGGCGTTCGCCGGGCCGGAGGGAGGCTCCCGGCACGGTACGGCCCTGGCCGAGGAGGTTGCGCGCGGGGGCGTCTCGGCCCTCCGTGAGCACCTCGGAGTCGATCACCACCAGCAGGTTCGGGGTCGGCAGCTCGTCGAGCGACTCCCGCAGGCCGCGCAGCACCGCCGCGCTCTGGTCGCGCTGCGACGACATCCAGCGGGCACCGGTACTGCTCCCCGCCACGCGCGCGTGCGGCAGCCAGGAGGCCCACCCCCAGTCGTCCGCTCGGCCCGCGTCGCAGAAGACGCCCACCGTCAGGTCCGCGGGTCCGCAGTGCACGGTCGCCTGCGTGAGCAGGCTGCGCGCGAGGGCGAGGGCGCCCTCGCGGTCACCGACGATCCCGACGACACCGGCGTCCGAAAGGTCGGCGACCACCGGTGCGGCCGTCAGACGGCTGTCGGCGATGGCTGCCTTGGCCTCGTCCTCGAGCTTCGCGGACGCCGCGCGCTGGTCGACCTCGGGTCGCCACGGAGCGTCCCCGGTGCCGGCATGCAGGCTCAGGAAGTCCACGTCGTCGGATCGTCGCTGCCACAGCAGGGTGGTCGGCAGTTCTGCTCGCCGGACCACGGTTGCCGGGTCGGGCACGAGCTCCTGCCGACGTGCAGCCTCGACGGCGGCGGCCTCGGCGATCTCGCCACGGAAGGACTCGACGGCCTCGGTGAACCGGGTGTCCTCCTCTTTCAGGTTCTTCGCGCGGCGGTGCTTCTGTTCGAACCACATGCCGATCGCGGTGACCGGGGAGAGCAGGGCGAAGAGCGCGAAGCGGGCATCGCCGAGCAGGAGCACCATCGCTCCCGCGAGCACCAACGGGGCGGCGACGGTGATCCAACTGAACTTCGACGCGGGCGGGACGTCCTTCCGGCCGGGTGGCACGACCGTCTCGGCGTCCGAGGTCCGGCCGGCGCGCGGCGGGCGGTTGAACGGTGCCGTCGCCGCCGGGGTCAGGTTCGCCATCGAACCGGCCGCGGGCACGGGGACCTCGTCGAGCACCGGCCGCACGAGCAGCACGGCGCCGCCCACGATGACGCTCGTCGTGCCGGTCAGCAGGACCCCCTCGGCGTCGACACGCTGCCCCGCGATCACGGTGCCGTTCGTCGAACCCGCGTCACGGACACGGACGCCGTCGTCCTCGCGCTCGATGGTGCAGTGCTCCCACGAGGCGCTCTCGGTGGGCAGCACGACGTCGGCCTGCGGCGCGCGTCCCACGACCAACTCCCGACTGCGCGGGACCGGCACGACGAGTCCGGCGTCGAGGCCGCCCGCCAGCGTCACGCTCCAGCCGTCGACCGTCCCCGGGCGCTCCTCGACCGAGCGGCCGATGCGTGACCCCTCGAGCAGGACGAGGTCGCGGAGCGGCGTCCCGGCACTGGTGCGGTGGCCGTCGACCGCCAGCGCGGTGTCGGCGTCGAGCTGGGTGCCGATCGCTGCGGCGACGAGTTCGCCGAGCGAGGACGCACCCGACCACCCGTCGACCTCGACCGCGTCACGGCGGTCGTCGAGCTCGATCAGCAGGCGCATGCTCGCGTTCCTTCTCCGAGGTGGGTGGGTGGACGGGTCAGCGTGCGGTGGAGTCCTCGAACCACACCAGCGACGCACTCGGGGCCGTCGCAGCGTCGCCCGTGTCGGTGCCACCGCTCGTCGCCGTGCCGGACGTGGTGGCGGTGCTGGCGGGGCGGAGGCCGAGCTGCTGTGCCGACGCTGCGAGGACCGTTGCCGGCGCACCGAGCGCCTGCTGCCGCGTGAAGTCGAGCGCCGGGCCGGCGATGCCCGACCCTGGGCCGAGTTCGAGCGCGGCGAGCGCATCGGTGACGTCGGCGGGCTCGGTGCTCCGTGCCTTCCCGACCGCGCGGACCAAGGCGACGACCGCGTCGTGGCTCCGGGAGTCCGCTGCGTCGGCGACCGCTGCGAAGGACTGGTCACCGGTCAGGTTCTCGGCGTCCTGGTCGCCCGCCAGGACGCGGACCCCTCCGAGGAACGCCGACATCGCGCGGCCCTCGGCGTCGGACGCGAGGGCCCGGGCGTCGTCGGTGGCGACACCGACGGTGCGGAATGAGCCGCTCAGGCTGCCGCCCGCCTCCGCCAGCGCGGTGCCGAAGGCCGGGCTCGTCGCGTCCGCGGTGAGGACGACGGGCACGGTGACGTCGGCGGCCTGGAGCGCTGCGACCAACCCCCCTTGGCGGTCTGCGGGACCGCTGACGACGACGGCGTCGGAGTCCGGGGCGGCGGTCTCCGCGTCGGCCGCGTCGGTGTCGGCGCCCGTGTCGGCGTCGGCGTCCGTGCTCGTCGCTCCGGTCCGCTCGGCCACGGTCTGGGCGAGGGCGGCGGTGTCCGCGGTGTCCTCACCGTCCAGGACGTGTGAGATCCGCAGGCCAGCTGGTGCACCGCCTCCGAGGTCGACCAGGAGCGGTGACCGGGCGTCACCGAGGGCCGTCGTCATCGCGTCGCTGATCGAGTCAGCAGTCGGTGCGGTCGACCACGAGTCCTTCTCGGCGGCCGCGTAGGGCAGCACGACCGGGATGTCCAGGGCGGCGGCAGCCGTCAGCGCGCCGGCGACGTGCGTGCCGGCCGACGCGACCACGATGCCCGAGACGCCGCTCTTCGCGAGCGACTCGACCGCAGCCTTCGCGCCGGACACCGTCCCGCCGTCGTTCTTCGTGACGAGGGTGATGTCCGTCCCGCCGAGCGCCAGGCGTCGCTCCGCCACGAGCGCTCCCTGCGCTGCCGCGTTCCACTCGGACCCTTCGCCGTCACCCAGCGTGACGACCACACCGATCTTCGTGTCCTCCGGGACGTGCGCGGCGACGATCTCCACGGGCACCGTGGCAGGGACGGCCTCGACCGGCGAGCCGCTGCCGATCGTCCGGAACGTCAGGACGGCCGCCACCACGGCGGCGACGAGCAGCACTGCGATGCCGACGACGAGCAGCGGACGGCGGTTGCTCGGACGCTCGCCTTCGGTGTCGTCGATCGTGTGGTCGCTCATCGGTCCGCCCCGATCCGGAAGGTGTACAGCGTGGTCGACGTCGCGCTCGAGGGCACCCGCAACTGGAAGGCCGGCAGCGTCGTCGCGGCGTCGAGCGATGCACGGAACTGCTCCTGCTGGAGCAAGATGCCGGCGACGTCCTCGGCGCGGACGTTCGCGTAGCCCGCTGCGTTCTGGGACGCGAGCGCGAGCTGGTAGTCGGCGGAGTCGGACTTCGCCGCGCTCGTGGCCATCGCCCCGAGGATGCCGGAACCGTTGACCTTGCGGTCGCCCAGGTCGAGCATCACGCGGTTCAGGTCCGCGGTCAGCAGCGTCGATGCACCCTGCACGTCACGCGTCGACGCGCTGGTGCTGGCAGCGATGCGCTCGAGGCTGGACGCCGTCTGCCGATCGACCGCCGACGCCAGGCCCGAGCTCTCCTGCTCGAGCGTCTCCTTCTGCTCGTCGAGCGTGCCCTTCGAGCCCTTCGTGACCTCGTCCGAGGTCGATCGCAGCCCGGTGATCGACTTGTCGAAGGCCTCCCGGACGGCCTCGTTGCTCTCGGCCGCGGTCGTCGACACCTTGCGGACCTGCGCGTCGATCGCCTTCTTGAAGGTCTCCGACGACTGGTCCGAGGCGTCCTCGAACGTCTTCTCGACCTCGGCCGCCAGGTCGATCTGCGTCTGGCGGACCGTCCCGAGCTGGGTGGCGATGACCTGCTGCGACCGATCGGCGTCCCCCAACGCCGCACGGAGCCGATCGATCGTCGATCCGACCTCGTCGCTGCCGCCCCGGACGGCGTCCCGCACCGCACGGATGCTGGTCTGGAGCGCCGCGAGGTCGGTCCGCATGCCCGCGATGGCGCTGCCGACGGAACCGTCTGCCGTCGCGTCCTCGCTGGTCGAGTCGACGATCTCCTGCCACCGCATCGTCTGGTCGTCCAGTCGCTGGTCCATCGGGGTGTCGAAGCCGAGACCGGGCCGGAGGACGGTGCCCTCCGGGGCGCCGGCGCAGGGTTCCGCCGTCAGGTAGCCCCGGAGGCGATCAGCGTCGGCCTGGTCGAGCTGTCCGAGCGTCGCGAGGGTGCAGAGCTGGTCGGCGACAGTCGAGTTCTGGCGCTGCATCGACAGCGGGAAGCCGGCGCCGTCGACCAGGTCGCGGGCCGCCTGCGCGCGGTCGTGCGTCGTCCGCACGGCGGTCGCCAGGGCATCGAGCCGCGTCCCGATCTGGTCCGCGCTCGCCGACAGGCCGCGCAGGGCATCGCCGGTCCCACCGTCGCCGCCGTCCTCGTACTCGTCCAGCGCGTCGGAGATCTTGGTGAGCTGCGCGTCGAGGTCGGTTGCGCTCGCGATGGCGTCGTCGACCGTCTCCGGCTGGAGCCGAGCGGCGAGCGCCTGCCCGGTGCTGACGAGTCCGATCAACGAACCGTTGATGGCCGTCGAGGAGGCGAAGAGCGTGCAGGTCAGCGAGTCACGGGCATCGGCTGCCGCGCAGGTCGTGGCGTCCGGCTCATCGGGGCCGACGGCGGACGCGAGCTGCGCGCTCACCTGCTGCTTGCAGGCCTCGCTGGCGTCGGCGTACCCGTCGAGCTGTGACGAGACACGGAGCAGGTTGCCGTAGACGCTGCCGCCCGCGGCCGAGGTCTTCGGCGTCGCAGCGCACCCGTTGCCGTCGAGCACCGTCGCCGGCGCCGTCGCGGATGTGTCGCCGAGCAGGCCGTCGAGGCTCGTGGTGGTCTGCTGGAGCTGCTGCAGCACCGTGGACTGCGTGGACTCGACGGTCGCGCCGAGGTCGCTGTTCAGCGAGCCGAGCTCACCAGACAACGACTGCATCGTGCTCGCGAGCGACGAGCTGCTCTCCTTGAGGCGCTCCGCGGTACTGACGCCGAGGGTCTTCGACGTGGTCTCGAGGTTGGACCGGACCTCGGTGATCGTCCCACCGGCTCGGGCGAGCACCTCGTTGACCTGCGAGATGAGGTCGATCGTCCGGCGCTGGAGGGCGAGCTCGGAGTCGCTGTCAGAGCCGAACGCGGCGCTCACCACGCCGGTCGACGACAGGTCCGTCGACAGTCCGGGCTGCGCCGCGACGTCGAAGGTGGGTGCGGCGAAGTCCTCGACGTCGGCGACGAGGTGCAGCGTGCTGCTCGCACCGGAGGTCGGCGGGGCCAGGAGCCGACCCCACTGGACGACGGCGTCGCCGTCGTCGTTCGTGCTGACGACGCCGTCCGTCGACGGGCCCGAGTCGGCCCCGTCCGTGACGATGCGGTCGGCGGCCGTCCCGGTCAGCACGGTCGACGCGGCGATGCTGAAGGGAGCACCCACGAGGGCCGGGGTCGAGCGGGAGGTCCCCGCGACGTCGTACGTCAGGTTCTTCGACGTCACGGTCAGGTTCTCGATCGTCAGGTCGATCGCGATCCGGCCCGAGTACCCGTCGAGGTCGTCGAGGTCCGTGCCGGTCTTCTTCGCGGTCGAGTACTGCGTCGTGATCCGGAGCGGCAGGTCTCCGGCAGCCGTCGCCGGGTCGTGGTCGGTCGTGGCCGTCGACGATTCCTTGCCGGCGACCGAGATCGCGGTGTCGGAGATCGAGGTGATCGATCCATCCGCAGCCAGACGGGTGTCGACCGTCTGCAGGATCCGCGACGGGTCGGTCACCGGCTTGTCGTCGGATGTGCACCCGGCGAGCACCAGCGCGGCGATGCCCGTGACGGCGACCGCCCCCACGACACGTCGACTGGTCCGTCGTCCCCCGGTGTTCCCGGCACGCTGGTTGATCACGGTCTTCCCCCCAAGAGAATCGTCGAGCACGTCGATGCTAGTTGCTGGACGTCGCGCGGTCCGCGTCGATCGCCTGCTCGCGCGGCCCCCGTTCGGGCCACACTCCTGAACTGAAATCCGACATAGCGAATCCGCCGGTCGCTTCCGGACGATCTCGCGGGCGCTGGTACGCTGCCCGCATGATCCAGGGGGACCAGGGCGGGACGCCCATCGAACGACGACGTCCGGATGCACTCTCGGGGGCAGACCAGTGACCATCACGCTCTCGTCGGTGATCATCGCGCTGCTCGCGATGATCACGATCCCGGCCGCAGTCAGCGCGCTCGTCCGTCGGAGCGACCGGAAGCGGCCGCCGTCCACCGTCGTCGGCGACGAGGCGTACGGCGTGCTCTTCACCGTCCGCTCACGCCGCTGGAATTACTTGATGTTCCGTGTCCTGGGGATCGTCTTCATCGTCGTCGGCGGGTTCTTCTTCCTCGTCACCCTGGGGGTGCTCGACGACCCGGACGCGCTCGGCATGCTGCTGGCCGGCGTCGGCATCTGCCTGTTCGGGATCTTGTTCGTGTACATCGGCGTCGGGCAGAAGCGCCGCCGCGTCGAGGCCTACGACGCACAACTGCTCGTGACGCCGATGTTCCGCGCGCCGAGAGCAGTCGGTCCGGGAGCGATCACCAGCATCAGGCCGACCACGAACCGGTTCGGCGGGCTGGACATCAAGTCCAAGGGACAGCGCGGCGTGATCACCGTCCTCGCGATCGACGCAGCCTACCCCGAGCTGTGCGCATGGCTCGAGGAGCGGGCACCCGGTCCGTGGAGCGAGTTCGCACGGGTCTTCGTTCGATGAGCACGAGCAGGAGCAGGAGCAGGAGCAGGAACAGGAGCAGGAGCAACACGATGAGCACCATCCGCTCGGCGAGCGCGATCGCCGTCGGGACAGCGATCCTGATGGTGCTCGCCGGGTGCAGCGCCGGCGGCGACGATGCTGCGCCTGCGAAGACGACCGGACCCGACATGTCCGAGGCGCAGCGAAAGGCGACCCTGCCGGGACTCACCGCGGACGCCGAGACGGCAGCCGGTTCCATGCTCGAGTCCATCGCGGCCGGCGATCTGGACGCGGACAGCAACACGTACCTCGAGGCGCACCCGCTCGACGAGCACCACCACCTCGGGAAGTGGGAGATCACGAAGCGCCCGGGCTACATCGCAGGGACGGTCTGCGTCGAGTACCGACCAACCGAGGACGCGGACCCCGTCGCGATGTCCACGTACAACGTCACGTACAGCGCAGCCGAGGGCTCGATGCCCGAGAGCAAGCGCTCGAGCCCGGCCGGCACAGGCCTCAACACCGGCTGCTGAAACACCCGGCTCATCCACGCGCTTGCGGCGCGGCGTCTCACGAGACCTTGTCGAAGTCCTTCACGAAGACAGCTTGACGGACCACGCCGAGCAGCCCCCGCAAGCGGTACGAGCCCTCGCCGATGTCGAAACGGAAGCTGCCACCGCTGGACAGTTCGCGAGTGATCGATTCGCGGTTCGCCGCCGTGACACCCCACCGCAGGACGAGCTCCCCGCAGTCCTTCGTGTCGATGTAGATCTGGTTGGTCGATGTGCCGACACCCCGGAGCGAGCGAGAGGATCCGACGGCGCTCTCGGCGGACGACACCGAGCACGTGACGATCGTCCGATGACCCGCGTCGTACAGCTTCAGGGCGACGGGACCGCCGAACATCAGCAGCACCGGGACCAACACGACCACGATCAGACCGACCACAACCGTGATCCGGTCCCTCCGGACAGAGCGCTTGTTGCGTCGTGCCGGCTGCTCGGACGTCTCCGACATCAACCGCCCCTTCGTTCGACTGACGGCGTCATCCGCGATGCACACCCATCGTGGGACCACCGGCCCCGGAAACTGTACCGTTCACGGCGTCCTGGAGGATGTCGTCTGGCCGCTTCCCGGTGACGAAGCCGTTCACGACGCTGCTCGCGCCCCCGAAGACGTGGTCGACAGTTCCTTCCACCGCGTTGTTCCACCGGACCACGTTGGGCGCCATCGCGTGTTCCGGGATACGGACGTGTCTGCCGGTCGGTTCGGGGAAGTGCGGCGTGATGTGCAGACGATCGGTGAAGTAGGACCCGACCTTGCTCGACCCGAGGCTGGCGACCGTGCCCGTCCCGAATCCGGCGAGTGCCGTCTGCGCGTACCCGCCGACCGTCTGGTTCTTGCCGTTGAACCCGTAGTCAGCCATGTTGGACGCGGCACCGGAGACACCGGCTGAGATGGACGAACGGCCGGTCGAACTCAGGACAGGTGCGACGACCTGTTGGACGATCGGGGTCGATGCTCGCCCGACGATCGGTGCGAGCTTGGAGAGCCCGAGGGCAGCCCCTCCGCCAGCAGCACCTCCGATGGCACCGATCGCCGAGTCGATCCCCGCCTTCTGCCAGTCGACCGATCCGGTGGTCGCCTTCTGGGTGGCGACGGAGATCCCACCGCTGAGCAGCGCACCCGATCCCGCCAACAGTGCGATGCCCGCCGGCCCGCCGACTCCCGTGCACATGAGCGCGATGCCGCCGGCGATCGCGACCCCTGCGACGACGTACTCCCAATTGTCGTCCCACCAGTTCCCGACGGCGGCGATCGCCCCCTGGTGCGCATCCCGGTACGCCTGCAGGTCCTTGTCCGTCGCCGGTCGCAGCCCGAGCGGGTCGACGGCCTGCAACGGGTCGTTGCCGGCGTAGGAGTACGGGTTCCCCGCCCACGCCGCGCCCAGGACCGGCGCAAGGGGGTCGACGGACAGGAAGCCCCGCGCGGCGGGGTCGTAGACACGCGCTCCGAGCCACTCCAGGCCGGCGACGGACACCCCGCCAGAGCCGGTGAGGGCAACCCCGGAGGGCAGTGCGAGGTCCGTGACGGCAGCGAGCGCAGCCCACGGGTCCGCAGCATCGGTCGCGCGAGCGGTCCGCCACCCCGGCTGCGTGACGGCGTCGCCGATCGCGGTGACACCGCCGGGCAGCTCGAGCAGTGCGGTGTCCGCGATGCTGATGAGGGACGGCACGACCGCGGCGGAGTCCCACCACGCGGCGGCCCCACCCGCCTCGGCGAGCTCACCGAGGGCGTCGACCCAGACGTCGAGTCGGCCGGTCACGGCGTACGCTGCGTCGCGGTCGACGACGGCGGCGAGGAAGCCGAGGTCCGACCAGGCGTACTCGGTGGTCGACCCGTCCGCCACGGTCCGGCGGATCCGTCGGCCGAGACCGTCGTGGACGTACTCGATCCGGTCGTCATCGGTGATCGTCGCGACCAGCTGTCCGGCAGCGTCGTACTCGTGGCGCGTCTCGACACCGCCGACGGTCTCGGCCACGAGTCGCCCACCGTCGTCGTAGGTCCACGTCGACTCCCCCGCACGGACGAGCTGCCCGGCAGCGTCGTACTCGTACGACACCGCTCCGGACGGTCCGTCGACCGCGGTGATCCGCGCGTCAGCATCGCGCTCGATCCGCGTGCTGGAGGCGCCGTCGAGCGTCGTCGAGGTGTGCGCGACCAGGGCGCCACCCTCGTACGACCACGACTGCACCAGGTCGCCCGTGGCCGCCTGGACGACACGACCCGAGGCGTCGTAGGAGAACGTCCCGGCAGCGGTGCCGTCACGGTCCACCCCGACGACCCGGCCGACGACGTCGCGACGGTAGGTGGTGCGGGTGCCGGTCGGGTCGACCCGGGCAGTGCGGTTGCCGTCGGCGTCGTACTCCCACGCGACGGACTGGTCGCCCCGGGCACGGCGGACGAGCAGGCCACGTCGGTCGTGCTGGAGCTCGTGCTCGATCGTGCGGCCGGCCCCACGGGTGTGGTCCGTGACGACGACCGTGCGGTGGACGGCGTCGCGGGCGATCTCCGACTGCACTGCGTCGTCGACGAGCACGGCCCGCTGCCGGCCGGCAGCGTCGTACGTCCACTCGGTCGTCCGCCCCTCGGCGTCCGTCTGACGGATCTGACGACCAGCAGCGTCGTAGGCGGCCGTCGTGGTGCGGCCGAGCGGGTCCGTGACGGCGACCAGTCGATCCGCGTCGTCGTACTCGCGTCGCGTGACACCGCCGGTGGGGTCCGTGATCGTCACGAGGCGTCCGCGGTCGTCGTACGCGAACGCGGTGCCCCCGTCGAGACCGTTGACGACCTGGATGAGCTGCCCCGCGGGGTCGTAGCGGAACCGACGGCGGCCGAAGCGTGCGTCGTGACTGGAGACGAGCCTCCCGGCCTGGTCGTAGCGGAACCGCGCGGTGCCGGAACCCGGAGTCGTCTGCGTGACCACGCGTCCGACGGCGTCGTACGTGACCGCCTCGACCTCGCCGGTGGGCAGGGTCCGGGCGACCACGCGGGAGTCCGCGTCGTAGGAGAGGGTCGTCCGCGCACCGGAGGCGTCGATCGCAGCGGCGGGACGCCCGCAGGCGTCGTACTCGTAGGTCGACCGCGCACCGGAGGGTGCGACGAGCGCGACGACGCGGCCTGCGAGGTCACGTTCGAGGCGGGTCAGCCCGCCCTCGCCGTCGACGAGCTCGACGGGCCGGCCGGCGGCGTCGTAGGTGATGAGTTCGGAGCCCGTCTCGTCGGATGTCGACTCGATGGGTCGGCCGTACTCGTCGAAACGGATGGTCGCGGCGTCGAAGGCGTCGCGCAGCGTCGCGACGCCGGTCGCGACGTCGGCGGCGAACTCTCGGCGGACGCCCGTCGGGTCGACGGTCGCCACCAGCTCGCCGACGACGTCGTACTCGTGACGCCACGTCGCGCCCGCGGGGTCGGTGACGGCCTGGAGGCGCGACAAGGCGTCGTGCGCGAACGTCCAGACCGCGCCGCCCGGCAATGCGAGCTCCGCCAGGTTCCCCTGGTCGTCGAACGTCCGCGAGACGCGGCGACCCAGTGGATCGATCGTGGTCGCGAGCTCGCCGTTCGGGGCGTACTCGAGCGTCGTCCGTGCTCCGAGCGGGTCCGTGATCGCAGCGATCCGCGCTCCGGCGGCGTACTCGAACCGCCAGGTGGCACCGTCGGCGTCACGTCGCTCGACCAGGAGCCCGGCGGCGTCGTAGCCGTACTCGCTCCGTGCGCCGGAGGGGCTGATCGCGGCGACCGGGTGACCGGCGGCGTCGCGCTCGATCCGCGCGGTGTCACCCACGGCGTTCGTCGTCGCGACGAGCTCACCGAACGCGTCGTGCTCGAGGGTCAGGACCACGCCGGTCGGATCGACGACGTGGGTCAGGGTGCCGTCCTGCCAGGTCAGCTCAGTGCGGCCGCCGACGGGGTCGATGATCACTGACGGGTCGCGGTCGTCGCCGACGTACTCGTACGTGACCACGGCGCCTGCCTCGGTGACGACCGTCGTCACGCGGTCCTGCTCGTCGTACCCGTAGGTCAGGTCGCCGCCGGACGGCGTGACGGTCCGGGTCTTCCGGCCGCGGTCGTCGTACGCGTGGACGGTCACCGACCCGTCGCGCTCGGTCGCCGACACGAGGTTGCCGTACCGGTCGTAGCTCATCGACTGGCGCCGGTCGTCGGAGTCGATGACCCCGACCAGGCGCCCCTTGGCATCGGCGATGTAGGAGTTCGACCGGGAGCCGTCGTGGTCGGACACCACCGTGACACGGCCGGGCAGGTACGCGAAGCGCACGGTGCGGCCGTGCGGGCTGACCTGCTCGACCACGCGGCGCTGGTCGTCGTAGGTGTTGTCGACCTCGACGACACCGGCCGCGCTCGTGACCGTGGTGATCAGGTCGTCGTCCCAGCCGTAGGTCCGGGTGCCGACGGCGTCCGTCACCGAGACGAGTCGGCCGCGATCGTCGTAGCCGTACTCGACCCGGCGGCCGTCGGAGGCGCGGAGCACCGCCACCCGGCCGTCGACGTGGTCGATGTCGATCTCGCGCCCACGCTCGTGCACCAACCGGACGACGACGTCGTCGGCGTCCCGTTCGACGCGGACCGCGGTGCCGGGACCGCCGCGCTGCCCGAGCCACTGCCCGGAGGGCGAGAAGTCGATGCGCTCGCCCTGGTTGTCGCGGACGACGAGCAGGTCGCCCTCGGCCGCGAGCCAGCGGTTCTCGCCGACACCACGGGCCCAGCCCTCGCCGTCGCGGGGGAAGCGGACCTGGCGCCCGTCGGCCCCGACGAAGGATGCGCCCTCGTCGTCGAGGAGCAACCGGGTCTCGAGGATCGACGCCCACCCCGGACCGAAGAGTCCGACGTGCTGGTCGAGGGAGTTGTACATGCGGGTGACCTGCAGCGCCGCAGATGCACCGGTGAACGCCAGGTCGAGCTCCGGCTCGAGGAAGTTGCCCGTCGTGGTGTTCACCGGGTCCATCGAGTAGCCGGTCGTCGGCTGGGCCCCGTAGGCCGATGGTGGGTCGAACTGCAGGTCGGTACGGGTCTGCGAGACCCCGGCGGCGGCCAGGGCCGCGGCGAGCGCGGCGTCCGAGACGGTGGAGACGGCGCCTTCACCGCCGGCAGCCGCGAAGGCGTCGGCGACGGTGTTCGCCCAGGTGACGTCCTGGTCGTTCGCGTCGAGCCACTTCTCGAAGGCGCTCACCAGGCTCGTCGCGTCGATGTGCCCCCAGGAGCACTTGCTCGCGAAGTCGGCGAGCTTGCCGCGCAGACCGCCGGGCTTGCCGTCGAGCGCTCGGTTCAGCGACGACGACCCGGTCGCGAACGAGCGGAGGTCGGCAGGCTTCGCGGACGACGTCCCGCCGCCACCGCCGCCACCCGAACCGGGATTCGGCGTCTGACGCGGGGTGCTCGGTCCGGTCGCCTGGTCGAACGTCGGCGGGTCCTCGTGGTGGACCGTGGGCGGCACGGGTGCTCCGGCGACCTTGTCGTGCACCCACTCGAAGAAGTTCCGGTCGCCGTACTCGGCTTCCCAGTCACGGGCTTCCTTCCGGCGCGCGTTCTCACGCTCGGCGGCGGCCTGCATCTTGCCCACCCACCCCGCCACGGTGCGGAGGTTGGTGGCGATCGTCGAACCGTCGGACGCAGCCGTCGACGCGTTCTGCGTGAAGAGTTCGGAGAAGTGCCCGCGGAACTCCGTCGACGCGGTGTTCACGTACGACTGCCGTGATCCGGCCTGTCCATCGATCGACTCGGCCGCACCGTTCAGCGCGGTCTCGAGTGCGTCGGCCGTGCCGTTGTCGAACTCGACCGGCTCATTGCCGTGCAGATCACCCATGGTTCATCCCCCGAAGTCGTACTGGTCGTGCTGGTGACGCGGCCCCACCGACCGCGAACGCCCGGACCGCCACGAGTGCGACGGTCCGGGCCGGACGGGCTGGTGCTTACGCGCCGCCACCCGCGGTGAAGATGTCCTGCGAGATCTTGTCGAGCTGGGTGCGGAGCTGCTCGAGCTCGGTCTTCGCCTTGTCCAGCGCAGCCTTGGTCTCCGGCCAGGTGGACCCACGGAACGTCGCCGCGAGCGGGCCGTCCCAGACGTTGGAGTCGGACAGGATCCGGCCTTGGGCGTCGAGCTGCGAGATCTGGTCGGTGAAGCCACCGTTGATGATCGACTGGACCTGACGGATGGCGGTCTTGGCCTGCTCGGTCGAAAGGACACGCGACATGATGAACCTCTTTCATTCGTAGCTGCACCCCCGCGCAGTGGAATCCCCCCGGAGGCTCTGACCCGCCCCACCATACCCACATCGGGCGCAGATGTCACCGTTCGTATATCGTGACGGTTCCTCCACACGTCGTCCGTTCACCCGCGGTTTCCACAGGGGCCACCGGGGCCGTTCCGACGCCGGGAGACGGGTGGCAGGATGTGCGCATGGACACCGAACCGCAGCTCGACGGCGAATCCGTCGCACCCGACCTCGACGACTTCGACGAGGTCGTGGAGATCGAGCACGAGTCGTTGCCCACCGACCGTTACTTCGACCGCGAGCTGAGCTGGCTCCGCTTCAACCAGCGCGTGCTGGAGCTGGGCGAGGACCGGACGCAGCCCCTGCTCGAGCGGGCGAACTTCCTGGCCATCTTCGCGTCCAACCTCGACGAGTTCTTCATGGTCCGGGTCGCCGGCCTGAAGCGCCGCATCGACACCGGGATCGCCGTGCCGACCAACGTCGGCCGTGCACCGAGCGACGTCCTCCGGGACATCGCGAAGAAGGCGCACGAGCTGCAGGACCGGCACGCGCAGGCGTTCATCGGCTCGCTCAAGCCGGACCTCGACGCCGCCGGCATCCACATCGAGCACTGGTCCGACCTGGACGAGGCCGACCGACTGCGGATGCGCGAGTACTTCAACGAGCAGATCTTCCCGGTGCTGATGCCCCTGGCGGTGGATCCGGCGCACCCGTTCCCCTACATCTCCGGCCTGTCGCTCAACCTGGCGGTCCGGGTCCGCAACCCCAAGTCGCAGCGGCAGGAGTTCGCGCGCCTCAAGGTGCCGCAGAACTTCTCCCGCTTCATCAAGCTGCCGGACGACAACTCGGGGCGGATGCGCTTCATCCCGCTCGAGGACCTCATCGCGAACCACCTGGACGACCTCTTCCCGGGCATGCAGGTGCTCGAGCACCACGTGTTCCGCGTGACCAGGAACGAGGACGTCGAGATCGAGGAGGACGAGGCCGAGAACCTCATCCAGGCCCTCGAGCGGGAGCTCCTCCGTCGGCGCTTCGGTCCGCCGATCCGGCTCGAGATCACCGAGGACATGGACCCGGTGACCCTCGACCTGCTGGTGCGCGAGCTCGACATCACGGAGCAAGAGGTCTTCCGGCTGCCGTCGCCGCTCGACCTCGGTGGGCTGTTCGAGATCTCCAAGATCAACCGCCCCGACCTGCACTACCCGAAGCACGTGCCGACGACCCCGGTGCAGTTCCAGCCGGGCGAGCCGAACACGAAGCCCGACCTGTTCCGCGCGATCGCGTCGAACGACGTCCTCGTGCACCACCCGTACGAGTCCTTCGCGACGAGCGTGCAGGCGTTCCTCGAGCAGGCCGCCGCCGACCCGCACGTACTCGCGATCAAGCAGACGCTGTACCGCACCTCGGGTGACAGCCCCATCGTCGAGGCCCTCATCGACGCCGCCGCCGCCGGCAAGCAGGTCCTGGCGCTGGTCGAGATCAAGGCGCGCTTCGACGAGCAGAACAACATCACGTGGGCGCGCAAGCTCGAGAAGGCGGGCGTGCACGTCGTCTACGGCCTGGTCGGGCTGAAGACGCACTCGAAGCTCGTGCTCGTCATCCGGCAAGAGGGCGGCACGCTCAAGCACTACAGCCACATCGGTACCGGCAACTACAACCCGAAGACCTCGCGCATCTACGAGGACATGGGGCTGTTCACGTCGGACGACGTCGTGGGCAAGGACCTGACGCGCCTGTTCAACGAGCTCTCCGGCTACGCGATCGAGAAGAAGTTCAAGCGACTCCTCGTGGCCCCGCTGCACCTGCGGAAGGGGCTGCTCAAGCGGATCCAGACCGAGGCGGAGAACGCTCGCGCCGGCAAGCCCTCCGGCATCCGGATCAAGGTCAACTCGATGGTCGACGAGCAGATCATCGACGCGCTCTACCTGGCGAGCCAGGCCGGGGTGCCGGTCGACATCTGGGTGCGCGGCATCTGCTCGCTGAAGCCGGGCATGGAGGGCGTCAGCGACACCATCCGGGTGCGGAGCATCGTGGGCCGCTACCTCGAGCACTCCCGGGCGTTCGCGTTCCACAACGACGGCGACCCGGCGGTGTTCATCGGCAGCGCCGACATGATGCACCGCAACCTCGACCGTCGTGTCGAGGCCCTGGTGCGACTGAGCGCTCCGGACCACGTGAACGAGGTCCTCGAGATGTTCGACCTGGCGATGGCGGACACGGCGAGCTCGTGGCACCTGGAGTCCGACGGCGAGTGGACGCGTCATTCGACCGACGATGACGGCCGTCCGCTCGAAGACGTGCAGAATGTGACGATGCGGAAGATCTCGGCTCGGAAGCGCTCGACTCGGTGAGCGGCGGCTCCTCGGGCCCCGTCCTCGCTGCGGGCGCCGTCGTCTGGCGTGAGCAGGACGGCACGCCCCTCGTGCTGCTCATCCACCGCGACCACCACAAGGACGTCTCCCTGCCCAAGGGCAAGGTCGACCCGGGCGAGGCGATCCCGACCACCGCGGTCCGCGAGATCGACGAGGAGACGGGCTACCGGGTGCACCTCGGGGCACCGCTCGGCACCGCCGAGTACGTCCTGCCGAACGGCCGCGACAAGGTCGTGCACTACTGGACCGCACGGGTCTCCGCGAAGGAGTACGCACGCGCCGGCGAGTTCACGCCCAACCACGAGGTCGCCGCGCTCGAGTGGGTCACCATCGACGACGCCCGGAACCGCCTGACGTACGAGCGTGACGTGGCGATCCTCGACCGGTTCGCCGAGCGCGCGGCCGCTGGGCACCACCGCACCTTCGCCCTGATCGCACTCCGGCACGCGAAGACCGTCCCGGGTTCCGACTGGAACGGCCCCGACGCCACGCGTCCGCTCCTGCCGGTCGGCCGCTCGCAGGCCAAGGCAGCGGCGTCGCCCGTCGCGGCCTTCGGCCCGAAGAAGATCGTCAGCAGCACGGCGGCACGGTGCCTCGCGACGGTCGAGCCGCTGTCCGCCACCACGAAGCTCGGCGTCTCGAGCACCCCGGACATCAGCCAGGACGCCCACGACCGAGGCGCCGCCGACGTCAAGGGTGTGGTCCGCCGTCGTCTCGACAAGGGCAAGACCGCCGTCCTCTGCTCGCACGGCCCGGTGCTGCCGGACATCATCGCCCGGATCGCCACCGCGACGGCCGACGACTCCGGCCGGTTCGACCTGCGCCGCGCCGCGATGCTCTCAGTCGGCGACTTCGCCGTGATGCACATCGCCGGCGAGACCCTGGTCGCCGTGGAGACGCACCGCAACACGATCTCGGCGTAGTCCGAGGGGGCTCGACGACCCGGCCACGTGCCGGGCGTCGGTCGCGCGCGGAGGGCGATCCGCGCCTCCAGGCCGATCGAACGCACGAACGCACGCAGCCACGAACGCGCGCAGCTGCCCACGCGCCCACGCACCCAAGCACCCGCGCAGCCGTGCACCCACGCACGAACGCGCGCACGCGCCCACGCACGGAGCCCCGATCCTGCTCCGCGGACGCACGCCGCGCACGCCTCCCCGGCCGGGACAACCCCTCGTTCACCTTCCGTTCACCGGGGCGGGTGATCCCCGTCACCTCGCGTCCCTACAGTCGCTCCCGGGTCGGCACCGGCCCAGGGACCGCAGTGGTCCCACTGCACCCCATCCCGAAGGGACCCCTGTGAACATCAAGCGAATCGGTTCGATCGCAGCAATCGCGATCGCCGGCGCAGTCGTGCTCTCCTCGTGCGCGGCGAACGAGGGCTCGGGCAGCACCGAGACCTCCTCCACGAGCAGCAACGACTACTCGAGCCTCTCCGGCACCCTGACCGGCTCCGGCTCGTCGGCGCAGCAGACCGCGCAGGCCACCTGGACCGCTGGTTTCCAGGAGAAGGCCTCGGGCGTCACGGTCAACTACTCGCCCGACGGTTCGGGTGCAGGCCGCAAGAACTTCATCTCGGGTGCCGCGGACTTCGCCGGCTCCGACGCCGCACTGAACGACGAGGAGCTCGCCAGCTCCTTCGAGCTGTGCAACGCCGACACCAAGGCCATCGACATCCCGGTGTACATCTCCCCGATCGCCATCGCCTACAAGGTCGACGGCGTCAGCGACCTGACGCTCGACGCGAAGACCATCGCGGGCATCTTCTCGGGCAAGATCACCAAGTGGAACGACTCGCAGATCGCCGACCTGAACGACGGCGTCGACCTGCCGGACGCGAACATCACGGTCGTGCACCGCTCCGACGACTCGGGCACCACGCAGAACTTCTCGGAGTACGTCTCCGCGAACGCCTCCGACGTGTGGACCGAGGAGCCGAGCCAGACCTTCCCGTACTCCGTCGGTGACAGCGCCAAGGGCACCTCGGGTGTCGCCTCGGCGATGGCCAGCGCCTCCAACGCGATCACCTACATCGACGACTCCGGTGCCGGTGACCTCGACAAGGCGAAGCTGATGGTCGGCGACAAGGCGACCGAGATCTCGGCCGACGGCGCCGCGCAGGTCGTCGCCGACTCCGAGGTGGCCTCGGGCCGCGAGGACAACGACCTCGCGATCGACATCGACCGCAAGGACACCGCCGACGGCGCATGGCCGCTGGTCCTCGTCTCCTACGCCATCGCGTGCCAGGAGTACAAGGACTCGGACAAGGCCGACCTGGTCAAGGGCTACCTGAGCTACGTCGTCACCGGCGAGGCGCAGGACGCCGCGGCGAAGGAGGCCAAGTCGGCCGCCCTGTCGTCCGACCTCGCGAAGAAGGCCGCTGCCGCGGTCGACTCCATCAAGTAACACCCCGCACGCGCCCGGACGCCGGTCCCACCCACTCGACCGGCGTCCGGGCTCTTGCCCGTCACGAGGCAAGCGGCGCGGCCGCAGCACCGCAGTCGCAGCACCGCAGCACCGCCGCAGTTCGCACCGCCGCAGCAGCCCGCGCCACCCCGCACCACCACCCGAACCCGTCGCCTCCCCCGGCGTTCCTCCGACAGGAGTCCCATGACGACCGCACCGGCCCAGCCAGGGGCCACCGTCACCCCGACCAAGCCGAAGCCCGTCGTGCGCATCGGCGACCGGGTGTTCTCCGCCGCCTCGGTCATCGCCGGCGGCCTGATCCTCTTCGTGCTCGTGCTCGTCGCGGCGTTCCTCGTCTGGCAGAGCATCCCCGCGTTCTCCGCCAAGGTCGGCGAGCTGCCGAACAGCGCGACGAACTTCTGGGACTACGTCGGCCCCCTGGTCTTCGGCACCGTCTGGTCCGCGCTCATCGCGCTCGTGATCGCCGTGCCGCTCGCCCTCGGGATCGCGCTCTTCATCTCGCACTACGCACCGCGACGGCTCGCCCCGGTGCTCGGCTACGTCATCGACCTGCTCGCAGCGGTCCCGTCGGTCGTCTACGGCCTCTGGGGCATCGTCGTGCTGGCGCCGTTCGTGAAGCCCTTCTACGCCTTCCTGAACGAGTACCTCGGGTGGTTCCCGCTGTTCTCCGGGCAGGTCTCCGGCACCGGTCGCACGATCCTGACCGCCTCGATCGTCCTCGCGGTGATGGCCATCCCGATCATGACCGCCGTGATGCGCGAGATCTTCCTGCAGGCGCCGACCCTCAACGAGGAAGCCGCGCTGGCGCTCGGTGCGACCCGGTGGGAGATGATCCGCCTCTCGGTGCTGCCGTTCGCGAAGTCCGGCATCGTGTCCGCGATCATGCTCGGCCTCGGCCGTGCGCTCGGCGAGACGATGGCGATCGCCCTGGTGCTGTCGGTGTCGACGAACGTCACGTTCCAGATGCTGACGTCGCAGAACCCCTCGACGATCGCCGCGAACATCGCGCTCCAGTTCGCCGAAGCCTCGGGCACGGCACTGAACGCCCTCATCGCGACGGGCTTGATCCTCTTCGTCATCACCCTGGTCATCAACATGCTCGCGCGGTACATCGTCCGCAGCCGAGTCAGCTGAGAGGTCACCCCCGATGTCCCTCGCTCTCCGCCAGCCCACCGCGGCCGGCAACGTCTACGCGAACGGCAAGCTGCACCGCTCGGTGCCGTGGCTGCTGCTCGTCGGCAGCTGGGTCGCGCTCGTCCTGGTCTTCGCACTGCTCAACGCCGGTGGCGCCGTCAAGGACTTCAACGTCGTCGCCGCGATCTTCCTCGGCACGGTCCTGTTCGACGTGCTCATCGTCGTCGTCTCCCGCATCGTCGAGGGTGGCCGCAAGGCGGTCGACCGGCTCGTCACGTCCCTCGTCATCACCGCCTTCGTCATCGCCGTGCTGCCCCTGGTGTCGCTCCTCTGGACGGTGCTCGCCGACGGCCTCGCCCGCTTCGACGCGAACTTCTTCTCGTACTCGATGCGCGGCGTCATCTCCGAGGGTGGCGGCGCGATCCACGCCCTCATCGGCACGCTCGAGATCACGCTCTTCGCGGCGCTCATCTCGGTGCCGATCGGCCTGCTCACGTCGATCTACCTGGTCGAGTACGGCCGCGGGGTGCTCGCCAAGGGCATCACGTTCTTCGTCGACGTCATGACGGGCATCCCGTCGATCGTCGCCGGTCTGTTCGCCTACTCGCTCTTCGCGCTGTTCCTCGGCCCGGGCGCCCGCTTCGGCCTGGTCGGCTCGGTCGCCCTGTCGGTGCTGATGATCCCGATCGTCGTGCGCTCCACCGAAGAGGTCCTGAAGATCGTGCCGATGGAGCTCCGCGAGGCCTCGTACGCCCTCGGCGTGCCGAAGTACCTGACCATCCTCAAGGTCGTGCTCCCCACGAGCCTGGCCGGCATCACCACCGGCGTCATGCTCTCCATCGCCCGCGTCATCGGCGAGACGGCCCCGCTGCTCGTCACCGCAGGCTTCACCGCGAGCATGAACTACGACCTGTTCAAGAACCCGATGATGACGCTGCCGGTGTACGCGTACACGCAGTACTCGCAGCAGGGCGCCAACCCGGTGCCGTTCGTCGACCGGGCGTGGACCGCCGCACTCGTGCTCATCCTGATCGTGATGCTGCTCAACCTGCTCGCCCGGTTCGTCACCCGCCTCTTCGCCCCCAAGCTCAGCCGCTGACCTCCGCCCCCGCGGTCCAGCGTCACCACCCACCCAGAAGGATCAACGTGTCCAAGCGCATCGAGGTCGACGGCCTCAACGTCTACTACTCGAAGTTCAAGGCGGTCGAGGGTGTCGACATCACCATCGAGCCCCGCACCGTCACGGCCTTCATCGGCCCGTCCGGCTGCGGCAAGTCCACCTTCCTCCGCACCCTGAACCGCATGCACGAGGTCATCCCCGGTGCGTGGGTCGAGGGCTCGGTCAAGATCGACGGCGACGACCTCTACGGCGCCGGGGTCGACCCCGTGCTCGTCCGCCGCCAGGTCGGCATGGTCTTCCAGCGTCCGAACCCGTTCCCCACGATGTCCATCAAGGACAACGTGCTCGCGGGCGTGAAGCTCAACAACAAGCGCGTCTCGAAGTCCGAGGCCGACGACATCGTCGAGCGTTCCCTGCAGGGCGCGAACCTCTGGAACGAGGTCAAGGACCGCCTCGACAAGCCCGGCATGGGCCTGTCCGGCGGCCAGCAGCAGCGTCTCTGCATCGCTCGTGCGATCGCGGTGCAGCCCGACGTGCTCCTGATGGACGAGCCCTGCTCGGCGCTCGACCCGATCTCGACCCTCGCCATCGAGGACCTGATCGAGGAGCTGAAGAAGGAGTTCACGATCGTGATCGTCACGCACAACATGCAGCAGGCATCGCGCGTCAGCGACAAGACCGCGTTCTTCAACATCGCGGGCACCGGGCACCCGGGCAAGCTCATCGAGTTCGACGACACCGCGACGATCTTCTCGAACCCGTCCGTGCAGGCGACCGAGGACTACGTCTCGGGTCGCTTCGGGTGATCGCTGTCAGTCCGTCGCACTGACGGCAGCCTGGAGGCCCGGTGCACGTCCGCCACGGACGCGCACCGGGCCTTCGTGGTCGCGCTGGGGATCGCGGTGGCGGATGCGTGCGCATGTTCCGACAGAGCACGCGTCGATCGTCTCGTGGTTCGTCGCTCGATGCGCACGCAGGAGTTGCGTGCGCATGTTCCGACAGAGCACGCGTCGATCGTCTCGTGGAACGACAGAAGGTGCCCACGCATCGACTGCGTGAGCACCTTCCGGGAAGAGCCTCAGGCGGTGGTGGTCGGGACCGCCATGATCGGCGTCGTCGTCGGCTGCTCCGAACCACCGGCCGGCTCGACGGTCATGCCGATCGTCGCACCGTCGGACAGCGAGCCCTTGAGGACCGCGGAGTGCACGCCGTCGGCGACACCGTCCATCAGCCCGGCGGCGGTGATCGAACCGCCCTCGTCCTCCGAGCCGATGTACCAGAGCTCGTACGTCTTGCCCTTCGGCGCCTGGGCGACGCCGTCGAGGATGACCGCGGACTTGCCGAGGTCGTTCGACCACACGACCGTGGCCGTGCCGCCGCCCTCGACCTTGGTGGTGCTGCGCTGGAAGTCCGACGCGGCGTAGATCCGGTCGAGACCGCTGGACGCCTGCGTGGTGCCCGGGCCGGAGTCGTTCGGGTCGAACACCGATCCGACCCCGAGCCCTCCGAAGAAGACCGCGGCGACGGCAGCGGCGGCCGTGAGCATGACTGCCGGACGCTGGAACCAGCGGCGGCGGGCCTCGGAGGTCGCGCGGCCACCGGCGGTGGAGCCGTCCGCGATCGAGGCGACGTGCCTGGCGGGCTCGGGACGGGCCTCCAGGACGGGTGCAGAGTCAGCAGGAGCCGAGCCGGCAGGAGCCGAGCCTGCGGGAGCCGAGCCGACGGTTGCCGAGTCAGCAGGAGCCGAGGTGACAGGAGTCGAGTCGACCGTCGTGTCGACGATCGGCGCGGCCTGCGGGGTCGAGGCGATCTGAGCCAGCAGCGACGCCTTGAGCGCCGCCGGCGGCTCGACCGGAGCCGTGGCGTAGGCGAGCTGCAGCGCGGTCTCGCGCAGCGAGTCGGCCTCGGCCTGGAGTTCGGGCGACGTCCGGAGCGCGTCCTCGATGAGCGCACGCTCGTCGTCGGAGAGAGCGTCGAGTGCGTACGAGCCCGTGAGCAGAGCGGGGTCGTCGTGTCGTTCGGTCACGAGGCCACCCCCATTTCGTCGCGGAGTCTGATCATCCCGTCACGGAGACGGGTCTTGACGGTGCCGATGGGGACACCGAGGTGTTCGGCCATCTCGCTGTGCGAGTAGCCGCCGTAGTAGGCGAGTTGCACGGCCTGTCGCTGGAACTCGGTGAGCTTCGCGAGGGCCCGGCTGACACGTTCGTGCTCGATCCGGATCTCCACGGACTCGGAGACCTGGTCGAACCCGGCCTCGAGATCGCGGATGCCGATCTTCGTGTCTCGGTCGTGCGAGGACTGTGAGGCCCGTACCCGGTCGACCGCTCGGCGGTGCGCCATGGTCAGGACCCAGCTGGAGGCGGTGCCACGCTTCCGGTCGAACCTGGTGGCCTGCTGCCAGACCTCCAAGAAGACCTCCTGCGTGACCTCTTCCGACTGTGCGCGATCCCGCAGGAGGCGTGTCACGAGTCCGAGGACCCGGCCGGAGAGTGCGTCGTACAGGTCCGAGAAGGCGGCTTGGTCGCCAGCAGCGACCCGAGACAAGAGGTCGTCCGGCGATGCCTGAGCGGGCTCTGACGAGCTCCAGCGTTCGGTGTCGCTATCCACGAGGGCAAGCATTGCAGGTTTCACTCCTCTCGGTTGCTCGGGTGGCCGTTTGCGACCTGGGTACGACAGGACCGCCGCGTCGGCGGTCGAGACGAGAGGGCCAGCGTGACCCACAGGGATTTGACCGGCGGAAGCCGGCCCGGGTCACGCTGGGCCTCTCTTGTGCGACGGTCATCAAGTCCGTCACGCTGATGATTCGGTGCCCTGCCCGGTGCGGATTGGATCAGGTTGCAGAACCTGCCCGGACCGGTCGTCCCGCTGGCACGCCCGGGGCCGGATCTGTCCACCGAGAGTGAACAGGGCAGCGAGCACAGCCGAGGTCTCGTAGACTCGACGTCGCCGGGCCGCAGCAAGCCCCGGGCTCCAAAATTCGCCGCTTCGAGCGGCCTCGCGCCGAGAGGCGCTTCTGCGGCCCGGTCTTTCTCTGCCCGGTCGTGTTCTTGGCCGGTCGCGTTCGTCGTCGGGCTCCGGCCTGGAGGTGCGGTGCGCGTCCGGCGGGTCGCCCGCTAGTCCAGGCTGTCGCGACGCCAGAGCGCCGCCGCCTCGGTCAGGTCGGCCGCCAGCTCCGACAACCGGAGCGCCCTCGTCGTCAACTCGCTCGCGCGCTCCCCCGCGGTCAGGTCGGCATCGTCCGCCACCGCGGTCGCACCGGCGGCGGTCAGTCGGCAGAACGCCGCCCCGCGATCCAGCGCCACCGCGAAGTCGCCCGTGTACAGCCCGTGCAGGATCCGGTCCGCCAGGGTCAGGATCTCGGCGGGGCCCGTCGGCTGCTCGGCACCCGCGACCGCCTGGTCGATCGTGCCGATGCGCTCGGTGCCACGCTCGAACAGGTAGGCGATCTCCTCGGGGTTCTGCCGGATCACCGTCCGGACGAGGTAGACCCGCCACAGTGCCCCCGGCAGGGTGTGGGCCCCGACACGAGCCCACAGTTCGGCGATCGCGTCGATGCCGTGCACGTCGGTGTAGGTCACGAGGCGCTCGACCACGGCGGGGTCAGGGTCCTCGCGCACACGGTGGAGCAGTGCGTTCGCGGTCTCGTGCGCGACGCGGTTCACCACGGCCGGGTCTTCACCACCCTGCAGGGCAGCGAACTCGGCGTCGGTGAAGTGGACTGGACGGTGGTGATCGCGAGGCACCGCAGCAGTGTAGGCACGGCCGGTGACACGCCCGCCCGCCGTTCGCCCAGAACGCAACCGCTCCGTCGCGCGTACGGTCTCTGTTCGGGAGGCGCTCCTCCCGCACGCGAAGGAAGAGGACTCTCATGAACCCCCTGCTCATCATCCTGGCCGTGATCGCGGTCATCCTGCTGTTCGTCGGTGGCTTCGCCGCGAGCTTGAAGTTCCTGCTCTGGGTCGGCATCGTGCTGCTCGTCATCGCGGTCGTCCTGTGGCTGGTCCGCTCGCTCACCGGGCGCCGCGGCTGACCCGGACACCCGGTACTTCCCAGAGGCCCTCACCCGCTAGCCTTGCGGGTGAGGGCCTCTAGCTCAGTTGGTAGAGCACCGGACTTTTAATCCGAGGGTCGTGGGTTCGAGCCCCACGGGGCCCACCGCCTCCTGAACGCCGGCTCTTCATCCGAGGGTCGTGGGTTCGAGCCCCACGGGGCCCACTTCTCAGCCTCGCCCAGGGCGTTCGGGGTCTGCACGTCGTCCGTTGTCTAGGATGTGGCGGATGGCACGACGACTCTTCCCCGGCATCGCGCTCGGCGCGATGGCCCTCGGGGTCAGCGCGTTCCTGGTCATCCTCCCGACCGTGTCGAGCGCCTGCCAGCCCACGTCCACCTCGACGAGCGTCTCCGCCGCCGAGGTCGCCGACGCGATCGCCCCCGGCACCGACGTCCTCATCGTCGGTGACTCGTACACCTCGGGCCGCGGTTCGACCAGCGGAGTGCACGGCTGGGCGCAGGACATCGCCGCCGACCGTGACTGGAACGCGAAGATCGACGGCTACCCCGGCACCGGCTACGTCGACACCGGCCGCACGGGCTCCTCGCACTACACGTTCGGGCCGCGCATCGAGCGGCACGCCGCGTTCGACCCGCAGCTCGTCATCGTGCAGGGCAGCCAGAACGACTGGCTGGTCGACTCGGAGAAGCTGCAGGCCACCGTCGAGCGCACCCTCCGTACGGCCGAGCAGACCTGGCCCGACGCGGTCGTCGTCGCGGTCGGCCCCTCCGCGCCGCAGCCGTGGGCGAGCTCCACGGTCGGTGTCGCGGCCTCGGTGTCGGCGGGAGCGGCAGCAGCTGGGGTGCCGTACATCGACGCGCTCGGCGGCCAGTGGTTCACCTCGATGAACAGCCCTGGCTACGCGGCCTCCGACGGGGCGCACCTGAACGACGCCGGGTACCAGTACCTCGCCGACCGGATCGAGGAGTCACTGGACGCCCTCGCGACCCCGGCCGACGGCGAGCAGTGCGCCTGACGGCTGATCCTCGCGACTGACGGCCGCCGCCACGCCGGACGGTCGACCCGCGAACGACACCGGGGTACAAGTCGTCCCCAGCAGGCTCATGGGTGTTCCCCTGCACACCCCAGTGGACGTCCAGCCGACTGTTGGGCTGACGCCGATAGTGTCGTTCCCGGATCCGATCACCGGATCCTGCAGGAACAGCACCACCACGAACGAACGGGGTACACCGTGATCGAGCCCATCGAAGCCACGCAGACCAGCACGACCGGTGACGCGCGCCGCATCGTCGAGCTCGTAGCCGCGACGAACACGACGATGAGCAACGAGCTCCTGCTCGACACGCTCCGCCGGAACGCCCAGGTCACGACCCGCCACATCCGCAAGGACTTCATCGAGGTCGCCAACGCCACCGCCGTGCTCGGCTACGTGTGCCGCCAGCGCAAGGACTTCATCGCCCTGCGCGGGGACGACCCGGCATGGGCGCACGAGGTCGGCCGGTACGCCAGCGAGTCCCTCGCGGTCGAAGCGCTCCGCATGCGCCGCGGCTGACCCACAGCATCCGCAGCGCCCGCAGCATCCACAGCGCCCACAGCGCCTCCAGCGGCCCTCGACCGCACGACGAAGGCCCCACCGGACGTCCGGTGGGGCCTTCGTCGTCAGCGAGCCTGGTCAGGACCAGACGCGGCGGATGCCCCAGGTGCCCGTCCAGGTCTCGTCGGGCTCGAGCCAGCGCAGGCCCTCGCCGGAGTTCAACGCATTCGCCGGGGCGGTCATCGGCTCGACCGCGACAGCCAGGCCCTTCCCGTCGCCGCGCGGGTACTCGCGAGAGGTGAACACCTGCACGTACGGGAACGAGGCGTCCTGCCACAGTTCGACCCCGTCGCCCTCGGGGCCGTGCATCGTCGTGCGGCGGATCCCCTCGGCGTCCGGGGTGATGTCGGAGTACGCGGTGTCGAGGTCCGAGTCGCCGGCTCGACGGCCCTGGCGCAGGTCGAAGTCGGTCCCCTCGACCGGCACGGACCCGTTCGGCACCTTCTGCTCGTCCACCGTGAAGGCGGTCGCGGCGTCGAGCCGGACGACGAGGTCCTCGGCCGGGGTGTCACCGGCTCGCAGGTACGGGTGCGCGCCGACGGCGAACGGCGCCCTGACCGCCGAGCGGTTCGTGATCTCGTGCGTCACCCGGATGCCGTCGTCGACGAGCTCGTGGTGCACCCGGGTCTCGAGGGTGAACGGCCAACCGTGCTGCGGATGGATCGTGGCTTCCTGCACGATGCCCGTCTCGGTCTGCGACACCACCCGGTAGGGCGCGAAGCGGAGCAGCCCGTGCGAGGCGTTGCCGTACTTCGGCTCCGAGATGTCGAGCTGCTGCGCCTTGCCGTCGAGCTGCCACACGCCACCCCCGACGCGGTTCGGCCAGGGAACGAGCACGATGCCGTTCGCCCCGGGCGGCTGCTCCGTGACGGGGAACGGCTCCGTCAGGTCGAAGCCGGCGACACGGAGTTCGCGGATGCCGGCCGCCACCTCGGTGACCACGGCCTCGACGACGCCGTCGGGTCCGGCGTGGTGCAGGCGGTACTGACCACCGGTGGGTGCTGCGGTCATGGGGTTCGGTTCCTTCCGGGTGTGTCCTCGCCGTCCGCGACGACGACCTCGACCCCGGCCGCCCGGATCGTGGCGACCGCGTGGGCCTCGGCCTCGGCGGTGACGACGACGTCGATGTCCTCGAGCGCGCGGACGACCCCGATGTGGGCCCGGCCGAACTTCGACCCGTCCGCGACCACGACCGTACGCCGAGCGGTGGCGGCGAGCATCCGCTTCGCCTCGGTCTCGGGCAGGTTCACGTTGGTCAGGCCGTGCGCGACGTCGACGCCGGTGCCCCCGAGGAAGACCACGTCGGCCGCGATCATCGGCAGGACGGCACCGTTGAACGGGGCGACGAGGGAGTGCTGCAGCGGTCGGAGCGTGCCGCCGGTCACGATCACGGTGAACCGCGGCACGGCGCGCTCGAGGGTAAGTGCCGTGGTCAGCGAGTTCGTGACGACGGTGACGTCGACGAGGTCCGTGCGCGCGACGAGGGCCTCGGCGACGGCGGCCGGGGTGGTGCCGACGTCGAGCACGACACACTCGCCGGAGCGCACGAGTGCCGCGGCCGCGCGGCCGATGGCGGCCTTCGCGACCTGGTGCTCGACGGCGGTCTCCTCGAACGGTCGCTCGCCGGAACCGGCCCCGAGGCGGACCGCACCGCCGTGCACCCGACGGATCCGCGCCTCCTGGTCGAGGACGGCGAGGTCCTGCCGGACGGTCACCTCGCTGGTACCGAGCGACGCTGCCAACGCGGCGGTGCGGACCATGCCCGGCGCGCCCTCGACGATCGAGACGATGCGGTCCTGACGCAGCGGCGCGGGCAGCGCGCCGGCGAGGAAGGAGATGTCGTCGTCCGTCATGTGCTCAGTTTCGCTTGCTTCCGATGTCTTTCGCAACGCTTCGGACGGGCGCTAGGCTGGGTCGGTGATCACCAAGCGCGTGACGAAGCTCGCGGACGGCCGCGACCTCTTCTACTTCGACGATGCGGACACCACCCTGCCCGCCGACCGTGCGATCGACGAGCGTGCGCTCGACCCGCGGCCCGAGACGGCACGGATGCGCCAGGACGTCCTGACGGGCGAGTGGGTCTCCATCGCCGCGAGCCGGCAGAACCGCGCGTTCCTGCCGCCCGCCGACCAGGACCCGCTCGCGCCGCAGACGCCGCAGAACCCCTCCGAGATCCCGAGCCGCTACGACGTCGCCGTGTTCGAGAACCGCTCGCCGTCGTTCGGCCCGGCGCTCGAGGCCGACGACGCCCCGTCCTCGCTGCAGTCCCTGTCGGACGTCGGCCTGAACCGCCAGCTCCGCAGCGTCGGCCGGTGCGAGGTCGTGTGCTTCTCCCCCGCGACCGAGGGCTCGTTCGCGTCGATCTCCGAGTCACGCGCCCGCACCGTGGTCGAAGCCTGGGCGGACCGCACCGCCGCGCTCTCCGCGATGCCCGGCATCCAGCAGGTGTTCCCGTTCGAGAACCGGGGCGAGGCGATCGGCGTCACGCTGCACCACCCGCACGGCCAGATCTACTCGTACCCGTACATCACGCCCCGGACGCAGCGCCTGCTCGAGTCCATCGAGCGCTTCGGTCCGGACCTGTTCGAGCAGCACCTCGCGAACGAGCGGGCGTCCGAGCGGGTCGTGCTGCAGGGCGAGCACTTCACGGCCTTCGTGCCGTTCGCAGCACGCTGGCCCATCGAGATCCACATGCTGCCGCACCGCCACGTCCCCGACTTCGCCGGCCTCACCGAGGCCGAGAAGGACGAGCTCGCACACATGCACCTGCGCCTCACGCGGGGCATCGACCAGCTCTACGGCGACCCGACGCCGTACATCGCCGCGTGGCACCAGGCACCGGTGCACGTCGCCCGTGACACCGTGCGGCTGATGCTGCAGATCACCTCGCCGCGTCGTGCGGCGGACAAGTTGAAGTTCCTGGCCGGCAGCGAAGCCGCCATGGGCGCCTGGATCGGGGACCTCGTGCCCGAGAAGGCGGCCGAGTTCATCCGACAAGGAGTCGAGCGCGCATGACGTTCCAGCAGGTCTACGGGTACGAGCCGACGGTGCGGTACTCCGCCCCCGGCCGGGTCAACCTGATCGGCGAGCACACCGACTACAACGACGGCTACGTCCTGCCGTTCGCGATCGACCGCCGCACCACCGCGTCCATCGCGCCGCGGCCGGACCGTCTGCTGCGCGTCTCGTCCGCGTTCGACACCGGCGCCGTGCTCGAGCTGTCGCTCGACGACCTGTCGCCCGACGCGATGAACGGTTGGTCGGCGTACGTCTTCGGCATCGCCTGGGCGCTGCGCGAGCAGGCCGGTGCCGACCTGTCCGACAAGACCGGGTTCGACGTGTTCATCGAGTCCGACGTGCCGGTCGGGGCGGGCCTGTCCTCCAGCGCTGCGATCGAGTGCGGCGTCGCGCTCGCCTTCAACGACCTGTGGGAGCTCGGGCTCGACCGCAAGACGCTCGCCCGTGTCGGCCAGTACTCCGAGAACCACGCCGTCGGTGCGCCGACCGGCATCATGGACCAGTCCGCCTCGCTGCTCGGCGAGCAGGACGCCGTCGTGTTCCTCGACTGCCGCACGCTCGACACCGCCGTGGTGGACCTGGCGCTCGAGGCGAACGGGCTCGAGGTCCTGGTCATCGACACCCGCGTCGAGCACGCCCACGCCACCGGCGGCTACGCGGCGCGTCGGGCCTCGTGCGAGAAGGGCGCGCAGGTGCTCGGCGTCGAGGCCCTGCGCGACCTGAGCGTCGAGGACCTGCCGCGGGCGCAGGAACTGCTCGACGACGAGACCTTCCGCCGCGTGCGGCACGTCGTGACCGAGGACCAGCGCGTCCTCGACACCGTCCGGACGCTGCGCGAGCAGGGTCCGCGCGCGATCGGGTCGCTGCTCGTCGCGTCGCACGAGTCGATGCGCGACGACTTCGAGATCTCCGTGCCGGAGCTCGACCTGGCCGTCGCGACCGCGGTCGAGCAGGGCGCCGTCGGCGCGCGGATGACCGGTGGTGGGTTCGGTGGGGCGGCGATCGCGTTGGTCGACCGGGAATCGCGAGGTGCGATCACCGCGGCCGTCACCGCCGCCTTCGCGAGCGCTGGGTACCGCGAGCCGAACGTCTTCACGGTGCACGCCGCGCAGGGCGCCCGCCGGGACTGAGTGCCGCGAGGCGCTCGCGGTCGGGCTTTCGCGCCCAAGTTTCGCGCTCGGGTTTCGCGCTCAGCGACAGTCCACGCGGCCCACGCCCCGTGAACTGTCGCTCAGCGCGAAGGATCGACGGTCGTGGTGACCGTAGCACTGGCGCTGGCACCGCACTCGTCCCCGGAACCCACGGGCGGGGGCGAGCCGCGCCTCCTGGCCGCATCTGGTGAGCAGGAATGGTCGAGTCCCGCGACGGGACCCGACCATTTCTGCTCACGATGCGAACGCGCGCTACTTCAGGTGGCGCTCCGCAGCCTCGACGACGTTCTTCATGAGCATCGCGCGGGTCATCGGGCCGACGCCTCCGGGGACCGGCGACATGAAGCCGGCGACGGCCGCGACCGCAGGGTCGACGTCGCCGTGCAGCTTCGCCTTGCCGGTCTCCTCGTTCACGACGCGGGTGATGCCCACGTCGATGACGGCTGCTCCGGGCTGCACCCAGTCCGGTTTGACGAGCCCGGCGACCCCCGCTGCGGCGATGACGATGTCGGCGCGACGGCACTCCGCCGCGACGTCCGCCGTCAACGAGTGCGTGAGCGTCGCGGTGGCCTCGAGCCGCGTGAGCAGCAGACCGAGGGGACGGCCGACCGTCAGGCCCTGACCGATGATCGTGACGTGCTTGCCGCGGATCGGGATGTCGTACGCCTCGAGCATCGCGACGATGCCCCGCGGCGTGCAGGGCAGCGGGGCGTCGATCGTGCCGGCGCCACCGGGCACGGCGAGCACGAGCTCACCGAGGTTGGTCGGGTGCAGGCCGTCGGCGTCCTTCGCGGGGTCCATCAGCTCGAGCATCGGCGTGGGGTCGATGCCCTCGGGCAACGGGAGCTGCACGATGAACGCGGTGACCCGGGGGTCGTCGTTCATCTGCAGGATCGCGGCGCGGATGTCCGCGGCCGACGCCGTCGCGGGCAGGTCGATCCGGTACGAGTCCAGCCCGATCTGCGCCGAGTCGCGGTGCTTGCCCGCCACGTACGACAGCGACCCCGGGTTCTCGCCGACCAGGATCGTGCCGAGGCCCGGTCGGATGCCGTGTTCGTGCAGCCGGTCGATCCGGAGCCGGAGTTCCTCGAGGGTCCTGGCGGCGAGGGCGGTGCCGTCGATGCGGACCGCAGAGCCCTCGCCGTTCCAGGTCTCCCGGGGGAGGGACGCCACAGCGCCGCTCACGCGTAGAGCGGGAACGCGTCGGTCAGGGCCTTGACCCGTGCCGAGAGCGCCGCGATGTCCGGGTTCGGCATGAGGGTCAGCGCGATGATGTCCGCGACCTCGGTGAACTCGGCGTCGCCGAAGCCACGCGTCGCGAGCGCCGAGGTACCGATGCGGACACCCGAGGTGACCATCGGCGGACGCGGGTCGAACGGCACGGAGTTGCGGTTCACGGTGATGCCGACGTCGTGCAGCAGGTCTTCGGCCTGCTTGCCGTCGACCTCGGAGGTGCGCAGGTCGACCAGCACCAGGTGCACGTCGGTGCCGCCGGTGAGGACGTCGATGCCGGCGGCCTTGGCGTCGTCAGCGGTGAGGCGGGCGGCCAGGGCCTGGGCGCCACGGATGGTGCGCTCCTGACGGTCCTTGAACTCCGGGGTGCCGGCGAGCAGGAACGCGGTGGCCTTCGCCGCGATGACGTGCATGAGCGGGCCGCCCTGCTGCCCGGGGAAGACGGCCGAGTTCAGCTTCTTGAACAGGGTCTCGTCGTTCGACAGGATCAGGCCGGAGCGGGGACCGGCGAGGGTCTTGTGCACCGTCGAGGAGACGACGTGGGCGTGCGGGACCGGCGACGGGTGCAGACCAGCGGCGACGAGACCGGCGAAGTGCGCCATGTCGACCCAGAGCTTCGCGCCGACCTCGTCCGCGATCTCGCGGAACTTCGCGAAGTCGAGCTGACGGGGGTACGCCGACCAGCCGGCGATGATGACCTTCGGCTGGTGCTCGACGGCCTTGGCGCGGATGTCGTCGTAGTCGACCTCGAACGTCTCGGGGTCGACGCCGTACGAGACGGCGTTGTAGATGCGGCCGGAGAAGTTGAGCTTCATGCCGTGGGTGAGGTGGCCACCGTGCGAGAGCTCGAGGCCGAGGATGGTGTCGCCCGCGGTGGCGATGGCGTGCAGGACGGCGGCGTTCGCGGTCGCACCGGAGTGCGGCTGCACGTTGGCGTAGGAAGCCCCGAACAGCTTCTTGGCGCGCTCGATGGCCAGCGACTCGGCGATGTCGACGTACTCGCAGCCGCCGTAGTAGCGCTTGCCCGGGTAGCCCTCGGCGTACTTGTTGGTGAGCACGGAGCCCTGGGACTCGAGCACGGCGCGGGGCACGAAGTTCTCGGACGCGATCATCTCGAGGAAGTCGCGCTGACGGCCGAGCTCCTGCTGCAGGACGGCGGCGATCTCGGGGTCGACCTCGCTGAGGGGGGCGTTGAAGGCTGCGCGGTCGGAGTCGACGGCGGCGGCCACGGGGGGCAGATCGGTGATGGACACGGTTCTCCTACGTGAGATGGCGACGACCGGGAGGTCGCGCACGGACGATCGGTCGGTGCAGCCCAGGCGTACGGCCGCGCACCGTGTCAGGTGTCGCTCCCCGATGGTGACCCATCCAACGCCAGTCGCGACGTGACGATCGTACCGAGCCGTCCGGCCTGTGTCACCCTGGATGCATGACCCTGCTGTCGCCTGACGTGGACGAGCGCACGAGTGCCCGGACGGACTCGCCGTGGGTCACCGTCGTGTGGGACGACCCGGTGAACCTGATGTCGTACGTCACCTACGTCTTCCAGCAGCACTTCGGGTTCGGGCGGGACAAGGCGGAGCGCTTGATGCACCAGGTCAACGACGAGGGCCGGGCGATCGTGGCCACCGGCCCGCGCGAGGCGATGGAAGCCCACGTGCAGTCGATGCACGGGTACGGCCTGCAGGCGACCGTCGACAAGGCCCCCGAAGCGTGATCCCGTTCGTCCGCCGCGCCGACGGCGTGCACCTCGCCATGTCCGCCGGCGAGCGCGGCATGCTCACGTCGCTCACCGAGCAGCTGCGGCAGGTCCTCGACGGCGACCTGTCCGCTGATCCCGTCGCGGAGCGGATGTTCCCCGACGCCTACCCGGACGACGACGACGCGAGCGCCGAGTTCCGGAAGTACACGCAGTCGGACCTGCTGACGCAGAAGACGACGAATGCGACGACGGTGCACGAGTGGCTGACGGGCACCCGCGACGGTGCCCTCGGCGCAGAGGACGAACAGGCCTGGCTCCGCACCCTGACCGACCTGCGGCTGACGATCGCGGACCGGCTCGGCATCGTCGACGCCGGCGACGAGGAGCGCTCGGTCGCGGCCGATTCCGGCGTCGGACTCCGCGACGTCTACGACTGGCTCGGGTACGTCCAGGAGCACCTCATCACGACGATGACCGGCGGCGCCTGACCCGGAGCGAGTGGTCGGAAGGATGCCTTGCAAGTCCTCCTGTCGAAGGAGTACCGTGACGGCATGGGTACACCGGACCAGACCGAGCTCGCCAGCGACCTGCTGACGCTGTACGGCCGGATCCGCCGCACCCTCCTGACCGGCCAGGCGGACGAGGTCACGGCGTCCCAGACCGCAGCACTCGGCCGGCTCCTCCGGTACGGCGAGACGACCGTCGCCGACCTCGCCCGCGCCGAGGGTGTCCGACCGCAGTCCATGGGCGCCACCGTCCAAGCGCTCGAGGACCTCGGCCTCGTCGAACGCCGACCCGACCCCGCCGACGGCCGCCGCTCGCTGGTCCACGCGACCGACGACGGTGCCCGCGCACGCGCGGATGCCTGGGCCTCCCGGACGCGTGTCCTCGCCGACCGGCTCGACGGGCTCGCCGACGACGACCGAGACACCGTCGCCCGGGCCATCGCGATCCTCGTGCCGCTCACCGAACGCTGACCCGGAAGAAGCACCCTCACGCCCACCTCGACCACTCCCACCCCCGCCGTCGACCCGGAAGCATCCGGCAGCGGCAGCGGCTTCGGCCCGAAGCTCCTCATCCCGGTCCTCGTCGGCCCGCTCCTCAACCCGATCAACACGACGATGGTGTCCGTCGCCCTGGCGCCCATCTCCCGCGACCTCGGGATCGGTGCCGCGCAGGCGATCTGGCTGGTCGCCGCGCTGTACCTGGCGAGTGCGATCGCGCAGCCGACGATGGGCAAGCTCGCCGATCGCTTCGGCCCGAAGAAGGTGTTCCTGACCGGGCTGGTCATCGTCGGCGTCGCCGGAGTGGTGCCCGAGTTCCTCACCGGGTTCGGCGGCGCGGTCTTCGCACGGGTCCTCATCGGCATCGGGACCTCGTCGGCGTACCCGGCGGCGCTCACCACGTTGCGGCAGCACTCCGCCCGGATCGGCAAGCCGACGCCCCCGCTCGTGCTCGGCGCGCTGTCGATCACGTCCCTCGTGTCCGCTGCTGCCGGCCCGCCCCTCGGCGGCGCGCTCATCGCGGCCTTCGGCTGGCACGCGATCTTCCTGGTGAACGTCCCGCTCGCCGCCTTCGGGATCGTCGTCGCGTCCCTCTGGCTGCCGTCCGACCGGCTGCGCCCCCGAGACGACGCGACCCTGCCGGTCCTGCAGGCGCTCGACCCGCTCGGCATGGTGCTCATGACCGGCACCGTCTCGGCGCTGCTCGTCTTCCTGCTCGACCTGTCCGCCGGGCTCTGGTGGCTGCTCGCGGTGGCGATCGTGCTGCTCGTCGCCCTCGTCCTGTGGGAACTGCGGGCGACGCGGCCGTTCGTGGACGTCCGGATGCTCGCGCGGAACGGTGCGCTCTCCCGCACCTACGTCCGACTGTTCCTGACCTACCTGCTCGCCTACACGATGACCTACGGGTTCTCGCAGTGGGTGCAGGACGTCGCCGGGTACTCGAGCGACGTCGCCGGGTACATCCAGCTGCCGGCCGCGATCGTCGCCGGGGTCGCGTCGTTCGTCGTCGCCCGGAAGACCGCCGTGCGCGGACCACTCATCGTCGCCGCAGTCGTGCCGATCGTCGGCGGGGCGCTCCTGCTGTTCCTGCACACCGGGTCGCCGATCGTGCTCCTCGCCTTGACTCCCGCGCTGTTCGGTGTCCCGCAGGCCCTGGCGTCGGTGTCGAACCAGGCAGCGCTGTACCGCCTCGTCCCCGCGGAGTACATCGGTACCGCGGCGGGGCTCTCGCGCACCGCCGTGTACATCGGCGCGATCGCGGCGTCGTCGTTGATCGGCGGGGTGTTCGGGCAGGCCCCCACCACGCCGGACCTGCACGTGCTCGCGTGGGTGATCGTCGGTGTCGCGGTGCTCCTGACCGCCCTGACCCTGGCCGACCGGCGCCTCCGAACGCCCGCCGCCGCGCCCGCTTCGTGAGCAGAATTGGTCGGGTCGTGTGACGGCACTCGACCATTTCTGCTCACGAAGCACCGCGCTCGCCGCGCCGGGTACCCTGATCCGGTGACCGACCCGACGCCTGCGCAGCCCGAGCAGACCCCCACGCACTGGACCCTGACGCTCGTCTGCGACGACCAGCCCGGCATCGTGCACGCCGTCTCCGGAGCCGTCGTGGCCGCGAACGGCAACATCACCGAGTCGCAGCAGTTCTCGAGCGTCGACACGAACACCTTCTTCATGCGGCTGCAGGTGATGGCGCCCGTGGACCGCGCGACCTTCGAGGCTGCCCTCGCCCCCGTCGCCGCACGCTACGACGCCCGCGTCCAGCTCGACGTCGTCGGTCGCCCGCTGCGCACGCTCGTGCTCGTGTCGAAGGCCGGGCACTGCCTCAACGACCTGCTCTACCGCCAGCGCGGCGGTCAGCTGCCGATCGAGGTGCCGCTCGTCCTGTCGAACCACCCGGACCTGTCCGAGCTCGCGTCGTTCTACTCGGTGCCGTTCGAGCACCGGCCCGTCACCGACGCCGACTCCAAGCAGCAGATGGAACGCCGCGTGCTCGAGGCCGTCGAGGAGCACGACATCGAACTCGTCGTCCTCGCCCGCTACATGCAGATCCTGTCGCCGGAGCTCTGCGCGGCGCTCGAGGGGCGCGCCGTGAACATCCACCACTCGTTCCTGCCCGGCTTCAAGGGGGCGAACCCCTACCGCCAGGCGCACGCCCGCGGCGTGAAGCTCATCGGCGCCACCGCGCACTTCGTGACGAGCGACCTCGACGAGGGGCCGATCATCGAGCAGAACGTCGTCCGCGTCGACCACACGAAGGACCCCGCCGAGTTGGTCTCCATCGGCCAGGACGAGGAGTCCCGCACCCTCACCCAGGCGGTGCGCTGGATCGCGGAGGACCGTGTCCTGCTCGACGGCGCCCGCACCATCATCTTCAAGTAGGCAACATCATGACGAACGCCCCGAAGTCCCCCGTCGACTGGGGAGAAGTCCCCGATCCCTCAGCCGTCGGGAAGCCTCGGCGGCAGTTCGACGGCTGGCGCGTCCTCCGGATCATCGTCTGCGCCTTCGGACTGCTCTCCCTGGCCTACTGGGGCTACATCGCGTGGCCGTACCCGATGCCGAGCATCCTCTTCCTGGTGGGAGCTCCGGTCTTCGCCGCCGTGGTCTGGTACTTCTTCCGCTCGCCCGCCTCCCCGATCGAGACCGACGTCGTCGGCAAGACGATCGTCGAGGTCGCCCTGGTCGTCGCCGCAGGCGGCTGCTGGATCGCGATCGGCCACCCGGTCGTGGGCCTCGTCTTCATCGTGATCGCCGCCCTGAGCGGCGTCGTCGCGTTCCGCAGGGAGACCGCGTGACCGCCACGGGCCTCCAGACCGGCCGGGAGGCCCGACGCACCCTGGTGCGCGCAGCCCGCGTCGTCGACGCGGCCGGGTCCACGGCGGACGGCTGGGTCCTGATCGTCGGTGACACCGTCCACGCGGTCGGTTCCGGCCCCGAGGCCCCGGCAGCCGACCAGGTCGTCGACCTGGGCGACGCGATCCTGACGCCCGGGTTCATCGACCTGCACGGGCACGGTGGGGCGACCGAGGCCTACGAGGACGACTCCTTCGCCGAATCACTCGCGATGCACCGAGCGCACGGCACGACCCGCTCGGTCCTGTCGCTCGTCGCCAACCCGCTCCCGGACCTCGCGGCGTCGCTCGCACGGGTCCGCTCCGTGATGGACCACGACGCGCTCGTGCTCGGCGCGCACCTGGAGGGGCCGTTCCTGTCCCCGCACAACAAGGGCGCCCACAACGAGTCGTTCCTGGTCGACCCGTCGCCGTCGGCGGTGTCCGCACTGCTCGAGTCCGGCGAAGACGTCATCCGCCAGGTCACCATCGCCCCTGAACTCCCAGGCGCACTCGACGCCGTCGGCCGGTTCGTCGCTGCCGGGGTCACCGTCGCCGTCGGCCACACCGTCGGCACCCTCGACCAGGCCCGCGCCGCGTTCGACGCCGGGGCGACCCTGCTGACCCACGCGTTCAACGCCATGCCGGGCCTGCACCACCGGGCGCCCGGGCCGATCGGCGCGGCCGTGGCCGACGACCGGGTGACGCTCGAGTTGATCCTCGACGGCGTCCACGTGCACCCCGTCGTGGCGGACACGCTGTTCCGTGCTGCCCCGGGCCGGGTCGCGCTCATCACCGACGCGATGGGCGCTGCCGGCGCTGCCGACGGGTCCTACCGTCTGGGGTCGCTCGACGTCACCGTGTCGGGCGGTGTCGCGCACGTCGCCGGGACCGACACCATCGCGGGCTCGACGTTGACCCAGGACGTGGCGCTGCGGAACGCGGTCGGGCTCGCCGGACGGACACTGCCCGAGGCCGTCGCGGCCCTGACGAGTGTGCCGGCCGGTGCGCTCGGGCTCGGCGACCGGTTGGGTCGGCTCGCGCCGGGGTACGCGGCGGACCTCGTGGCGCTGTCGCCGTCGCTCGAGGTGCAGCGGGTGTGGGCCGACGGCCGAGAGCTCGGCTGACGTGATGCCCACGAACCCCATCGGACACCTGCTGCGCAACCGACGAGCCGGCCAGCACACCCTCGCCTGGGCGGATCCGGACCTGCAGGTCGACGAGACCTTCACCCTCGCCAGTCCGGCGTTCGACGACGGCACGCCGATCCCCGAGCGGCACAGGGGCAGGCTGCGCGGTCCGAACATCTCCCCCGCCCTCGTGTGGACCGCCCCGCCGCTCGGCGCGCGGGAACTCGTCCTCGTCGTACAGGACCCCGACGTGCCGTTCGGCAGGCCCGCCACCCACGGTCTCACCGTCGGCATCGACCCGGAGCTCCGGAGCATCCCGGAGAACGGACTCGCCCAGCCCAGTCCCGTCCCCGGGCTGGTCCACGGCAAGGGCGCACTCGGACGACGCGGCTACGCCGGACCGCTCCCGATCCGCTCCCACGGGCCGCACTCCTACGTCTTCCAGCTGTTCGCACTCGACGAGCGGATCGAGCTCCCGGACGCGTTCACGCTCGCCGACGCGGTCGGGGCCATGGCCGGTCGCGTGATCGGTCGTGCTCGTCTCGAGGGGACGTACGAGAACCGCTGATCGGGTCCGTCACGGCAGGTTGGTGGGGCGTGGGTTGAGCGGCTCCCCGAACCTCGGGGTGCGCCCCGGCACACAGTGTCCATCGATGAACACATCGGCGTACGAGTCGAACACCTGGAACCCGATGCCGAAACCGTCCCCTGCGGTCCCGCCGAGGTAGCCGTTCGGGTAGCCGATGACCGTCCGCCTCGGCGTGAGCGTCGCGTCGTGCTCGACGCGTGCACCGTGGTACCCGATAGCGGCGAGCGCCTTCGCGACCCGCTCGGCGACTTCGTCCGGTGTGCCGGGGAGCGGGAGACGTCTACTGGCCGAGTACGAGTACTGGGAGGCCTCCGCACCACGGCTGCCGCAGCGGAGCCAAGCGGGCATGTCATCGCCCCAACCGTCCTCGCCGACGGCCGACCGGACAGCAGCGAAGATGTCCAGGACGTCCTGGTGTGACTCTTCGACGTTCATCGTCGTCTCCTTCTGCATCGGGGAGTAGGGAGCTGAGGCGCACCCGGTCAGGAGCGCAGCGACCGCCACGCTGGCCGCTGCGGCACGCAGCCATCGCTCCGTCACGGCAGGTCGGTGGGGCGTGGGTTGAGCGGTTCCCCGAACTTCGGGGTCCTGCCGGGCACGCAGTGGCCATCGATGGACACATCGACGTACGACTCGAAGGCTTGGAAGAAGATGGCGAACCCGTCCCCCGCGGTCCCGCGGAGGTAGCCCTTCGGGTAGCTGATCACCGTCCGCTCCGGCGTGAGCTCCGTGTCGTGCTCGACGCGCGCACCCTCGTAGCCGATCGCCGCGAGGGCCTTCACGAACCGTGCGGCGACCTCGTCCGGTGTGCCGGGAAGCGGAAGCCTTCGGGTACTGGCGTAGGTGTACTGCGCCGCGTCTTCGCCACCGCTCCCACACAGGTTCCACCCGGGGTCGTCATCTCCCCAACCGTCCGCCCCGACGACGGACTGCACCGCGGCGAAGATGTCCAGGACGTCCTGGTGTGACTCTTCGACGTTCATCGACCTGTCCTTCTGCATCGGGGAGTACGGGGAGGAACCGGCGCACCCGGTCAGGAGCGCAGCAATCGCGACGCTGGTGGCTGCGGCACGGAGCCGTCGTTCAGAGCCTCGGGTCACCGGTGAGTCCTGTCTGCCAGCCGAACATGAGCCAGTCGTCCTCCGTCTGCTGCCGCATCCGGTCGAAGGGGCCGCCCTGCTCGGGGATCTCGCCGCCGAGCCCCATCGCGGCTCGGGCCGCGTTGTCCTGGGCGGTAGTGCGGTTGTCGAAGTACGAGTACCGGCCGTCGGCGTTCTCACCGTCGTACGGGCCGTGGTGGGTGACACCGTGCAGGGTCTGCCCACCGCTCCGTTCGGTCTCCGAACTGAACTCGTGCGATCCCCAGGACGACTCGGTCGGATCCCGCCGACCGGACAGGTTCTGCCCGGTGACGGCCCAGCCGTCCTTCGCCCCCTGGGTCGCGAACACCTCGCCGTCGGGTACGCGGAGCGCGGAAGCGTTCGGCGCGACGTCGGTGACGCCTGCTGAGCCGAGCAGCACCACGTGGTCGGCGTGCGTCTTCGTCAAGGCGATCGTCGCGACGGTCGTGCCGTAGGAGTGGCCCATCACGGTCAGGTCGGTGTCGCGTCCGGCGGCGGCGCGTGCCGCGTGGAACCCGTCGAGATCGGCCACCAGCCGAGTGGCACCCGCGTTCGCACGGTCGTTCCCGATCACGGTCGCGAACGACGGATCGTCCGCCATCGGCGGGTGGTAGCCGATCCACGACAGGACGGCGACGTCGCTGCGGCGGGCACCGGACACGCGGACCTGCGCGGCCCACATCCCCATCGCGATCGCGGCGTAGTTCTGCACCGTGCCGTCCTGGTACGTGGCGGTGTTCATGCCCGGCACGATCACGCTGACGTGCGCGGCCCGGTCGAGGTCACCGACGACGATCTGCGCGAGCGGGGGCCGGTCGTCGACGAGCGAGACCAACGACACCGTGGAGGTTTCGAGCGTGTCCTGGATGTTCCGGTACCCGTCGCGCTGACGCTCCCACACGAGCAGCTGCTCTCGGGCCGCGGCCGCTTCGGCCGGCGTCCTCGCGGCGTCCCGTCGTCTCCGCCAGAGCGCCGCCTGCCGCTCAGCGTGCGCGAGGCGCTTCCCCAGGACGGTCCTGTTCGCCCTGGCCCGCGCCCAGTAGGCAACGCCGTTGCGGTTCCCGATGACCGCTGGCAGTGCTGCGATGAACGCTCGTTGTGCGGCAGACGGAGCACCGTCGGGTCCGGACATCGCGTGCCACCAGCTGGCGACCGCCGCAGAGCCCAGGCCGGCGAGACGCTCGCCGATCCGCTCGTCGTCCTGCAGGACAGCGATCGTCTCCCGATCGAGGGTGCCGAGCCAGGTGAGGAACTGCCCGTCGCTCATCGCCGCGATGACTGCGGCCGACACCAGCGTGCCGAGCACCGACCGGTCCTCGAGCGCCGAGGCAGCCGCACGGTCGGCGTCGGCACGGCGGGCGACGAGCTCGTCCCACTGCGCCGTCAACCTCGACTCGACGTCGGCCAGCCAGACGCCACTGCGCTGCAACTGGCGCAGCAGTGCGTCGTCTGAATCGACCGCGTCCGCCCTCGCAGCCGTCACGGCCGCGTCGCGGATCGCTCGGCCGTTGGCGTCGATGTCCGCAGCGGTGTCCCGGAGCGTCGTCTGCACCCGGGCGGCCTCGTCCTGGATCTGCTGCACCTCGCGGGCGTAGGTGGCGAGCGCCGTCGCCGCGGAGTCCAGCCGCCCGGCGATGCGTTGGGCGCTCGCCGGCACGGTGGCGGCGGTCGTGAGGAACTGCCGCTGCGCCGCTCCAGCCCACCCTGACGATGCCGACTCCGCCGCGCTGAGGACGTGGCGGGCACCCTCGCGGACGGCATCGGAGTGGTCCTCGTGCAGGCGAGCGATGCGTTTGATGCCGTCCGGGTCACCCGCCATCGGATCCGCGGTCACCGCACGCCCCAGGCGAGCTCGGCATCGGCGCGCAGCACGGCATCGGCCGCATCGGACACGAAGCCGCACAGTGTGTCCGCGTCGTCGCCCAGTGAACGGGTCATCGCGTCGTGCGCGGTGGCCGACGCGGTGAAGGCCGTCGACACCGTGCCGGAGCCGAAGGCACCGTCGTCCGCACTCGACAACGGTCGTTCCGCGCGGAACTCCGCCGCTGCGTGCTCGACCGCCCTCGACACCTCCTGCATCACCCGCAGGTCGACCGTCAGATCCCCCATGTCGCCCCCTCGACTCGTTCGTCGAGGCCAACATATCAGCGCTGAAGTACCGCGTGTCAACCGCGGAGCGTGTCAACCGAGCGGAAGGCCCGTCAGCTGTGGGAGCCCCGCGTCACCGATCGACCGGCCGCCCCCGCACCCCCGCAGCCCACTCCGTGTCCGCCGTGCCCCCGACCCGCAGGGACAACGTGGCGCCCCGCGTGACGAACGACGCCGGCACCCACGACTTCTCGAGCGTCCGACCGTTCAGCCGCGCTCCCTGGACGTAGGGCTCCGTGCCGGAGGACCGGATGACGATCCGCTCCCCGCTCGACCGTCGGATGTCCACCGTGCTGAACGTCGGGCTCCCGATGAGCATGTCGGCGCGTCCGGGCGTCTGCGGGAACAGCCCGATCGACGCGAAGACGTACCAGGCGCTCATCGTGCCGAGGTCGTCGTTGCCCGGCAGGCCGCTCGGCCCGGTCGTGTAGGCGTCGTCGACGACGCGGCGCACGGTCTCCTGCGTCTTCCACGGCTTCCCGAGCGCGTTGTACATCCACGGCGTGTGGATGTCGGGCTCGTTGGTCGGGTCGAACTTCGTCGCGTCCCCGCCGGTCACGGCCCAGTTGCCGGACGCGTCGTGGAAGAACGCGTCGAGTCGCGCCACTGCGGCGTCGTCACCGCCGAAGGCACTCGACAGCCCTTGCACGTCCTGCGGCACGAGCCAGGTGTACTGCGCACTGGTGCCCTGCGCGAACCCGGTCCCGGTGGACGGCGACCAGTCCGGCGTCCACGATCCGTCGGCCTGCCGAGCGGCCTGGTACCCGACGGCCGCGTTGAAGGTGTTCTTCCAGTACTCGCCCCGGGCGGAGAACGCCTTCGCATCGGAGCGGAGACCGAGCGACGATGCCCAGTACCCGAGCGCGCTGTCGGAGATCGAGTCCTCCAGGGTCTCGGCCGCCCCACCCCAGCACGAGCAGTCGTCGTTCGCCGCGTACTGCCGCTGCAGGTACTCGTCGAGCGCAGGTCGCTGCGCCAGGCACTGTCCCGGGCAGCCGATGTCGCTCTCCGCGTCGGCGTTCTCGACCGTCGCCTGGTGCTTCAGCGACGCGTACGCAGCACGCACGTCGAAGTTCCGGACGCCCATGGCGTACCAGGTCGCGAGCGTCGCGGCCGAGGGGTCCCCGGTCATCACGTGGGTCGGGGCACCGAGGTGCAGCCACCGGTCCCAGACGCCGCCGTTCTGCTGGGCGAACCGCAGCATCGACTGGGCCATGTCCCCGGCGACGTCCGGTCGCAGCAGCGCGAGCAGTTGGATCTGCGCCCGGTACTGGTCCCATCCGGAGTACGTGCCGTAGACGGCACCGTGCCCTCGGTCCATCCGGTGCACCTGCTGGTCCGGGCCGAGGTAGCGCCCGTCGCGGTCGTTCAGCGTGTTCGGCTGCATGAGCGCGTGGTAGACGGACGTGTACAGCTGGGTGGTCCGGTCCGTCGTGCCGCCTCCGACGCGCAGGCGGGACAGTTCACGGTTCCAGGAGGCCCGGGTGGCGGCCGCCACGCTGGCGACGGTCGAGCGCTTGGTCACCTCGCCGTCGCGGTTCGCGATCGCTCCTGCGGCGCTCACGTACGAGATGCCGATCTTCGCGTGCACCGTCGCACCGCGACGCGCGTCGAATCCGACCCACGCGCCGGAGCCGCGTCCGGCGCGGTCGGCGCCGGTGAGGTACCCCTCCCCACCGGAGGAGGACGTGCCTCCAGGCTGGACCGTCCCGTCCTTCCAGGTGCCGGTGCTCGTGAACGCCGTGTCGAAGGTGGCCGTGAAGTAGAGGCGGTAGTAGCTGCGGCGGTCGGGGTTGGTGGCGCCGCCGCCGTTCGCGCGGCGGCTGCAGAAGCCGCCGGTCAGGACGCTGCCGCTGACCGTCCGGGTCCGCGCGTCGACGCGGGTGGTCGCGGCTTCGCTGCCGTTGATCGAGTTGGAGGTGCGGAACAGCAGGTTCGCGTCGGTGCCCGCGGGGAACGCGAACTCGCCGACGCCCGCTCGGGTGGTGACGGCGAGGTCGGTACGGACGCCGTTGTCCAGCGCGACGCTGTACCGGCCGGGGCTCGCGGACTCGTCGTCGTGCGAGTAGCCGGCGGCGTAGACCGCGTCGGTGCTGTCGGCCGAGGGCGAGGTCGTCACCGGCGTCGTCACGGGCATGATCGGCACGTCTCCGGCGGCACCCGGAGCGCACCCGGCACCGTTGAGGTGCGTCAGGCTGAACCCGCGCAACCGGTCCACGTCGTACGAGTAGCCGTTCGCCACCGGGGTCGACGTCTGGTCACCCGAGGTGCCGGTGGGGCTCCACTGCAGCATGCCGAACGGTGCCGTCGCACCGGGCCAGGTGTTGCCGTCACCGCTCGTGCCGATGAACGGGTCGACGTACCGCGCGGGGTCCGAGACGGTCCGGCCAGCCTGCGTCGCGGGTGCGGCCACCGCGGGTGCGGCGGCGACCCCGGTGCCCAGCAGCGCAGCGATCGTGGCCACAGCGGCGAGCGGGAGCGGACGGAGGAGCGGGCGACGGTGCACGCGAGATCGGTTCACGCCGGCGACGCTAGACCCCTCGGACGGGGGACGCGCGATCCGTCACCGAGCCCTCTCCTGCTGTTCACGTCGGTCGGCGTGTTCGGGGCCAACAGGCGGGCTCACCGCGCTGGTAGCGTCCGGGCATGGTGTCGACGACCGACGAACCGGCCCGAGGACGCGTCCGCGACCTGCTCGGGCTGCCGTCCCCTGACGAGCTCCGTCCGGTGGCGGTCCGCCTGGAGCCGCTCGGTCGCGACGGGTCGGTGCGGTGGGCACGCGTCGAGCTGGACACGGCCGACGGCGACACCATCCCGTGCTTCCTCCTGACCCCGGACCACGGCACGGGAACGGACGTCATCGCCGTCCACCAGCACGCGGGCGACTTCACCTCCGGGAAGAGCGAGGCCGCCGGGCGGGCGGGGGATCCGACCCTCGCCTACGGCGTGGTGCTCGCTCGCAGTGGGGCCCGCGTGGTCATCCCCGATCTGATCGGTTTCGAGGAACGCCGACGCGACTGGACGGACGACCCGGCGGCCGACGAACGCCTCGACGCGCTCTTCCGTGTGGCGGACGGCAGCAGCCTGCAGGCGAAGCACTCGCGTGACATCGCCACGGTGACGTCCTGGATGATCGAGACGAGTACTGCCGACACCGAACTCGGCATCGTCGGACACTCCCTCGGTGCACAGGTGGCGCTGTTCGCACTCGCCGTGGACGCCCGACTCACGCGGGGCGTGGTCAGCTGCGGGCTCGGGACGCTGGCCTCGTTCGAGGACGCTCGGATCCGCCACAACCCGGCCTGGTTCGTCCCGGGACTCACCGCCGCCGGCGACGTCCCCCTGGTCGCGTCGGCCGTTGATCAACCGGTCCTCGTCGCGGCGGGACGGGACGACGGACTGTTCCCCCTCGCCGGCGTCCGGCGCGTCCTCGACGCGTTCCCTCCGGGTGTCGCGACGACCGAGGTGTTCGACGGCGGCCACACGATGCCGGCGCGCATCACGGAAGCGGCACTCCGGCACCTGCTGTCCACGTGAAGGGATGATCAGGTCCCGTCGCGCACCGCGACCTGGTCCACGAACGCCCGGACGCGAGCGCGGAATGCCGGGTCCGCCGCCGGGCCCTGCACCGGCACGACGTGCAGCCGCCGGTCACCACGGCGGAGGGCCGGTCCGACGAACACCCCCTCGGTGACGTCCGGGGCGGTGGCTGCCCAGAGGGTCGAACGAGCGCCGTCCGCAGCGGTCCGGGCCAGGCTGCGTGCGACCATGCCGCCGAGGCGCTGTGTCAGGGTCTCCGCCTGGCCGTTCATCCCCGTCGCCGCGATGCCGGGGTGCGCGATCACCGACCGGATGTCCGAACCGGCAGCACGGAGTCGTTCACCGAGGTCGACGCTCAGCGCTGCGGCCGCGGTCTTGGAGTCGGTGTACACACCGAACTGCGAGTAGTCGTCCGGACCGTCGACCCCGCCGGGACCAGGCACGCGGCGGGTGCGCTGCGACAGGTTCGAGCCGACGAGCACGATGCGGGGCGACGACCCGCCGAGCAGCGGGAGCATCGCCTCGGCGAGCACGGCCGGCCCGACGGCGTTCGTCGCCCAGGTCCGTTCGATGCCCTCGTCGGTGCGCCCGAACGTGCCGATCGTCGCACCGGCGTTGTTGACGAGGGCGTCCACGGCGATGCCGTCCTCGGCGAGCTGCCGGGCGAACGCCGTGACGGACGCGACGGACGCGGTGTCGACGAGCCGCGCCTCCAGGTCGAGACCCACCGGGAAGACGCGAGCCGCCTTGTCGAGGTCGCGCACCCCGGCGACGACGCGGGCGCCGGCCGAGGCGAGGGTCGTGGCGACGACGAGGCCGAGCCCACCGGTCGCGCCGGTGACCACCACGGTCCTGCCGTGCTGGTCGGGCATCGCTGCCGGTTCCCACTCGAAGCTGTCCATCGTCGTCTCCTGCTCGTTCGGCGCACCCAATCGGATGATTCATCCGGAACGCTAGCACAACCGGATAGAGTGTCCACATGACGATCGCGATGGCCCGACCCGAGGCGCTGCGCTCCGACGCCCAGCGCAACCGGACGGCACTGCTCGACGTGGCCCGCGCCTTCGTCGACCGGGGCGAACCAGCCCTGCTCAACGCCGTCGCGCACGAGGCCGGAGTGGGGGTCGGGACGGCCTACCGGCACTTCCCGAGCCAGCAGCACCTGCTCGAAGCGCTCGCGATCGACGCGCTCGAGGACATGCTCGACCAGGTCCGCGACGCCGTCGTGCTGCCGGACACCGGGGACGCGCTCCGCGGTGTCGTCACCACCGCCTTCCGGAGCATGGTCGGCGACGCAGCGCTCGGTGACCTGCTGACGAACGGCGGGTTCTCGTGCGCCGACACGGCCGCACTCGCCGGGGACCTGGTCGTCTCCGTCGACGCCCTGCTCGAGCGGGGTCGCGCCGAGGGCCTCGTCCGGGCAGACATCGACGCAGACGACCTGCGCCGGCTGCTCTGCGGGATGCGGACGGCCGCCGTCGCCGGGGGCCATCCGGTCGAGCGGCCCGACCGGTACGCCGAGGTCCTGCTCAGCGGCATCCGGCCCGCCTGAGAGCGGACCCCGCGGCGGACGGGGATCGCTGCCAGGATGGGCGCATGAGCGTCATGGTCTCCATGTTCGATGCGCACCGTTCCCGCACCAGCGAGAAGTACACGGCCTACCCGCCGGACGTCCTGCCGATGTTCGTCGCCGAGATGGACAGCATGCTCGCCGAGCCGGTGCGGGATGCCCTCGTCGCGGCGGTGACGAACGGCGACACCGGGTACGTCGGCCACGGGAGAGCACTGCCCGAGGCGTTCGCCGACTTCGCCGAGGACCGATGGGGGTGGCGGGTCGACCCCGACCTCGTCCGGACGACCACGGACGTCTCCGTCGCCGCTGTGGAGATGCTCCGCCGGATCATCGAGCCCGGCGACCAGGTCGTCATCATGCCGCCCGTGTACCCGCCGTTCTGGGAGTACGTGTCCGAGGCCGGCGGCACCGTGACCGAGGTGCCGTTGCTCGCGCCGACCGGACCGGCCGACCCCTTCGACACCACGGCGGGCTGGCGGATGGACCTGGACGGCGTCGCGCAGGCGTTCGCCGACGGGGCCCGCACCGTACTGCTCTGCAACCCGCACAACCCGCTCGGGCTGGTGCACGACCGCGCGTCACTCGTCGCACTCGCGCAGCTCGCCGCCGAGTGGGACGCCGTCGTCGTCTCGGACGAGATCCACGCGCCGCTCGTGCACGCGGACGCGCTGTTCACGCCGTTCCTCGAGTCCTGCCCCGAGGCGGCTGCGCTCGGCGTCTCGCTGACGAGTGCGAGCAAGGCCTGGAACCTCGCCGGCACGAAGTGCGCACTCATCGTCGGCGCCTCGGAGCGGGCCCGTGCGTGGTTCGACGCTCTGCCGACCGAGGTCGTCGAGCGCACCGGCATCCTCGGGTACACGGCGAGCGTCGCGGCGTTCAGCGAGGGCGGGCCGTGGCTCGCGTCACTGCTCACCGAACTGGCCGCGAACCGCCGCACCCTCGCCGAGCGGATCGGTGACGTCCTGCCCGGAGCGGAGTACCGGCAGCCGCAGGCGTCCTACCTGGCCTGGCTCGACCTGCGGACACTGCCGTGGGGCGACGACCCCGCGACGGCGCTCGTCGACGAGGCGAAGGTGGCGCTGGCGTCCGGCCCGTCGTTCGGGCGCCAGGGCACCGGCCACGCGCGGCTCAACTTCGGGTGTTCGGCGGAGACCCTCGACGAGGGCCTCAGCCGTCTGCACACCGCGTTCCGGCAGCGCGCGGACGGCTGATCGGTCGGCCTACTCGAACCGCTGCCAGGCCGGCTTGTTCGCGTACGTGTACCGGTAGTAGTCGGCGAGCTGCAGCCCGGCGGCGGCTGCTTCGTCGACGACGACCGTCGCGTGCTCGTGCAGCTGCAGCGCGGAGCCGGGGACGAACGAGCTGAGCGGCCCCTCGACCGCTGCGGCGACCGCAGCCGCCTTCGCGGAGCCCTGGGCGACGAGGACGAGCTGCTCGGCTTCGAGGATGGTGCCGAGCCCTTGCGTCATGCAGTGCGTCGGGACCTGCTCGGGCGAGTCGAAGAAGCGGGCGTTGGCGTCACGCGTCGAGGGCGCCAGCGTCTTGATGCGGGTGCGCGACGCGAACGACGACGTCGGCTCGTTGAACCCGATGTGCCCGTTCGCACCGATGCCGAGGATCTGCACGTCGATCCCGCCGGCGGCACGGATCGCGGCGTCGTACTCCTTCGCCGCGAACTCGAGGTCGTCGGCACGGCCGTCCGGCACCCGCACGCGGGATGCGTCGAACCCGAGCGGCGCCACGACGTCGCGGGCGATGACGCTCGCGTACGACTCCGGGTGCTCCAGCGGGATGCCGACGTACTCGTCGAGGGCGAACCCACGAGCCTGGGCGAACGAGATCTCGCCCGCGGCGACCCGACGCTGCAGGTCGGCGTAGATGCCCTGCGGGCTGGACCCGGTGGCGAGACCGATGACGGCGGACGGCTTCTCGGCGACGACGGACGCGATCTTGGCCGCGGCGACGCGACCCACCTCGGCCGGCGTGGGCAGGATGATGATCTCCACGGGGCCAGCCTACTGGTCATGACCAGTATCCGACAGAGCGGTTTCGGTACCGTGGCCACATGCCGACTCCCGACTTCGTCCTGTCCCTCCGCGCGAAGATCGGCACGGACCCGCTCTGGTTGACGGGGGTGACGGCCGTGGTCACGCGGGGATCCGGTGCCGAGCGCGAGCTGCTCGTCGTCCGTCGGGCCGACACGGGGGCGTTCACCCCGGTGACGGGGATCGTCGACCCGGGTGAGGAGCCTGCCGTCGCCGCCGAACGCGAAGTCCTGGAGGAAGCCGACGTCGTCGCGGTCGCCGAACGGCTGGCGTGGGTGCAGGTCCTGCCGGAGATGACCTACACGAACGGGGACCAGGCGCAGTACCTCGACCTCGTCTTCGCCTGCCGGTACGTCTCCGGCACGCCGAACCCGGCCGACGGCGAGAACACCGAGGCGTTCTGGGCCCGACTCGACGCCCTGCCCGAGATGTCCGCCGACATGCGGTCCCGTGTCGAGGCCGCACTGTCGGACGAGCGCGAGGCGCGCTTCCAGCGCTGACCCCACCGGCCGGGAGCGCGCCCCGCGCCTCCCGTCCGTCCGCGCGCGTGCGACCTCACGGGCCCAGCGACAGTTCACGGGCGACGGCGGGCGTGGACTGTCGCTCAGCGCGAAACGGCGCCAGAGCGCCGCGCGCTACGCGACCGGCGCGACCGCCACCGGGGCGCCGAGCAGGCGGACGGCGACGGCCTCGCCGGCGGCACGACGGTCGCCGACCTCGTGCTGCACGGTCACGACGGTGTCGTCGTCGAGGCGGACCGTGGTGCGGCGGATCGACCCGAGGAAGCTCGACGAGACGACGGTGCCGGTGACGCCCTCCGGTGCGAAGGCGACGTCCTCCGGTCGGACGTAGGCGAGCACCGGCCCGTCGGGCACCGAGGCGTCGAGCGCCGGCACCCGGAACCCGTACACGAACACGTCGCCGCCGCGCAGGTCGCCCTGCAGCCGGTTGGACTGGCCGACGAAGTCCGCGGTGAACGCCGACGACGGGGAACGGTAGAGGTCCTCCGGCGTGCCGATCTGCTCGATGTCACCCGCGTTCATCACGGCGATGCGGTCGGAGACGGCGAGCGCTTCTTCCTGGTCGTGCGTGACGAACACGGTCGTGATGCCGAGGTCGGTCTGGATCCGGCGGATCTCGTCGCGGAGCGAGACCCGCACCTTGGCGTCGAGGGCGGACAGCGGTTCGTCGAGCAGGAGCACGCGCGGGCGGGTGACCAGGGCCCGGGCGAGGGCAACGCGCTGCTGCTGCCCGCCGGAGAGCTGGTGCGGGTACCGCTCGGCGAACTCCCCGAGGTGCACCATGTCGAGGGCTTCGACCACGCGGGTGCGCCGTTCGGCAGCCGGGACACGGCGCATCTCGAGCCCGAACGCCACGTTCTGCCGCACCGTCATGTGCGGGAACAACGAGTACTGCTGGAACACCATCCCGATGTCGCGTTTGTTCACCGGGGTCGCAGCGACGTCCTGCCCGTCGATGCGGATCGATCCGGAGTCGATGCCCTCCAGGCCGGCGAGCGCTCGGAGCGCCGTCGTCTTGCCACAGCCGGACGGGCCGAGCAGCGAGACGAACTCGCCCGGTTCGACGCGGAGCGACAGCCCGGCGAGGGCGCGGTGGGCGCCGTAGTGCTTCTCGACGGCATCGAGCTCGACGACGGCGCCGGTCGTGGCGAGGGACGCCGGGGAGGCCGGTGCGGTGGTGGTCATGCGGACTCCTCGGAAGTGTGCCGGCGAGCTGGGCGTGCACGGCCGGACGGGCGGCCGGATCGGCGATCGGGCCGGCGACCGGATCGGCGATCGGGCCGGCGACCGGATCGGCGATCGGGTCGGCGGCCGGATCGGCGCCCGGACCCGATGCGGCCGATGACGACCAGCAGCACGAACCCGAACACGAGCGCGGCGACCGAGAAGATCGCGGCGACGTACGGGTCGGTCTGCTGCACGAGCACGAGCGCGGTCTGGAAGGTGGTGCGGGAGAGGAACGCGGCGAGGGTGTACTCGCCGAGGACCACCGTGATGGTGAGGAAGCAGGCCGCGGTGATCCCCCGACGGAGGTTCGGCAGGAGGACCCGCCACGTGAGTGTCCACCACGAAGCCCCGAGCGACCGTGCCGCCTCGGACAGCACCGTCATGTCCATCGCGGTGATGGCGGCGGCGATCGGGCGGAACGCGAACGGCAGCGTGATGATGCCGATGGCGAAGGCCAGGGTCCAGGCGCCGGAGCCGAAGACCCGCGACACCACCTGGTAGACGGGGACGAAGCCGACGACGAGCACCACCACGGGTACGGTGATCGGCACGATGCAGACGAACTCCAGCACGCGTCGGAGTCTCGGGTAGCGCAGCGCCGTGATGATCTGGGCGGGGAGCAGCACGACCAGGACGATCCCGACGGTGATCAGGGCGATGAGCAGGGACGCCCCGAGTCCGTCGAACACCGGCTGGTACGTGAACGCGTTGACCGGGTCCGCGATGGCGGTCCAGTGCGCGAACGTCAGGCCACCGTCGGTCCCTTGCCGGAACGTGAACTGCAGCAGGGCGACCAGCGGGACGGCGAAGGCGATCCCGACGACCGCCAGGACGATCGTGGCGGTGACCCGCGACGGAGCCGCGCCGAAGCGGCCGACGCGAGCCGCGCCTCCAGGCCGCGTGGACGCGACCGACGACACGACCGGAGACACGACCGGAGACGCGACCGACGCTGGACCCGACTGCCCCACCGGAGCGCTCATCGCTGCCACCTGGCGGCCCGACGCTGCAGCAGCGAGTACGCGCCCATCACCACGGCCATGACGACGACCATGCCGAACGCGAGCACCCCCGCGACGTTCTGCAGGCCGATGAGGGTCTCGCTGGTGAGCTGCGTGCGGATCGTCAGCGGCACGATGCCACCCTGCGAGATGAGCGCTGCGGCCGTCGCGAAGGACGAGAACCCGTTCGCGAACAGCAGCAGTAGCGAACCCCAGAACGCCGGTGCCAACACAGGTAGACCGATCCGGCGCCAGTAGGTCGCGCGCGAGGCCCCGAGGGTGGCGGCGGCCTCGCCCCACTGCGTCTTCACGCCCTCGAGCGCGGGCATGAACGTGAGGACCATCAGCGGCACCTGGAAGTAGACGTACGGGATCACGAGCCCCGGGACCGTGTACAGGAAGGCGCCGGTCGCGTTGCGGTCGACGTCGAAGACGGTCACCAGCCAGGTCGTGACGAGTCCCTGCACGCCGATCGTCGCGATGAACGCGAACGCGAGCATGACGCCGCCGAACTGGGCGAGGACGCTCGCGGCCGAGTCGATCATCGAACGGACGAGGCCGTCGGGCCGGAGCGCCGACAGTGCCCAGCAGACCAGGGCCCCGATGACGGCGCCGAGCACGGCGGACACGGCGGAGAGGCCGAACGAGCCGCCGAAGGCCCGCAGGACCGAGGGCTCGGCGAAGGCCCCGAGGTTGGCGAGGGTGAACGCGCCGTCGCTGGTGAAGAACCCGCTGCCGATCGCGATGACGGCGGGGACAGCCAGGAAGAGCAGGACGTAGGCGGCGAACGGGGTGAGGCCGAGCCACGCCAGGCCGGCGCGACGCCGGACACGGGGTCCGGCGTCGCGGCGGGTGGTCGCATCGGCGGGCGCGAGGCTGGACGCGAGGCCCGGCGTACGGCCCGGCGCGAGGCCCGGCGCACGACCGGGCGCGGACGCCCGGCCGGGGGCCGGAGCGGGTCCCGGAGCCCCGCTCGTCGCGGGCGCGCCCGTCGATGCGGTGGTCATGCTGGTCAGGACCCCATCGTCGAGGACCACTTGGCCGCCAGGACCTTCGCTGCGTCCGCGACCTGCGCGTCGGTCAGCTCGACGTAGTCCTTCGGTGCGCCACCGGCCGCGTCGAGGGCGTCCTGGTCGACCTTGCCGGACTGCTCCAGCGCCGCGAGGGTCGAGGGGAAGGCACCGGCCTGCAGGTACAGGTTCTGCGCCTCCGGGCTGGCGATGTACTCCTGCCACAGGCGCGCGGCGGCCGGGTGCGGGGCGTCCTTGGTGATCGCCTGCGAGTAGTACGAACCGAGCGCCTGACCCTCCGGCACCACGGTCTTCCACTCCTGGTTGCCCGACGCACCGGCGGCGGGACCCCACGCCAGGTTGTTGTACGACCACTGGATGACGACCGGCGTCTCACCAGAAGCGACCGTGGCCTGCGTCGGCAACACGTTCTGGAAGTTGCCGGCCTGCTTCAGCTTGCCGAAGTAGTCGACGCCCTTCGTGATGTCGTCCGCCGAGCCGCCGTTCTCCAGCGCCGCCAGGTACACGGCCGACGCCGCCTGGTTCGCCTGCGTCGGGTCACCCGAGATCGAGACCTTGCCCTTGTACTCCGAGCCGAGCAGGTCGTCCAGGTCCTTCGGTGCGTCCGAGATCTTCGACGAGTCGTAGCCGATCGACATCAGGCCCGTGTAGTCACGGGTCCAGGCGCCGTCCGCGTCCTTCAGGTCGGTGGGGATGTCGTCCCAGTTCGCGACCTTGTAGTCCGCGAGCAGGTCGAGGTTCTCCTGCAGCACGGCGTTGCCGAGGTCGAGCACGTCGGGAGCGGTGGACTGCCCCTTCTGCGACTTCACCGCGGCGACCTCGTCGGCGCTGGAGCCGTTCGGGTTCGCCGAGTTGACCTTGATGTCGTACTTCTTGGTGAAGCCGTCGATGATCTTGCCGTAGTTGGCCCACGACGGCGGCAGCGCGATGACGTTGAGCTGGCCCTCGGCCTTGGCGGCCTTGACGAGGGCGTCCATGCCACCGGTCGACTCGGCGCTGGTGGCGGTCTTCCAGTCGGTGTCGCTGTCCGAGCCGGCGGTCGCGGCGCTCGTCGCCGAGCATCCGGCGAGGGTGACGATCGCTGCGGCGGCCAGGGCGAGGCCGGCGATGGTGCGCTTGTGCTGCACGGGAGGTGCCTTTCGGGTGGGTGCTGCGGGTGGGGCCGGGGGTTGTTCGACCCGGGACGATCGTGGACGCGGCCGGTTTCCGGCCCGTGCTGCGGCGGTGAACGGTGGCAGAACAGCGGGTACGCCTGTACGGTTCTGCTGGTTTCCCACCTCGGACGCACGGTCGCGTCCACATCGCACTGGAGGCACGGATGCAGTTCACGACGACGGTCCTGCTGGCGAGGAAGACGGCGACAGGGCTCCCGGTCCCGTCCGCCGTGATCGACGCGTTGGGTGCGGGGAAGCGTCCGCCCGTGGTCGTCACCATCAACGGCGGCTACACGTACCGGTCCACCGTCGGGGTCATGAACGAGCAGTTCCTGGTGCCGCTGTCCGCGTCGCACCGCGAAGCCGCGGGCATCGCGGCCGGGGACACCGTCGAGGTCCGGCTCGAGATCGATGCGCTGCCCCGGGTGGTCGACGTGCCCGAGGACCTCGCGGCGGCGCTGCAGGAGGCCGGGGTGCGTGCGGCCTTCGACACGCTGTCGAACTCACGGCAGCGTGCCCTGGCCGACCCGGTGTCGCAGGCGAAGGCGCCGGAGACCCGGGCACGCCGGATCGCGCAGGCCGTGGAGGCGCTGCGCTCCTGACATGATGTGTGGCATGTCAGTTCGTCCGGAGTGGTCCGCTTCCGCGCCTACCGACAGTACGAAGCCCTCCGAGTCGATGCGAGCAATGCGCTGATGGGGCTCCTCGCCGGCGCGCAGCTCTCGGGCCACCTCCTCCAGCTGAACCGAGGGTCGGAACGCCTGCTGCCCGAGGTGTACCCGAACGTGCCGCACATCAAGCGGTTCAACCTCACCGCCGAGGCCGCGAGTGACATCCTCGCGGAGGCGGATGTCCACCTGGGCACGATGAGCATCGCCTACACGCTGGCGCTCCACGAGGACTACTTGAAGACGTGCCTGACGATGTGCGCCGACGCCGGCTCGATCTCGCGGCGGAAGGCCCGTGAAGCCCGGTCGTCCGGCCAGCACGATCTCCTCGAAGACGCGTGCGGATCCGTGCTCGATCCGGTCCCGATCGAGCAACTCCACGTGCTCCGGAGGATGCGCAACGCGGTGATCCACGACGGCGGGCGGGTCGACTCCGGATTGGTCGCGGCCATCGACGCGTTGAGCGGGACGGCGCTCGACGGCTGGATCCACCTCTCGACCGCCGACCCGTCGAACCTGCGCGTCGGCGACAGGCTCCGCCTCGGGCACGGCGAGATGCTCCTGGCCCTGGCAGTGACGAAGAACGTCGACCGGAACTGCAACGCGCTCCTGCAGACCGGGCTCCCGCGGGCGGAGTGGGCCCGCATCGCCGTGCTCGATGCCCTCGAGGAACACCCGTCGTCCCTGCGATCGGGAACAGCACTCCGGAAGGCGCACGGGATGGCGCGACACCTGTACGGCGCGTTGGGCCTGAGCAGGGACGATATCGCCGACGCGCTCCGGGCGGAACGCGCTCAGCACTGAGGAGAAGAACAAAACGGGGCTCTGCTCGTTGAGCTACGGTTTCCCGCCGGGACTCGCACCCGGATCTCCGCGTTTCTGTAGGACGACCGGTCGTGAACCGGAAGGGATCTGCATCCCGCCCTTCGACCACAACGGTACCAGCCGAGGACCACGCGATCCAGCGCGGCCGCAACGCGGTGGTGAGCGGCCGTCGTCGGCGCCCGTCGTCAGCGGCCGAGCTCGACCAGCACCCTCGGGATCTCGGTCAGCAGTTCGCTCGCCAGGTACCCGAGCGGCCCGACCTGCACCGCGAGCCGGTCCCCGGCGGTCGCGTGCACCGAGCTCGCCCACGCCGCGGCTTGGGCTGGGTCTGCGCCACGGGCGAGCAGCCCGACGACCACGCCGGACAGCACGTCACCGCTCCCGCTCGTCCCCAGGCCGCCGGCTCCGGTGCCCTTGATCCAGACTCGGCCGTCAGGCGCCGCGATGACGTCGGCAAGCGCCACGACTGCACCGAAGCGCTCCGCGATCGCGAGGGCGTCGGCTTCGTCGTCCTCGCAGGGCCGACCGAGCAACCGCTCGGCCTCGCCGCTGTTCGGCGTCATGACGAGCCGTCCACGCAGTGGTTCGAGCCGGTCGGCGACGTCGGCTGCGACCCCGAGCGCGAACGCGTCGAGCACGACCTTCGTGTCCTCTCCGACCACCTCGGCGATGTGGGCGACCAGGTCCCGCGCACCGTCCGGCTCGTCGAGCCCCGGCCCGACCAGCACGGCGTCCGCACTGCCCGCGTCGTCGACGATGGCCGCCACGGCACCGACGGCGATGTGTCCGCCGTCGTCCTCGGCGAGGGGTTCGACCCCGGACTCGGGAACGGCGACGGCGACCTGGGCGGCGACGCTCTCGGCGACGGCGAGCGTCAACCGGCCGGCGCCGACCCGGAGTGCGGCGAGCGCCGACAGCATCGCGGCACCGGGGGTGCGCGCCGCGCCGCCGACGACGAGCACCTGTCCACGGCCGTACTTGCCGGCTCCGGGCTCGGGCAGCGGCCAGTCCCGCAGGGTGTTCGGGGTGATCGGTTCAGCCGGCATGGGCGTCGTCCTTCCGTCCGCTGTGCTCGGTGACCTCGCTGTCGTCGAGGTGCTCGACTGCGGAGAACTCCTCGAGCGACCACGGCGACCCGACGGCGTCGCGCCGCAGCGTCGTCAGCGAGGCGTTCGCCACGGTGTGCGTGGCCGCGAAGTCCATCAGCGCGGGTTCGTCGAGGTCGAGGCAGACCGCGACGGCGAGCATGACGACGGCGTCGTGTGCGGCGATCACGAGCCGAACGGGTCCGTCGAGCCGGTCCACGTCGGCGAACACCGACCGCAACCGGCCAATCACGTCCACCCACGACTCCCCGCCGGCTGGCCGGTGGTAGTACTTGCCGAGCCACTGCCGACGGCGCTCCTCGTCCGGGAAGCGGTTCCGCACACCCGCCCGAGTCAGGAGGTCGAGGACCCCGAGCTCACGGTCGCGGAGCCGTTCGTCGACGCGCTTCGGCGGCTCGGTGACCCCGCCGGCCTGCAGCGCGATGGCGATGGTCTGCTGTGCACGGCGGTACGGCGAGACCCACAGCACGGTGGGGACGTCGTCCACGCCGCGGTCGGCGAGCTCCGCACCCAGCGACCGCGACTGCTCCTCGCCGAGCGGGCTGAGCGGCACGTCGGCGTCGCGCTGCTCGACCTCGATGACGTCGGCACCGGTTGCGTCGGCATGGGCCGCGGCGACGTTGGCGACGGACTCGCCGTGTCGGATGAGCCAGATCTCGGTGACGGACATGCCACCCACGCTAGCGACGACCGCTGGCCGGGCCCGCAGCCGACCGGCGGAGCGGACTGCGTCAGCGCAGGGCAGCTCGGAGCTCGGGTGCGACGGACTGCGAGCCGCCCTCGGTCAGGTGGACGTTGTCGAACCGCTGGACGACCCCGCCGACCTCTGCCGGGCAGCCGCCGTCCGCACAGAACCAGTCCGTGGTCGCGACGAACCGGGCACCTGCCGAGTCGGCTGCGGAGCGGAGCGCAGCGTCGGCGACCCGCGCAGGCGACCCTGCGGAAGGCGGCGGTGCGACGCACTCCGTGGCCGGTCCGACGCGGGAAGCGCACCCCCTCGGGTCGAGCACCGACGGCGGTGCCTGCAGCACGACGGCGTCCCCGGCGGCGGCGACGAGTCGCGGCAGGACCCGGTCCGCCGATGCCCGCCATGCCTTGGCTGCAGTGTCGAGCGGTGTGCCGTCGTGTGCGGCGGCCGCAGTGAACGGCCCTGAGGCCGCGCCGAGGACGACCAGGTCCGGCCGGGTGCGATCGACCAGTCGGAGCATCGCGGCGCGGGCACGGTCGCACCCCGTCCGCCACTGCTGCGACTGCGGCCAGCCGTCGACGCCGACGGCGCTGCACCCGGTCGCGGTGAGGACGGTGACACGCCACTCGGGACCGAGTGCCTCGAGGAGTCCCGGTGTCCACGACGCGGCGGTGGAGTCCCCGATGACGACCGCGTGCCGGACGACGCCGGTGGCCCGGGTCCCCGGCTGCAGGGTGCACCCCTCGAGCGATCCGAGCGGCGCCCCCACGAACTCCATGCAGCTCCTGTCGAGCATGGCGGGGGCGGCGTCCGCCATCGACAGCCGCGCGAGTTGCTCCGAGGCGGTCCGCGGCCACTCGTGCGAACGGACAGCCCGCGCGACCGCGGCGCTGCGTTCACCGAGCGCATCGGCGGTCTCCGCCGCCGCGGTGTCGCTGCCGAGGGCCGCGACGATGCGGTCGGAGGTCGACAGCCACGACGGCGCGACGTACTGCGCCACGGTCCCGCCGACCAGCACACAGGAGATGACGGCAACCACGGAGACGTCCCGGAGCGGCCGGGAGGCGCGCTCCCGCGGGGCCGCCGTCCGTCGGATGTACTCGGACAACCGCGCCGAGGTCATGATCGGCCGCTCGATGCACCGGTAGGAGATCCACCCGACGACGACGCTGCCCACGAGGACGGACCACTCCGCGATGACCGAACGCCCCGTCACCGCGAGCACGAGCACGATGAGCGGCAGGTGCCAGAGGTAGAGCGAGTACGACATCCGTCCGAGCCACCGCGCTGGCGGGCACGCGAGGAACCGGGAGGCCGCCGACTCGTCGCCGGTCCCGACCAGCACGATGAGCACGGTGCCGCCGACGACGAGCCACCCCTTCGGCCACGGGTACCCGGAGTGCGGGTCGACGAAGAGCAGGGCCACTGCGACCAGCAGGACCCCGGCACCGACCAGGGCCGTCCGCAGCGTCCGGTTCGGGACCCGGACGTGGTCGACGGCGATCGCGGCGAGTGCCCCTGGCAGGAACACCCACGCACGGGCGAAGGTGTCGAAGTACGCAGCGTCACCGTCCGCCGCGGTGCGGGTTGCCGATGCGACGCAGAGCACCACGAGCAGGGCGCTCAGCACCACCGCCAGGAACACCGTGCCGTCACCGCGGAACCACCGGCGACCGAGCAGGAGCGCCCCACCGACGATCAGCGGCCAGACGACGTAGAACTGCTCCTCGATCGCGAGGGACCAGAAGTGCAGGAGTGGCGACGACACGGTGTCGTCGGTGAGGTAGGAGCTGCCGGCGACGATCTCGTGCCAGTTCGTCACGAAGCCGAGTGCCGCGACGGCGTCCTGTCCCACGGCTACGGCACGTGGCGGGTACCAGATGAGCGCGGCGACACCGACCGTGACGATCACCACGACCACGGCGACGGGGACGATCCGACGGGCGCGGCGCAGGAAGTAGGCGGTGAGGGCGATGCGACCGGTCCGGCGCATCTCGAGCACGAGCAGGCGGGTGATGAGGAAGCCGGAGAGGACGAAGAACAGGTCCGGACGGAGCGGCCCACCGAGCGGGATCCGCCAGAGGTGGTCGAGCACGACGACGATGACCGCCCAACCACGCAGCCCCTCGAGATCGGGCCGGAAGCGCATGCGTTCGGGAGGAGTCGGGGCTGCAATCACATATTCAGAATATCACTACTGCAATGACAACGGCAATGATGGATGGCCGGACGCAGCGGAGCGGCGCCGGACGGAGCGCACCCGTGCTCCGTCCGACGCCGCGGTCTCCCCGGGCCCGCTGCCTCAGGCCCGTCGCACCCGCAGGGTGACGATCTCGAACGGACGCAGGGTGAGCACGACCGGCTCACCCGCGTCCCACGACGCCGAGGACGACGCCGACGCCGACGCCGACGCCGAAGTCGACGCCGCGCCCACGGGTCGTTCGAGCAGGTCGACCGACGTGACCGAGGCCACGTCGAACCCGAAGTCGACGCCGACGTCGGTCGCCCGGCCGCCGGAGCCCTCGTAGAGCCGCACGACGACGTCGCCCGACCGGTCCTCGGCGAGCTTCACGGCCTCCACCAGGACCTGCGGCGACGACACGACGACCAACGGGTCGACCGAGGTCGTGCCGGCCACCGACCGCACCGGCAGGTTCAGCCGGTAGCCGGAGTCCGCGGCGTCGAGCACCGACGCACCGACCCGCAGCACCGTCCGGAACACGTGGTGCCCCTGGTCGGCGTTCGGGTCCGGGAACGTCGGTCCGCGCAGCAGCGACTCCCGCACGAGCGTCGTCGTCCCGCCGTCCGCTCGTGTGTTCCGGGTGATGTCGTGCCCGTACGTGGAGTCGTTCGCCACCGCGACGCCGAACCCGGGCTCCGCGACGTGCACCCACCGGTGAGCCGAGGTCTCGAAGCGGGCGTGGTCCCACGAGGTGTTCTGGTGGGTCGGTCGGTCGATGTGCCCGAACTGGATCTCGCTCGAGGCCGATGCCGCACGCACGTCCAGCGGGAACGCGAGCTTGAGCAGCTTCTGGTGCTCGTGCCAGTCGACCTCGGTCTCGATCGTCAGCTCGGGTTCCCCGACCACAGCGGAGAACCGGGTCGTGAGCGTCGAGGAGCCGAACGATCGCTCCACGACGACGGCGCCCCCGGACACCGAGACGGACGTCGCGGCGGGCACGGTCCCGTTCCGCTGGTACGCCCGGTCGATGTCCCACGCCTCCCACTGGTTCGGGGTGTCCCGGAACACTGTGTACTCGGCCGCGGCGGCACCCGGCGCGATCGCGTCGCGTCCGCTGGCGCGGTCGACGAGCGACACGACGTGTCCGGCTGCGTCGATGGTCGCGGTGACGACGCCGGTGTCGAAGACGAAGTGGTCACCGGAGCGGACGGGAGGCACGGCTCGCGTCTCCTCGCCGAGCGAACCTCCCAGGGCGGTTGCGCCTCCTGCCGTGACCGGCGACGCGTTGAAGCGCACGACGTTCCCGGACGAGCCGCTCCCGCCGACGGCGTCCGCGCCGGACGGCGTGTCGAGCAGGCTGCTGCCGGTGCTCCCGCCGGCGGCCGTCGACGTCGAGGCCCCGACCCCGGCGAGCGCCGCAGCGCCCCCGTTCGCGAGCGCGGTCGTCGCGTTGCCGATGAGCCCCTCGAGGACCACGGCGATCTTCGCGTAGTTCTCCTCGGCGTTCTCGTAGACCCAGGCGATCGAGGACCCCGGCAGGATGTCGTGGAACTGCTGCAGCAGCACGGTGTGCCAGGCGCGCTCGAGCTCCTCGTAGGGGTAGTCCAGGCCGAGACGAACGGCCGCTGTGGACGCCCAGAGTTCGGACTCGCGCAGGAGGTGCTCCGAGCGGCGGTTGCCCTGCTTCGTGCGGATCTGCGACGTGTACGTGCCGCGGTGGAACTCGAGGTACATCTCGCCGGACCAGACCCCTGGGGTCGGCAGTGCCTGCTCGAGTTCCTCGAAGACCTGGGCGGGGGTGCCGAGGTCGACGCGGGGCGAGCCGTCCAGGTCGTGCTGCCGACGAGCCGCCGCGACCATCTCGCGCGTGGGCCCACCGCCGCCGTCGCCGAAGCCGTAGAGCAGCATCGACGTGTTCGCGACGCCGCGCTCCTTGTTGTTCCGTTCGCCGCGGTGCAGGTCGGCCGCCGAGACGTCCGAGTTGTAGGTGTCCGCCGGCGGCAGGTGCGTCAGGACGCGGGAACCGTCGATGCCCTCCCAGTGGAAGGACGTGTGCGGGATGACGTTCGTCTCGTTCCACGAGGGCTTCTGCGTGACGAACCACTTCGAGCCCGCGGCGCGCACGATCTGCGGCAGGGCACCCGAGTAGCCGAACGAGTCGGGCAGCCAGGCCTCCGGGGTGTCGATGCCGAACTCCTCGAGGAAGAACCGCTTGCCGGCGACGAACTGGCGTGCGAGGGCCTCGCCACCCGGCAGGTTCGTGTCGGACTCGACCCACATGCCGCCGACCGGGATCCACCGGCCCTCGGCGACGCGCTCCTTGATCCGGGCCCAGATCGACGGGTACCCGTCGCGGATCCAGGCGTACTGCTGCGCGGACGAGCACGCGAACGTGAAGTCGGGGTCGCGGTCCATCAGGTCGAGCACGTTCGAGAAGGTGCGGGCACACTTGCGGATCGTCTCGCGCACCGGCCAGAGCCAGGCGGAGTCGATGTGCGCGTGGCCGACCGCGATCGCACGGTGCGCCGCGGCGCTGGCGGGCACGGCCAGGATCGGCGCGAGGACCGCACGGGCGTCGGCTGCGGTGCCGGCGACGTCGTCGGGGTCCAGCGCGTCCGCGGCGAGCTCGAGCGCATGCAGGATGTCCGCGCCGCGGGTGCCGTCGGTGGGGAGTTCCGCCATCAGGCCACGCAGCACCCAGAAGTCCTGCTGCAGTTCCCACACGGTATCGTCACGTTCGACGAGTTCGAGGGAGCGCACGCGGTAGATCGGCTTCTCCCCCGCGGTCGACCGGGACCCGAGCGGCGTCGCGCCCTGGAACGAGTCGCCGCCGATGTCCGGGTTCGCGCCGGCCTCGACGTAGAGCTCGAAGGACTCCCCGGGGCCGACCTCGAGCGGCACGGTGTCGTTCCGCGGCTCGATGCCCTTGATCGTGGAGCCGTCCGGGCGGTAGGCGAGGCCCTCCGCCTGGAACCCCGGGTGGCGCTTCGTGAACCCGAGGTCGACGAGCAGTTCCGCGGTGGTGCCCGGCGCGGTGCCGAAGTCCTCGGGCACGGTGCCGGTGATCCGGAACCAGGTGGTCCCCCACGGCCGGCCACCCCAGGCGCTGCCGACGGTGAACGGCGCGTACTGCTGGGACACCGCGTCCGCGAACGGCACCGGCTCGTCCGGCACCTCCCACGCCTCGATCGTCACCGGCGCCGAACGACGGTGGACGGCGGGGTCGACGCGGTCGCGGACGAGGCGGGCGACCCTGGCCTCGACGAGCGGTTCGTCCTGGTGCATGTGCTTCCTTTCGAGAGAGCCGGCCGGAGCCAGCAGATCAGCCCTTGATGCCGCCGGCGAGGGCGTTGCCGCCGCCGAGGCCTCGGGACACGATCACGTAGAGGGCGATGACGGGCACGGAGTACACGATGGAGAACGCGGCGAGCTGGCCGTACGCCACCGCCCCGTTCTGCCCGAAGAAGTTGAAGATGCTCACCGCGGCGGGCACCTTGTCGGGCGAGAGGAGCAGCACGAACGGGACGAAGAAGTTCCCCCACGCCTGGATGAACACGAAGATGAACACGACGGCGATGCCCGGACGCATGAGCGGGATCACGATGCGCGTCAGGGTGGTCATCATCGACGCTCCGTCGGTCCACGCTGCTTCTTCCAGCGAGATCGGGACCGAGTCCATGAAGTTCTTCGCCATCCAGATCGCCATCGGCAGCGACGTGGCGGCGAGGAAGAAGATGCAGCCCCACACGTTGTCGATCAGGTTGAGCGACACGAACAGCGCGTAGACGGGCACCATCATCGCGGTGATCGGCAGGCCGGTCCCGAACAGGATGCTGTACAGGAACGGCTTGTTGACCCGCATCTTGTAGCGGGACAGCGGGTAGGCGGCGAGGAGCGCGAACACCACGGTGACGACCGCGGTGCCACCGGAGAGCAGCAGGCTGTTCGCGAGCGGGATGAACGACAACTCGGGCGTCAGAACCTTCGCGAAGTTGTCGAGCGTGAACTGCGACGGCAGCTTCACCGACAGGGACGCCTGCGTGTCGAGCGAGGCGAGCACGAGCCACAGCAGCGGCACCGCGAAGCAGACCGCGATGACGAGCAGCACGATGTTCGCCACCCACCGCATGGTGCGGCCGCGCGGCGACGTCATGTGCAGGGAACCGGGAGCGGTCACCGAGCGGGTGGTCGTCTGGTCGAGGGACGGGGCAGTGATGGCCATCAGTCCACCTCCGGCTTGAGGGCTCGGATGTAGATGATCGAGAAGACCGCCCCCACCACGAGCAGGATGGTCGCGATCGCGGTCCCGAAGCCGAGCTGCGAGAACTTGAACGCCTCTTGGTACGCCAGGATCGGCAGGGTCGACGAGTTCGTGCCCGGACCGCCGCCGGTCATCACGAAGATCAGCGTGAACACCGACAGCGTCTGCAGCGTCGTCAGCATGAGGTTCGTCGAGATGCTCCGACGGATGACCGGGAGCGTGATGTACACCAGGCGCTGCCAGCCGGTGGCGCCGTCGACCTCGGCCGACTCGGTGATCTCCTCGGGGACCTCCTGCACGGCGGCCGAGTAGACGAGCATCGAGAAGGCCGTGCCTCGCCAGATGTTCGCCAGGATGATCGCGAACATCGGGAACGTGTAGAGCCAGTTCGGCCCGCTGATCCCGATGGTCTTCAAGAACGAGTTGAGCGTGCCCTCGTCGTTGAAGAACGCGTACGCCGCGAACGAGGCGACGATCTCCGGCAGGACCCAGGCGGCGACGACGAAGGTGCCGACGATCGACCGGACGGCCTTGTGCGCGGAGCGCATCAGGAGCGCGAGGCCGAGCCCGAGCACGTTCTGCCCGACCACAGCAGAGGCGAGCAGGAACACGATCGTCAGGATGACGGACTTCGGGAAGTCCGGGTCCTGGAACAACTCGACGTAGTTCTGGAAGCCGACGAACTGCTGGTCGGCGGCGCCGGCGCCGGTGAGCGCGGAGTTCGTGAACGACCCGTAGAACGACGAGATGACCGGGCCGAGCAGGAAGATGACGAGGAGGACCAGTGCGGGCAGGAGCGGGACCGCTCGTCCGACGTTCCGCAGTGGTCGCCGCTTGCGCGGCACGGGTGGATCGGTGCGCTTCGGCGCACCGGGCGCCGACAGCGTCGGCGCGAGGGGGGTGCTGGACACGTTGGGTGCCTTCCGGGTGCGGAGGGGTTCCGAAGGTGGGGAAGGACGGACGGGAGGCGCGGTGCGGGACTGCGCCGCGCCTCCAGTCCGTCAGGTGGTCCGGCCGCGTCAGCCGGAGACCGTGTTCTCCTTGCCGACCACCTGGGTGACGGCCTTGTCGTACGCGGCAGCCGCCTGCTTCGGCGTCTGCTGCCCGGTCATCACCGCTTCCATCGCGACCTGGATCGCGTTGGACACCTGCGAGTAGTCGCTCGTCGCGGGGCGGAAGTTGGTGTTCTCCACCAGCCCGGAGAAGAACTTGAACGTCGGGTTGGCGTCCGTGTAGGCGGGGTCGTCAGCGACGTCCTTGCGGACGGCGATCTGGCTGTTCTCGGTGTCGTACTTCAGCGAGCCGTCCTTGTTCAGGAAGCTGGTGATGAAGTCGAACGCCGCCTGCGGGTTCTTCGAGTTCTTGCCGACCGCGAGCGTCCACCCACCGGACATCGAGTTGTAGCCCGGGTCCTGACCGTTCTGGGTCGGCATCGGAGCCTGGCCCATCACGTCGTTCCACTCGGCCCACGGCGCGGTGCCGGACTTCAGCCAGGTGCCGGACTGCCACGAACCGTCGAGGTCGATCGCGAGCTTGCCCTTGGGCAGCCACGTCTGCGCGATGGTCGTGCCGACGTTCGTGTCGAGCGCCTGCTGCGGTGTCGGGCCGAGGCCGCCCTGGTAGACGTCCTTCACGAACTGCAGCGAGTCCTCGAACTGCTTCGAGCCGGTGACCCACTTCTTGTCCTTGTAGAGCGTGTTGCCGGAGCCGTCCGCGCCGTACAGGAGCATCTCGAAGCCCTGCATGGTCGACGCTTCGCCCTGCGCCTTGCCCGAGTAGATGTTGAACGGGATGACGTCCGGCTTCTTGTCCTTGATCGTCTTCGCCGCCGCGAGCACGTCGTCCCACGTCTTCGGCTTCCACGGGACCGGCAGGCCGACCGACTTGAAGATGTCCTTGTTGTACCAGAGCGCCCGGGTGTCGGTGCCCATCGGGACGCCGTAGATCTTGCCGTCGTCACCCTGCCCGGCCTGCTTGGCGTTGTCGAAGAACTGGTCCCACTCCTTCCACTTCGCCGTGTACTTGTCGAGCGGCAGGAGGTAGCCCGCCTCGGCGTCCGCCTTGACGAGGAAGGTGTCCTCGTACATGACGTCGGGAGCGGTCGCGGGCGCCTTGTTCATCAGCGCGAGCTTCGTGTAGTAGTCGTTGCCCTGGGCCTGGATCGGGACGAGGGTGACCTTCTTGCCCGGGTTGTCCTTCTCGTACTCCTTCTTGACGACCTTCATCTGGGCGTCGAGCTGCTGGAAGGCTCCGAACTTCTGGTACGCGATCTTGATCGTGTCGCTCGAGGCGGACCCCGAGCTCGAGCAGCCTGCCAGGCCGACCGCGGCGACGGCCACGGCTGCGAGTCCGGCGATGATGCGGGTGCGTTTCATCGGTGCTCCTTTGCACGGGTGACATCCGCGGGCTCCATCGCCCGCGCGCAGGATTAGTCCAGCGTATTGACTTAACCGTGTCAAGGAGTTTTTCCACTTGGTGAGCAGAAGATGTCGGGTCCGCGCGTTCGACCCGACATCTTCTGCTCACTGGATCGGGGTCGCGCTCCCCGTCACCGTGATGCCGCCGGCCTCCGGGACGTCGACGAGCAGCAGGCTCGGACGGCCGACGTGGCGCCCCTGCCGGATGACGACGCGGTCACCCGGTCCGACCGCACCGATCTCACGCAGGTACGCGCCGGTCGACGCCGCCGCCGAACCCGTCGCCGGGTCCTCGGTGATGCGACCGGCGGGGAACAGGTTCCGCGCCTCGTACTCCAGGTCGCCCGTGCGGTGCAGCACGGTGACCGTCCCCGCCCAGCCGGCCTCGCGCTTGAGGTCGGCGAGCGGGCCGGGAGCGAAGCGGAACTGGTGGAACAGCTCGCGGTCGTGCAGCACGAGCACCGGGTGCCAGTTGCCGGCGAAGGACTCGAGTACCGGGAAGCCGGGCGCGATGTCCTCTGCCCGGAGGCCGAGCAGGTCGAACAGCCGCTCGCGTCGCGCGGGGTCGATGGTTCGTGTGGCCGGCTCGACACTCGTCATCGCGACCTGCACCGCCCCGTCCGGACCGGTCGTGGCGTCGAGGGCGACCTCGCCGGCAGCGGTCGTGAAGACCCGCTGACCGAGGCCGTCGCGTTCGGCCAGTGCGACGGCGAGCGCCACCGTGGCGTGACCGCAGAACGGGACCTCGGCGCTCGGCGAGAAGTAGCGGACGTGCGGCCCCGTCGCGGTCGAGCCGACGACGAAGGCGGTCTCGGGGTAGCCGACCTCGCTGGCGATCGCGAGCATCTCGTCGTCGGAGAGTGCCGCTGCGTCGAGGACCAGCCCGGCGGGGTTGCCGCCCCCGGGCTCGGAGGCGAACGCGGTGTACCGGAGGATGTCGATGCTCACGGTTCGACGCTACTGCGGAAGCAGCGAGGGCCGCGCGGGCCGATCGTCCTCGGGTGGCCCGGCGGGGGCGGCTCGCGCTTCGCGGTTCGCGGTTCGCGGTTCGCGGTTCGCGGTTCGCGGTTCGCGGTTCGCGCTTCGCGGTTCGGATGGTGAGCAGGAATGGTCGGGTCCGCTGTGCGAACCCGACCATTCCTGCTCACGAAGTGCCCCCGTGGGGCGTGGGGACTACTCCGCGGCGGCCTCGGTGCGACGGCGGCGGACGATCAGGACGCCGGCACCCGCCGCGAGCAGCAGGAACGCGACCAGCGCGCCGGCACCGAGGCCCTCCGCGCCCGTGAACGCGAGTTCACCCGACGCGGTGATCGTGATCGGGGTCCAGCCCAGCACCGTGCCGTCCGCGGCGGTCACCACGATGCGGTGCTCGCCAGCCGGAGCATCGGCCGGGATCGTGACGCGCACCGTGCCGTCCGCGGCGACCGTCACGGTGCCGAGCAGCGTCGGGGTCGAGTACAGCCAGACCTTCACGACGTCACCCGTGTACTGCGTGCCCACCGTCACCGTGATCGTCTCTCCCGCACGGGCCGACGACGGCGCCGAGACGTTCCCACGGTTCGCATCGGTCAGACCGGTCTCGGACGGGGCCGACGGGGCGACCGGCGTGGTCGGCGACGGGGTCACACCGGCACCAGGGCTCGGCGCGGGCGTCGGCGTCGGTGTCGGGGTCGGGTCGGTCGGGTCGGTGGGATCGGTGGGCTCCGTCGGGTCGGTGCCCGGTTCCGTGCCGCCGCCCTCGCAGGGGTACGTCCCCGTGCGGAGCGAGAAGCCGTCCGTGTCGTTGTCGTCCGCGTAGAAGGTCGCGAGCTCCCCGTCGGTGCAGACGCCGGAGACGGCGAAGCCCTCGTTCGCGAGCGTGCGGTCCGCGTTCGACGGTGCCTCGAAGACCTTCGCGGCGGTGAACACACCGTCGGTCAGCTCGTACAGTGCGGTGCGGCCGGCGCAGGCGTCGTCGCAGGCCACCCAGAGGGCATCGAGGGTCGGGTCGAACTGCACGTCGGCGACCACGGCGAACGGCGAGCCGATGGTCGCCACGCGCTGGAACGATCCGTCCGCCATCAGGGCGTAGGCGTACACGCTCGCGGTGCCCTCGACGCCGACGAAGAAGAGTCCGTCGCCGTGGCCGGCGTAGGTCGACGGGGCGTAGGCCGCGCCGGTGTGCTCGTCCGCGAAGCCGTGCTCGGTGAGCCACGAGTCCGGGATCCAGGTGACCCCCTCGAGGCCGGCGTTGGCACCGAGACCCGGGAAGTCCGCGGCGAGGTTCCACTCGTCGGTGGCCCGGAGCGTCGACTCTGCGCCGTCGGACGTGGCGAAGCGCAGGACCGCGGGTCGGCTCGTGCTCGACGCGTCGTTGTCCCGCTCGGTCGACACGTACACGGCGTCGGGGTCGTCGCTGGTCACGGTGACACCCTCGGCGTCCGGAGTCCCCGTACCGTCCGCGTACCGCAGGTCCGTTCCCGCGGTGTTCGACGGCGCCCAGCCGCCCTGGCCGTCCGAGGTCAGGTGGTAGAGCAGGCCGTCGCCGTTCTGCACGGCCCACAGCTGGCCGTCCTCGGACGTGCTGGAGGTGGTCCAGTCGATGCCGCTCAGGTCACCGGAGAAGGTGTCCTCGTCGTCGAGCACGGTCTCGTCGGGGCCACCAGGCCACGCCTCGGCGGTGACGACCCCGGCGAACCGGTTCGCGGCACCCTTGGTCGGCTCGGCGGTGTCGGCGAAGTCGCCGGTGCCGTCCGGGTTGCGGCCGTAGGTCGAGGCAGCGTGAGCCGACCACGAGTACGAGTCGACCAGCGCACCCCGCGGATCGAAGACCCGGGCGGAGTCGGCCTTGCCGAGCCCGAAGCCGAAGTCCGCCTCGTCGAGGACGGTGAAGCCCCCGGCCGCAACGGTCGTGCCGTCGGGGATCGTGTACGCGTGGTCGTCCTCGCTGTCCTTGAGGACGTACCCACCCAGGTCGACCGTGGTGCTGCCGACGTTGGTCAGCTCCACCCAGTCGCCCGGGGTGCCGTCCTGCGACTCGACCTCGTTGATGCGGACCGGCGAAGAGCAGTCGTTCGCCGCGCCCTTCGTGGATGCCGTGGTCTCCACGAGCGCACCGGTTCCGTCGGCACAGCGGCCGTACGTGACGACCGCGTGGCTCGTCCACGAGTACCGGAGCACCAGGTCACCGGCGGGGTCGTACACGCGGGCGGTGTCGGCGCCACCCAGTCCGAAGTCGAAGCCCGACGCCGTGGCCGAGAGCTGGTCGATCACGAAGTAGCCGCCGGCCGCGATGGTCGAGCCGGACGGCAGGACGTACGCGTCGTGGGTGCTGTCGTCGTCGAGGAACGAGTACCCGCTGAGGTCGATCGACGCGGCGGACGTGTTCTTCAGCTCGACCCAGTCGGTGTCGTCACCGTTGGACTCGACCTCGTTCACGACGAGGCCGTTCGCGGCGGCGGCACCGATGGTCGGGTCGTCGTCACCGACGGCCGCGAAGGCCGGGCTGGCGGTCGTGACGCCGGCGGCCACGACGAGTGCCGTCGCGATCGCGGCGCCGAGCCGCAACGGTGCGGGTCGCAGGGCAGGAGTGCGCATGCAGAGTCCTTCTCGGGTGTGCAGGGGGGGTGGACCTGCACGACTGTTCAGGACCCGGGCGTCCGGGGGATGACTCGAAGGTGAACGACAGGTGTCGCGCGGCTCGTCTGGCTCAGGCGCGCGCGACCTCGGAGAAGTCCGGCGACCCGTCGGGCAGCGCGGGCAGCGGGGTGCCGTCGACGTACCGCGGCCAGGCGAGCGCGCGGGACGGCGTCGGACGTGCCTCGTAGCGGTGGCCGTCCGAGCCGGTGACCGCGGCCGGGCTCGGCGACGACGGAGCGGCCTCGGCAGCCCCGGTGGCGGGCGCAGCGGGCACGGACGGAGCGGCGGGCGCAGCAGGTGCTGGTGCGCCCGGCATCGGGGTGCCCTGCCAGGCCGCGCCCTGCGCTGCCGTGCCCTGCCAGGCCGTGCCCTGCGCTGCCGTGCCCGGCCACGCGGTGCCCGGCGCCGACGGCGGTCCGGAGACGGGCCCACCGACCCCGGCTCCGAAGGGGGCGCCGCCGGGGACCTCCCACCCGCCGGGCGCCGACGGGATGCCCCGCGGCCGGAAGAGCGCGTTGCTGAGCGGCACGACGACCGTCCCGAGCAGGTCGAGGATGACCACCACCCACACGAGGCGCCAGTACCCCCGGGCGTAGTCGACGTCCGGCGCGAGCAGCGGGATCGACAGCAGCAGCGCGAGCAGGGCGATCACCCCGACGGTGGCCTTGGCGACGACCTGCAGGGCGGGCGTCGGGTACCGGCGGTGGATGACGAGCAGCAGGTGCACGTGCAGGAGCGCCACCCGGGCGACGCCGACGAGCCAGATCCAGTGCCAGAACCGCTCGCCGACGAGCCAGATGCCGTCTCCACCGGACGGATCCGCCGGGACGAGCCACACCTTGTACAGCCCAGCAACGAGCAGGTACATCGACGTGGCGACGCTCGCGAACGCGAACGTGCCCGATCGCCGGGACGAGACGTCGGCGTCGTACCAGGACAGCAGCGCGAAGACGACCACCACGACGATCGTCAGGAGCAGCTGCACCGCGACCCTGCCGAAGTCGCCGAGCAGCACGGCGGCGATCCCGACGAGCCCGGCCGCGACGACCGCTCCGATGATCGTCCGGAAGACGAGGGGGCGCACCCTCGCCCACCGTGGGTCGATCGCGCCGTTCGTCCCGGTGTCCGTCATGTGTCCCCCGCCGTTCCCCGCCCACCTCGGCGGATGCATTGCTCCGCAGCGTAGCGGGACCGAGCGGCAGCACCGACCGGCACCGAGCAGCAGCACCGACCAGCACCGAGCAGCAGCACCGACCCGCACCGAGCAGCACGGCGCAGGCGGCAGCAGCCCGCGGCCAGCGGCCAGCGGATCAGCGGCCAGCGGCCAGCGGCCAGCGGATCAGCGCCGGATCAGCAGGGCACTCGCCCGCGGGGACAGTGCCGCGTCGAGCACGAGGCACGCCGCCCCGACCGCCGCCACGTCGGCGCCGCGGTCACTCTCGACGACCTCGACCGGGTGCTTCGGCACGAGCAACGGCGACCCGATGATGGACTCGCGGGCAGCGGGCAGCGCGGCACTCGCGATGCGGGACCAGAACGGGCCTCCGAACACCACGCGGTCGATGTCGAGCAGGTTCACGATGAGCACGACGGCGTTCCCCATCACGGCGCCGGCGTCCGCGGCCAGGCCCGCAGCGGCCTCGTCACCCGCGGCGATCGCGGCGGAGAGCTCGTCCCACGCGCGGTCGACCGCGTCGACGGACACACCACCGGAGCCAGCGACGGACTCGGCACCGGCACCTGCCCCACCGCCGGCGAGTGGCACCCCTCGGGACCGGGCGATCTGCACCAGCCGCTCCGGAGCCACCGCCGCGCCGACCTCACCCCGGGTCCCGGAGCCGTCCGGCGTGCCCGCGAGCGCACCCTGGTCGACCATGATGTGCCCGGCGTCACCGGCGTTCGACCCGACCCCGCGGACGGGTTCGTGGTCGATGACGAGCCCGACACCGAACCCGGTGCCGAAGTACACGAAGGCGAAGTTCCGCGCCGAGGACTCCCCCGCCAGGAACATCTCGCCGACCGCGGCCGCCGTCACGTCCTTCTCGAGCAGCACCGGGTAGCCGGTGGCGTCGGCGAGCGCGTCGCGGAGCGGGACGTCCCACCACCGGGGCAGGAACGGTGGGTCCACGACGATGCCGGCGTCGACGTCGATGGGTCCGGGGCTCGCGATCCCGACCCCGAGCACGGCGTCGACGTCCACTCCGGCGTCGGCGATGAGCCCGTCGACGGCCGAGGCGATGGTGCGCACGACCTCCGAGGGGTCGTCGGCGGTCGGGGTCGAGGTGGTGGAGGACGCGATCACGGTCCCGGTCAGGTCGAGCAGGACGTAGGTGACGACGGCCGGGTCGACGTGGACGCCGACCGCGTAGCGGCTGCCCGGCTCGAGCCGCAGGATCGTCCGGGGCTTCCCGCGACCGGAGACGACGGTGCCGGACTCGACGATCATGCCGGCCTCGATCAGGAACCGGGTGACGTTCGAGACGGTCTGCGCGCTGAGGCCGGTGCGGGCGGCGAGCTCGACGCGGCTCAGACCGTCCGGCGACCGACGGACGGCGTCGAGCACGACGGTGCGGTTGAACCCACCGATCGACGGCAGGTTCGCCCCACGCCGATGCTCTGCCATGCCGCGACCATACCGCGGCAACGGTGCGGTATCGGTCTCCCGTGGTCTCTGGCCCCCACACGGGTCGCACCACTACCCTGGCCGCATGTCCGACCTGCGTCTCGAAGAACTCTCCGCGAAGACCGCTGCCGCGGCGAACTCCCTGACGCTCAAGCCAGGGCAGGAACAGTTCGTGCAGCCGACGACCTACGGGGTCGCCGAGTCCGACGTCAAGCCGAGCTCCGCGTGGACCCGTGTGGTGCTCGACGACGACGAGGTCCTGGGCCTGATCATCGGTTCGTTCGACGCCGACAACGCGCAGGAAGAACTCCGCAGCTGCATCTGGCGCGTCAACGTGGCCGGCAGCGCGCAGGGTCGCGGAGTCGGCCGGTTCGCGGTGCACGGCCTGGCGGACGAGGCCCGGAGCCGTGGCCTCGAGCGCCTGACGGTCGTCTACGAGCCCGGCGGCGAGGACAGCCCCGAGGCGTTCTTCCGTGCCGTCGGTTTCGAGGTCGTCCGTGAGACCCAGTACGGCGACCACTTCGCGGTCCTGACGCTCTAGTGGCGCCGGCCACTCCGGCGTCCGCTCCCGACGACTTCGGGGCAGCGGTCGCCGACGTGGTGCGGTCGATCCCACCCGGCCACGTCATGACCTACGGCGACGTCGCAGCAGCGCTCGGCTCGCGTGCGTCCCGAGCAGTCGGCAAGGTCATGGCCCACGAGGGCGCCGACCTGCCGTGGTGGCGCGTCGTGCGCGCCGGCGGGCACCCGCCGCTCCACCACGAGGCCCGTGCGCTCCAGCACTACCGCGCAGAGGGCACGCCGATCGTGGCGGGGACGACGGCCTGGAGGCTCGACATGCGTCGGGCGCGCTGGTCGCCGCCCACGGGCGCGGACGACCCGACGGACCGCGACGATCCGGGGTTCCCGCGCGACCCGTTCTGCAGCAGGCCGGGCCCGAGTGACTACTTGTAGGCGTTCACCGCGCCGGAGTCCATCACGACGGCCCCGTCGGTGGTGATCGTCGGGCGCTTCTCGGAGCCGGGGGCCGAGTAGGACTCGAGCTTCTCGATCCGGACCTGGTCGCCGTTGGTGATGACGCCGGGCACGCACGTGTAGACCTTGTCGTTCTTGTCGGCGTCACGTGCGGCGATCTCGACGACGTCGCCGGCGCCGTTGTCGATCGTCATGCCCACCTGGTACCGCCGGAAGGACCCGGTGCCGTTCGACTGCGCGGAGTAGACGACCGGCACGATGCGGAGGATCTCCGGGTTGAGGGTGATCGAGACGACCTCGTCCGCCAGGGTGGTCTTGCCACGGGCACCGCGCCGTTCGTCGCCACGGTGCACGACGGCACCGTCGGCAGTGGACGCCGTGAAGTGGCGGTCGTCCTTCGTGCCGAACTGCGAGACGGTCTCGACGTGGCCGTCGCGGTACTGCACGAGCGCGTAGACGTCGTAGTCGGTGCTGTTGGGCCACGAGATCGTCACCGTGATCGTCGGCGTCTTGGTCAGGCTGATGACCTGGCGCTTCTCGAGGCTGATCCGCCCCTTCGCCAGACCGAGGTCCGAGGCCGGCGCCGCCGGTGTTGCTGCGGCCGGTGCCGGAGCGGCTGCCGACGCTGCTCCTGCCGCGGTCCCCGGCGCGGTCTCCGTCGTCGTGGCGTTCTTCTTGCCGAACCCGAACATCGTGCGTCCCCCAGATCGTGTCGTGCGGTGCCTGTCGGGTCCATCCTGCCCGACACCCCCGTCAGCGGTCGAAGCGCACGCCCTTCGGGTTCGTCGGCAGGAGGAACACGACGAACAGCGCGAGCGACCCGATGCCCGGCAGCACGTGCAGGAACTGCCAGAAGCCGGACAGGTTCGCGTCGTGCAGGCGTCGGGCCCCGAGGGCGAGCGACCCGATGAGCGTCGCGAGCACCCACAGCATGAACAGGTACGAGCCGACGGGGTTCTCGAACAACGCGCTGTCCGGCGTGAACACCTGCGGGACGAGCTGCAACACGAGTCCGATCGCGAGCGACGTCAGCCACCACCACCAGAACTCGGCCCGCGAGGCCCGGCCGGTGAACACCGTGTACTTCCGCCAGAACCGCCGGACCGCCTCGGGGAAGGGTGCGCCGTAGAAGGGGTCGCCGAGGGCGACGCCGCCGGGCTGCACGCTGTCGTTGCTCATGGGTCAAGCCAACCACGTGCGTGCAGCCCGGCCGCGTCCTACACGAGCGAGTCGCGCCAGGCCGCGTGGAGCTGGGCAAACCGCCCGGTCCCGCCGATGAGGTCGGCGGGAGCGCCGTCCTCGACGATCTTCCCGTGCTCCATCACGAGCACCCGGTGGGCGATCGCGACGGTGGAGAGCCGGTGCGCGATGATCACCGCGGTGCGGTCCGCGAGCAAGGTCTCCAGACCCTCCTGCACGAGCCGCTCCGAGGGGATGTCGAGCGATGCCGTCGCCTCGTCGAGGATGAGCACCTTCGGGTCCGCGATGAACGCCCGGGCGAACGAGAGCAGCTGTCGCTGACCCGCCGAGACACGACCGCCGCGCTTGTTCACGTCGGTGTCGTACCCGTCGGGCAGCGCCATGATGAACTCGTGCGCGCCGACCGCCCGCGCCGATGCCTCGATCTCGTCCTGCGAGGCCCCCGGCTTGCCGAGCGCGATGTTGTCCGCGACCGTGCCGGAGAACAGGTACGCCTCTTGTGTGACCATGACGATCGCGCGCCGCATGTCCCGGGTGTCCAGGTCGCGGAGGTCCACGCCGTCGAGCGTCACCGCGCCCTTCGTCGGGTCGTAGAAGCGCGCCATCAGCTTGGCGAGCGTCGACTTGCCGGCACCGGTGGACCCGACCAGGGCGATGGTCTGCCCCGACGGGATGTGCAGGTCGAACTCCGGCAGCACGACCTTGCCCGCGTTGTACGCGAACTCGACCCCGTCGAAGTCCATCCGACCGGTGGCGTCCGCCAGCCGGGTCGGCTTCGCCGGGTCCGGCACGCTCGGGCGTTCCTCGAGGACGCCGGAGATCTTCTCCATCGCCGCCGACGCCGACTGGTACCCGTTGTAGAACATCGCGAGTTCCTGCGCGGGGTCGAAGAAGCGCTTGGCGTACAGCGCGACCGCCAGGAGCACCCCGACCTCGAGCGAGTCACCGACGATCCGGAACCCGCCGACGATGACGACCGCCGCGAGGGTGACGTTCCCGATGAGCACGAGCACGGGGTCGAAGGTCCCGAACAGGTTGAACACCTTCGTGTTCGCCACCCGGTAGTCCTCGACGTACGCGCCGTACTCGTCACGGTTGCGGGACTCCTTGCGGAACGCCTGCACCGCGCGGATGCCCGTCATCGTCTCGACGAAGTGCACGATCACACGGGCCGACGTGACACGGGTGGAGCGGAACAGCGTCTGCGAGTTCGTCTGGAACCAACGGATCAGGAACCAGAGCGGGATGAGCGACACCGCGAGCACCAGACCCGAGGTCGGGTCGAGCAGCACCAGGGCCACGGCGGTGAACACCATGTACAGCACGCCCTGGATGAGCTGGTTGAGCCCGGAGTCGAGCAGCTCGCGGATCGAGTCGAGGTCACTCGTCTGGCGGGAGATGATCCGGCCGGACGTGTAGGTCTCGTGGAACTCGAGCGACAGCCGCTGCGTGTGCAGGAACACCCGCTTGCGCAGGTCGAACAGGATCGCCTGGCTGATCCGCGCCGCGAGCACGGTGTACCAGGCGGTGAGCACCGCACCGACGACCGCCACGACGATGTACGTCGAGACGACCGCGAAGGCCGGGACCCAGTCGTTCTGGTCGAGCACCCGGGGCAGGGCGTTGTCGATGCCCCACGCGATGAGCGCCGGACCCGCGACGGTGCCGGCCGTGGAGACGACCACGACGATCCCGAGCAGCACGAGGCGCAGCTTCAGCGGTGCGGCGAGGGAGCCGAGCAGGGCGAGGGAGCGGCGCCGCAGGCGCTTGCTCTCCGCCTTGGTGAAGTCCTCGCGCTCCTCGCCGCGCACGCCCAGGGTGGTGATCGACGCGGTGACGGGTGCGGCAGACTGCGTGTCCGCAGCGTCGTCCGTGACCGGTGCCGTGCCTCCCGGCAGGTTCTGGTCCGTCTGCTGGCTCATGCCATCGCCTCCTGTCGGGAAGTCGCATCGTCGTCGTCGAGCGACGAGATGACGTACCGGTAGTGCTCGTTGGTGGCCATCAGGTCGTGGTGCGTCCCGACGGCGGAGATGACGCCGTTCTCCATCAGCGCCACCCGGTCCGCGAGCGTCACCGTCGACGGACGGTGCGCCACGATGAGCGACGTGGTCTCGGCGAGGACGCGGCGGAGCCCCGCCTCGACCCGTGCCTCGGTGTCGACGTCGAGCGCCGACAGGGGGTCGTCGAGCACCAGCACCGACGGCCGCGCCGCGATCGCGCGGGCGAGCGCCAGCCGCTGTCGCTGGCCACCCGAGAGCGAGAGGCCCTCTTCGCCGACGCGGGTGTCGACGCCCTCCGGCAGGTCGTCCACGAAGGACGCCTGCGCGATGTCGAGGGCCTCGCGCATCAGCGCCTCGGCCTCGTCACCCTCGACGTCCGGACGACCGAGCAGCACGTTCTGCCGCACCGTCGTCGAGAACAGGGTGGCGTCCTCGAACGCGACGCCGACGTGGCGCCGCAGTTCCTCGCGCGTGAGGTCGCGGATGTCGACGCCGTCGATCGTCACCGATCCGCCGGTCACGTCGTACAGACGCGGCACGAGCGACAGGAGCGTCGTCTTGCCGGAGCCGGTGAGCCCGACGAGCGCCATCGTCTCGCCCGGCTCGAGCCGCAGCTCGACGCCGTTGACGAGGTCCGGGTACTGCGGCGCGGAGTCCTGGTACCGGAAGTGCACGGCGTTGAAGGAGAGCGCTCCGTGCGGCTCGGCGATCGTCTTCGGGTCCTCCGGGTCCGTGATGGTGTTCTCGGAGTCCATCACCTCGAAGAAACGGTCCACCGCGGTGCGGGTGTCGAACGTCATCGAGAGGAAGAAGCCGATCGACTCGATCGGGAACCGGAGCACCGTCGCCGTCGCGAAGAACCCGAAGAGCTGCCCGACGCTGAGCTCCCCCTGCGACGCCAGCCAGATGCCGGCGAGCAGGCAGAGCGCGAACGCGACGTCCGGCACGAGCAGCAGCCACAGCCAGATGCTCGCGATGGCCTTCGCCTTCTTGATCTCGGTGCCGCGGAGCGCTTCGGCCTGCTCGCTGAACTCTTCGAGCTTCGCGCCGCCGCGCCCGAACGCCTTGAGCACGCGGATGCCGTGGACCGACTGCTCGACGCTCGTCGCGAGGTCACCGACCTGGTCCTGGCTGCGGCGCGCGACGACGGAGTACCGGCGTTCGAACAGCAGCCCGTTGATCCAGAGCGGGATGGACGCGACCAGGAAGATCAGGCCGAGCAGCCACCCGAAGGTGAACAGCACGACGAAGCCGACGACGATCGTCACGATGTTCACGACGAGCAGCACGACACCGAACGCCAGCCAGCGGCGGATCAGCGACAGGTCCGAGACGGAACGGGACAGCAGCTGCCCGGACTCCCACCGGTCGTGGAAGGCGACGGGCAGGTCCTGCAACTTCGCGTAGAGCGCGTTCCGCATGCTCGTCTCGATGCGCGTCGAGGGCCGCATCACCATCCGGCGACGGGAGGCGATGAACACCGACTCCAGCACACCGAGTGCGAGCACGGCGAGGCCGGCTGGCCAGATCTGGGCGGAGTCGCGCGACGACAGCGGACCGTCGACGAGCCACTGCAGCACGTAGGGGATGGCGAGCGCCACCAAGGAGGCACCCAACGCCGCGGCCATGCCGGCGATGAGGCGGCCCTGGTAGGGCTTCACGTAGGGGTAGATCCGCGCGATCGCGCGGAAGGTGGACGGGCGCGCCGTGGTGGGCGACTTGGACATGCGTTGCGTCCTCATGCGTCTGCCGGGTCCCCGGGTCGCGTCGCGCGTGCGTCGCTCGCTCGCGGCGTGCCGCTTGCTTGCGTTGCGTGCGCGGCCTCGACCTGGAGGCTCGGTGTGGCGTTGCGTGGTGATCATCGGCCGGGCGCGTGGTCGCGCCTCCGTCGTCACTCGCGTGACGTCGGTCGGGCCGGAGGGCACCGGGAGACACTCGTCCCCCGGGTTCAGGCGGGTTGGTTCGCCGGCGCCGGTGGTACGGCGCGGCGAGGCCGTGGGAACGGCCTGGCTAGGCGGCGGCCACGACTCGGGGTCGCGGTGCGGGAGCGGTCCCCACGAAGGACACGAGACCTGCACGGGCGGCCGTCGCCACGGTTCCGGTCGAGATGTCCATCGTCACTCCAGTCGTCGTCTTCGTCACCGTTGTGTCCGCGGTGCCGCCGGTCCCGGAGGATCGTCGACTGCCTGTCGCGGAGCCTTACAGACTATTCACAGTGACTCTCGGCGCGCAATAGGGTGCCGCGATCTGTTCACTTCAGTGGAAGAAGTGGCGCTCGCTCGTGAAGTACATCGTGACGCCGGCAGCCGTCGCCGCCGCGATGACCTCGTCGTCGCGGACACTGCCGCCGGGCTGGGCGACGGCGCGGACGCCGGCGTCGAGCAGGACCTGCAGGCCGTCGGCGAACGGGAAGAACGCGTCGGAGGCCGCCACGCTGCCCGCAGCTCGCTCGCCCGCACGGTTCACCGCGAGGTGGCACGAGTCGACCCGGTTGACCTGGCCCATGCCGACTCCGACGCTCGCCCCCTGGTTCGCCAGGAGGATCGCGTTCGACTTCACCGAACGGCTCGCCTTCCACGCGAACGCCAGGTCCGCGAGGGTCTGGTCGTCGGCGGGCTCCCCGGCGACGAGGGTCCACGAGGACTGGTCGAACCCGGTGAAGCGGTCGGCGTCCTGCACGAGGAACCCGCCGGAGATCTGCTTGACCTCGCGGTCGGCGAGGGCGAAGTCGGCCGGCAGCGTGAGCAGACGGATGTTCTTCTTGCGGGACAGGATCTCGAGGGCCTCGGGGTCGAAGCCCGGGGCCACGACGACCTCGGTGAAGATGTCCTTCACGGTCTCGGCCATGGCCACGGTGACCGGTCGGTTCGCCGCGATGACCCCGCCGAACGCCGACAGCGGGTCGCAGGCGTGCGCGGCGGCGTGGGCCGAGGCGATCGGGTCGGCGGCGTCGGCCGGGGCGATCGCGATGCCGCACGGGTTCGCGTGCTTGATGATCGCGACGGCCGGGGCGTCGAAGTCGAACGCGGCACGGACCGCTGCATCGGCGTCGACGTAGTTGTTGTACGACATCTCCTTGCCGTGCAGCTGCGTCGCCTGCGCGATGCCGGTGCCGGTGCCGTCCTGCAGCGTGTAGAGCGCTGCGGCCTGGTGCGCGTTCTCGCCGTAGCGCAGGGTGGCGGACAGGTCGGCGGAGATGCTGAGGTGCTCGTCGAACGCACCGGGCGCCTGGATGTCGCCGCTCGTCGTCGGAGCAGCGGCGGCCGCGACGACGTCGCTCGCGAAGTACGACGCGACGGCGGTGTCGTAGGCGGCGGTGTGGGCGAAGGCCTGCGCGGCGAGCCGCTTCCGGAGCTCGAGCGTCGTGCCGCCGGCACGGACGGCCTCGACGACCTCGGCGTACGAGGACGGCGACACGACGATCGCGACGTTCGGGTGGTTCTTCGCCGACGCGCGGACCATGGCCGGACCGCCGATGTCGACGTTCTCGACGACCGTGGCCGTCTCGGCACCGGAGGCCACCGTCTCGACGAACGGGTACAGGTTCACGACGACGAGCTCGAAGGCCGCGATGCCGAGGTCGGCCAGCTGCTGCTCGTGCGACTCGAGACGGAGGTCGGCGAGCAGACCGGCGTGCACGGCGGGGTGCAGCGTCTTCACGCGGCCGTCGAGCGACTCCGGGAACCCGGTCACGCTCGAGACGTCGGTCACCGGGAAGCCAGCGTCGCGGATCGTCTGGGCGGTCGAGCCCGTCGACACGATCTCGACGCCCGAGTCGGCGAGCGCACCCGCGAGCTCGAGCAGGCCGGACTTGTCGCTCACCGAGATGAGGGCACGCCGCACCGGGACGACGTCACGGTCGCGGTAGAGGCTGGGGTCGGCTGCGTGCACGCTCATGCGCTCGTGGTGCCCTTCAGTTCGGTGGTGCCGTTGGCGATGTCGAGGATGGTCTGGACGAGCAGGCGACGCTCGACCGGCTTGATGCGGTCGTGCAGCGTCGACTCGGAGTCGCCGGGCAGCACGGGGACGCGCTCCTGGGCGAGGATCGGTCCGCTGTCGACGCCGTCGTCGACCTGGATCACGCTCGCGCCGGTCTGGTCGACACCGGCGGCGAGGGCGTCCCGCACACCGTGGGCGCCGGGGAACTCGGGCAGGTACGCGGGGTGGGTGTTGATGATCGCGGGCGCGAACTCGGACACCACGGCCGGCGGCAGCAGCCGCATCAGCCCGGAGAGCACGAGCAGGTCGGGCGACCACGGCCGGATCTGCTCGGCGACCGCCTGCCCCCACTCGGCGCGGGTCTCGTACCGGGAGAACGGCACCGTGAAGGTGGGGATGGAGAACTCCTCGCCGAGGCCGAGGCCCTCGGCGTCGCGGTCGGCGCCGATCGCGACGACACGGGCGGGGTACTCGGCGTCGAAGGTCGCTTCGAGCAGGGCTCGGAGGTTCGACCCGGTACCGGAGATCAGGACGACCAGTTCGAGCACGGCACCAACCCTACCGGGACCCGCGCGACGTGACGTCGTCGCTACCGGTCGCCCTTCGGCTGCCGCCACCACGGCAGTTCCTCTTCGGGGATCTGGTCGGTGACGTCCCAGTTCGCCGGGCGTGCGGGCTGCGCGGGGGTGGCGGGGGCGTCGGGCTCGTCGTCCACGTCGTCGCGACCGGCAACGAACTCCTCGGTGCTCCACGGGAACGCGGGCTGCGCGTCGGCGGCAGGCGATGCGTCGGGGGCAGGCGATGCGTCGGGGGTCACGGCCCGCTGAGTCGCGGACGGGGCTGACGGGCGCTCTGGCGTCTGCTCGGCGTCGGCCCCGGTCACCCGGTCCCGCAGCTCGCCCGCGCGCTCGCGCACACCGTCGGCCGCGCCGAGCAGCCGGTCGCGCAGGCCGCCCATGCCCAGTCGTCCGGCACCGCGGCGCTCGGTGGTCGGGGCGTCGGCGAGCCGTTCGGCGGCGACTGCGTCGGTCCGCGCCCAGGCCGGCAGCGCCACGTCGTGGTCGGTGTCCTGGCGGCCGGGGGCGTCGTGCTCGTGCTCGCGCTCGCGCTCGTGCTCGTGCTCGTCGGTGATCGGCTCCGTCGGGGCGTCCACCCGCGAGCGGGGCGGCTCTGCTGCCGTGGAGCCGTCGTGCTCCTCCTCGACCACGAACCGGTGCACGTCGGTGGTGCGTCCGGCGCCGGCCAGGTCGAGCGCGGCGAGCAGGGAGCCCTCGTGGGCGTCCGCCTGCGCAGCGGCCTCGGCGTCGTCGTCCTCGGACTCGTTCCACCGCTCGCGGCCCCACCCGCGCTCCGGCATCCGGACGAGGTCGCTGCCCATCGCGAGCGCGAGGATGGCGGGCACCCCGACCTCGAGCGCGGCGAACCCGCCGACGACGAGCGCGTGCGGGCCGACGTCGGCCAGGCGTCCGGGGCCGAACGACCCCGACGACGCCCAGGCGATCAGTCCGGTGAGGACCCCGGCGACCAGGCCGGTGGCCACCCCGGCGAGCGCGCGGTGCAGCGCGGAGTCGACGTGCCCCAGCGCCCGGACGAGCCGGGGTCGCATCGCGCCGCCGATCGCGAAGCCGGCGACCACCGGCACGAGGATCCAGACGAGACCGAAGGTGTGCCCGGACGTCGGCAGCGCGCCGAACACCGGCAGCCCGGGGATCGGCCCGAGGGTGGTGGCGATCGGGGACACGCTCGACCCGGTGCCGATGGCGAACCCGGGGCCGATCAGCCACGACGTCGCCCAGCCGACGAAGTCGGGCAGGAACGCGAGCTGCCCCACCGTCAGGGCGATCCCGCCGATGACGCCGGCGTGCGACTGCTCGTACAGGGTGATGACCTCGGCGAACGACCCGAACAGGAGCAGGGCGACGACGATCCCCGCGACGGCGACGACGGCCGCGGTGGCTGCGGTGCCGGCCCGGAGCCCGAAGCCGACGACCGCGCGCCAGGCCGCGGGGACGCGGTCGAGCCGGTCGAGCAGCCATTGTGTCCCGGCGTCGGCGGGCAGGTCGCGGCGACGACGGCAGACCTCGGACGCGACGAGCGCTGGGATGCCGAACCACAGCGCCGGCAGGACGACGGCCTGCCAGATCGTCGGACGGGTGGCCGCCGAGGTCGACGACAGCGCAACAGCGAGCCCGAGGAGCGCGACGACCAGGGTGCCGACCAGGAGTCCGGTGGTGCGGTGCTCGGTCTCGGCGAACCGGCGTCCGGCGCGGGCGCCGAGCCAGGCCGTGACGACCGCGAAGCCGAGCGCCGCGAGCGTCACGTGGATGGGGTCGGCGGCGCCGCTCACCCCGGAGCTCTTCGCCAGCGCCGACCCGAGCAGGAACGACACGTCGACACCGTGGCCGACGAGCCAGACGCTCCCCGTGGCCTTCCAGAACACGTCCCAGTCGACCTGCAGGCCGTACTCGAACCCCCAGAGCAGCGTCAGCGGCACGAGGGCGACGCCGATCCCGACGCCGACCGTCACGACCGCCTCGATCGCGGCGAGCAGAGCGGTTCCCAGGCGGTTCATCGGAGCGAGGATACGTGCAGCAGCCCGCATCCCCGGGCAGCCGCGCGGTGGGGCGGCTCAGCCGAGGCTGGCCGCGTACCCCGGTTGCAGTGCGCGCCAACGGGGCAGCCACGGCTCGGGCGCACGGCCGTCGAGGACGCTGCCCGCGAACGACAGGAGGCTCGGTGCGGAACCCGCACCGAGCCTCCCGGCAGCTGCCCGACCACGTGTCGGGCGTGACGCGCCTAGCGAGCGGCGACCACCTCGCGCAGCAGCGCAGCGGTCTCGGACGGCGTCTTGCCGACCTTGACCCCGGCCGCCTCGAGCGCCTGCTTCTTCGCCTCGGCGGTGCCGGCGGATCCGGACACGATCGCTCCGGCGTGGCCCATCGTCTTGCCCTCGGGGGCGGTGAAGCCCGCGACGTACCCGACGACCGGCTTCGTGACGTGCGCCTTGATGAACTCGGCTGCGCGCTCTTCCGCGTCGCCACCGATCTCACCGATCATCACGATCGCCTCGGTCTCGGGGTCGGCCTCGAACGCGGCGAGCGCGTCGATGTGCGTGGTGCCGATGACCGGGTCGCCACCGATGCCGATGGCGGTCGAGAAGCCGAGGTCACGGAGCTCGTACATCATCTGGTAGGTCAGGGTGCCCGACTTCGAGACCAGGCCGATCGGCCCCTTGCCGGTGATCGTCGCGGGGGTGATGCCGACGAGGGACTCCCCCGGGGTGATGATGCCGGGGCAGTTCGGGCCGATGATGCGGGTCTTCCCGCCGAGGGCCTTCGCGTGCGCCCAGAACTCCGCGGAGTCCTGCACCGGGATGCCCTCGGTGATGACGACGACGAGCGGGATCTCGGCGTCGATGGCCTCCATCACGGCGTCCTTCGCGAACGCCGGGGGGACGAAGACGATCGAGACGTCGGCACCGGTGGTGTCGATGGCTTCGCGCACGGAGCCGAAGACCGGCAGGGTGACGTCGCCGTGGGTGACGGTCGTGCCGGCCTTGCGGGCGTTGACGCCGCCGACGACCTGGGTGCCGGCCTTGAGCATGAGCGCGGTGTGCTTCGTGCCCTCGCCGCCGGTGATGCCCTGGACGATGACCTTGGAGTCCTTGTTGAGGAAGATCGACATGCTTGCTTCTCGCTCCTTACGCCGCGGCCGCGGCGAGCTCGGCGGCCTGCTCGGCCGCATCGTCCATGGTCGCGGCGACGGTGACGAGCGGGTGCGCTGCCTCCGCCAGGATCCGTCGACCCTCTTCCACCTTGTTGCCGTCGAGCCGCACGACGAGCGGCTTGGTGGCCGCGTCACCGAGGATGCCGAGCGCGGCGACGATGCCGTTCGCGACGGCGTCGCAGGCGGTGATGCCTCCGAAGACGTTCACGAAGACGCTCTTCACCTGCGGGTCGCCGAGGATGACGTCGAGGCCGTTGGCCATGACCTCGGCCGAGGCGCCGCCGCCGATGTCGAGGAAGTTCGCGGGCTTGACGCCACCGTGGCGCTCACCGGCGTAGGCGACGACGTCGAGCGTCGACATCACGAGACCGGCACCGTTGCCGATGACCCCGATCTCACCGTCGAGCTTGACGTAGTTCAGGCCGTGGGCCTTCGCCTTGGCCTCGAGCGGGTCCTCGCTGGCGGAGTCCTCGAGCGCCTTGTGGCCCTCGTGCCGGAAGTCGGCGTTCTCGTCGAGCGAGACCTTGCCGTCGAGCGCGAGAATCTGCCCGTCGCCCGTCCGGACCAGGGGGTTCACCTCGACCAGGGTGGCGTCCTCGCCCTTGTAGACGTCGTAGAGCTTGGCGAAGACGTCGGCCACCTGCTCGACGAGGTCCGCGGGGAACCCGGCCTGCTCCGCGATCGCGCGACCGGCGGCAGCGTCGATCCCGGTGAGGGGGTCCACCTCGACCCGGGCGAGCGCCTCGGGCTTCTCGACCGCGAGCTGCTCGATCTCCATGCCGCCCTCGACGCTGGTGAGCGAGAGGTAGGAGCGGTTGGCCCGGTCGAGCAGCACGGAGAAGTAGAACTCCTCGGCGATGTCCGCACCCTGCGCGATCATGACCCGCTTGACCGTGTGGCCCTTGATGTCGAGGCCGAGGATCGCCTGCGCGTGCTCGAACGCCTCGTCCGGGGTCTTCGCGACCTTGACGCCGCCGGCCTTGCCGCGACCGCCGACCTTCACCTGGGCCTTGACGACGACGACACCGCCGATCTTCTCGGCCGCCGCTCTCGCCTCGTCCGGGGTGTCGGCGATGATCCCCTGGAGGACGGGGACGCCGTAGGACTCGAAGAGGTCCCTGGCCTGATACTCGAAAAGATCCACGCTGTTCTTCTTCCCGCACGGTTCGTGCGATCGGCATCGGTTTCCCGGTCGCGCACTCCACATCGAGGGTCGCTCGATGTCGAGACAACGGCCGGAGCCAGCCTAGCGCCGGACCGTGAACGTCCGGTGCGCGCGGACCCACGGCCGTCCCCCAGCAGTGCTCCGGCACGGTGTGACCGTGGACACCGCACTCCGTTCCCGTGCCGCCGACGTCTTCGGCTGGCACCTCCGTCCTGCGCAGGAGACCGTGATCGACGCGGTGCTGGCCGGCCGCGACGCACTCGCGCTGATGCCGACCGGGTCCGGGAAGTCCGCGATCCACCAGGTGGCGGCCCTCGCGCTCGACGGGCCGGTCGTCGTCGTGTCCCCGCTCGTGGCCCTGCAGGAGGACCAGGTGGTCGGCATCGAGGTCCACCCGGACGCGCCGCGTGCCGTGACGATCAACGCGACGAGGAGCCACCGCGAGCTCGACGACGCCTGGGGCGCGGTGGCGGGCGGCGAGGTCGGTTACGTGTTCCTGGCTCCCGAGCAGCTCGCGAAGGACGGGATCGTGGAGCGGCTCCGTGACGCCGGCGTCGCGCTCGTCACCGTCGACGAGGCGCACTGCGTCTCCTCGTGGGGGCACGACTTCCGTCCGGACTACCTCGTGCTCGGTGAGGTGGTCGAGCGGCTGGGACGCCCGCCGGTGCTCGCGATGACCGCGACCGGGTCCACCCCGGTGCGGACCGAGATCGTCGAACGCCTCGGCATGCGCGACCCGCTCGTCCTCGCCACCGGGTTCGACCGGCCCGAACTGCGTCTCGAGGTCCGTCGACACGAGGACGAGGAGGGCAAGCGCGAAGCCCTGGTGGCTCAGGTCACCGAGCTGTCCGGCAGCGGGATCGTCTACGTCGCCACCCGAGCCGAGACGCTCGTGTACGCGGACGAGCTCGTGGAGGCCGGACGCCGGGCGAAGCCGTACCACGCGGGCCTGCGGGTCCGGGATCGCGAGGCCGTCCACCACGCCTTCCTCGGGGGCGACGTGGACGTCGTCGTCGCGACGAGCGCCTTCGGCATGGGGATCGACAAGCCCGACGTCCGGTTCGTGGTGCACGCGGACGTGCCGGAGTCGATCGACGCCTACTACCAGGAGGTCGGGCGCGCCGGCCGCGACCGCGACGTCGCCCTCGCGACGATGCACTACCGCGCCGAGGACCTGGGGCTCCGCCGGTTCTTCGCGTCCGGCAGCCCGCGCCCGGCCTCGCTCCGCGCGGTCTTCGACGCCGTGCCCGCCACCGGCACCCTCCCCCGGTCCGAACTCGCGGCGGCCAGCGGCCTCGCCGCCCGCACCGCGGGTCGCGCGGCGAACGCCCTGGTCGACGCCGGTGTCCTCGCCGACGACGCATCCGGCCTGCACCGCGTCCCCGGCGGTCCGGCGAGCGCCGACGCCGCCGCCGACCGGTCACGAGCGCACGCCACCGAGCGCGAGCAGATCGAGGAGTCCCGCATCACGATGATGCGCCGGTTCGCCGAGACCGGCGGGTGCCGTCGGCAGTTCCTGCTCGGGTACTTCGGGGACGAGCTGCCGGAACCGTGCGGCAACTGCGACACCTGCACGGCCGGCACCGCCACCGCGGCCGACGCGCACCCGGCCGACGGTTCGCACGACGTCGAGTGGCCGCCGGACGCCACCGTCGAGCACGCGGAGTGGGGCCGGGGGACCGTGATGAGCACCGAGGACGACTGCATCACGGTGTTCTTCGAGTCGGCGGGGTACCGCACGCTCTCGCTCGCCGACGTCGAGGAGCGGGACCTGCTCGAGCGTGTCTGAAGCCTCCGGGGGAAGGCGCGGTCGCTCGACCACCCGTCGGCGACCGCGCTCCACTCCCCCGAGCACCCGCGATGCTGCCCGTGCGCCGTGACGGGAAGGTGACCGGCAGGTGAACGCGACACGAAACCGGACGGTCGTCGAGGCCCGCGGCGTAGACAGGACGCCCAACGGAAAGGACGACGCCATGAGCGACCCCGGTACCAGCCCCTCCGACGACCCCACCGCGAGCCAGCAGCGCGACGACGACATCGACCGCGAGCACGTCGGTCCGTACGAGGTCGACGACGCGGAGGAAGCGCTCGAGACCGTGACGAACGACGCGGTTGCCGGTGAGACGGTCGAACCGCAGATCGGCGACGGCACCGACGACGGACCGACCGGCGGCTCGCCCCGCGAGGGCTCCCCCGACCTCTGGGAGCACGACGGCGACGAGGACCGTCCGGACCTCGGTGGCGACCTCGGCACGAGCCCCCTCTGACACGACTCCCCCTGAGCACGGCCCGGTACCATCGGGCCGTGCTCAGCCGTGTCCGCGCCAGCGTCCGCCGCTCGCCGGCCGCCGCGCGGCTCATCGCGATCGCGGCGCTCCTGCTGGTCGCGGCCTCGGCCCACCTCGCCGTCCGTGCAGACCCCGCCGGCCGGTGGGTCACCCTGCTGGTCGTCGGCGTCGTCGGTGCGGTCGTCGCCGGCTCCCCGAGCCGGCTCTGGCCGCTCCCCGCGATCTGGTTGGTCGCGACGGCGCTCGCCGTCACCACCGCAGGCGGTGCGGACGGCGGCCGAGTTCTCGTCGCTGCGGTCGCCGGAGCGGTCGCGTTCGCGGTCTGCCTCGCCGTCGACCTGGTGACGGTCCTGCGCGGCCGGCGTGGACGGGTGCGGACGTGACCGGGAACCGGCCTGGAGGCACGGTGCACGACCCGCACCGCGCCTCCCGTCCGTCATCCGGTCACGTCCACGACCGTGACCTGCGTCGGTTCCTCGCCGACAGCACACCCGTGGCGGCCGGTGGCCGCGCCATCCTGCTGCAGATCGCGGACCCGGCCGTCGCAGCGGGGGTGCGACGGCACTCGGACTTCGCCAGGAGGCCGCAGCAGCGGCTCGCCCACACCCTGATGTTCGTCTACGCCGTCGTGGTCGGCACGGACTCCGACGCCGTGACCGCCGTGGGGTTCGTGAACCGCGCCCACCGGCCGGTGACCGGTGCGGACGACGTGGACCGGCAGCTCTGGGTGGCGGCCACCCTGGTCGACTCCGCGCTGCGGGCGCACGAGCTGTTCGGCGACCCCGTCTCGCCCGCGCGCGCGCAGCAGGTACTCGACGCGTACGCGCCGATCGCCACCGCCCTGCGGGTCCCCGCGGACCGCTGGCCGACCTCGACCGAGGCGTTCGAGCAGTACTGGCGGGACGGCCTCGACCGGCTCGCGGTCACCGACGACGCCCGCGGGGTCGTCCGCGACCTGCTGCACCCGCGCTTCGCACCGCTCTGGGTCCGGACGGCGATGCCCCTGGTGCGGATCGTCACGGTCGGCATGCTGCCCGCACCGCTCCGGGCGCAGTACGGCTTCGCGTGGGGGCCGCGCGAGGAGCGCCGGTTCCGACGTGCGGTCGGGCTCGTGCGGCGTGTGCGGGCCGTCGTGCCGGGGTGGCTGCTGCGGCTGCCGGGGCCGCTGCTGCTCCGGGCGATGCGGCGGTACGCGGCTCAGCCGGCCAGGACGCGCACCGCGTAGTCGCCGACCATCACGACGTCGCCGGGTCGCGCGACGACCTGCGCGCCGCCGACGCTCGGCTCCTGCGCACCCGACGCCCGCACCACGACGGTGCCGTTCGCCGAGCCGAGGTCCTCGACCACCAGGCCGCCGTCCCCGGTCGGACGCATCGCCGCGTGCTCCCGCGACACCGAGCGACCAGGGTCGTCGAGCAGCACCGCGCGCCGACCGGGAGCGGCCTCGACGCGACGGCCGAGCACCACGGGCTGGTCGAGCGGGACGACGTTCCCAGGGGCGACCTCGAGCACCAGGCGCGGCACCACGCCGATCGTCGGCAGCGGCTGCTCGCTCCGCACCACGGAGTCCGGTTCGCGGTCCGACACCGGCGCCGAGGGCAGCACCCACGCGCGAGAGAGGTGTCCGGCCTGACGGTCGCGCTCGACCTCGGCGCGGGTCACCACCGGGCGCTTCGGAGTGTCGTCGTCCTTCCGGCGTCGAGCCACCGTGTACCCCTCGTTCTGGTGATTGTTCAGAAGTGGTGCGAGATGCAACGCGATCAAGTATGGTCGAACCGCGCCGGGGGCCGCCCGGTACTTCACATACGCATCGGGAGGGCATGCGCCATGGCCAATGTCAACGTCACCTACGACGATCTTCGCAACCAGGCTTCGCAGCTTCGCAACGGCCAGAAGGCCATCGAGGACCAGCTGAGCCAGCTCAAGAGCCAGATCGACAACCTCGTCTCGTCGGGCTACGTCACCGACAAGTCCTCGAAGGCGTTCGACTCGACGTACTCGGAGTTCAACTCCGGCGCGACGCAGACGATCCAGGCCATCGACGGCATGGCCGGGTTCCTCGAGAGCGCGGCGAACACCCTCGAGTCGACGGACGAGCAGCTCGCGTCCAGCATCGGCTGAGACCAGGCACGAACCGTGGTGGCCGGCGTCTTCGGGCGTCGGCCACCGCTCTCGCCGTCGTGAGCGGCGACCACATCACACTGCTAGGAATCCACTGGGGGAACCGTGGGCGGCACCATCAAGCTCGATCTCGACCTGATCGGGGATCTCGCGTCGGACCTGTCGAGGCTGCACAGCGACTTCGACCACGTTGCAGCGTCCGCCGCTGACTACAAGTCCGGCATCGGGTCATCCACCGTCAGCGACGCGATCGACGAGTTCGGGAGCAACTGGGACATCCGCCGGGGGCGCCTCCAGGAGTCGATCAAGGCCGTCGCCGAGATGGCCGAGAGCGCGCACGAGGGCTTCACCCAGACCGAGATGGACCTGGCGAACAAGATCCTCGGGAAGGCCAGCTGATGAGCCGTCCCAGCGACTGGAGCGCGCTCGACCTGCCGACCGACCCGGTTCCGGGCGACACCACCGAGATCAGGCAGTCCGCAGCGAACGCCCGATCCGTCGAACAGGCGATCGACGAGCAGGTCAGCCGGCTCAACCGTCTGAAGGACGGCCACGGCTGGGAAAGCGAGTCCGGCACGACGTTCCGCGACTCGGCCGGCGACCTCGCAGGGGCGATCGCCAAAGCCAAGGGCCGGTACACCGAGCTCGCCGCCGCACTCGACGAATGGGCCGCGGGTCTCGACGGCATCCAGCGACAGGCAGACGCAGCCCTGCTCGCAGCGCAGGACGCGCAGCACGCACACCAGGCCGCGGCGAACCAGACCATCTCGGCCGCGGCCGACACCCCCGAACACCAGGACCAGGTCGACGCGCAGCATCGTGCGCTGGATTCGGCCCAAGGGGACATCGATGCTGCGAAGGCCACGATCCGTCGACTGGCCGGCTCCTTCGGCGAGGGCGGTGAGTACGGGGACCTCGCGGACCGCGTGGCCAACCGGATCCGTCAGGGCGCGGACGACGGCATGAAGGACGGCTGGTTCGACCACGTCAAACAGGCGATCCACAACGCCAAGGGCGTCCTGGAGGTCATCAAGTCCGTTCTGAACACCGTTGCGCTCGTCCTCGTCGTGGCAGCCGTCATCGTCGCTCTGGCCATCCCCGGGGTCAACCTCATCGCGTTCGCGGTGGCGGGCCTGGTGGTGTCCAGCTTGGTCTTCGGCATCACGGCGGCTCAAGCCACCGCCGGAGATGCCAGCGCGTCCGATGTCGCCTGGGTGGCCGTCGGAGTGGCAGCATCCGCTGTCGGCCTCGGGGCAGCGAAGGCTGCATCATCCGCCCTGCCTGCACTGACGCGGTCCACGGCGCAGTCCGGAGCGCGCGCAGCGGCGAACAGCGCACGGGCTTCGGGCATCGCTGAGGGCCCCGTCTACTCTGCGAAGTACGCCGAGATCCAGGCGAGAGCAGCGGAGGTCAGCGGCAAGGCGTGGGTGACCATCGCCGACAACACCGTCATGAACGGAGCCATCGCACCGGTCTTGATCAGGCAGCTCGCCAACGGCGGGCCCATCGCCCAGCAGGCGCTGCCCAAGATCCTCGTGCCCGCAGTCACCGCGTCGGTGCTCGGCGCGAAGGGTCTGTGGGACGGCGTCAACGACTTCGCGGGGGACGTGCACGACCTCTGGACCCACGAGTACTGGAAGAACGCGACGTCGGTGCAGGTCGGTTCGTTGTGACCGGGTACCGCCTGCAGCTCCCAGCAGGGTGGGTCCGGACGCGCCTCACCGGCGATCTCGACCGCGCGGTCGGCGAAGTCGTCGAACGGACCCTTCCGCGAGCGGAGTTCGGCGACTCTGACGGGGCCGCGGCCCGGTGGCGGCTCCGCGACGAGCTCCGGAAGTCGTTGGCGGCCGCTGCGGATGCGGGGGGCGTCGACATGTACTCGTTCGAGGGCGACGTGGAAGGCATCCGCCTCCCGATGAGCTTCTCCGTGTCGGTCGCTCACCTCGGGGCGTCCGTCGGGGCCCTGCCGCTCGAGACGTTCGCCGCGGGCATCAGCACCTCCGGCGACACACAGGTCGTCGACTTCCCTGCCGGCGAGATGATCCGGACGGAACGGCGGTCACTCGAACCAGCCGGGGCCGCCCTGCACCGCGCAGAACCGGTCGGCAACGAAGCCGGCGCTCTGTCGGCTGCGAACCAGGCGGCGGTGCGGGCGCTCTACGGGTTCGCTGCCGATCACGCAGATGTCGAGGTGTCGCAGACGACGGTCGACTACCTCGTTCCCATCCCGGGCGAGGTCGGGACCTTCGTCGTGGTCTCCCTGGTCGCGCCGGGCGCGTTGCACGTCGAAGCGCGAGTCGGCCACTTCGACATGTTGATGGCCGGATTCGGTTGGACCGGATGACCGAACTGCACGTCCCGGTCACGAAGGCGATGTCCCGGCTCGAGGTCCGCTCCACGCGCATCGAGATCGGCGGGGACACGGCACCGCGCGACCGTGAGGACCTGCTGGAGCTCGGTCGATTGCTCGCGGCGCGCGGGGCGGACGCCGCATGGGCGATCCTCGACGGGGCTGATGAATCGATCGCATCCTGGGTCGCCTTGACGTTCGTCCCACTCCGCGGCACGACACCGGGCGCCCTGCGTCGAGGAGCACGCCACGACGATCCGATCGAGGTCGAAGAGGACATGCGGGACACGGCCCTCGGACCGGCCCACCGCCTTCGGCAACGCGTCGCCGTGCCAGCGCCGAGCGTGCAGGACACCGCGGGCACGATCGTGAGCGAGAGTCTCGACTGGTCGTGGGCTCTGCCCGCCGACATGATGTTGTCCGTGAACGCGAACACCACACAGCTCGTCTACGCCGACTGGGTCGCCGACCAGGTCGATCGGGTGGCGCTCGGCATCGACCTTGTCCGCTGAGCTCGTCGAGCTGGTCGTCCGCGCTGCGTCGGTCAGTGATCGAGCGGCTGCGATCGGGCAACGGATCGGACTGGCTGTCATCGATGGGGCCGTGCACACTGTCGGCACGGATGGCCGGAGCAAGGTGGTGTGCACCGACGTTCGTTCTGTTGCGTGGGCGCCCTGGGCAGCGCTCCCCAAGGAGCTCGGTGTCGTGAACTCGTCGGGAGCCGTGGTGCTGACCACACGCGGCGGAGTCCACGTGTTCCCCGTCGATGCGTGGTGGATCGATCCGGCACCGCCCGCGACACCTCGACAGGCAGTCGCCTCCAGCGGTTTCGAGGACTTGGCTGAACGACTCGGCCTGGCTGTCTCCTACGACCCGGACTCCACCGCTGGACTCAGCAAGGCATCGAACGCGACCGCCCACGTGCCGCTCTCGAGCGAAGCGATGGTGCGGTCCCGACGGGTGACCACCGTCATCGCGCTCATCCTCGCCGCCGCCCTCCTGCCGCTACCACTCCTCTTGACGGTCTTCGCCAGAGGATGGTCGGACGGACTGGCGGTCATGGGCTGGGTGTGCGTGGCCGCATCGGCGGCCGCGCTCGTCAACGTCGTCCGCGGCGTCCTCGGCCGGAGGCAACATCCGACGGCTTTCGGGGAGCGAGTCCTGCGGCCCACGGACGGCCCGCGGTGGTTCCAGCGGAACGCCCACATCGACGTCGATCGCGGGGTCATCGCGATCGCCGACGGGCGGTGGAGGACGATCCTCCTCGCAACTCCTCTGGCGACGTCAGCCGTTTCAGCGGTCGTGCGCGCTCGCGTGGTTCGTGGCAGGGACCCACGGATCGTGCTGATCGACGGCGCCGACGTCGTGCGAGCCGAGCTCCCGTTGCGGTTCTGGTCAGAGCAGCACCTCAACGCGCTGCTCGCCGAACTGTCGATCGTCCGCGACGGTGCGACGGAGCGGCGATCCTCCGGTGGGGTGCGGTTCGACACGAACCGCGGTGCCGGCGTACCGGGGGCGTCGCTCGTCACGTGGACATCCCTCGGCGTCGTCCCGCTGCTTCCCCTCGCGCTCGCGACCGTGCTGCAGCTGATGGTGTCCCTGTTCGCCCGGATCGGGGGAGCGCCGACGCAAGCGGTCGCACTCGCACTCGGCTTCGCATCGATCGCAGTGTTGCTCACCGTCGTCGGCGCCGAACTCAGTCGGCGTCTTCCGTGGGCTGGACCACACCCTCGTGGGTTCCGACCGTCACGGGACTTCGCGTCGGTCGTGGGGTGGTTCGTCCTCTTCGCCGCGGTCTGTGCGATCCTCGTTCCGCTCGGGGAGCCGGGTGCCGCCTGGTACGCGGCGGTGCTCGCCATCGCGAGCATCCCGTTCCAGTGGTGCCTGTACCGCCATCGCGCCATCCGGGCGGAGCATGGCGTCCTCAACCTCTTCGCCTGGCTCCGCACGGGATGCCGAGGGACCGAACACTCGACGACGGAGGCCTGATGGGGCTCGAATTCGACTACGTGAACGCCTGGACGAAGTTCATCGACGGTGATCCTGAGACGACCGGCCGCGATGCCGCCGCGAACGCGATCCGGCACGCGCAGTGCCGGGTTCCGAAGCGGGCCGCTGCCTCCGTCGAATCAGTGATGCGCGAACTGGCACAGCTCCGTGATGCGTTCGACGCCCACGACTTCTTCGTCCTCACCACCGACGCGCCGACCGTCGAGGTGATCGCCTACACGATCGTCCAGTACGAGCGCGGTCTCGAAGCGGCTGACCGTGCGGTCGACGAGGCGTTGGCGCCCCTCCCCAACCGGACCGGACAGCCGGATGTCTCGACGGTGACGACGGCGCTCGGGACGGCGACCCGGATCCTCGACCGGACGGAGACTCCGGCATCATCGCGATTCCGGCGTGCGACCCCCTCCACGACGATCCGCTGGGTCCAGCCCGTCGAGCAGCTCACCGAGCCCCTCACTGCGGTCCTGACGACGGTCATCCCGAAGCGCACGGACGAGTCGTTCGCGGCACCTCTGATCGATCAGTTCGCCCTCGGGCTCGTGGTCACCCCCGGTGCAGAGTGACAGCCGTCAGGCACGACCGAGCGGCATCAGGACACCGTTGACGAACCTCGACGTACCCGGTGCAGCGTTCCCGCTCGACGACATCGGCGTGCAGGTCAAGGTGGACGTCGACGGCCGCGCTCTGCGCGCCATGCACGGGCACGTTGCCGATCTCCTCGAGGGCATTCGCCTTGGTTCCCGCTGACCGTCACACGGCGTGACCCGTCCCCGATTCCTCCACCGCGCCTCCAGGCTGTACTTCCTTCCACAGGAACGACCGGACCGCGCCTGCCGGACCGGGGAACCTGCGAGAATCGACGAATGAGCGGCAGCACGACGCTGCGGGGGGCCTCGTCCGACCACCGCGCTGCGACCACCACGTCCACGACGCCCGATCCGGAGCGCCGCGCGTGCGTCTGACCTTCACCGCGACGCACCTGCCCTCGGGGTCCTCCGCCGACTTCGTGGTGGAGTGCGACGAGGACACGATCCTCGGCGAGATCGTCGAGATCGTCGCCCGGCGTCTCGGTCAGGGTTCCGACTCGATCGTCGACGTCGCGGTCGACGCGGTCCCGACGACCCCGCACGCGCGGATCGGCGACGGCGTCCTGCTCGAGGGCGCTCGGCTGACCTTCGGCGCACCCGCACCGGTGCTGCCCCTGCCGGGTGACCTGCCGAGCGTGCGGATCGTCGGTGGTCCGGGTGCCGGCACCGTCGTGGTCCTCGACGCCGGCATCGCGCACGTCGGCTCCGCACCGGACGCGACGGTGCACCTGCCAGACCGGACGGCGCCGGAGTACGCGGCGGTCCTGCGGCTCGACCTCAACCGTCGCTTCACGATCATCCCGACCGAGGGCTCGCGGGTGCTGCTCGACCGCACCGAGATCGACGACGAGACCGCGGTCGAGCCGGGCAGCATCGTCACGATCGGTGACACCCTGCTGTCGGTGGCGGTGCCGGACGCCGACCGCGCGGCGATCACGCTCACCGCCGGTGGCGGCTCGCTGGACTACACGCGCCCGCCACGGCTCCTGCCCGAGGACCACCCGTCGGTCTTCAAGCTGCCGGCGGTGCCGGCGCAGCAGTCGCGGCGGTCGATCCCGATCATCGCGGCGCTCGCGCCGCTCGGCATGGCCGCGGTGATGATCTCGATCTTCCACAACGTCGCCTACCTCGCGTTCGGTCTGATGTCGCCGATCATCATGTTCGGCAACGCCTGGTGGGACCGTCGGAACGGCAAGAAGACCCACAAGCAGCGCGTCGCCGAGTACGAGGAGACCAAGAAGGCGGTCGAGGCGGACGCCCTGGAGGCAGTGGTCCGGTACCAGCGCGAGTTGCGTGCCAGCGCACCAGACCCTGCTGCCGTGCTCGACGTGGCGTTGCGACGTCGCGCCCGACTGTGGGAACGGCGGCGCACCGATCCGGACTACCTGACGCTGCGCGTCGGCACGGCCGACGTGCCGTCCGGCGTGGTGCTCGAGGACCCGGCGGCCCTCGAGCACCGTCGCGCGGTCGACAAGCTGGCCGAGGACGTCCCGGTGGTCGTCGACCTCGGCGAGCAGGGCGTCGTGGGTGTCGCCGGCCGCGACGAGCACACGCGGCACCTGACGTCGTGGTTCGTCGCACAGCTCGCGGTCCTGCAGAGCCCGCGCGACACCCAGTTCGTGGTGCTGACGGACGCGCGGTCGGCGGACGAGTGGTCGTGGCTGCGCTGGATCCCGCAGGCCCGTCCGGGCTTCGGACAGGACGCCGTGATCGCGATCGGCAACGACGCCGAGACCCTCGGGTCGCGCGTCGCCGAAGTGGGGCAGCTCATCGACGCGCGCCAGCGGGCGATGCGCGAGTCGAACGTCCGGGGCCTCCCCGGTCCCGACGTCGTCGTGGTGCTCGACGGCGCTCGACGCCTGCGTGCGCTGCCCGGCCTGATCCGGATCCTGAAAGAGGGGCCGGCGGTCGGCGTGCGGGCGATCTGCATCGAGGAAGAGGCACGGCTGCTCCCCGAGGAGTGCTCGGTCGTGGTCACCGTCGGCCCGGAGCGCATCCGCGTCGCTGCCCAGCGTCAGGCGACGGTCACCGACGTCCGGCCGGACCGGATCCCGGACGGCTGGTTCGAGACGGTCGCCCGTGCGGTGGCCCCGATGGTCGACGCCGACGACGAGAGCGACGCCGGCGGGCTGCCGTCCTCGTCACGCCTGCTCGACGTCATGCTGCTCGAACCGCCGACGGCTCGCGCGATCACCGGCAAGTGGACCGCCCGACCGCGGACGACCGAGGTCGTCGTCGGCGAGAGCCTCGACGGTCCGTTCGCGTTCGACCTGCGGCGGGACGGCCCGCACGGGCTCGTCGCCGGCACCACGGGCTCCGGCAAGTCGGAACTCCTGCAGACCATCGTGGCCTCGCTCGCGGCCACGAACACGCCAGAGGGCATGAACTTCGTCCTCATCGACTACAAGGGCGGCGCTGCCTTCCGGGACTTCGCGCCCCTGCCGCACACCGTCGGCATGGTGACCGACCTCGACACGCACCTGGTCGAGCGCGCGCTGGAGTCCCTCGGCGCCGAGCTGCGCCGCCGTGAGCACCTGTTGGCCGACGCCGCCGCGAAGGACATCGAGGACTACCTCGACCGCCTCGGCCGGGGTGAGCCGCTCCCGCCGATGCCGCGCCTGCTCATCGTGATCGACGAGTTCGCGAGCCTGGTGCGCGAGCTGCCCGACTTCGTCACGGGGCTCGTCAACATCGCACAGCGCGGCCGTTCGCTCGGCATCCACCTGATCCTCGCGACGCAACGACCGACGGGTGTCGTCTCGAACGACATCCGCGCCAACACGAACCTGCGGATCGCGCTGCGTGTGACCGACTCGAGCGAGAGCACCGACGTCATCGACGCCGGTGACGCCGCGCAGATCCAGAAGAGCACGCCCGGCCGTGGCTACATCCGGCTCGGCGCCGGTGCGCTGCTGCCGTTCCAGTCCGGTCGCGTCGGTGGCCGCCGCCCCGGGCAGTCGACCCAGCGGAAGCACGTCTGGGCCGGTGCCGTCTCCTGGTCGGCGCTCGGCACCACCCCGCCGGCGCCGCCGAAGTCGCAGGAACAGCACACCGACGAGCGCACCGACCTGCAGGAACTCGTCGGCGCCGTCACCCAGGCGGCGGCGGACCTCGGTGGCCCGGCGCCGTACCGGCCGTGGCTCGACGCCCTGCCCGAGACCCTGCTCTTCACCGACCTCAACGACCGTGCGTGGGAGCTGGACGACAGCACCGCGACCGATGCCCGCGTCGGTCCGCTGCCGTTCGCGCTGCAGGACTTCCCGGCCGAGCAGGCCCAGCGGGTGCGCAGCTTCGACCTCGACTCCGACGGCCACCTGTACGTCGTCGGCGCCCCGCGGAGCGGCCGCTCGCAGGTCCTCCGCACGATCGCAGCGGCCATCGCCCGGAACACCTCGACGGCCGACGTCCACGTGTACGCGCTCGACTGCGGCAACGGCGCACTCCTGCCGATCCAGGCCCTCCCGCACGCCGGCGCGGTCGTGCAGCGGGTGCAGACCGAGCGGGCGCAGCGCCTCCTCACGAAGCTCACGCAGGAGCTCGCACGGCGGCAGCAGGTCCTGGCGGACGGCGGGTTCGCGAGCATCGTCGAACAGCGGGCGGCGGCGGTCGTCCCGGCGGAGCGACTCCCCCACGTCGTGTTCATGCTCGACCGCTGGGAGGGCTTCGTCGGTTCCCTCGGAGAACTCGACCACGGTGCCCCGACCGACCAGGTGATGACCCTGCTGCGCGAGGGCGCGAGCGTCGGCATCCACCTCGTCGTGACCGGGGACCGCCAGCTGCTCTCCAGCCGCATGGCCACCCTGGTGGAGGACAAGCTCGTCCTCCGGCTCTCCGACCGCGGCGACTACGGGTTGGCGTCGCTCAACCCGCGCAAGCTCCCCGAGCAGGTGCCCGACGGCCGGGCGTTCGCGTCCGAGTCCGCGACGGAGACCCAGATCGCGCTGCTCGCCGCCGCCGGGACGGGCCAGTCGCAGGCCGCGGCGATCACCGCCCTGGCGACCTTCGCCACCGAGCGCGACCGAGCCGTCGAACGTGCCCGCCGTCCGTTCCGGGTGGACCAGCTGTCCGGGCCGGTGCCGTTCGATCGCGCGTGGGAGATGCGCGACGACGACGCCGACCTGTTCGGCCTGGTCGGCATCGGCGGGGACGACCTCACCGCGATCGGACCCGACCTCGCCGCCGCCGGCTCGTTCGTCGTCGGCGGTCCCGCGAAGTCCGGCCGCAGCTCGGTCCTGCTGTCCATGGCACGGTCGGTGTTGCGCGAGGGCGGCGAGATCGTCCTCGTCACCCCGCGGCAGTCCCCGCTCCGCGCACTCGCCGCCGAGCCGGGCGTCCTCGCGGCGCACGAGGGCGTCGACATCGCCGAGGACGACCTCGCACCGCTGTTCGACGGTCAGCCCGGCCGCCGGGTCCTGGTCATCGACGACGCCGAGCTCGTCAAGGACGCCCCGGCGAAGAGCTGGCTGCAGGCCTTCGTGAAGAGCGCGGCGGACAACGGTCAGGCGATCGTCGCAGCGGGCCTGACGGCCGAGTTCGGCGTCGGGTTCACCGGGTGGCAGGTCGACATGAAGCGCCGCCGGTCCGGAGCCCTGCTCAGTCCGCAGGCGATCACCGAGGGCGACCTGCTCGGCATGCGACTCCCGCGCAGCAGCATCGTCGAGCGCGTGCAGGTCGGCTCGGCGATCGTGCACCTGGGCGACGGCGAACTGGTGTCCGTGCAGGTGCCGACGCCCTGAGGTCGGGCAGTCGCCACTGTTTCTTGTCGCATTGACAATTACCGTGGTACGGTCGAGTCATGGCAGTCGAACTCAGCACCTGGGACGCCCAGGGCAACCAGACGACACCGACGTTCTCCACCATGCGGTTCCCCGCCGGTGAAGCCCACGTCAAGGTCGCGAACGACACCGCCGAGCCGGGGGGCACCACCGAGATCGCGACCCTGCGCGGCACGAGCGGCGACGACCTCCTCATGCTCGGCATGTGGGCGGACGCCGTCCGGCAGCGCGGATCGAAGTCCGTCGCGCTCATCCCGTACCTGCCGGGCGCTCGGCAGGACCGCGGCATCCCGTTCGGCGCGAAGGTCTACGCCGACGTGCTCAACGGGTTCCACCTCGACCAGGTGATCGCGTTCGACCCGCACTCGCCGGTCATCGTCGGCCTGGTCGACAACCTGACCGTCGTCACGAGCGAACGGGTCGTCGCCGAGGCGGTCATCCGTGGCCACGACGGCGGCTCGCCGTACGACGGCATCATCGCTCCCGACAAGGGCGCCGTCGCGCGGGCCACCGCCGTCGCCGATGCCTGCGGCCTCCCGCTGTACCGCGCCGAGAAGCACCGCAACCCCGACACCGGCAAGCTCGACGGGTTCACCTGCGAGCCCCTGCCCGAGACCGGCCGGTTCCTGGTCGTCGACGACATCTGCGACGGTGGCGGCACCTTCATGGGCCTCGCCGGCTCGACCGGACTGCCGAAGGAGCGACTCGGTCTCTGGGTCTCGCACGGCGTCTTCTCCGGCCGAGCCCCGCAGCTCGCCGAGCACTTCGGCGAGATCGTCACCACCGACTCGTACCCCGCGCAGAACGCCATCGAGGGCCTGCGCACGATCGCACTCACCCCCTACCTGACGGAGCAGATCCGATGACGCAGACCGCGAGCACCACGACCAGCACGACCAGCACGACCACCGGGACGACCACGGGGATCGAGCCGCGCATCACCACGGCGAGCCCGATCGCACCCCTGCTGGCGGTCGACGGCTACAAGCACTCGCACCGGCAGGTCTACCCCGCCGGCACCACCCGCATCCTGATCAACTGGACGAACCGGTCGAACGCGCACATGCCCGAGTCGACCCACGCCGTGGTCTTCGGCCTGCAGGCGTTCATCCAGCGCTCGCTCGTCGAGGCCTGGGCGCCGTTCTTCGCCGCGGACGAGGACGAAGTCGCCCGCCTGTTCGACGAGGCGCTGCAGGGCTACTTCGGCCCGAACCACATCGGCACCGACCACGTCCGCGCCCTGCACCGACTCGGGTACCTGCCGCTCGAGATCCGCGCGCTGCCCGAGGGCACCCTCGCCCCGATCGGCGTCGCCACCCTGACCGTCGAGAACACCATCGACGAGTTCTTCTGGCTGCCCAACTACATCGAGACCGCCCTGTCGGCCTCGATCTGGCACCCCTCGACCGTCGCGACCAAGGCGCTCGAGTACCGCGACCTGATGGAGGACTGGGCCGCACGCACCGGTGCGGTCCCCGCCAGCATCGACTTCGCCGCCCACGACTTCTCGTTCCGCGGGCAGTCGAGCATCGAGTCGGCCGCAGCCGGTGGCGCCGGACACCTGCTCTCCTTCCTCGGCACCGACTCGATGCCGTCGCTCGACTTCATCGACCGGTACTACCCGGGCGACAACGGCTGGGTGGCCGCGAGCGTCCCCGCCACCGAGCACAGCGTGATGTGCGTCCGCGGGGCCGAGGGCGAGCTCGCCACCTTCGAGCAGATCCTCGACGTGTACCCGACGGGCATCGTCTCGGCGGTCAGCGACGGCTTCGACCTGTTCAAGGTCATCACCGAGACCCTCCCGCAGCTCAAGGGCCGCATCACCGGCCGCGACGGCAAGCTCGTCATCCGTCCCGACTCGGGCGACCCGGTCGACATCGTCACCGGCACCGTCCACGGCGTCGACGAGGCCGAGCTGTCCGCCGCCGACCGCAGCGACGAGCAGAAGGGTGTCGTCGAGCTCCTCGACGAGATCTTCGGCCACACCGTGAACGAGCAGGGCTTCAAGGTCCTCGACCAGCACATCGGCGTCATCTACGGCGACAGCATCACGCTCGACCGTGCCCGTCGGATCTACGAGCGCCTCGCCGCCAAGGGCTACGCGAGCGACAACATCGTGCTCGGCATCGGCTCGTACACGTACCAGTACATGACGCGCGACAACCTCGGCAGTGCCGTCAAGGCCACCTGGGCGCTCGTGGACGGTGAGCCGGTCGACATCCAGAAGGACCCGAAGACCGGCAGCGGCAAGAAGAGCGCGAAGGGTCGGATCGCCCTGCACCGCGACGAGACCGGCGAGATCCGGCAGACCGACCAGGCCACGGCAGAGGACGAGGCGACCAGCCTGCTCCAGCCGGTGTGGATCGACGGGCGCTTCACGCGCCTCCAGTCCTTCGCCGACGTCCGGCAGACGCTCCGTGACGAACGCGCAGCACGCGCAGACCGACGGGCGGCACGGGTGTGACCGACGCCGGTCCGGCGACCCGCGACCAACCGCTCATCGCGATCGACGTCGTCCCGATGTCGTTCGCGGGGGCGGACGGTCTGCGGGTCGCCACCGCGCGTCGGGCGTACGCCCCCTTCGCCGGCCTGGAGGCGCTCCCCGGCGTGCTCCTGCAGGGTTCCGAGATCCTGCAGGACGGTGCGCGACGCGCACTGCGGACCAAGGCCGGGATCGAGGCAGCTGCGGTCCGCCACCTCGCACAGGTCGGCGCGTTCGACGGCCCCGACCGCGACCCGCGCAGCACGGCGATCAGCATCGCGTTCCTCGCGGTCGTCGACCCCGCGGCGAACGCCGACGCGACGTGGCACGACACGACGGCGTCCCTGCCGCTCGGCCTGCCGTTCGACCACGACCGGATCGTCGACGCCGCGCTCGAGCACGCCCGGCTGCGCCTCTGGTCGGACCTGCCGCTGACCCGCGCGCTGCTCGGCGACCCGTTCACCACCGCCGACGCCGCACGCCTGCGCACGGCACTGACCGGGACGCCTCCGGACCCCGGCAACCTCAACCGGATGCTCCGCACCAACCCGGCGCTCACCCGCGTCGAGGCGCCCGCCGCCGCCGGGCCCCGAGGCGGACGTCCCCCGGCAGCCTGGACGTGGCAGGGCTGACCACGGTTGGGTGGGGGCATGTCCTCCTCCCTGTCCGGTGACGACTCCCTGCACCTGCCCGAGTTCGACGCACCCCCGGAGTCGCCGCTCGACCTCGCTCAGCAGTGGCTCGACGCCGCGGACGAGCGGGAGGTCTCCGAGCCCAGGTCGATGACGCTCGCCACCGCCGGGTCGGACGGCCGGGTCAGCGCCCGAACGGTGGACGTCAAGCGGCTCGACGACCGAGGGCTGGTCTTCGGGACCTCCACCCTCAGCCCGAAGGGGCGCCAGCTCGCCGAGAACCCGCACGCGGCGCTGCAGGTGTACTGGCGCGAGACCATGCAGCAGCTCCGCTTCGAGGGCCGCGCGGTGCAGCTCTCCGACGACGAGTCCGATGCCCTGTTCGCCGACCGCTCGCCGAAGTCCCGCGCAGCGACCGCGATCGCCGACCAGTCCGCCGTGCTCGAGCCCCGGACCCTGCAGGACCTGATCGACGACGCGAACGTGCTGCTCGACGAGTCCGACGACGCCGTACCGCGGCCCGCCGGCTGGGTGGCGTGGCGGCTCGAGCCCGACGTCGTGGAGTTCTGGCACGGCAGTCGCGACCGGATGCACCGACGCCTGCAGTACGTGCTCGCCGACGGCGCCTGGTCGGCCACGCGCCTGCAGCCGTAGCGGTCCCCGGCCGGGCCGGGGCCTGGTGGGTGTGGCTAGAGCTTCTCGATCGGGGCGATCTTGATGAGCAGCTTCTTGCGACCAGCGGAGTCGAACGCGATCTCCGCGATGCGCTTCGCGCCCTGACCGGTCACCGCCGACACCGTGCCCTCGCCGAAGTCGACGTGCTTGATCCGGTCACCGGCGACGAGTTCCATGTCCCCGTTGTCGCGGACCTGGCCGGACACCCGGTTGGCCCACTCGGTCTTCGGGCGGGTCTTCGACGCAGCAGCCGCGCGGTCGTACGAGCCGCCGCCCCAACCACCCCCACCGCGGTAGCCCCCACCGCCACCGCCGCCGATGCCGCCCTCGCGCTTGGCGTTCAGCGCCCGGGGCTGCGTGCCACCACGGCTGTTCGCCATGCCAGGCGACTGCTTCCACTCGATGAGCCCCTCGGGGATCTCCTGCAGGAAGCGCGACGGCATCGCCACGTTGACGTCGCCGAACTGCGCGCGGGTCATGGCGAGCGAGAGGAACAGGACCTTCTTCGCGCGGGTGATGCCGACGTAGAACAGTCGGCGTTCCTCCGACGGGCCGCCCGGCTCGTTCGCGGACATCCGGTGCGGCAGCAGGTCTTCCTCGACGCCCGTGAGGAACACGGCTTCGTACTCGAGGCCCTTCGCCGTGTGCAGCGTCATGAGCGACACCGTCCCGGACGAGTCGTCGAGCTCGTCCGCCGCGGCGACCAGCGAGACCTCGGTCAGGAAGTCCGTCAGGGTGCCCTCGGGGTTGTTCTTCTGGAACTCGCGCGTGACGGCGACGAGCTCGTCGATGTTGTCGGCGCGGGCGGCGTCCTGCGCGTCCGGCGACTTCCGGAGGTTCTCGAGCAGCCCCGAGCCGTCGAGCAGCTGCGTCAGGGTGTCGACGACCGGCTGCGTCTGCGCCTTCTCGGACACGGAGTCGAGCAGCGCCGCGAACGCCGTGATCGCGTTGCGTACCTTCGGGCCGAAGCCGAGCTCGTCGGCGTGCCGCAGGGCGTCGCGCATCGTCGTCTCGTGCTCGTCGGCGTAGCGCTGCAGCGTCGTCTCGGTCACGGAGCCGATACCGCGCTTCGGCACGTTGAGCACCCGGCGCAGGGCCATCGGGTCGGCCGGGTTCGCGACGGTGATCAGGTACGCCATCGCGTCCTTGATCTCGGCGCGCTCGTAGAACTTCGTGCCGCCGAGCACCCGGTACGGGATCGCGGCGCGGATGAAGATCTCCTCCAGCGCACGGGTCTGCGAGTTCGTCCGGTAGAACACCGCCATGTCGCGGTAGTCCATGCCGTCCTCACGCAGGCGCTGGATCTCGTCCGCGACGAACTGGGCTTCGTCGTGGCCGGTGTACCCGGTGAAGCCGACGATCTTCTCGCCGGCACCGACGTCGGTGAACAGGTTCTTCGCCTGGCGGTCGAAGTTGTTCGCGATGACCGCGTTCGCAGCGTCGAGGATCGTCTGCGTCGAGCGGTAGTTCTGCTCGAGCAGGATGACCTTGGAGTTCGGGAAGTCGCGCTCGAACTCGACGATGTTGCGGATGTCGGCCCCGCGGAACGCGTAGATCGACTGGTCGGAGTCTCCGACGACGGTCAGGGACGCCCCGGCGATCGACCCGTCGCGCTCCCGCATGCGGGCGACGTGCTGCCCGGAGTCCTCGAGCTTGTCGACCTGCTCGACCGGCACCGGGCGGGTCAGTTCGCGGATCAGGGAGTACTGCGCGTGGTTCGTGTCCTGGTACTCGTCGACCAGGATGAAGCGGAATCGCCGCTGGTAGAGCGCCGCGACCTCGGGGAACGCCCGGAACAGGAAGACCGTCTGACCGATGAGGTCGTCGAAGTCGAAGGCGTTCGCCCGGCGCAGGTCGTTCGTGTAGCGCCGGAAGACCTCGGTGAACATGACTTCCTGCGGGTCGTTCACGTTGATGTTGCGGGCGTACGAGTCGATGTCCTGCAGCTCGTTCTTGAGCTTGGAGATCTTCGACGCCGCGGCACCGACGGTCAGCCCGAGCGTGTCCGCCTCGAGGTCCTTGATGATCCGCTTGAGCAGTGCCTTCGAATCGGCGGAGTCGTAGATCGTGAACGACTGCGCGAACCCGAACCGCTCGGCTTCCCGCCGGAGGATCCGCACGCACGCCGAGTGGAAGGTCGAGATCCACATGCCGTCGGACTCGCCGCCGACCAGGGCCCGGACGCGCTCGCGCATCTCGGCTGCGGCCTTGTTCGTGAACGTGATCGCCAGGATCTGCGACGGCCAGGCCTCACGGTTGGCGAGCAGCAGGGCGATGCGCCGCGTGAGCACACTCGTCTTGCCGGAACCGGCTCCGGCCACGATCAGCAGGGACTCGCCGCGGTACTCGACGGCTTCCTTCTGCTGGGGGTTCAGACCCGCGGTGAACGGGTCTTCGTACGCGCGGGCACCGGCGCCCGGCTCGGGCGTCGAATCGAAGGGGTCGAGCACGATCGTCATGTCCGGGACAGTCTAGGCGGGACCCCCGACAGCCGACCTGGCGAGCACGGCCAGGTCGGTGTGGTCCGCGAACACCCCGTCGACACCGGTCCTGATGATCGACGTGAACCAGCGCTCCCAGTCGCCGAACGCCGCGACCTCACCGCCGCGTCGGAGCGGCGCCGGCAGGAACCGGTTCTCCGGTCGGAGGGTCCAGGTGTACGCCGCCAGACCGACCTCGTGCGCGCGGTCGACGATCGGGCTCCGGACCGGCGTCGGGTCCTCGAGCGCGACGCTGTCCACGCCGGCCATGAGCGTCCCGAGGTCGACGCTGATGCCGTGGAACTCCGTCGCGAACGACGCGAGCGCGTCCTCGGAGCGCTCCGCGGCGTAGGTGGGGGCGAGCGACCCGTGGGACGCGACCTCGTCGGCGGCGCTGCCACGGGCCTCCTGGAGGTACACCAGCCGACCACCCGTGCGACGCTCGCGCAGGAGGCGGAGCACGGTCTTCTCGAAGCACTCGATGGTGAGCCGGTCGTCGCCGCGCCAGCCGGCGTCACCGAGCGTGCGGTCGACGAGTTCGTCCATCGCGAAGCCGGCGCGTCCGAAGAACGCCGCGTGCTTGACCTCGGCGACCAGGCCGACCGGCCGAGGAGCCGCATCGAGGATCGCGAGCAGGTCCTCGAGACGGAGGATCGGTTCCTCGCCGTCGTGCTCCGCCGATCCCGGGCGCAGGGCGGGCAGGCGTTCGCGGGTCCGGAGCGTCCGCAGCTCGTCCCAGGTGAAGTCCTCGGTGAACCACCCCGTGATCGTCTGCCCGTCGATCGTCTTCGTCGTCCGCAGGTGCCGGAACTCGGGGTGATCGGCGACGTCGGTCGTGCCGGAGACCTCGTTCTCGTGCCGGAGCACCAGCACGCCGTCCTTCGTGGGCACCAGGTCCGGCTCGATCGCGTCGGCCCCGAGCTCGATCGCGAGCTCGTACGCGCTCCGCGAGTGCTCGGGACGGTAGCCGGACGCACCACGGTGGGCGATCACGAGGGTCATGGCGCGACCCTACTGGCCGGTGGTGACCGTGGGCCGTCCTGTGTCGCGGGACACATGCGCGCCCCCGGGGACGATCGTTCCCAGCATCGGCGCTGACCATCGCCGCATGACCGTCCGTTCGCTCTCCACCGCCGTCGAGGCCCGGATCGACCGAGCCGCCCGCCGTGTGCTCGACGCCGGCCACCAACCGCACCGGCCCGTCCGGGTCTTCGTCACGGAGTTCCTGGTCTTCGGCGCGAAGCAGGCCTGGGCGTGCACGTTCGGCGCGCTGCTGCTCGGTGCCATGGCCGTCGTGCACCTCACCGTCCCGGAGGGGTCCCGGAACGACGTCCTGACGATCGTCGCCGTGCTGCTGCAGGTGGGGATGCTCGTGTTCGGCCTCGAGACGGTCCGGGAGCTCCGCGTCGTGCTCCTCTTCCACGTCGTCGGCACCGTGATGGAGGTCTTCAAGACGCACATGGGGTCGTGGACCTACGACGACGGTGGTGTGCTCGCCGTCGCCGGGGTCCCGCTGTTCTCCGGGTTCATGTACGGCGCAGTCGGGTCCTACATGGTCCGGGTGTACCGCCTGTTCGACCTGCGGTTCGACCGGTACCCGCGGCAGCGGCGGCTCGCGCTCGTGTCGGCCGGCGTGTACCTGAACTTCTTCGGGCACCACTTCACCTGGGACGCACGATGGGTCCTGCTGGCCCTCGTGGTGATCCTGTTCGCCAGGACCACCATGCACGTCCGCATCCACCGGGCCACCGTGCGGATGCCGGTGCTGCTCGCCATGGGGCTCGTCGCGGTGTTCATCTGGCTGGCGGAGAACGTCGCGACCTGGGCCGGCGCGTGGAGCTACCCGGCGCAGCTCGCGGTCTGGCAGCCGGTCGCCCCGACGAAGATCGTCGCGTGGTTCCTGCTCATGACGATCTCGGTCGCCCTCGTGACCTGGGTCTACCCGGCGGTCCCGGCAGACTTCCGACGAGTTCGAGGCGTACGCGCAGCCCTCGCCCATACGCTTCCCTCGTCAGGGCCCTCCGGGTCCGCGTCCGCTCGCCGCGAATCCTCAGCCTTTCGCCACGACGCGCACCTAGGCTGAGAGGACTCGAATCTCCAAGGAAGAGGACACCATGGCCTTCAAGCCCGGTTTCGACCAGTCCCCCGCCTTCAACGACCAGGGCCGAAACGCCTGGGGCGCCGGCGCTGGTCAGCAGCAGGCCGGCTGGGGACAGACCCCGAAGCAGGCGCAGGGCGGGATGACCCCCGAGCAGCTGCAGTACATGTACGACCGTCCGGCGGCCTCCACCGTCGACACGGACCGCATGTCGTACGAGGACACCATCGTCAAGACGCTCCTCGCCTTCGGCGTGCTGATCGTCGGTGCGGTGGCCGGCTGGAACCTGCCCCCGATCGTCTGGATCGTCGGCGCGGTCGTCGGGTTCGTCCTGGCCCTCGTCAACACCTTCAAGAAGAAGCCGTCGCCGGGTCTGATCCTGACGTACTCCTTCGCACAGGGCCTGTTCGTCGGTGGCATCTCCGGTGTCTACAACTCGATGTGGGGCGGCATCGTCACGCAGGCGGTGTTCGGCACCCTCGCGGTGTTCGGCATCACCCTGGCGCTGTTCAGCTCGGGCAAGATCCGTGCGACCCCGAAGGCGACGCGGTTCTTCATCATCGCGATGGTCGGGTACATGGCGTTCTCGATCGTGAACCTGATCCTGATGTGGACCGGCGTCACGGACACGGCCTTCGGCGCCCTGGGCATCACGGTCTTCGGCATCCCGCTCGGCGTCCTCATCGGCATCTTCGTGGTCATCATGGCCGCGTACTCGCTGGTCCTCGACTTCGACCAGATCAAGACCGGCGTCCAGCGTGGCGCCCCCCGGATCTACTCGTGGACCGCAGCGTTCGGCCTCATCGTGACGCTCGTGTGGCTCTACCTCGAGATCCTGCGCATCCTCGCCATCATCGCGAGCAGCCAGCGCAACTAGTTCCCCCGAACACCCGAAGGGCCCCGGCACCGCCGGGGCCCTTCGTCGTTCCCGGGCCGGTGGGCGGTTCCCGGGCCGGTGGGTGGCGACAGCGGGGGCGGGGGTGGGCGTGGGGGTAGGGGTGGGGGTAGGGGTGGGGTGGTCCCAGTGGTCGTAACACCCCGCCGGTCGCCCGCCGAGTGGTCACAAAGGGTTGCCCGCACCGGCGCCAGCCGACACTTCGTGACCACTCGGCACCGGGCCCGCGGGGTGTTGTGACCACTCGACGGACACCAGTACCGCACTGCCCCGCGGGGTGTTGTGACCACTCGACGGACACCAGTACCGCACCGCCGCCCTCCCCGGCAGCATGCACGCCCACGCCCCCGGCAGCACCCACGCACCCACGCCCACGCCCCCGGCAGCACCGCCCCCGGACGCACGAAGGCCCGGCACGCGTGACGCGTACCGGGCCTTCAGCGCAGGAGAACTACTCCCACTCGATCGTCCCCGGCGGCTTCGACGTGACGTCGAGCACGACCCGGTTGACGTCGGGCACCTCGTTGGTGATGCGGTTCGAGATCTTCGCGAGCACGTCGTACGGCAGGCGTGTCCAGTCCGCGGTCATGGCGTCCTCGGACGAGACCGGACGGAGCACGATCGGGTGCCCGTACGTGCGGCCGTCACCCTGGACGCCCACGGAGCGGACGTCGGCGAGCAGGACGACCGGGCACTGCCAGATCTCCCCGTCGAGGCCCGCTGCGGAGAGTTCCTCGCGCGCGATCTTGTCGGCAGCGCGGAGCAGCTCGAGCCGCTGCTTGTCGACCGAACCCACGATGCGGATGCCGAGCCCCGGTCCGGGGAACGGCTGGCGGCCGACGATGACCTCGGGCAGACCGAGCTCGCGGCCGACGGCACGGACCTCGTCCTTGAAGAGCGCGCGGAGCGGCTCGACGAGTTCGAAGGTCATGTCCTCGGGCAGGCCACCCACGTTGTGGTGCGACTTGATGTTCGCGGTACCCGCTCCGCCGCCGGACTCGACGACGTCGGGGTAGAGCGTGCCCTGCACGAGGAACTTGACCTCGCCGTCGTCACCGTCCCCGCGCGCCTCGAGCACGAGCGCCTCGGCCGCGGCCTCGAACGTGCGGATGAACTCGCGCCCGATGATCTTGCGCTTCTGCTCGGGGTCGCTCACGCCGGCGAGGGCGTCGAGGAACTGCTGCTCGGCGTCGATCGTGATGAGCCGCACACCGGTGGAGGCGACGTAGTCCTCTTCCACCTGCTTGCGCTCGTCGGCGCGGAGGAGCCCGTGGTCGACGAAGACGCAGGTGAGCTGGTCACCGACGGCCTTGTGCACGATGGCTGCGGCGACGGCGGAGTCGACACCACCGGACAGCCCGGCGATGACGCGGTTCGACCCGACCTGAGCCTGGATCCGTGCGACCTGCTCGTCGATGACGTTGCTCGAGTTCCAGTCGCCGGGCAGACCCGCGGCGCGGTGCAGGAAGTTCTCCAGGACGGCCTGGCCGTGTACGGAGTGCTTCACCTCGGGGTGCCACTGCACGCCGTAGAGCTTCCGCTCGTCGGACGCGAAGGCGGCGACGGGGGTCGAGGCGCTCGATGCGAGGACCTCGAAGCCCTCGGGTGCCTTGGCCACGGAGTCGCCGTGCGACATCCACGTCACCTGGTCCGACGGCTGGCCGCCGAGCAGGACGCTGTCGGTCCCGCTGACGTCGACGGACGTCGCGCCGTACTCGCGCAGGCCGGTGTTCGCGACCTCGCCACCGAGGGCGGTCGCCATGGCCTGGAAGCCGTAGCAGATGCCGAGCACGGGGACGCCGAGGTCGAGGATCTCGCCGTCGAGCGACGGTGCCCCTTCTTCGTACACGGACGACGGACCACCGGACAGCACGATCGCTGCCGGGTCCTTCGCGCGGATCTCGTCCGCGGTGATGTTGTGCGGGACGATCTCGCTGTAGACGTTCGCTTCACGGACCCGACGCGCGATGAGCTGCGCGTACTGGGCCCCGAAGTCGACGACGAGGACGGGACGCTGTTCGGTCTCGCTCACCGAGCGGCCTCCTTCTCACGCTGCTGGGCAGCGGTCAGCTCGTGGTAGGTGTCCATGGCCTTCTGCTGCATCCGGTGTTCGACCACGAAGGACATGAACGGGATGATGCCGCCGAGGGCGATGAGCAGGAAGCGGGAGGGCCTCCAGCGCATGATGCTCCACAGACGGAAGTCCGTGAAGAGGTAGAGGACGTACAGCCAGCCGTGGGCGATGAGGATCGCGATCGACAGGTTGAACGTGCCGGGTGCTTCGCCGGCCGTGCCGTTCGGCACGAAGAACGGGCCGTTGCCGAGCTGCATCTCGAGCTGGAGCGGCGTGTACTTGATGATGACCTCGATCACGAGGGCCAGCAGGAGCACACCGGTGATGTACGCGGAGACGCGGTACCACTTCACCGCACCCGGGATCTTCGGGATGTCGCGGGTTCGGACGGTCAGAGCCATATCGGCCATCCTACCGTCGGAGCGCAGCGGCTTCGGCGGCGAGGGCTGCATCGCGCTCGTCCTCTTGCTCGCGCTCCCAGGCGTCCTTCACGAACCGGTACCAGAGGAAGACGGCGAACCCGGCGAAGACGACCCACTCGATCGCGTAGAACAGGTTGAGCCAGTCGAACTGGACCTCGCGCGAGGGGGCCCGGTCCGCGATGGTGCCGAGGTCGGCGGCCTGCGCGGTGGTGCCGTCGGCGACGACGTACCCGAGGTACATCCGGTCGTCGAACGCCTTCCACGTGTTCACGAACCGTGCGGGTGCGACGGCCGAGTACTCGGCCTGCTTGTAGGTGTCCTGGTCGGGCGACTCGGCCGGGTAGTACCGGCCCTCGACCGTGATCGTCTGGCCGTCCGCCAGGCGGTCACCACCGGCGACGGCGGCCGACCGCTGGTCGGACCACCCGATGACGACCGGGAGGCTCGCCCCACCATCCGAGTCCACCAAGTGACCCACGGTCTGGTACGTCCCACCCCCGGTGCGGCCGGTCAGGACGGTGGTGTCACCGGCGACGAAGGTCCCGGTGACCGTGACCTTCTGGCCGGCGATCGTCTCGCTGACCGGGGTCTCCGGCTTGGTCACCGCCTCGAGCGTCTTGCGGGTCTCGGTGGTCGCCGGCAGTGGCTTGCCGTTGGCGATCGACCGCTCGAGCTGCCACTTGCCCAGCCCGGCGAACACCGCCGCGAGCACGAGCGCCAGCAGGAGCAGCGCGATCCACCTCGGTCGTCGGGCAACGGCCCACATTCGTATCAGTACTCCGGATCGCGCTGTCGGACCGGGCGTTCGGGACGCTCGGTGGGGATCTCGACGGGCGACGTGACGGGCTCGTCGGTCGCCTCCGGTGAACCATTCTCCTGCTCGTCCCTGCCAGCGGCCTCCACGAGGGCGAACTCCTCCGCGAACTGCCGGTCCCGCTCGGCGCGGCGGACCGCGGCGGCGGAGGCTGCTTCGGCATCTGCGGCCTCTGCTGCTTCGGCGGCGGCAGCCGCGGCGACGGCGCGACGACCGCCGAGTCGTCCGCGCAGGCGGACGAGGCGGGCGGGGCGCACCACGAGGCGGCCGATCCGGTCCGAGTTGACCGCGAGCAGGGGCCCGAGGATCGCCATGACGAGGACGTAGAGGCCTGCGAACGCGGTGATCCGCGCCTCGAGCCCGGCGGCGGCCGACAGCGTCGCGAGGATCAGTGCGAACTCGCCACGGTTCACCAGGATCACCGAGGTGTTGATCCCCTGCTGGACGTTGAAGCCGTTCATGCGGGCGACGATCTGCCCGGCGATCGCGTTGAGCACGACCGTCATGCCGATCGCGCCGAGGACCGGCCAGAGCACCTCGCCGAAGGTCGACAGGTCGAGGCCGAGCCCGAAGTTCACGAAGAAGAACGCTGCGAAGACGTCGCGCATCGGCAGGGCGAGCTGTTCGATGCGGTCGCGGTACCGGGTGGCACCGCAGAGCAGGCCGATGACGAACGCGCCGATGGCGTCGGTCACGCCGAGCAGGTCGCCGATGCCACCGAACATCACGGCGAGCCCGAAGAACAGCACCGTGAAGAGTTCGTCGTCACGCGTCGCGAAGATCTTCGAGACCCACTTGCCGGCGAACCGGGCGAGCGTGAACATCACGATGAGGAAGCCGAACGCGAGCGCGAGCTTGCCGACGACGGCCCACGCGTTGGTGTCGCCGGACAGCACGACCGAGACGATCGCCAGGTAGATGGCGATGAAGACGTCCTCGATGACCGTGACGCCCAGGATCATCGGGGTCTCGTCGTTCGCGAGTCGCCGGAGCTCGATGAGGAGCTTCGTGACGATCGCGCTCGACGAGGTCGCCGTCATGCCGGCGATGATCAGGGCCTCTCGGGTCCCCCAGCCGAGCGAGAACCCGAACGCGAAACCGACGCCCATGTTGATGACGACGTAGGTCCCGCCGGAGACCAGGAGCTTCCCGGCGTTGCCGTAGAACTCCTCTTGGTCGAACTCCAACCCGAGGTTGAACAGCAGCAGGATGAGCCCGAAGGTCGCGATGAGCTCGATCGTGTGGGACTCGACGTTCAACCCGATCCACGGGGTGTGCGGGCTCGCGATGAGCCCGACGACCATGTAGATCGGGATGGCCGGCAGACCGATGGTCTTGCCGAGCCGCCCGAGCACGTAGGCGATGACGAACAGCACACCGATGGTGAGCAGTTCACCGCCCAGGTGCATGCGCTAGCTCTTCCGCGGGGCCTCGGCCGATGCGGCCGCAAGCTCTCCGCTGCGGTAGAAGGAGAAGGCCTTGGCGACCTTCTCGGGGGAACCGGCGACGACGATGGTGTCACCGGGGAAGACGACGAAGTCCGACGAGGGGGCCGGGTTGGCACTGTCGCCGCGGACCACGGCCACGACGGTCAGGCCGATGAAGCCGGAGTCGTGCAGGTCACCGAGCGGCTTGCCGGCGATCGCGTCGTCGTAGTCGACCGAGAACCAGTCGATGGACAGTCCGGGGATCTCGTCGAGCTTGTCGAGGCCCTCGGTGATCCGGGTACCGCCCAGGAGTTCGGCGAGGGTGTGCGCCTCGTCCTCGCTGAGGCGCAGCGAGACCTTCTCGGACTTGTCCGCGCCGTCGGAGACGTCGGCGAACGAGATGAGGTCGGAGTGACCCGACCGGTGCGTGATGACACCGCACTTGCCACCGTCGTCGGTGTAGAAGCTGTGCAGCACGCCGACTCCGGGGAGTTTGACGCGATGGACGTCGACCATGATGGCTCCCTTTTCGAGTACCCCGATGATAACCACCAGGGGCGCCGGTGCATTCCGCTCGCTACAGTTCCGTGGATGGGGAGAACACGCATCGTCGTGGCCGGGGTCGGGGTCCTGGTCGTGGCCGTCTACGCAGCACTGCTCGCGGTGAACGCACTCGTGCTGGATCCGCTCGGAGCGGTGCCGGGGCAGTCACTCGACGCGATCCACCGGCACCTCGAGGCGCAGGGGTTCCGGGTGCAGACCGACATCGCGGTCGTGATCGGGATCGCCGCCTTCGGCGTCGTCCTGGCCGCGGTGCTCTCGGCGCTGCTGCTCGCCACACGGGCGGCGACCCACGTCGTCGTCGCGGTGCTGCTCGCCGTGCTCGTGATGGGCGGCCCTGCGTCGTTCTGGAGCGGGTTCGCACTCGGCATGGACGTCGCCGACGGCTACGGCGTCGGCGGCGGTGACCACACCATCTGGGCCGGTGTCCTCTACGTCACGAGTGTGATCGCGCTGGTCGCGCTGACGTTCGTGCTCGTACTCGGCCGGGCGGGGCACGTGCGCCGGACCGCCTCGGGGACGCTGGCCGCCTGACGGACGCAGCACGGGCCTCCAGTCCGGTGTTCCCGGTGGGGAGAGGCCCGTGGCTGCGCCCGCAACGCGGGTCGCTACTCCGGCTCGCTCGTCTTCTCCCCCACCACCTGCTCGTCGGACGCCTTCGCGCCCTCCGCGCCGCTGCTGCGTCCGCCGTCGACGACGACGTCGTCCTCGTCGAAGCCGAACGCGATGTCCGGGGCCTCGAGGCGGACGCGGTCCGCGCTCGCGTCGTCGGGCTGCAGCTGCGACTCACGCTCGGCGGCGACGCGCTTGAGGTAGTTCGACACCTCGTGCTCCGTCGTCTCGAGGTCCCAGCCGAGGACGTCGGCCATCAGCCGCGCGGCGACCGGAGCCGCCGACTCGCCACGGTCCCAGGCCTCGATCGAGATGCGGGTGCGGCGGGCGAGGACGTCCTCCAGGTGCAGGGCGCCCTCGTGCGAGGCCGCGTAGACCACCTCGGCACCGATGTAGTCGTCCGCGCCGGGCAGCGGCTCGGCGAGGAACGGGTCCTGTTCGACGAGCTGCAGGATCTCCGTCGCCAGGGTGCCGTACCGGTTGAGCAGGTGCTCGATCCGGACCTTGTGCAGCCCCGACGACCTGGCGGTACGGCCGCGGCGGTTCCACGCGGCGGGGTAGCCCTCCGCACCGAGCAGCGGGATGTCCTCGGTCGTCGACGCCGGGATCTTGCCGTCCATCGCCGCGACGGCCTCGTCGATGGCGTCCTTGCCCATCACGCGGTACGTCGTCCACTTGCCACCGGCGACCACGACGAGCCCGGGAGCGGTGTGCGCGACGACGTGCTCGCGGCTGAGCTTCGAGGTCTGGTCGGACTCCCCCGCGAGCAACGGACGGAGGCCGGCGTAGACACCCTCGACGTCCTCGCGGGTGAGCGGGACCCGGAGCACCTTGTTGATGTGCTCGAGGATGTAGTCGATGTCCGCCGCGGTCGCCGCGGGGTGTGCCTTGTCGAGGTACCAGTCGGTGTCGGTCGTGCCGACGAGCCAGTGCCGGCCCCACGGGATCACGAACAGCACGCTCTTCTCGGTGCGGAGGATCATGCCCATGTTCGACTGGAACCGGTCGCGCGGGATGACGAGGTGCACGCCCTTCGACGCCCGGACCTTGAACTGCCCGCGGGTGCCGACCATCGCCTGGGTGTCGTCCGTCCACACACCCGTCGCGTTGACGACCTGCTTCGCGCGGATCTCGAACCGCTCGCCGGTCTGGATGTCGTGCGCCTTCGCCCCGACGACCCGCTCACCGACCTTGACGAACCCCTCGATCCGGATGCGGCTCGCGGCGTGCGCACCGTACGACGCGGCCGTGCGGACCAGTGCGGCCACGTACCGGGCGTCGTCGACCTGGGCGTCGTAGTAGGTCATGCCGCCGACGAAGGCGTCCTTCTTGAGCGACGGCATCGAGCGGAGCACCTGCGTCCGGCTGAGGTGCCGGTGGTGCGGGACGCCGGGCGGACGGCCGCCGGACCAGCTGAACGCGTCGTACATCGCCATGCCGATGCCGATGTAGAAGCGCTCCCACACCCGGTGGTTGAGCGGGTAGAGGAAGCGCACCGGCTTCACCAGGTGCGGGGCGATCCGCTGCAGGAGCAGACCGCGCTCGATGAGGGCCTCGCGGACGAGGCCGAAGTTCAGCTGCTCCAGGTACCGGATGCCGCCGTGCACGAGCTTCGACGACCGGCTCGAGGTGCCGGAACCCCAGTCGCGGGCCTCGACGATCCCCACGCTCAAGCCGCGGGTGACGGCGTCGAGCGCACTGCCCGCGCCGACGATGCCACCGCCGACGACCAGGACGTCGAGCTCCTTCGTCTTGAACGTCTCGATCGCGGCCGCACGTTCGTCTGGGCCGAGCTTCGCGGAGGGATCGAACCCCACCCCCGGGTCCGTTCCGTCCGACCGGTCGTCCGCGCGTGCGGGCCTGGTCGCGCTCGTGGTGCTCGTGGTGCTCGTGGTGCTCGTCTTCGCCATCGTCGCCTCCGTGTCACGGTCGGCGCCGAGGCGTCACCCACGACGCTGCACGGGTGCCACCGTCACTACTGGTGGTACGGCGCCACGACCACTTCTACTCGCTGGAACTCCTTGACGTCGGAGTATCCGGTCGTCGCCATCGATCGGCGCAGTGCACCGACGAGGTTCGCCCGGCCGTCGTACGTCGGGGTCGGGCCGTGCAGGACGTTCTCGAGCGGGGCGATCGTGCCGACCTCGACCCGGCGGCCGCGGGGCAGCTCCGGGTGGTGCGCCTCGGCACCCCAGTGGAAACCGCCACCGGGTGCCTCGGTCGCGCGGGCCAGCGCCGTGCCGAGCATGACCGCGTCGGCACCCGTGGCGATCGCCTTGACGATGTCACCGGCGGTGTCGAGACCGCCGTCGGCGATGACGTGCACGTAGCGCCCGCCGGACTCGTCGAGGTAGTCACGACGGGCACCGGCGACGTCGGCCACCGCGGTCGCCATCGGCGCGTGGATGCCCAGGGCCGCGCGCGTGGTCGACGCAGCGCCGCCACCGAACCCGACGAGGACACCCGCGGCACCGGTGCGCATGAGGTGCAGTGCCGACGTGTAGGTCGAGGCACCGCCCACGATCACCGGGACGTCGAGCTCGTAGATGAACTTCTTGAGGTTGAGGGGTTCCTCGGTCTGGGAGACGTGCTCCGCCGAGACCGTGGTGCCGCGGATGACGAACAGGTCGACACCGGCGTCGACGACCGTCTTGGAGAACTCCTGCGTGCGCTGCGGGCTGAGCGAGCCTGCGACCGGGACACCGGCAGCGCGGATCTCGGCGAGGCGCGCGGTGATCAGCTCGGCCTTGATCGGCTCGGAGTAGATCTCCTGCATGCGCTTCGTGACGTTGCCGTCGGTCAGCGACTTGATCTCGTCGTAGTAGGGCGTCGGGTCCTCGTACCGGGTCCACAGCCCCTCGAGGTCGAGCACCCCCAGGACGCCGAGCTTGCCCATCTGGATCACCGTGGCGGGCGAGGACACGGAGTCCATCGGCGCCGAGAGGATCGGCGACTCGAAGGTGAACGCGTCGATCGACCACTGCACGCTGACGTCGCGCGGGTCACGCGTCCGTCGCGAGGGGACCACTGCGATGTCGTCGAACGCGTACGCCCGACGTCCGCGCTTGCCTGCACCGATCTCGACTTCGCTCACCAGGACAGCCTACCGGGCGGGTCCGGCGGCGTGCACGGGCCGGACGGTGCGGGGCGCGGCGGGGTGCCGGCTCGCACGGTGCGAGGTGCGGTGGGGTGCGGTGCTGGCTCGCACGGTGCGAGGTTCCGTGCTCCGTGCGAGGCCGCGCGGGTCGCACCGTGCGCGGAACCCCGCACCGTCACGGTCGACGAGTACGGCGTTTCCGGAGCGCGCGCAGCACGAGGCCGAGCAGCAGCGAGAGCACCACGAGGACGCCCAGGAGCGCAGCAGCCACCTTCACCAGCAGTGCGGCGCCGACGAACAGCGCGGCGAACACCAGCCAGACGAGGGCGTCGAGCACGAGGGGTCCGGGACTGCGCACCTGCGAAACGATACCGAGTGCGTGGGAGGTGATCCGCGCCTCCTGGCCGACCGCGAACCGACCACGCGCTGACGCGACACGCGCGCCTGCGCACAGGAGTGGGGCCGTGCGGCGCGAAGCGACCACGCACGACCCCACCCGTCGCGGATACCACCCCCACAGCGGTACCCGCAGCCGACGCGAGCGCTAGCGCCCCGCGTCGACACCTCATCGACGCCGAGCGCTAGCGCCCCGCGTCGACGTCCTTGGCGAGCGTCCCCAGGTACAGCTCGATGACCTTCGGGTCGTCCGCGAGCTCCTTCCCCGTGCCCGAGTACGCGTTCCTCCCCTGGTCGAGCACGTACCCACGATCGCAGATCTGCAGACAGCGTCGCGCGTTCTGCTCCACCATGACGATCGACACACCGGCCTTGTTGATCCGGCGGGTCCGCAGGAACGTCTCGTCCTGCCGCACCGGGGACAGGCCGGCGCTCGGCTCGTCGAGCAGCAGCACCTTCGGGTCCATCATCAGCGCACGGGCCATCGCGACCGACTGCCGTTCACCACCGGAGAGCGACCCGGCCCGCTGGTTCCGCCGCTGCGCGAGGACCGGGAACAGGTCGTAGATGACCTCGAGCCGCTCCGCGAACTTCCGGGGCCGGAGGTACAGCCCCATCTGCAGGTTCTCCTCGATGGACAGCGACGGGAAGACGTTGTTCGTCTGCGGGACGAAGCCGACGCCGGCCTGCACGAGCTTGTTCGCCTTGAGGTTCGTGATGTCCTCGCCCTGCAGGGTCACGCTGCCCTCGCGGATGGACACCAGGCCGAACAGGGCCTTGAGGAGCGTCGACTTGCCCGCACCGTTCGGCCCGATGATGCCGATCAGCTCGCCGGGGTAGCAGTCCAGGTCGCAGCCGTTCAGGATGTTCACCCCCGGCAGGTACCCGGCGACGAGGTTCTTCGCGCTCAGCACCGGCTCGCGTTCCAGCGTGGCGGTGCTCGCCTTCGGCGCTTCCGGACTGGAGGCGCTGCTCGCGTTGGTGGGGTCGACTGCGTCCGTCATCGGGTCTTCTCCTCTGCTGCTGCGTCCGCCGCGTCTTCTTCCGCGACTTCCTCGGCCAGTTCCTCGAAGGTCTCCTCGGTGAGGAGCGAGTCGTCGCCCAGGTCGGTGTCGTGGTGCGCACCCAGGTACGCGTCGATGACCGCCTGGTCGTCCATCACGGTGTCCGCCGGGCCCTCGGCGACGACCTTGCCCTCGGCCATCACCACGACCCAGTCCGAGATGTGCCGGACCATGTGCATGTCGTGCTCGACGAAGAGCACGGTCATGCCGTCGTCACGGAGGGACTGGATGTGCCCGAGCAGCGACTGGGTGAGCGCGGGGTTCACGCCCGCCATCGGCTCGTCGAGCATGATCATCGTCGGGTCGGACATCAGCGCCCTGGCCATCTCGAGCAGCTTCCGCTGCCCGCCGGACAGCGACCCGGCGTAGTCGTCGGCCTTGTCGTCGAGCTTGAAGCGGGCCAGGAGGTCCTCGGCCTTCGCCGTGATCTCCTGCTCGCGCTTGGACCAGATCGGCTTGATCAGCGCGGCGAAGAAGTTCTCCCCCGGCTGGTCCCTGGCGCCGAGCAGCATGTTCTGCATGACGGTGAGTCGCGAGAGCGCCTTCGTGAGCTGGAAGGTGCGGACCATGCCCTTGTTCGCGATGTGGGTGGCGCTGGTCTTCTGCAGGGTGGCGCCGTTGAACTGCGTCCGCGCACCCGCGCTCGGCTTGTCGAAGCCCGTCAGCAGGTTGAAGAACGTCGTCTTGCCGGCACCGTTCGGGCCGATGAGGGCCGTGATCGAGCCGCGCTGGACCTCGAGGTGGTCGACGTCGACCGCGGTCATGCCGCCGAAGTGCCGGGTGACGGTGTCGACGGTGAGGATCGGGTCGGCCTTGGGGTGGCCGTAGGTCTCAGACACTGAACGTCAGCTCCTTCTTGTTGCCGAGCAAGCCCTGTGGACGGAACACGATGAGGAGCATGAGCGCGACGCCGACGAGCACGTAGGAGAACTGCTCTGCCTGTTGCGCGTTCATGATCGAGTCGGGGATGAAGTCGCCGGCCAGGGTGCGGATGAAGAGCCGGACGACGAAGAACAGCACCGAGCCGAGCACCGGACCGAACACCGTCGCGGCGCCACCGAGGATGAGTGCCGTCCAGATGAAGAACGTCATCGACCGGCCCATCGCGTCCGGTTGCACGGAACTCGGCAGCACGTAGATGATGCCGGCGAGCCCTCCGAGCGCCCCGCCGAACACGAGCGCCTGCATCTTGTACGAGTAGACGTTCTTGCCGAGCGAGCGGACAGCGTCCTCGTCCTCGCGGATGGCCTTCACGACGCGGCCCCACGGGCTGCGCATGAGCAGGAAGAGCACGAGGGTGAACAGGGCCACCATGCCCCACGCCGCGATGCGGATCCACCAGCCGTTGACGCCGTTGTTGGCGTACGTGAACCACAGGATCGTGGTGGTGCCGTCGGGCAGGGGGCTGAGCGCGTTGAACGGGTCGCGGTAGCTCGAGCCGGTGATGCCGTTCGAGCCGCCGGTGGTCGTGGTGAGCAGGCTCGAGCGTCCGACCATCCGGATGATCTCCGCGCCGGAGATCGTGACGATCGCCAGGTAGTCGCCGCGGAGCCGCAGGGTCGGGATGCCGAGGATGATCGCGAAGACGATCGCGACGAGCAGGGCGATGAGCACGGCCATCACGAACGGCAGCCCGTTCGTGATCGAGATCGCGAAGCCGTAGGCGCCGAGCAGCAGGAACGCCGCCTGCCCCATGTTCACGAGCCCGGTGAGGCCGAAGTGCACGTTCAGGCCGATCGCAGCGAGCGCGAACGCCGCCGTGGTCGGGGCGAGTGCCTCCTGGGTGAGCGAGGACAGCAGGTTGAGGATGTAGTCCATGCGCGTGCTCCCTTAGCCGATCCGCTCGGCGCGGCCGAAGATGCCCTGCGGCCGGAACAGCAGGATGAGGATGAGGATGACGAGGGCGGTGGCGTACTTGAAGTCACCGGGGAGCACGAGGTTCGTGAGCTCGACGACGACGCCGATGATCATCGACCCGACCAGCGCGCCGTAGGCCGTACCGAGACCGCCGAGCGTGACCGAGGCGAACATGAGCAGGAGCAGCTGCAGGCCGGTCTGCCAGTTCACACCGTTCAGGACCAGGCCGAGCATGACGCCGGACAGTCCTGCGAGGCCGGCGGCGAGCGTCCACACGAAGCGGATCACCCGGTCGACGTCGATGCCGGACGCCGCGGCGAGGGCCGGGTTGTCCGACACGGCGCGGGTCGCACGGCCGAAGCGCGTCTTCGCCAGGAACAGGCCGGTCGCGACGAGGACCACGAGCGCGATGCCCATCGCGACGTAGGACTGCACGGTGAGGGTGACACCGGCGAACCGGATGGTCTCCGGGTTGCCCTGCTGGATGCGGACCGTCGAGGCACCGAAGAAGTACTGGAACGCGTACTGGGCGGCGATCGACAGACCGATCGTCACGATCATGAGCTGCGTGAGGCTGATCCGCTTGCGCCGGAGTGGCCGCCAGATCCCCGCGTCCTGCAGGTACCCGGTCGCCGCGCAGAGCAGGGTGACGACGATGCCGGTCACCCAGATGTTCCACCCGAGCTGGTTCGCGAACACGTAGGCCAGGAGCCCGCCGAGGGTGACCTGCTCGCCGTGCGAGAAGCTCGACAGCCCGGTGGTGCCGTAGATGAGCGAGAGGCCGATCGACGCCAGTGCGATGAGCAGGCCGAGCCGGATCCCGGAGGCGAACTGCTGCCAGGCCCGCTGGATGCTGACGCTCGACGTGTCGGCCGAGGTCGTCGCGCCCTTCTGGTCCGACAGCTGGAAGATCTGCCCGACGTTGGCGTTCAGCGCCGCCTGCACCTTTCGCTCGGCGTCGGCGGCGTTCGTCAGGTACTGGCCCTTCGGCAGGGTGTCCTGGTCGACGCTCACCGTGTACTCGCCGGCCTCGTCGACGCTGACCGACCAGCGGCCGTCGGCGTTCGTCGTGGCGGTCTCGGCGAAGGAGCCGGGGCCGGCGACGTCGACGTCGACGCCCTCGGCCGGTTCACGCTCGGAGTCGGTGATCGTGCCCTGGATGCACCCGTTCGTCGGGCTGACGGTGCACGCCTGACTGGTCGCCGGTGCCGACGTGGCACTGAAGGCCGGCAGGGTGACCGCCCAGTCGATCAGGAAGGTCGCCAGGAACGCGGCGACGAGCACGGCCGCCAGGACCGGTCGTCGCCGAGCCCGGCGGAGGCGGAACAGGCGCGGCTGCGCCCGTCCCGGAGGAGTGATGGATCCCACGGAAGAGCCTCTCGTTCGGATGTCGAGGAACCTATGGGGATTGTGTGACACCCGTGTTTCCAACTCGTTCCCGCTGTGAGTCGTGGCGCAACCGTGACGTCTGTGGAGGAACGGCGCGATCCGTTCCCCTGGGCGGAACGCGGAATAGCGGGAGGGCACACGCGCGTTACCATGTCCTATCCGGAACCCGCCGTTGCGTTCTCGGTGTCTCGACCACTTCACTCGCCCACGAAGGGGACCCATGGACCAGCCGGATCCGTTCGGATTCATCGGACTCACGTACGACGACGTCATGCTCCTGCCCGGGCACACCGACGTCATCCCGAGCGAGGCGTCCACGACGTCCCGGCTCACCAAGCGGATCTCCGTCAACGTCCCGCTGCTCTCCGCAGCGATGGACACCGTCACCGAGGCCCGGATGGCGATCGCCATGGCCCGCCAGGGTGGCATCGGGATCCTGCACCGCAACCTCTCGATCGAGGACCAGGCGGCCTACGTCGACAAGGTCAAGCGCTCCGAGTCGGGCATGATCACCAACCCGGTGACCACCACCCCGGACGCCACGGTGGCCGAGGTCGACGCGCTCTGCGGACAGTTCCGCGTCTCCGGCCTGCCGGTGATCGAGGACGACGGCACCCTCGTCGGCATCATCACGAACCGCGACATGCGGTTCGTGGCGGCGTTCGAGCAGGCCTCCACGTACGTGCGCGACGTCATGACCAAGGCGCCGCTGATCACCGCGATGGAGGGCATCGACCCCGAAGAAGCCATCGCGATCTTCGCGCAGCACAAGATCGAGAAGCTGCCGCTGGTCGACGCCGAGGGCAAGCTCCGCGGCCTCATCACCGTCAAGGACTTCGACAAGAGCGAGCAGTACCCCGACGCCACGAAGGACGACGAGGGCCGGCTGCGCGTCGGTGCAGCCATCGGCTTCTTCGGCGATGCGTGGGAGCGCGCCACCGCCCTGCTCGAGGCCGGCGTCGACGTGCTCGTCGTGGACACGGCGAACGGTCACAGCGCCGGGGTGCTCGACATGGTCCGTCGACTCAAGGCGGACCCGGCGTTCGCCGCGGTCGACGTCATCGGCGGTCAGGCCGCGACGCGTGAGGGCGCCCAGGCGCTCATCGACGCCGGCGTGGACGCCGTCAAGGTCGGCGTCGGACCCGGCTCGATCTGCACGACCCGCGTGGTCGCCGGTGTCGGCGTCCCGCAGGTCACCGCCGTGTACGAGGCCTCCCTGGCCGCGCGTGAGGCCGGCGTGCCGGTCATCGCTGACGGCGGCCTGCAGTACTCGGGCGACATCGCCAAGGCCCTGGTGGCCGGTGCCGACACCGTCATGCTCGGTTCACTCCTGGCCGGCACCGACGAGTCGCCCGGCGACCTGGTGTTCGTCGGCGGCAAGCAGTTCAAGGCGTACCGCGGGATGGGCTCCCTGGGCGCGCTGCAGACCCGCGGCAAGAAGACCTCGTACTCGAAGGACCGCTACTTCCAGGCGGACGTCCCCAGCGACGACAAGCTCGTCCCCGAGGGCATCGAGGGCCAGGTGCCGTACCGCGGCTCGGTCGCGAACGTCGTCTACCAGCTCGTCGGCGGCCTGCGGCAGTCGATGTTCTACGTCGGCGGCCGGACCGTCCCGGAGCTCAAGGCACGCGGCAAGTTCGTCCGGATCACCCCGGCCGGGCTCAAGGAGTCGCACCCGCACGACGTGCAGATGGTCGTCGAGGCGCCGAACTACCGCAGCTGACGCACCCCCACGAGACGCCCCCGCTCCCTCCGGAGCGGGGGCGTTCGTGCGTTCCGTGGCTGACACCCGCCGTTCACGCCCGACCCCGATCCCTGATCCTCCGCACAGAAACGATCACGGCTCGGTAACGAAACACTTTCCGTACCGCCCCGTCACACGGGCGAAACACCCGGACCCTACGTTTCTCGACATCCAGTGGAGGCGCCGCATTCACCCGAAGCGGCACAGCCTCCGCGCAGAGAAAGGGCTCCACGGATGATCAGAACCACCCGTGCCACCACGGCACTGGCGTTGGCAGGCGCAGCAGCCGTCCTCCTCGCCGCGTGTTCCACCACCAGCGGTGCATCTCCCTCCAGCTCGGCGTCGAGCGATGCGAAGAAGGACCCGGCCGCGAGCTGCACGGCGCCGGACACCCCCAGCACGGACGCGCTGAAGATCGGCACGATCCTGCCGCTCACCGGCTCGCTGGCGTATCTGAACCCGCCGGCGGAGTCCGGTGTCGGCCTGGCCGTCAAGGACATCAACGCGGCGGGTGGCGTGCTGGACAAGGACGTCACGATCGACCCCGCGACCGACTCGGGTGACAGCAACGACATGACCGTGTCGAGCTCCGCCGCGACGAAGCTCGTGAACGCCAAGGTCCCGGTCGCGATCGGTGCCGAGTCCTCGTCGGTGACGCTCAACGTCATCGACCAGCTCACCAGCAACTGCATCGTGGAGATCTCCCCCGCGAACACCGCGAGCGACCTCTCCGGCTACTCGTCGTACTACTACCGGACCGCTCCGCCGGACTCGGTGCAGGGTTCGGCGCTCGGGCAGCTCGTGACCGGTGACGGCAACGCGAAGGTCGCCTTCCTGGTGTTCAACGACACCTACGGCACCGGCCTCCGCAACTCCGTGCAGGCTGCGGTCGAGGCCTCCGGTGGCCAGGTCGTCTACGGCGGCAAGGGCGAGGGCGAGGAGTTCCCGCCCGGACAGACCACGTTCTCGTCCGAGGTGACGGCGGCACTCGCGGCGAAGCCCGACGCGATCGTCGTCCTGGCCTTCGACGAGACGAAGTCGATCATCCCCGAGCTCGTCTCGCAGGGGAACAAGGCGAAGATCTACATGTCCGACGGCAACACGGCGGACTACTCGAAGGACTTCGACAAGGGCACCCTCACCGGCGCCCAGGGCACCATCCCCGGTGCCTCGCCGAAGGACGACTTCAAGGAGCAGCTGTCCGCCTTCTACAAGGACTCGTCGGGCAAGACGCTCGCCGACTACTCGTACGCCGCGGAGTCCTACGACGCCACCGTCCTCGCCGCACTCGCTGCGGTGAAGGGCAAGGGCACCGACTCGGGCACGATCCAGGCCAACATGGCCGCGGTGTCGGGTGCTGACGGCGGCACCGAGTGCGCCACCTTCAAGGAGTGCGTCGCGCTCCTCGACGACGGCAAGGACATCCACTACACCGGCCCCTCCGGCATCGGACCGTTCGACGACAACAACGACCCGTCGAGCGCCTACATCGGCATCTACAAGTTCGACGCCGACAACAAGCCGATCTACCAGAGCGCCATCCAGGGCGCGGTGAAGAAGTAAGGCTCCGGCCGAAGCTCCAGCACCACTCGCGAAAGCGACAGTCCCCCGCGGAACTTCCGTGGGGGACTGTCGCTTTCACGTGGGGGACGTGGACCGGCAGGCGCAGCCGGGAGGCCCGGGGCCGCGTCCGTCAGGCGGGCTCGGCCGGGGTGGGGGCGAACGTGCGGCGACGGGACGCCCGCGCAGCAGCGAACGAGTCCGCCGTCAGCACCACGAGCGCCAGCCACACGATGCCGAAGCCGAACCAGCGCGCAGGCGACATCTCCTCGTGCTGCACCACGACCCCGACGAGCAGCTGCATCACCGGCGCGAGGTACTGCGTCAGGCCGAGCGTGGACAGGCTCACCCGGCGCGCCGAGGACGCGAACAGCAGGAGCGGCACCGCCGTCGCCGGCCCCGTCAGCACGGTGACGAGGACGTGCAGGCCGCCCTCGCTCGTGAACGTCACGCCGCCGCCGAGTCCCGTCGTGCCGAGGACGACCAGCGCGACCACCGCGATCGGCAGGAGCCACACGGTCTCGATCGTCAGGCCGCTCAGTGCGTCCACGGTCCCGCCGACACGCTTCTTCACCAGGCCGTAGAGCCCGAACGAGAACGCCAGCACGAGCGAGATCCACGGCACCTGGCCGTAGCCGACCGCGATGACGACGACCGCCACGATGCTGACGCCGACCGCGGCCCACTGCGCCGGCCGCAGCCGCTCGCGCAGCACCACGACGCCGAGCGCGATCGTGACGAGCGGGTTGATGAAGTAGCCGAGGGCGGCCTCGACGGTGTGGCCGGTGGTCGTCGCCAGGACGTACACCGTCCAGTTCACCAGGATGAGGACGGCCGCGAGCCCCATCACGAGCATCACCCGGCGCTGGGCCATCAGCGTGCGGGTGCGGAGCCAGGAGCGGGTGACGGCGATCGCGATCGCGCAGAACACCAGGCCGAAGACGATGCGCCAGGCGACGATCTCGAACGCGCCTGCGGGGGCCATCGCCGCGAAGAGCAGCGGCATGAGACCCCAGAGTCCGTACGCGATGATCGCCTGGACCACGCCGACGGATGCCTCGCTGCGGACGGGACGCGTCGGACTCGGTTCACTCACGGAACCATCCTAGGAACGACCCCCGACGCACCGGACGCACCACGGGCCTCCCGAACGCCGGCGACGCGACGCACGCACGCACGCACGCACGCACGGACGCACGCACGCACGCACGCCGACGCACACCCGGACGCACGAACGCCCCGCCGGCCAACAGGCCGACGGGGCGTCGCGAACCGAGTACTGGACTCAGTGAACGATGACCGCGAGGACGTCGCGGGCCGACAGGACCAGCAGGTCCTCGCCCGAGTACTTGACCTCGGTTCCGCCGTACTTGGAGTAGATGACCTTGTCACCCACGGCGACGTCGAGCGGGACGCGGTTGCCGTTGTCGTCGATGCGACCCGGACCCACGGCGACGACCTCGCCCTCCTGGGGCTTCTCCTTCGCGGTGTCGGGGATGACCAGACCGGATGCAGTGGTCTGCTCCGCCTCGACCTGGCGGATGACGATGCGATCCTCGAGCGGCTTGATGCTGACGGCCACGGTGACCTCTTCTTTCTCGGTACGGACTCGGTACAGATGAAAACCGGGTTGGCACTACGCACAGGAGAGTGCCAACCCCAACTCTAGGGGGCCTCTGGCACTCGGTCAATCCGAGTGCCAGCAGATCGGGAGAACACCCAGCACCTGGGAGGATCGGAGGATGGACGCCGCCGAACTCGCCGCACTGCTGACCCCCGACGGGATGGCCCTGCTCGACCGTACCCCCGGCGTCTCGGACGGCGGTGAGATCGTCCGGGTGGTGTCACGCCTCCGCGCCGAGGGGCACGACCCGCGCCTCGTCGCCGCGGTCCTGACCCAGGCGAAGCTGCGACTGAAGGCCCGTGGCAAGTTCGGCGACTTCGCCGGACGCATGCTCTTCACCGAGGCCGGTCTCGAGCAGGCCACCCGGCTGCAGGTCGCCGCGCAGCACGCCGGACGCTTCGCCGCGGCCGGTGTGACCCGCGTTGCCGACCTGGGCTGCGGGATCGGTGGGGACGCACTCGCGATGGCGGCACTCGACCTCGACGTCACGGCGGTGGACCGCGACGAGGTCACCGCGGCCGTCGCCACGCACAACCTCGCTCCGTGGCCGAACGCCCGGGTCGAACTGGGCGACGCAGCGACGTTCGACGTCTCCCGGGTCGACGGCATCTGGATGGACCCAGCCCGGCGGACGAGCGGCCACTCGGACACCCGCCGCCTCGCCGACCCGGACGACTGGTCGCCGTCGCTCGACACCGTGTTCGCCGCCGCCACCCGGACCCCGACCGGCGTGAAGCTCGGCCCCGGCATCGACCGCGACCTGATCCCGGACACGGCCGAGGCGCAGTGGACCTCCGTCGACCGCGAGGTCGTCGAGCTCGCGCTGTGGTTCGGCCCCCTCGCCCGGCCGGGGATCCGTCGCGCCGCGACCGTGATCGGTGCGCACGGCATCGCCGAGATGACGGGACCCGCCGACTCCGAGGACGCCGAGGTCGGCCCGCTCGGCGCCTACCTGTACGAGCCGGACGGCGCCGTCATCCGCGCACGCCTGATCGGGGACCTGGCACGCACGCTCGACGGGCACATGCTCTCCGACGGCATCGCCTACGTGACCTCGGACCGAGCCGCCACGACGCCGTTCGCGCAGGGCTTCCGAGTGCTCGACACGATGCCGCTCGACGTCAAGCGGCTGTCAGCACGGCTCGCCGCAGACGGCATCGGCACCGTCGAGATCAAGAAGCGCGGCGTCGACGTCGATCCGGCACAGTTCCGCAAGCGGCTGCGGCTGCGCGGGACCGGGCGCGTCACCCTCGTCCTCACCCGCCTGGAGGGACGTCACACCGCGATCCTGTGCGAGCGCCTCAGCTGACGAAGGCGCCGGTTCCGGAGTCGTACCCGTAGTCGGAGTACGAGCTCTGGCCGACCGCGGCGAGGATGACGATGAAGACGATCCAGAGCAGCCAGACGCCGGTCATCACCCAGCCGGCGATGATCCCGGTCAGGGCGAGCCCCCGGCCGGCCTCACCGCTCTGCTTGATCTTGCCGAGCGCGACGTGGCCGAGGATCGCACCCGCGGGGCCGAGCGCGATGGCGATGAACCACATCGGGATCGCGGCGAGGCCGAACACGATCGACAGGATCGCGAGGGTGTTCGTCTTCGGGCGCTGCGCGTAGGGCTGGTACCCCGTCGAGCTGTAGGCACCGGCGTACGGGTTCTGCTGCTGGGGTGCCGCGTACGGGTTCGGCTGCTGCTGCGCGGCGTAGGGGTTCTGCTGCTGCGGAGCCGCGTACGGGTTCTGTGAGGCCTGGGGCGCCGCGTACGGGTTCGGCTGGGCAGCCTGGGGTGCCGCGTACGGGTTCTGCTGCTGCGGTTCACCGTACGGGTTCTGCTGCTGCGGTGCCGCGTACGGGTTCTGCGCCTGCTGGGGCTGCTGGTACGGGTTCTGCTGCTGGCCGTACGGGTTCTGCGGCGCCTCCGGAGCGGACGGAGCCTGCGGTGCATCGGGGTACTGCGGGGCATCCGGTGCGGGCGTGCCGTCCGGTTGTCCGGCCGCTGCCCCGTTCGGCGTCGTCTCGCCCGGCTTCGGCCACTCGTTCTGATCGGACACCGTCCACCCCTCTCGGGCGTCCGGTCTCTCCGACGCCCGTGTGAATCCTCCCACAGGCTCCCGACGCCCGACCGGCGCGGGGCCGACGCCCGACCGGCGCGGGGCCGACGCCCGACCAGCGCGGCCCGACGCCCGACCGACCAGCGCGACCCGACGCCCGAACGGCAACGGCCCGTCCGACTCAGACCTGGACGGTCGTCACCGGCAACGTCGAGTCCGCCGCGATCCCGAGGTCGCTCGGCGCGTGTCCTTCGGCGACCAGGCGCGCCCCGACCGCCGCGATCATCGCGCCGTTGTCCGTGCACAGGTCGAACGGCGGGATCCGCAGCGCCACACCGGCGGCCGCACACCGTTCCTCTGCCACTCGGCGCAGCCGCGCGTTCGCGACCACACCCCCGCCGAGCAGGAGCCGGTCGACGCCGGTGTCGCGGCACGCGTTGAGGGCCTTGGTCAGCAGGACGTCGACGACGGCTTCGCGGAAGCTCGCGGCGACGTCGGCCACCGGGACCTCGCGCCCTTCGTCACGGCAGCGCTCGACCCAGCGCGCGACCGCGGTCTTCAGCCCGGAGAACGAGAAGTCGTAGCGGTGCGCGGCCATGTCCTTCGGCAACGTCAGCCCGCGCGGGAAGCGGATGGCCTTCGGGTCGCCCTCGGCTGCGGCACGGTCGATCTGCGGCCCGCCCGGGTACGGCAGTCCGAGCAGCCGTGCGACCTTGTCGAAGGCCTCGCCCGCGGCGTCGTCGATGGTCTCACCGAGCAGTTCGACGTCGCCGACCAGGTCCTTCACGAGCAGCAGCGACGTGTGCCCGCCGGACACCAGCAGCGCGACGGTGGGCAGCTCGATCTCGCTGCCGTCAGCTCGCAGCACGTCCGCGCCGACGTGCCCGACCAGGTGGTTCACGCCGTACAGCGGCTTGCCGGTGGCCACGGCGAGCGCCTTCGCAGCCCCCACCCCGACCATCAGGGCGCCCGCGAGGCCCGGGCCCGCGGTGACGGCGACGGCGTCGAGTTCGTCGAGGGTGACGCCGGCCCGCTCGAGCGCCTCGTGCAACGTCGGCGTCATCGCCTCGAGGTGTGCCCGTGCGGCGACCTCGGGCACGACGCCGCCGTACCGGGCGTGCTCGTCCATGCTCGACGCGATGACGTTGGCCAGCAGGGTGCTCCCCCGCACGATGCCGACGCCGGTCTCGTCGCAGCTCGTCTCGATCCCGAGCACCAGTGGTTCAGCCACGCTCATCGAGCGCCTCCTGTCCGATCGGTCCGACTCCCGAGGTCGCCGCCGACGACGGGGCGGCTTCGGCCAGCTCCGCCCGCATCACCAACGCGTCGACGCCGTCCGGCTGGTAGTAGCGGGGCCGGGTCGCGATGTGCTCGAACCCGAACGCCGTGTACATCGTCTGCGCGACCGGGTTGTCGGCGCGGACCTCGAGGAAGACCTCGTGCACGCCGCGACGACGCGCTTCGTCGAGGAGTTCCGTGAACAGCACCCGGCCGAGTCCGTGCCCGCGCTGCTCGGCCGCGACGGCGATGGTCTGCACGTCGGCGACCGGGTTGCCCGCGAGCGAGGACAGCCCGGCGTACCCGACGACCGTCGGTGCGGCGGACTCGTCGACGGTCTCGATGACGATGTAGTACCCGTGCGGGGAGTACAGCTCACCCGACATCTGCGACGCCGACCACGCATCGGTCGGGAACGAGACGTGCTCGAGCCACATGATGTCGTCGAGGTCCTGCGGGTGTGCCCGCCGCAGGCGGAAGCCGTCCGGCAGGCTCACTGCTTCACCCGCTTCGGCGCACCCGGCACCGTGACGTCGGGATCCCGCAGGTACAGGGGCGTGTCCTGGTCGAACCGCGCGCCGGACGCGAGCCGGTCCGCGGCGAGTGATCCGAGCCTCCAGGCAGGGATGGACAGGGCCGTCACGCGGTCCCAGCCCACCGCTCCGGGCCGGGAGGCACGGATCACGTCGTCGAGATCGGCGGGCTTCGCGAGACCCGGACCTGCAACGCGGGTGCCGGTCTCGTCGTACGCGCTCCAGTAGACCTCGCGCCGGCGTGCGTCCGTCAGGACGACGAACGGGCCGTCCTGCCCGCCCGCGCGGTGATCGGCGGCGACGGCGTCGTGGCTGACCAGGGGGAGGACGGGGACGTCGATGGCTGCGGCGAAGGTGCGGGCGGCGGCGATCCCGACGCGCAGGCCGGTGAACGGGCCGGGGCCCATGCCGGCGACCACGCCCGTGACGTCGGCGCCGGTGATGCCCGCTTCGGCGAGGACCTCGGCCAGGAACGGGCCGATCACTTCGGCGTGCCGACGGCTGTCCTCGGTGTCGCGGGTCGCGAGGGCTCGGCCGGTGGCCGGGTCGACGACGGCGACGGAGGTCCCGGCGGAGGTGTCGATGGCGAGCAGCACCCGTCCATCGTAGGCGTGCCCGTCGAGGCCGCGAGGCCCGCTGCTACAGCGTGACGCCGTCCCAACGCGGCCCGGTCGCGGTGACGACGACGCGTCGGGGTTCGTCGGGGACGTCGTCGGGGTCGTCAGCCTCGGTCGCGGCTCCGGCCTCAGCACCCGTCGCCCGGGTGATCTCGACGTCGAGCACGCTGTCGCTGATGCCGTCGACCATGCCGCGCCCCCACTCGACGACGACGATCGCGGCGTCCCAGTCCAGGTCGAGGTCGTCGAGCTCCACGGGGTCCGACAGGCGGTACGCATCGACGTGCACCAGGTCGGGGCCGGCCGTCGTCGGGTGGGTCCGGGCGAGCACGAACGTCGGGCTGGACACCTGACCACGCGCGCCGAGGGCGGCACCGAGGCCGCGCGTCAGCGTCGTCTTGCCGGCGCCGAGCGGCCCGGTCAGCACCACGAGGTCACCCGCACGCAGGACCGCAGCCAACCGCGCCCCGAGTTCCCCCATCGCCTCGGTGCCGTCGACGGCCACGTCGAGCAGGACCCGTGCGGACTCGGTCACGGCCGGTCGCCCCGCAGGTACTCCCCGACGCGTCCTTCGACGTCGTGGCCCTCGTAGACGCGGGGCACCCGGGTGCCGATGCGGCAGACGATCTCCTCGCCGATGGTGCCGAGCTCGCGGCCCCACTCGAGGACGGTCATCTCGTCGTGCTCACCGGTGCCGAACAGCGTCACCGTGTCGCCGGTCTGGACGTCGTCGTCGCCGACGTCCACCAGGAACTGGTCCATCGCGACACGGCCGGCGATCGGGTACCGCTTGCCGCCGATCGCGACCTCGATGCGACCCTGCGCCAACCGGGGGACGCCGTCGGCGTAGCCGACGGGCACCAGCGCCAGGGTCGTCTCCTGAGCGGTGCGGTACGTGTAGTCGTAGGAGACGCCGGTGTCGACCGGGACGCGCTTGGTCTTCGCGACCGAGGCGGTCAGGGTCATCACGGGCTCGAGCCCGAGGTCGGCCGCCGAGACACCGTCAGCACCGGGGATCCCGAACAGGTTCGCGCCCATCCGGACCATGTCCTTGCGGAACTCCTTGCGCTCCAGCCCGGCGAGCGAGGCGGCGACGTGCTCCATCGGGAGGTCGAGCCCGAGGTCCTCGGCGATCTCGATCGCCGCGTCGAACACGGACACCGCCGCACTGTCCTCGTGGTCGGAGGACTCGGCCAGGTGCGTGTAGGCGGCGACGACCTCGATGCGGCCGTCGCGCTGGGCGTCCCGCGCGAGTTCGACCAGGGCGGGCCAGTCGGCCGGGGGCGCGCCGTCGCGGTGCAGTCCGGAGTCGACACCGAGGTGCACCCGTGCCGGACGCTGGTCGACCGCGTCGACGATGCGCCGGAGCTCGGCCACGTTCGACACGCCGAGGTCGACCGCGGAGTCGATGGCGTCGCGGAAGTCGAGCGCTGGGTCGTGCTGCCACGTGAAGAGGTGCACGTCCTCGCCGACGCCGATCGACCGCAGGCGCAGGGCTGCGGGGACGGTGAGGACACCGATCCAGCGGATGCCGGCGTCGACGGCAGCGAGGGCGATCGGCTCGAGTCCGTGCCCGTAGGCGTCGGCCTTCATGATCGCCATCACCTGCACCGGGTTCATCCACTCGCGCACGAGGTCGAGGTTCGCCCGGTAGGCGTCGAGGTCGATGCGTGCCTGACGCAGCGGCGCGGAGCTCACGTGGTCCTCCGTTCGACGCTGCGGCCGACCCGGGCGACCACCTCGTAGTTGATGGTGCCGATCGCTGCTGCCCAGTCCTCGACCGCGGGGTCACCGTTCGCCGGGTCACCCCAGAGCACGGCCTCGTCGCCGACGCTGACGTCGGCATCGCCGATGTCGACGTGCATCGCGTTCATCGCGACCCGTCCCACCACCGGGAAGGTCCGGTCGCCGATCCGGACCGAGACGCGGTTGCCGAAGTCGCGGTCGAAGCCGTCGGCGTACCCGAGGCCGATGACGGCGAGACGGGTGTCCGTCGACGCCCGCCAGGTGTAGCCGTAGGAGACGCCCTCTCCCGCGCCGACCGGCACGGTGCGCAGCACGGCGGCGGTCACGCGCATGGCCGGCCGGAGCCCGAGGTCCGCCGAGGTGCGGTCGGCGAACGGGCTGAGGCCGTAGAGCGCGAGGCCGACCCGGGACAGGTCGCGGCGGGTCTCCGGGACGGCGATGCTCGCGGCGCTGGCGGCGAGGTGCACCACGTCGGGCACGATCCCGTTGGCGGCGAGCCCGTCGAGTGCACGCTGGAGCGCGGCGTCCTGGTCGAGGTCGTCGGTCCGCGACGCGTTCGACAGGTGCGACATGAGCCCCTCGACGCGGGTACGGTTCCCGCCGCGCGCCAGGGAACCGGCGGTCGCGAACAGTTCCGCCCACTCGGACTCCACCGCGCCGTTGCGGCTCAGACCGGTGTCGACGCAGATGTGCACCGCACGGACCTCGGAGTCGGCCGCCGCGGACAGCTGCTCGACGCTCGACACCGCCGGGGTGATGTCGTACTGGGCGGCACGGCGGAAGTCCTCGTCGGGGGCGTGCAGCCACGCCAGGATCCGGACGCCCTCGTCGATGCCGCCCTGCCGCAGCGCGACGGCCTCGTCGATGTCCGCGACCCCGAGCCACTCGGCCCCGGCGTCGACGAACGCCCGTGCGGCGTCGAGGGCTCCGTGCCCGTAGGCGTTGGCCTTGACGACCGCGATGACGCCGGCCGGAGCGACCTGCTCGGCGATCGTCGCGTAGTTCTCGATCAGGGCCTCACGATCGACCGTGATGCCGGTGAACGCACTCAATGCGATGTCCCCTCCAGGACCACGAACGCGGTCGCGATCCCTCCATCATGCGAGAGCGACAGGTGCACGCTCGTCACGCCACGCGCGTCGGCGACCTGACGGGCCTGCTGGTGCAACGTGAGCGACGGGTTCCGCTGGTCGTCGGACACCACCTCGAGGTCCTGCCAGCTGAGCCCGGCGCTGGACCCGAAGGCCTTGATCAGTGCCTCTTTCGCAGCGAACCGCGCCGCGAGGGACGCGATCGGCCGCGGTTCACCGTCGCGGACCTGCTCGGACGGCGTGAACAGGCGCGCCCGCATCGCCGGCGTGCGCACCAGCACCCGCTCGAACCGCTCCAGGTCGACCACGTCGACCCCGATGCCGATGATCACGTCCGCGACTACTCGACGGTGACCGACTTCGCGAGGTTGCGCGGCTGGTCGACGTCGAGGCCCTTGGCCGCGGCGAGCTCCATGCCGAACATGTGCAGCGGTGCCACGGCGAGCAGCGGCTCGAACAGCGGCGTCGCGAGCGGGATCCGCAGGACCTCGTCGGCGAACGGCAGCACGGCGGCGTCGCCTTCCTCGGCGATCGCGATCACCCGGGCGCCGCGGGCGCGGATCTCCTGGATGTTCGAGACGACCTTCGGGTGCAGCGAGCGCGGGTCGCGGGGCGACGGCACGATCACGAAGACGATCTGACCGGGCTCGATGAGCGCGATCGGACCGTGCTTGAGCTCGCCGGCGGCGAAACCCTCGGCGTGGATGTACGCGAGTTCCTTGAGCTTCAGCGCACCCTCGAGCGCGATCGGGTAGCCGACGTGGCGGCCGAGGAACAGGACGCTGCGGGTGTCCGCCATCCAGCGGGCGAGGTCCTTGATGCCGGCGGCGTCGTCGATGGTCTGCTGCAGCTTCGGGGCGAGGCCCTCGAGCTCGGCGACCTGCTCGGCGATCTGCTCGGTCGTGAGCGTGCCGCGGAGGGTCGCCAGGTGCAGTCCGAGCAGGTACAGCGCGACGCCCTGGGCGATGAAGGCCTTCGTCGACGCGACGGCGACCTCGGGCCCGGCGTGCGTGTAGATCACGGCGTCGGACTCACGCGGGATGGTGGCGCCCTGCGTGTTGCAGATCGAGAGGACCTGCGCGCCCTGCTCACGGGCGTACTTGACGGCCATCAGCGTGTCCATGGTCTCGCCGGACTGGCTGATCGAGACGACGAGGGTGCGCTCGTCCAGCACCGGGTCGCGGTAGCGGAACTCGTGGGCGAGCTCGACCTCGACCGGGATGCGCGCCCACTGCTCGATGGCGTACTTGCCGAGGATGCCGGCGTACGCAGCGGTACCGCAGGCGATCACGATGACGCGGTCGACGGTCGCCAGACGCTCGGCGATCGGGTCGAGGTCGGTCAGCGTGACCGCACCGTCGTGCACCCGACCGAGGATCGTCTTCGCGACGGCTTCGGGCTCCTCGCTGATCTCCTTCGCCATGAAAGAGCTCCAGCCGCCCTTGTCGGCGGCGGAGGCGTCCCAGTTCACCTCGAACTCGCTCGGGCTGGCCGGGGAGCCGTCGAAGTGGATGACGTCGACACCGTCGGGGCGGATCGTCGCGATCTCGTCCTGGCCGATCGACAGCGCGCGCTGCGTGTAGGCGACGAACGCGGCGACGTCCGAGCCCATGAAGTTCTCGCCGTCGCCGAGCCCGACCACGAGGGGCGAGTTGCGACGAGCGCCGACGACGACGCCGGGCTGGTCGGCGTGCACGACGAGGAGCGTGAACGCGCCCTCGAGCCGCTGCACGGCCTGCTGCATCGCGGTGGTCAGGTCGCCCGTCTGCCGGAACGCCCGGCCGACCAGGTGCGCGGCCACCTCGGAGTCGGTCTCGCTGCGGAACTCGATGCCCTCGGCCTGCAGTTCGGCGCGGAGCTCGGAGAAGTTCTCGATGATGCCGTTGTGGATGAGCGCGAGCTTGTCGCCGTCGGCCAGGTGCGGGTGCGCGTTGCCGTCGGTCGGGCCGCCGTGGGTCGCCCAGCGGGTGTGCCCGATGCCCGTGGTGCCGTCCGGGATCGGCGACGACTCGAGCTCGTCGACGAGGGCCTGGAGCTTGCCGGCCTTCTTGGCGGAGACGAGGTCTCCGGCAGGGTCGACCACGGCGATGCCCGCCGAGTCGTAGCCGCGGTACTCGAGGCGACGGAGGCCACCGAGGAGGACGTCCTGGCTGCTGTTGCTGCCGACGTAGCCGACGATTCCACACATGGCACCGATCCTACGGTCTGCCTGGGCGCCCACCCTGCGAAGTCCCGGGGGTGGGGATAACGTTTCGGCCATGGGACGGTTCGACGACATCGCGATCACGACGCTGCACGGCGAGGACACCACGTTCGGCACGTTCGCGGACAAGGCGGTGCTGGTCGTGAACGTCGCATCGCGCTGCGGGCTCGCGCCGCAGTACGAGCAGCTCGAGGCGCTCCAGAAGGAGTACGGCCCGCGCGGCTTCACGGTCCTCGGGTTCCCGAGCAACCAGTTCCTGCAGGAGCTCGGCTCGTCCGAGGCCATCGACGAGTACTGCTCCACCACGTGGGGCGTCACCTTCCCGATGTCCGAGAAGGTCAAGGTCAACGGCAAGAGCGCCCACCCGCTGTACCAGGCGCTCAAGGAGACCCCCGACGCCGACGGCAAGGCCGGGCGGGTCACCTGGAACTTCGAGAAGTTCCTCGTCGCCCCCGACGGCACCGTGTCGCGCTTCCGACCGACCACCAAGCCCGACGCCCCCGAGGTCATCGCAGCCATCGAGGCGGCCCTGCCCGCCTGACCGCGGACGCCACGCAGCACCGCGGACGTCAGGCAGCACCGCGGACGTCGCGCAGCAGCGCGTGCGCGCGGAGCGCGGAGGACGGACAGGAGGCCCGCCCAGCGTCCGCAGCGCGCGGCACGCACCACGTGCCTCCAGGCCGAATACGCTCGTCCCCATGCCGATCCCGGAGACCGCCGTCGCGCACCCGACCCCCTTCGTGGAGATCCCACGCGACGAGTGGTCGCAGCTCGCACCGAAGGAGCACCTGTCGCTCACCGAGACCGAGATCGTGCAGCTGCGCGGACTCGGTGACCGCCTGGACATGCAGGAGGTGCAGGAGGTCTACCTGCCCCTGTCGCGGCTGCTGACCCTGTACGCGGCCGGCGCGCGGAACCTGCACACCGAGACCAGTCGGTTCCTCGGTGAACGCGCGGGTCGGACGCCGTTCGTCATCGGCGTCGCCGGCTCCGTCGCCGTCGGGAAGTCCACGGTCGCCCGCCTGCTCCGCGAGCTCACGAAGCGCTGGCCGGACACCCCGCGGGTGGAGCTCGTCACCACCGACGGGTTCCTGTACCCGAACGCCGAGCTCGAACGCCGCGGGATCATGGACCGCAAGGGCTTCCCGGAGTCGTACGACCGCCGTTCACTGCTGCGCTTCGTGAGCCAGGTGAAGAGCGGGGCGGCCGAGGTCCGGGCGCCGTACTACTCGCACCTGGTCTACGACATCGTGCCGGACGCCGAGATCGTGGTGCGGCAGCCGGACGTGCTCATCGTCGAGGGCCTCAACGTGCTCGCGCCACCGGTGCACGGGCGGCTCGCACTGTCCGACCTGTTCGACTTCACGATCTACGTCGACGCCAAGACGAAGGACATCGAGTCCTGGTACGTCGACCGGTTCCTGGCGCTGCAGGAAGAGGCCTTCTCGAGCCCGGACTCGTTCTTCCACCGGTTCGCCTCGCTCTCGCGCGAGGACGCCGTGCGCACCGCGACCGAGGTGTGGCGGGCGATCAACGAGCCGAACCTGCTCGAGAACGTGCTGCCCACCCGCTCCCGCGCCACCCTGGTGCTGAAGAAGGGCGCGAACCACAAGGTGAACTCGGTCCTGCTCCGCAAGATCTAGCGGCGGGCCGCGCCGGTGCGCGGGTGCTCGCCCGATTGCGCCCCGGTACGGTCATCGCGCCCCGGAGAGTCGGGGCGCAACGACCGCAGCGGGGCGCGAACGCCGCGCAGCACGAGCGCACCGCGGCGAACGAGCGACAGACCCCTATGCGGCGTCGAGCGCCAGGCGCTCCTGCACCACGGCGGCGAGCTCCTCGGCGATGCGCTGGGCGTCGTCCTGGGATGCAGCCTCGACCATCACGCGAACGACGGGCTCGGTGCCCGAGGGGCGGAGCAGGACACGGCCGCTGTCGCCGAGCGCGGCCGACGCGGCGGCGATGGCGTCCTGCACGCCCTGGTCGGCGAGCCCGTGGCGATCGACCCCGCGGACGTTGAGGAGCACCTGCGGGAAGATCGTCATGCAGGACGCGAGCTCCTGCAGGCTCTTGCCCGTCCGGGCCATCTCGGCGACCAGGTGCAGCCCCGTGAGGATGCCGTCACCCGTCGTGGCGAACTCGTTGAAGATGATGTGGCCGGACTGCTCGCCACCGATGGAGTAGTCGCCCTCGGTCATCTTCTCGAGCACGTAGCGGTCACCGACGCCGGTCTCGAGCACCGTGATGCCCGCGTCCGCCATCGCCCGCTTCAGGCCGAGGTTCGACATCACCGTCGCGACGAGGGTGTCGTCCTTCAGGCGCCCGCGCTGCTGCAGCGAGAGCGCGAGGATCGCCATGATCTGGTCGCCGTCGATCGCGTTGCCGGCGGCGTCCACCGCGAGGCAGCGGTCCGCGTCGCCGTCGTGGGCGATGCCGACGTCCGCACCGGCTTCGAGCACGGCGCGCGACAGGTTGTCGATGTGGGTGGACCCGACACCGTCGTTGATGTTCATGCCGTCCGGCTCGGCACCGATCAGGGTGACGCGGGCTCCGGCGTTGACGAACACCTCGGGCGAGACGCCGGCCGCGGCACCGTTCGCGCAGTCGAGCACGACGTGGATGCCGTCGAGCCGGTGCGGCAGCGTGCCGAGCAGGTGCACGACGTAGCGGTCCTCGGCGTCGGCGAACCGGGTGATCCGGCCGACGTCGGCGCCGGTGGGGGTCGGTGCGGAGTGGTCGTGCATGGCCGCTTCGATGCGGTCCTCGACCTCGTCCGGCAGCTTGCGGCCACCCGTGGCGAAGAACTTGATCCCGTTGTCCGGGGCGGGGTTGTGCGACGCGGAGATCATCACGCCGAAGTCGGCGTCGATGTCCGCGACGAGGAACGCCGCAGCGGGGGTGGGGATGACCCCGGCGTCGAGCACGTCGACGCCGGCAGAGGCGAGCCCGGCCGCGACAGCGGAACCGAGGAACTCACCGGAGACGCGCGGGTCGCGCGCCAGGACCGCGCGCGGGCGCGGTCGACCGGACGCCCGGCGGGCGTCGGCATGGTGTCCGTGTGTGAGGACGGCCGCGCTCGCCTGGGCAAGACCCAGTGCGAGCGCGGCCGTCAGCTCGCCGTTGGCGAGACCACGAACCCCGTCGGTACCGAACAGACGCGGCATTGCGATCTTCAGCCGGTGACGACTAGCGCTTCGAGAACTGCGAAGCCTTGCGGGCCTTCTTGAGACCGGCCTTCTTGCGCTCGATGACGCGAGCGTCACGGGTGAGGAAGCCGGCCTTCTTGAGGGTCGCGCGGTTGTTCTCGCGGTCGATCTCGTTCAGGGTGCGGGCGATGGCGAGGCGGAGTGCGCCGGCCTGACCCGAGGGGCCGCCACCGGTGATGCGGGCGACGACGTCGTACGAGCCGAGGAGCTCGAGGACCTTGAACGGGTCGTTGATGAGCTGCTGGTGCAGCTTGTTCGGGAAGTAGTCCTCGAGCGTGCGGCCGTTGACCACGAACGTGCCGGAGCCCGGAACGAGGCGGACGCGCGCGATGGCCTCCTTGCGGCGCCCGACGGCACCGCCGGAGACGTTGAGGATCTGACGGGGAGCGGCCTCGGCAGCGGCGGGTGCGCTCTCCGTGGTGAAGCTCTCCGGGGTCTGGTCGAGGGAATCAGCGATCTGAGCCATGAGTTTCTCTATGTCCTTGAAGTCGTCGTGGCCGGAACTACTGTGCGACCTGGTCGAAGATGTACGCCTTGGGCTGCTGCGCGGCGTGCGGGTGCTCCGCGCCGGCGTAGACCTTCAGCTTCTTGAGCTGCTCGCGACCGAGGGTGTTCTTCGGCAGCATGCCGCGGATCGCCTTCTCGACGGCGCGGGTGGGGTGCTTCTCGAGCATCTCCGGGTAGGAGGTCGCCGTGAGGCCGCCCGGGTAACCCGAGTGACGGTAGTAGACCTTCTTCGCGAGCTTCGAACCGGTCAGGGCGACCTTGTCGGCGTTCACGATGATGACGTAGTCACCCATGTCCATGTGCTGGGCGAAGGTGGCCTTGTGCTTGCCGCGCAGGAGCGCCGCGGCGTGGGTGGCGAGACGGCCGAGGACGACGTCGGTGGCGTCGATGACGATCCAGTCGTGCTGGACGTCTGCCGGCTTCGGTGAGAACGTGCGAGTCACAGGAGTGCTGCTTTCGTGTCGAGGTGAGGAGTCCGTGAATCCCACTCCGGTCGGGGTTCCCACGGCAGAAGCCGGCGGAACACCCGGGTGGAGGGCTCATCTGACTGTCCGGCGCACGGGGCGCACAGACCAAGGTGAGAGCCTAGCGGGTCCGGGCCACGTCGGTCAAACGCGCCCGACTGCCGGCCTGGAGGCGCGGGGCGGGCCCGCACCGCGCCTCCAGGCCGTTCTGTGGTCGCGACCACCCCCGCATGGTGAGCAGGAATGGTCGGGTCGGCTGTGCGAACCCGACCATTCCTGCTCACGAAGTGCCCCCGTGGGGCGTGGGGACTACTCCGCGGCGGCCGCGGTCCTGCGGCGTCGGACGATCAGCACACCCGCGCCCGCCGCGAGCAGCAGGAACGCGACCAGCGCGCCGGCACCGAGCCCCTCGGCACCCGTGAACGCGAGCTGCCCGTCCGCCGTGATCGTGATCGGGGTCCACCCGATCAGCGTGCCGTCCGCAGCCGTCACCGCGAGGCGGTGTGCGCCAGCGGGGGTGTCCGACGGGATCGTCACCCGGACCGTCCCGTCCGTCGCCACCGTCACGGTGCCGAGCAGCGTCGGGGTCGAGTACAGCCAGACGTTCACGACGTCACCCGCGTACTGCGTGCCGACGGTCACCGTGATGGTCTCTCCCGCGCGAGCCGACGACGGCGCCGAGACGCTCCCGCGGTTCGCATCGGTCAGACCGGTCTCCGACGGGGCCGACGGGGCGACCGGCGTGGTCGGCGACGGAGTCACACCGGCACCAGGGCTCGGCGCGGGCGTCGGCGTCGGGGTCGGCGTGGTCCCGCCGTCGCCCGGCGTCGGGGTCGGGGTGGGGGTGGGCGTCGGGTCCGTGCCCGGGTCCGTGTCGTCCGCGTCCAGGTCGAACCCGACCAGGATCGGGTCGTGGTCGCTCGCCCGGAACACGTCGTCGGTGTACAGGTCCGAGGCGTTGTAGTTGTAGCGGCTGTACTCCAGACCCACCGACTCGACCGAGTTGATGTTCCAGATCTCCACGCCCGTGACCGTCTCGAGGGCGGCCGGGGACGCGAAGACGTGGTCGAGCGAACCGCTCAGCCCGGAGAACACGTACGAGTACTCGGTGGAGTCGAGCGCCGGACCGAGGTCGGTGTAGCCGGCGTCGTCGAGGACGACCACCGGGTCCTCCTTGCTGTAGGCGTTGAAGTCGCCGAGCATGAAGACCTTGTCGGTGCCGTACTGCTCCTGCATGTCGGTGGAGAAGGTCACGAGGGCCTGCGCCTGCTCGACACGGTCGGCGTTCGAGGCGCCCTGGCCGTCGCCCTGGTCGGCGTTCTCGCCGGTGCCGGAGCCCTTCGACTTGAAGTGGTTCGCGATCACCAGGAAGTCGTCGTCCGCGGTGCCGCCGACGGGGCGGAACGCGTCGGCGACGGGCTGACGGGCGTTCGTGAAGGCGTCGTCGAGCAGGATCGTCGACTCACCGACGGGCGCGACGCGGTCCTGCTTGTAGATGAGTGCGAGACGGATGACGTCTTCGCTGGCCGGCAGGGTCGCCGGGGACTTCGCGTACGCCCAGGTGTCCTCGCCGGTGGCGGCGTTGAGGGCGTTCACGAGCGTCGCGACGGCAGCGTCGCGGTCCTGACCGAAGCGCGCCGAGTTCTCGATCTCCTCGAGCGAGACGACGTCGGCGCCGAGACCGTTGATCGCCTTGACGATCTTGACCTGCTGACGGTCGAGGTCCTCCTGCTCGGCAGCACCGCGGGCGTCGCAGCCGGAGTTCACCGTGACGGGGTCGCCCGTGCGGTCGGTGTAGTACGTGCAACCGGTGAGCTGGTCCCCCGTGGTCGGGAAGTAGTTGAGCACGTTGAAGCCGGCGAGCGTGAGGTCGCCGCCGACGTCCTGCGGCTTCGCCTGACGCACGTTCGAGAACGACGCCGGCAGGCCGGCCGCCGGGGTGGCACCGGTGATCGGCGCGGTCGGCTGGAACTTCCACCCGCTGTTGCGGTAGTCGAGGACGACCGGCCCCTCGAACGTGGCGGTCGCACCGACGGTGACCGGGCCCTGGGTGAGCCACGACACCGGGATGCCCTGGTTCGCCTTCGTCAGGAAGTTGGTGCTGGCACCGTCGTCGAGCGTGACCTTGCGCGCGGCGTTCGACGCCTCGGCGGCCTTCGCCTCGGCGCTGCCCGGGCGGCCCACCTCGGTCGGCTGGACGAGCCGGCCGGCACCGCTGGCGAGCACGACCTCGCCGTACTGGTTCGTCGTGTAGTTGTCGGCGACCGTGTAGGAGCCCTGCGGGGCGATGAGCATGCTCTCGAGCGACTCGCGCTGCGCGTCGGCCGACGGGAACGCCACGGCCGCGGGCTGCGGTGCCGCGACGGTGTCGGACAGCTGCTCGAGCGACGACGCTCCCGACACGGTGAGCTCGGTGAGGCCGTAGTACTCCGAGACGGCGCCGGTGACGCGGACGTGGTCGCCCTCGCTCACGAGTCCCGCGGTCGCCGACGAGAACACGAAGACGGCGTCGGAGGCCGTGTGCGTGCCGAAGTCGATCGCGCCGCCGGTCCCCGGGGTCTGGATCGTGTAGCCGGTGAAGCCGCCGGTCGCGTAGACCGCGGTGACGACGCCGTCGGTGGTGACGTTCCGGCCGGCGTACGGCGAGGTGTCCGTGGTGCCCTGCAGCTGCGCGATCGTCACCGTCTCGGCCGGGGCGCCGGGGTCGGTCGGCTCCGTCGGGTCGGTCGGATCGGTCGGATCGGTCGGTTCCGTGGGTGCCGTCGTCTCACCGGCGGCGTTCTTCGGGGTGAGCGTCGTCGTCACCGAGAAGTCGGCACCGTTGTCGTCGGTGTCCGTGGTGCCCTGGCGGACGAGCCCGTTCGGCACGGTGTTGGCGCCCTCGACGGTGCGGACGGTGCCCTCGAAGGTGTTCGAGGCACCGTAGCCGAGCACGTCGACGACGCCGGCGGCGTCCGCGGCGACCGGGCCGGCGGGCAGCGTGACGCCCGAGGTCTGGTCGGCGAGCACGAGCGTGCCCGTGGTGCCCGAGGTGTTCAGCGACGCGGTGTCGTCCGCCGTCGGCAGGTCGGCGCCGGCCGGGGCGTTGCCGTTGCCGGCCATCGACACGAGGAACGTGCCGTTCGCGGGGACGGTGCCCTCGAGCGCGCTGGTCGAGAAGGTGCCGGTGCTCGTCGCCGAGCGGTACTGCAGCGACCACCCGTCGAGCGACACCGCGGCACCGGTCGGGTTGCCGATCTCGATGAACTTCTGGTTGTAGAAGGCGCCGGTGCTGCCCGCCTTCAGGTAGGCCTCCTCGATGACGAGGTCGCTCCCCTCGGGGTTCGCGGTGGCGGCGGTGACGGTGACGAGCGGGGCCGCGAGGAGCGTCGCAGCCGCCGTGGCACACAGCAGAGTGCGCCCGAGGGAGTTGGCCATGCCCGCACGCTACCGACCTGCGGGGACATTCAGGTTGCGTCGAGGTAAATGATTGCGTTCCGCAACATCAGTCGCGGTGGATCACTCCCGACGTGCCCGCGTCTGCTCCGCCCGCTGCGCGAGCTCGTCGTCCGCCGGGTACCCGACCTCGGTCAGCGTCAGCCCCTTCGCCGGCGCCGTCTTGAACGCGCTCGTCCGCGTCTCGGCGACGCGGAGTTCTTCGAGCCGTTCCGCCCCGAACCGCCCCTCGCCGACCGCGATGGTCGCCCCCACCATCGCGCGCACCATGGAGTGGCAGAACGCATCGGCCTGGAGGCGCGCCACCAGCACGCCGTCCGGCTCGCGGTCCCAGCGGAACTCCTGCAACGTCCGGATGGTCGTCGCGCCCTCGCGCGGCTTGCAGAACGTCGCGAAGTCGTGCAGCCCCAACAACGTCAGCGCACCGCGCTCCATCGCTGCCGGGTCGAGGCTCGCCCCGTGCCAGACCGTGTACCCACGCCGACGTGGATCGCGCGGGGCGTCGGCGTCCGCGATCCGGTACTCGTACCGTCGCCAGAGCGGCGAGAACCGGGCGTCGAACCCGTCCGGCGCGACCGACGCCCGCGTGACGACGACGTCCCCGTCGGGGGCGGCGATCCCGTTGACCCGCCGGACCAGTCCGTCCAGCGGCGAGCGCCCCGAGCCGCGCTTGGCGCCGAGCGCGTCCCACTGCTCGGCGGAAAGGTCGAGGTGCGCGACCTGCCCGGTGGCGTGCACGCCGGCGTCGGTGCGTCCGGCGACGGTGAGCAGCGGCGCGGTCCCCCATCGGGTGAAGACGGTCGCGAGCGCGGCCTCGAGCGCGCCCTGCACGGTCCGGAGCCCGGGCTGCCTGGCCCATCCGGAGAACGCTGCCCCGTCGTACGCGATGTCCAACCGCAGCCGCACCGTTTCGCTCACGTCCCCACGGTACCGATGTCAGCGCCACGTCAGTGCCGCGTGAGCGCCCCGCGGCACGATCGACCACGACATCGACGAAAGGACATTTCGATGACCACGACACCGCTCGCGGTGGAGGCCACCGGCCTCGTGAAGACCTTCGGGACGAACCGCGCAGTGGACGGTGTCGACCTCCGTGTCGAGGCCGGCACCGTCTACGGCGTGCTCGGTCCGAACGGCGCCGGCAAGACCACCACCATCTCCATGCTCGCGACCCTGCTCAAGCCGGACGCCGGCGAGGCCCGTGTCTTCGGCCGCGACGTCCGCCGCGAGGCCCAGACGGTCCGCAGCCTGATCGGGGTGACCGGCCAGTACGCCAGCGTCGACGAGACGCTCAGCGCGACCGAGAACCTGGTGATCTTCTCGCGGCTACTGGGGCTGTCCCGGCCCGAGTCGAAGCGGAAGTCCGCCGAGCTGCTCGAGCGCTTCGGCCTGACCGAGGCGGCCTCGCGTCCGCTCAAGAACTTCTCCGGCGGCATGCGTCGCCGGCTCGACCTGGCGGCGAGCCTCATCGCGCAGCCGCCGCTGATCTTCCTCGACGAGCCGACCACGGGCCTCGACCCTCGCACCCGTGCGCAGATGTGGGACACGATCCGGGACCTCGTCGCGACGGGCTCCACGGTGCTCCTGACGACGCAGTACCTCGACGAGGCGGACCAGCTCGCCGACCGCATCGCCGTCATCGACCACGGCCGGGTGGTGGCCGAGGGCACCGGCGACGAGCTGAAGGCGAGCATCGGCACGGCGTCGCTGCAGCTCCGGCTCGCCGACGGCGCCACCGGCACCGAGTCCCTCGCCACCGCGGTCGACCTGGTCGCCCGTGTGCTCGGCACCCCGGCGGTCGCGAGTCCCGAGGGGTCGCGGTTGACCGCGCCGATGGCCGACCCCGACCGGGTGACGGACCTGCTCGTCGCGTTCCGCGAGGCCGGCATCTCCCTGGCGGAGATCAGCGTGCAGAAGCCGACGCTCGACGAGGTCTTCCTCACCATCACCGGCAAGCCGGCCACCGCCGACGCCGACGCCACCGACCGCGCGCTCGAAGGGAGCAACGCATGACCACCACCCTCACCACGGCGGGGACAGCAGCGCCGCGCGTCGCACCCCGTCCCGGCGTCGGCACCACCGGACTCGGCGCCACGATCCGGCAGTCCTTCACGATGGCGTACCGCGGGCTCATCAAGGTCCGCCGCACGCCCGAGCAGCTGTTCGACGTGACGCTCATGCCGATCATCTTCACCGTGATGTTCACGTACATCTTCGGTGGCGCGATCGCCGGCGACGTCGCGAGCTACCTGCCGATCATCATCCCCGGCATCCTCGTGCAGACGAACATCACGTCGTCGATCGTGACCGGCGTCCAGCTCCGCGAGGACATGGACAAGGGTGTGTTCGACCGCTTCAAGTCCCTGCCGATCGCCCGCATCGCACCGCTCGCCGGTGCCCTGCTCGCGGACACCGTCCGGTACGCCATCGCGACGACGATCACCTTCACGGTCGGCATCATCATGGGCCTGCGTCCTGCCGGCGGGTTCGGCGCGGTCGTCCTGGCCGGGCTCCTCGTGATCGTGGTGGCGTGGGCGATCAGCTGGATCTTCGCCTACTTCGGCGTGATCGCGCGGACCGCGTCGAGCGTTTCCGGCATCTCGAACATGGTGCTGTTCCCGCTGACGTTCCTGTCGAACGCGTTCGTGCCGGCGGACACCCTGCCGGACTGGCTGCGCTGGTTCTCCGAGGTGAACCCGATCTCGCACCTGATCACCGCGGTGCGCGAGCTCGTGAACCAGGGCACGGTGGGCGTCGACCTCTGGATCAGTCTGCTCGGCGCCGCCGTGGTCGTCGCGGTGTTCGCACCCCTCACGGTCCGCGCGTACATGCGGAAGGCCTGATCCCCGGGCTCAGTCCTTCCTGAACCGCAGTTCCTCGAGCAGGAGCCGCGCCCGCGAGACGGCCTCGGCCCGGTCCCACCCGGCCGAGGCCGTCTCGGCGTCCAGGAGCACCGTCTCGCCCAGGGCGGCCGCCAGGATCGGCCGCATCCGTGCGTGCGCGAGCACCCCGAAGTCCTGCCGGGAGCCGAGCCGCGCCGCGAGCGCCCAGCACCGCGCCGCCTGCGCCGGCTCGCCGCTGCGGGCAGCGGCGAGCGCCAGACCGAGCAGCGCCGTGCCGATCACGGGAAGGTCCAGCCACCACGGGTGGACGCGCAGCATCACGAGCGCACCGACCCGGATGCGGGCCGCGACCGTCAGATCGTCGTCCTGGAGGCCCGGGGCGGCTCCGTCGGTCCGGCTCGCCGCCGCCTCGTCCGACGCCGCGATCCGCGCCGAGCCCGCCATCAGCGTCCAGTGCGGCGTCTGCTTCCGGACGGGCAGCACGGAGTCCCAGGCGCGGGCGTACTCAGCCGCGGCCGTGTCGAGGGAGCCCTCCCAGCGCGCGCACTCGGCGCCGATCGCCGTCGCGAGCACGCCGATCTGGACGCGGTCGTCGTCGAACCCGCCACGGCCCTCGAGCGGTCGGTGCTGCAGTTCGTCGGCGACGGACCGGGCGCGGACGACGTCCCCGGTGACGGCGGCGCAGAGCCCGACCGTCCAGCCGATCTCGTACAGGTCGTCGTCTGCGCCGAACCGTTCGAGCTGTTCCCGTGCGAGCTCGGCGGAGCGCAGGGCGTCGGTGTAGCGGCCGGTCTGCGCGAGCAGCTGGGTCATCGTGACGGCGATCGACCCGGTGGTCCAGGCGTCGTCGCCCGCCCGGGACAGCGTCTCCGCACGGGTCGCGTACCGCAGTGCCGTCGCGGAGTCGCCGTCGTTCTCGGCGAGCGGCGCACTGAGCATGTTGGCGAGGCACGCGACCCCGCTGTCGTGGTCGTCACGGTACCGGGCGAGCAGGGCGTGCCCCTCGGCCGGTCGCCCGAGCGTCAGGAGCAGGGCTGCCTGCGCGTCGAGCACCGCGAACCCGGTGGTGCCGTCACGCATCACCCGACGGAGCGTCGCCACCGCGCGGACGGCGGTCCTGCGGTCGGTGAACGCCGACGAGGCGCCGGTGACGACGAGCCCGAGGACGCTCGCGGCGCGGTCCTCGGCCGCGGGCAGCGATCGACGGAGGACCGGGACCACCTCGGGGGCGATCGCCACGACCTCGCCGTGCGCGCCCCGGAGGGACCAGTACCCACTCAGGGCCGCGAAGACGTGGGCGACGGCAGGGGCGTCCTCGGCGGCGAGGCTCCAGCGGAGCAGCGTGACGAGGTTGTCGGCCTCGCGGGCGACCTCGCGGAACCGCTCGAGCTGTGCGCCGCCGGTGATGGTCAGCAGGTTCCTGGTCGCCGCGAAGTCCCGGCCCCAACGGATCATCGCCGCACGGACCGTGCCGGTGGTCCCGCGCTCGTCGAGCCGGGCCGCGCCGAACTCGCGGACGGTCTCGAGCAGCCGGTACCGCACCGGGTCGCCCTCGTGCTCGACGAGCTGGACGAGGGACTGCTCCACCAGCTCGGCGAGGTCGTCGAGCGCGTCCGCCGCTCGACTCGGGGCCGCGACGGCCTCGACGGCGTCGACCGCGAGCCCGTCGGGGAACAGCGCCAGCCGGGTCAGCAGGTCCTGGGCGCCCTCGTCGAGCAGGCGCCAGCTCCACTCGATGACGGCGAGCAGCGTGCGGTGGCGCTCCGGGGCGCTGCGGTCGCCGCCCCGCAGCAGTGCGAAACGGTCGTCGAGCCGGCGTTCGATCTCGTCAGCGCTCATCCCGCGGATCCGTGCCGCGGCGAGCTCGATCGCGAGCGGGGACCCGTCGAGCCGCGTGCAGATCCGCCGGACCGTGTCCACGGGCAGGACCGCACCGGGTCGTGCCGCCCGTGCGCGCTCGGTGAACAGCCGGACCGCGGCGCCGTCGGCCTCGACGGGCAGCGGTGCGAGGGGTGCCACCACCTCGCCGGCGATCGCGAGGGGCGCCCGCGAGGTCGTCAGGATCCGGAGGTCGGGCACGGTGGCGAGCAGGTCGGAGGCGAACGCGGCGACCTCGGCGACGAGGTGCTCGCAGTTGTCGAGCACGAGGACGGTCGGACCGTCGGCGAGTGCCCGCACGACGCGGGTCGAGAGGTCGGCTGCCACGGCGTCGCGCAGGGACCGGGCGGACCGGAACTCGGCGATCCCGAGCAACGCGCCGAGCGCCGGCACGATGTCCTCCGCCGCGGTGAGCGGCGCGAGCTCGAACACCACGACGCCGCACGTCGGCGGCAGCGCCGCGGCGACCGCCTGCGCGAGGCGGGTCTTGCCCAGCCCACCCGCACCGAGCACGGTGACCAGCCGGTTGGCGGACAGCAGGTCCGAGACGGCGGCGAGGTCGGCCTCCCGGCCCAGCAACGCGTTCGGCGCGGCCCGCAGCCCGACGCGGCGGACGCTCCCCGTCGTCGGGCCGGACCGGCGGAGCAGGTCCGCGTTCAACCGGACGAGGTCCACGGACGGGTCGGCGCCGAGTTCGTCGGCCAGGCGGTCACGGTGGGCCGCGAAGACGGCCAGGGCTTCGGCGGTGCGGCCCGTCGCTGCCAGGGCGCGCATCGAGCCGGCGACGGCGAGTTCGTCGAACGGGTTCGCCTGCGCCTCGGCGGCCCAGAGGTCGGCGGCCTCGTCGGCGTCGCCCGCGTGCCCGGCGTCCCCGGTCTCGAGCAGTGCCGTGCCGAGTCGTCGTCGGAGCGCGCGGCGTGCCACGGATGCCCGCTCGGCCAGGGCGTCGCCGAGGTCGCCGTCGACGTCGTCACCGGCGCTGCCCCGCCAGAGGTCGAGTGCCGCACGGACGGCGTCCGGGCCGGCGTGGTCGGCGGCCGTCCGCTCCGCTCGGGCGAGGTCGACGTCGTCGGCGCCGCAGCCCAGGGCGTACCCGGTGCTCGTCGACACCACGAGGCCCTCGGCGGTGCTCCGACGCAGTCGGGAGACGAGCGTCTGCAGGGCAGCCCGCGCGCCCCTCGGCTGGTCGTCCGGCCACAGGTCGTCGATGAGCGCCTCGGTCGGCATCGCGTGGCCGCGGGCGAGGACCAGGGCGGTGAGGAACGACCGCGCGAGGGCGCCCGGCACCGACGTCGGTGTCCCGTCGGGCCCCTCGACCGTCACGGGACCGAGGACGGCGATGCGGGGCTGCTCGGGCACGGTGCGAGTCTACGGAGGCGGTGTCGCGGCCGGAGGCGGTGTCGCGGCCAGCGGCGCCGTTTCGGACGGGTGGTGGCACCGGGGGTCGTCAGGCCGCCCGGTACCGCGGGGTCAGCTCCGCGTAGCGCGCGTCCCAGTCGAAGGAGGCGATGCCGTCGTGGTCCCCCGCCGCCTCGAGCGCCAGCAGTTCCAGGTAGGTGTGCCAGCCCGCGCCGTAGTTCCGGCTGGCGACGCGGTCGTGCTCGAGCCGGAGCGCCGCACCGTCGGGGACGGCTTCGACCCGGACGACGAGCGTGGTCTCGTCCTCACCGTTCGCCTGCCACGTCGTCGTGTACGACGTCGGTGCGTCGCACGCGGTGACGGTCCCTGCGGTGAACGCCGACCCGTCGTCGAAGTGCGCCGTCCAGTGCCCGCCGAGCCGGAGGTCACCGTCGAGCGGTGCCATCCAGCGGGAGATCCGGGCCGCATCGGTCACCGCGTCCCAGAGGTCCTCCGGGGTGGTCGGGTACGTCTGGGCGAAGCGGATCAGGTACCCGCCGCGGGGCGAGTCCTCGATGGTGCCGTCGTTCGTACGGTCAGTGCTGCCCATGTCATGGCTCCTCGTGTCGTGGTGTGGCATTGCCTCGGGCTGGGTCATCGCGGCCCCGAGCGGGGCCGTTTCGGCCCCGGGCGATCTCGGTGCCGAGGGCGTCGAGGCGCTGCCGCCACAGCGAGCGGTAGCGCTCGACGGCGCGGTCGAGCTCCTCGACCGCGCGCGGTTCCAGTCGGTACACGCGTGCGGTGCCCCGCGGCGCGGACGACGCGAACCCGGCCTCCCGCAGCACCCGCAGGTGCCGGGAGACCGCGGGCTGCGAGATCCCGAACTCCTCGCCGATGACGTCGGTCAGTCCGCCGGCGGTGCGGTCGTCCTCGGCGAGGAGTTCGACCAACCGCCGCCGGACCGGGTCGCCGAGGACGTCGAATGCGTGCACACCGGCACTCTATAACCAACGCGTTATGAAGTCACGCGGTGGCGCAGCCGGCGTCAGCCCCGCGGATGACCGAACGCCGTCGGCCCCGTCCTGGTGTCCAGGTCGTCGGTGGCCCGCCGCTCCGACTCGACGATGCCGCGCAACGCCACCAGCGCCGCCGAGGTCACGGCAACGTGCGACGGGTTCTCTCGGGATGCGTCCAAGGCCCGTTCGACGTCTGCGATCGCGTCGTCGCCGGCTTCCTCGGGGCACTCGCCCCGGATCATGCACGCCAGCTGCCGCATCGCCGCCGCGAGCGGTCCCGCGAACGCCGGGTCCGGACGCCCGAGCCCCTCGGACACCGGGCCGGACCGCGCGACGAGCTCCGTGAGGTCCGTCGTGTACCAGGCGACGCGCTCCAGTGCGCGGAAGCGGGCACCGTCCTTCTGCAGGCGCGCCCGCGAGCCCCGGAGCGCCCCGCGGGGGTTCAGCCGACGGCTCTCGTGTGCGATCGAGACGCGGGACCGGACGTCCGCGATGGCCCGGTCGAGACGGTCCTGCTGACGGTCCCACGCCTTCTCGTCGCGCTTGCCCTCGTCGAGCACGTTCGCGAGCCCCTCGAGGTGGTCGGCGAGGACCTCGTTCACCGCGTCGATGCGGTGCTCGGCGTCCCAGAAGTGCAGCGGCGGGAAGACCAGGAAGTTCACGAGCAGGCCGACGACGACGCCGACCGCCATCTGCACCAGGTACCCGAGCGAGTAGCCCTCGGCGTGCGCCCCGCCGACCAGGAGCACGAAGAGCGCCGCGGTCGACACCCACGAGCTGCCCTCGCCGAGCACCCGGAACCCGCCGACGAGCACCCCGATCCCGACGGCCAGCGCGACCGCGAGGAACCCCGGGTCCCCGACCCACATGGTGAACCCGGCGATGACGATCCCGAGCGCGATGCCGAGCAGCGTCTGGACACCGCTCCGGATGCCCGCGAAGACCGTCGTCTGCATCGCCACGACGGCACCGAGCGGGGCGTAGTACGGGTACTCGGCCGCGACACCGGGGACGTGCCGGGCGATGAACCAGGCGATCACCGCGGCAGCGGCGGCCTTGCCGGCGTGCAGCAGGCGCGGCTGCGTCCCCGAAGTCCGGCTCCACCGCCAGATCCGGGTCCCCACTCCCGCTACGTGCTCGAAGCCCATCGGTCCCTCTCGTCGTGTCGGGCGGTCACGCTACGGCGTCCGCGCTGGGAGACGTCCCACGGACGCTGTCGGGCGGACGCTGTGCTGCGGGAACGAGGAAGCCCCCGCAGCCTGCGCTGCGGGGGCTTCCTCGTGATGACGCGTGCTACTTGGCGTCGTCGGCCTTCTCGGCGGCGTCGCCCTCGACCTCGGCGGCAGCCTCGGTCTCGGTCTCAGCCTCGACGGGAGCCGACTCCTCGGTGGTCTCGGTCTCCTCGACCGGGGCCTCCTCGGTGGCGGTCTCCTCGGCCGGGGTCTCCTCGACCGGCGCGGCGGCGGCCGGGGCCGCGTTGCGCTTCACCGGCGCGGGCGTGCTCGAGACGGGCTCGAGGACGAGCTCGATCGAGGCCAGCGGGGCGTTGTCGCCCTTGCGGAAGCCGAGCTTCGTGATGCGGGTGTAGCCGCCCTGACGGTCCTCGACCTGCGGGGCGATCTCGGTGAACAGCGTGTGCACGACGGACTTGTCGCGCAGGATGCTGATCACGCGACGACGCGCGTGCAGGTCGCCACGCTTCGCGAACGTGATGAGACGCTCGGCGACGGGACGCAGGCGCTTGGCCTTCGTCTCGGTGGTCGTGATGCGACCGTGCGTGAACAGGGCGTTGGCGAGGTTGCTCAGGAGCAGGCGCTCGTGGGCGGGACCGCCACCGAGGCGGGGGCCCTTGGTGGGCTTCGGCATGTCAGTTCTCCAGTGGTGATGGTGGTGCGCGCCTCAGCGCGCGTGCGCGTTCGCGCGAGGTCAGTTGTTGGACTCGTCCTCGTCGTACCCGCTGTAGAAGTGGGCGCCGTCGAATCCGGGGACGGTGTCCTTGAGGGACAGGCCGAGCTCGGTGAGCTTGTCCTTGACCTCGTCCACCGACTTCTGACCGAAGTTGCGGATGTTCATGAGCTGCGTCTCCGACAGGGCGACGAGCTCGGACACCGTGTTGATGCCCTCGCGCTTCAGGCAGTTGTAGCTGCGGACCGACAGGTCGAGGTCCTCGATCGGGGTCTGCAGTTCGTTCGAGAGCACAGCGTCGACCGGCGCGGGGCCGATCTCGATGCCCTCGGCCGCCGTGTTGAGCTCACGAGCGAGCCCGAACAGCTCGACGAGCGTCCGACCAGCCGACGCGATGGCGTCGCGCGGCGTGATGGCCGGCTTCGACTCGACGTCGACGACCAGACGGTCGAAGTCCGTACGCTCACCGGCACGCGTCGCCTCGACGCGGTAGGTGACCTTGAGGACCGGGGAGTAGATCGAGTCGATCGGGATCTGACCGGCCTCGCTGAACTCCGAACGGTTCTGGGTCGCCGAGACGTAGCCACGGCCACGCTCGATCGTCAGTTCCAGCTCGAAGCGCGCGGTGTCGTTCAGGGTCGCGATGACGAGGTCCGGGTTGTGGATCTCGACACCGGCCGGAGCGGAGATGTCCGCCGCGGTGACCTGACCGGCACCCTGCTTGCGCAGGTACGCCGTGATCGGCTCGTCGTGCTCGCTGGAGACGACCAGGCTCTTGATGTTGAGGATGATCTCGGTGACGTCTTCCTTGACACCGGGAACGGTGCTGAACTCGTGGAGGACGCCGTCGATGCGGATGCTGGTGACAGCCGCGCCGGGGATCGAGGAGAGGAGCGTGCGGCGCAGCGAGTTGCCGAGGGTGTAGCCGAAGCCCGGCTCGAGCGGCTCGATGACGAAGCGCGAGCGGTGCTCGGAGATCGACTCCTCGGTCAGGGTGGGGCGCTGTGCAATGAGCACTGTGGGATTCCTTTCGGCGAAGTGTCCGCTATATGACACTTGGCGGTACGACGGGGCCGACCGGGCCCCGACGGGTCTGTTGAGTTGTGATCACGCGCACCGATGTGCGCGATCGAACGACCAGGAATGGCCGCTTGCCCTGCCCGCCCCGGTCAGGGGACGAGCAGGGAGCGGCCGGTTGCTCCTCGCGTCAGACGCGACGACGCTTCGGCGGGCGGCAACCGTTGTGCGCCTGCGGAGTGACGTCGTTGATCGAACCGACCTCGAGGCCGGCGGCCTGGAGCGAGCGGATCGCGGTCTCGCGGCCCGAACCCGGGCCCTTCACGAACACGTCGACCTTCTTGACGCCGTGCTCCTGCGCCTGACGCGCAGCGGACTCGGCGGCGAGCTGCGCCGCGAACGGCGTCGACTTGCGCGAACCCTTGAAGCCGACGGCACCCGAGGACGCCCAGCTGAGGACGGCACCGGACGGGTCGGTGATGCTGACGATGGTGTTGTTGAACGTGCTCTTGATGTGAGCCTGGCCCACAGCGACGTTCTTCTTCTCCTTGCGGCGCGGCTTGCGCGCGGCAGTCTTGGGGGTAGCCATGATGATCTCCTATCGGGCCTTCTTCTTGCCTGCCACGGTGCGCTTCGGTCCCTTGCGGGTACGAGCGTTGGTCTTGGTGCGCTGACCACGCACCGGGAGACCACGACGGTGGCGGAGACCCTCGTAGCTACCGATCTCGACCTTGCGGCGGATGTCGGCGGCCACCTCACGGCGGAGGTCACCCTCGACCTTGAAGTTGCCCTCGATGAAGTCACGGAGGGCGACGAGCTGGTCGTCGGTCAGGTCCTTGACGCGGATGTCGCCGGAGATACCGGTCTCCGCGAGTGCCTGGACGGCGCGGGTACGGCCGACGCCGTAGATGTACGTGAGTGCGATCTCCACGCGCTTCTCGCGCGGGATGTCGACGCCTGCTAGACGTGCCATGTGATGGCTGCTCCTGTTGTCGATGGAGGTGTGGCGCAGTACCGGTGCTCGGGCCTCCGCCCCGAGGTGTCCCCCCGGCCGTCGTGCGACCGGGGTTCTGGTACTGCGTTGTCGATCTTGAGTTGTGGGTCGTGCTCGAGCAGCCATGCCGCCCAGTGGGCGGCGTCGGCTCCGGTCACACGCCGGGGACTAGCCCTGGCGCTGCTTGTGACGCGGGTTGCTCTTGCAGATCACCATGACGCGGCCCTTGCGGCGAATCACACGGCAGTGTTCGCAGATGGGCTTGACGCTGGGGTTGACCTTCATGGTTCTTTCCTCGTGCTCGCTGGCTTCGTGCTCGGCAGGGTTGCCGTGCCGTTCCTTTCCAGCTCGCGGATCACTTGTAGCGGTAGACGATCCGGCCGCGGGTCAGGTCGTACGGGCTCAGCTCCACGATCACGCGGTCCTCCGGGAGGATGCGGATGTAGTGCTGGCGCATCTTCCCCGAGATGTGCGCGAGGACCTTGTGTCCGTTCGTCAGCTCAACGCGGAACATCGCGTTGGGCAGAGCTTCGAGCACCGAGCCTTCGATCTCGATGACGCCGTCTTTCTTGGCCATAGCCTCACTGTCGCTTGGTTGCTGGAACTGGTGTGATCCCCGAACCGGTCTGCGGGTCGGTCGCCACACCCGAGAGGGCATGACACACCAAAGATCGATCTTATGTGGTAAACCCACAATTGCCAAGTGGAGTCACCGAAGACCCCACACCTGGGGCTTCCGGAACGATGCCTGAACGTTCCAGAGTGGTTTGACGGCGCGCTCCGGGTGCGCGCAAGTGAGCGAACCATAGCGTTGCTCCGCAGCCACGTCCCAGCACCCCCGGTGCGCGGGACCACCGATCGGAGAACACGTGCCCGACGTCACACGACGCCCCTTCGCCAGCCACGGCAAGCAAGCCCGCCGTCGCGGATGGACCACGCTCGTGACCGTCGTGGCCTCGGCCCTCGCCGTCGTCCTGGTGAGCGGGACCAGCGTCGCCGCGATCGCCGGCGCACAGCTCGCGACCGCGCCGCAGACCGTGCAGCTCAGCACCGACGACCAGAGCACCGCGAAGACCGCCGACATCACTGCGATCAAGGGCGGCGCGAACATCCTGCTCATCGGCAGTGACACCCGCGTCGGGCAGTTCGACTCCGACGAGGACGTCGAGGGCGCCCGCAACGACGTCACGATGCTGATCCACATCTCCGAGGACCACCAGCAGCTCACCGCCGTCAGCTTCCCGCGCGACCTGATGGTCCCGATCCCGACGTGCACGAACCCCGCGACCGGCACGACGTACCCGGCGTCGACGTCGGCGATGTTCAACACGGCGCTCGGCAACGGCGGCGTCTCCTGCGTGGTCGACACCGTCGAGAACCTGACCGGCCTGAGCATCCCCTACGCCGGCCTGATCACGTTCGACGGCGTCATCGAGATGTCGAACGCCCTCGGTGGCGTCGACGTCTGCGTGGCGGAGCCGATCGACGACACCTTCACCGGCCTGCACCTCACCGCCGGCTCGCACACGCTCGAGGGCTCGGACGCCCTCGCGTTCCTCCGCACCCGGCACGGCGTCGGCGACGGCAGCGACCTGGCACGGATCAGCTCGCAGCAGGTGTTCCTGTCGGCGCTGCTGCGCAAGGTCTCGTCGGACAACACGCTCTCCGACCCCGTCACCCTCTACAAGCTCGCTGGTGCCGCCCTGTCGAACATGACGTTGTCCGACGGCCTGGCACGGGTGCGCACGCTGGTCGGCCTCGCCTCGGCGCTCCGGGGCATGAGCACGTCGAACATGCTCTTCGTGCAGTACCCGGTGGCCGACGACCCGGACGACAGCGCCCGGGTGATCGTCGACCAGGAGACCGCGCACACGCTCAACGTGGCGCTGCAGAACGACGTGAAGTCCTCGCTGAGCGACTCGAGCACCGGACGGGCCTCCGAGGAGTCACCGACGTCGAGCGGCACGACGTCGAGCGGCACGACGTCGAGCGGCACCGCATCGAGTGCACCGACGTCCCCGTCGTCGTCGAGCAGTTCGAGCAGTTCGAGCAGCTCGAGCGGCTCCAGCGGCTCCACTGCGACCAGCACCGCGACGGCGACGCCGCTGCCCTCGTCGATCACCGGGCAGAGCGCCTCCGAGGAGACCTGCTCGGTCGGCAACTGAGCCGGCGCACGCCGCGGGCTCCACGGCCGTGGACGCGGCGCCTGTGGGCCGCGCCAGGCGGGGCGGACGCCCGCCGCGCCTCCAGGCCGCCCTTGCGACCTCACCGAAAGGAGACGACCGCGTCTCGCGACGGCAGACGGGCAACAGACCCTGCCTGGAGGCCCGTCCTACGGGATCGGGACGGGCGTCACACCCAGCGGGGCCAGGCCCAGCGCGCCGCCGTCGGCGGCCGTGAGGACCCAGACCCCTCCGGGGTGCACCGCGACGGTGTGCTCCCAGTGCGCGGCGTCCGAGCCGTCGAGGGTGCGGACGGTCCAGTCGTCGTCGTCCGCCGAGCTGTCGATCGTGCCGGCGGTGACCATCGGCTCGATGGCGACGACCAAGCCGGGCTTCACGGCCGGGCCGCCGCCACGGACGCGGTAGTTGAACACCGGCGGGTCCTCGTGCATCGAGCGGCCGATGCCGTGGCCCGTGAAGTCCTCCACGATGCCCCACGTGCCCGTCTCGTCGACTGCGTCCTCCACGGCCGCGCCGACCTCGTGCAGGTTCTTCGCGTTGGCGAGCGCTGCGATCCCGTGCCAGAGCGAGCGCTCCGTGGTGTCGCAGAGCGTCTGGCGGGCAGCCGTGACACCGGCGTCCCCGCCGGGGACCACCGTCGTGAACGCGCTGTCGCCGTTCCAGCCGTCGACCTCGGCGCCGGCGTCCACCGACACGATGTCGCCTGGCGCGAGGACGCGGTCTCCGGGGATGCCGTGCACGATCTCGTCGTTCACCGACACGCACAGCGTGTGGCGGTACCCGGGGACCAACTGGAAGTTCGGGATCCCGCCGCCGTCGCGGATCGTGCGCTCGGCGATGTCGTCGAGCTCACCCGTCGTGACACCCGGACAGATCGCGGCGCGGACCGCGTCGAGCGCCTCTGCCGTCAGCAGCCCCGGGCGCACCATGGCGCGGAGCTCGTCCGCGGTCTTGTAGATCGAGGGCTTCCGGAACCGGACCACGTGGGGTCAGACGCCCGCGGTGAGCCCGCGAGCGGACAGCGCGACCTGGATGCGGTCGCCGACCTCGTCGATGCCACCGAGGCCGTCGACGTCCACCACGAGACCGCGGTCGCCGTAGGCCGCCACGATCGGGGCGGTCTGCTCGGCGTAGACCTGCTGGCGACGACGGATCGTCTCCTCGTTGTCGTCGCTGCGGCCCTGCTCCTCGGCGCGCTTCAGCAGACGGCCGACGAGCTCGTCCTGGTCGGCGACGAGCTGCACGACGGCGTCGATCCCGGTGCCCTGCTCGGCGAGCAGTGCGTCGAGGTACTCGACCTGGCCGACGGTGCGGGGGTACCCGTCGAGCAGGAAGCCGTGCTCGGCGTCCGGCTCGGCGAGGCGGGACTTGACGAGTTCGTTCGTGAGCGAGTCCGGCACGTAGTCGCCGGCGTCCATGATCGCCTTGGCCTGCACGCCGAGCGGCGTTCCCTCGGTCACGTTCTTGCGGAAGATGTCACCCGTGGAGATCGCGGGGATGCCGAACGACTCGGCGATGCGACCGGCCTGGGTGCCCTTCCCCGCTCCGGGAGGTCCGACGATGATGAGACGTGCGCTCAACGGAGAAGCCCTTCGTAGTGTCGTTGCTGCAGCTGCGAGTCGATCTGCTTCACGGTCTCGAGACCGACACCCACGATGATCAGGATGCTCGCGCCACCGAACGGGAAGTTCTGGTTCGCGCCGAACAGCGCCAGTGCTGCCAGCGGGATGAGCGCGATGAGACCGAGGTAGAGCGAGCCGGGCAACGTCACCCGGGTGAGCACGTAGTCGAGGTACTCGGCGGTCGGACGCCCGGCACGGATGCCGGGGATGAAGCCGCCGTACTTCTTCATGTTGTCGGCGACCTCTTCGGGGTTGAAGGTGATCGCCACGTAGAAGTACGTGAACCCGACGATGAGCAGGAAGTACAGGACCATGTAGAACCAGTTGTCACCCGAGGTCAGGTTGTTCTGGATCCAGGTCACCCAGGCGGCCGGCTCGGAGCCGTCGGAGGGCTGGTTGAACTGCGCGACCAGGGCCGGCAGGTACAGCAGCGACGAGGCGAAGATGACGGGCACGACGCCGGCCATGTTCACCTTGATCGGGATGTAGGTGTTGTTGCCGCCGTAGGTGCGACGCCCGACCATGCGCTTGGCGTACTGGACGGGGATGCGCCGCTGTGACTGCTCGACGAACACGACGGCCATCATGATGACCAGTCCGACGAGGATCACGAACAGGAACAGCTCGAACGACTGCGACTGCTCGATCGCCCAGAGGGCCGACGGGAACTGCGCCGCGATCGACGTGAAGATGAGGAGCGACATGCCGTTGCCGATGCCGCGCTCGGTGACGAGCTCGCCCATCCACATGATGAGGCCGGTGCCGGCGGTCAGGGTGACGACCATGAGCATGATCGCGTACCAGCTGTCGTTCGAGATGATCGACGTGCAGGAGGACGAGGCGTTGGTACCGAAGAGGGCACCCGAGCGGGCGACCGTGATCAGGGTGGTGGACTGCAGCACGCCCAGCGCGATCGTGAGGTAGCGCGTGTACTGCGTCAGCTTGGCCTGACCGGACTGGCCCTCCTTGTAGAGGGTGTCGAAGTGCGGGATGACCACGCGCAGGAGCTGCACGATGATCGACGACGTGATGTACGGCATGATGCCGAGCGCGAAGACCGAGAGCTTCAGCAGCGCGCCGCCGGAGAAGAGGTTGATGAGGTCGTAGAGCCCACCGGACGACGAGGCGCTGGCGAGACAGCTCTGCACCGCCGTGTAGTCGACGAACGGTGCGGGGATGTACGACCCGAGCCGGAACAGCGCGATGATCGCGAGGGTGAAGCCGATCTTCTTGCGAAGATCAGGGGTGCGCATGATGCGCGCGACCGCTCTGAACACGAGGACTCCGAACTTCTGGGACCGGGGCCGTCGAACGCGACCGTGCCGGTGTCGGTCGGCAGGGCCGACCCGGCCGGCGGATGCCGACCACTGTCAAGGAAACCGTAACGGCGGCCCGTGCGCAAACGCACGGGCCGCCGACGGGGGTTACTGGGAGACGGTGCCGCCAGCAGCCACGATCTTCTCGGCGGCGGACGCCGAGACCTTGTCGACCGTGACCGTGATCTTCACGGAGATGTCACCCTGACCGAGAACCTTGACCTTCTCGTTCTTGCGGACGGCGCCCTTGGCGACCAGGCCCGCAACGGTGACGTCGCCACCGTCGGGGTAGAGCTCCGAGATCTTGTCCAGGTTCACGACCTGGTACTCGACCCGGAACGGGTTCTTGAACCCGCGGAGCTTCGGGGTGCGCATGTGCAGCGGCATCTGCCCACCCTCGAAGCCGACCCGGACCTGGTAACGGGCCTTCGTGCCCTTGGTACCACGTCCAGCGGTCTTGCCCTTCGAGCCCTCACCGCGACCCACACGGGTGCGGTCCTTCTTGGCGCCCTCGGCGGGGCGGAGGTGGTGCAGCTTCAGCACCTGCACGCGCTCGTTCTTCTCGTCGCTCATGCGTCGACCTCCTCGACCTTCACGAGGTGCGCCACCGTCGCGATGTACCCGCGGTTCTGGGCGTTGTCCTCACGCTCGACCGTACGGCCGATGCGCTTGAGACCCAGGCTGCGGAGCGTGTCGCGCTGGTACTGCTTCTCGCTGATAACGGACTTGATCTGCGTGATCTTCAGCGTCGCCATCACGCACCTGCCTTCTCGGTCGCGGCACGCAGAGCTGCGGCCTCGGCCTGGAGCAGACGAGCCGGGACGACCCGCTCGACGTCGAGGCCACGACGGCTCGCGACGGCGCGGGGCTCCTCGAGCTGCTTGAGGGCCTCGACGGTCGCGTGCACGATGTTGATGGTGTTCGACGAACCGAGCGACTTGCTCAGGACGTCGTGGATGCCGGCGCACTCGAGCACGGCGCGGACCGGACCACCGGCGATGACACCGGTACCGGGGCCGGCCGGACGCAGGAGGACGACGCCAGCGGCGGCTTCACCCTGCACCGGGTGCGGGATCGTGTTGCCGACGCGGGGGACGCGGAAGAAGTTCTTCTTCGCCTCTTCGACACCCTTGGAGATCGCCGTGGGGACCTCCTTGGCCTTGCCGTAGCCGACGCCCACGAGGCCGTTGCCGTCACCCACGACGACGAGCGCCGTGAAGCTGAAGCGACGACCACCCTTGACGACCTTCGACACGCGGTTGATGGTCACCACGCGCTCGAGGAACTGGCTGTCGCCACCGCGGTTGTTGCGGTCGCGGCCCTGCTGACGGTCACGCCCGCCACCACGACGGCCACGGTTGTCGGCCGAGTCGCGGTTGTTGGACGCGGAGCCCGCGGCGGTCTCGACCGGACGCTCGGCGACGGCAGGTGCCTCCGCCTCCTTGCCGGTCTTGGTGCCCTCGGCGCCCGCCTCGGTGGCCTCCGTGCTCGCCTCGGTGGCCGCAGTGGCCTCCGAGCTCGCCTCGGTGGTCTCCGTGGCCGGGGTGGCCTCGGTGGTCTCCGTGGCCGGGGTGGCCTCGGTGTTGGCGTCTTCGTTGGTGTTCGCGATGTCGCTCACAGGTTCAGCCCTCCTTCACGGGCACCGTCGGCGATCGCGGCGACGCGACCGGCGTACTTGCTGCCACCGCGGTCGAAGACCACGGCCTCGACGCCAGCCGACTTCGCGCGCTCGGCGAGGAGCTCACCGACGCGACGGGCCTTGGCGGTCTTGTCGCCGTCGAACGAGCGGAGGTCTGCCTCCATCGTCGAGGCGCTTGCGAGGGTGTGACCCTTCGCGTCGTCGATGACCTGCACGAACACGTGACGCGACGAGCGGGTGACGGCGAGACGGGGACGTGCCTCGGTGCCGGTGATCTTCTTGCGGAGACGGTTGTGACGACGCGCCTTGGCGGCCGCCTTGCTCTTGCCTCGTGTCTTGAGGAGTCCCATGATCACTTACCTGACTTTCCGGCCTTGCGGCGCACGTTCTCGCCGGCGTAACGGACACCCTTGCCCTTGTACGGCTCGGGCTTCCGGAGCTTCCGGATGTTCGCCGCCACTTCGCCGACTGCCTGCTTGTCGATGCCGGCGACCGTGACCTTGTTGTTGCCCTCGACCGCGAAGCTGATGCCCGCGGGCGGCTCGACCGTGATCGAGTGGGAGTACCCGAGCGCGAACTCGAGGTTGGCACCCTTGGCCGCGACACGGTAACCGGTGCCGACGACCTCGAGCCCTTTGGTGTAGCCCTGGGTCACGCCGATGATGTTGTTGGCGATGAGGGTACGGGTCAGGCCGTGGAGCGAACGCGACTCGCGCTCGTCGTCCGGACGGGTGACGAGGACCTGGTTCTCCTCGACCTTGGCCTGGATGGGCTCCGCGATGACGAGCGCGAGCTCGCCCTTCGGGCCCTTGACCGCCACGTTCTGACCGTCAACGGAGACGGTGACGCCGGCGGGGATGTCGATGGGAAGACGTCCGATTCGTGACATTCTCGATCACCACACGTAGGCGAGGACTTCCCCACCCACGCCCTTCTGCTCGGCTTCGCGGTCGGTCAGGAGGCCCGACGAGGTCGAGAGGATCGCCACACCGAGGCCACCGAGGACCTGGGGGATCTCCGTCGACTTCGCGTAGACCCGGAGGCCCGGCTTCGAGACGCGCTTGATGCCGGCGATCGAACGCTCGCGCTCGGGGCCGTACTTCAGGTCGATGGTGAGGGTCTGCCCGACGCGGGCGTCCTCCACCTTCCACTCGCTGATGTAGCCCTCACGCTTGAGGATGTCGGCGATGTTCTTCTTGAGCTTGGAGCTGGGGAGCGCGACGGCGTCGTGGTGCGCGGAGTTCGCGTTCCGCAATCTGGTCAGCATGTCTGCGACCGGATCGGTCATCGTCATGGTGTTCGTCCATTTCTCGCCTGGTTTCGACACCCGTTCCACGAATGCCGACCTGAGCGATCGAGTGATCCCGGAGCGGTTCCCCGAGATCGGTGTGTTCGTGCGTGCGGGCCGGAGGACGTTCATCCTCCGGCCCGCACTACCCGAAGTAGTTTAGACCGTCTGCTCGTTCGAGCGGAACGGGAAGCCGAGCTGGCGGAGCAGCGCGCGTCCCTCGTCGTCCGTCTTCGCGGTGGTCACGACAGTGATGTCGAAGCCGCGGACACGGTCGATGCGGTCCTGGTCGATCTCGTGGAACACGGACTGCTCCGTGAGACCGAACGTGTAGTTGCCGTTCCCGTCGAACTGCTTGTCGCTGAGACCGCGGAAGTCGCGGATGCGGGGCAGTGCGAGGGAGATCAGGCGGTCGAGGAACTCCCAGGCGCGGTCACCACGGAGGGTGACGTGCGCACCGATCGCCTGACCCTCGCGCAGCTTGAACTGCGCGATGGACTTGCGGGCGATGTTGACCTGGGGCTTCTGACCCGTGATCGCCGTGAGGTCCTTGATGGCCCCCTCGATGATCTTCGAGTCGCGAGCGGCCTCGCCGACACCGGTGTTCACGACGACCTTGACCAGGCCGGGGACCTGGTTGACGTTCGCGTAGCCGAACTGCTCGGTGAGCGTGGCCTTGATCTCGTCCTTGTACTTCTGCTTGAGGCGCGGCTGGATCTTGCCAGCGGGCGCGGCAGTCGTGTCAGTCATCAGAGCTTCTCACCAGACTTCTTGGCGTAGCGGACCCGGACGGTCTTCTTGACGCCGTCCTTCTCCACCTCTTCGGTACGGAAACCGACACGGGTCGGCTTCTTCGTCTTCGGGTCGACGATGGCGACGTTCGACACGTGGATCGAGGCCTCGTGCTTCTCGATGCCACCGGTCTTCGAGCCGCGCTGCGTCTGGCCGACGCGGACGTGCTTCGTGACGAAGTTCACGCCCTCGACGACGACGCGCTGCTTGTCCTTGAGGACCTCGATGACCTTGCCCTGCTTGCCACGGTCGCCGCCACGCTCCTGCGTCGCGCCCGTGATGACCTGGACGAGGTCACCCTTCTTGATGTTCGCCATGGCTTACAGCACCTCCGGCGCGAGCGAGATGATCTTCATGAACTTCTTGTCACGGAGCTCGCGACCGACCGGACCGAAGATGCGCGTACCGCGCGGGTCGCCGTCGGCCTTGAGGATCACTGCCGCGTTCTCGTCGAACTTGATGTAGGAGCCGTCCTGACGACGGGTCTCCTTCTTGGTGCGAACGATGACCGCCTTGACGACGTCACCCTTCTTCACGTTGCCGCCGGGGATGGCGTCCTTCACCGTGGCGACGATGACGTCACCCAGACCGGCGTAGCGACGACCCGAACCACCGAGCACGCGGATGGTCAAGATCTCCTTGGCACCCGTGTTGTCGGCGATCTTCAGGCGGGATTCCTGCTGAATCACTGCTGTCTCCTATTCCGAAGCAGGCCGAGGCCTACTTGGCCTTCTCGAGGATCTCGACCAGGCGCCAGCGCTTGGAGGCGCTGAGGGGACGGGTCTCGCTGATCACGACGAGGTCACCGACACCGGCGGAGCCGAGCTCGTCGTGGGCCTTCACCTTGGACGTGCGACGGATGATCTTGCCGTAGAGCGCGTGCTTCACGCGGTCCTCGACCTCGACCACGATGGTCTTGTCCATCTTGTCGCTCGTCACGTAGCCGCGACGCGTCTTGCGGTAGCCGCGAGTGAGGGCGGCGGAGGTCTTCTCTTCGTTCGCCATTACTTCTCCTCGGCGGTCTCGGCCTCGGTCGACTCAGCCGGCTTGTCAGCCTTCTTCGTCGTCTTCTTGGCCTTGGGGGCGGTCTCGACGGGCGCGGGAGTGGCACGGATGCCGAGCTCGCGCTCGCGGAGGACGGTGTAGATGCGGGCGATGTCGCGCTTGACGGCACGGAGACGACCGTGGCTCTCCAGCTGGCCGGTGGCCGACTGGAAGCGGAGGTTGAAGAGTTCCTCCTTGGCCTTCTTCAGCTCGTCAGCGAGACGCTCGTTCTCGAACGTGTCGAGCTCCGTCGGACGGAGCTCCTTGGAACCGATCGCCATTATGCGTCGCCCTCCTCGCGCTTGATGATGCGTGCCTTGAGGGGCAGCTTGTGGATTGCACGAGTCAACGCCTCGCGGGCGATCTCCTCGCTGACGCCGGAGAGCTCGAAGAGCACCCGGCCCGGCTTCACGTTCGCGACCCACCACTCGGGCGAACCCTTACCGGAACCCATGCGGGTCTCGGCGGGCTTCTTGGTCAGCGGACGGTCCGGGTAGATGTTGATCCAGACCTTGCCACCACGCTTGATGTGACGCGTCATGGCGATACGAGCGGACTCGATCTGACGGTTGGTCACGTACGCCGGGGTGAGGGCCTGGATGCCGTAGTCGCCGAAGCTGACCTTGGTACCACCGGTTGCCTGACCCGAACGCTTCGGGTGGTGCTGCTTACGGTGCTTGACTCGACGGGGAATAAGCATGGTTACGCCTCAACTCCTGCGCCGGCCGGCGCGTCCTGCGGGGCCTGCTGCGGGCGACGGTCACCGCGGTCGCCGCCACGACGGTCGCCGCCACGGTCGCCGCGCTCACCACGCGGGCCGCCACGACGCTCCGGACGCGACGAACGCTGGTTCGCCTGCTCGCGAGCGAGCTCCTTGTTCGTGATGTCGCCCTTGTAGATCCAGACCTTCACGCCGATGCGGCCGAACGTGGTCCGGGCCTCGTAGAAGCCGTAGTCGATGTTCGCGCGGAGCGTGTGCAGCGGCACACGACCCTCGCGGTAGAACTCCGAACGCGACATCTCTGCGCCGCCGAGACGGCCGGACACCTGGATGCGGACACCCTTGGCGCCGGCGCGCTGTGCACCCTGCAGGCCCTTGCGCATGGCGCGACGGAACGCGACACGAGCGGAGAGCTGCTCGGCGATGCCCTGCGCGACGAGCTGGGCCTCGGTCTCGGGGTTCTTGACCTCGAGGATGTTCAGCTGGATCTGCTTCTTGGTGAGCTTCTCGAGCTCACCGCGAACGCGCTCCGCCTCGGCGCCGCGGCGACCGATGACGATGCCCGGACGCGCCGTGTGGATGTCCACGCGGACACGGTCACGGGTGCGCTCGAGCTCGATGCGGGCGACACCGGCACGGTCGAGGGTCTTCTTCAGGTACTCGCGCACCTTGATGTCCTCGGCCACGTAGTCGGCGTAACGCTGACCGGCCTTCTTGCTGTCGGTGAACCAGTGCGAGACGTGGTCCGTCGTGATCCCGAGACGGAAGCCGTACGGGTTGACCTTCTGGCCCATTAGTTGCTCGCCTTCTTGCTCGTCGCGGCAGCCTCGGCCTCTTCCGGCGTCGCGAGGACGACCGTGATGTGGCTGGTGCGCTTGTTGATGCGGAAGGCGCGGCCCTGGGCGCGCGGCTGGAACCGCTTCAGGGTCGTGCCCTCGTCGACGAAGACGCGGCTCACGTAGAGGTCGCGCTCGTCGAGGAAGCTGTTCGTCGAGTCCGCCTTCACCCGGGCGTTCGCGATCGCCGAGGCGACCAGCTTGTACACGGGCTCCGAAGCGCCCTGGGGGGCGAACTTCAGGATGGCGAGCGCCTCGTGGGCCTGCTTGCCGCGGATCAGCTCGATGACGCGACGGGCCTTCTGAGGCGTGACGCGGATGTGTCGCACGCGTGCGATCGACTCCACCATTTCGTTCCTCCTCTGCGTCCCCGCGTTAGCGGCGACGGCCCTTCTTGTCGTCCTTCACGTGACCACGGAAGGTGCGGGTCGGCGCGAACTCGCCGAGCTTGTGACCGACCATCGACTCGGTGACGAACACCGGGATGTGCTTCCGGCCGTCGTGCACCGCGATGGTGTGACCGAGCATGTTCGGGACGATCATCGACCGTCGCGACCAGGTGCGGATCACGTTCTTGGTGTTGGCCTCGTTCTGCGTGACGACCTTGCGGAGCAGGTGCTCGTCGACGAAGGGGCCCTTCTTCAGACTGCGTGGCATCTTCTGAACTCCTACTTGCGCTTCTTGCCGGCGTTACGGCGACGGACGATGAGCTTGTCGCTCGGCTTGTTCGGCTTGCGCGTCCGGCCTTCGGCCTGACCCCACGGGCTGACCGGGTGACGTCCACCGGAGGTCTTGCCCTCACCACCACCGTGCGGGTGGTCGACCGGGTTCATCGCGACACCACGGACGGTCGGGCGGACGCCCTTCCAGCGCATGCGGCCGGCCTTGCCCCAGTTGATGTTCGACTGCTCGGCGTTGCCGACCTCGCCGATCGTGGCGCGGCAGCGGGCGTCGACGTTGCGGACCTCGCCCGACGGCAGACGGAGCTGCGCGTAGGGGCCGTCCTTGGCGACGAGACGCACCGAGGCGCCGGCCGAGCGGGCCATCTTCGCGCCGCCACCGGGGCGGAGCTCGATGGCGTGCACGACGGTACCCACGGGGATGTTGCGCAGCGGCAGGTTGTTACCGGGCTTGATGTCGGCGCCGGGGCCCTGCTCGATGACGTCGCCCTGCTTGAGCTTGTTCGGCGCGATGATGTACCGCTTCGTGCCGTCCACGTAGTGCAGGAGCGCGATGCGCGCGGTGCGGTTCGGGTCGTACTCGATGTGTGCGACCTTGGCGTCCACGCCGTCCTTGTCGGACCGACGGAAGTCGATCACGCGGTACTGGCGCTTGTGGCCACCACCGATGTGACGCGTGGTGATGCGGCCGGAGCTGTTGCGACCACCGGTCTTCGGCAGCGGACGAAGCAGGGACTTCTCCGGAGTCGAACGGGTGATCTCAGCGAAGTCGGCGACCGACGAGCCGCGACGACCGGGGGTCGTCGGCTTGTAGTTACGAATAGCCATGATTTATCCCTCTGGTCCTCAGCCGACAGCCGTGAAGATGTCGATCGAACCGGACTTGAGCGTCACGATGGCGCGCTTGGTGTCCTTGCGCTTGCCGAGACCGAACTTGGTGCGACGGGTCTTGCCCGGGCGGTTCAGCGTGTTGATGCTCGCGACCTTGACCTCGAAGATCTTCTCGATGGCGAGCTTGATCTCGGTCTTGTTCGAGCGGGGGTCCACGATGAACGTGTACTTGCCCTGGTCGATGAGCGCGTAGCTCTTCTCCGAGACGACCGGCGAGATGATGACGTCGCGCGGGTCCTTGTTGAAGCCGCTCATGCGGTGATCTCCTTCGCGGTCTTCGACGCGATGAAGGCGTCGAGGGCGCTCTTGCTGAAGACGACGGCGTCCGACTTGAGGACGTCGTAGGCGTTCAGCTGGCCGTACGAGAGCGCGTGGACGTTCGGCAGGTTGCGGATCGACTTGAGCGTCAGCTCGTCGTTCGACTCGAGCACGATCAGCACGTGCTTGACGGGCGCGACCTTCTCGAGGAGCGTGCGAGCGACCTTGGTCGACGGCACGTCGGCCTCGACGAAGCCGTCGACAGCCGAGATGCGGCCACCGCGGGCGCGGTCCGAGAGCGAGCCGAGCAGAGCAGCGGCGATCATCTTCTTGGGGGTGCGCTGCGAGTAGTCGCGGGGGGTCGGTCCGTGGACGACGCCACCACCGGTGTGCTCGGGAGCACGGACGGAACCCTGACGGGCGCGGCCGGTGCCCTTCTGCTTGAACGGCTTGCGACCGGCACCGCGGACTTCGCCGCGGTTCTTGGTCTTGTGGGTGCCCTGACGCGCGGCTGCGAGCTGCGCGGTGACGACCTGGTGGATCAGCGGGACGTTGGTCTCGACGTCGAAGAGAGCTGCGGGCAGCTCGACGGTGCCGGACTTGACACCCGATGCGTCGAGGACGTCGATCGTGGTTGCGGTCGTGGTGGCCATGATCACTTACCCTTCACGGCGGTGCGGACGAAGACGGAGCGGCCACGAGCACCGGGGACGGCGCCCTTGACGAGCAGCAGACCCTTCTCGGCGTCGACGGCGTGCACCGTGAGGTTGAGGACGGTCACACGGTCGCCACCCATACGACCGGCCATGCGCATGCCCTTGAAGACGCGCGACGGGGTCGAGGAAGCACCGATCGAGCCGGGCTTGCGGTGGTTGCGGTGTGCACCGTGCGAGGCGCCGACGCCGTGGAAGCCGTGGCGCTTCATGACACCGGCGAAGCCCTTGCCCTTGGAGGTACCGACGACGTCGACCTTCTGGCCCGCCGTGAACGTGCCGTCCACGGTGAGCTCCTGGCCGAGCGTGTACTCAGCGGAGTCGTTGGTCCGGATCTCGGTGAGGGTGCGACGCGGGGTCACGCCAGCGGCCTCGAAGTGGCCGGCGGCCGGCTTGTTGACCTTGCGCGGGTCGATGGCACCGGCGGCGATCTGGATCGCCTCGTAGCCGTCGCGCTCAGCGTTGCGGATCTGGGTGACCACGTTCGGGCCGACCTCGATCACGGTGACGGGGATGAACTTGTTGTTCTCGTCCCACACCTGGGTCATCCCGAGCTTCTTGCCGAGGAGGCCCTTGACGGTCTTGGTTGAGTTCGCCATTGGTCAGCCCCCTTACAGCTTGATCTCGATGTTGACGTCTGCCGGCAGGTCGAGTCGCATGAGCGAGTCAACGGCCTTCGGCGTCGGGTCGACGATGTCGATGACCCGCTTGTGCGTGCGCTTCTCGAAGTGCTCGCGCGAGTCCTTGTACTTGTGAGGGGAACGGATCACAGCGATCACGTTCTTCTCGGTGGGGAGCGGCACCGGGCCGACCACGGTTGCACCGGCACGGGTCACCGTGTCGACGATCTTCCGGGCCGACGTGTCGATGACCTCGTGGTCATACGACTTGAGCCGGATGCGGATCTTCTGTCCCGCCATGTGTCTCTTGTCCTCTCTCTGCGCCGCGCACCCGCAGGCCGCCTGACGCCGCTCGGCTCCGCATTGCTGCAGACCGTGCTGTTTTCCTGAACCAACCGGCCGCATCCGCTGGGGATGACCGCTGTTCACCTGTCAACCGCGCGGGCGACCTGGGCCGTCCAGCGTGGGCAATCGACTTCCTCGTACTCTGGGCGCAGCCGTACTGCACTGCGTCCGTCGTGAACTCGGGGAGTCGCGTTCTGCTGCCTGCGGCCCAACCCAGCCCTGCTGAACAAGGGGGTTGTGCACTGCCAGAGCAGTGATCCTGTGGGCATGCACCCACGGGGAATTCGGAACCGGACAAGTCTCGCATAGCCTCGCCCCACGTGCAACCCGGGCGTGTCGCGAAATGCCGGGCGTGTCGGGCCCGGCTCACTTCCCCGGATCCGCGCGGATCGGACGGCCCGGAGGCACGGGTCGGCCCCGCAGCGCGAAGCGCCCTCCGGACGTGGTCCGGAGGGCGCTTCGGGAGGTCTGCGGACCGGGTCCGGAGAGCGCTCCTGCTGGACTACTCGGCTGCCACCGGCGGCACGAACCAGGGCGGGAAGACCGCGACCCGGGGAGCGTGCCCACCGTGGTCGGCGAGGACGGCACGGACCGTCTGGCGGGCCCTGTCGTTCGGGACACCGATCACCGCGACGGAGGTGAACGGCACGCTCGGCCCGGCCAGGAGCTCGAGGCCCTGCATCTCCGGGTCGCTGAAGTCCGTCCGACGGATCAGGTTCGTCCCGGCGTCGGGGCCCACGGCGAACCGGACGTCGTCGGCGTCCGCGTCCTGGTCGGCGACGATGACCGAGGCACCGAAGGCCGAGACCGGGACGACGAGCACGATGTAGTCGATCGCACGGGTGCGCCGGGCCGCGTCGGACCAGCGCTCACCCTCGGCGCCGCTGCGGAGCTCGTCCCAGCGGGTGGCGTCGGGCGACAGCGTGAACGGCACGTGCGAGGCGATCGAGGAGCCGTCGGGCGCCTCGGCCTCGGTCCGGGCCGCGCGGGTCTCCGGGGAGCTGACGTCCACGGAGGGCTCGGCCTGGTCCGCCGCGAGGATCGCACCGGACCCGACGATGCCGTCGAGGTTGTCGATGTGGGTCACGTGGTGGGCGCGGAGGCTGGCGAACACGCGCGCCTCCGGCAGGTCGGCCGCCGGCGACCGGAGCGAGGTCGGCGATCGGAGCGACGTCCCGGGGCCGGAGGCCGGTGGGTCGACGCGGAGGTTGGTGGTGATGCGGGTCCGCCGTGGCGCAGGAGCAGCCGGGATCGCCGACTCCTCACGCACGCGTGGCGCGCAGATGTCGCAGAGCTCGGTGGGGAAACCGTGGATGCACTCGTCAGTCACGACTGTTGTGGGTCCTTCCGTGCCGTGTGGGGTGGTCCGGCACGTCGACCAACGCTACGTCATCCGGACGACCACCGGGTCATTGTCGGTAGAGGAGGGCCCGGACCTCGGCCTCTGCGGCGTGGATCCGGTCGGGATCGATGGTCTCACCGTGGTCGTAGGCGTCGAGCAACCGGGGGTCGATGTAGCTCTGCCGGCACACCGTCGGGGTGTTGCCGAGCTCGTCGCTCGCGGCCTTCACCGCGTGCGAGACGGCCTTCTTCCGCTTCGCCTGCGACGACTGCGGCCCGGCCTTCGCCAGGTCGACGGCGGCTGCGACCGTCCCGTGCAGCGTGCGGAAGTCCTTCGCGGTGAACTCGTCGCCGGCCCGCTCCTTGACGTAGGCGTTGATGTCCTCTGCCGAGAGCGGCTCCCACTCCGCGCCGCGACGTTCCCGGAACGAGAGCAGCCGGGCGTTCGGTCCGCGGCGCTTCATCCCGGAGATGACCGTCGCGAGATCCGGGTCGTGGATCGTGGAGGACCACTCCTGCCCGCTCTTGCCCGGGAAGTCGAGCTCGATGTCGTCGCCGGAGACGTGCGCGTGGGCGCAGAGCAGCGTCGACAGCCCACGGCTGCCGTGCTCGCTCGCGTAGCGCTCCGAACCGACCCGCAGCGATCCCTGGTCCAGCATCCGGAACGCCGCGGCGAGTGCCCGCTGCCGGTCCGGTTCCGGACGGCGGAGGTCCTGCGTGACGAAGCGCCGCGCAGTCGGGAGCGACTCGGCGAGGGCGAGCGCGCGGTCGTACTTGATCCGGTCCATCCGCTCGCGCCACGACGGGTGGTACACGTACTGCCGCCGACCGGCACCGTCGACGCCGGTGGCGAGGATGTGGCCGTTCGGGTACGGGGAGATCCAGACGTCGTCCCACGCCGGCGGGATCACGAAGTCCTCGAGGCGGCGGCGCTCGTCGGGGTCGGTGACGGTCTGGCCGTCGGGGTCCCGGTAGGTGAACCCGCTCCCGTTCCGGAGGCGGTGGTAGCCGCGACCGGAGGTCGCGGAGCGGCGGAGGCGTGTCACCCGACCGAGCCAACTCCCCCGTGCCTGGGACGCACCACGGGCGGACTGGAGGCACGGCGCACGTCCGGCACCGCGCCTCCCGTCCGACGGCCCGTCAGGGCCACCACCGGCCACCAGCGCCCGCCAGGGGCGTCTTCCGTCACCGGGAGACGCCCCCGGGAACACGAAAGCGGGGCCGAGCCCGAAGGCTCGACCCCGCTGACGCAGGCAACCGGAGTTACTTGAGGATCTTCTCGACCGTACCGGCGCCGACCGTACGACCACCCTCACGGATGGCGAAGCGGAGGCCCTCTTCCATGGCGATCGGCTGGATCAGCTCGACCGTCATGGCGACGGTGTCACCGGGCATGACCATCTCGGTGCCCTCGGGCAGCGTGATGACGCCGGTGACGTCCGTGGTGCGGAAGTAGAACTGCGGGCGGTAGTTCGCGTAGAACGGGTTGTGACGCCCGCCCTCTTCCTTCGTCAGGATGTACGCGTTCGCCTGGAACTCGGTGTGCGGCGTGACCGAACCCGGCTTCACGACGACCTGGCCGCGCTCCACGTCCTCGCGCTTGAGGCCACGGATGAGCAGACCGGTGTTGTCACCGGCGACCGCCTGGTCGAGCAGCTTGCGGAACATCTCGATGCCCGTGACGGTGGTCTTCTGCGTCGCGCGGATGCCGACGATCTCGACCTCCTCGTTCAGGTTGAGCGTGCCACGCTCGACACGACCGGTGACGACCGTGCCACGACCAGTGATCGTGAAGACGTCCTCGATCGGCATGAGGAACGGCTGGTCGGTGGCGCGCACCGGGTCCGGCACGTGCTCGTCGACCTGGGCCATGAGGTCCTGGACCGACTTGACCCACTTCTCGTCGCCCTCGAGCGCCTTGAGCGCCGAGACCTGCACGACGGGGGCGTCCTCGTCGAACTGCTGCGAGCCGAGGAGCTCGCGGACCTCGAGCTCGACGAGCTCCAGGATCTCCTCGTCGTCCACCATGTCGGACTTGTTCAGCGCGACGACGATGTACGGGACGCCGACCTGGCGGGCGAGCAGCACGTGCTCACGCGTCTGGGGCATCGGGCCGTCGGTGGCGGCGACCACGAGGATCGCGCCGTCCATCTGCGCCGCACCCGTGATCATGTTCTTCACGTAGTCGGCGTGACCGGGGGCGTCGACGTGCGCGTAGTGACGCTTCTCGGTCTGGTACTCGACGTGCGAGATGTTGATCGTGATGCCGCGCTGGCGCTCCTCGGGAGCGTTGTCGATCTGCGCGAAGTCGCGGGCCTCGTTGAGGTCCGGGTACTGGTCGTGCAGAACCTTGGTGATCGCCGCCGTGAGCGTGGTCTTGCCGTGGTCGACGTGACCGATGGTTCCGATGTTGACGTGCGGCTTGGTGCGCTCGAACTTGGCCTTGGCCACTGTGGGTCCTCCTCAGGACTCGGAAGCGACACCCCCGGCCGGCCCTGGATGGGCTGGAGCCGTTGGTTCGCGGTGTGTGTCTTTACTGTACTTGGTGACGAGGGGCCCGTCGCCGGGCACCCTCGCCTGTGGAGAGACGCTTGAGCGTCACTCCCCCGCGTTCTTCGCGATGATCTCCTCGGCGACCTTGGCCGGGACCTGGCTGTAGGTCTCGAAGGTCATCGAGTAGACCGCACGACCAGAGGTCTTCGACCGCAGGTCGCCGACGTAGCCGAACATCTCGGACAGCGGCACGCTCGCGCGGACCACCTTGACGCCCGAGGCGTCCTCCATCGAGGCGATCTGGCCACGACGGGAGTTCAGGTCACCGATGACGTCGCCCATGTACTCCTCAGGAGTACGGACCTCGACGGCCATGATCGGCTCGAGGATCGCCGGACCGGCCTTGCGGGCCGCTTCCTTGTAGGCGATCGAACCGGCGATCTTGAACGCCATCTCGGACGAGTCGACGTCGTGCGCCGCGCCGTCCTTGAGGGTCGCCCGCACGCCGACCGTCGGGTAACCGGCCAGGATGCCGACCTGCATGGCGTCCTGGATACCGGCGTCCACCGACGGAATGTACTCGCGCGGGACACGGCCACCGGAGGTCGCGTTGACGAACTCGTAGACCTTCTCGCTCGTGACCTCCATCGGCTCGAGCGCGATCTGCACCTTCGCGAACTGACCGGAGCCACCGGTCTGCTTCTTGTGGGTGTAGTCGTAACGCTCGACGACCTTGGTCAGCGTCTCGCGGTAGGCCACCTGGGGCTTGCCGACGCTGGCCTCGACGTGGAACTCGCGCTTCATGCGGTCGACGAGGATGTCGAGGTGGAGCTCGCCCATGCCCTTGATCGTCGTCTGACCGGTCTCGGCGTTGAGCTCGACGCGGAACGTCGGGTCCTCTTCGGCGAGCTTCTGGATGGCCGTGGAGAGCTTCTCCTGGTCAGCCTTCGTGTTCGGCTCGATCGCGACCTCGATGACCGGCTCCGGGAACGTCATCGACTCGAGGACGACCTGGTTGGTCGGGTCGCACAGGGTGTCACCGGTGGTGGTGTCCTTGAGGCCGATGACCGCGTAGATGTGACCAGCGGTCACGTTGGCGACCGGGTTCTCCTTGTTGGAGTGCATCTGGAAGATCTTCCCGATGCGCTCCTTCTTGCCCTTGGTCGAGTTGATGACCTGTGCACCGGACTCGATCGAGCCGGAGTACACGCGGACGTAGGTCAGACGACCGAAGAAGGGGTGCACCGCGACCTTGAACGCGAGAGCCGAGAACGGCTCGGTCGCGTCGGGCTTGCGGATGATCTCCTTCTCCTCGTCCTTGACGTCGTGGCCGATCATCGGCGGCACGTCGAGCGGGGACGGGAGGTAGTCGATGACGGCGTCGAGCATCGGCTGGACACCGCGGTTCTTGAACGCGGAACCGCAGAGGACCGGGTAGAGCGTGCTGCTCACCGTGAGGGCACGGATCGCGGCCTTGATCTCGGCGACCGAGAAGTCGGTGTCGCCCTCGAGGTAGCGCTCCATGAGGACGTCGTCCGCCTCGGCCACGCGCTCGATGAGCTTCTCGCGGTACTCGGCGGCACGGTCCTGCAGGTCGGCCGGGATCTCTTCGATCTCGTACTTCGCGCCCATCGCGACGTCACCCTTGGCGTCGCCGCGCCAGGTGAGTGCACGCATCTGGACGAGGTCGACGACGCCTTCGAACGAGCTCTCGGAACCGATCGGCAGCTGGAGCACGAGGGGCTCCGCGCCGAGGCGGTTCACGATGGTGTCGACGGTGTAGTAGAAGTCGGCGCCCAGCTTGTCCATCTTGTTGACGAAGCAGATGCGCGGGACGTCGTACTTGTCCGCCTGACGCCACACGGTCTCGGACTGGGGCTCGACGCCCTCCTTGCCGTCGAAGACGGCGACCGCACCGTCGAGGACGCGGAGCGAACGCTCCACCTCGACCGTGAAGTCCACGTGACCGGGGGTGTCGATGATGTTGATCTGGTTGTTGTCCCAGAAGCAGGTCGTCGCGGCCGACGTGATCGTGATGCCGCGCTCCTGCTCCTGCGCCATCCAGTCCATCGTGGCAGCGCCGTCGTGGACCTCACCGATCTTGTGCGTGATGCCCGTGTAGAACAGGATGCGCTCGGTCGTCGTGGTCTTGCCGGCATCGATGTGCGCCATGATGCCGATGTTGCGGACCTTGTTCAGGTCGGTGAGCACGTCCTGTGCCACAGGGTTCCTCCGGAAGAGTTGTAGGAGAGGTTGGCGGCCGTCCGGGCGCCGGGGTTCATGACCGCCGGCGCCCGAACGGTGCCGGGACTACCAGCGGTAGTGAGCGAAGGCCTTGTTCGACTCGGCCATCTTGTGCGTGTCCTCGCGGCGCTTGACCGCGGCACCGAGACCGTTCGACGCGTCGAGGATCTCGTTCATGAGACGCTCGGTCATCGTCTTCTCGCGACGGGCCTTGGCGTACGAGGTCAGCCAGCGGAGCGCGAGGGTGTTCGCGCGGTGCGGCTTGACCTCGACCGGGACCTGGTAGGTCGAGCCACCGACGCGGCGGCTACGGACCTCGAGGGTCGGACGGACGTTGTCGAGCGCCTTCTTGAGCGTCGCGACGGCGTCCTGCTGGTTCTTGGCAGTGACGCCCTCGAGTGCACCGTAGACGATGCGCTCAGCGAGGCCCTTCTTGCCGTCGAGCAGGATCTTGTTCACGAGCTGGCTGACGATCGGCGCACCGTAGACCGGGTCGGCGACGACGGGACGCTTGGGGGCGGGACCCTTACGAGGCATCTAACTCAACCCTTCTTCGCGCCGTAGCGGCTACGAGCCTGCTTACGGTTCTTCACGGCCTGGGTGTCCAGGGCGCCACGGATGATCTTGTACCGCACACCGGGGAGGTCCTTCACACGACCGCCACGGACGAGCACCATCGAGTGCTCCTGGAGGTTGTGGCCCTCACCGGGGATGTACGCCGTGACCTCGGTGCCGTTCGAGAGCTTCACACGAGCGACCTTGCGCAGTGCGGAGTTCGGCTTCTTCGGGGTGGTGGTGTAGACGCGGGTGCACACACCACGCTGCTGGGGGTTCGCCTTCAGGGCGGGCGCCTTGGTCTTGGTGACCTTCGGCGTACGACCCTTGCGAACCAGCTGCTGAATAGTAGGCAACTGTTCTCCTGGTTCTTCGCTCGTGCTCTCTGGCCGGCGCGATCCGCCGGCTTCCTCGTCCCACGCTGATCACCGCCGGACGGCGGATGGTCGAGTGGGGGACGGAGTGGTCCGGCTGGGCGATGTCGCTCGCCGGACTTTTCGGGCGCGCCCTAAGGCGCACACCCGATAGAGACTACCCGCGTAACGGGACGAAATCAATCCGGGGCAGGGCGGGGACGGACACCGTCACGAGCCGGTGTCGGAGGACCCGTTGCCCACCGCGGACCGGAAGGTCGCACCGTCGGCGGTGAAGCCGGAGATGTAGCCGCTCGCGTTGACGTTGAGTGGTCCGGCCGAGGCGGTCCCCGTCCCGCCGGCGCCCGCGATGTCGGCCGTGAACGTCGCCTTGCCGAACGTCGTCGTCGAGACGAGCCAGCCGTTCGAGGTCCAGTCCCCGATCGAGACCGTCGGGCGGGAGTCGAGCGTCCACTTCTGGTTCGTGTACGTGTAGGCCGGGTTCTGGCCGTACGCGTAGAAGCTGCACCCGGCCGGTGCGGCGTCGGTCGAGGCGATGCACCCGTCGACCCAGGCGTCCACCGCCCGTTTCGCCGCCTGCTGGCCCGCGTCGGTCAGCGTCGTGGTCAGCTCGACCGGCGTCGACGTCGGGGTGTCGAACCCGCTCACGGTCGCCGTGCCGTCGTCGGCCTGCACCCACTTGCCGCCGTCGAGCGCGACGTCGTAGGTGCCGGGCAGGGCTCGGAGCCGCGCGGTGCCGTCCTTCGCCGTGGTCGTCGACCCGCCGGCCACCTCGACGGTCGCGCCGCCCGGGCCACGGACGTCGACGTCGACCATGCCGAGGTCGGGCGCCTGCAGCTCCCAGATCGGGAACACGCCCCAGTCGGTGCCGGCCTTGTCGAGGGTGAACCTCGCGGCGACGTCCTGCCCGCCCTGGCGCAGGTAGGCACTGACCGTCGCCGTGTCACCGTCGTCACGGACCGCGGCGATCCGGTAGCCGGTCGGCTTGGCCGTGGCCTTCGCGTAGGCCGCGTCGGTCAGCAGGACGTCGGACTCCTCCGCGTCGATGCCGGCGTCGTCGAGTGCGTCGTCGACCTTGCCGGCGACCACGTCGTCGAGGAACGCGCGCACCGGGCGGTCGGCGGAGTGCGTGGACGACCCGATCAGGGACCCGGCGATGCCGCCGACCAGCAGCAGCGAGAGCACCACGATGCCGGCGACGATCCCGACGACCTGGCCACGGCGGAGCTTCCGGCGCGGCCGCGACCGACGCGCGCCGAGCGGTGCGCCGAACGGTGCTCCGAGCTGCGGGTCCTGCGGTGCGTCCTGCGTCCCCCGGATCGTGGCGACGGGCGGCACCGACCCCCAGCCGTGCTGGTCCGGATCCGGCGTCTGCTCGTCGCTCATCGTTCCCCCGTTGCGTGTCCGCGTGCCCCGCGAGACTACCGCGCGGAGTGGTCCTCGCCCGCGATCGTGGACTCCGTCCGGGTACCGCGCCCGTCGGACGCGGTGCTGGTCCGCGCCTGGTGCCGGGCCATCGAGATGCCGCCGATCACGGACAGCAGCGCGACCACGACCGAGCCGACGACGAACGGGCCGAGGGCGTAGCCGGCGGGGAAGACGAGGAGCTCGGTCACGTCACCGCGGATGAGCGTGTAGCCCACCGCCCCGACGCCGAGCATCACGAGGTACGCCGTGGCAGCGGCCACCAGACCGGTCACACCTGGGTTCCCGTCTCGGGCGCCGACCGCGGTCGCGAGGAACACCACGAGTGCTCCGCCGATCACCATGGCCGGGCCGAGGTACGGGGTCGCGTCGGGCTGCGAGATGACGTCGGTGTCGGCGAGCAGCGACTCGAACCCCGTCACCGCGATCACGAGCGCGATGAAGAGGATCGACGTCATCGTCGCGATCAACCACCGGGACATGCGTCGATCGTATCGCCGCAGGGCTGATCAGCGGGAGGACTCCGCGTGGTCCGCGCGATCGGGCTGGACGGCGTGGTCGTCGGCGGCCTGGTCATCGGCGGCTCGGTCGGCCTGCTGCTGGTCCACCTGCTCCTGCGCCGCCGCCACGAGGGCGAGTGCGATCGTCGCGGTGATGATCGGGACCGTCTCGGTCATCGGGGCGGGTGCGGCTTCCGTCGTCCCCGTCGATCCGGCCTGGAGGCCCGTGGCCGCGTCCGACGCGGGCGTCGCCTCGACCTCGTGGTCACGCAGCGCCGGTCCGATGATCGGCAGGACCGCCGTCGTGGCCGGCGGTTCGGTGTGCAGCACGGTCGCCTCGACCGGCGTCGGTTCGCCCCGCTTCGCGGCGCGACGAGTGCGCGCCATCTTCACCAGGACGACGACGGCGACGACGGCCCAGATGCCGTTCACGATGGTCGACGGGATCGCGTGGTGGGCGGCGACGTTGACCGCGACCGCGAGGCCCCCGACCAGGTTGAAGAGCTGGTAGAGCGGCCCGTTCGGGATCTTGCCAGTGGAGAAGAGAATGTAACCAGCAAGAACGGTTACAGCTCCGAACCAACCGAGGAATTCCACGATTCCGACCAACACGCGCGACTCCGGGCACGACGAGGAACGGCCGATTCGAGCCGACCGTTCGAGAGAGGATGAGCAGCCGTGAGCACGGCGTCGGGAGCATCGTACGCACACCGACGGGTGTCGCGGAAGGGGGTCCGGCGTGGCGCGTCCGACCCCAGTCCGCGGGGGTCGGCTCAGCCCTTCGCGGTGGTGTCCGTGTCGGTCGTCAGGACGTACACGTAGCCGCCGAAGGTCCACGTCGTCGAGGCGGCTGCGGACGCGTCCGCGGAGTCCTGCGACGCCGACGACGAGACCGTGTTCACGAGGAACAACCGCGCGCCGTCCTGCAGTCCACCGACGAAGGCCAGCGCCTGGTCGAAGGAGCCGTCCACCGACACCGAGACCGGGATCGCGGAGAAGTTCTTCCCGGAGATCGCCGGGTCGGTGGCCGTCGTCGCTCCGGTCGTCGGCGCAGCGGTCGCCGAGGCGCTCGCCGTCGCGGTCGCCTCGTCCGTCGCGGCGGCGTCCTCCGTCGACGCTGCCGGCACCGGTGCGGTGTAGGCCACCGCGTCGGACGTCGTGATCGCCGAGACCTTCACGCCGGATCCGGCAGCCACCTTGTCGACCGCGCCGTAGAACGAGGACATGCTCGCGCTGCCCGGCACCGAGGCGGTCAGCTTCGCGAGCTCGGCCTTCAGCGCGGGAAGCGACTTGGATCGTTCCTTCAGCCGTGCGAGTTCCGCGGCGGTGGTGCGGTTCGTCGCGTCCACCGAGGTCTGCTGGACGTGGTCGTTCGCGGCCTGGGCCAGCTGTGGCTGGACGCCGAGGAAGAAGCCGGCGAGCGCCACCACGACCATCGCCATCACGGCGATCAGCATGTTGAGTCGGTTGCGGGTCATCTCACTCGCCCTTGTCCTGGTACTTGCCGTCGTAGGCGGCGTCGTCGACGTGGATCGTCATGTTCACCGTGTAGGTGCCGGTCGTCTCGTCGAGGGTGACCGAGTTCGCGGTCGCGTCGACGAAGCCCGTCAGGCCCTTCACTGCATCGAGCCACTCCGGGACGGAGGGGAGCGTCGGGCTCTCGGCATCGATCGTGAGCGTCGCGACCCGTTCGCCCTGCAGCGGGGTGTCCGCCTGGGCGTAGGCCTCGAGCGGTGAGGCGGAGTCGATGCTCACACCGGTGATCTGCACACCGGACGGGAGCGAGGACTTCAGCGAGCCGAGGTAGGGCTGCCAGGCGATCTCGGTCGAGCCCCCGACGGACTGCGCGGCCTCGCGGAGGGCCGTTCCCGCCTCGGTGTCGCGGACGTCCTTGTACGTCGCCTGCTGCTGCAGGAGCGAGAGCGTCTGGTTCTGCGCGTCCGTGAGGTCGTCGTGGGCCTGTCCTGCCAGCAGGGTCGCTGCGCCGGTGCCGATCCCGACGACGACAGCCACCAGGGCGACGCCCGCCCACATGCGGCGGACGACTCGGCGGCTGCGCCGGTCGGCGAGGACCTCGGTGGGCAGGAGGTCGGCGCTCGGACGGCCGCCGATGACGACCTCGTTCGCGCTCCCCCGGCTCTGCCGCTTGGCGCGCTCGGCACTCTCGGCGGCCACACGATCCGCCGCGTCGACCTGTGCGGCGCCCTTCCGACGGCTGCGTCCGCTCGGCGTGCGGGCCGGCTTGGCCTTCGTCGTCTGGCTCATGCTGCTCTCCCTCCGGCAGCGAGACCCCAGGCGACGGCGATGGACGCACCGTGGGCGTGGAGGTCCTCGACTCGGATCGACTTCGCGAGCGCGACGTTCGCGAACGGCGCTCCGAACCGCACCGGGGTCCTGGTGAACTCGGACAACGCGTCGGCGAACCCGGGCAGGGCCCCGCCGGCGCCGCCGAGCAGGATCTGTCCGACCGGCTCGGTCGGGTGCGTGTTCACGAAGTAGTTGATGGTGTTGCGGAGGCTGGCGAGCAACTCGCTCACCGTCTCGCGGACCGCGGCGACGGCGAGGGCGTCGTCGCTCGTCTTGGCCGTGAGCGGGTCCATGCCGAGGTGTCGCTTCACCGCTTCGGCGGAGCCCTCGTTGATCGAGAGCCGGCCGGCGAGCATCCGCGTGATGTCGTCGCCTCCGGTGGGGATGATGCGGACGAACTTCGGGACGCCGTCGGTCACGACGACCACGGTCGTCGTGTTCCCACCGCACTCGACGATCGCCACGGTGCCGCGCTGGTTCGCCGGGGCGAGCACCCGGGCCAGGGCGAACGGGATGAGGTCGACACCGACCGGGTTGAGGCCGGCGGTCTGCACCGCGCGGACGTTTGCGAGCACGGCGTCCTTCACGGCAGCGATGAGCAGGCCGCTGATGGTCGGGCCGTTCTCGCCCATGCCCTCGCCGGTGGGGTAGAAGTCGAGGATCGCGTCGCCGACGGGGACCGGGAGCATGTCCTGGACCTGGAAGGGCAGGGACTCGCGGATCTGGGCGATGGGCGCGCGCGGGACGGTCAGGTCACGCGACAGCACGCGCTGGTTGCCCATGCCGAGCACGACGTCCTTGGAGCGGAAGCGCCCGATGGACCACAGCTGGCGGAGCGCTCCGGCGACGGTGTTCGGTTCGACGACCTCGCCCTGCCGGGTCGCCCCCTCGGGCACGGGGACCTCGGCGAAGCGCACGATGGTCGGCTTCGGTCGGTCGGGGTCGTGCACCTCCACCGCGCGGATCGCTGCGGCGCCGATGTCGACGCCCACGATGCTCTTCGGCATTGCTGGTCCTTCCGTGACCGTTTCGGGTCGGTCTGATGGATCGGTTCGGGTCCGAGGACGCGTCAGGCGAGCCCGAGGACGCCCAGGTAGAGGTCCCACGCGGGCACGCCGACGGCGATGCCGAGCCAGGCACCCGCGAGCATCCAGGGGCCGAACGGGATCCCGCTCCGGCGGCCCGCCCGGCGCACGGCCAGGAGGACGATTGCGAAGGTACCTCCGAGCAGGAAGGCCCCGAAAGAACCCACTGCGAGGGGTCCCCATCCGAGGTACGCCAAGACGAAGCCGAGCACGCCGGCGAGCTTGACGTCACCGAGACCCATGCCGCCGGGTACCGCGAGTGCGAGCCCGAGGTACACGGCACCGAGCACAACGAGACCGATCAGGCCGCGGAGCGCCGCGCCCCAGTCGCCGGAGACCGCGGACGCGGCGAGGAGCAGTGCCGGCAGGACGATGTACGCGGGCAGCACGATGCGGTTCGGCAGCGTGTGCGTGTCGAGGTCGATGAGCGTCAGCGAGATGCTGATCGCCATCAGGTACAGGAACGCGACGAGGATCACGGCACTCTGCACGGCGCCGCGCACGCCCCCGGCATCCGCGAGGGGCGACCACGGCGCGAGGACCGAGAACAGCGCGACGGCGACGAAGAGGAGGCCCGTAGCGGCTTCCACGAGCGGGTAGCGCGCTGAGATCGGCTCGTGGCAGTCCCGGCACCGGGCGCGCAGGAGGACCCACGAGAGCACCGGGACGTTGTCGCGGGACCGGATCTCGTGTCCGCAGCCGGGGCACGAGCTGGCCGGGGCGACGACGGACATCCCCGCAGGGACGCGGAACACGACGACGTTGAGGAACGATCCGATGGCCAGGCCGAGGAGGCCGACGAGGACCGTCACGAAGGGAGCGAGCGAGGTGAGCGCGGTCATGGTCACTTGCCCGTCGGGGTGCCGTCGGCCCGGAACGCCGTCGCCGACTCGGTCTCCGTCGTCACGCCGTACGTCGTGGACACCGGCTGCAGGAACTTCGGTGGCGCCGAGGTCTTGAGGCGCGTGTCGTAGCCGTAGGCCTTCGCGTAGGCGGTCAGCAGCCCGTTGGTGTACTGGCTGCGGACGGCACCGCGGAACTGCTGCGCGATCGACCCGTAGATGGTCAGCGTGCCGAGGTTGGAGCCGTACTGGTAGTTCTGCACGTTGAAGGTGCCGAGGTTGCTGGCGACCGCCGCGTCGATCTCGATGTTCTTGGTCGCGGCAAGGTTGCTCGAGTACGAGGTGCTCCCCGTGTTGCACGCCGTCTTCGAGGTGTTCGAGTACGACGAGCAGGAGACGGGGTTGTAGACCGACACTGCCTTCTGCCCGACGAGGCCGAGCATGTCGTCGGACGTCCGACCGTTCTGGTAGATGATGTTCCCGGTCACGTAGAGGAAGTTCTCGGCTGCGAGGGTCATCTGCCCTCCGAACGACCCGGACACGAACGCGTCACCGCTCCGGCAGCCGTAGTACCCGGCATCGCCACGCGTTCCGGTGAACTCGCTGGTGAGGGGGTACCCGAGCCCGTTGCCGTAGTCGGAGCTGCTCGAGGTGGTGGTGACAGGTCGTCCACGTCCGTCGTACGTGGTGGTCGTCGTCTGCACGTTCTGCTGGCAGTACACCGGCGATCCGGAGGTCACCGTGCCGTTGACCGTGCCCGAGGGCGTCGCGCTCGATGCCCAGTAGTTCGGGTCGCCGACCGTCGACGGGACGCTCTGCACGTAGACGAGGTTCGACGGGAGGGTCGGGATCACGGCGCCGGAGCCGTGCAGGTCGGCGACCGAACCGCACAGGGCGCTGTTCTCGGTCCCGCCGGTGATCGCGCCGCTGGCCGTGCCCTGCAGCTGCGTCTTCAGCGTCCACGGGGAGACCACGCGCATCTTCCCGCCGGCCAGGAAGGTGATCGACGTCGGGCCGGTGTAGATGCAGCCGGGCTTCGCGACCTTGTCCGTGATGTCGGTCCGCGCCTCCTGCTTCATGTTCGCGTTCGTGCTCGGCATCGGCAGCGTCCCGACCGTCGAGATCTTCCCGCCCTTGAACGTCGTCGAGCTCCGGCACGCGGAGTCGACCGAGGTCGCCTTGCTCGTGTAGAAGAAGTCCGCGGGGCCGGTGTCCTGCACGGTCGAGTTGAAGGTCGCTCCGCACGCGGTGATGACGTCGTTCGTGCGGACCGGGCCGTCCAGGGTGTCGCCGCTGGCGAACGTGACGGCCTCGCAGCTGCTCGACGTCCAGTCCGAGTCGTTGCGGTGGTTGGAGGTGCAGCCGGCCCCCGTGAGGCTCGGGTCCTGCGACTCGTAGTTCGTGAAGTAGAGGTAGTTGACGAAGCCGTCACCGCGGAGGTCCACGACGATGGTCCTCGTGGTGGATCCGGCCTTGCCGGTGACCCGCAGGCGGACCTTGCCGGTCGTCGCGTAGTCGGAGTTGTCGACCTCGTACCGGTAGAACTGGTCGGTGCTGCCGACGACGCTCGCCCAGGTGCCGTTCGTCGCGACGCCGAAGGCCTTGTTCGTCGAGTCCGCGGTGAAGGTACTCGTCGCGGAGAACGCCGTGCGGACCCCGTAGTTGACGTACGCGTTGTCGGCCGCGAGCCGGCCCTGGTAATCCGAGAGCCCGGCGTAGGCGGCGGCGATCGCCTTGTTGTAGTTCGTGTCGGTCGTCGCCTTGGTCGCGCCGCTGGTCGCCGTCGCGACGACGAGCGAGAGCACGATCATGAGCACCGCGCCGAGACCGATGACGGCAGCGAGTGCGACGCCCCGTTCGTCGTCGCGAGCGCGCAGTCCGCGGAGGATCCGGATGAGCATCATGACTCCGTCGCTGCGCCGTAGTCGAGGTTGCGCAGGTTGATGGTGGCGTTGAAGGTCGTGTCGTTCGCGGTCGTCCCGTTCGCGGATCCGACGGCCAGGTTGATCTCGACGGAACGGATCGAGTCGAACGTGGCCGAGGTCGGGGTGATCGGGCTGTCCAGGACGTCGTTGTAGAGGAACTGGGTCGTGTTGGTGCCGGTCGTCCGGACGACGTCGGCGAGCCACAGTGTCCGGGTGGCGCCGGTGAACGTGCAGTACCCGCCGACCGGGCAGGCCCCCTGCTGGAGCTGCATGCGCAGCTTGCTCGACACGATGTCGACCGTGACCTTCGTCAGTCCGGGCTGCGCCGTCGACAGGTCCACCGCGGAGTAGAAGGTCAGGCCGGTCGCCGTGGCGCGGGTGAACGCGGGGTTGAGCTTCGCCTTGCTCTCCTGCCAACGAGACGCCTCGCGGAGGTACCGGCTGAGCTGGGTCATCGAGGTGGTGCCCTGTCGCGTGCTGTCGTTCACCGCTGCGACCGTTCGTTGGGCCTTCGTCATGGACACGAAGAAGCTCCCGACCAGGGTGAGGAGCAGCGACGTCACGAGCATGGCGACGAGCAGTTCGACCAGGGTGATCCCCCGCTGGTCCCGGTGCAGCCGTCGGATGAGCGCACGCATCAGCCGGCCGGCCTCGGGTCGACCATCACGACGCCGCCGTTCACGACGCCGTTGCTGACCATCGCGGTGTTCGACGTCGTCAGCGTGAGCGCGGTCGTCGTCGCGCCAGCGGTGGATCCCGTGTACAGCTTCCACGTGCCCCACGGCAACGCGATCGTCATGCTGTCCGTGGTGGGCTTCGGGAACGCGAGGGTCATGCCCGTCGCGCAGCCGGGGTCTCCGGTGATCGGCGTGGTGGTCACAGCGGTGAGGAACAGGGTCTTGCTCGGCTTCGAGAGTGTGATCGCACCCATCGACACGTCGATCGGGACTCCCGCGGCGCCGGGCGGCGTGGCCGTGCCCTTCTTGCCCGCCTTGTTCGCGGTCGTCCAAGCTCCCGGCTCGGGGCTCAGGCAGGTGGCCGACGCGGTCGAGGACGTGTCGGCGGCGTACAGCCCGGCGACGGCCTGGTACCCGGACGGGTACGGGAAGAGCGACGCGCTCGTCGGGGAGTTCGGGAGCACCGTGGTGCCGGATGTTGCGTTCGTGACCGACAGGGGCAGGTTCGTCGGGAAGATCGCGCTACTCGCCGGGCTCGTGCCGTACTTGAACGTGTACGACGCGGCCTTGTCGAACGTGAACGCCGCCGCTCCCGAAGCGCCGGCGGAGACCGTGACGGACTGGCTGGAGGGGCTCGCCTGCTGCGTGGAGTCGATGTACCCGGTACGCGCGATGGACACCTTGTAGGTGCCGGCGGGGACACCGGAGGCGTAGGTGCACCCCTCGGCGTCGGTGGCCGGGAACGTGACGCCGGCGGGACCACCGCTCACGGTCGGCACGATGCCGGACAGCCCGACACCGTTCGCGTTCGTGACCCCGACGAGGATCGAGCCGGTGGTGTCCGAGTTGATGTTCGTCAGCGGTGCGATGGCGCTCGACATCGTCACCTGCTGGGTGCCGGAGGTGGTGGCGCTGGTCTTCCAGCTGACCGTCACCGTCACGGCCTTGTACGACAGGCTGCCGTCGCCGGTGCCGCAGGCGGTCGCCGCGCCGGACGAGCGGGTCCACGACACCTTCCGGGCCAGGTCGAAGCTCCGGCTCCCGACCGTCACGGACTTGGTCGCGCTCTTGATGTCGAAGATGCTCGGGGTGTCGCGGAGGTCGTCGATGTCCTCCATCGCGACCGTCGACGCGACCTCGCGTGCGCGGGTGTCCGTCGAGAGGACGAGGGACGAGGTGATCCCGACGGCGATGCCGGCGGCGATCAGAGCGAAGATCGTCATCGCGACCATCACCTCGATGATCGTGAAACCGTCTTCGTCGTCACGGGCGGAACGCAGTCGCTCGGCGATGCGCGAGATCATGGCGTTCCTTTCGGTTCGGACGGACAACGGGGAGTCACGGCGCCTGCGCCATGACTCCCCGTCGCTTCGACTACGGCTTCTTCGTGAAGACGCCAGCGGCGCAAGTGCCCTCGGCGACGCCGGACGCATCGGTCGCGCCGAACGTCTTACCGGTCGCGGTGCTCTTGCCCGAGATGCAGAACGCGGTCTTGTCGGCGTTCACCGAGTACGCGAGGGTCGTGTCCGCGCCAGCAGTGCTCCCCGCGGCCTTGTAGGGGTCAGCGGCAAGGGCCGCGGCGTCGAGCGACGCGGGGTACGTGCCGGTGTCCGAAGACGTGACCACGGTAACGATCGCGGTCTTCGCGTTCGTGATGTCGGACTTCACAGCCGAGTTCTTCGCGTTGTTCTGCACGCTGATGTAGACCGGGATGGCGATCGCGGCGAGGATGCCGATGATGATCACGACGACCAGGAGCTCGATGAGGGTGAACCCCTTCTCGTCGTCCTTCAGGAGACCCTTGCGGCGAGCGTCGAGCTTGCCCATGAGAGCGAAGTACATGATTGATTCCATTCTGCGGGGAATGTTGGGGGATGATTTCGGGGCTTGCTCGGCCGCCGCACATCAGCGTATTCGGGGCGATTCGAGGGTGTAATCCCGAGAACGGGGGGCAACCCGGGCACAAAACACCCCCAGTGCGGGGGATGCGCGAATTGCACACCGCCCCCGCATGGGGGTGGAATGGCCTAGGAAGCGTTCTGGACGACGTTCGTGATCTGGAAGATCGGCATGTACAGCGCGATGATCATGCCGCCGACGATGACCCCGAGGAACGCGATGAGGAGCGGCTCGATCAGCGACGTCAGGGCATCCGTGGTCGCCTCGACCTCGGCGTCGTAGAACACCGCGATCTTCTCGAGCATGATCTCGAGCGAACCGGCGTCCTCACCGACGGCCACCATCTGCGTCACCATCGTCGGGAAGACGGTTTCCTTCGACAATGGCTCCGCAATGGATTCACCCTTTCGCACGGATTCTGCGACATTGTCGAGCGCACGTTTCACGACGAAGTTGTTCGACACTTCTCCGACGATGCGCAATGCCTGCAGAATGGGAACGCCGGCACCGATCATGTTCGAGAAGTTCCGGGCGAAGCGAGCAATGACGATCTTCTTCTGCAGTTCACCGAACACCGGCAGCCGCAGCGTGATGGGGTCGACGAAGGCTCGCACCCGGTCGGTGTTCTTGTTCACGCGCCACCAGAGCCAGAACGCGGCGATGGCGATCGCGAGCGGGATGGCGATGAACTTCATCGCGTGCGACATGTACACGAGCATCATCGTCGGCAACGGCAGCTTGCCGCCGAGCGACGAGAACATGTCCTGGAAGATCGGCACGATGAAGATGAGCATGATCGCGACGGCCAGCAGCGACATCACCAGGACGACCACGGGGTAGGTCATCGCGGACTTGATCGTGGAACGGAGCTTGTGCTCCTTCTCGAAGTTCGTCGCGATGGAGTCCATCGCCTGGTCGAGGAACCCACCGGTCTCACCCGCGCGGATCATGTTGATCATGATCGGCGGGAAGTCCACCGGGTACTTCGCGACCGCGTCGGAGAACGAGACACCACGCTCGACGTCGTCGCGGACCTTCCCGAGGATGTCCTTGAGCTTCTTGTTCTCGGTCTGGTCGCTGAGGATCGTGAGTGCGCGGAGCAGCGAGAGCCCCGAGGTGAGCATCGTCGAGGCCTGGCGCGACATGATCGCGAGGTCCTTCAGGCCGACGCCCTTCTCGAACCCGGGAATCTTGATCTCGGCCTGCAGCCCGGTGCCGGCCCGTGCTTCGGTGATCGCGATCGGCGAGACGCCCATCCCCCGGAGCCGCTGGACGACGGCCCCCTCGGACGATGCGTCGAGGCGACCCTTGACGAGCTTGCCGGCGCCGTCCCGGCCGCGGTAGTCGAACGCGAGCGACATCAGTAGCCTCCGGAGAACTTGTCGCCGAAGTCGATGCCGCTGGCGGCGATCGCGGCGGCGGATGAGTCGGACGGGGACTCGACGCGCTGCACCAGCCGGTCGAAGCCCTCTTCGTCGTGCACCTTGTCCATCGCGGCCTTGCGCGAGATCGTGCCGACGTTGACCAGTTCGGCGAGGTCCTGGTCCATGGTGTGCATGCCCAGGTCACGCCCAGCCTGCATGGCCGAGGTGATCTGGTAGGTCTTGCCCTCGCGGATCAGGTTGCCGATGGCGGGGGTGATCGTCATGATCTCGGTGGCGACGACCCGCCCGACGCCGTTGGCCTTCGGCACCAGGGTCTGGCAGACGACGCCCTGCAGGGTCGCCGCGAGCTGCGTGCGGATCTGTCCCTGCTGGTGGGGCGGGAACACGTCGATGACACGGTCGATGGTGCCGGGAGCGCTCTGGGTGTGCAGGGTCGCGAAGACGAGGTGCCCGGTCTCGGCGGCGGTGAGCGCGACGGAGATGGTCTCGAGGTCGCGGAGCTCGCCGATCAGGATGACGTCGGGGTCCTGGCGCAGCACGTGCTTGAGCGCGGCCGCGAAGGAGTGCGTGTCGGCGCCGACCTCGCGCTGGTTGATGATCGCCTTCTTGTGCTCGTGCATGAACTCGATCGGGTCCTCGACCGTCACGATGTGGTCGGCACGGCTCTCGTTGACCAGGTCGATCAGGGCGGCGAGCGTCGTGGACTTGCCAGAGCCGGTGGGGCCGGTCACGAGGACGAGGCCACGGGGCAGGCCGGCGAAGTCGCCGACGTGGTCGGGGATGCCGAGCTGCTTGAGCGTCTTGATCTTCGTGGGGATGATGCGGAAGGCCGCGCCCCAGTTGCCGCGCTGCTGGTAGTAGTTCACGCGGAAGCGGTACTCCGGCGACAGCGAGTACGCGAAGTCGAGTTCCTGCTCGTGGTCGAACTGCCCCATCTGCTCGGTGGAGAGCAGCGTCTTGAGGGCGGCGATGACCTTGCCGCGCGACCACGCGCCACCCGGCACCGCGGGACGGAGGGCCCCGTCGACGCGGACCGTGGGCGGGGCGTCGGCGGTGACGTGGAGGTCGGATGCACCCTGGTAGACGACCTGGGCGAGCGCGGTGATGAGGTCGGGGTCGGCGACCTCGCGTGCGTGACGTGAGAAGTCGACGTCACCGGCGGAGGTGGCAGCAGCCGGGGCGGGTGCTGCCGGAGCGGCGTAGTGCGACCCGCTGTACGGGACGGCGGGCAGCTGCTGGGTCGGCGCTTCGGCGTACCCGTAGGTCGCGGTCGACGACGGCACCGCTGCGGGCGGGGTCGCCGGTGCGGCGAGGGGCTGCGCGACGGGCACGGCGACGGGTGAACCCGTCGGCGCGGGCCAGCCGGCGGTGTCGTCGCCGAGGTCGTAGACCTGTTCCGGGGAGGCCGGAGCAGCAGCAGCGAGCCGGGCCGCGCGGCGCGAACCGACCTCGGCACCGGGGGCACCCGGGTGCCACCCGGCCACGGGCTCGTCGCCGGGCGTGGTGATGTCGTACACGGAGTCAGTCATCTTCTGGGCCTTCCACCGGCTACGCGACCACGCGCAGGATCTCGTCGACGCTCGTCATGCCGAGCTGCACCTTCTCCCAGCCGTCCTGCCGCAGCGTGAGCATGCCCTGCTCCTGCGCGACCCGGCTGATCTCGGCGCTCGAGGCGCGGGTGACGGCGAGGCGTTCGATCTCCTCGGTCACGGTCATGACCTCGTGCAGGGCGATCCGGCCGCGGTACCCGGTGTGCGAGCACACGGCGCAACCGACGGGCGCCCAGAACTCGGGCATCTCCTCGCCGGGGCGCAGGAAACCGAGCGAACGGAGCTGGTCGGCCTCGTACACCGCGGGTGCCTTGCACCGCTCGCAGAGCCGCCGGGCGAGACGCTGGGCGACGACGGAGTCGAGGGCCGAGCCGACGAGGAAGGGCTCGATGTCCATCTCGGTCAGTCGGGTGATCGCGGACGGTGCGTCGTTGGTGTGCAGGGTGGAGAGCACGAGGTGACCGGTGAGCGATGCCTCGATCGCGATCTGCGCGGTCTCGTGGTCACGGATCTCACCGAGGAGCACGACGTCGGGGTCGGAACGCAGGATGGACCGCAGGGCGGAGGCGAACGTCAGGCCGGCCTTGGGGTTGACCTGCACCTGGTTGATGCCGGCCATCCGGTACTCGACCGGGTCCTCGACCGTGATGACGTTGATCTCTGGCTTCGCGACCGCGTTGAGGGTCGTGTAGAGGGTGGTCGACTTGCCCGAACCGGTCGGCCCGGTGACGAGGATCATGCCGTACGGCTTCGAGTACGACCGCTGGTACGCCTCGAAGTTCCGCTCGAGCAGGTTGAGGTCCTTCAGCGTCAACGACGTGTTCGTGTTGTCGAGGATCCGCATGACGACCTTCTCGCCCCACACCGTGGGCAGGGTCGCGACGCGGAGGTCGATCTGCCGGCCGCCGTGCCGGACCGACATGCGGCCGTCCTGGGGCTTCCGACGCTCGGCGATGTCGATGTCGCTCATGATCTTCAGGCGGCTGATGACGCCGTTCTGGATGTTCTTCGGTGCCGGGGCCATCTCGTGCAGCACGCCGTCGATGCGGTACCGCACCCGGACCTCGTGCTCGCCGGGCTCGATGTGGATGTCGGAGGCGTGGTCCTGGATCGCCTGCGAGACGAGGAGGTTCACGAACCGGACGATCGGGACGTCGTCGAGGGCGCCGTCGCCGATGTCGACCTGCGCGTTCGCGGTCGCCGAGGCCTCTTCTTCGAGGGAGGACGTCAGGTCGTTGAGCTCGTCGTCGGCGCGCAGGTAGCGGTCGAGCGCGGCGGCGAGGTCGCGCTCCTCGACCTGCAGGGGCTTGATCGTCCGACCGGAGGCGGCGCGGGCGTCGTCGAGCGCGAGCACGTTCGTCGGGTTGACCATCGCGAGGATGAGGAGTTCGCCCTCGAACCCGACACCGAGCACCCCGTGCCGACGGCAGAGCGCGGCCGGGAGCATCGAGACGGCGGTGCCGTCGACCGGGTAGTCGGTCAGCGGGACGGTGCGGGAGTTGTTCGACGCGGCGCGTGCGGTGATGTACTGCGCCTCGCTGACGACGCCCTGGTCGACCAGGCCACGGATGGCGCGTTCGTCGAGGTCCTCGTCACCCGTCATCGAGTCGAGGTGCTCGATCGGCAGGGCGCCGTTGAGGATGAGGATCTCGGACAGGGTCGCCATGGGCCCCCTACCTCCTTGGACTCGCGCACGGCGAGACGTCGTCGGGTGGTGCGCCACCAGGGGTGTGGCGCCCGACCACGCTACTTCCGCGACACTCGTCGACCGCAGTCCCAGAAAGAGGGGGCGGAGGGGGTCCCGGTGCACCCAGAACAGGGGTCCCCGCCGGGGAACTCCCCGGTCAGAGCGAGGTCGACGCCGTGACGTGGACCTCGCCGGCGACGAACCCCATGCGCTCGTAGATGCGCCCGGCGCCGCTCGGGTTCTCGGCGTCGACGTGCAGCACGGCGGCGGACAACCCGTCGGTGCGGATCGCTTGCAACGAGGCGTCGAGGACGATCGGTGCGAGCCCGAGTCCGCGCGCCGACCGGACGACCCCGACCCAGTGCACGTACCCGAACGACCGACCGCGAGCAGCGAACCCGTCGGGGTCGACCTCGACGATCGCGAACGCCAGGACCGATCCGTCGGTGCCGAGGACGACCCGCGACAGGTCGAGCCGGCTCTTCGTCGCGGTGAGGAACCCGCGCCAGTCCGACTCGACCATGGGCTGAGACCCCCAGTGGTCGCGGAAGGCGTCGTTCTTCGCGACACGGAGCGGCTCGATGTCGTCTGCCGTCGCAGCGCGCACGACGAAGCCGGCAGGGACCGGCGGCACGGAGGACGCCGAGGCGGCGCCGTCGAACACGACCTGCATGTCGACCCAGTTGCGCGTCGGCTCGAACCCGAAGCGCGCGGCGAGCCGCAGCGAGGCCGCACCGGCGGGACCGCCGACGTCCAGGGTCGCGGGCACGTCGAGGTCCAGGGCAGCCAACTGCTGGCGCGCGCGACCGACCTGCCACGCGAGTACCCGACGGCCGATCCCCCGCCCCCGGAGGTCGGGGTGGACAGCGCCCTCGAGCACCGCCCGTGCCGCGGTGACACGGGAGGGGACGTCGATGACGATGCCGTAGGCCTGCACATGCCCGTCAGCATCAACCCCGACCAGCGTGTCCCGAGCGACGTCGAGCCCTTCGGTGGACAACGACCGGTCGATGTCCGCTGTGGAGGGATGCGCGTGCGGGTCGTCGACGGCCGCCGCGGCGACGGCCACGGCGTGCAACTCCTCCAGGTCGTCCCGCGTGCCCGCGCGGAACGTCAGCTCACCCACCGGCACCGGCAGCTCGAGGTGTGCAGGGGCCGTGATCCGTTCGCGCAGGGTCGCCATCCCACCAGCCTGCCAGCTGCGCCGCGGAGCGCGGAACCCGCAGAAAGGCCCTCGACGAGCGGGGTCGCTCGGGGACATGATGAGTCATGGACATCACGAGCGTGACCGTGGGGCTGCCCGTCACCGACATCGAGGCGTCCTGCCTCTGGTACGGCGCCGTGTTCGAGCGCACCGAGCCGGACCTCGAACCCGAGGACGGCGTCGCCGAGTACGAGGTCGGCGGCATCTGGATCCAGCTCTACGAGGACGACTCTGCTGAAGAGAACCCCGTCAGCGTCCGGTTCGGCATCGACGACGTCGCCGCACAGCACGCCCGGATCGGCGCGCTCGGCATCGACATCGGCCCCGTCGAGTGCGTCGACGGCGCGGTCAACTGGTTCGACGTCCGCGACCCCGACGGCAACGTCCTCAGCCTGTTCTCCCTGGTCGACGAGACCGGTCGCGGATCCGGTCGCGACAGCGGCGCCGGTCGCGCGATGTAGACGCGACCGGTGACGGCCTGGAGGCCCGTGGCGGCCCCGCGCCGCGCCTCCCGTCCGTCACCTGGTGACCACACGACGAAGGCCCCGCCTCCTTGCGGAGACGGGGCCTTCGTGGAATCACATCAGACTCAGTTGTAGGTGCCCGGCGTGAAGTCGTCCGACGAGAAGCTGTCGAAGTCGACGAAGCTCAGGTCGGCGTCCGAGAACGACGAGTCGTCAGCGAAGATGCGGTTGGGGTACCGCTCCGCCTTCGCCTCTTCGGTCGCGTTCACGTCCACGTCACGGTACCGGCTGAGGCCCGTCCCGGCGGGGATGAGCTTACCGATGATGACGTTCTCCTTGAGGCCGACGAGGTGGTCCTGCTTGCCCTCCATGGCCGCCTGCGTGAGCACGCGGGTGGTCTCCTGGAAGGAAGCGGCGGACAGCCACGACTCGGTCGCGAGGGACGCCTTCGTGATGCCCATGACCTCCTGGCGAGCCGAGGCGGTCTTGCGACCCTCCTGCAGCGCCGCACGGTTCAGCGCGTTGTAGCGCGACCGGTCGACGAGCTCACCCGGCAGCAGGTCGGTGTCGCCGTGGTCGACGACGGTGACCTTGCGGAGCATCTGGCGGACGATGACCTCGATGTGCTTGTCGTGGATCGGCACACCCTGCGAGCCGTAGACGTCCTGCACACCGTTGACCAGGTGCTTCTGGACCTCTCGGACACCCTTGACCCGGAGGACTTCCTTCGGGTCGACGGTACCGGCGATGAACTGCTCGCCGAGCTCGACGTGCTGGTTGTCCTCGATGAGGAGCGTCGCACGCTTGAGCACCGGGTAGATGAACGGCTCGTCACCGTTGTCCGGCGTGAGGATGATCCGACGACCCTTGTCCGTGTCCTCGACGACGACGCGGCCGGGGGCCTCGGCGATCGGGGACGCGCCCTTGGGCGTACGGGCCTCGAAGAGCTCCGTGACACGCGGCAGACCCTGGGTGATGTCATCGGCCGAGGCCGAACCACCCGTGTGGAAGGTACGCATCGTCAGCTGGGTACCGGGCTCACCGATGGACTGCGCGGCGATGATGCCGACTGCCTCACCGATGTCGACCAGGTTGCCCGTGGCGAGCGAACGGCCGTAGCACTTCGCGCAGACACCGACGGCCGACTCGCAGGTCAGGACCGAGCGCACCTTGATGCTCTCGACACCGGCAGCGAGCAGCTTGTCGATGAGGACGTCACCGACGTCCTCGCCGGCCTCGGCGACGACCGTGCCCTTCGCGTCCACGGCCTCGGTGGCCAGGGTGCGCGAGTACACGGTGTTCTCGACGCGCGGGTCGCGGACGAGCTTGCCGTCGGCGTCCACGGTCGCGATCGGCAGCTCGAGGCCACGGGTCGTGCCGCAGTCGTCCTCGCGGATGATGACGTCCTGCGAGACGTCCACGAGACGACGGGTGAGGTACCCGGAGTCCGCGGTACGGAGCGCGGTGTCGGCAAGACCCTTACGAGCACCGTGGGTGGCGATGAAGTACTCCGCCACGGTCAGGCCCTCGCGGTACGAGTTGATGATCGGGCGGGCGATGATCTCGCCCTTCGGGTTGTTCACCAGACCACGCATACCGGCGATGTTGCGGACCTGCAGCCAGTTACCACGAGCACCCGACGACACCATGCGGTTGATCGTGTTGTCGACGGGGAAGTTGTCCCGCATCTCCTGCGCGATCTCGTTGGTGGCCTCGGTCCAGATCTTGATCAGGTCGGCGCGACGTTCCGCGTCGGTGATCAGACCCTTGTCGAACTCGCCCTGCACCTTGGCGGCCTGGATCTCGTAGCCCGCGATGATCTCCTTCTTGCGAGGAGGCGTCACGACGTCCGACAGGGCGACGGTCACACCGGAGCGCGTGCCCCAGTAGAAGCCGGCGTCCTTGATCCGGTCGAGCGCGGCGGCCGTCTCGGTCTTGGAGTACCGCTCGGCGAGGTCGTTGACGATCGCGGAGAGCACGCCCTTGTCGGTGACCTTCTGGACGAACGGGTAGTTCGCCGGGAGGGTCTCGTTGAAGAGCGCACGGCCCAGGGTCGTCTCGAGCAGCACAGTGTCGCCCTGCTCGTAGCCCTCGGGTGCTTCACCCTCGGCGAAGTGGACACCCGTCATGCGGATCTTCGCCATCGCGTTGAGGTGCAGCGTGTGCTGGTCGTTGGCCAGGATCGCCTCGGCGACCGAGGAGAACGCACGGCCCTCACCCACGGCGCCCTCGCGGACGGTCGTGAGGTGGTGCAGACCGATGATCATGTCCTGTGCGGGCAGGGTCACCGGACGGCCGTCGGACGGCTTCAGGATGTTGTTCGAGGCGAGCATCAGGATGCGGGCCTCGGCCTGGGCCTCCACCGACAGCGGCAGGTGCACGGCCATCTGGTCACCGTCGAAGTCCGCGTTGAACGCAGCACACACGAGCGGGTGGAGCTGGATGGCCTTGCCCTCGACGAGCTGCGGCTCGAACGCCTGGATGCCCAGACGGTGCAGCGTCGGCGCACGGTTCAGCAGCACGGGGCGCTCGCGGATGATCTCCTCGAGCACGTCCCACACCTGCGGACGCGAACGCTCGACCATGCGCTTGGCCGACTTGATGTTCTGCGCGTGCGACAGGTCGATGAGGCGCTTGATCACGAACGGCTTGAAGAGCTCGAGCGCCATCTGCTTGGGCAGACCGCACTGGTGCAGCTTCAGCTGCGGGCCGACGATGATGACCGAACGGCCCGAGTAGTCGACACGCTTGCCGAGCAGGTTCTGGCGGAAACGACCCTGCTTGCCCTTGAGCATGTCGCTCAGGGACTTGAGGGCGCGGTTGCCGGTACCCGTGACCGGACGTCCACGACGACCGTTGTCGAACAGCGCGTCGACCGCTTCCTGCAGCATGCGCTTCTCGTTGTTCACGATGATCTCGGGGGCACCGAGGTCGAGCAGGCGGCGGAGACGGTTGTTGCGGTTGATCACACGACGGTAGAGGTCGTTGAGGTCCGACGTGGCGAAGCGGCCACCGTCGAGCTGCACCATCGGGCGCAGCTCCGGCGGGATGACCGGCACGACGCCGAGCACCATCGCTGCCGGCGAGTTGCCGGTGGCGAGGAAGGAGCTGACGACGCGCAGGCGCTTGATCGCGCGGATCTTCTTCTGGCCCTTGCCCTCGGCGATCTGCAGACGCAGCGCCTCGGCCTCGGCAGCCAGGTCGAACGCCTCGAGCCGGAGCTTGATCGCCTCGGCGCCCATGTAGGCGTCGAAGTAGATCCCGAACCGGTCCTGGAGCTCGTGGAAGACGGCGTCCTCGGGCTTGAGGTCGCCCACCTTGAGGTTGCGGAAGTCCTCCCACACACGCTCGAGACGGGTGATGTCCTCGTCGAACGACTTGCGGACCTGGGACATCTCCTTCTCGGCGGTGTCCTTGGTGCGCCGCTTGACGTCGGCCTTCGCACCCTCTTCCTCAAGGGCTGCGAGGTCGTCCTCGAGCTTCTTGAGGCGGTCGGCGATGATCGAGTCGCGCTGGCCCTCGAGGGTCTTGATCTCGAGACGCATCTCGTTCTCGAGACCCGGCATGTCCGCGTGACGGCCCTCTTCATCGATGTCGATGATCATGTACGCCGCGAAGTAGATGACCTTCTCGAGGTCCTTCGGCGCCATGTCGAGGAGGTACCCGAGGCGCGACGGGACGCCCTTGAAGTACCAGATGTGCGTGACGGGGGCAGCGAGCTCGATGTGGCCCATGCGCTCACGACGGACCGAGGACTTGGTGACCTCGACGCCGCAGCGCTCGCAGACGATGCCCTTGAACCGGACACGCTTGTACTTGCCGCAGGCGCACTCCCAGTCGCGGGACGGCCCGAAGATCTGCTCGCCGAACAGACCGTCCTTCTCGGGCTTCAGGGTGCGGTAGTTGATGGTCTCCGGCTTCTTGACCTCGCCGTACGACCACTGACGGATGTCCTCGGCGGTTGCGAGGCCGATCCGAATGGCGTCAAAGGAAGTTGCTTCGAGCAATGTTCTTCTCTCTTGCTGATTCAGGCTTCGATGTACGGGCGGGATCAGATGTCGTCGACAGAGGACGACTCGAACCGCGAGGAGATGTTGATGCCCAGCTCCTCCGCAGCGCGGAAGACCTCGTCATCGTTGTCGCGCAGGCTGACCGCCTGGCCGTCGGCCGAGAGGACCTCGACGTTCAGGCAGAGCGACTGCATCTCCTTCATGAGGACCTTGAACGACTCGGGGATGCCGGGTTCCTGGATGTTCTCGCCCTTGACGATCGCCTCGTAGACCTTCACGCGGCCGAGGATGTCGTCGGACTTGATCGTCAGGAGCTCCTGGAGGGCGTAAGCGGCGCCGTACGCCTCGAGCGCCCACACCTCCATCTCACCGAATCGCTGGCCACCGAACTGCGCCTTACCACCCAGCGGCTGCTGCGTGATCATCGAGTACGGACCCGTCGAACGAGCGTGGATCTTGTCGTCGACCAGGTGGTGCAGCTTGAGGATGTACATGTAGCCGACCGAGACGGGCTCCGGGAACGGCTCGCCGGAGCGACCGTCGAAGAGCTGCGCCTTGCCGGACGAGCCGATGAGGCGCTCGCCGTCACGGTTCGGGAGGGTCGAGTCGAGGAGGCCCTCGATCTCGCGCTCGTACGCACCGTCGAACACCGGGGTGGCGACCTTCGTGCCCGGAGCGGCGCTGTGCGCTGCCTCGGGGAGCGCCGACGCCCACTCCTGGATGCCCTCGACGTTCCAACCCTGCTTGGCGAGCCAACCGAGGTGGATCTCGAGGACCTGACCGAAGTTCATGCGGCCGGGGACGCCGAGCGGGTTCAGGACGATGTCGACCGGGGTGCCGTCGGCGAGGAAGGGCATGTCCTCGACCGGGAGGATGGTCGAGATGACGCCCTTGTTGCCGTGACGACCGGCGAGCTTGTCACCCGCGGTGATCTTGCGCTTCTGGGCGATGTAGACGACCACGCGCTGGTTGACACCAGAGCCGAGTTCGTCGTCGCCGTCCTGCGCGTCGAACACCTTGACGCCGATGATCGTGCCCTCTTCACCGTGGGGCACCTTCAGCGAGGTGTCGCGGACTTCGCGCGACTTCTCGTTGAAGATGGCGCGGAGGAGGCGCTCTTCAGCGGAGAGCTCGGTCTCGCCCTTCGGCGTGACCTTGCCGACCAGGATGTCGCCGGGGCGGACCTCGGCACCGATCCGGATGATGCCGCGCTCGTCGAGGTCGGCCAGGAGGTCCGGGCTGACGTTCGGGAGGTCGCGGGTGATCTCTTCCTTGCCGAGCTTGGTGTCGCGGGCGTCGACCTCGTACTCCTCGATGTGGATCGAGGAGAGGGTGTCGTCCTTGATGAGGTTCTGCGACAGGATCATCGCGTCCTCGTAGTTGTAGCCCTCCCACGGCATGAACGCGACGAGGAGGTTCTTGCCGAGCGCGAGCTCGCCGTTCTCCGTCGCGGGACCGTCGGCGATGACCTCGCCCTGCTCAACGCGCTCGCCTGCGGAGACGATGACGCGGTGGTTGTAGCTCGTGCCCTGGTTGGAGCGGTCGAACTTGCGCAGGTAGAAGGTCTGCGTGCCACCCTCGTCGAGCTGCAGGGTCACGGCGTCGGCCGAGACCTCGGAGACGACACCGGCCTTGTCGGCGGTGACGACGTCGCCGGCGTCGATGGCGGTGTAGCCCTCCATGCCGGTGCCGACGAGCGGCGACTCGGAGCGGAGCAGCGGGACAGCCTGACGCTGCATGTTCGCACCCATGAGGGCGCGGTTCGCATCGTCGTGCTCGAGGAACGGGATGAGCGAGGTCGCGACCGACACCATCTGGCGCGGCGAGACGTCCATGTAGTCGACCTCGTCCTTGGCGACGAGTTCGACCTCGCCACCCTTCTTGCGGACGAGCACCTTGTCGTCGGCGAAGTGGAAGTCGTTCGTCAGCGGGGCGTTGGCCTGCGCGACGACGAAGTCGTCCTCTTCCGAAGCGGTGAGGTAGTCGATGGTCTTCGTGACCTCGCCGTTGACGACGCGACGGTACGGGGTCTCGATGAAGCCGAACGAGTTGATCCGACCGAACGACGCGAGCGAACCGATCAGGCCGATGTTCGGGCCTTCCGGGGTCTCGATCGGGCACATGCGGCCGTAGTGCGACGGGTGGACGTCACGGACCTCGACGCCGGCACGCTCACGGGACAGACCACCCGGGCCGAGGGCCGAGAGGCGACGCTTGTGCGTCAGGCCCGCGAGCGGGTTGTTCTGGTCCATGAACTGCGACAGCTGGGACGTCCCGAAGAACTCCTTGATCGCAGCGACGACGGGACGCACGTTGATGAGCGTCTGCGGCGTGATCGCTTCGATGTCCTGCGTGGTCATGCGCTCGCGGACGACGCGCTCCATGCGGGACAGACCCGTGCGGACCTGGTTCTGGATGAGCTCGCCGACGGCGCGGATGCGACGGTTGCCGAAGTGGTCGATGTCGTCCACGTCGAGGCGCAGCTGCACCGGCTCGCCGTCGCGGACACCGTTGATGGTGGTCTTCTCGGCGTGCAGGGACACGAGGTACTTGATCGTCGCGACGATGTCCTTGACGGTGAGCACCGAGTCGGACAGCGGGGCGTCGATCCCGAGCTTGCGGTTGACCTTGTACCGGCCCACCTTCGCCAGGTCGTAGCGCTTCGAGTTGAAGTAGAAGTTGTCGAGCAGCGCACGCGCGGCCTCGGCAGCGACCTGCTCGCCCGGACGCAGCTTGCGGTAGATGTCCTTGAGCGCCTCTTCCTTGGTGAGGATGGCGTCCTTCTCGAGGGTCGACTCGATCGAGGCGAAGCCCTGGAACTCCTCCATGATCTCCTCGCTGGTGAGACCCAGCGCCTTGAGGAAGACCGTGACGGACTGCTTGCGCTTGCGGTCGATGCGCACGCCCACCTGGTCGCGCTTGTCGATCTCGAACTCGAGCCATGCACCACGCGAGGGGATCACGCGAGCGGAGTAGATGTCCTTGTCGGAGGTCTTCTCCTGCTGGCGCTCGAAGTACACGCCGGGGGAACGGACGAGCTGCGACACGACGACGCGCTCGGTGCCGTTGATGATGAACGTTCCGCGCTCGGTCATGAGCGGGAAGTCGCCCATGAAGACCGTCTGCGTCTTGATCTCACCCGTCATGTGGTTCATGAACTCGGCGTTGACGTACAGCGGAGCGGCGTAGGTCTTGCCGCGCTCCTTGCAGTCGTCGATCGAGTACTTCGGGTCCTCGAGCTCGGGAGCCGTGAACGAGAGCTGCATGGTCTCGCCGAGGTCCTCGATCGGGGAGATCTCCTCGAAGATCTCCTCGAGCCCGGAGTGCAGTGCGAGGTCGGTGCGACCCTGCTCCTGTCCCTCTGCGAGACGGGCCTTCCAGACGTCGTTGCCGACGAGCCAGTCGAAGCTCTCCGTCTGGAGTGCGAGCAGATCAGGAACCGTGAGGGTGTCCGTGATCTTGGCGAACGAGAGTCGCGAGTGGTTGCGACCGTTCTTGGGGTTGGTGGATGCGTTGGGCGCAGCAGCCAAGGGTGTGACCTCCGTAGGCCCCGTCGGGCCGGTACTGACGAGCAGCATGTAGGTGAGTGGATTGATCGCTCGGCGATCCCCGCGAGTTCGAGACCCTGCGACCACGCCGACGCGTGCCTGACGCGGAACGTCGGTGCACGTGTGGGATGATCTCCGTGAGCGGGACCCGCCGCCATATACGGGTCCGGCTGCACCAGGGCGAGGATGAACGTGATGTTCAGAACTCTGCGTCGACCGCAATATGACGACACGGATGCCAGGGAGCGCGAACTGCCATCATAGTTCGCGCTGAGGCGCGCTGTCCAGTCCCGGCTTGACCGGATTCGGCAGTGGCGTGTATAAGCGCGTCAGCGCCCCCGCCATTCCCGACCGCCCGCTCAGCCGATGCGTTCGCGCTCGACGTGATCCGTGCCTCCAGGCCGTCGCTGCTGACCCGCCAGGGCACGGAACGCGTCTTCCGGACGGCGGGTGCGCACGAACGTGACCCGGCCACGGTCGTCGGTGAACTCGATGCCGAGGCCGGGGGTGAGGATCAGCGCACGGACACCGCGGCCGAGGCGCAGGCCGACACCGCCGTAGGTGGAGGCGTCCGCCTCGACCAGCCGGACGTCGGCGATCCGTCGGCGGGCGATGCGACGGGGCGGGAGCGGCCGGAAGTGCAGGGTGACGTGCGTCTCCGACACGGCGAAGCCCGCGCGGGCGGACAGGAGCAGCACGCCCGCGACGACGGCGACCAGTGCGGGCACGATGAGCGCGGTCTCCGGGGCGTCGCCGGGCCATCCCAGCACGGCGGCGGCGAGCGCGAGTCCGCCGGCGAGCAGGACGCCGCCCAGGACGCGCATCCAGCGCGGCGCGCGTTCGACGTCCGCGTGGAAGGGCCGGGAGGCACGGATCGCCTCCGCCCGTCGGGCTGCGGCGATCCGTCCGTTCGCGACGGCGGAGCGGGTGGTGGGCACGCTCATGGTGTCTGCGGTCATGTGGGGCTCCTGCGTGGTCCGGAGTGCCGCGTTCCGTCTGGTGCACGACGAACGCGTGGTGTGCAACGGCCAGCGCACGCGGGTGACCGGGGGAGGCGGCGCGCTCAGGGCACGCCGACGACGCGCACGCTCGAGCGGTGGGGGTCGCTCACGGGCACGTCGTGGTCACGGGGAAACGGCGGACGCGCGAGGTGTGGGGCACTGCACGCATCGACGCCGTTGCCGGGTGACGACTGCATCAACGGTACGGCGCGAGTCTTGGCGTCCGCTGGCCGTTCATGTGTACGCATTCAAGCGTCCGCCTGCGATCGGCTGGGAAGGGCGCGGGCGGCGGGGACGGGGCGGGATGCAGGGTGCGTCAGCGAAGGACGCGGCTGACCGCCTCGGCGCGCGAACGCACCCCGAGCTTCGCGAACACCTGGTTCACGTAGGACTTCACGGTCGGCACCGTGAGGAACAGCGTCGCCGCGATCTGCGGGTTCGTCCGGCCAGCCGCGATGAGTTCGAGGACGTCGGCCTCGCGCGGCGTCAGGTCGGGGAACCGGTCGCGCAGCGCAGGCAGTGCGGTCGCGTCGGTTCCCTTGCCGCCGGCTGCTGGGCCACCCGCCAGCTGCGCCACGAGCCGCGCGCCCACGGTCGCGTCGAACGTCGACTGCCCGGAGGCCACGGCACGGATCGCAGTCGCGATCTCGGTGCGCCCGGCGTCCTTCGTCAAGTAACCGCGGGCACCGGCGCGCAACGCCGTCACGATCGACTCGTCGTCCGCGTAGGTCGTCAGCACGAGCACGGCGATCTCCGGGTGCTCCGCCACGATGCGCGCGGTCGCGGTCGGCCCGTCGGTCCCCGGCATCCGCAGGTCCATCAGCACGACGTCCGGTTGGTCGCGCTCGACGGCGGCGACGGCCTCGGCACCGTCTGAGGCCTCGCCGGTGACCTCGAGGTCGGGCACCAGCGACAGCACCGTCACCAGGCCGTCCCGCACGATGGCCTGGTCGTCGACGACGAGCACCCGGATGCTCACGCGGAGTCCTCGTCGGCGGTGGCGAGGACGTCGACGGGCAGGTGCATCGCGACGACGAACTCGCCGTCGGAGCGTTCCGCCTCGACCGTCGCACCGCTGCCGAGTTCGTCGAAGCGCTCGCGCATCCCGAGCAGCCCGTGGCCGCCGTCGGCGAGCGGGTTCGCCACGACGACGTCCACGGCGTCGCCGTCCCGGATCACGGACAGGGACACGGGGCGGCCGGGAGCGTGCCTGCGGGCGTTGCTCAGTGCCTCCCGGACGACCTGGACCACGGCGCCACGGTGCGCCGCGTCGAGTGCCGTGAGGTCCGTGTCGCCCTGCACCACGACCACGCCGCCGAAGGAGCGGTGTGCGTCGAGCAGGGCCGTCAGGCCCGTCCCGTGGGTGACGGGCGGCCGGGAGGCGCGGGGCGGCTCGGGCGCGTCGGTGACGGGTGGGGTGGTGGTCGCGTCCAGTTCGTCGCGGTCGCGGTCGTCGCGGTCGTCGCGGTCGTCGCGGTCGTCGCGCAGGGCGTGCACGGCTCGCCGGGCCTCGGCCAGGCCGTCGGCCGCGAGGGTCCGCGCTTCGCCCGCACGCTTCGTGGCGTCCTCGACCCGGCCGGCCTCGAGGAGGGCCTCCACCGCGTCGAGCTGCAGCACCAGGCCACCGAGGGAGTGCGCGAGCACGTCGTGGATGTCCCGCGATGCACGCTGCCGGTCCGCGAGGAGCTCGGCGCGCTGCTGGTCCTGCTCGGCCTGTCGCGCCCGGACCGCCGCGATCCGGAACTGCCGGCGGCTGAACCCGATGAGGATCCCGAGCAGCAGGCCCCCGCTCGTCCCGAGGACGAACTGCACCGAGGCGTGCTCGAGGGTGGCGAACGTCGCGATCACGACGATCGAGGCCACCGCCGCCACCGCCGCGGTCCAGATCGGCACCCGCAGGTCCGCGCCGACGCGCACGATGCCGACGATCACGGGCACGATCATCAGCGAGTCGGTCGCCACCACCGTCGCCGAGCCCGCCGCGATCATCACGATGCCGGCGACCACGAGCAGGCGGGGCGACCGTCCGAACTCGCGGACCGCCCACGCGGCGAGCGCCACCGCACCGAGCACCCACACCCATGCGGGGTGGTGGAGCAGGACGCCGTTGCGGACGAACCAGAACCCGACGATCGCGATGCCGAGGGCGTTGAGGCCCCAGGCGACGCCCGGACGGGACCGGCCTCCGGAGAGGTCGGCCTCGTCCCGGTCGGTCAGGAGGCTCACCGGACCATCATGCCGCGTGCCGAGCGGCCGGCACGTGGGATGCGCTGGTCGATGACGAGCGCTCGAGCCGCGCGGTTCAGCGCGAGCACCAGCAGGATCGCGCCGGTCGAGGTGAGGAGGTGGGCGCCGAGGTGTCCGCCGAGCACGTCGAGCCCGATGCGGACGGCGATGAGCACGAGCCAGAGCGAGGCGCCGAGCCACCCGGTGCGGGACTGGACCGTCCGGCCCTTGTCGTCCGGGGTGTCCGTGGTGCGGAACCGGGTGATGCTGCCCATCGTGAGGCCGATGCCGATCGTGACGAGCGCCTCGACGCCGAGCAGGACGATGTCCGTCGTCGTGATCGCGGCCTTCGACTGGGCGAGGACGACCACGCCGACGACGGCCATCACGAGCGGCGTGCGCCAGATGCGCGAGGGGTCGAGGTACTGCCACGTCGCCTGGCGGTAGGCGAGGAACGCGACGAGCGCGAGTCCGACGAGGATGTTCACGACGAGCTGGACCGACATGGTGTGCGCCTTCCGACGGGGTCCGGCGGGGCGTTCCCGACCGGTGGGACCAGCCTCGTTCCGGGGCGTCCGCCGGCACACCAACCAGGGGTGGCGGTCCGGGTGGGGATCGCGGTGGTGTTCCATTGGGGGCATGGCTGATGCGTTCGACGGGTTCCGGATCGGTGCGGGGTACTCGGTGGTCGAGCCGGACCGGCACCGCCCCGGCTCCTTCACCCTCATCGTCGACGGCACCCCGCAGTCGCACGTCGACCTCGAGGACCCGACGCACCTGGCGTTCGAGTACATCCGGCGGATCGGGCACGCGATCGACCTGCTGCCCGACGGCCCGATCACGGCGCTGCACCTCGGCGCCGGGGCGCTGACGCTCCCCCGGTACGTCGCGGTGACCCGGCCGGGCTCCCGCCAGCAGGTCGTGGAGCTCGAGCGGGACCTCGTCGACCACGTGCGTGAGGCGCTGCCGTTCCCCCGCGGCGCCTCGATCCGGGTGCGGTACGGCGATGCCCGCGAGGTCCTCGGGAAGCTCCCCGCCGGCCTGCACGGCACCGTGGACCTGGCCGTCGTGGACGTCTTCGGCGGCTCGCAGATCCCGGCACACGTGACGAGCATCGAGTTCTACCGCGAGGTCGCTTCGTTCCTGTCGCCCACCGGCATCGTCGCCGTGAACGTGGCGGACGGCGCGGGCCTGGCGTTCGCGCGGGGGCAGGCGTCGACGTTGCAGGCGGTGCTGCCCTCGGTGGCGGCGGTCGCGGACACCGGGATGCTCAAGGGACGCCGGTTCGGGAACATCGTGCTGCTCGGCTCCCCCACCGACCTGCCGATCGCCGAGATGCCGCGGCGGTACTCGTCGGACCCGATGCCGGCGAAGGTCGTGCACGGTGCGGAGCTGCGGGCGTTCATCGCCGGGGCGCCGATCGTGACCGATGCCACGGCGGTCGCGTCGCCGGAGCCGAACCGGAGCGTGTTCGGCGGCTGACGCGGGAACGCCGCGCGGACACCCACCCGATCTGCGACAGACCACGAGTCGATCGCCTCGTGGTCTGTCGCACGACGGGTGCACGGGCGGCGCGCGCCCGGGTTCGGGCACTCGGCGGGTACGGCTGTCAGGATGGTCTGAACGACCGCGCAGGTGCGCGACCGAGCGATGGGATCCCTGATGACGAACGACGACCGGAGCAACGACGACCGGACGGGCGACGGCCAGGCGCCGACCTGGGGCGACCCCCGGCAGCAGCCCGCCGCCGACGCACCGCGGTACGGCGAGCGGGTCGACCCGGCGCCGGGTTCGACCCCGCAGTACGGCGAGCAGGCACCGCAGTACGGCCAGCAGCCGCAGTACGGGCAGCAGCCGGCACAGTACGGCCAGCAGGACCAGTACGGACAGCAGCAGAACCAGTACAGCCAGCAGCAGCCCTACGGCCAGCAGCACGGTGCCGCGAACGCCGGCGGCCCGGCGTGGCAGAGCTACGACGAGCCGAAGACCAAGAAGAAGACGCTGGGGGTCGTGGCGTTCATCCTCGGACTCGCCGCCCTCGTCATCGGCGTCATCGGCGGGTTCATCATGGGCTCGGCGCTCGCGAACAGCGATGCGATCAACAGCCTGATGCAGAACGGCGGGTCGGCCGCGGACCAGCAGGAACTGCAGCAGCAGCTCATGAACGACCCCGCGGTCATCTCCCAGATCGGCACCGGTGGCGTGGTGGCCGGGGTCGCCGCGCTCCTCGGCCTGTGGGCGTTCGTCCAGGGCATCATCGCCGCCGTGACCAAGCGTGGCCGCGGGTGGGGGATCTTCGCGATCGTCCTGGCGGTCGTGGCGACGATCGCCACCTTCGTCACCTACATCGGTGTCGCGGCGGCCGCGGCCGTCGGCGCCGGCTCCTGACGGAACCACCACCGCAGAGCGGCCCGTCGTGCTCCGGCACGGCGGGCCGTTCCGCATTCCAGGGGAGCGCGGCTACCCTCGAACCGATGTCCCTCCCGCCCGACGACCGTCAGCAGCCCGACCCGTCCGACCGTTCCCGCGAACCGCGCCACGCGGCTCCCGTGACGGCCGGGGTGAGCCCGGGCAGCACCTTCGCGCCCATCAGCCTGCGACCCGCCGTCGACGTGGACGCGGTGCACCAGCGGCTGCGCGACCTCGGCCAGAGCCGCAGCACCGATGCGCTCGCGGAACGCGCCGAGCTCCTCCGCCTGCTCGGCCGTCTCGACGAGTCGCTCGTCGTCGCCGAAGAGGTGTTCCGCTTGGCGATGTTCACCGGTGAGCGACAGGACAAGGTCGCCGCCCGGATCCGCCGCGCGCACATCCTGCACGACCTCGGCCGCTACGAGCGCGCGGCGTCCGAGGCCGCTCTGGCACGCGACACCGCCGCGACCGAGGAGTGGCCGGAGCTCGAGGGCGCCGCAGCCGAGATCGAGGGGTGGTCGCTGTTCGAGAACGACCGCTTCGAGGAAGCACGCTCCGCGCTGTCCCGCGCCTACCAGGCGTTCCGCCAGGCCGGTGCTCCGTCCGAGCGCACCGACGCCCTCCGCACCGCGGTCGAGGCCGCGATGCGCGCCTCCATCACGCACCCGGCAGAGCCCTCGGACAAGCCGCGCACCGCCCGCGAGGTCGCGGCACGCCGCTCCGAGGACGACGAGCCGACCACCCGCGTCGCCGAGCCCGTGAAGCAGGTCCCGCCGATCCGCCGCCGTGTACTCGGTGCGCCGGACGCCGCCCGGACCGAGGCCGACGACATCTGGGGCCGGATCGCCGCACGGGCAGCCAAGAAGGGCCAGGCCGACCCCCGCGCCGAGCAGTGACCGCACTCGACGCGGTCCGTTCCCGGGCCGAAGCCCTCATGACCGAGCACCTCGGTGCGGGTTCGTGGGCGTTCGGCTTCGACAACGCGAAGACCCGAGCGGGACAGTGCGACTTCGCTCGCAAGCGCATCACCGTCAGCCGGCACCTCGCCACTCGGTTCTCCGAGGACGACATCGAGCAGGTGCTCCTCCACGAGGTGGCCCACGCCCTCGCCGGTGCCCGGGCGGGCCACGGACCGAAGTGGAAGCGCACGGCCGCGTCGATCGGGTACACCGGCTCCCGGCTGCACGACGGTCCGATCGCGAGCGAACTCGCGCCGTGGATCGGCACCTGCCCGGCCGGACACGAGCACTTCCGGTACCGAACCCCCACACGGCAGCTCGCCTGTGCCCGCTGCGCACGGCGCTTCGACAGCCGGAACCTCATCGTCTGGCGGCGCCGGACCGATGCCGACGACCCCGCACAGGTGGCCGCGACTACCGCATGACTCGGTCCGCGCACGGAGGCGCGCCGGTAACCCGTTAGCCTGGACGGATGCACACGGGGCAGCACATCCGCACGGACGCCGGTTCCACCTGGTTCTTCGACGCCGGACGGATCGCCCTCGACTTCGCGCACACCGGTGGATTCGCCGACGACCCCGATGGTCGACGTCCGCGGTCCCAGCTCGGTGAGCTGCTGGCGAGCCCGGCGGACCTGGACGAGTGGCTCAGCGACCACACCGAGCCGATCGACGTGGGGGCGAGCGCACGCGAGCTCCAGGACGCCCGTGCCCTCCGCGCGGCGATCGCCCGGCTCGCGGTCGCAGCGGCACCAGCCCCAGCGTCCACGGCTGCCGAGCGCACCGCAGTGGCGGCGGGTCTCCGCGCCGGGGCCGGACGGACCCGCCCCGCTCCCGACGACATCGACACCGTCAACCTGTTCGCCGCCCTGCCGGACGTGCCCCCGAGCCTCCCGGGTGGCCGACGCCGCGCCGGAGCGAACCGTGTGCGCCTCGCCCAGGCACTCTCGAGCGTCGCGCGCGACGCGGTCGCGCTGTTCACCGAGGTCGGCTTCGACGACGTCGAGGCCGACGGCCGGCCGACCCGGCTGAGCCGGTGCTCGGCTGACGACTGCGCGCTCGTGTTCTACGACTCGTCCCGCGGCGGGACCCGTCGCTGGTGCTCGATGCAGCGCTGCGGGAACCGCGCGAAGGTGCGCGCGCACCGCGCCCGCCGCGCCGCGGTCTGAACCACCCCAGCAACGACGAGAGCGGCCCCGCGTGTGCGGGGCCGCTCTCGTCGTGTCCGGGATCAGAACTGGATCGCGGACTCCACGGACTTGACCTTCATGCGCGCGAGCGCCAGGTTCGCCTTCGCGCGGTCGAGCACGAAGTAGATGAAGACCTCGGGCTGCGCGGCCAGCGGTCGGATGATGTGGAACTGCGACGACAGTGTGATGAGGATGTCGTCGATCGAGTCGGCGAGGCCGAGCGACCGAGCGGTCTTGAGCTTGGCGCGCACGACCTCGGTGTTGCCGGCGGCAGCGAGCTCGAGGTCGATGCCGGAGCCGGCACCGCCGAGCAGCATGCCGGAGCCGCTGTCGACGACCGCTGCGGCCATGGCGCCGTCGACGGCGACGAGCTCGTTGAGGGAGTCGGTGATGGAGGACATTCGGGTTTCCTTGTCGTTCGGTGCTGACGGTCGTCGCCCAGGTGGATCGGACCGGTGGAGGGGACGGCTCCGGTTCAGAGCGCGACCGTGGTTCGGGTGTGCTGGAGCAGTCCGTCCGCGATGCGGGTGGCGGTCCTGCGGGTCACGGTGAGGGCCTTCCCGAGCATCTCGTCGGTGCCGAACAGTGCGGCGAGGACGATCGTCGAGCCCGGGATCCGCATCTGGATCAGGTGCCCGCGCTCGGCGGCGATGATCACGTACTCGCCGGAGCCCATGGTGAGTTCGCGGGCGACGGCCTCGCTGAGGGCCTGGATGGAGCTCGCCATGCTGGCGAACCGGGCACCGTCGGCGGCCTCGGTCGTCGGCTCGGCGACGCGCACGACCTCGAAGCCGTCGTCGGTCAGGAGCGAGGCGGTGAGGAGCGAGCTAGCGGACTGGCGCAGCGCGGTGAGTTCGACGCGGCCGAGCTCGATGACGGCGGGGTCCTGGTGGGGGGCGAGCGACATCAGTGGACTTCCTCGGCGGGCGCCATGGCCGCGCGCATCTCGATGTTGGCGACGAGGGTGAGCAGCACCGTCGTCATCTGTTCGGTCCGGCGCGGGTCGACGGTGAACACCGGGACGAGCATGTCCGGGTACGCGGCCTGCAGCGCGTCCGACAGCGAAGCGGCGGACGGCAGGGCACCCGCGGACGACGGGGCACCCGCGGACGACCCGGCACCGGCCGGGCTCGCGACGTCGGCCCGCGTCAGCCCGACCACGACGCCGCCGCGGTCGTACAGCTCACGGAACTCGTCGACGTACTCGATCAGGCTCGCGACGGGGTCCGGCGCGTCCGCGTTGACGAGCACGACGAGCCCACGGGCGCGGTCCTTCAGGATCTGCCACATGAAGTCGAAGCGGCGCTGCCCGGGGATGCCGTACAGACGCACCTTGTCGGTCTCGCCGACGGTGATCTCGCCGTAGTCCAGCGCGACGGTCGTCGTCGCCTTGTCGGCGGTCTCGCGGTCGGTGTTCGCGGCCTCGGTGCGGACCACCGGGACCTCGCTGAGCGCCTCGATGGCGGTGGTCTTCCCGGCGCCCATCGGGCCGGCGAAGAGGATGACGTGCTCGGCCATCAGCGGGCGAGCCGGTCGAGCAGGCGGCGGAAGAGTCCGCTGCGCGGTGCGGGGGCGGCCGCAGTGGCGACGTGCACAGGCCGGTCGAAGGCCGGGCGGGCCATGGCGACGTCCGGGGTCTCCGAGCGGAGGATGCGCATCAGGCTGAAGGCGTTGATGAGACGACGGGCCTCGGTCGGTGCGACGTTCGCCTGCTCGGCGAGCTCGTCCACGGTCAGCGAGGCGTACCCGAGCAGCGAGGTCATCCGGACGTGGTCCGGGGTGTGCGCGAGGGTGGTGAAGTTCGGCCAGCGCTGCAGGCGGTAGCGGTCGTCGCGCTGCAGCCACCAGGCGAGTTCGCCGGGGAACGAGTTGAGGCCGACGTACCAGAGGAACGCCTGGAGCTCGTTGCCGGGGCCGTCGGAGACGGCGGACTCGGCGTCGCGTGATTCACGGCCGACCCGGAGCTCGTCGGGCTCGATCGGCAGCGCGTCGAGTGCGGTGTCCGACCAGTACGCGTCGGTGGCGACGTCGATGATCAGGGGGCGGTGCCCGGCGATCTCGACACGCAGCACCTCGGAGGGCGCGTCCCACATCGGCCGGAGCGCCATCGCGACGCGTGTCCAGCCGAACCGGGGCATCGGGGAGGGCTCCTGCGACGGGGTGGCCTCGAGGCCCCCGGGTCCCGACAGGTGTGCTGGTTCCATCCCTGGGTCATCCTCCTGGCGCCGGTCCCCCGGCCGTCGCTCCCTCGACGCTGGCGCGCCGATCGGACGTGTCGATCCAACCGGCTCGGCGCCGCTGCCAGGAAGCCCCCTTCTGGGCGTCACCTGTTGTGGAGGTACCAGGCCATCGAACGCAATGGCTTCGAAGAAAAAGATTCGGCACGCCGAATCCTCTGGCATGCTGGGCGGCATGACGGACACCGCGACCCCGCACGTCACCGAGTCCCCGACCGGCGGCCCCCGTCGTCGTGCCGCCGGACTGACCCTGCTCGGCCCGGCGTTCGTCGCGGCCATCGCGTACGTGGACCCGGGCAACGTGGCCGCCAACCTGACCGCCGGCGCGAAGTACGGCTACCTGCTGCTCTGGGTCCTCGTCGCCGCGAACGCGAGTGCCGTCGTCGTGCAGTACCTGTCCGCGAAGCTCGGCGTCGTCACCGGGAAGTCCCTGCCGGAGCACCTCGGCCTGCGGATGCGCCGCACTCCTCGGCTGCTGTTCTGGGGGCAGGCCGAGATCGTCGCCGCCGCGACCGACATCGCCGAGGTGATCGGCGGCGCGCTCGCCCTGCACCTGCTGTTCGGCCTTCCGCTGGTCGCCGGCGGCGTCATCACGGGGGTCGTGTCGATGCTCCTGCTGACCCTGCACAGTCGCCGCGGCACCCGCACGTTCGAGGCCGTGGTGACGGCGATGCTCGCGATCCTCACCGTCGGCTTCTGCGCCGGCCTGCTCTTCGCGCAGGTCTCCCCCGCCGAACTCGTCGCCGGACTCGTGCCGCGGTTCGAGGGCTCGGAGTCGGTCATGCTCGCAGCGTCGATGCTCGGTGCGACGGTGATGCCGCACGCCGTCTACCTGCACTCCGCACTCGCCCGGGACCGGCACGGCGACGTCCCCGCCGGACCGGAGCGGCGCCGGGTGCTCGTCGCGACGCGGTGGGACGTCGGACTCGCCCTGATCGTGGCCGGCGGCGTGAACATCTGCATGCTCGTGCTCGCTGCCGCCACCTTGCCCGGCGTGCCCGGCACGGACTCGATCCCCGGGGCACAGCGCGCGATCGCGGAGCACGTCGGACCGGCGGTCGGGGTGCTCTTCGCGGTGGGGCTGCTGGCCTCCGGGCTCGCCTCGACCTCGGTCGGCTGCATGGCCGGTGCCGAGATCATGAAGGGGCTGCTGCACGTGCGCATCCCGCTCGTCGCCCGGCGCGTGGTCACGCTGGTACCGGCGATCGTGCTGCTCGCGGTGAACGCCGACGCGACGATGCTGCTGGTGGTGAGCCAGGTCGTGCTGAGCTTCGGGATCGCCTTCGCGATCGTGCCGCTGGTCGTCTACACGTCGCGGCGGAGCGTGATGGGCGCCGACGTGAACGCCGCGGTCACCCGCGTGGTGGCGTGGGTGATCGCGGCGGTCATCGTGTCGCTCAACATCGCGCTGGTCGTGCTGACCCTCGCCGGGTGAGCACGAAGCCGTCGGTCGGGGGCCGCGCCGTCAGTCGACGACCTTGACGTCCTTCCAGAACGCCACGTAGCCCGAGTAGTCCTTGCCGACGCGGTCGAAGGACGACGGGATCGGCGTCGGGTACGACCACGCACGGTCCTGCAGCGCCTGCCCGTCGACGTTCACCGTGAAGTACTGGGTGTCGCCCTTCCACGGGCAGTGGTACTGGGTGGGGCTCTCGGTGAACAGCTCGGACTTCACGCTCGACGGCGGGAAGTACCAGTTGCCCTCGATCTGGATGAGGTCCTCCTGCGGGGCCTCTGCGATCACGGTGTCGCCGACGACTGCCTTCATGACGTGCTCCTTCGCTCGTTGCGGGGTTCCTGACGTCGGGAACGCTACGCGCGGCGTGCCGATTCCCGCAGGACGACGAGGTCGGGTCCGGCGGCGAGCGCCGCGTGCACGTCTTCGGGGCGCAGCGCCGTGGCCCCTTCGGACGCGCTCACGAGGTGCTTCACGGCTCGGCGGAGTCCGGTCCAGGCCGCGCAGGCGGCAGCGGCCTCGGGTGAGGTGTGGTCGATGCCGACTGCGGCGAGCGCGTCGACGACGGCTCCGGCCGCGAGCAGGTCCTCCACGGCGAAGTCGGGGGCGTCGGACACGTCCACGGTCTCGCCGGCGGCCTCGGCCGCGTCGTCGAGCGCACCGCGGTGGTGCAGTCCGGCAGCGACGACCGCGACGACGCACCGGTCACCGCGTTCGGCCTGGAGGCCCGTCACCCGTCCGGCGACCGCGCTCGCGTTGCCGAGGTGGCCGAGCACGACCTCCGGACCGTCCGGCAGCAGCGCGGTCGCGTCCCGGATCGCACGCCGCTGCGCGGCCGCGTCGGTCCCGCTGGGCAACACGTCCACCCAGACGACGAGGTGGGCGCCGTGGGCGATGCGCGCCGCCCCGCCGGTGCCCCACGCGAACCGGACCTGGTACTTCTCCTGGGTGCGTTCTGCCACGTCCGTCAGGGTAGCCGCCGGGGCACACCTGTCCCTCTCCACAGGGTGGCCGCTCGGAGGGCTTCGCCAGGGTCGGCGACCCTAGGATCGACTTCCATGGAGATCGCCCCCGTGCCCACCCTGACCGGTGACCGTGTGACGCTCGAGCCGCTGGCTCAGGAACACGCGGACGACCTGCGGGCAGCGGTGACCGACGGCGATCTCTGGCGCACCTGGTACACGTCGATCCCCGCTCCGGCGCAGGTCGAGGACGAGATCGACCGTCGCCTGGCCGAGCACGAGGCCGGCCGGATGGTGCCGTTCGCGGTGCGAGACCGTCCGACCGGGCGGGTGGTGGGGTCGACGACCTTCATGAACGTCGACACCGGCAACCGTCGTGTCGAGATCGGGAGCACGTTCCTCGCGAAGTCGGCGCAGCGGTCGGGCATCAACACGGAGTCGAAGCTGCTGATGCTCTCGCACGCGTTCGAGGCGTGGCAGTGCATCGCGGTCGAGTTCCGGACGCACTGGCACAACCAGCAGTCACGGGCCGCGATCGCCGGGCTCGGTGCGAAGCAGGACGGCGTGCTCCGGAACCACGCGATCGGTCGTGACGGCACGCTCCGCGACACCGTGGTGTTCTCGATCATCGCGTCGGAGTGGCCGGCCGTCCGGCTGTCCCTGGCGGAACGGCTCCGGCGGCACGACCGCGCCGAGGGGTCGCGCCGCCGTTCCGCACGGCACGCCTGACGCCGGACGAGACGAGACAGCGGCGAGCGCCGTCGCTCAGAGCTCGTGGCCGATGACCCGGTCGCCGAGCGGTTGCACGGGGCGGGCGTTCTCGACGTGCGCCGCCTCGAGGTCCGCGATCTGGTCCGCGCCGAGCTCGATCGGGTCCTCGAGCACGATCCACCGCACGCCCTCCGAGCACGGCGGCGTGGTGAGCGATCCCTCGTACGTGGCGAACGAGCGCGAGGCGGGCAGCATCGACTCGACGTCCACCGTGCTGGCCCGGCCGGCGCCGGCGGTCGCCCCGGCGACGTAGCTCTCGTACGCCGGGTTGTGCGCACCGACCTCGGCCAGGACGCCGACGACGGTCAGCTCCCCCTTCCGGTCCGCGTGCACGAAGTGGAACTCGGCGGCAGCGGCGGCCCCGTCGACGGTGTGCTCGGACGCGGCGTGGAAGTGCATCTGGACGAGGTCGAGCGCCGTCCCGTCGATGGTCGTCGTGGCACCGTCGTCGGCGGTGAACTGCACGGTGTGTCCGTTGTCGGCGGTCAGGCCGTGCACGGCACCGGACGCGGTCAGGTCGAGCTGCGCACCGCGGGCCGGAGCGGGGAGGTCGACCGGCGACTGCTGCTCACCGGCGTCGCAGGTGCCGTACTCGTTCGCGAGGCCGCCCCAGTGGTCCGGTGCCCCCTCGCCCGCGTAGGACCAGGCGGCACCGGCGTCGTGCGGGGTGCGCTCGGACGGAGCGTCGGGGGTGCAGCCGGCGAGGACGAGGAGCACGGCAGGGGCGGCGAGCAGGGAAAGGCGGGAGCGGTTGCGCATGCCGGACAGCCTGACACACTGGTATTTCACATTCACTGAAGCGGGCACGGCTCCCGGGCGTAGGGTCCGCTGCATGCACGTCGGCCTGCGGATCGTCCTCGACGCGCCGGTCGAGGCCGTGCGCGACGCACTGTTGTCCCCGTCCGTGATGGTCGCGGTGACGAAGCCGTTCCTGGTGTACCGCTCGCGGGACCCGGACGGGTTCCCGGAGCGGTGGGAACCGGGTCACCCGCACCCGATCACCGCGGACGCGTTCGGGCTGCTGCCGAGCGGGGACACCCACGTCGACCTCGACCTGTACGAGGTCGACGGTGTCCCGGTGCAGCGCGACAACGGCGGCGGCACGTCGGGACTCTTCGGCCGGATGATGATGCGGCACCGGATGGCCGTCCTGCCCGCGCCGGGCGGGGGGACGCTGCTCCTCGACCGCCTGACCTACCGGATGCGTCCAGCGGCCCTCGGCGTCGCACTGTGGCCGGGCATGTGGGTCATCTGGCAGTGGCGGGCACTCCGGATGCGTGCTCTCGCGCCCACCTGGCGGACGGACGGGTCCTGACGGACGCGATCCGGGCCTCCCGTCCACCGCGCAGCGGGCGTAGCCTCGACCACGTGAGCCAGACGCGCCCCGAGGAGCCGACGACCGACACCACCGCGCAGACCGACCGTGTGCACAGCACGCTCGCGACCGTGGACTGGCGGCGGATGACCTTCGACCTGTACCGCAGGGTGCGGGCGACGCCCGATCCGGAGACGGCGCACGCGCTCTGGCGGGAGACGCGGGACGCGATGTTCGCCGACCACCCGGCCTCGCCCCTGCTCGACGACGACGCCCGTGACTTCGAGGCCCTCCCGGTGCCGGACTACGACCCGGCGTGGCGGTTCCAGGCACGGATCGAAGCGGCGGAGCCCCTCGACCTCGACGTCGAGACGGGGACCGACGGCATCGTGCACTTCGACCGGCTCGGTGTGGTCAGCCTGCCCGGCATCGGCACGCTCGACGTCTGGTCGCACGGCGGCTACGCGGGCGGGGTCTTCGTGCCCGTGAAGGACGCCAGCGCCGGCAAGGCCCGCGGGACGTACGGCGGCGGGCGCTACCTGCTCGACACGATCAAGGGCGCCGACCTCGGCGGCGACGACTTCGGGTCGCTCGTCCTCGACTTCAACTTCGCGTACAACCCGTCGTGCGCGTACGACCCGGCGTGGGCATGCCCGCTCGCGCCCCCGGGCAACACCGTGCCGGTCCCGATCCCCGTCGGCGAGCAGTACGACTTCTAGGGTGGAACGCATGACAGGTCTCGTCGCCCTCGACGCCGGTGGACGCGTGCCGCCGTTCGAACAGGTCCGCTCGCAGATCGCCGCGCAGATCACCGCCGGCTACCTCGTCGACGGGGAACGCCTGCCGAGCGTGCGCGGGCTCGCGGACGAGCTCGGTCTCGCGGCGGGGACGGTCGCCAAGGCGTACCAGCTGCTCGAGGAGTCCGGCCTGGTGCACACGGCGCGAGGCGCCGGCACCCGGGTGGTGCGACCGGCCGAGGTGCCGGACGCCGTGGCGGACGCCGCACGGGCGCTGGCGGCCGCGGCACGGGCTGCCGGGCTCTCCGCCGACCAGGCGGCGACCGCGCTCCGGGACGCCTGGCCCGCCTGAGCGGAGCACGCCGTTCGCGGGCCGCGTCGCCCGTGTTCCGGCGTCGTGCGCTGTCCGCTGTCCGCTCAGCAGTGCTCGTACACGTACGCGTCGTCCGACGGTGCCACCAGGTCGCGGTCCCGCAGGATCGTCATCGCGGGCCGGCTCGTCAGCCCGCACACCGACTTCCATGATCGCTCGAGGGTGTCCGCGTACTCGATGTCGATGACCCGCTTGCCGTAGGCCTTCGTGTACGCCGAGCACTCCCGGTACTGCACGCACTCCTCGGCGACGACGAAGTCGAACCCGGTCTGCTTCCGCCCCGAGGCCCCGAGCTGCGGCGTGTTCTTCTGCCCGACGGCCAGGCCGTGGCGGTGCCCGACGGCGACGAGCGACTTCGCCAGCGCCAGGTTCCCCGCTCGGGTGAGCCGCTTCCCGCTGCGGGTCCAGGAGTCGAGGTTGTCGTACTCGACCGCGTCGAACCCGCGGTCGCCGCACCGGGCGACGGTCTTCGCGAGCACCTTCGTGATGAGCGCCCGCTTCGCCGCCGTCCGGGTGTCGAGGAGCATCTCGTCCGGCCAGCCCGGGTCGGACACCGGCTTGCCGGCCCCGTCGCGGAGGATCGCCGACGGGTACGACTTCGTCCACGTGCGCGCGGACTCGGGCTGCGTCTGGAAACCGTTGACGTAGCAGACGTTGTACTTGCCCTTCGCCGGGCGGGCGGTGCTGTCCCGCTCGACGATCGTCACGCCGGACGGCGGCGTGTACGAGCCGCCGAGCTGGTAGTCCGGGCGTCCCGAGGTCGGCAGGTTCGCGTACGCAGCAGCGGAGCGTGCGGCGGCACTGGTCGGAGCCGCCTCGGCGCAGCCGACGGTGCCGAGGACGGCCACCAGGGCCATCGCGGTGGTGATCAGGACGGTTCGCGTGCGCACCCGGGAATCCTCGCACGCGCACGGCGAACGGACCGGTCCTGGGTTCTGGGGCGTGCACCCGCTATGCTGGTGGTACTCGAGACGCCGATCGTCTCGTGCGTCGTACGGACGCCCCGAACTCCCGACCACGTTCCACTGATCCTCTGGTCGATGATCGAGCACCTCCCGAAGGTGCCCAGGCTTCTCTGCTGCGGCGACTGCGCCAGCCACCTCTGTTGGCGCGCATCCCGCCCGCGCGCTGCCTCAGAGCGCGCCCACAGCCGGTCTCATCCGGCTCGAAAGGTCACCATGACCACCAATGACCTCCGTTTCTCCGACCTCGGCGTCCCCGCGCCGATGGTCGCCGTCCTCGCCGACCAGGGCAAGGAGACCGCGTTCCCGATCCAGGAGGACACGCTCCCCGACTCCCTGCAGGGCAAGGACGTCCTCGGCCGTGGCCGCACCGGCTCCGGCAAGACCATCGCCTTCGCGATCCCGCTGGCCGCGCGCCTCGCCGCGAGCGGCCGCAAGCGCCGTGCCGGTCGCCCCCGCGCCCTGGTGCTCGCCCCCACCCGTGAGCTCGCGACGCAGATCGACGCGACGCTCGCCCCCCTGGCCAAGGCCATGGGCCTGAACACCACGACCATCTTCGGTGGCGTCGGGCAGGGCCGTCAGGTCGACGCCCTCCGCGGCGGCGTCGACGTCGTCGTCGCCTGCCCGGGTCGCCTCGCCGACCTCATGCAGCAGGGCCACGTCAACCTCGGCGACATCGAGGTGACCGTCCTCGACGAGGCCGACCACATGGCCGACATGGGCTTCCTGCCCGGTGTGACCAAGATCATGCAGGCGACGCCCGAGCAGGGACAGCGTCTGCTGTTCTCCGCCACGCTCGACAACGGCGTGGACAAGCTCGTCAAGAAGTTCCTGCACAACCCGGTGATGCACTCCGTCGACGACGAGAACAGCCCCGTCGAGGCGATGACCCACCACCTGTTCGAGGTCGCCGACGCCGACGCGAAGAAGCACCTCGTGAGCACCCTCGCCTCGGGCAACGGTCGCCGCATCCTCTTCATGCGCACGAAGCACCACGCCAAGCGTCTCGCCAAGCAGCTCAGCAGCCAGGGGATCCCGGCCGTCGACCTGCAGGGCAACCTGTCGCAGGGCGCCCGTGAGCGGAACCTCGCGAAGTTCTCGTCCGGCGAGGCCCTCGTCCTCGTCGCCACCGACGTCGCCGCCCGTGGTGTGCACGTCGACAACGTCGAGCTCGTCGTGCACGTCGACCCGCCCACCGAGCACAAGGCGTACCTGCACCGCTCGGGCCGCACCGCCCGTGCCGGTTCGTCCGGTGACGTCGTCACGGTGACCATGCCGGCCGAGCGTCGCGACGTCGCGCAGATGATGCGTGCCGCGGCCATCAAGGTCACCCCGCAGCAGGTCACCGCGACCTCCCCGGCGGTCACCGCGCTCGTCGGCGAGGTCGCCCCGATCCGCCACGTGGCCGAGGACCAGCCGGCGCAGCAGCAGCGCCAGCCCAAGCAGCGCTCGGCCGAGTCCGCCGGTGACGGCGGTCGTCGCCGTGGCCGCGGCGGTCGTTCGGGAGGCGCGGGTCAGCCCGCACGCTCCGGTTCGGCTCCCGAGTCCGCCGGTTCGGCCGGTGGCCGTCAGGGCCGTCCGGCTCGTGGCGCGCGTTCCGAGGGTGCCGGTCGCTCCGGCGCCGCGGCCGCCGGTTCGACGGGTGGTCGCCGCAGCGGCGGCAACCGTCGCTCGGGTAGCGGCGACGTCGTGCGCGGCGGCTCGTCAGCGGTCTGGTCCTCCGACGGTGGCTACGCCGCTGGCCGTGGGGCCGGCAGCGAGTCGGGCGGCAACCGCCGTGGTGGCTCGCGCCGCGCCTCCCGTCCGGCCGGCGCTGCCGACCGCCACTGACCCGACCCGCAAGGGTCCGCCCGACCCGCGAACCTTGGCGGGGGCTGGAAGTGGGGTTCCCCGCCGGGCGTACGGTCTGTTGCACCGGATGCCGCGCGAGTGGCTGATGGGGAAACGTCCGCTGGTGGAAGGAGAGCCTATGGCTGGGATCGATGACATCAAGAACGCCGCTGCCAAGGCAGCAGGCAAGGCCAAGGAGGCCGTCGGCAACGCGACGGACAACGACCGCCTGAAGACCGAGGGTCAGACCGACCAGGCCAAGGCCTCGGCCAAGCAGGGCGTCACCGACGTCAAGGACGCCGCGCACGGCGTCGCCGACAGCTTCAGCAACGACAAGAAGTAAGCCGGTCAGCAACCGCGCTGCGAAGCCCCCGGATCCGATCGGATCCGGGGGCTTCGTCGTTGGTGCTCCGTCAGGCGTGCCCGCTAGTGCAGGGCACCGACCGAGGCGAGTCCGGCGCGGAGCAGGGCACCGCGTCCGCCCTCCATCTCGTCGGCGACGGCGTCGGAAGCGGCTTCCATCGGGCTCATCCAGGTGAGTTCGAGTGCGTCCTGCCGCGGCTCGCACGTGCCCGTGACCGGCACGACGTAGGCGAGCGAGATCGCGTGCTGGCGTTCGTCCGTGAAGACCGAGGCACCGGGCAGCGGGAAGTACTCGGCGACGGTGAACGGCGTCGGGCTCGAGGGGAGCTGCGGGAACGCCATCGGCCCGAGGTCCTTCTCGAGGTGCCGGAAGAGCGCGGTGCGGATCGACTCGCCGAACATCACCCGCCCGGAGACGAGGGTGCGGGCGATCGAACCGCTGGGGGACACGCGCAGCAGCACGCCCACCTCGGTCACGACGCCGAGGCCGTCGGTCCGGACGGGGACCGCTTCGACGTAGCAGATCGGGAGACGGCGACGGACGTTGGCGAGCTCCTCGTCGGACAGCCAGCCGGAGTCGGGATCGGGGGTGCGCAGCGAGGACATGCACCGTGTCTACCAGGGACGGCGGCGAGTTCGGCGGAAGGCGCGGGAGTCGGGGATGGTTAGCGTTGTCCACATGATCGATGCGGACCTCGTGCAGTGGACCAGGAACGGCGCCGAGCGGACGGGGACACCGCTCCTCGTGACGATGCACGGGGTGGGGTCGAACGAGCGCGACCTGCTCGGACTCGCACCGGCACTGCCGCCCGCGTGGACGATGGCGTCACTCCGGGCACCGATGCCGTGGGGGCAGGGGTTCAGCTGGTACCCGCTCGGGACGCCGGGCTCGCCCGCGCTCGAGCCGGTCGACGCCGCCGTCGCCGAGGTGCTCGCGTGGATCGACTCGGTCGCCGTCGACCACCCTCGGATCGGGCTGCTCGGGTTCTCTCAGGGCGGGTCGATGGCGCTGCAACTCCTCCGGGCACGGCCGGCCGCGTTCGCGTTCGCGGTGTCGCTGTCCGGGTTCCTGGTGCCCGGGGTGACGGACTCGCGGGACGAGGCCGTGGCCGACGTCAGGCCCCGGGTGTTCCTCGGGCACGGCGACCTCGACCCGGTGATCCCGGCAGACGCCACCGCGCGCACGCAGGCGTGGGCCGCTGGACACACGGCCGTGACGGACCGGACGTACGAGGGGCTGCCGCACGCGGTGTCCGCAGCGGAGTTGTCCGACGTCACGGCGTTCATCGACGCGTCGTAGGCGCGCTTCGCACCACGCTCGGTGAGCAGGAATGGTCGGGTCCGAGGTGCGGACCCGACCATTCCTGCTCACGATGTGAGGGGGTCGGCCCCGGCGACGACGGACGGGAGGCACGGTGCCAGCTGGCACCGTGCCTCCCGTCCGTGTCGGGGTGCGTCCGTCAGTCGGCGAGGATCTGCAGGAGGTCCTTGCGGAGCTGGTCGACCTTGGCCGTCGCGGCCTTGGCCTGCTCCTCGGTCGCGGTCGTCCGGTACATGTGCAGGACGCCCATGGTCTTCCGGAGTGCCTCGAAGAACTCGCGCTGCGCGTCCGGGATCCCGGGCGCCGCGTCGAGCGCCGCCGCGATCTCGTCGGCCTTCGCCTCCGCCTCGGCCTTGCCGGCGTCGGTGAGCTCGAAGAGCGTCTTGCGACCGTCCCCCGTGGAGACCACGAGGTCCTCGTCGACGAGCTGCTGGAGCGTCGGGTAGACCGAGCCGGGGCTCGGCTTCCAGGCTCCGCCGGTGCGCTCGGCGATGGTCTTGATCACGGCGTAGCCGTTCTGCGGGCCCTCGGCCAGCAGACCGAGGATCGCGAGACGGACGTCGCCGCGGCGACGGCGTTCGCGGCCGAAACCGGGTCCGCCGAAGCCGGGACCGAAGCCCGGGCCGAAGCCTGCACCGAACCCGCGGCCGCCGAAGCCGCCGCGGCCGTGCTCGTGGTCACCGCGGTCGCGGCCGGGGAAGCCTGCACCGTGGTGCTGCCGCGCGCCGCCGAAGCGGGGGCCGCGCGGGTGGTCGTGGACGTCGTTCTCGTTGTCGTTGTGCATGGGGCGCATGATGCGTCCTTCCTTGTTGCTGAGTCGGCTCGCGATCGGTCTGACTGGTTTCGTCTTCGTCGTATCGCGATGTGTTTACGATAGATCGGTAACTATCGCTCTGTCAAGGGGTGATCCGCACACGGCCTGCTGTCGGTGGTGGCGGGCAGGATGGGACGGACCATGACGGACGTCTTCGAGCGCTTCTCCCCCGCGACCACGGAGTGGTTCCGTGGCGCGTTCGCCGCACCGACCCCGGCGCAGGCAGGTGCCTGGGACGCGATCTCGACCGGCCAGCACGCGCTCGTCATCGCCCCGACCGGTTCGGGCAAGACGCTCGCCTCGTTCCTGTGGTCGATCGACCGGCTGATCAGCGCGGCGGACCACCCGCCAGCCAAGCAGCGCACCCGCGTGCTCTACGTCTCGCCGCTCAAGGCGCTCGGCGTCGACGTCGAGCGGAACCTCCGCAGTCCGCTCGTCGGCATCACCCAGACCGCGCGGCGCCTCGGACTCGAACCACCGGACGTCACGGTCGGTGTCCGGAGCGGTGACACCCCGTCGTCCGACCGGCAGCGGTTGCTCCGACAGCCGCCGGACATCCTCATCACGACTCCCGAGTCGCTCTACCTGATGCTCACGTCCCAGGCCCGCGAGACCCTGGTGAACGTCGACACCGTCATCGTGGACGAGGTCCACGCGGTCGCGTCGACGAAGCGCGGTGCACACCTCGCGGTGTCGCTCGAACGGCTCGACGACCTGCTCGAGAAGCCCGTGCAGCGGATCGGCCTGTCCGCCACGGTGCGCCCACCGGAAGAGGTCGCGCGGTTCCTCGGTGGGCGCGCGCCGGTGACGATCATCGCGCCGCCCGCCCAGAAGACCTTCGACCTGCGGGTCGTCGTTCCCGTCGACGACATGGCCGAGCTCGGCGCTCCCCCGGTCGGGGCGGACGCGACCGACGCACCGTCGAACGGCTCGATCTGGCCGCACGTCGAAGAGCGCGTCGTCGACCTGATCGAGGAGCACCGGTCGACGATCGTGTTCGCGAACTCGCGGCGGTTGGCCGAGCGACTGACCGCGCGGCTCAACGAGATCCACGAGGAACGCGTGCTCGCCGCGGCCGGTGACGGCGTCCTGGTGCCGGCGGGTGCCTCGCCCGCCGACGACGGCCTGCCGGTCGCTCGGGGTCGGCCACAGTCGCCCGCCCGGACCTCTGCCCACGCCGTCGCGCCGCAGCGGCCGCCGGCGCAGATGATCGGCGCCTCCGGGCAGACCGGCGGCGGCGGCTCGGACACGTCGGTGCCGGTGCTCGCCCGCGCCCACCACGGTTCGGTGTCGAAGGACCAGCGCGCGATCATCGAGGACGACCTCAAGTCCGGGCGCCTGCGGTGCGTCGTCGCGACGAGCTCCCTCGAGCTCGGCATCGACATGGGCGAGGTCGACCTGGTGGTCCAGGTCGAGGCGCCGCCGTCGGTCGCGAGCGGCCTGCAGCGTGTCGGCCGCGCCGGGCACCAGGTGGGCGAGATCTCCCGAGGGGTGTTGTTCCCGAAGCACCGCGCGGACCTGGTCAACAGCGCCGTCACCGTCGAACGCATGGTGTCCGGACAGATCGAGTCGATCTCGGTGCCCGCGAACCCGCTGGACGTGCTCGCCCAGCACACCGTCGCCGCCGGCTCGATCGACACGGTCGACGTCGAGCACTGGTTCGAGCTCGTCCGCCGCAGCGCCCCGTTCAGCGGGCTGCCGCGCTCCGCGTTCGAGGCAACGCTCGACCTCGTGACCGGCCGGTACCCGAGCGACGAGTTCGCCGAGCTCCGGCCCCGGCTCGTGTGGGACCGCGTGCACGGCACCCTGACCGGTCGACCCGGGGCGCAGCGGCTCGCGGTGACGAGCGGTGGCACGATCCCCGACCGCGGCATGTTCGGCGTCTTCATGGTCGGTGAGAAGGCGTCCCGCGTCGGCGAGCTCGACGAGGAGATGGTCTACGAGTCCCGCGTCGGCGACGTCTTCGCCCTCGGCGCGACCAGCTGGCGCATCGAGGAGATCACCCACGACCGTGTGATCGTCAGCCCGGCGTTCGGGCAACCGGGTCGCGTCCCGTTCTGGAAGGGCGACGGCATCGGCCGCCCCGCAGAACTCGGTCGTGCGACCGGTGCGTTCGTGCGCGAGGTCGAGGGCGCTTCGGACGACGATGCCCGCGCCCGCGTGGCCGCCGGTGGTCTGGACGAGCGTGCCGTGACGAACCTGCTCGCCTTCCTCCGCGACCAGCGGGCGGCGACCGGCCACGTCCCGAACGACACCACGCTCGTGGTCGAGCGCTTCCGCGACGAGCTCGGCGACTGGCGGCTCATCCTGCACTCGCCGTACGGCATGCAGGTGCACGCACCATGGGCGCTGGCGGTCGCGGCCCGGCTGCGGGAACGGCACGGCATCGACGGCGACGCGATGGCCGCGGACGACGGCATCGTCGTGCGCATCCCGGAGACCGACGCGGAGCCGCCGGGGGCCGACCTGTTCGTGTTCGAGCGCGACGACCTCGAGGCCCTGGTGACCGACGAGGTCGGTGGCTCGGCACTGTTCGCCGCCCGGTTCCGCGAGTGCGCAGCCCGCGCGCTGCTGCTGCCCCGCCGGAACCCCGGACAGCGGTCGCCGCTCTGGCAGCAGCGCCAGCGGGCCTCACAGCTGCTCGAGGTCGCGCAGAAGTACCCGTCGTTCCCGATCGTGCTCGAGACCGTGCGCGAGGTCCTGCAGGACGTGTACGACGTGCCGGCGCTGCTCGGCATCGCCGACGAGATCGCCGGTCGCCGCATCCGACTGGTCGAGACCGAGACCGAGCAGCCGTCGCCGTTCGCCCGCTCGATCTTGTTCGGCTACGTCGCTGCGTTCATGTACGAGGGCGACACCCCGCTCGCCGAACGTCGGGCAGCGGCGCTCTCGCTCGACTCGACCCTGCTCGGCGAACTCCTCGGTCGCGCGGAACTGCGGGAGCTGCTCGACCCGGGGGTGATCACCGGGGTCGAACAGGACCTGCAGCGGCTCTCCCCGGACCGCCGTGCCCGTGATGCCGAGGGGATCGTGGACGTGCTCCGACTGGTCGGTGCACTCGACGTGGGCGAGGTCGTGGACCGCAGCTGGCTGGCGTCCGCCACGGACGCCACCTCCGACGCCGCCGCGCGCACCGCTGCGCTCGGCGAGGCCGAGGGGATCCTCACCGCGCTCGAACGCGATCGCCGTGTCCTGTCGTTCTCGCACGCCGGGGCGACCCGGTGGGCCGTGATCGAGGACGCCTCCCGCCTCCGCGACGCCCTCGGTGTCCCGCTGCCGATCGGCGTGCCGACGGCGTTCGTCGAGCCCGTCGCCGACCCGCTCGGCGACCTGGTCGGCCGGTACGCCCGCTCCCACGGGCCGTTCTCCGCCCAGGACGCCGCCGGACGACTCGGGCTCGGCATCGCCGTCGTGCAGGACACCCTCCGGCGGCTGGTCGCCGACCGCCGCGTGGTCGAGGGCGAGTTCCGCCCGGACCGTCAGGGCGCGGAGTGGTGCGACGCCGAGGTCCTGCGCCGGATCCGGACGAAGTCCCTCGCGGCGCTCCGGCACGAGGTCGAGCCCGTCACACCGGACACCCTCGCCCGGTTCCTGCCGGCGTGGCAGCACGTGCACACGCCGGGTACCCGCGGGGGGCTGCGCGGCGTCGACGGCGTCCTGCAGGTCATCGACCAGCTCGCCGGCGTCGCCCTGCCAGCGAGCGCGTGGGAGACCCTGGTCCTGCCGTCGCGCGTCACCGACTACGCGACGAGCATGCTCGACGAACTGACCGCCACCGGCGAGGTGCTCTGGTCCGGCGGCGGGACGCTGCCCGGCAACGACGGTTGGGTGCGCCTGCACCTGGCGGAGTCCGCGGCGACCACCCTCGCCGAGCCGTCCGGCGACGAGACCACCGAGCTGCAGCGTGACGTGCTCGGCGCGCTCGCGGGCGGCGGCGCCTACTTCTTCCGGCAGCTCGGGCAGGCCGTGGGGAGCACCGACGACCAGGCGCTCTCGACAGCGCTCTGGGACCTGGTGTGGGCCGGCCAGATCACGAACGACACGTTCGCGCCGCTCCGCTCGATGCTCGGCGGCAAGGCGAAGAGCGCGAGCGCCCCGCGAGCCCGTGCCTACCGCGGCCGTCGACGTCCGACCATGCCGACGCAGTCCGGCCCGCCGTCGGTCGGCGGGCGCTGGTCGCTGTTGCCCCTGGCCGAGTCGGACGCCACCGTGCGGGCCGCCGCGACCGCCGAACAGCTGCTCGAGCGGTACGGCGTCGTCACCCGCGGCGCCGTGCAGGTCGAGGGCGTCCGGGGCGGGTTCGCCGGGGTCTACCGGGTGCTCTCCCGGTTCGAGGAGTCCGGCCGCGCACGACGCGGGTACTTCGTCGAGGGGCTCGGTGCAGCGCAGTTCGCGACCGGCCCGACCGTCGACCGGCTCCGGACGTACGCCCGCGACCTCGACGACGACGAGCGCGCCGACCCCGACCGGAAGCGCGAGGCACTGACGCTCGCCGCGACGGACCCCGCGAACGCGTACGGCGCATCGTTGCCGTGGCCGACCGGCGACGCGAGCGCCGACGACACGTCGCCGGCCACCGCGGGCGTGCCGGACACCACGGGCACGTCGGGCACCACGAGCACGTCGGGCACTGCGGGCCGCGGGCACCGACCCGGCCGCAAGGCCGGGGCCCTCGTGACGACGGTCGACGGCAAGCTCGCCGTGTACGTCGAGCGTGGCGGCAAGTCCGTGCTCACGTTCACGGACGACCCGGCCGACCTCGCAGCGGCGGCAGCCTCGATCGCGGGGACCGTCCGGACCGGGCTCGGGAAGCTCTCGGTCGAGCGGGTCGACGGCGAGTTCGTGCTCCAGACGCCGCTCGGCGGAGCGCTGCGTGAGGCGGGGTTCACCGCGACCCCGCAGGGACTGCGCCTCCGTGTGTGAGGCGAGCCGCGCCTCCCGGCAGATCCGCGACCATCTGCCGGGGGTGACCCGTGCCTGAGGGCGACACCGTCTTCCGGGCCGCACGCCGTCTGCACACCGCCCTCGCCGGCAAGGTGCTGACCCGGAGCGACTTCCGCGTGCCCGCGTACGCGACGCTCGACCTGGTCGGCCGCACCGTCGACGAGGTCGTGCCCCGCGGCAAGCACCTGCTGCACCGGATCGGCGACCTGACCGTGCACTCGCACCTCAAGATGGAGGGGCGGTGGGACGTCTACGCACCCGGCGACCGCTGGCGACGGCCGGCGCACCAGGCGCGGGCGGTCCTCGACGCCGCGGACGTCTCGACCGTCGGCTTCACCCTCGGCGTGCTCGAGGTCGTCCCCCGCGACCAGGAGTCCGAGATCGTCGGACACCTCGGGCCGGACCTGCTCGGCCCCGACTGGGATGCCGACCTCGCGCTGGAGAACCTGACGCGAGACCCGTCGCGCCCAATCGGGCTGGCACTGCTGGACCAACGGGTGCTCGCCGGTCTGGGCAACGTCTACCGCAACGAGCTCTGCTTCCTGCGCGGCGTGCTGCCGACGCGTCCCGTGGCCGAGGTGCGCGACCCGGCGCGGACGATCGCGTTGGCGAGCCGGCTGATCCTGGCCAACCGTGACCGCAGCGCCCGGGTGACGACCGGTGTCGACCGCCCGGGCCGGCGGTTCTGGGTCTACGGCCGGGCCGGCAAGCCGTGCCTGCGGTGCGGCACCCCGATCCGGCACGGTGAGCTCGGCGACTCCGAGCTCACCCTGCGGGACACCTACTGGTGCCCGCGCTGCCAGACCTGACTCATCGGTCGGAGGCCTCGACCACGCAGCTCTCGACCTGCTGCGCGGCGTCGGAGTCCGCGCTGAACGAGCTCGGCGCGGTCGACGTCGTGGTCGACTCGTCGGCGACGGCCTCCTTCGCCGTCTCGTTCACGGCGTAGACCTGGCCGTCGAAGTCCTCGGCGGTCGGGTCCTCCGTCGTCGCCCAGACGGTGACCTCGTCCTCGTTGGGGTCGTTGCTGTCGGCGGGGACGATCGTGGCACCGAGGTACCAGCCACCGTCGCCCTTCTGGATGTTCGCGAACTCGGCGGTGTCGTGGCTGCCGACGGCCTTGTCGATCACGTCGACGACGGCACTCGAGGCCACGTCGCACTGTGCCGACTGTGACTTCTCCTCGGAGCCGGGCACCTTGCCGACGGGGTTGATGTTCTGCGCCCCACCGGGATCACACGCCGTGAGGAGCAGGGCGATGGTCGCGGCGCCGACGAGCGCCGATGCGGTCTTCACACGAGTGGACATGGCCGGCACGCTAAGCCGACCCCGGTGGGAGCGGGTTCAGACGATCCGCGCTGCGCGGTCTGCCGGGGCGCGCCGCCGGAGCGTCGCGTCCAGGACTGCCGGCGGCTCGTACTGCTGGTCGAGTCGCCCGACGTCGGTGCCCGGCGGGACGATCGCGTCGATGCGGTCGAGCACCTCGTCGGAGAGCGCCACGTCCGCGCCGGCGAGCAGGTCCTCGAGCTGCTCCATCGACCGCGGTCCGATCAGGGCGCTGGAGACACCGGGGTGCGCGATCGCGAACGCCATCGCGAGGTGGGTCATCGGGATACCGGTCTCCTCGGAGAGCGCGACGACCTGCTCGACGGCGTCGATGCGGCGCTCGTCGGAGTTGTGCCGGAACATCTGCACCCGCGCGAGGTCGGACTGCTCGCCCCTGCGGAAGCGGCCGGTGAGCATGCCACCGGCGAGGGGACTCCAGACGAGTGCGCCCATGCCGTACCGCTGCGCGACCGGCAGGACCTCACGCTCGATGCCGCGGTTGAGGATCGAGTACGTGGGCTGCTCGGTCCGGAAACGCTCGAGGCCGCGGCGCTCGGAGGTCCACTGTGCCTCGACCTGCATCGGGGCCGGGAAGTCCGACGACCCGATCGCACGGACCTTGCCGCTGCGCACCAGGTCGGTGAGCGCGGACAGGGTCTCCTCGAGGTCGACGGTGTCGTCCGGGCGGTGCGCCTGGTACAGGTCGATGTGGTCGGTCTGCAGGCGGCGGAGGGAGTCCTCGACCGCCGTGGTGATCCAGCGCCGGGAGTTCCCGCGGCGGTTCGGGTCCTCGCCCATCGGACCGTTGAACTTCGTGGCGAGGACCACGTCGTCGCGGCGTCCCTTGAGGGCCTTCCCGACGAGCGCCTCGGAGCCGCCCTGCGAGTAGCGGTCGGCGGTGTCGATGATGTTGATCCCGGCGTCGAGTGCGCGGTGGACGATGCGGATGGAGTCCTTCTCGTCGCCGTTGCCGATGCGGCCGTCAGTGCCGAGCATCATGGCGCCGAGCGCGAAGGGGCTGACCTGGATGCCGGTCCGGCCGAGGGTGCGGTACTGCATGTGCGGTTCCTCCTGCTGTCGATGGCGTGCTGCGCTCCGGTGCCGTATCGTGGACCGAAGTGGAACGCCCTTCCGGAACTATACGGAAGGCCTTTCCGTTTCCGCAAGACCCCGACCAGGAGGACCCGTGCGCGCCGACGCCCGCCGCAATGCCGACGCCCTGACCGACGCCGCCACGGCGGTGTTCGCGACCGACGGGGTCGACGCGCCCGCGAAGGTCATCGCCGATCGAGCCGGGGTCGGTGTCGGCACGCTGTACCGGCACTTCCCGCAGCGGTCCGACCTCGTCGTCGCCGTGTTCCAGCACGCGGTCGAGGACTGCGCGACCGCCGCGGACGACTTCGCCGCCACGCACCCGCCGGACGAAGCGCTCTCCCGCTGGATCCAGCGTTTCACCGAGTTCGTGGCGACCAAGCGCGGGCTCGCGGCGGCACTGCAGTCCGGCGATCCGGCGTTCGAGGCGCTGCCCGCGTACTTCATCGGGCGCCTCGGGGGCGCACTCAGTGGCCTGCTCGACGCCGCGGCGGCCGCCGGGACGATCCGCGCCGACATCGATGCGCCCGTGCTCCTCCGCGCCGTGGCCGACCTCTGCCACGGTGCCCCGACGCCGGAGCAGAGTCAGCTCATGGTCGGACTGCTCGTCGACGGGCTGCGGTACCGCGCGACGGCCTGACGCGGCACGTGCTCACCGGTGCCGCACCGGGTGCAGCCGCTCGGCCGCGGTCGACCGCACCGCATCGGTCACCCGCTCGAGCAACGGCGACGCCAGGTTCCACCGCTGCCACCACAGTGCGACGTCGGCACGCCGCCCGGGCGTGAGCTCGACGAGGTCCCCACGTTCCAGGGCGTCGAGGCACTGCGCCTCCGGCAGCATCCCCCACCCGAACCCGAGCGACACCGCCCGTGCGAAGTCGGCGGACGTCGGGACGAAGTGCCGCGGGCCGGACGGCGCGTGCCCGAGCACCCGGCGGAGGTACCCCTGCTGCAGGTCGTCGGCGCGGTCGTAGTCCACGAGCGGGATCCGGTCGAGCCGATCGGTGATCCGGCGCTCCGACGCCGTCGCCAGGTCGGTGCCGGCCAGGTACCGGTCCACGAACGCGGGCGACGCCACCGCCCGGTACCGGTCGATCCCGAGCGGCACAGACGAGCAACCCTGCACCGGGTCCGCCTCGGCCGTCACGGCGCCCATCACCGTGCCCGCGCGGAGGAGTTCGGCGGTCCGGTCCTGGTCCTCGCGGTGCAGGTCGAACACCACCTCGGTGTCGGCGCGGACGAGCGCGAGAGCGTCGAGGAACCAGGTGCCGAGCGAGTCGGCGTTCACCGCGAGGGGGATCGACGGCACGACCGAGTCCCCGCCCCCGAGGGCCCGCGCGGTCTCCTCGTCGAGGAGCTGCGCCTGGCGGGCGTGCCGGAGGACGACCTCGCCGTCCGGGGTCGGGCGTACCGGGGTGGTGCGCCGGAGCAGGACCCGTCCGACCTGCTGCTCCATCGACCGGATCCGCTGCGACACCGCCGAGGGGGTCACCGCCAGCGCTCGGGCCGCCGCGTCGAACGTGCCGTAGTCGATCGCGGCGAGCAGGGTCTCGAGGTGTTCTCGCTGGAGCCGTCGCATGCAGCTGAGCTTACGCAGCACCAGGAACGTGAGCTGTACTGCACGACGGGCGAGCCGTACCGTCGGACCGTGACCGCACTCCTCCCCCTGCTCGCCGGCCTCGGCACCGGACTCGCCCTGATCGTCGCCATCGGCGTGCAGAACACGTACCTGCTGCGGCTCGCGGTGACGTCGGGGCTGCGGGTCGTGACGGCGGCGGTCGTGGTGTGCGCCGCCTCGGACGCGCTGCTCATCGTCGCCGGGGTGCTCGGCGTCGGTGCCGTGGTCGAACGGGTCCCCGTGGCGCTCGTGGTGATCCGGTTCGTCGGCGCGGCGTTCCTGGTGACCTACGGCGTGCTCGCGGCACGGCGGGCACTGCGGCCGTCGAGCGAGGCGATGCGGGTGGCCGACGACGCGGCGGACGACGGCGTCCGGACGCACGACGCGCAGGCACACGGCGTGCGGCCGCACGACGCGCAGCCGCACGGCGCGCAGCCGCACGGCGCGCAGCCGCACGGCGCGCAGCCGCACGGCGTGCCGGAGCCGGCCACGGGCAGTGCAGCCGACCACGCGCCCACGGTGGTGGCGGGGCGGACGCGGACCGTGCCTCCCGGCCAGGCGGTGACCATGCGCACGGCGGTGGCGACCATGCTCGTCTTCACGTGGGCGAACCCGCACGTGTACCTGGACACGCTGGTGTTCCTCGGGTCCGTCGCGAACCAGCAGGGCGCCGACGACCGCTGGCTCTGGACGATCGGTGCCGTCGCGGCGAGCTGCCTCTGGTTCGGTGCGCTCGGGTTCGGCGGTCGGCTGCTCCGGCCGCTGTTCGCGAAGCCCCTCACCTGGCGGGTGTTCGACGGCCTGGTCGCCGTCGTGATGCTGACCTTCGGCGTGCTGCTCGTCGTCGGCGCGTAGGCGGCGCACTCGCCGCGCACGCTCGGCGAATGCACGACACCGGTGTTCGCGCACTGCACCGCGGTGTGCGGGTGTTCAGCGCGCGAACACCGGTGTTCTGCGAACGGGCCTACTGCAGGCCGCGACCCACCCGACTATTGCGGCGACTGTAGCCGAAGTAGATCGCGAAGCCGATGACGAGCCAGACGACGAACCGCAGCCACGTCTCCACCTCGAGGTTCAGCATCAGCCAGAAGCACAGCACCGCTGACAGGATCGGGATCACCGGCGACCACGGCACCCGGAAGGCCCGCGGCGCGTCCGGCCGCGACTTGCGCAGCACGATGATGCCGATCGACACGAGCACGAACGCCGACAGGGTGCCGATGTTGATCATGCCCTCGAGCTTGTCCACCGCGGTGAACCCGGCGAGCAGCGCGACGACGACACCGGCGACGACCTGCACACGCACCGGCGTCTGCGTCTTCGGGTTGGTCTTCGAGAACCAGCGGGGCAGCAGACCGTCGCGGCTCATCGCGAACACGATGCGCGACAGCCCGAGCAGCAGCACCATGACGACGGTGGTCAGACCGATCAGGGATCCGATCGCGATGATGCCGGCAGCCCACGGCAGGCCGACGATGTCGAACGCCGAGGCGAGGGAGGGCGCGTCTTCCTGCGCGAGCTGCTTGTACGAGACCATGCCGGTGATGACGACGCTGACGCCGACGTACAGCAGCGTCACGATGCCGAGGCCGATGAAGATGCCGCGCGGCAGGGTCTTCTGCGGGTTCTCGGTCTCCTCCGCGCTGGTCGCGACGACGTCGAAGCCGATGAACGCGAAGAACACCAGCGACGCCGCGGCGAGCAACCCGAAGACGCCGTACTGCGCCGGCTCGGAGCCGGTGAACCAGGACACGAGGGACTGGGTCCAGACGCTGCCCTCCGCACCCTTCGCGGGCTGCGACGGCGGGATGAACGGCGTGAAGTTCGCGGCCTTGACGAAGAACGCACCGACGACGATGACGAACACCACGATGGCGACCTTGATGATCGTGATGACCGCCGAGACACGGCTCGACAGGCGGGTGCCGAACGCGAGCAGCACCGTGAAGATGCCGACGATGAGCACCGGTCCCCACGTGAACGGCACCGGGCCGAGCTGGATCGTGTCCGGCAGGTCGACGCCGAACACCCCGAACGCGGTGCTGAGGTAGATGCCCCAGTACTTCGCGATGACGGCGCTCGCGGTGAGGGTCTCGAGGATGAGGTCCCAGCCGACGATCCAGGCGAGGAGCTCGCCCATCGTGGCGTAGGTGAACGTGTACGCGGAGCCGGCGACCGGGATCGTCGACGCGAACTCGGCGTAGCACATGATCGCCAGGCCGCACGTGACGGCGGCGAGCAGGAACGAGACGATGACGCCTGGCCCGGCGAAGTTCGCGGCGGCGTTCGCGCCGACCGAGAAGATGCCTGCGCCGACGGCGACCGCGATCCCCATCGCGGCGATGTCGAACGTCCGCAGCGAGCGTTTCAGGGACCGGCCCTGCTCCTCGGAGTCGGCCAGTGAGGCCTCGATCGACTTGATGCGGAGCTTCGTTGCCATGGGTGGATCCCGTCATCGGCTGGCGGCGGACCACGCGAGAGTACTGGTGTACCAGCCCGTCACGCAAACGGGGGGCATGCACGGCTCGCGTCGCGCGCGGAACCAGGACCGGCCAGGAGGCGCGGGTCGGCTCAGGCGGATCGGCGCCAGTCGCCGAGGAACCGGGCTCCGGCCTCGTCGTGGATCACGCCGTCGGGTGCGGTGAGCACCGGGTACGGCGTCGTCGGCACGCCGTCGGCGGGACGGACATCGACGTGCGCGACCTGGTGGCCGTTCGCGTGCAGCCAGTCCGCCATCGCGTAGTCGCTGCGCGAGTCACCCATCGTGCGCCAGGCCGTCGGGAGCTCGCCGTCCTGCGCGAGGAGCTCGAGCGACCGCTCGGCGCCCATGTCCTTGCCGCTCCGGTCGGACTCGACGTCGGTCGAGATGATCGTCGGGTCGATCCGCCACTGCACGGCGCCGTCGGCGTCGGGTCGGACGTCGTCGAGGCGGCGCACGCCGAGGCCGCGGCGCTCGAGGGCCGCCATCGCCTTCGCGTCGAACTCCGGCTGCCGGGCCAGGTACGTGGCGTTCGGCACCTCCACCCGCTGCTCGATCGAGACCATCGCGCGCTTCGTCTCGTCGAAGAACACCAGGTCGGCGTACTCGGTGCGGACCAGCTCGCGCATCTCGTCGGCGTAGTCGCGGGGCAGCGCCAGGTCCTCGGCGACGGTGAGCTCGCTCATGCCGCCCTCGTACTGCGGTCCGATCGAGCACCACACGGCGCCCTTCTCGCAGACGGCGTGCACGCGGCCGCCCTCGGCGAGACCGCCGGCGAGCAGCGGCCCCACGACCTCGCTCCGGATGAAGGCGTCGCTCCGGCCGGTGTTGAAGACGACGGGGATGCCCTCGGCAGCGAGGGCGACGAGGTCCTCGATGATGCTCGGGATCGCGATCGTGCGGGAGACGGGGCTGGCGATGGGCCCGTCGACGTCGAGCAGGAGTCCGAGGCGCGGTGCGTTCACTCCGCCATCATCGCAGGCGAGAGGAAGCGGTCGAGCACGGTGCCGAGCGCCTCGGGGTCGGGGACGTGCCCCTGCCCCGGTAGTTCGACGTACTCCGAACCCGGCACGGCGTCGACCACCGCGCGCGCTGCGTCGCGCATCCACTCGAGACCGTCGGTGCCGGCGCCGACGACGACGGGCACGCCGACCGCGGCGGCGACCCGCTCCGGGATCGCGAGGCCGTTCAGCACCCGCACGTCACGGCTCAGGACGTGGGCGTCGACGACGAGGGACCGCCAGAGCGCACCCTTGAGCCGGAGCGCCGTGATGACGCCCATCGGGACGCCGAGCACCTGGGCCAGGAACGCACGGACCGCCTGGGCCCGACGACCGGCGGCGACGTGCTCGTCGAGCAGGTCGGCGAACACCACGTCGTCGGCGTGCGGGTCGACGGTGGCGCGGTACGGCGGTTCGTAGAGGACCGCCGCCGCGATCGGCACGCCACCCGAGAGCCCACGGAGCACGACGCCGGCACCGACGCACAGGCCGAGGGCCGCCACCGGTTCGTCGATGGCGGAGACGACCGCGGCGAGGTCCTCGACCTCGCGCTCGATCGCCCACGGCAGGGTGTCACCGCTCGCTCCGCGACCGCGCCGGTCGTACGTGACGACGCGGTAGCGGTCGCGGAGCCCGGCGGTGAGGTGCTCGAGGTACGGGGTGCCGTGGTGGTCGAAGGCCCCACCGACCACGACGAGGGCCGGGCCGGTCCCGGCGTCGGACACGGCGATCACCGTGCCGTCCGCGGAGACGACGGTCCGGTCGACGTGCTGGTCCATGGTGGCCTTCCGAGGGTGGTTCGACGGCGCTGCGCCGGGTCCTCGGGTGGACCGTGCGGGTCGGTCATCGAAGCATGACATCGGAGCGCTCCCACGTCACCACCCGCAACCAGGGGGAGACAGCCGGTCCGGCGGCGATCAGCGCCCCCGGTGCCCGCCACGGACGAGTCAGACCAGGGCCGTCGTCCCGACCGACTCCCGTTCGAGCAGCGACCGCTTCACGTCGAGCCCCCACGCGAAGCCCCCGAGCGTGCCGTCCGTCCGCAGCACCCGGTGACACGGCACGAACAGCGCCGGGGCGTTCCGCGCACACACGCTCGCGGCGGCACGGACGGCGTCGGGACGCCCCATCGCCCCGGCGAACTCGGTGTAGGTCAGGGTGCCGCCGGCGGGGATCAGCCGCAGCTGCCGCCACCCTTCGGTGAAGAGCTCGGTGCCGAACTGCCGCACGGGCACCTGCATCGCGTGCTCGATCTCGCCCGAGTAGAAGGCGTCGACCGCATCGGCGGATCGCACGGTCCCCACGGCGACGCGGTCCGGTCGGTGCCGGTCGGCGAGCCGGCCGAGGATCCGCTCGGCAGAGTCGGTCCAGCCCGAGGCGAGGACACGCCCCTCGCTGTCCTCGAGCACGGTGAAGGCCCCGTCGGGGGTGTCCAGGGTCTGGATGGTTGCGTCGGTCATCGTTCGTCCTTCCGGGAGTCGTCGGGGGCACGGTGCGCACGAGCACCGGTGGTCGCCGCCATCGCGCGGTCGATGATCGGTCGCCAGCAGTGCATCGTCAGGTAGCTCCGCCACGGCGCCACCTGCTCCGACCATAGGGAGAGCTCGCGCGCCGTACCGGGCAGCCCGAGTTCCTGTGCACCGTTGCGCACGGCGAGGTCGCTGTGGAGGAAGACGTCCGGGTGGTGTCGCACCCGGAGTGCCACGTAGTCCGCCGTCCAGGGGCCGATCCCCTTCACCGCCAACAGCCCGCCGCGGAGCTCGGCGAGGGACTGCGCGGCGTCCACCACGAGCGACCCGTCGGCGAGGGCCTCGGCCACCCGGACGATCGTGTCCACCCGGGCGGCCGGGCCGCGGAGCACCTCGCGCCCGCGTGCGGCGACGACGGCGGCGGACGGGAAGAGCAGGCCGTCCGGCAGGATCGCGGAGGGCACGGCAGCACCGAGGGCCGTGACGAGCCGCGTCTGCGCCGTCCGGGCAGCGGCGACCGAGACCTGTTGGCCGATGAGGGTGCGGAACACGACCTCGTGGGCGTCGACCGCGCCGGGCAGGCGGAGCCCCGGGACCCGTTCGACGGCAGCGGTCAGTCCGGGGACGGCTGCGAGGACGGCGTCGACGGCGACCGGGTCGGCGTCGAGGTCGAAGAGCGCGCGCACCCGTGCCACGAGCGTCGGCAGGTCGGACAGGTCGGTGACGCGCACCCGCAGGTCGATCCCGGTGCCGCGCCCCGCGGCCGTGGACCGAGCCGCCCCGACGGCGGGGGCCGAGGCGCTGAACCAACCAGGGCCTCCAGGCAGGTCCACCAGCCGTCCGTAGGACGCGACCCGCCCCGAGCCGTCCGTTTCCGCCTGCTCCAGACCCGGCAGGGCGTGCAGCGCGTGCCAGTCGAGCAGGCCCTGCACGTCGAACGGCGGCCGCGCGGGCAGGTGCACGTGCAGCGCTCCGTCCGACGTCGGCTGCACCGTCCGCCGCGCACGCAGCGCCGACGGGGTGACGGCGAAGACCTCGCGCACGGTGTCGTTGAACTGCCGGACGCTCGCGAACCCCGCCGCGAACGCGACGTCCGCGATCGGCAGGTCCGACGACGTCAGGAGCGTCCGTGCAGTCTGCGCCCGGTGTGCCCGGCTCAGCGCCTTCGGTCCGGCACCGAGCTCGGCGGTCATGATGCGGTTCAGCTGCCGTTCCGAGTACCCGACCCGTGCCGCGAGGCCGGGGACGCCGTCGCGTTCGACGACGCCGTCGAGGACGAGGCGCATGGCGCGGCCGGCGACGTCCTCGCGGAGGTCCCACTCCGGGCTACCGGGCGTCGCCTCGGGCAGGCAGCGCTTGCACGCGCGGAAGCCGGCGAGGTGCGCGGCCGCACTGGTGCGGTAGAAGGTGACGCCGCTCTCGCGCGGCGTGCGCGCGGGGCAGCTCGGTCGGCAGTAGATCCCCGTGGAGTGCACGGCGGTGACGAACTGGCCGTCGAAACGCGCGTCGCGCGAGGCGACGGCGCGGTGGCGCTCGGCGTGCAGCTGGTCGGTTCCCGGGGTGGACACGGGTCCAGCCTGACACGCGGCACCGACAGCGACTGGCGGGAATCGGACGGGGCAGTGCACGGCCGGGAGGCGCGGCTAGCGTCGGGTGCGTGACCTCCGTGGACGACGTGGCCGGTGCCCGTGCCCGGGTGGGCTCCGACGAGTTCGCCGACTCCGTCGACCTGCCGTTCCGGACCGACGTCGAGGTCGCGCTGCTGCTCGTGTCGCGCCGCCACCGCTACGAGGGCCGGCCGGCCGACGGTGCCCTGCCGGTCCGGTCGGAGGACCCGGACGAGCTGCGCGACCGGATCGAACTCCGCGCCGGTCTCGGGATCGTCGGCGACCGCTACTTCGCGTCGCGGGCACACGTGCACGCCTCGGTGACGGTCATCGGGCTGGAGTCGCTCGAGGCGGTCGGCGCGGAGCTCGGCGCCGAGGTCGACCCGGTCGCGACGCGGCGGAACGTCTTCCTGCGCGGTGCCGACGTCGAAGCACTCCGGGGCGAGCCGTTCTCCCTGCAGAGCCCCGGCAGCGGTGCCGTGCTGTTCCGCGGGTACCGGCCGGCGAACCCGTGCGCCTGGATGGACCACGAGGTGGCGCCCGGCGCGTTCCGGGCGATGCGCGGCCGGGGCGGGGTGCGGTGCGACCCGGAGTCCGACGGCGTGCTCGCCCTCGGACCCGCGGTGCTCCGGACGACCCGCCCCGTCGCGCTGGGGTCCTAGCTCACGCGGTCAGCGCGCTCTCGATCGCGTCGACGAAGGCCGGCAGGTCGTCCGGCGTGCGCGAGGTGATGAAGCCGCCGTCGACCTGGACCTCCTGGTCGACCCACTCGGCTCCCGCGTTCCGGATGTCCGTCTGCAGCGAGGCGAACGAGGTGATCGTCTTCCCCTGCAGCACACCGGCCTCGACCAGTGCCCACGGGCCGTGGCAGATCGCCGCGACGGGCTTGTCCGCCTCGACGAAAGCCGTCACGAGCGACACGGCCGAGGCGTCCTGCCGCAGGGTGTCCGCGTTGATCGTGCCGCCGGGGATCACGAGGGCGTCGAAGCCCTGGACGTTGACACCGGCGATGGTGGTGTCTGGTTCGACCGTCTTGCCGGGGTCCTTGTCGCCGACCAGGGTCTGGATGGCGTCGGAGTCCTGCGCCGCCACGGTCACCGTCGCCCCGCGCGCACGGAGCTGCTCGGTGGGGACGACGATCTCGTCCTGCTCCACGCCGTAGTTCGTCGCGATGACGAGGACCTTCTTGCCGTCGAGGGTTTCCATGATCGCTCCTTCCGCGGCCCGGTGGTTCCGGCCGCGGCCCCCACGGTCGTCGGCGAGCGCTGGACGTGTCCGCAGCTCGGACCGATCGTTCAGCCGCGGATGCGGAAAGCGGACCCTTCGCGTTCCACGGTGATGCCGTCGTACCCCGTCACCCGGTACAGCCCGGCGGTGACGTCGGACTCGTGGGGCCCGACGACGACGGTGGTCGCTCCCGAGGCGATCGCCGACTCGAGGCCCGCGGGGGCGTCCTCGAACGCCACGCACTCACGGGGGTCGACGCCGAGCAGGGCGGCGCCCCGCAGGTACCCGTCGGGGTGGGGCTTGCCGTGCTCGACGTCCTCCGAGGGCACGAACGCCGTCGGCATCGACAGGCCCGCGGCCGCCATCCGGCCGACGGCCAGGTCGCGCGGCGCACTCGTCACGAGCGCGACCGGGACGCCGGCGTCGAGGAGCCGTTCGACGAAGGCCGCGGCGCCGGGGATCTCGAAGATGCCCTCGGTGCTCGCGCTCTCCTCGGCGACGAGCGCGGCGGCGATGCGCAGCTGCTCGTCGGTGTCCAGGTCGGGCAGGAAGCGCTGGATCGTGCTGATCGCCTGGCGACCGTGCGAGAAGGCCAGGATCTCGTCCGGGTCGATGCCGCGGTCCTGACCGAAGCGGGTCCAGGTCGCCTCCACCACCGCCGTCGAGTCGACGAGCGTCCCGTCCATGTCGAAGAGGACCCCGGACGCCACGATGTCGATCACGCGCCCGACCCTAACCGATGCCCCCGCGACCGGGCCGCGAGCCCGACGCCCGGACGTACCGTGTCAGCAGCACGTCACCAGCACCGCGCAGCACGTGGGCGGGACGCATCCGCCGCAGCTCCGGCGACGAGCCCCGCGCGATCCGGGGTCCGGCGCCGCCCTCGAGCGTCGGGTCGATCGTCAGCGTCAGTTCGTCGACGAGGTCCGCGGCGATCAGGGCCCCGAGGAACGACGGGCCGCCCTCGCAGTGGATCCGGCCGAGTCCGCGGCCGACCAGGGCACCACGGACGCCGGCCACGTCGACCGAGTCGGGGTCGGCCCCGGTGCTGCACGGCACGACGTCGGCCACGGACGCCAGCGCGACCCCGGCATCCGACGCGGCCGCCGCCGCAGAGGTCAGCACGACGGGCCGCACGGGCGCCTCGGTGAACACCCGCGACGCCGGGTCGAGCGACACGGACCGCGACACGATCGCGAACACCGGGTGGTCGGGCATCCCGTGCGCGCGGCGCCAGGTGACGTCGGCGTCGTGCAGGACCATCGGCCCGTAGCCCTCGTCGCGGACCGTCCCCGCGGCGACGAGCACCACGTCGGCCACACGGCGGAGCAGGTCGAAGACCCGCAGGTCGTCCGGGCCGCCGAGCGACCCGGAGACGCCGGCCGCCGAGGCCGAGCCGTCGAGCGTCGCGACGAAGTTCACCCGCAGCCACGGTACCGCGGCGCCCGCGGTGTACAGGTCGAGCAGGTCGTCGTCGGAGAGCTCCGCGATCGACGGGGGCAGGACGTTCACGTGTTGTGCCTCGCTTCCACCGGATCGCGCCACCCGAGCGTGGCCTCGACCATCCGCATCGCGTCGACGCTCTCGGCGACGTCGTGCATCCGGACGATCCGCGCGCCGAGCATCGCACTCACGGTCGCGACGGCCAGTGACCCGGACAACCGCTCGCCACGGAGACGGCCGAGCGACTCCCCCACGAAGTCCTTGTTCGACACCGCCGCGAGCACCGGGTAGCCGAGCGCCACCACCTCGGGCAGCCGCCGCGTGAGTTCGAGGGTCTGCACGGTGTTCTTGTTGAGGTCGTGCCCCGGGTCGACGACGATCCGCTCCTCGGGGATCCCCGCGGCGAGCGCCCGGTCGACCCGCTCCCGCAGGAACCCGACCACCGACGCCGTGACGTCGTCGTAGTGCGGCGGCGCGGCGAGTGCCCGGCGCGGCTCGGCGAGCGAGTGCGTGATGACGATCGTCGCCTCGGAGTCGGCGACGACGGCCGCCATCCGGGGATCGGACAGGCCGGTGGTGTCGTTGACCACGCTCGCCCCGGCCGCGATCGCCGCTGCGGCCACCTCGGGCCGGAAGGTGTCGACGCTGATCGTGACGTCGGACTCGTGCGCGAGCTGCTGCACGACGGGGACCACGCGGTCGACCTCGTCGGCGGCGGGGAGCTCCGGGCCGGGTGCGAACTTCACGCCGCCGATGTCGACCCAGTCGGCGCCCTGCTCGGCGGCACGGACCGCGGCGGCGACGGCACGGTCGAGCTCGAAGGTCGCGCCCCGGTCGTGGAAGGAGTCCGGCGTGCGGTTCACGATCGCCATGACGGCGATGCGGTGGTCGAAGTCGAAGGAGCGGCGGCCGATCGTGCGGACCGGGTGCCGCAGGTCCGGCACGACCCAGCCGGGTGCGGTCGATCCTGCCTGGAGGCCCGTGGCGGCCCCCTCGGTCGTCACGCGTCCGCCTCGGGGTCGGGCACGCGCCCCGCGCCGATGAGCGCGATCGCCTCGGCCCGTCCGGCCGGCTCGGACAACGTCCCCGTCGCCGCCACCGTCACCGTCGTCGACCCGGTCTGCCGCTCACCACGGGTCGTCACGCACTGGTGCTGCGCGTCGAGGACCACGAGGACCCCGGCGGCTCCGAGACCCTCGGCGATCGTCGCTGCGACCTGCTCGCCGAGCCGCTCCTGCAGCTGCGGACGTGATGCCACGGCGTCGAGCACCCGGGACAGCGTGCCGAGTCCGATCAACCGGTCGCCGGGCGCGTAGGCCAGGTGCGCCACCCCGGTGAAGGGCAGCAGGTGGTGCTCGCAGACCGACCGGAACCGGACGTCGCGGACGATCACCAGCCGGCCGCGTTCACCGTCCTCGGCGTGCACCGTGCCGTCACGGGCGATCGCGACGGCGTCGGTGCCGATCCCCGCGAAGAACTCGGCGTAGGCGTCGGCGACCCGGGAGGGTGTCCGTTCGAGTTCGGGGCGGTCGGGATCCTCGCCGATGCCGAGCAGGAGTTCGCGCACCGCGGCCTCGACGCGGGCACGGTCCATGCGTGACGTCACCGGACCATCCAACACCAGCCGTGGCCGGACAACGCGAGCACCCGCACGGCGTGACGTACCCCGAGAGGCGAGCCGCGCGTCCCGGCCCTGCGCGCCCTGTGAGGATCCTGTGACACGCCGGAAACCCAGCATCCTTTAACCTTGATCGGTGAGCGCCCCGCAGACCGACACCACACCCCGGAACCGCTTCGCGACCGGCCTCGATCGATTCTTCTCCATCACGCAACGCGGGTCCACGATCCCGCGCGAGGTCCGAGGCGGCCTCGTCTCGTTCGTGACCATGGCGTACATCGTCATCCTCAACCCGCTGATCCTCGGCGGCTTCAGCGCCGACCAGGCCGCGAAGGACGTCAACGGCGGCTGGCTCGAGAACGCGCAGGTCGCAGCCGCCACCGGCCTCGTCGCCGGCCTGATGACCATCGCGATGGGCCTGATCGCGAACCTGCCGTTCGGCATCGCCGCGGGCCTCGGGATCAACTCGTTCCTGGCCGTCAGCGTCGTCCAGCAGGTGACGTGGGCCGAGGCGATGGGCCTCGTCGTCATCAACGGTGTGATCATCGTGATCCTCGCGTTGACCGGGATCCGGACGATGATCTTCACCGCCGTCCCGGCGCAGCTCAAGGCCGCGATCACCGTCGGCATCGGTCTGTTCATCGCGTTCATCGGACTCGTCGACTCGGGCTTCGTGCGCTCCTCCGGGCTCGCGTCGCCGCCCCTGCAGCTCGGCGAGGACGGCTCCGTCGGCGCCCTGCCGACCATCGTCTTCCTGATCGGCCTCGTCATCATCGGCACGCTCATGGCCCGCAAGGTCAAGGGCGCGCTGCTCATCGGGATCGTCGCGACCACGATCATCGCGATCATCCTGCAGGCGATCTTCCAGGTGCCGACCTCGGTCGACTCGAAGACCGGCTGGAACCTCAACGCCCCTGGCCTGCCGAGTGCGCTCTTCGCGTTCCCCGACCTGTCGCTCGTCGGGCACGCCGACCTGTTCGGCGCCTTCAGCCGCATCGGGCCGTTGGCCGCGTCGATGCTCGTCTTCACCCTCGTGTTCACGAACTTCTTCGACGCGATGGGCACCATGACCGGTCTGGCGAAGGCCGCCGGGGTCGCGAAGCCGGACGGCACGTTCCCCCGCCTGAAGTCGGCGCTCGTCGTCGAGGGCGTCGGCGCGATCGCGGGTGGTGGCGCCTCGGTGTCGTCGAACACGGTGTTCATCGACTCCGCCGCCGGCATCGGTGAGGGCGCCCGGACCGGTATGGCCTCCGTCGTCACCGGCCTGCTGTTCCTGGCGTCGATGTTCCTCACCCCGCTCACGCAGGTCGTCCCGCTCGAGGTCGCCGCCGCCGGACTCGTCGTCGTCGGTGCGCTCATGGTGGCGCAGGTCGCGGACATCTCGTGGACGGACTTCGGGTCGGCGCTGCCGGCGTTCCTGACGATCGTCGTCATGCCGCTGACGTACTCGATCGCGAACGGCATCGGCGCCGGCTTCATCAGCTGGGTGCTCATCAAGCTGCTGTCCGGCCGTGGCCGTGAGGTCTCGTGGCTGCTCTACGTCGTCGCCGCGGGCTTCCTGCTGTACTTCGCGCGGGGGCCGCTGGAGACGATGCTCGGCGTCGGCTGACGGTCCGCTGGCCGGGCGGGGGGCGTTCGGTTCGCAAGAGCGACAGTTCCTGCGGGGCCGCCCGAGGGCGGTCCGCGAAAGCGACAGTTGTCCGCGAATCATCCGCGGGGATCTGTCGCTTTCGCGTTCGGGCCGGTCTGGAGGCTCGGTGTCAGCCCGGCAGGTCGCCCGGCGTCGCCTCGTGGTGGCGTCGACCGCCGGTGCGCCGGTCCTCCTTCATGCCCGCCTCGAACAGGTGGCGGCGTCCCTGCACGAGTTCGTCACGAGCAGTGCGCTCGAGTTCCTTCGCGAGGGCGTAGTACCCGTCGTCGTAGTCCTCGACGACCTGGAACGTCCACCGGCCGGCGATGACGTTGCGTCCGACGAGCTCCGTGTCGATGCGGTCGGCGAGTTCGGTGTGGCCGGCGTCCCGGAGTTGCTCGACGGCCTCGCCGAGGTTGAGGTCGGCGGTGCCCGTCAGCCGGTGGAAGCCGTAGAGCAGGCCACGGGCGTGCTCGATGACCTCGACCGCGGCGGACAGGGTGCCGAGCGCCTCGACGGTCGCGTCCGACACGCCCTCCGGTACCTGGTGCTGTGCGTCGGGGCCCTGGTCGTCGTTCGTCATGGGTCCCGTCTACACGACGGCACCGGAGATGCTCGGCAGCTACTTCGTCTGGTTCGGGTGCCGCGTGTGCACATCCGTGATGAAGACGACTCGGTCGGCATCGTCGACCGTGTACCAGATCCGTGCGCCACGTTTCAGCTCGAACTGCCGACGGGTCCAGTCTCGACCCGAGTGGCGGACGACGCCGAGCTCCCCACGAAGCGCGTGGCACGCCAGGTCTTCGGTTTCGGGGTCGACCGTCAGCCGGTCCCACGCGGCTGCGACGGCGTTCCGCTGGGTCGCGAGGACGTCGCGCCATCCTTGCTCGGCCGATCGTGTACCGAAGACGATGGTGAACTCGGTCGAGCGCACCGGGCGGGGCACACCGACCCGGCGACCAGCCATCTCGTCAGGGCCGCTCGACGGCGACCGGCGCTTCGAGGACTTCCGGGTCGCGCGCTCCCCATCCCGCAGCGATCGCCTCGGCGCTGTTGCGCCACGCCTGCATCTCGAGGAGCAACCTGCGCGGCTGTCGGAGCGAGAACGAGCCGCGCGCGACGTCCACGATCTCGCGCGCGAACCGCTTCTGGTCGTCACGGCTCAGGAGCTTGATCCAGGGGTACGGGACAGCAAGACGGTCGTGGAGTGGAAGCTGCTCGTTGACCGTGACCGCCGCGATCAGCTGCGCCGCGATCTCGAGAACCGCATCGTCGTCATCCGACCGCTCCTTCGTCGTCAGGACCAACGGCTTCCCGTCGCGCCGTGTGACCTCGAGCGGCTCTTCCTCAGCCGCCGCGAACACCTGCTTGGCGTGACGCGACAGGTCCGAGGACTGGACGGATCGCCGAGTACGAGGCGGCGCGAGGAGGGTCATGCGGAAACTGTATTCAGAACGTGTTCTGAACGCAAGTGGACTTGCAGGGGCCCTGCTACCGACTTAGCATTCGAACACACGTTCGAACGAGGAGGCCTCCCGTGATGATCATCGACACGGCCGCCACGGTGTGGTGGACCGACGGCGCGCCCTCCCGGCTGGTGTGGGCCGGACGCCGCTGGCGGGTGACCGACATGCCCACGCGGCTCACCGTGACGCGGGCCGAGTTGCCGACGGCGATCACGCACGCTCCCGAGCGCACGGTCGGCTGGCGCTTCCAGGCCACCGCCGAGGACGGCGAGTCACTGGTGGTCGACATCGTGCCCGAGGGCGCCGGCTGGGGCGTCGCCCGCACGTGGACGTGACCGCCGCCGCGCGGTACGGTCCGGACATGGCCAGGTGGGTCGCGCTGCTGCGCGGAGTGAACGTCAACGGGATCACGATCAAGAGCGCCGACCTCGCAGCGCTCTTCCGTGGGCTCGGCTTCCAGGACGTCCGGACCGTCCTCGCCTCGGGGAACGTCGTGTTCAGCACCGACGACACGCCCTCGCTCAAGGCGGCGATCGAGCAGGCGCTCCGCGATCGCTTCGGGTACGACGCGTGGATCGTCCTCGTCCCGCACGACGGCCTCGCCGCCCTCGTCGACGCGTTCCCGTTCGATCGCTCCGACGACCGCCACGACTACGTGGTGTTCGGCTCCGACGACACGGCACTCGACGACCTGCTGACCGACCTCGACCTCGACGACGCCGTCGAACGGGTCGCCCGCGGCGACGGCGTCGTCTACTGGTCCTGCCCGAAGGGCTCGAGCACGGACACGGTGTTCGCCAAGCGGGCCGGAGCCGCACGCTTCAAGCGCACGACGACCACCCGCAACACGAACACCCTCCGGAAGCTCCTGTGACCCGTGGCGGCCTCCACCACGTCGAGCTCCGCACCGCTGACCTCGCGACGGCGAGCGCCGCTTGGGGATGGCTGCTCGAGCAGCTCGGCTACGAGCCGTTCCAGCAGTGGGAGCAGGGCCGGAGCTGGGCGCTCGGCGACCTGTACGTGGTGCTCGAGTCGGCACCGCAGGACGGCGCGCACGACCGCCGACGCCCCGGGTTGAGCCACCTGGCGTTCCACGCCGGCGATGCCACGGCGGTCGAACGGCTCTGGGACACTGCGCCCGACCACGGCTGGGCACGCCTCTACGAGGACCGTCACCCGTACGCTGGCGGCCCGGACCACCACGCCGCCTTCCTGCAGGACACTGAGCGCTTCAAGGTCGAGCTCGTCGCGGGTTGACCCCCGCGGCCGGCACCACGTCAGGACTGCGGCGGCTGCCCGTTGCTCGCCATCGTGCCGCCGTCGACCGGCAGGACGGCCCCGGTGATGAACGACGCTTCGTCGCTCGCCAAGAACAGCACCGCAGCAGCGACCTCGTCCGCCCGACCTCCGCGACCGAGCGCGATCCGTTCCGCGAACTCCTGCTTGAGCGCCTCGTCCTCGGCCTGCTCCTCGGTCAGGTCCGTCCAGATGAGCCCCGGCGCGACCGCGTTGACCCGGACCCCGGCGTGGCCGTTGTCCAGCGCCGCCGCCTTCGTGAAGTTCGTGACGCCGCCCTTCGCCGCGTTGTAGGGGCTCATCCGCCAGTCCGCGGCCTCGCCCGAGACCGACGAGGTGTTCACGATCGACCCCTTCGTCTCGCGGAGGAACGGGAGCGCTGCCCGGGTGCCGTAGAACACCCCGGACAGGTCGGTCTCGATCACCCGTCGCCACTCGTCGTCCGAGATCTCGGTGACGTCACCGGAGCTGAAGGTGCCGGCGTTGTTCACGAGCACGTCGAGCCGGTCCCACCGGTCGATGGCGGCGCTGACGACGGTGCTCCAGTCCGCGGAGCTCGCCACGTCGGCGGTCAGGGCGATCACACGGTCGGTCGGCAGCGAGTCGCCGACCGCCCGCACCTTGTCCTCGACGCTGTCGGTCAGCACGACCGACGCGCCCTCGGCGACGAACGCCCGCGCCGTCGCCTCACCGATGCCGGACCCGGCTCCCGTGACGATCGCGACCTTGCCCTCGAAGCGCTTGCCCATGGTGTCTCCTCTCGTTGCACTGTCCGTGCCCGGGGAGACGCCATCGGCCCGAGGGGCACGGCGCACCACGCTGCCCGTACCGGGCTGGGTGCGTTCGGAGGTGCGCGGCGGGGCGGACCCGACCCGTGCCTCCAGGCCGGAGCCCGTGCGCACGGCGCGACGTGCGCCGCGCCCCCTACGCCGTCGTCTCGTCCACCTCGAGTTCGCGCTGCAGCGAGATCGTCGGGATCGACGCCGTGATGACCGACCCGTCGGCCCGCAGCGTGCCCTGGATGTCGCTCGTCGTCGGGGCGTGCCCCGACATCCGCGGCCCCTGGTGCGGCAGCGGCACCACGGTCGGCTCGCCCGCCTCGATGTCCCACTGCTGGTTGTGCACCCACGCGGTGAAGCCCGAACCGGTCTCGACGGTGAAGGTCATGGTGTCCGGCTCGAGGTCGACCCGGACCCGCGACTGCCGCACCGTCAGGCGGTACGTCAGGCGGTCCCACTCCTTCGGCAGGCGCGGGTTGAAGGTCATCCGCCCGCCGTGGTCGCGCATGCCGCCGAAGCCGTTGACGAGCGCACCCCAGATGCCACCCGTCGAGGCGATGTGCACGCCGTCGGTGGTGTTGTTGTGCAGGTCGGCGAGGTCGACGTAGAGCGCCGTGTTGAAGTACTGCTCGGCGAGCTCGTGGTACCCGACCTCGGCCGCCATGATCGACTGCACGACCGCCGACAGCGTGGAGTCGCCGGTGGTCAGCGCGTCGTAGTAGTCGAAGTCCCGGCGCTTCTCGGCGGCGGTGAACTCGTGCCCCTGCAGGAAGAGGGCGAGCACCACGTCGGCCTGCTTGAGCACCTGGAAGCGGTAGATCACCAGCGGGTGGTAGTGCAGGAGCAGCGGACGCTTCGACTCGGGCGTGTTCTCGAGGTCCCAGAGTTCCTTGTCCAGGAACTGGGCGTCCTGCGGGTGGATGCCACGGTGCGGGTCGAAGGGGATCTCCATCGACTCGGCGGCGTGCTCCCACTCGACGAGCTCGTCGGGCTGCAAGCCGGTGCGCCGCACCATGCGGTCGTACTCTTCCGGGTCGTCGGCGGCGAGCTCACGGCAGGCGTTGACGGCGAACCACAGGTTCGCCCGCGCCATCACGTTCGTGTAGAGGTTGTCGTCGACGACCGTCGTGTACTCGTCCGGCCCGGTGACGCCGTCGATGTGGAACTTCTTGTCGCCGTTGGAGCGCCAGAAGCCGAGGTCCTCCCACAGGCGAGCGGTCTCGACGAGCACGTCGATCGCCCCGCGCTTCAGGAACTCGGTGTCGCCGGACGCCCGCACGTACTGCATGAGCGCATGGGCGATGTCGGCGTCGATGTGGTACTGCGCGGTGCCGGCGGCGTAGTACGCGCTGCTCTCCTCGCCGTTGATCGTCCGCCACGGGAACAGCGCCCCACGCTGGTTCAGCTCACGGGCACGGGCCCGCGCCGCGTCGAGCATGTTGTAGCGGAAGCGCAGGGCGTTCCGCGCGACGATCGGCGCCGTGTACGACAGGAACGGCAGGACGTAGATCTCCATGTCCCAGAAGTAGTGGCCGCCGTAGCCGGAGCCGGTGACGCCCTTCGCCGCGATGCCGTGCCCGTCGGTGCGGGCCGTCGCCTGCGCGAGCATGAACAGGTTCCAGCGCACCGCCTGCTGGATCGCCGGCTGCCCGGCGATCTCGACGTCGCTGCGTGCCCAGTAGTCGTCCATCCACACGCGCTGCTTCTCGAACGTCTCGTCGAGGGTCTCGGCGTGCGCCCGGTCGAGGGTGCGGTCGCAGCGGTCCGCGAGCTCCCGCGCCGGCACGCCGCGGGACGTGTGGTAGACGACGTGCTTCACGAGGCGGATCGGCTGTCCCGCCTTCGCCTGCACCCGGTAGACGTGCTTCGCCAGGTCGTCCTCGATCGACGACGACTCGTCCCAGGTGTTCTCGGTCTCGAGGTGGTGCTCGACACCGACGCAGATCGTCATGCCCGAGCTCACCGCCTGGTAGCCGAGCAGCGAACGACCGCCGGTGCTGCGCTTCAGCTTCGGCTCGAGCACCCGCGCGGTGAACGCCTCGGCCTTGCGCGGGTCGAACGCGTTCGCCGCCGCACGCATGCCGGCGTGGTACTCGTCCTGCACGTCCTGACGGTTCAGGATCTGGCTGGACAGCAGGATCGAGGCGTCCGCGTCGAGCACGGTGACCTCGTAGTCGATGACCGCGAGGTGACGGTCGGTGAACGACACCAGACGCCGCGAACGGATGAGCACGCGCTTGCCCGACGGCGTCGACCACTCGGTCTCGCGGAACAGGTAGCCGCCCCGGAAGTCGAGCCGACGGGTGTGGCGGAGGATGTCGGCCTCGGCCAGGACGAGCGGCTCGTCGTCCACGTAGAGCCGGATGACCTTCGCGTCGGGCGCGTTGATGATCGTCTGCCCGGTCTTCGCGAACCCGAAGGCGTCCTCTGCGTGACGGATCGGCCAGGTCTCGTGGAACCCGTTGATGTAGGTGCCGTACTGCACGCCGCCGCGACCCTCGTCGAGGTTGCCGCGCAGGCCGAGGTACCCGTTGCCGACGGCGAAGTTCGTCTCAGCGACGCCCTGCTGGTCGGGGGCGTACTCGGTCTCGACGAGTGCCCACTCGTCAATCGGGTAGCGGACGCGGTCGAGGGGGTCCGAGGTGATGGGGTTCATGGTGCTCCGTGGGAAGGGAGGAGATGGTCGTGACGGATCTGGCCTGGAGGCGCGACTCGCCTCCGGCCCGTCGGACTACGTCGTGCTCGTGGCCGGTTCGGGGAGGTCGCCGACCAGCTGGTCGAGGTCGGTCACCACGACGTCGGCACCGTGCGCGCGGAGCGCGTCCGCGCCCGCGCCGCGGTCGACGCCGATGACGAGGCCGAACGCCCCGTTCCGTCCGGCTTCGACACCGCTCGTGGCGTCCTCCACCACGACGCACTCCGCAGCGGTGAGGCCGAACCGGCTGGCGGCGTCGAGGTACGTGTCGGGCGCCGGCTTGCCCGCCAGGCCGTCCTCGCGAGCCACGAGGCCGTCGACGACGACCGGGAACCGCTCGAGGATGCCCGCCGTGCGGAGGACCTGGGTCGCGTTCGCCGAACTCGAGACGACGGCGACGGACAGCCCGGCGTCGATCGCGGCGACGAGGAACCGGAGCGACCCCGGGTACGGCTCGACGCCGTGCTCGGCCAGCTCCGCGGTGAACTCGGCGTTCTTCCGGTTGCCGAGCCCGCACACGGTGTCGGCGTCCGGGGAGTCGTCGGGCGTGCCCTGGGGCAGGTCGATGCCGCGCGAGTCCAGCAGCGAGCGCACCCCGTCGTAGCGGGGCTTGCCGTCGATGTACGCGAAGTAGTCCTGCTCCGTGTACGGCGCCGCACCGTGCGCGGCGAGGTACGGGGTGAACAGTCGGCTCCACGCACGCATGTGGACGTCGGCGGTGGGGGTGAGGACACCGTCGAGGTCGAACAGCAGCGCTCGCTGGTCTGCGAGGCGCGCGGGGGTGCGCCGGGTCGGCGTCGTCATCTGCAGCCCTCCAGGGACGGGGTCGTGGACGTTGCTCCCGCCGAGTCTAGGACCGCTCCAGGCCAGGTGTTCAGGCGCGCGCTGGGAACCCGCCGAGGGAGGGATCGCCACGCTGGCCGGGACGGAAGGCACCACCATGACGAACGACACCGCCGCACCACCGCACGGCGGCACCGACTCGAAGCTCAAGCAGGCGATCACCGGCCCGCTGCTGTACCTCTTCATCCTCGGCGACGTCCTCGGCGCCGGCATCTACGCCCTGATGGGGACCCTGTCCCAGGACGTCGGCGGCGCGCTCTGGGCACCGCTCCTGCTCGCCCTCCTGCTCGCGCTCCTCACCGCCGGGTCGTACGCCGAGCTCGTCACGAAGTACCCGAAGGCCGGCGGCGCGGCGGTCTTCGCGGAGCGCGCCTACCGGGTGCCGATCGTCTCGTTCCTCGTGGGCTTCTCGATGCTCGCCGCCGGCGTGACGAGCGCCGCCGGGCTGTCGCTGGCGTTCGCCGGGGACTACCTCGGCACGTTCGTCGACCTGCCGCCCGTCCCGACCGCGATCGTGTTCCTCGCGCTGATCGCCTGCCTGAACGCCCGCGGCATCTCGGACTCGCTGAAGAGCAACGTCGTGATGACGATCATCGAGGTCTCCGGGCTGGTCATCGTCATCGTGGTCGTCGCCGTGATGCTCGGCGGCGGAGGCGGCGACGTCTCCCGCATCGGCGAGTTCCCGGCCGAGGCGAACCCGGCGCTCGCCACCCTGAGCGCCGCCATCGTCGCGTACTACTCGTTCGTCGGCTTCGAGACCTCGGCGAACGTCGCGGAAGAGGTCCGCGAGCCGCGCCGCGTGTACCCGAAGGCCCTGTTCGGGGCGCTCGCGACCGCCGGGGTCGTCTACGTGCTCGTCGGCCTCGCCAGCTCCATCGCCCTGCCCGCCGACGAGCTCTCCGACTCGAGCGGCCCCTTGCTCGCGGTCGTCTCGGCGAGCGGCGTCCCGATCCCGGACTGGGTCTTCAGCCTCATCGCGCTGGTCGCGGTGGCGAACGGTGCCCTGCTCACGATGATCATGGCGAGCCGCGTGACCTACGGCATGGCCGAACAGCGGTTGCTGCCGGCACTGCTCGGCAAGGTCCTGCCGAACCGGAAGACCCCGTGGACCGCGATCATCGCGACCACCGTCGTCGCGATGCTGCTCACCCTGATCGGTGACGTCGGCACGCTCGCCGAGACCGTCGTGCTCCTGCTGCTGTTCGTCTTCATCAGCACGAACGTCGCCGTCCTGGTGCTCCGGCGGGACCGCGTCGACCACGAGCACTTCCGGGTCTGGACCTTCGTGCCGGTGCTCGGCGTCGCGTCGTGCGTGCTGCTCCTGACCCAGCAGAGCGGGCAGGTCTGGCTCTACGCGGCGATCCTGCTCGCCGTCGGCGTGGTGCTGTACTTCATCGCCCGGATCACCGGGCGACGCTCTGGACGCGACCACGAGGCGGGCGTCATCCGCTGAGGCGACGCGCCACGGGCCTCCCGGTCAGCGCAGGCCAGGGGCCGGCGGCAGGTCGCGCGCCCACTCCTCGATCGCCGAGGAGATCTGCTCGCGGGCGGCCTCGCGGCTGATGGTCGCCGTCCGGTCGCCCGGCTGGTCCCCGTAGGCGCCGAAGTCGGCGTGGTTCGAGCCCTGGACCTCGGTCATCGTCGCGGTCGACGGCAGCAGGTGCCGGGCTGCGTCGACCTTGTCGGGCGTCGAGAGCCCGTCACGCGAGCCCGAGACGCTCAGCACGTCGATGTACGAGCTGCTGATGTCGTTCGCGCAGTAGCTGCCGAGCAGCAGCAGGCCGTCCGCGTCCTGCGCGAGTTGGCAGGCGCGGACCCCGCCCAGCGAGTGGCCGCCGACTGCCCAGGTCGTGACGTCCGGCGCGTGCGCCTCGAAGGTGGAGAGCGGCCGGGTGTCGAAGAACGCGAGGTTCAGGGTCGGCTTCGTGATGACGACCGTCGTGCCGTTCGCGACCACCTGTCGGAAGGTCGCCATGTACGCGTAGGGATCGACCTTGGCGCCCGGGATGAACACGATGCCCTTGCCGTCGGCCTGCCCCGTCGGCGTCATCACCACGGAGTCACCGGCGTCCTGGACCGACACACGGTCGTCACGCCAGACCTGCAGCGCGGCGCTCCGGGTGCCCTGCATGACGATGTGCGCCCAGACGAGGAACACCACCACGACCACCAGCAACACGGCGACGATCCCCGCGGTCCACCGCAGTACTCGGTTCATGCGACCACCGTACGGCGCATCAGGGGCGGGTCGGGCTCGTCGGGCGCGGATGGTGAGCAGAAATGGTCGGGTGCGGGGATCGCACTCGACCATTTCTGCTCACGAAGTGGCGCGCGTCAGACCGCGGCGGGCGCGGTGATCGCGGCGCGGATCTCGGCGGCTGCTGCGCCGACGTCCGACGCGCTGTAGATCGCGCTGCCGGCGACGGCGATGCGGGCACCGGCCTCCTGCACCGATGCGACGGACGACGCGTTCACGCCACCGGCGATCGAGAACGGCACACCCGACTCCTTGCCGGCGTCGAGCAGCGCCCCGAAGGTGAAGCCCTCTTCCGCCTGCTCGTCGAGCCCGGCGTGCACCTCGACGAACTCAGCGCCGAGGGCGACGACCTCGCGGGCACGAGCGGCCTTGTCGGAGACGCCGATCAGGTCGACGACGATGCCCTTGCCGTGCTTCTTCGCGGCCTTGACGGCACCGACGATGGTCGAGTCACCGGCGACACCGAGGACGGTGACCAGGTCGGCACCCGCCGAGAACGCGATGTCGGCCTCGAGCTCACCGGCGTCCATCGTCTTGAGGTCGGCGAAGACGATCTTGTCCGGGTGGGCTTCCTTGATCGCGGTGACGGCGGACAGGCCGGCGCTCTTGATCAGGGGCGTGCCGAGCTCGAGGACGTCGACGTGCGGCGCGGCCGCGGCGGCGAGTTCGAGGGCGGCTTCGGTGGTCAGGGTGTCCATGGCGAACTGGAGCTGCATGTGGATGCCTTTCATTCGAGGTTGGCGTGTCGGGGCCAGAGGTCGTCGGCGGACTGCCCGCCGCGGGACCAGAGCGTGTGGAACAGGGCGTCGCCGATCAGTGCGACGGCCTGTTCGAAGAGGCTGCCGGCGTACTGCGCCGAGGCCGTGCCGGAGCGGTCGGTCTTCGTCGCCGCGGGAACCACGAGGGTGACGTCGGCGACCTCGGACAGCGGGGAGTCGTCGGTGGTCGACAGGGCGACGACGGATGCACCGACCTCGTGCGCGGTGCGCGCGGCCTGCACGATGCCGGTGGTCGTGCCGGACCCGCTCGCGACGAGGAGCACGTCCCCGGGGCGGATCGCGGGCGTGGTGACCTCGCCGACGACGTGGACGTCGCGCCCGAGGTGCATAAGCCGCATCGCGGTCATGCGCAACGCGAGTCCGGAGCGCCCGGCGCCGTGCACGAACACCCGTTCGGCGCCCTCGATCAGCTCGGCGGCCCGTGCGGCGGACGCTTCGTCGAGGTGCGCGGTGACGTCGTCGACCTCGCGGACGACGAGTGCGAGCGACTCGGTGACGGTGGGTGCTGCCATGCCCTCGAGCCTGGTGCGCGCAGGGCGACGGCGCCGCTACCCGCGTCGGCGGGCATCCCACCCGATCGGGTGGCCCCGTCCGCACGGGTGGGACAGGTAGGTTCGGCTCCCATGGACGCCATCGCACCCGACCGGGAGGCCCGTGGCGAGCCCGCCAGTCGTCTCGCGGCATCGGAGCACGCCAGGACGGTGGCCGAGCAGGCGGACCGGCACGCCCTCACCCTCGAGTCCGTGCTCGCCGTGCTCCGCTCACCGCGAGTGTCCGACGCCGCCGCGCGGGCCGAGGCCGTCGAGATCGCGTCGGCCGCACTCGTCGACCTGCGCACCGAGACCGACCAGCAGCGCAGCACCCTGCTCGAGCCGGTCACCGGCGCGTTCTCGCGCCTCCGAGCCGACCTGCGCCCGCTCGTCCGGTTCGGCGACCTCGACGTGCAGTTCGTCGAGCCGCCCACCACCGGGCGAGCACTGCCCGGTGACGTCGCCCACGCGGCCCGGGCCATCGTCCGGACCGCCGTGCTCGCCCTGGTCGACGGCGGTGCGGCCAAGCGGGTCCGCATCCAGTGGGACTGCGACGGCCGGAACCTGCTCATGCAGCTCCGCGACGACGGGTCCGGAACCCTCGACGTGCACGACGACGCCATGCGGCCGATCGCGGAACGGGTCGTCACCCTCGACGGCCGCGTCCAGGTGTCGAGCACACCGGACTGGGGCTCGGTGCTCGACATCTCGCTGCCCCTCGACCCGTCGCCGACCGAGGTGGACTCGGTCGCGGACGACGACCTCACCCCGCGGGAGCGCGACGTGCTGCGGCTGCTCGCGACGGGCGTCGGCAACCGGGAGATCGCCGAGGGCCTGGGCATCAGCGTCAACACCGTGAAGTACCACGTGGCGAACCTGCTCCGGAAGCACGGCGCCCGCACCCGTGCCGAGCTCGCCGCCTTCAGTTCCCGGGCGTGACCCCGGCCGGGCTGAACCGGTAGCCCATGCCGGACTCGGTGACCAGGTAGCGCGGGTGCGCGGGGTCCGGCTCGAGCTTCCGCCGCAGCTGCGCCACGTAGAGCCGCAGGTACCCGGAGTCGTTGCCGTGCGACGGCCCCCACACCTCGGTCAGGAGCATCTCCCGGGTCATCAGCCGATCGGGGTTCGTGACGAGCACCTCGAGCAGTCGCCACTCGGTGGGCGTCAAGCGGATCGCGGGGCCCTCCGGTGCGGTGACCTGCTTCGCGACGAGGTCCACGACGAGGTCGCCGATCCGGATCGTCGGCGCGCTGTCGACGCCGGCCGGAGCACGACGTCGTCCGAGGGCCCGCAACCGCGCCAGCAGCTCGTCCATCTGGAACGGCTTGGTCACGTAGTCGTCCGCGCCGGCGTCGAGTGCGTCGACCTTGTCGGAGGAGTCGGTCCGTCCGGAGAGCACGAGCACCGGCACCTGCGACCAGCCGCGGATGCCCTCGAGCACCCCGATCCCGTCCAGGCGCGGCATCCCGAGGTCGAGCATCACGATGTCCGGGCGCTCGGTGATGACGGCGTCGATCGCGGCTCGGCCGTCCGTCGCCGTCACGACCTCGTACCCGCGGGCGGCGAGCGTGACGGACAGTGCGCGGACGAGCTGTGCGTCGTCGTCGGCGATCAGGACCTTCACCGGGCCTCCACTCCCACGTGCCCGGCGATCGGCAGCCGCACCACGACGGTGAGCCCACCACCCGGGGTGTCGTCGACCTCGATCGTGCCGCCCATGCCCTCGGTGAAGCCCCGGGCGAGCGCGAGCCCGAGGCCGAGCCCGGTGTCGTTGTCGGTGTCACCGAGTCGCTGGAACGGTTGGAAGACCTCGTCGACGCGGTCGGACGGGATGCCGGGGCCGTGGTCGGCGATGCGCAGTTCGACCCCGCCACCGAAGGCGCTCGCCGCGACGCGGACCCGGGTGCCGGTCGGTGCGTACCGTGCGGCGTTCGCGAGGACGTTCACGACCACGCGCTGCAGCAGCCCGGGATCGGCGAGCACCGGTGGCAGGTCCGGCGGGAGGTCGAGGTCGACGGTCTCCGGTCCGAGCTCGAGTTCGTCGAGCGCGGGGGCGACCACCGTCTCGAGGGCCGTGGGCACGGGGGTGACCGCGAGCACTCCGGCCTGCACCCGACTGACGTCCAGCAGGTCTGCCAACAGCACCGCGAGCTGACCGAGGCTCTCGTCGGCGGTCGCGAGCAGCGCCTCCCGGTCGGCTCCGGACAGGTCGATGTCCACCGCACGGAGGGTCTGCACGGCGGCCGAGGCGGCCGCGATCGGCCGACGGACGTCGTGGCCGACCGCGGCGAGGATCGCGCTGCGGACGCGGTCCGCTGCCGCGATCCGCTCCGCGTCGACGGCGGTGCGCGTCAGGTCACGGTGCTCGACCGCCGCGTCGAGCTGCTGCTCGACGACGCGCAGCAGTCGGCGCTGGGTCGGGTCGTCCGGCGCACCCGCGAACTCGAGCACGGCACCGGACGGGAGGCGCGTGGCTGCGTCCGGCGTCTCGCCGAACGTCCCCGAGGTGGCCGGCTCGTCGTTCCCCTGCCGGATCCGGACGCCGGCGAACCCGAAGGCCTCGCGGGTGCGGTCGAGCAGCGCCTGCAGGGCGTCGTCGCCGCGGAGGACACTGCCGGCGATCCCCATCAGCAACCCCGACTCAGCGGCCGCACGGCGAGCGGCACGCGAGCGTCGGGCTGACCGGTCCACGACGAAGCTCACGAGCACGGCGCTGATCACGTACATGACCAGGGCGAACAGGTGCCACGGCTGCTGCACCGTGACCATGTGCAGGGGTTGGACGAAGAAGAAGTCGAGACTCAGTCCGGACAGCACCGCCGTGAACACCGCGGGCCACATCCCGCCGACGAGCGCCACGACGAGCACGAGCAACTGGTACGCCAGCACGTCCACGGTGATGGCATCGGGGTCGCTGCCGATCGACAGCAGCCAGGTGAGCAGGGGGCCGAGCACGAGCGAGAGTGCGAACGCGGCGGCGATCCGCCCGCGGGACAGGCTGCCGCCGAGCTTCGGCAGGGTGAAGCCGCCGCCGGCCCGATCGTGGGTGACGACGTGCACGTCGATGTCCCCGGACTCCCGGATGACCGTGTTGCCGATCCCCGGACCGGTCAGCGCGGCGGCGATCCGGCTTCGGCGACTCACGCCGATGACGATCTGCGTCGCGTCGATCGACCGCGCGAACCGGACGAGGGTCGACGGTACGTCGTCGCCGACCACCTGGTGGTAGGTGCCACCGAGCTGTTCGAGCACGGTGCGTTGCGCGCCGAGTGCGCCCGGGTGCCGCTCGCGCAGGCCGTCGTTCGTCGTCACGTGCACGGCTGCGAGTTCTCCCCCGGCGCTCCTGGCCGCGATCCGGGCACCCCGCCGCAGCAGGGTCTCGCCCTCGGGGCCGCCGGTCAGGGCGACCAGCACGCGCTCCCGGGTCTCCCACCGGTGCTCGATGCCGTGCTCGGCGCGGTACGCCCGGAGTGCGTCGTCGACCTCGTCGGCCAGCCAGAGCAGCGCGATCTCGCGCAGGGCCGTCAGGTTCCCGAGCCGGAAGTAGTTCGACAGAGCCGCATCGATCCGGGCAGCCGGGTACACGAGCCCGTCGGAGAGCCGTTCGCGCAGGGCAGCCGGTGCCAGGTCGACGACCTCGATCTGGTCGGCCGCGCGCACCACGGCGTCGGGGACGGTCTCGCGCTGCACGGTGCCGGTGATCTCGCGGACCACGTCACCGAGGGACTGCATGTGCTGCACGTTGACGGTCGAGATGACGTCGATGCCAGCGGCCCGCAGCGCCTCGACGTCCTGCCAGCGCTTCTCGTTCGCACTGCCGGGAGCGTTCGTGTGCGCGAGTTCGTCGACCAGCGCGACCTCGGGTGCCCGCCGGAGCACGGCGTCGAGGTCCAGGTCGTCGAGCTCCACACCGCGGTGGTCCACGGTGCGGCGCGGGATGACCTCGAGGCCGGCGACGAGGGCGGCGGTGGCAGCTCGTTCGTGCGTCTCGACGACGGCGACCACGACGTCCCGGCCCTCGTCGAGCAGCCGGCGGCCCTCCTCGAGCATGGTGAACGTCTTGCCGACGCCCGGTGCGGCACCGAGCAGGACCCGTAGCTTGCCGCGCTTCACGTGCTCATCCTCTCGCGTCGGGTTCCGCGGCGGGCGCGAGGCCCGTCGCAGTGCGGGATCGCGCCCCCGTGTGGTCATCGCGCCCCGGTGAGTCGGGGCGCGATGACCACCGCGGGGCGCGATCGATCACGAGGACGCCTTCGCGAGCGCCAGGTTCAGGGCCAGCACGTTCACCACGGGCTCGCCGAGGAATCCGAGCTGCCGCGACTCGGTGTGCGATGCGACCAACTGCCGCACGGTGTCCGCAGGCAGGCCGCGTGCCGCCGCCACCCGCGCCACCTGCTGGGACGCGTAGGCGGGGCTGATGTCCGGGTCGAGACCCGAGCCCGATGCGGTGACGGCGTCGGCAGGCACCTGCGCAGCGGGGACCCCGTCGGCCTTCGCCAGCGCCGCACGACGCTCCTCCACAGCCTTGAGCAGGTCCGGGTTGTTCGGCCCGAGGTTCGAGCCGGAGGACGCCCCCGCGTCGTAGCCGTCCCCGGCGGCAGACGGCCGCGACTGGAACCAGCGATCAGCCTGCTTGCCGGAGAAGGACTGCCCGATGAGCGACGACCCGACGAGCTTGCCGGACGAGTCCGTGACCATCGAGCCGTTGGCCTGGTCGTGGAACGCCGCCTGGCCGACGCCCCAGACGGCGAGCGGGTAGCCGACGCCGAGCACGACGGTGGCGACGAGGGTGAGGCGGATGGCCACACCGGCGGAACGGAAGGTGGAACGTGCAGATGCCATCACTAGAACCCCGGGATGAGACCGACCACGAGGTCGATCAGTTTGATGCCGATGAAGGGGACGATCACGCCGCCCAACCCGTAGACGAGCAGGTTGCGGCCGAGGATCGACGACGCTGCAGCAGCGCGGTACTGCACGCCACGCAGGGACAGCGGGATGAGCGCCACGATGACGAGCGCGTTGAAGACGACGGCCGACAGGATCGCGGACGACGGGCTGTGCAGGCCCATGACGTTGAGCGCCGCGAGCCCGGGGAAGGCCGCCTGGAACATCGCCGGGATGATCGCGAAGTACTTCGCGACGTCGTTGGCGATGGAGAACGTGGTCAGGGCTCCGCGGGTGATGAGCAGCTGCTTGCCGATGCGGACGACGTCGATGAGCTTGGTCGGGTCGGAGTCGAGGTCGACCATGTTGCCCGCCTCCTTCGCCGCCGTCGTGCCGGTGTTCATCGCGACGCCGACGTCCGCCTGCGCCAGGGCCGGGGCGTCGTTCGTGCCGTCACCGGTCATCGCGACGAGGTTGCCGCCCTCCTGTTCGCGCTTGATGTAGGCGAGCTTGTCCTCCGGCGTGGCCTCGGCGAGGAAGTCGTCCACGCCGGCCTCGTGCGCGATCGCGGCCGCGGTGCGGGGGTTGTCGCCGGTGATCATCACCGTGCGGATGCCCATCGACCGGAGCTCGGCGAACCGGGCCGCCATGCCGTCCTTGACGACGTCCTTCAGGTGCACGACGCCGAGCAGCGCGACCGCGCCGGTGGACGATCGGCGACCGACGACGAGCGGGGTGCCACCCTGGTCGGAGATCTCCGCGACGGTCGCGTCGATCGCGGCCACCAAACCGGTGTCGGGGGTGTCTGCCCAGGCGAGCACTGCTGAAGCGGCCCCCTTCCGGATCTGCGACCCGTCCGGCAGGTCCAGGCCGGACATGCGCGTCTGCGCCGTGAACGGCACCTCGACGGCGCCGTCCGGCAGTGCCGGCGTCACCCCTGCCTCAGCAGCGAGCGACACGATCGAGCGTCCTTCCGGGGTGCTGTCGGCAGCACTCGACAGCGCAGCCGCTTCCATGAGCGAGGCTTCCGGCACCCCCGGTACCGGCACCACCCGCGACGCCCGACGGTTGCCGTACGTGATCGTTCCAGTCTTGTCGAGCAGCAGGGTGGTGATGTCGCCAGCGGCCTCGACCGCGCGGCCGGACATCGCGAGCACGTTGTGCTGCACGAGCCGGTCCATGCCGGCGATGCCGATCGCGGAGAGCAGCGCCCCGATGGTGGTCGGGATGAGGCAGACGAGCAGGGCGATCAGGACGGGGACGCTGACCGTCGCGCCGACGAGTCCCGCGATGGGCTGCATCGTCAGGCAGACGATCACGAAGACGATCGACAACGAGGCGAGCAGGATGTTCAGCGCGATCTCGTTCGGCGTCTTCTGGCGGGCGGCGCCCTCGACGAGCCGGATCATCCGGTCGATGAAGGTCTCGCCCGGGGTCGAGGTGATGCGCACGATGATCCGGTCCGACAGCACCCGGGTACCGCCGGTGACGGCACTGCGGTCGCCGCCGGACTCGCGGATGACGGGTGCGGACTCGCCGGTGACGGCCGACTCGTCGACCGAGGCGATGCCGTCGATGACGTCACCGTCACCGGGGATCACCTCGCCGGCGACCACCACGACGACGTCCCCCTTGGCCAGGTCGACGGACGCGATCTCCTCGGTCGCGTTGCCGACCGCCGCAGCGTCGGCCTGGTCGTAGCCGAGTACCCGACGGGCGCTCGTGGTCGAGCGGGTCTTCCGCAGGGTGTCGGCCTGCGCCTTGCCCCGGCCCTCGGCGACCGACTCCGCCAGGTTGGCGAAGACAACGGTCAGCCAGAGCCACACGGCGATGGCGATGGTGAACGCGGACGGCTCGACGATGGCGGCCGCCGTCGTCAGCGCCGCGCCGACCTCGACGATGAACATGACGGGGTTCCGCCACATGAGTCGCGGATCGAGTTTCCGCAGGGCGCCCGGGAGGCCCGCCACCAGTTGGCGGGGCCCGAACGCGGTCGAGCGGGTGGTCGGCTCCACGGCGGTGCGCGGCTCCGGCTCGGTGGTCACGGGGGCGGTCATGACAGTCCTTCTGCGAGCGGTCCCAGTGCGAGCACCGGGAAGTAGGTGAGTGCGGTGACGATGACGGCCACGCCGCCGAGCAGCCCGATGAAGAGCGGGCGGTGGGTGGGCAGCGTGCCGGCGGTCTCCGGCACCCGGTCCTGCGCGGCGAGGGACCCGGCGAGCGCCAGGACGAACACCATGGGCACGAACCGGCCGAGCAGCATCACGACGCCGAGCGAGGAGTTCATCCAGGTCGTGTTCGCGGTGAGCCCGCCGAACGCCGAGCCGTTGTTGTTCGCACCCGAGGTGTAGGCGTAGAGCAGCTCGGACAGCCCGTGGTTGCCGGGGTTGAAGATCGACGTGCCGAGCACCTGTTCACGGACGCCGGGGATCACGAGCGAGAGCCCGGTGGCGAGGAGCACGAGGGTCGGCGTCACCAGGATGTACAGCGCCGCGAAGGTCATCTCCTTCGCGCGGATCTTCTTGCCGAGGTACTCCGGTGTGCGGCCGACCAGCAGCCCGCCGATGAACACCGTGATCACAGCGAGCACGAGCATGCCGTACAGGCCGGAGCCGACGCCGCCCGGGGTGACCTCACCGAGCATCATGTTGAGCATCGCCATCATCCCGCCGATCGGGGTGAAGCTGTCGAACATGCCGTTCACCGCACCGGTCGAGGTGGCGGTCGACGTCGTGCCGAACAGCGTCGTGCCGAGGATGCCGAACCGGGTCTCCTTGCCCTCCATCGCGGCTCCGGCAGCGTGCGTCGCGAGCCCACCGCCACCGAGCTCGGCGATCGACATCACCGACAGGGACACGAGGAAGATCGCGCCCATCACGGCGAGGATCGCGTACCCCTGACGGTCGTCGCCGACCATGCGCCCGAAGGTGCGCGGGAGCGAGAACGGGATGACGAGCATCAGGAAGACCTCGACGAGGTTCGTCCACGCCTGCGGGTTCTCGAACGGGTGTGCCGAGTTCGCGTTGAAGTAGCCGCCGCCGTTCGTGCCGAGTTCCTTGATCGCCTCCTGCGAGGCGACGAACCCGTCCGGGATGTGCTGCGTGCCGCCGACGAGCGTCGTGACGTCGGTGCCGCTCCCCCACGACTGGATCACACCACCCGCGATCAGGACGATCGCGAACACGAACGCCCCGGGCAGCAGCAGACGGCCGACACCGCGGACGACGTCCACCCAGACGTTGCCGAGCGTGCCCGACTTCCGACGGGCGAACCCGCGCACCAGGGCCACGGCGACGGCGAGCCCGACGGCTGCGGACAGGAAGTTCTGCACCGCCAGGCCCGCCATCTGCACGGTGTAGCCGACGGTGACCTCGGGCGAGTACGACTGCCAGTTCGTGTTCGCGACGAACGACGCCGCGGTGTTGAACGCGAGCGACGGTCCGACGGAGGGGAGCCCGAGGTCGCCGGGCAGCACGACCTGGATGCGCTGCAGCAGGTAGACGAGCAGGAGCCCGACGACGCTGAAGAGCAGGACGCCGCGCAGGTACACGGGCCAGGACTGCTCGGCGTCGGGGTCCACCCCGATCAGCCGGTACACGCCGCGCTCGACCCGGTTGTGCCGGACGGGCGTGAAGACCCGCGCCATCCAGTCACCGAGCGGGCGGTACGCGACGACGAGCAGCAGGACGAGCGTGGCGACCTGGACGATGCCCGCCCAGACGTCCGCGGCGCCCGACGCGCCCACGGCGCCCACTAGAAGCGCTCCGGACGCACGAGCGCCCAGACGAGGTACACGACTGCGGCGATGCCGAGGACGGCGGCCGCGATGGTGATCCCGATCACAGCCGTTCCACCCCCTTGGCGATCAGTGCCACCACGCCGAACACGGCGAGGACACCGGCGACGACGAACACGTCGAACACGAGGGACTCCAGAAGGTCTGCGGTACCCGCACCGGGCGGTGCGGACGGCACCACGTGTGGTGCCTGAACCGATGCTGGGTCCTGCGCCGTGCCTCCAGGCCGGTCCTAACGGTTCCCTCACGCCGCCCCGCCGGACGCATGCGCCCCGCTAACGCGCGCTCGCCACCCGGAGCCGGCCCGCCAGCGCCGAGGCTGCGACGCGGAGTCCATCCGGGCCCTCGACGAGGAAGTCGACCGCGAACCCGGCGAACGCTCCCGCGAGCCCCGGCCAGGACCACGAGCCGAGCGTGACGCGACTCCGATCACCGGACAGGGACTCGACGACGGCGTCCTCGGGCAGGAACGGCGCGATCGTCCGGGCATCCGCTGCGGCCACGGTGACTGACCCCACGCACGGCCAGACGTCCCGCTGGTCCGAGCCCTTGAAGCGCGCGGACACGAACGCGGCCGCGTCGCCACCGGGGATCGGTCGCGGCGTGAAGGGGACGCGGGTGCGCATCCGCGGCGTGATCCGGTCGATGCGGTGGGTGCGCCAGTCCTCACGGTCGAGGTCCCAGTCGAGCAGGTACCAGCGGCCGTTCCGGGCGACGACGGCGTGCGGCTCGACGCGGCGGAACGGTCGCAGCTCGTCGTCGCCCGTGTACGTGAAGCGCAGCACTTCGTGCAGGTGCACCGCCTCGCTCACCATCACGAGGACGTCCGGGTCGGTGCGGGTCCGACCCGACGTCGTGACCGCCTGCACCGCATCGATGCGTGATCGCAGTCGGCTGGGCATGACGTGCCGGACCGTCGCCAACGCCCGGGCCGCGGACTCGGCGATGTCCGCGCCGGAAGCCGGGGCGACGGCGAGCGCCAGGGCGATGGCGACGGCCTGGTCGTCGTCGAAGAGCAACGGCGGGAGCTCCGACCCCGCCTCGAGTCGGTAGCCGCCGGCCGGGCCCCGGAGCGACTCGACCCGGTAGCCGAGCCCGCGGAGCCGGTCGACGTCACGGCGGACCGTGCGCGGGCTGACCTCGAGCCGTCCGGCGAGCTCGTCGCCCGGCCAGTCGCGGTGCACCTGCAGCAGTGACAGCAGCGCGAGCATGCGGGACGAAGGACCGGACATAATCTCCATTCTCCATCGAGAAGCGGACATGATCTGACCGCAACACCCGCCATCCTCGTTCCATGAGCATCGAAACGACAACCCACCTCAACTTCGACGGCGACGCCCGCGCGGCGCTCGACTTCTACGCATCGGTCTTCGGCGGCGCGGTGACCGCGGCCACCTACGGCCAGATGGGCGCGCTGGACGACCCGGCCTGGGCGGACCGGATCGTCTTCGGGCAGGTCTCCACCGACGCCGGCCTCCGGATCATGGCCTTCGACGTCTGGCCCGGGCAGCCGTACGACCAGGGATCGAACGCCTTCTACGTGTTCGTGCACGGTGACGACGCGGCCGAGATCGAGCGCTACTGGGCTGCGCTGTCCGAGGGCGCGGAGGTCCGGCAGCCGCTCGCACCCTCGGCCTGGGCGCCGCTCGCCGGGCAGCTCCGCGACCGCTTCGGCGTCATCTGGCAGCTCGACGTCGCCCCGGCCAGCGAGTAGCCGGTGCTGACGGTCGTGGTCAGCGCGTCGGCGTCCACGTCGACACGGTGACCGCGGCCGTCACCGTCGCCGGCTCGAACGCGGTGTCCGGTGCGACGTGGTGGTGGCTCGGCCCCATGTGCACCACGTCGTGGACGTCCTCGGCGGACAGCTCCATCGTCCACGTCAGGTCGTCGGACGAGCGCAACGCGAACGACGGTGTCAGCGAGTCGTGCAGCCGCCGCTCCTTCTCCGGGTCGACGGAGATCGTCGCCTCGGCCAGCTCCGCCAGGTGGCCGGTGCGCGGCGTCACCACGACCAGCACGCCGTCAGGGTGCAGGACGCGGGCGTACTCGGTCTGGTTGCGCGGTGCGAAGACGTCGAGCAGGACCGCGGCGGCGGCGTCGACGACCGGGAGGCGCTCGGTCACGTCCCCGACGACGGCCCCCGCACGTTCGTGGGTGCGTGCCGCACGCCGGATCGCGACGGCCGACAGGTCCAGCGCCACCCCGAGCCTCCCGTGCGCTGCGTCCAGCGCATGCGCCAGGTAGGTCCCCGGGCCGGACCCGACGTCGAGCACGATGCCGGGCGCGGTGGCGTCCGCGACGGCGGCGGCGAGCGCCCGCTCGACCGGCGCGTAGTGCCCGCGCCCCAGGAACCGCAGCCGAGCGTCGACCATCTCCGGGGTGTCCGCGGTGAGCGCCCGACGCTTCGCGGGCAGGAGCGTCAGGTGCCCCTGCTTCGCTTCGTCGAACCGGTGACCGTTCGCGCAGCCCACCTGCCCGCCGTCGACGCGACCGAGCGGCTCGGCGCACACGGGGCAGGCGAGCATCGGCAGCAGGTCGTCGCGCACGTCCACAAGGCTACGGGCGCTACCGTCGTCGGATGCGCATCGCGGTGATCTCGGACGTCCACGGCAACGTCTTCGCACTGGAGCACGTCCTCCGAGGCGTCGCCGAGGACGGCGTCGACCTCGTCGTGAACCTCGGCGACCATCTCTCGGGCGGTGTCGCGCCCGGGGCGACCGCTGACCTGCTCCTCGTCACGCCGATGCGTTCGGTCCGGGGGAACCACGAGCGGCAGGTCCTCGAGACCGAGCCGTCCGCGATGGGTGCCTCGGACCGTCTGGCGCACGATCAGCTCGCCGAGGCGCACCGTGCCTGGCTCACCGCCCTCCCGCTCACCGATGAGGTCGCCCCCGGGGTCCTGGCGTTCCACGGCACACCGACCGACGACCTGCAGTACCTGCTCGAGACGGTGGAGCCCGACGGCATCCGCCCCGCCACTCCTGACGAGGTCCGTGCCCGCCTCGCCGGCAGCCTCGGGTACGACCTGCTGCTCGCCGGACACACCCACCTGCAGCGCGCCGTTCGACTCGAGGACGGCCCGTTCGTCGTCAACCCGGGCAGCGTCGGCTACCCCGCGTACGACGACGACCAGCCGTGTCCACACCAGGTCGAGTCGGGTACGCCGCACGCGCGGTACGCCGTGGTCGACGACGCGACCGGACGTTGGGAGGTCGACTTCCGCGCCGTCGAGTACCCCTGGGCAGATGCTGCAGCGCTCGCCCGCGCCAACGGCCGGCCGGACGTCGAGCACGCACTCCTGACCGGGACCGTCCTGCGATGAGCCTGCAGCAGCTCTTCGGCCTCGACGGCCGCACCGCCCTGGTCACGGGCGGCAGCTCCGGCATCGGTCGCGCCATCGCCGGAGCACTCGCCGATGCGGGAGCGCACGTCCTGGTCGCGGCGCGGACGCGGGCGACCATCGACGACACCGTCGAGGCGATCCGGCAGGCGGGGGGCTCGGCCGACGGCGTCCTCGCAGACCTGTCCTCCCGCGCCGGAGCACACGTGCTCGCAGACGTGGCTGGTGACGTCGACGTCCTCGTGAACTCCGCCGGCATCAACCTCCGGCCGCCGATGGCCGACCTCGACGAGGCCACCTGGGACGCCACGATGGCCGTGAACCTCGACGCCCCGTTCGTGCTCGGCCAGCGGCTCGCGCCCGGCATGGCAGCGCGCGGGTACGGCCGGATCATCGGCATCAGTTCGCAGCAGGCCCACCGCCCGTTCGCCGCCAGCGGCGCGTACGGGGTCTCCAAGGCCGGCCTGGAGGCACTGGCCCGGTCCCAAGCAGAGGCCTGGTCCGCGCAGGGGGTCACCTCCAACGTCCTCGTCCCCGGTTTCGTGCAGACCCCACTGAACGCGCGGCTCAGCGCCGACCCCGCGACGGTGGAGCGCCTCGCTGCGCGGACGCTGGTCGGGAGGAACGGGCTCGCCTCGGACTTCGCGGCAGCAGCGGTGTTCCTCGCCGGCCCGGGGTCCGCCTACGTCACCGGGCAGTCGATCGCGGTCGACGGCGGGTTCTCCGTCCACTGAACGCCACGGTGCACCGAGCGGCGATGTGGCACGGTGCCTGAGGTACTGCCAGGGCCTGCCTGTCGGTGGCGGCCACTGGCAGGATCGAGGGCGTGAAGACACTGGAGTTGCCACAGACGGACCTCACCGCATCCGACGTCGTCGTCGGACTGATGCGGATCAACGACATGAGCGACGAGGACATCCGCGCGCTCTACAGCGCCTCGCGTGACGCGGGCGTGAACATGTTCGACCACGCGGCGGTGTACGGCGAGTGGCACGGCTGCGAAGAGCGGTTCGGTTCCGCCGTGACGCTGTCTCCGGCCGAACGGGCCGAGATCGTCCTGCAGACCAAGGTCGGCATCCGGCCGACCCCGAACGGCGCGTACTTCGACTTCTCGTACGAGCACATCCTCGAGTCGGTCGAAGAATCGCTCACCGCCCTGCAGACCGACTACGTCGACGTCCTGCTGCTGCACCGCCCCGACGCCCTGGTCGAGCCGGAAGAGGTCGCGAGGGCGTTCGACGAGCTGCACGCCGCCGGCAAGGTGCACCACTTCGGCGTCTCGAACCACACCCCCGGGCAGGTCGACCTGCTCAAGAAGTACGTCCGCCAGCCGCTCGCGTTCAACCAGGTGCAGCTGAGCATCACGCACGCGAACGTCATCGCGCAGGGCGTCTCGGCGAACATGGGCGGCCTCGAGCAGTCCATCTCCCGCGACAACGACATCCTGAACTACTCGCGGATCAACGACATCACGCTGCAGGCCTGGTCGCCGTTCCAGAAGGGCTTCTTCGACGGCGTCTTCCTCGGCGACCGCGAGCAGTACGCGGAGCTCAACGACCTCCTCGAGGAGATCGCTGCCGCACACGGTGTCACCCCGACCGGCATCGCCGTGGCGTGGATCACCCGGCACCCCGCGCACTTCCAGGTCGTCCTCGGCACGACGAACCCGCAGCGCGTCCGCGACTCGGCGGCCGGCTCGGACGTGGAGCTGTCACGCGAGGAGTGGTACCGCATCTTCACCGCGGCGGGTCACACCGTCCCCTGAGTCGGTGCGGCAGGGTGGAGTCGTCCCCGCGGCCTCGCCCTGTCGCCGATCCACGGCAGCGGCGAGGCGGCCCGACCCACTGAAACATCAGTGACAGACTCGTCCCATGCCGGAGCCCACCAGTTCTCTCGGTGGCCGGTCCACCGACCCGAGTCGATGACGTCGCTCTTCGTCGACGAGTCGAAGACGAAGGGCTACCTCATGGTCGCCGTCATCGTTGCCCCAGGTGAGCAGACGACGCTCCGGCGCACGATACGAGCCCTCGTGCTGCAGCAGCCAGACCGTAGAAAGCGCAAAGCTCGGCTCACCGACCGTCCGGAAGGCTGCCGAGCTCACTTCGCGCCGCTACTGCAACGCGCCCTCTGCTGCTACAACAGGGCAGTAGCGCGCGATACCCCAGAATGTCAGTCGTTCGCGACGGGACTCGGAAGTCAGTCCGCGGACGCCGGAGCACGTGGGGTCGGGACGCTCACGTCGACCGGGGACACCGCGGCGGGATCGGCAGAGGCACCACCCACCACGTCGAACGAGATCCCGAGCATGGCCGGGTCCTCGTCGAGCTCGAGCCCGTTCTCGTTGACCTGGTCCTCGGGGATCGCACGGCCGCCGGACGGATCGAACGAGTTCGCAATCGACATGCCGACGAGCATGCCGGTCGACCATGAGCGACGCCTCTGAATCGCCGAAGAACGACCGATCAGCCGTCGAGGTCGGCCTCCAGCGCGTCCGGGCGCAGTCGGTCGCCGGCCTGCGGGCGCCGGAACACCGGGCCGCCGCCGGCCTCGTCCTCGTCGCGGTGGCTGACGGGCGAGGCGCTCGGGTCGGCGGAGTCCTCGCCGACGTCGGCGCCGCGGTCCTCCTCGACCTCGAGCTCGGTCTCGTCGGACCCGTCCACGGGGACGGCCCGGCCCTGCTGTTCCGGATCGAACGGTGCGCTCATCGACATGGCCCGAGCATGCTCCCGCCGGGTGAACACCGGGTCAACGCTGTCCGTCCGCCGCGATCAGTTCGAGCTGGGTGAGCGGCAGGTCGGTGCCGGCGGCGAACGTGAACGCCGAGCCGCCGCCGGTGATCCGGAACACCCGGGTCTGGCCGGCCCAGTCGAACGCCGCACCGTCGACCGCGGTCACCACGTCGCCGAGGGACACCTGCCACGAGTACGTGCCCGGCGTCGCGACGGTCACCGTGTAGAGCGAGGCTGCGAGGCAGTCGACGCCGAACGCGACGGACTCCCCCGCGGCGAGCGCCGTCACGGTCCGGCCGACGTCGTCCGTCAGCGCCGACGGACCGGTCGACGCGACCCCGACGGGCAGCACGTCCACCGGGGTGTCCAGGTACCCGTGCACCTCCGAGGCCGACACCGGACGGGTGTCCGACGCCCACCCCTGCGGCTCGGCGGACAGCGTGAAGACGATGTGCGACGCCGACACCACCACGTGGTGCGGGATGCTGACCGACGTCCAGGGCGAGCCGTCGACCGTCACCGACGCGACGTACGCGCCTGCGGAACGGTCGGCGACCTCGATGACGGTCTCCGCGCCTCCCGGCTGCTGCAGCACCGTCTTCCGGACCGACGGCGGCACGAGCACGTAGGACCCCGTCGACGGCGCCAGCGGGTACAGCCCGATCGACGCGAAGACGTACCAGGCGCTCATCTCACCGTTGTCCTCGTCGCCCGGGTACCCCTGCCCGAGGTCGGAGCCGACGAACAGGCGGTCGAGGCACTCGCGGACGACCCGGTGCGCGTCGTCGTGCCGTCCGGTGAACATCGGGAAGAAGGGGATGTGGTGCGCCGGCTGGTTCGACAGGCCGAGCATGCCCATCCGGACGTCGCGGGCCTCGGTCATCTCGTGGATCGGGAAGCCGTACGAGCCGGACCACTCGGTGGCGCCGGTCTCCGGTGTGGCGAAGAACGCGTCGATCGCCGCGTCGAACCGGTCGGGTCCGCCGTGCAGGTCGACGACGCCGGCACCGTCGTGCGGTGCCGTGAACGCGGTGCCCCAGGCGTTCGTCTCGGTGTAGTCGTCACCCCAGTTCCGCGGGTCGAACTCGGTGCCGACCCGCCACGAGCCGTCGGGGTCGCGGCCGATGAAGAACCCGCGCTCGGAGTCGAAGACGTTCCGGTACTGCAGTGACCGACGGGCGAACCACTCGGCCTCGGCCTCGTACCGGGACAGGTCCGCGGGCGTCTCGGCGCGTGAGGCGAGCAGGCCCGCCATCACGGCGAGACCCCAGTCGTTGATCGCGGCGTCCAGGGTCCAGGACATCCCCTCGGCGGTCGCGGTGTCGACGTGGCCGCGGAAGGCTCCCGGGAGGCTCCCCTTGCGTCCGACACGCTCGTCCCGCGGCGGGACGGTCGCGTTCCGCAGTGCGCTCCGGTACGCCTCGACGAGGTCGAAGCCGGTGATGCCCTTCGCGGCGAGGTCGGCGAAGACGGTGTCGCTCGTGGTGCCCGTCATGCAGTCCTCGGCGCCGGGTGCGCTCCAGCGCGGCGTCCACCCGCCGTCGTGGTGGTGCTCGACGACGCCCTGGGCGAGTTCGCCCGCGGTCTCCGGGGTGAGGAGCGCGAGCATCGGCCAGGCCGTCCGGTAGGTGTCCCAGAACCCGTTCGTGGTCGTGAACGGTCCGTCGACGATCTCCGGACCCGGTTCGTCACGGATCGGTTCGGCCAGGACGGCACCGTACGGGGAGCGGTGGTGCGGCGACCCGGTCAGCGCGGTCTCGCCGGCACGGCTCGGGTAGAGGAACAGCCGGTACATGCCGGAGTACAGGCTCGTCAGCTGGTCCGTCGTCGCTCCGTCGAAGGACAGCGTCGCGAGCTTCTCGGTCCAGAGTCCCTCGGCACGGGCCAGCATCGCGTCGAAGGACCCGGCGGCGTCGAGGTTCGCACGCGCGTCCTCGATCGACACCGTGGAGATGCCGAGCAGCACGTCGACGTCGCCGGAGACCGACAGCCAGCCGCGGAGTTCACGCTCGCCGATCGTCGTGTGGTCGGCGGTCACGTGCGGCACGCGGACGTGCACGTGGTGCGGGGGCGTGCCCGGACGGTCGTCGAGGACGGCCTCGACCACGGCGGTCCCGTCGGTGATCGTCACGGAGACGTCGGACACCCAACCGTGGTGGTCGAGCACGATGCTCCGGACCCCGGTGAACCGGAACCCGAGGGCGAACTCCCCGGCGGTCACCGCGGCGGCGACACCCTGGTCGAGGGCGACCCGGTACCGGTGCGGGCCGTCGAGCTCGTCGTCGTGGTCGAACCCGAGCGCGCGTGCCGCCCGGTCGACGTCCGGGGTGTCGAGCGGCGACGGCATCACCTGGAAGACGCCGCGGTCCCCCATCCACGGCGACGGGATGTGGCTCGTCGCGAAGGCCTGGATCGCCGGACGGACCCGGCCCTCGGCGTCGGTGCGGTCGTGCTCCTGGTACGCGTACGGCCACCGGTTGCTCGAGGCATCGGTCATCGGCAGGCCGAACACGCCACCGTGCGGGATCCCGACGAGCGGCGCGTTGTTCCCGCGGGAGAACCGCGACGACGCCTGGGTGCCCCGGGTCGTGCGGACGTGGTCGAGCGGTGTCGACGGGGCCGGGCGTGCGGCCTCCAGTCGGACGTCGTCCAGCCAGCCGCGGAGTGCCGGGCGTTCCCCGTCGTCCTCCGCAGGGGACGTGTCGGAGCCGAGCCGGGCCTCCAGGCGGTCGACGACCCGGCCCGCGAACGGCGTGAGGTCCACCGCGCGGCGGTTCCACTGGTCGACCCAGGTCTTGCGGGCGAGGTCCTGTGCTTCCGGGGTGACGGCGTCGCCGTACTGGTCACGGGTGCCGGCGCTGTCGCCGTCGCGGTGGCCGGCGTCGTCGACGTCGCCGTACTGGTCACGGGTGCCGGCGCTCAGCCGACTGCCGTCGGTGAAGACGACGTCGAGCGCGAACGCCGTCGCGTCCCAGAAGTGCGGCAGGTCCGCCTCGGTCGGTTCGGATGCCCCGTCCGGCAGGGTGCGCTCCGGGAACCACACCCACGAGAGCTCGTCGCCCGGCGCGACCGTGCGCCCACCGAAGCCGGGGACCAGCGCCGTGACGGCACCTTCCCCGTCTGGTCGTTCGACCAGCCACCCCTCGGCCGATCCGAACCCGACACCGTTCCGCGCTGCGAGGGCCGTCGTGGGCCCACCGCTCCGTTGCAGTTCTCGCACCGTCCGAGCCTATTTGCTCCAGCGTCTGGACGAAAACCCGCGGCGTGTCAGCCCTTGTTCTGCCCCGGTGCGTTCTCGGAGTTCCCCGGAGCGGTGTCGGAGACTGCGTCGGTGCCCGCGTCAGCGCCCGCGTCGGCAGCCGGGCCGGTGTCCGACTCCGTGTCGGCGCTGTCCTGTGGGTCCTGCACCGGGTTCGTCACCGGGGTGCTCGGCTCCGGCCCGACGGACGGGTCCTGGCTCGGCTCGGTCGGCTGGCTCGGCTCCTCGCTCGGCTCGGAGGGCTGCTGCTCCGGTTCTGACGGCTGCTGCTCGGGCTCTGAGGGCTGCTGCTCGGTCGGCTGGCTCGGCTGCTGCTCCTCGCTGGGCTGCTCGCTCGGCTGCTGCTCGGTCGGGGCGGTCGAGGTCGTGTCCGTCGGTGCCGGCGTCTTGTCGTCGTCGCCACCCAGGGCGAACACGGCGACGCCGATGCCGATCAGCACGAGCACGACCACGACGATCGCCGTGATGATCGGACCCTTGCGACGCTTCTCACGCTTCGTCGGGTCGTTCCCGGGACCGGGGCGGACGGGTGGTGCCGGTGGGGGCGTCGCGCCGCCGGGGCCGCCCTGGGCACCCTGTGCGCCGCCCTGCGCGCCGAGCACCGTCGTCGAGACGTCGTCCGCGGCGTTGGGCTGCTGGGCGTTCATGACGCGGGTCGCGTCGTCCGCAGCCTGCGTCCCACCCGGACTGGAGGCACTGCTCGCCGGCATCACGCGCGTCGCGTCGTCCGCGTGCGCGGCTCCGGCAGCGGCGGCCGCCCCGGCAGCACCCGCAGCGGCACCGAGACCCGCGGCTCCGGCCGGGGTGACGGTCCCCGGACCGCCCGGTAGCAGGTGCGTGGCCGTCGGCGGCTCGTCACGCCCGAGGGCCCGGAGCCGCTCGGCCGCTTCGGCTGCGGACGGACGATCGGCCGGGTCCTGCGACGTCATCACGTGCAGCAGGGTGCGCCAAGCCGTCGGCAGGTGCTGGTCGATCGCCGGACCACGGGTCAGTCGCGCCGTCGCCGACTCGACCGCACTGCCGGGGAACGGCCTCGTTCCGGTCAGGCACTCGAGCAGCACGAGGCCGAGGGCGTACACGTCGGCCTTGCCGGTGATCTCCTGCGCGAGGACCTGCTCCGGTGCGAGGTACGCAGCCGTCCCCATCACGGTCCCCGTCCCCGTCACGCGCGAGGCGTCACGGAGCAGGGCGATCCCGAAGTCGGCGAGCTTCACGTGGCTGCCGTCGCTCTCGAGCAGGACGTTCGCGGGCTTCACGTCACGGTGGACGATCCCCTGCGCGTGCACGGCGGCGAGCCCGTCGGCGACCTGCGCGCCGACGCGGGCGGCGGTCGCCGGATCGAGCGCACCCTCGCGCAGCCGGGTGGCGAGGTCGCTGCCCGGCACGAGCTCCATGACGAGGTACGAGTCGCCGTCGACGTCGTCGAGTGCGGCGTCGTAGAGGGTGACCAGCGCGGGGCTCCGGAGCGTCGCGAGGGTCTGGATCTCGGCCTCGGCACGGGCGCGTTCCCCGTGGTCGACCGGTCCGATGCGGAACACCTTGACGGCGACCTCACGCCCCAGCTGCTCGTCGACCGCGCGGTACACGGACGCCATGCCACCGTGTCCGAGCGTGCCCGTGACGCGGTACCTGCCGCCGAAGACCCGTTCTTCCATGACGGGCAACCTACCGGTCGCCGCTGACGGCCCCGCTCATCTGCTGGGGGCGGGGGCGGGTTCGGGCCCGTCCATCGCCATCGAGCGGCGTCGAGCAGCATCGAGCGGCGTCGAGCGGCATCGAGCGGCGTCGAGCGGCATCGAGCGGCGTCGAGTGAGCAGAAGATGTCGGGTCCCGCCACCCGACCCGACATCTCCTGCTCACCGAGTGCTCGCGGGGTCGGGTGCGGGTGCGGGTTCGGCGCCGTACCGGAGCGCCGTCAGGTACAACCGGTGCGCCGTGATCACGAGGGCGAGCCAGGCGAGCCCGAGCGCCCACGCCGCCAGCACGTCGGTGAGCCAGTGGTGCCCGAGGAACACCCGTGACACCCCGACCGACAGCACGAACAGGGTGCCGATGACGATCGTCCACACCCGCGTGACGACACGCGACTGACGCAGGAGCAGCAGGTACACGATGGTCCCGACGATCACCGTCGCGTTGAGCGTGTGGCCGGACGGGAACGACGGCGAGTGCTCGTACGGCGGCACCGCGTCGGACAGCGGCGGCCGAGCCCGACCGATGAGGTCCTTGCCCGCGATCGTCATGAGGAGCGAACCGCCACTCGCCGCCACCAGCAGCACCAACGGCGTCCACGCCCGGCGTTGGATCGTGAACCCGACCAGGAAACCGAGGGCGACGATGGGCATGCCGATCGTGCCGGCGATGTCCGTCCACCACGTGACGAGCCGGTCCCCCGTGGGAGACCGGAGCGTCAGCATCCAGTCGAGCACCGGACGGTCGAGCGCCGCGACGTCGTCGGCCTCACGCACGGCGTCGTAGACCTCGGAGGCGACCCAGGTGGCGACGACGGCGATGCCGAGCCCCACGGCGAGCGTCACGAGCAGCAGCGGCATGGCCCCGTACCGGTGCCCGAGCACCGTGGCGCCGCGGGCCGTCGAGCGCCCGGCCCGGGTGCGCCAGTCGGTCAGGTCGACCTCACCGAGGCGACGGTCGGCGGCGTCCCCGCGTTCGGTGTCCATCCGTCCAGCCTGCCCAGGTGCGGTGGAGCGCGTTACGAGCGCCCGTCCTCGTGACCGGTCGCGGTCAGCATGATCGTCGCAGCACGAGCGGCCTCGAGGACCTCGTCGTCGGAGGCATCGGACCCCTGCGCGGCGAACAGCGCCGCGCTCACGGTGTCGAACGCCATCTGCGCCCGCAGTCGATCGGCACGCGGGGCCGTGTCGGGGAGCACGCGATCGACCACGGCGTCGAACCAGGACCGACGGTCGCTCCCCTCGCCGGCAAGCTTCTGCATGATCGGCCGGTTGGCGTGGGCGAACCGCATGCCCTGCACGCGCTCACGGCCGGTGGACTCGACCCACCGCAACGCCGTCCGACGCAGGAGGTCGGGACCGGCGTCCTGCGCATCGACCCAAGCGATCAGGTCGTCGATCTCGTTGCGCCGCCCGTCGAGGAGCGCCCGGACGATCGCCTCCTTGTTCGTGAAGTGGTAGTACAACGACGACTTCGTGATGCCCAGGGCCGCGGAGATGTCGCGGATGGACGTCCCCTCGTACCCGCGCTCGGTGAACTGCTCGAGGGCGACCCGCAGGATCTCCGCTCGCGTCTCGCTGCCGGGTCGCCGGGTGGTCGTCGCGTCCATGCCCTCATCGTAGTTGCAGAACGATCGTTCGGTAAGTAATGTCACTGTCGCCGAACGATCGTTCGGTCAGCCACGACGGACGGAGACCCCATGAGCAGCACCGACACCACCACCCCTTCCATCGCCGTCGTCGGTGCGGGCCCCGGCGGCCTCCTCGCCGCGCGGGTGCTCCAGCTCGGCGGGATCGACGTCACCGTGTACGACGCCGACCCGTCGCTCGCATCGCGCGACCAGGGCGGGACGCTCGACCTCCACGCCGACAGCGGCCAGATCGCCATCGAGGACGCGCAGCTGACGGACGAGTTCGCCGCCCTCGCCCGCCCAGAGGGACAGGCACACCGCCTCCTGGACCAGGCGGGCACGGTCCTCGCCGAACAGGTCCCCGCCTCGGACGACACCGCCGCACCCGAGATCGACCGTGCGCAGCTCCGCCGGATGCTCGTCGAGTCACTCGCGCCGGACACGATCCGCTGGGGGCAACGGGTCGCGGCCGTCGAGGGCGGAACGATCACGTTCGAGGACGGCACGACGGTGTCGGCCGACCTGGTCATCGGCGCGGACGGTGCGTGGTCGCGAGTTCGCGCATCGCTCACCGATGCGGTGCGGTCCTACACCGGCGTCACGTTCATCGAGGCCCTGTTCACCAACGTCTCCGAACAGCACCCCGAGATCGCGAAGCTCGTCGGCGACGGTCACATGTGGGCCAACGGCGACGGACGGACACTCGTGCTCCAGCGCAACAGCGGCGACGTCGTCCGTGGCTACGTCTCGATGCGCGCGGAACTCGACTGGCTCGCCCACGCCGGGATCGGAGTCGCCGACGGTCGCGGTGGCGTCCTGGACGCGAACGGGACGCAGACGACGGACACGGAGCGCGTCCGGGCGGCGCTCCGTGAGCGGTTCGCCGACTTCGCGCCGGAGCTCCTCCGCGTCATCGACGACAGCGAGGGCTCGCTGCCGAACCGCCCGATCTTCGCGCTGCCCACACCGACCCGCTGGGAACACCGTGCCGGCGTCACACTGCTCGGCGACGCAGCACACGTGATGTCCCCGTTCGGCGGCAACGGCGTCAACCTCGCGCTCCTCGACGGTGCGGAACTCGCACGCGCGATCGTGGCGGCGGTCCACGGCGGCAGCTCCCTCGACGACGCGGTTCGCGCCTACGAAGAACGCATGACCGCTCGCGGCGCTGCCATCGGGCGCGCCGCGAACGACGCCATCGTCGAGCACTACGCCGTCGGCGGCCCGGACCTCGACAGCATCCCGGACTTCGACGCCGAGGCCGACCGCTGGCGGGACGGCGCCGTCGCCTACCGTGCCGAACAGCAGTGACCCGACAGCTGCGCGTCGGTCAGTCCTTCGCCTCCGAGTACGCGTCGACCACCGCGACCGACAACGGGAACGTCACCGGGAAGTCCTGGAACAACAGCCGCCCGGCGTCCACCGCCGCCTGCCGGATCTGCACGGCCACCCACTCGGCGTGCTCCTCCGGCGCGTGCACCACGATCTCGTCGTGCACGAAGAACACCAGGTGCGGCCCGTCCGTCACCGCTCCGGGGAACCGGGAGACGAGCCGAGATCGCAGCGACCCCATCCACGCCAGGGCCCACTCGGCCGCGGTGCCCTGCACGACGAAGTTCCGGGTGAACCGCCCCCAGCTCCGGGCGCGGGACTCGACGGCCCGCTGCATCGCCGGGGTGCCCTCGACCGTGTAGGCCTGCTTCCTCGCCTCGAACCAGGAGTCCTCGGGAACGGGCGAGGTGCGTCCGAGCAGCGTCGTCACGGGTTCGCCCCGCTCCCCCGCGCGAGCGGCGCGCTCGACCAGGTCGAGCGCGCGCGGGAACGCCCGGACCAGGCGCGGCACGAGTCGACCGCCCTCGCCCTGGGTCGCCCCGTACATGGCGCCGAGCATCGCCACCTTGGCCTGCTGCCGGGTCTCGACGGCACCGGAGGCCACCACGCCGTCGTACAGGTCGCGACCGTCGCCGGCCGATGCCATCGCCTGGTCGCCGGACATCGCGGCGAGCACCCGTGGCTCGAGCTGCGCGGCGTCGGCGACGACGAGTTTCCAGCCCTGGTCGGCGATGACCGCCCCGCGGATCCCCTTGGGCAGCTGCATCGCTCCCCCGCCGTCGGCCGCCCAGCGCCCGGTGACCACGCCGCCGACGACGTACTTCGGGTGGAACCGGCCGTCGCGCACCCACTCGTCGAGCCACGTCCAGCCGTTCGCGGTGAGGAGCCGGGCCAGTCGCTTGTACTCGAGCAGCGGTTCGATGACCGGGTGCTCGATCTCCTGCAGTTCCCACTTCCGGGTGCTCGTCACCATCAGGCCGACCCGTCGGAGGGCACGGAGGACGTCGGCGGGTGAGTCCGGGTTGAGCGTCGGGTCGTCGAGCCGCTCGCGCACGACGGCGGCGATCTCCTCGAGCCGTCGCGGCCGCACGCCGTAGGGCACGCGGGGGCCGAGGGTCTCCTCGAGCAGTCGCTCGTGCACGTCGGCGCGCCACGGCAGCCCGGCGTGCAGCATCTCTGCGGCGACGAGGGCACCGGCGGACTCGGCCGTGAGCAGGAGACGGAGCGCGCCGGAGCCGGAGACCGCGTCGAGCTGGGCGCGGAACTCGGCGACCGGGTCGACGTCGCCGTCGGGTGCGGAACCGGCGAAGAGGGCGTCGTCGAAGAGCTGCGCCTGCGTCGGTCGGACGACGCGCTGCTCCGGGACGGGGGCGTCGAGGGCGTCCTTCGGGGCGGCGGCGAGCGCCGAACCGCGCGCGGCGAGCGCCTGTCGGAGGATCCGGCGGCACAGCCGCAGGTCGACGCACCGACCGACGCGGCCGCCGGCGGCGAGGACGGCCGGGTACCAGCGGGCCGTGTCGTCCCACACCCATCGCACGCCCGGTGCGTCCCGCTCGGCGATGAAGGCCGGGAGGCGCGGCTCGTCCAGGCGGATCGGCTCGCCGTCCGCGGTCCCCGCGTCGGTCAGGGGCGTCGCGAGGACGCCGCCGTCGACACGGCTGAGGACGAGGTGCACGGAACGATCATGCCGTGCCCCACCGTCACCGGCCGACCGTCAGCCGGGGACTCAGTCGCCCGGGCGGACCGCGGCCGTGTCGGCGATGTCGATCCGGACGTCGCCGTCCTCGGCGCGCGAGACCTCGACCCGGGGGTCGGCGTCGTGCTCGTCGGACCCGGACATGCGCCGGAAGGTGTCCTGACGGCGTTCCTCGAACGTCATGTCCACACCGTCGTCGAGGTGGTCGTGGTCGGGCTTCGTCATGGGGTGCAGGGTACCCGCAGTCCCCTGCGCCCGGTCAGGCGACGGGCGCGGTGCCGGTGCGCTCGGTCCAGTGCGCCCCGCTCGCCCACCGGTCGAGCACCGCGGCGCGCAGCCGGCCGGACGGAGCAGCCGCACGAGCAGTCGCGAGCGGCACCCCGAACACGAACTTCGCGACGCTCTCGTCGCCCTCGGCTGCGTCGTGCGGTCCGCTCGGATCGAGCCGGAAGCGACGGGCGAAGCGGACGAGGTTGGCGTCCGGTCCGAGTGCGGCGGCGAGACCGGGGTCGAGGATCCAGGAGCGGCACCGCCACCGCTCGGGCACGTGGTCCGGCGCGAGGGACCGGAGCAGGTCGGGCGCGTGGGCGAACGCCCGGTCGCAGGACCCGGGATCGAGCGGCCCCGTCTCCGGCACGTGCACACCCCAGGCCGGCGATCCGTCCGCCAGGTGGTCACGGACCTCGAACTGGAGGCGCTCCACGGCCACCACACGACCGGTCGCCACCGCGACGAGCCAGTCCACCCCCGTGCCCCGCAGGCCGTACCGGTCCAGTTTGCGGTCGACGTCGGCGACGGACGCGTCGGCGACCGCCGGCGGGAGCCCGCGTGCCGCGAGCGCCGCCGCGGTGACCGGCACCGCGGCGCGGAGCGCCGACACCAGGAGGGTGTCCCGCTCTGCGGGCTCCGCGTCGGCGACGGTGGCGGCGAGCGCCGCCGCCACCGTCGCGGTGTCGTCCGGTGACCCGACGGCGGAGGCGAGGACCGAGACCGACGCGGGACGGGCCTCCAGGCCGGTGGTGTCGGTGGTCACTTCAGACCGGACGACGCGAGCCCGTCCATCACCCGCCGCTGCAGGAACACGAACATGATGAGCACCGGCGCCATGGCCATCAGGCTCGCGGCCATCAGCACCGGGTAGTCGATCGTCCGGTCGCTCGACAGCGTGGCGAGGCCAGCTGCCAAGGGCATGTCCTCGGCACGGGTCGACACCACGAGCGGCCAGAGCAGCTCGTTCCACGACCAGAGCACGGTCGTGATCGCGAGCACGCTGATCGAGGGCCGGGCGAGCGGCAGCATGATCCGCCAGAACGTCTGGAACGGGTTCGCACCGTCCATCCGCGCAGCTTCTTCCAGCTCGGGCGGCATGTTCAGGAACGCGGTCCGCATCAGGAACGTGCCGAAGGCGCTGAACAGTCCCGGAGCCACGATCCCCATCAGGGTGTCGAGCCATCCGAGTCCCTGCACGATCTGGTACTGCGAGATCAGGTACACCTGCGAGGGCACCAGGAGGATCGACAGCACGATCGCGAGCAGGGCTGCGCGGCCCCGGAAGCGCATGCGGGCGAAGGCGTACCCGGCCAGCGTGCAGAGCACGATCTGCGCGATGGTGCGGATGATCGTGACGTACACGGACGTGCCGAGCTGGCTGAGGAACGGCAGGCGTTCGAACACCTGCGCGTAGTTCTGCCACTGCAGCTCCCCCGGCCAGAACACCGGCGTGACCGACTGCACCTGCGCGTTGGTGGACAGCGACATGATGATCTGCCAGAGGAACGGGAACGCCATCACGAACCCGCCGACGCCCAGGACGACGTGGATCCACCAGTGGCTGCCGCCGCGACGACCAGGTCGACGGGTGGCGCGGGGCGCTGTGGCCCGGGGCGGTGAGACGGTGGCGGTCATGCCTGCACCCACTTCCGTTGGACGCGGAACTGCACGAGCGTCACGATGCCGATGAGCAGGAAGATCACCATGGCGATCGCGGCCGCGAAGCCCTTGTCGTTGTCGATGAACCCGGCGTTGTAGAAGTAGAAGACGAGCGACATCGTCTTCGGGATGACCGGGTTGGTGCTGCCGAGGATCGCGTACAGCAGGTCGAACAGCTGGAAGCTCGAGATCGTCGTGACGATGACCACGAAGAAGATGCTCGGGCTGAGCAGCGGGACGGTGACCGAGCGGAACTGTCGCCAGCGGCTCGCGCCGTCGAGTTCGGCGGCCTCGTAGAGTTCCGGCGGGATGTCCTTGAGCCCCGCTCCGAGGATGATCATCGAGAACCCGAGGGACGACCACAGGCCGACGAGGCTCACCGCCACGAGGGCGAACCCGGGCGTCGAGATCCAGTACGGGCCGTCGATGCCGAAGTTGCCGAGGAACCAGTTCACGATGCCGTAGTCGCCGTTGAACATGATCCGCCAGACGAGGGCGATGGCTGCGGGCATGGCGACGTACGGCAGGAAGAAGAGGACCCGGTAGAACTGCGCGAACCGCAGACCAGGGGTGTTCAGCAGACTGGCGAGCCAGACCGCGATCGGGATGCCGGCGAGGACGATCACCGTGTAGATCACGGTGTTGAGCAGCGACTGGTACAGCTGCGGGTCGCCGACGAGCCGGACGTAGTTCGCGACGCCGCTGAAGGTCGCTCCGCCGAAGACGCCCCAGCTGGTGAACGAGTACCAGAACGTCTGGATGATCGGCCAGATGTAGAACGTGCCGACACCGACGAGCAACGGGAGCACGAACAGCCACGGCCAGAAGCCGTCCGTCCGGCGTGCGGGGCGCTTGCCGCCGGCCTCCGGGCCGGGGGCGCCCCGCCCGGACGAACGCGTCGTCCGGGCGGGGGCGGAGGCGGCCGGGGGCCGCTCGGTGTTGATCGTCACGGCGCGGGCCCTACTGTTCCTTGGCGAGGGCGGCGTCCATCTTCTGCGCGAGCTCCTTCGCGACGTCGTCGACCGGGGTCGAGCCGTCGAAGGCGTTCGGCAGGAGGGTGGTCTCGAGGGTGTTCCACGCAGCGGTGTTCTTCGAGACGGGCAGCGGCTTCGCGTAGTCGACTGCGTCGAGGAAGACCTGCAGGTCGGCGTCGGGCATCGTCTTCGTGAAGGCGTCCTGCGTGCCCTCGTACGCGGGGATGACGGCACCCATGTCGCCCTGCTGCTGCTGGGCGGTCTTGCCGGCGAGGTAGACCTGGAGCGCCTGCGCGGCCGCCTTGTTCTTGCTGGCCTCGGACACGACGTTCGAGACGCCGTGGATGACGGTCGCCTGCTCCTTGCCCTTCGGCAGCGGGTACACGACGATGTCCTTCTCGAGGTCCGTGCCGGTCAGGGCGGAGCGGAACCAGCTGCCGCCCTGGTACATCGCGAGCTTGCCCGAGGTGAACCACTGGTCGGCGGTGGTGTCGGTGAGCTGCTTGATCGACGGCGAGGCGCCCGACGCGATCAGGTCGGTCCAGAACTGCAGGCCCTCTTCGGACGCCTTCGACGCGTACTCGGACTTCGTGCCGTCGGCGTTCACGACGGACCCGCCGGCCTGGAAGATCGTGTCGTAGTAGGTCGTCTGGCCGTCCATGCCACCGGCGGCACCGTACGCGCCGTCGGCCTTCAGCTTCTTGCTGAGCTCGGCACCGGTCTTCTGGAAGTCGTCCCAGGTCCAGTCCTTCGACGGCAGGTCCATGCCGGCCTTCTCGAAGAGCGCCTTGTTCACCCAGACGCCGATCGTGTCGAAGTCCTTCGGCACGCCGTACTGGGTGTCGTCGTAGGTGTACAGGTCGTTCAGGGCGCTCGAGTACTTGGCGGGGTCGATGTCGCCGGCCTTCACCTCGCCGGTGATCGGCGCGAGCTTGCCGTTGGCTGCGTACAGCTGGAAGTTGGGGCCGTTCATCCAGAACAGGTCGGGCAGCGTGTTGCTCGAGCCCTGCGTCTGCAACTTCGTCCAGTAGTTGGCGAACGGCGTGACGTCGACGTTCACCTTGATGTCCGGGTACTCCTCGTTGAAGCCCTTGAGGTTCGCCTTGATCGCCTTGACCTGGTTCTCGTCCCAGACGGCGTACGTCAGGGTCGCCTTCGTGTCCTTCGCGGCAGCGGTGTAGTCGCCGCCGGAGCTGGACGCTCCGGAGGACGTGGAGCACCCGGCGAGGAGTGCGGCCGCACCGAGGGCGGCGACGGCGCCGACGAGGAGGCGGCGCACGCCGGTTCCTCGGGCGGGGATGTGTGCGGTCATCAGGGAGTCCTTTCGCACGGCCGTCAGGAACCGACGGTCTGGGCGGGGTGGGTGGGTGAGAGGGACTGCGTGGTGGGTCGGGTGGAGTGCGTGGCGGGTCGGCTGAAGTGCGCGATGGTCTCGGCCGGCAGGGGCGGGACGTCGATGGGGACGGAGCCGGTGCGCAGCGAACGGGTCGCGAGGGCTCCGGCGGCGACCGCGGCACGGGCCGCGATCGGGGAGAGTTCCGCGGGTTCGCCGAGGACGACGGACCGGAGGAACTCGGTCATGGTGAGCAGGTCGGCGTCGGCGTGGCCGTCCTGGACGCCGTCGATCGGGTACTCGCGGTCCCCCGCGGTGTCCCAGCCCCGGCGGTGGTTCCAGACCTTCACGACGCCGCCGCCGGTGTCACCGATGTTCTCGAGGCGTCCTTCGGTGCCGATCACCGTGTAGTTCCGCCAGTAGTCCGGGGTGAAGTGGCACTGCTCGTAGCTGGCCTGCACACCGTTGTCGAGGGTCATCATCACCATCGAGACGTCCTCGACGTCGACCACCGGGTTGAGACCGGTCTGAGCGAGCGGCGGCCAGTTGTCGTGGGAGAACCAGTCCCCCATCAGCTCACCGCTGCGGTCGCGCCGGTCGGTCACGTCCCCGTACACCGACAGCGACCCCATGCCCACGACGCGGGCCGTGTCGCCGCCCCCGAGGGCGTGGATGACGTCGAGGTCGTGGCTGGCCTTCTGCAGCAGCAGCGAGTTCACCTTCGAGCTGTCGGCGTGCCAGTCCTTGAAGTAGTAGTCGCCGCCGTTGCCGACGAAGTGGCGGCACCAGACCGCCTTGACCTCGCCGATCTCACCGCGGTCGACGATCTCGCGCATCAGGCGGACGACCGCGGCGTGACGGAAGTTGTGGCCGACGTAGAGCGGGGTTCCCGTCTCGGCGGCGGTGTTCAGCACCGCGTCGGCGTCCTCGACCGTGATGGCGAGGGGCTTCTCGAGGTAGACGGCGATGCCCGCGCGGAGCAGGTCGATCGCGATCTCTGCGTGGGTCCAGTCCGGGGTGGTCACGATCGCCGCGTCCACCTGCCCGACGAGCTCCCGGTGGTGTTCGACCACCAGGGCGTCGGGGTACTCGACGTGACCACGCTCGCTGCCGGCGGCGGTGACGTCGGCGACGGCGGTGACCCGGGCCTGCAGCCGCTGGTCCGCTGCCACTGCCTCGGCGACGTGCCGGGCGATGGCGGACCGTTGGCCCATCCCGATCACCGCGACGCGGAGGGGGTTGTCCGTGTAGGCGCTCATCTCGCTCCCTTGCGTGATTGTGACGCCAATGATGCCGAATCGATCATGAATGCACAATAGGCGCTCACGGATCGCTCATGGGTCCACGCGGGGAGGGTTTTACACGATCGAAACGTCGCGCCCCGTTCCCGGGGCGCTCGAGGGTCGGCTCAGTCGGCGACGACGAGCTCCACGCCGGCCGAGGCGAGGTCGGCCGCGAACGCCGGCGGCACGGGTTGGTCCGTCACGAGGACGTCGATGCGGTCGAGCGGGCAGATCCGCGCGAACGTCGAGCGTTCGATCTTGGTCGAGTCCGCGACCACGACGACCCGGCGTCCGACCGAGGCGAAGTGCCGACTCACCTCGGCCTCGCCCTCGTGCATGGTCGTCGCGCCGTACTGACCGGTCAGGCCGTCGACCCCGAGGATGACGAGGTCGAGCGCGAACTCGTCGAGGGTGTCCCGCACGAGCGGCCCCACGAGTTCGTACGACTGCCGACGGGCGACACCGCCGGTCACGACGATCTTGACGTTGGCGCGCACGGACAGCTCGTACCCGACGTTGAGCGCGTTCGTCACGATGGTGATCCCGAACTCGCCGTCGGCGCGGATGAACCGCTCGCTCTTGCCGAGCTCCCGTGCCACCTCGGTGGTGGTCGTCCCGCCGTTCAGCCCGACGGTCTCCCCCGGCTGCACCAGCTTCGCCGCGGCGCGCGCGATGGCCGTCTTCGCCTCGGCCTGTCGCGCGATCTTGTACTGCAGCGGGAGTTCGTACCCGGCGCCGAGCGCCGCGGCACCCCCGTGCGTGCGCGTGACGAGCCGCTGGTCGGCGAGCGTCGTGAGGTCACGACGAGCGGTCGCGGGCGAGATCCCGAGCATCTCCCCGATCTCGGCGATCGACACGTTGCCGCGCTCGCTCACGAGTTCGAGCAGGGCGTTCAGCCGCTGTTGGGGGGTCATGTCGGTCATCCTACGGCGTCTCGACGATCGCTCGATGATCGGAAATGACGTTTTGCTCTTCCCACGCGCACGATCGCTCGCTACGCTTCCTGATCATCGATCACCCGGATCGAACCGGACCGGAAGGCTCCCATGACCGACACCTTCGTGAGCGCCGAACTGGCGTCCCAGCCGGAGACCTGGCGTGCAGCCGCCGCGCTGCTGCCGACGTTCGCCGACGCACTCCCCCAGCCCGGCGAGCGCGTCGCGGTGATCGGCTGCGGCACGAGCTGGTTCATCGCGATGAGCTACGCCGTCGCCCGTGAGCAGGCCGGCCTCGGGGTGACCGACGCCTTCGCCGGCTCGGAGTACCCCGCGTCACGCGAGTACGACCGCGTCGTCACGATCAGCCGCTCGGGCACCACGACCGAGATCGTCGACCTGCTGCAGGCACTGCCGTCGCAGCGCACCGTCCTGATCACCGCCGTCCCGGACAGCCCCGCGGCCGCCGTCGCCGACGACGTCGTCGCCCTGCCGTTCGCCGACGAGCGTTCGGTGGTGCAGACCCGCTTCGCCACCACGGCACTCGCGCTGCTCCGTGCGTCCATCGGTGACGACGTCGACGCACTCGCGACCCAGGCCGAAGCCGCACTCGTGCTGCCGATCGACGACCTGCTCGACGCCGAGCAGGTCACGTTCGTCGGCCGTGGCGCCGCCGTCGGCCTGACGTTCGAGGCCGCGCTCAAGACCCGCGAGGCCGCGCAGTTCTGGGCCGAGTCGTACCCGGCGATGGACTACCGGCACGGCCCGATCGCCATCGCCCAGCCTGGCCGACTCGTCTGGTCGCTCGGCGCGGCACCCGAGGGGCTCGCCGCCGAGGTCGCCGCCACCGGCGCGCGCTTCGTGCAGCACGACCTCGACCCGATCGCCGGCCTCGTCGTCGTGCACCGGTTCGCCGTCGCACTCGCCGAGGGTCGCGGGCTCGACCCGGACAACCCCCGGTCGCTCACCCGTTCGGTCATCCTCACCTGATGCCCGGCGCAGGTGCGGTGCTCGGGGTCGACGTCGGCGGCACGGGCATCAAGGCCCGGCTGACCGGTGCCGACGGCCTCGTCCTGGACGAGACCCGGGTGCCGACACCGCGCGACGACCCCGCTGCGACGACCCTCGCGGTCGTGGTCGCCGACCTGGTCGCCGGGGCGCTCCGGCACGGTCCGCTCGACGCGGTCGGGCTCGTGACGCCCGGCGTCGTCGACGAGGCCAGCGGCTCCGTCGTGCTGGCCGTGAACCTGGGGTGGCAGGACGTCCCGGTCCGCGCGGTCGTGCAGGCCGAGCTGGGCCGCCGGGGGATCGACGTCCCGGTCGCGTTCGGCCACGACGTCCGAGCCGGAGCGTTGGCCGAGGTCCGCGCTGGCGGTCCCGACCTGGCGCGCGGTTCCGTCGCCTTCGTCCCCGTCGGTACCGGACTCGCCAGCGCGCTGGTCATCGACGGGGTCGTCGTGCCCGGCGGCGGTTGGGCGGGCGAGATCGGCCAGGTCCGGTTGCCGTCCGGCCCGCACACCGGACTCCGGGTCGAGGAGATCGCATCGGCCGGGGGAGTCGCACGGCGCTCCGGTGCCGCAACGGCCCACGCCGCCATGCTCCTGGTCCGCGCCGGCGACCCGACCGCGACCGCCGTGTGGCACGAGTGCATCGGCGCCCTCGCGGATGCCCTCGCGTGGACCACCGCCGTCGCCGGTTGCCACACCATCGTCGTCGGCGGGGGACTCGCCGAGTCCGGCGCGCTCCTCTTCGATCCGCTGCGCACCGCCGTCGCCGAACGACTCGCCGGCGTCCGCGTCCCCGCGATCGTCCCCGCGCGCCACGGCGACGCCGCCGGTGCCATCGGTGCCGCTCTCCTCGCACGCGCCCACGTCCGTCCCGATGTCGTGGTGTCCGCATGACCACGCTCGTCCGTGCCCCGCGGGTCCTGACCGCCGACGCCGACCTGCGTGACGGCTGGCTGGTCGTCGACGACGCCGGTGCCGTGGCACGGCTCGGGGTCGGGACACCACCGCGCACCGACACCGCGACGACCGTCCCGGGCACGATCGTCCCGGGCTTCGTCGACCTGCACGCGCACGGCGCCCTCGGCCGCGACTTCGCCGGCTGCTCGGCGGAGGACGCCCGCGCTGCCGCGGCACACCACCGCGGGCGGGGGACCACGACGCTGGTGGCCTCCGTCGCGACCGGCCGCCCGGAGGACACCGCCGCAGCGCTCGCCCGCCTCCGCCCGCTCGTCACGGACGGCACGCTCGCGGGCCTGCACCTCGAGGGGCCGTGGCTCGCGCCCGCTCGACGGGGTGCCCACCGACTCGAACTCCTGCACGCCCCGGAGCCCACAGAGGTCGACTCGTACTGCGCCGCCGCGGGCGATGCCCTTCGCATCGTCACGCTGGCCCCCGAACTCCCCGGCGCACTCGACGCCGTCCGGCGCTTCGTCGCCGCCGGGATCATCGTCGCCATCGGGCACACCGACGCCACAGCCGAGCAGACGATCCGCGCGATCGACGCCGGCGCCTCGCTCGTGACGCACCTGTTCAACGGCATGCCGCCGCTCCACCACCGCACGCCCGGACCGGTCGGCGTCGCCCTGACCGACGAGCGAGTCCTGCTGGAGTGCATCGTGGACGGACACCACCTCGCACCGGAGACCGTCGCACTCGTCCAACGGGCAGCGCCCGGCCGCACCGTGCTGGTCTCGGACGCCATGTCGGCCACCGGCTGCCCGGACGGCGACCACACCATCGCCGGGTCCGCCGTCTCGGTCCGTGACGGTGTGGCGATGCTCGCCGACGGGTCGTCCCTGGCCGGCAGCACCATCACCGTCGCGGACGCGGTCCGCCGTCTCGTGCTCGCCGGCACGCCGCTGCCCGAGGTCGTCGCCGCCTCCTCCACGCGTGCGTCCCGCCTGCTCGGCCGTCCCGCACCGCTCACGGTCGGGGCACCGGCGGACCTCCTCGTACTCGATCCCGTCGCCGGCTCGGTGCGGTCCCTGCCGACGGCGGTGCGCGCATGATCGTCGTGGTCACCCCGAACCCGGCCGTCGACGTCACCTACCGGGTCGCCGAACAGCGCATCGGCGAAACCCAGCGCGTGCTCGACGTCGCGCGGCGTCCTGGCGGCAAGGGCCTGAACGTCGGCAGGGTCCTCGCAGCCACCGGGGTCGACACCCGCGCGGTCCTCCCGCTCGGCGGGACTCCGGGCCGCTGGATCGCCGACGCGCTCGACGCCCTCGGGGTCGCCCACTCCGACGTGACCGTGCACGGCGAGACCCGGACGACGGTGACGGTGGTCGACGACCTCGCGCACCCCACGATGTTCGGCGAACCGGGGCCGGTGCTCGACCCTGCCGAGTGGGACGCGGTCGCGGTGGTGGTCAGCGCCCTGGTCGACGACCCCCGCACCACCGCACTCGTGGTCTCCGGGTCGTTGCCCGGCGGCACCGATCCGGCTGTGGTCGGCCGCTGGGTCGGGGCCGCGCGTGGGTACGACGTCCTGACCGTCGTCGACTGCTCGGGTGGCGCCCTGCTCGCCGCCGCCGACGCCGGCGCCACGATCTGCAAGCCCAACCGCGAGGAACTCCTCGACGCCACCGGAGCGCCCGACGAACGCTCGGGAGCGCTCGCGCTGCTGCGGCGGGGCGCACGGATCGTCGTGGTCTCGCGCGGGGCGGACGGCATCGCGGCACACACCCTCGACCGCACGATCGAGGTCCCGGCGGTGCCCGGGGTGTCGGGCAACCCCACCGGCGCAGGCGACGCGGCGACGGCCGGCCTGGTCCGCGCGCTCGTCGGTGCCCCGTTCATCGACGACACAGGGCTGCTCGACGACACAGGACCGCTCGACGACACCGGGCTGCTCGACGACACGGGACCGCTCGACGACGCCCTGCTCCGCCGCGCACTCCGCTCCGCCGCCGCCCACGGTGCCGCGGCCGTCCTGCAGCCCGTCGCGGGCGAGGTCGACCCCGCCGTCGTCCAGCGGTTCCTGGACCACGACCACAACGGAACGAGGACCTCAGCATGATCACCGACCTCGCCCTCTCGGGCCTGCTCGACACCGCCCGCACCGCACACCGCGGCGTCGGCGCCTTCAACGTCGTCCTGCTCGAGCACGCCGAGGCGATCGTCACCGGGGCCGAACGCGCCGGGCTGCCCGTGATCCTGCAGATCAGCGAGAACTGCGTCCGCTACCACGGCGGTCTCGCCCCGATCACGACCGCGACCCAGGCGATCGCCCGCGCGGCCGACGTCGAGGTCCTGGTGCACCTCGACCACATCGAGGACCCGGAGCTGGTGGCGGCCGGGGTCGCGCTCGGGGTGGACTCGGTGATGTACGACGGCTCCCACCTGGACTTCGCCGCGAACGTCGCGGCGACCGCCGAACTGGCCTCCCGGTGCCACGCGGCGGGTGTCGCCATCGAGGCCGAGCTCGGCGAGGTCGGCGGCAAGGACGGCGTGCACGCCCCCGGCGTCCGGACCGACCCGACCGACGCCGCCGCGTTCGTGGCCGACACCGGGGTCGACGCCCTCGCGGTCGCCGTCGGGACCTCGCACGCCATGCAGACCCGCGAGGCCTCGGTGGACCGCGACCTCGTCGAACGGCTCCGGGCAGCGGTCCCGGTCCCGCTCGTGCTGCACGGCTCGTCCGGCCTGTCGGACGCCGAGCTCCGCGGTGCCGTGCAGGCCGGGATGACGAAGATCAACATCTCGACGCACTTGAACGGCTTGTTCACCCGGGCGCTGCGAACGGTGCTCGACGAGCGGCCGGACGTCGTCGACCCGCGCAAGTACGTGTCAGCGGGGCGGGAGGCGATCTCGACCGAGACCGCGCGGCTGCTCACGCTGCTGCACGCCTGACACCGGGCGCGAATCCGGCGCCGCGGCACGGCGGCACGGCGACACGGCGGCACGGCGGCACCGCGGCACCGCACGGACCGCTCAGCAGAGCGGCACGTTCACCGCGAGCCCGCCCATCGCGGTCTCCTTGTACTTCGTCGACATGTCCGCCCCGGTCTGCCGCATCGTCTCGACGACCTGATCGAGTGAGACGTGGTGCACCCCGTCACCGCGCAGGGCCATCCGTGCCGCGTTGATCGCCTTGTTCGCCGCGATCGCGTTCCGCTCGATGCACGGGATCTGCACGAGCCCGCCGATCGGGTCGCAGGTCAGTCCGAGGTTGTGCTCCATGGCGATCTCGGCGGCGTTCTCGACCTGTTCGGGTGTTCCACCGAGGACCTCGGCGAGTCCGGCTGCGGCCATCGACGCGGCGGACCCGACCTCGCCCTGGCAGCCCACCTCGGCGCCGGAGATCGACGCGCGCTCCTTGTAGATCGAGCCGATCGCGCCCGCGGTGAGCAGGAACCGCACGACGGCGTCGTCCCGTTCCGTCGGCGTGATCGCGGGGACGTAGGTGAGTGCGTAGTACAGGACGGCGGGGATGATGCCTGCGGCGCCGTTCGTGGGGGCGGTGACGACGCGGCCGCCGGTGGCGTTCTCCTCGTTGACGGCCATCGCGACGAGGTTCACCCACTCCATTGCGAAGAGCGGGTCGTGGTCGGGGTCCTCGCGGGTGAGCTGCTCGTGCCACGTCGCGGCCCGGCGGCGGACGTCGAGCCCGCCGGGCAGGCAACCGGCGCGCCGCACGGAGCGGTCGACGCAGGACTCCATGACCTGGTGGATGCAGAGGAGCCCGGACCGGATCGCCCGCTCGTCGCGGGTGACGGACTCGTTCGCGAGCGCCACACCGCTGATCGGCAGCCCGGAGGCGGCGCACGCGGCCAGCAGCTCCGCGCCGCTGGAGAACGGGAACGGGACGGTGTCGTCGACCGGGATGGCCGCCCCGGCGACGTCTGCGGCGGCAACGTCTGCGTCGGCAACGTCCGCGCCGGCGTCGGCGTCGGCGATCCCGTCGCGGGTGATGAAGCCGCCACCGATCGAGTAGTACGTCTCGTCGGCCAGGTCGGCACCGGCTTCGTCACGGGCTCGCAGCCGCATGGCGTTCGGGTGCCGCGGCAGCATGGTCAGCGGGTGCAGGACGATGTCGGTCAGCCGGAACGGCACGGTCGCCCCAGCGTCGAGCCGGAGCAGGCCGTCGCGTTCAAGGGCGTCGAGCGCCGCGGACATCTGGTCCGGGTCGACGCTCTCGGGGTGCGAGCCCATCAGTCCGGCGACGACGGCGCCGAGGGTCCCGTGGCCCTGGCCGGTCGAGGCCAGCGATCCGTACAGGTCGACCGCGATCGAGCGGACCGGCAGCCCGGCGACCAGGGAGGCGAACTCGGCACCGGCCCGCATCGGCCCGACCGTGTGCGAGCTCGAGGGGCCGACACCGACGCTGAACAGATCGAAGACGGAGACCGGCACGTCCGCCACACTAACCCGTCCGGACGGACCGGTGCTCAGCCCCGTCCGGACGACCGAGGCACGAGCTGGCCGCGCCGAGTTCCGGGCTGAGCGACAGGTCACGGACTCACGAGCGCGAGAGATGTCGCTCACCGCGAAACTCGGCCCGCGGGCTGGAACCCGTCCGGACGGACCGGTGCTCAGCGGCGGGTGCTGCCCTCGGTCGGCATCACGAACCAGAGGACGACGTACGCGATCCACAGGGGTCCGGGGAAGAAGCTCAGGATCACCCAGGCGACGCGGACGAGGGTGCGGGACAGACCGAAGCGGTCGGCGAGGCCGGCGCAGACCCCGGCGAGGAGTCGGCCGTTGCGGGGGCGGGAGAGTGTGCTCATGGTGTCGACGCTACGCACCGAGGGCCTCGCACCGAATCCGGCACGCGCCCTGATCATGGTGGGGAAAACCCCCGAACGAACCCCGACGACCGCCGAGACCCCGAACCCCGTCAGGGGATCAGCACGATCTTCCCGCGCGTGTGCCCCTGCTCGAGCTCCTCGTACGCGTCCTGCACCCGCTCGAACGGGTAGGTCGCCGCGATCGGCACCTCGATCGCACCGCTGGCGACCTGCAGCGCGAGGGCCCCGAGGATCTCCGGATCGGCGGTGTCCGTGCTGCCCGAGGCCTTCGCCCCGACCTCGGCGGCGGCCTCGAACGCGATGATCGTCTCGATGCGGTCCGCCGGCACCCCCAGGGAGATCCCGAGGTGGACGTACTCGGGGCCGTACGTGTCGATCACGGCGTCGATGCCGTTCGTGGCGAGTTCGGTGATGCGCTCCTGCAGTCCGTCGCCGTACGTGACGGGTCGGGCACGCTTCGACCGGAGCCACTCGTGGTTCGCCTCGGACGCGATCGCGATGACGTCGACGCCCTCGTTCGTGAGCAGCTGCGTGACGAAGCCGCCCACACCGCCCGCGGCGCCGGAGACCACGACGGTCTCGCCGGGTCGTGGGTCGACGGCCCGGACGGCCGCGGCCGCGGTGGTCGCGACGACGTCGAGCCCGCCGGCGACGTTCCAGTCGAGCAGGTGCGGCTTCTGCACGACCTGCGTCGCCGGCACGGAGACGTACTCGGCCTGGCTCGCGCGGTCCCACGACCAGCCGATGACCTCTTCGCCCTCGTCGACCCCGTCGACCTCGGCGCCGACGGCCACGACGATGCCCGCGAAGTCCGTGCCCTGACCCGACGGCACGTCACCCCCGACGAGGCCCTGGCGGATGGCGGACTCGCCGGGGTTGATCCCGGCGGCGCGCACCCGCACGAGCACACGACCCGGGGTCGCCTCGGGCACGGGCGCCTCGGCGACGTGCAGAACCGAGCGGTCACCCCACTCGTCGAAACGGACAGCGCGCATGGTCTCCGGGATCTCAGGCATCGGCTCCGACGGTACCCCGCGGGTGTCCGGGTCGCTCATGTGGACCGCTCCATCGCTGCGGGGATGCGAGACTGGGCGCATGCCCATCCTCAACAAGGACATGCAGGTCTGCATGTCGCTCGCGGCCCGGCCGAGCAACATCGGCACCCGGTTCCACAACTACCTGTACGACGAACTCGGGCTGAACTTCCTCTACAAGGCCTTCACCACGACCGACCTCGCGGGTGCGGTCGCCGGCATCCGCGCCCTCGGCATCCGCGGCTGCTCGATGTCGATGCCGTTCAAGGAAGCGATCATCCCGCTCGTCGACCACATCGAGGAGTCCGCCGCCGCCATCCAGTCGGTGAACACCGTGGTGAACGACGACGGCGTGCTCACCGCGTCGAACACCGACTACGAGGCGATCGCCGCACTGCTCGCCTCCCACCAGGTCGACACGGCGTCGCGCGTGCTGCTCCGCGGCTCCGGCGGCATGGCGAAGGCGGTCACGGCGGCCTTCCGGGGCGCCGGCTTCGAGCGGCTGACGGTCGTCGCCCGCAACGAGGACACCGGGCCGGCGCTCGCGTCGCAGTACGGGTACGAGTGGGTCGCCGAGGAACGCGAGGCGGGGGAGTCCGACCTCGTCGTCAACGTCACCCCGCTCGGCATGCGCGGCGACCAGCAGGACGCGCTCGCGTTCGACCCGGAGCGGATCGCGGCGGCGCACACCGTCTTCGACGTGGTCGCGTTCCCGTCGGAGACCCCGTTGGTGCTCGCCGGCCGCGAGGCCGGCAAGCACGTCGTCACCGGCGCCGAGGTCATCGCGCTGCAGGCAGCGCGCCAGTTCGAGCGGTACACCGGCGTCGCCCTGACGGACGACCAGGTGACGCGAGCCAGCGAGTTCTCGCGCGCCGAGTAGTCGACGCGACCACAGGCCGGACTGGAGGTGGGCCCCACACGCCGGTTCCGGCGTGACGCGCCAGCGGCACGACGGCCGTGACGGGAGGGACGGTGCCAGCTGGTGCCGCGCCTCCCGTCCGCTCGTGGGGACGTCTCAGGCGTTCGCCGCGCGCCCGGTGGCGACCCACCCGAGCCGGCGCAGCGTCTCGCGGTTCCGGATCCAGATGAGCGGTTGCATGAGGAAGTCGGGGACGTACGCTCCGGGTCCCGCGACCGCGTTCTCGACGATCGTGACCTTGCACCCCTTGCGGTGCGCCTCAACCGTGAGTTCCACACGGGCCTCACCGATCGGCCACCCCTTCGGCTGGATCACCATGCGGTGCGGCGGGTCCCAGACGAGCGAGGTCGTCACGTCGTCGATCACGACCGGCCACGCGCCGAACGAGTGGTGCAGCCGCGTGCCGACGGCGGGCCAGCCGGACTCCTCCTGGCGCATCCGGGACGCCCCGACGACCCAGGTCGTGTAGAGCCAGCCGTCACCGAGCACGTCGAAGACGGCCTCCGGTGAGCAGTGCAGGATGCGGACGTTCTTGGCCATGGTGATCAGTCCTCCGGGGTGAGATCGACGTCCTGGGGCAGCCCGAAGGTGTGCCGCAGTGCGCTCTTCGCCGCGTGCCACCCGGCCATGCCGTGCACACCGGGTCCGGGCGCCGAGGCCTCCGAGCACAGGTACATGCCGCCGCCCATCCGCCACGGGTCGCTCGACAGGACCGGGCGTTTGACGAGCTGCCAGAAGCTCGCAGCACCGGCGGCGATGTCGCCGCCGACGTAGTTCGGGTTGTACTCCGCCATCTGGGCGGCCGTCCGGGAGTTCGACGACAGGATCGTGTCGCGGAAGCCCGGCGCGAAGCGCTCGATCTGGCGCGTGACCACCTCGGTGGGGTCGACGTCCGAGCCGGCGGGGACGTGCGCGTACGCCCAGAAGACGTGCTTCCCCTCGGGAGCGCGCGACGGGTCGACCACGGTCGGCTCCGCACCGAGGACGTACGGCCGGTCGGCGTGCTGCCCGTGCGCGACGGCCCGTTCGGCGGCGGCGATCTCCGCGCGGGTTCCGCCGATGTGCACGGTGCCGGCCTTCCGGAGCTCCTCGTTCGTCCACGGCACCGGGTCCGACAGCGCGAAGTCGACCTTCGCCGCGGCGTTCCCGAACCGGAACCGGCGGAGGGCGCCGCGCTTCGGCGTCGGGATCTGCTTCCCCGCGATCCGCAGCATCCCCGGCACGCTCGTGTCGAACAGCACCGCCTTCGCCGGGGTCAGGTCACCGAGCGACCGGACCTCGTGCCCGGTGACGATCCGACCGCCGTGCGCGACGAGGTCCGCGGCGAGCGCGTCGACGATCGCCTGGCTGCCACCGATCGGCACCGGCCAACCGCGGGCGTGGGCGTAGGAGCCGAGGGACAGGGCCGCCGCTGCCGTCGACAGCGAGGGCAGGTGCTGGATCGAGTGCGCCGCGACGCCGGACACCATCGCCGGGGCGGCGTCGCCGCGGAAGCGCAGGTTCCAGGCGCTGCTGCCCTGCTCGAGTGCCCGGAGGCCGAACCGCAGCACCGTGAGGGGGTGGCGCGGCACGTGCAGCAGTGCGTCCGTGGCGAAGTCGGCGACCTGGTCGGCGTTCCGCGCGAGCGGAGCCATCAGCTGCGCGAAGGCCGGCCCGTCGACGCCGAGCCCCGCCGCGGTCCGTTCGAGGTCCTGGTACGCGATGCCGGCACGGCCGCCGTCGAGCGGGTGCCCGTACTGCACCTCTGGCAGGCGGAGCTCGATGCGCTCCTCCATCTTGAACAGCCGGAAGAACTCGGACTGCAGCGCCATCGGGTGCACGGCGGAGCAGACGTCGTGCAGGAAGCCGGGCAGGGTGAGCTCGGCGGTCCGGGCTCCGCCGCCGATGGTGTCGTTCCGCTCGACGACCTCGACCGAGAGGCCCGCACGCGCGAGGGTCACCGCCGCCGCGAGTCCGTTCGGTCCCGCTCCGACGACCACCGCATCAACCATGCTCCGAGCCTAGGGACTCGCGTCTGCGTGTGGTCCCGGTCAGGGGCGGGCGGTGTCCGGGTCAGCCGGGTCGGACTCGTCCTGGTCGCCGTCGGCGTCGTCGGGCTCGTCGGCGTCGACAGGGGTCGAGCCGACGGGGTGCTCGGCGAGCAGCGCGGCGAAGTCCTCGTCGAGCATCTGCTGCAGCCGGTCGTCGCGGCCGACCTCGTAGTCATCGGCGGGACGCTGCGCCCAGCCGAGTCGCCCGACGACCGTGGTGCCGATGTCGTCCCAGGCGCGGGCACGGGCGGCGAGCACGATGCCGTCGACGAAGTGCTGGTCGTCCCGGCGCTTGTCGAGCATCGTCGCGAGCTGCTCGTAGGTGGCCTCGCGCGTGCGGAGCTTCAGGTCGTCGCCCCGGCGGTAGTCGTGCTGGTGCCGCGAACGCCCCTTCTGCTTGCTCGACTTCGACCGGATGTCACGCATGCGCGCTGCGTCGCCACGCTGTTCCTCGGCCATGCGGTGGAGTTCCTCGCGCGTGGCCTCGGCGATCAGGGCGTGGTCGAAGTACCCCTGGTCGCGCAGGGCGTTGGTGATGATCCGGTTGCCGACGGCGATCGTGACCGCGGCCTTCGCGATGAGGAACCCCTCGTCGACGGCACGCTTCAGTTCGACCTGGCTGACGGGTCGATCGCGCACGTCGTGGTTGCGTCGTCCGAACAAGGCCATGCGTCGACGATACCGGCGGCGGGTGACCCTCCGTCCGCACGCGCGGCGCACGACCGGTCAGAGCACCCGACCGTAGACGGCGACGTCGACGCGGTTCGGACCGAGCGGCATCCCGCTGCGCAGGGTGCCCTCGTGCGTGAATCCGAGCCGCTCGGCGAGGCCGCGGCTGCGCGTGTTGTCGACGGCCGTGCGGATCTCCAGCCGCGCGGTGCCGCGTGCCCGGGCGACCTCGACGAGGACGGTGGCGGCCCGCCGGACGACACCACGCCCCTCCAGGCCGGCGTCCACCCAGTAGCCGAGCGACGCCTGCCCGAGGTACGGGTCGAACGACAACGAGGCGGCTCCGACGATCCGGTCGTCCGCACGGATGACGCAGGGGAGCGCGCGGTCCATCGCGAACTGGCCGAGCAGCCGCTCGGTGTGCAGGGTGGCACCGTCGAGCGTCTGCGGACCCCACGCCCAGGGCTCGGCGGCACGCAGTCGGTCCCGGTTCGCGTGCACGAGTGCGAGCACGGGTTCGATCGTCGTCAGGTCGCGCAGGGTCAGCGTGTACCCGTCGCCGAGGTCCCGTCCGAATGCCGTCACCGTCCCGACACTATGCACGCCGGGCGCTACTCGTACCGGAGCGCCTCGATCGGGTTCTGCCGCGCGGCGCGGCGCGCAGGGAGGGTACCGGCCAGGAACGCGATGAACATCACCACGAGGATGATCGTCGCGACGGAACTCGGCGCGAACTGCATGATCTGCAGGCCCGGCAGGTCCTTGAGCACGGTGCCCGCGAGCACGTTCGAGATCCCGGTGCCGAGCAGGATCGCGACCCCGGCACCGATGGCACTGCCGAGGAAGCCGATGAACACCGCCTCGAGCGAGAAGAGCGTGTAGACCTTGCCCCCGCCCATGCCCATCGCCTTCATCAGGCCGATCTCGCGGGTGCGCTCCTGCACGCTCATGAGCAGCGTGTTGATGATGCCGAAGCCGGCCGCGACCAGGGCGATCACGGCGAAGGCGTTGAGCACGCCGACGATGCCGTTGATGACCGTCTGGAACTGGCCGAGCTGGTCCTGGATGGTCTGACCGGTGAAGCCCTCGTCGGACAGCGCCTTCTTGACCGTGGTGGCGGAGGCCCCGGGGTCGAGCGTCGCGGTGGCACTGGCGTACGACGTCGCGATCGAGTCCGGCTTGCCGATCTCCTGCGCGGCCTGCATGGCGTCGGTCAGTGCGGCGTTCGCCCCGGCCCCGCCCCCGAACAGCGACTCGTTCTGCACGCCGACCACCGTGGCGGTGAGGGTGTGCTCCTTGCCCTGGTAGTCGTCGACGGCGAAGGTGAGCTCCTTGCCGACGGCGGCCTTCGCGCTGCCGAGCCCGAGGTTCTCCAGGTAGTTCGTCGGCAGGATCACCTGGTTCGCGTCGGTGTCGTCGTCGAGCTGCTTCCCGCTCGCCAGGTCCGCGTCGAGCTCGCCAGCGTTGGCGGTGAGCGAGACGACGTACTTGCCGTCGTCGTCGTGCTCGGCGTACTTCGGGGCGAGTGCGACCGCGGGACGGACGGTGTCGATCCCCTTCGTTCCGCGGATGTCGTCGACGTCGGTCTGCGACAGGTACGAGAACGACGCCGGACCGCGGTCGACGCTCTGGCCGGACTCGTCGGGGTCGTACTTCGCCGGCCCGCTGTCGGTCGTCGAGGTCTCGACGGCCTTCGTGATGGTCAGCGAGCCGGTGTCGCCGATCGACGAGACCTGCGTGTCGATGTAGTTGCTGACGCCGGTGCCGATCGCCGAGGTCAGCGTGATGGTGAAGGCACCGATGAAGATCGCGATGACGGTCAACGTGGTGCGGAGCTTCGAGCGGAAGGTGTTCGCGACCGCGGTGCGGAGCAGGTCGAGGAAGTTCATGCGGAGTGCCTTCCGTGCGTGGCCTGCTGGTCGACGGCGGCACCGGCGGTGGGCATGCCGTCCGATCCTCCGACGATGAGTCCGTCGCGGACGTTGACGCTGCGGTCGCAGCGTCCCGCGAGTTCTTCGTCGTGCGTGACCACGACGAGCGTGATCCCACGTTCGCGCTGCAGGCCGAAGAGCATGTCCTCGACCACCTGCCCGGTGTTCGTGTCGAGGTTGCCGGTGGGCTCGTCGGCGAAGATGACGCTCGGCTCGCCGACCAGCGCACGGGCGATGACCACGCGCTGCTTCTGGCCGCCGGACAGGTCGTTCGCGTCGTTCTTCGCCTTGTCGGCGAGGCCCAGGGAGTCGAGCGCCGCCATGCCGCGGCGCTTCCGCTCGGCTCCGGAGACGCCGGCGATCTTGAGCGGCAGCACGACGTTGTCGAGGACCGAGGTCTTCGGGGTGAGGAAGAACTGCTGGAACACGAACCCGAAGGTGCTGTTGCGCGTGCGGTTCACCTGCCGCGGGCTGAGCGTCGCGGCGTCGGCGCCGTCGAGGAGCACCTGCCCCGCGGACGGCTTGTCGAGCAGTGCGAGCAGGTGCATGAGCGTCGACTTGCCGGAGCCCGACTTGCCGACGATCGCGAGGCTCTCGCCCTGGTGCACCTGGAGCGACACCCCCTTGAGCGCGTCGAACCGTGTCGCGCCTCGGCCGTAGGTCCTGGCGAGGTCACGGGCCTCGAGCACGGGAGTGGTCATGTGCCGAGCGTACTGTCCGCTGCACGACTGCAAGTTTGCATCTGCTGTAGACGGTGGAACGTACGGGTTACAGTCAGCCCATGCCCGACACCGCGCGCACCCCCGAGCTGGGCCTCCGCGACCGCAAGCGCATCGAGACCCGCCACCGCATCGCCGAGGCCGCGCGGTCCCTGGCGCTCGAGCAGGACATCGACCACACCACGATCGAGCAGATCGCCGCGCGTGCCGAGGTCTCGCCCCGCACCTTCTTCAACTACTTCGAGAGCAAGGAGGACGCGGTCCTCGGGCACACCGAGCTCGACCTCGAACCCTCGACCCTCGACGCTCACCTGGCGACGGTCGCGGGGGAGTCGGCGGCGCAGGCGGTCGTGGACCTCGCGTTCCTGGTGTTCGGCGAGTCCTTCGGGGACGAGCGCGAGCGGCTCGCCCGGAAAGAGGTCATCGTGCGCTTCCCGCAGCTCATGCGCCGCCAGGTCAGCCGGATGACGACCGTGGCCGAGGCGATGACGGGTGCGGTGCGCACGATCCTCGAACGCGATCCGGCATGGGGGCCGGACGCCGCGACCCCGCAGGCTGCCGAGATGCTGCTCGGCATGTGCATGACCGGGCTGCGGAGCTCGGCGCGCCACGAGGGGTCCGACCCGGAAGAGGTCCGTGCCCGCGTGGTCGCGTCGATCCGTGACACGGCTGCGCGCATCGCTGCGGCCTGAGACGCCACCACGGCACGGACGGGAGGTGGGCCCCACTAGCCGGTACCGGCGCACCGCGCCAGCGGGGCGACGGCCGTGCCTGGAGGGACGGTGCCAGCTGGCACCGCGCCTCCCGTCCGACAGATGGTGAGTAGAAATGGTCGGGTCCCGCCCGGCGACCCGACCATTTCCACTCACCGGGTGAGCGAACCGACCGCCGCCCGCCCTCACGGCTTCGTGATGAAGCCCTCCTTCACCATCCAGTCGAACGCGACGTCGGCCGGCTCGCGCCCCTCGACGTCGACCTGACGGTTCAGCTCCTGCAGCGCCGCGTCGGTGAGCTTCGGTGAGATCTGGTCGTAGACGTCGGCGAGCTGCGGGTACTCCTCGAGCGTGGCCGAGTCGAGCACCGGGGCGACGTTGTAGGCCGGGAAGAAGCCCTTGTCGTCCTCGAGCACGGTCAGTCCGAGGGACTTGATGCGGCCGTCGGTGGTGAAGACCTCACCGAAGTTGCACTTGCCCCGGTCCGTCGCGGTGTAGACCGTGCCGGTGTCGAGGATGCTGACGTTGCGCGTGGGGATCGACGAGTCGCCGGAACCGCCGAGCTGCAGACCGTACTTCTCGAGCATCGGCTTGAAGCCGTCGGCGCGGGAGTTGAACTCGGACTCGACGCAGAACGTCCGCTCGCTGGCCGGCAGCTTCGCGATGTCCGACAGCTTCGAGATGCCCCCGAGCTCCTTGACCGCCTCGTCCCGCACGGCGAACGCGTACGTGTTGTTCATCGGCGCCGGGTCGAGCCAGGTGAGCCCGTTTCCGGCGTCCTCCTTCTTGACCGCCTCCCACTGCTCGGTCTTGTCCGGGATGCCCTCGGAGTGGCCCATGAAGGTCAGCCAAGCGGTCCCGGTGTACTCGTACGTGAAGTCGGCGGCGTGCGAGGTCATCAGCTCGCGGACCGCGACGCTGCCCGGCACGTTGGTCTCGTCGGTGACGTCGAACCCGGCGGCCTTCGCGGCGAGCACCGCGATCTTCCCGAGCACGAGCTGCTCGGTGAAGTTCTTCGACGTCACGGTGATGTGGGCGCCGTCTGGCAGGTCGTCGATGCGCTCGATGGTGCCGGGGCCGGCCTCGGGGACGAACGACGTCGCGGGCTGCAGGCCGCAGCCGGCCAGGACGAGCGCAGTGGTGCCGGCGACGAGGACGGCGGCACCACGGCGGACGCTGCGGGCGGTGCGACGGGTGCTGCGGGCGGGGCGACGGGTGCTGCGGTTCATCGGAGACCCTTCGGTCGTGCGACCGTCTCGACCACACGGCCGAGCCAGTCGATGGAGAGGGCGAGGAGCGCGACGAGCAGCGCACCGGCGACGAGGACCTTCGGCAGGAACAGCGTCACGCCCGTGGTGATGAGGAGGCCCAGGCCGCCGGCACCGACGAAGGTCGCGAGGCTCGCGGTGCCGACGAGCAGCACGAGGGCCGTCCGGATGCCGGAGAGCATGACCGGGACCGCGAGCGGCAGCTCGACGCGCATCAGCACGCTGAACGCGCTCATGCCCATGCCGCGACCGGCCTCGACGAGGCGGGAGTCGACGCTCTGCACGCCGATCATGGTGTTCCGGAGCACCGGCAGGATCGCGTAGAGCACGAGTGCGACGACGGCCGACCACGAGTTCAACCCGAGCCACGCGGCGAGCAGGACGATGAGTCCCACCGCGGGCGCCGCCTGTCCGAAGTTGGCGACGGCGAGCACGTAGCCGCTGGCTCGCCGGAGCGGGCCGCGGGTGAGCAGGACCCCGAGCGGGATGCCGATCACGAGCACCAGCACCGTCGACTCGAGGGTCAGCACGAGGTGCTGGCCGGTCAGGGCGAGGATGTCCGCCGGGTTGAGGGTCGTCCGCTCGGTCGGGGTGAGGTCCGCCGTCGCGAGCCAGACCGCGAACGCGCCGAGCACGACCAGGATCGCGATCGGTTGGAACAGCAGCCCCTTCCACGAGGTGCTGGCCCCGGTGGCGGGACCCGCGGCGACCGCACTCACAGGTCTTCTCCCGTGGGTGCCACCACGGGTGCGGCCGGCGAGGACGGCATGGTCTCGATCGGGTTCGTGTTCGTCCCGACCGGTGTGTACGCCTGGTCGTCGGCAGCCGCCGCGCGGGACCGGGTGATCGCGTCCATGACGACCTCGACGGTGATGACGCCGCGGAACGCCTCGCCGCGTCCGGTGACCAGCGCTGCGCCGGCACTCGAGACGAGCATGGTGTCGAGCGCGTCGTTGAGGGTCGCGGCCTCACCGACGATCGGCAGCTCCGGCTCGATGCCCTCGGGGATGCGGTCGAGGCGCTCGAGCTGTCGGCGGGTCGGCCAGCCGATCGGGCGCTGTCGACGGTCCACGACGACCGCGTGCCCGTGGCCACCGGCCTCCTGCATGCGCTGGAGCACGGCCTTCGCCTCTTCGCCCGGCGAGCAGGTCACCGCGGGGACGACCTCGACGTCGCGGACCCGGTTCAGCGTGAGCTGCTTGAGCCCGGCGCCGGAGCCGATGAAGTTCTCGACGAACTCGTTCGCGGGCTCGGCGAGGATCCGCTCCGGGGTGTCGTACTGCACGATGTGCGCACCCTCGGTGAAGATGACGATCCAGTCGCCGAGCTTCACGGCCTCGTCGAAGTCGTGGCTCACGATGACGATGGTCTTGTGCAGTTCCTCCTGGATGCGGAGGAGCTCGTCCTGCAGACGCTGGCGGGTGATCGGGTCGACCGCACCGAACGGCTCGTCCATGAGCAGGACGGGCGGGTCCGCGGCGAGCGCCCGGGCCACGCCGACGCGCTGCTGCTGGCCGCCGGAGAGTTCCCGCGGGTAGCGGTCGCGGTAGGTGTCGGGGTCGAGCGAGACCAGGTCGAGCAGTTCGTCGACGCGCGCTGCGGTCTTCTCCTTGGACCAGCCGAGCATCTTCGGCACGATCGCGATGTTCGCGGCGACGGTCATGTGCGGGAAGAGCCCGCCGGCCTGGATCACGTAGCCCATCCGGCGCCGCAGTTCGTCGGCGTCGATGCCGGTCACGTCGTCGTCGCCGACGACGATGCGGCCCTCGGTGGGCTCGATCAGGCGGTTGATCATCTTGAGCGTCGTCGTCTTCCCGCAGCCGGACGGGCCGACGAGCATGACGATCTTGCCGGCCGGGATCTCGAGCGTGATGCCGTCGACGGCGGGCTTCGCCTGCCCCGGGTAGCGCTTGGTGACCTCGTCGAGCAGGATGCTGCGGCCGGTGACGTCGCCGTCGGGAGCGGTGGTGGTGGCGGAGTCAGTGCTGGACACGGATACCTCTCGAGATGGTCAGACGGCCGAGGCCGATGAGGAGCAGGTCGAGGACGAGGGCGAGCAGCACGACGCCGACCACCCCGACCACGACGGAGGACAGGGCGTTGGCGCCGCCGAGGCGCGACAGCCCGGAGAAGATGAAGCCGCCGAGCCCGGGGCCGAGCGCGTAGGCGGCGATCGCGGCGATGCCCATCACCATCTGCGCGGACACCCGCACGCCGCTCAGGATGATCGGCCACGCCATCGGCAGCTCGACCTGCACGAGCGTGCGGAAGCGGCTCATGCCGATGCCCCGCGCCGACTCGACGACGGTCGGCGGGATCTCGGCGAGGCCGACCACCGCGTTCCGCAGGATCGGCAGGGTGGCGAAGAAGACGACCGTGACGACGGACGGCACGACGCCGAAGCCGAGCGGCACGATGAGCAGGCCGATCACGGCGAAGGACGGCAGGGTGAGGCCGATCGCCGACACCCCGTTCGCCACGGAGGTGAGCCGGGGGCTGCGGTAGACGAGGGTGGCGAGGAGGACGGCGATGGCCGTGGCGAGCACCGTGCACTGGACCACCAGTGAGAAGTGCTGCCACGATGCGAACCAGATCTGGCTCCATCGCTCCACGACGTACTGGAACACGAGTGGGCGCTCCCCTTTCCGGTCGGCTGAACTGCCCACAGATCGGGGCACGAGCTCGGCCAAAGCTACGCAGCGACCGGACGGGATGTACAACCGGGGACGGCCGATGCGATCGTTCCGGTTGCATGGACCTTGCAAGGAATCCCTGGTCAGGTGCCTGTACGAACGTCAAGCCTGGGAGAACGGTAACGATCGTGAGGTGCCATCGGCTACGGGGTCAGGTCGCGCAGCTCCGACCGTTCCGCGATGTCGACGAGCTTCTCGCGCCAGAGCACCCACTCCTCCGGGGTCTTCTCGGCGAGGTTCCCGTCGCCGTCACCCGCGAGTCCGTCGAGCATCTCGCGCACGATGTCGGCGTGGCCCGCGTGCCGTGCGGTCTCGTACGCCATGTGCACGAGGATCCGGTGCAGGGTGACGTCGCGGTGCCCCTCCGGCCACCACGGCACCGTCCCGCGGGCGTCGAGGTCGAGCGCCTCGATCGTCGCGTCGGCGTGCGCGGCACTGCGTTCGTGGAACGCGACGACGTCGTCGAGGGTCTCGTCGAGCGTCGCGTACATGTCCTCGCCGTCGGACGACTCGATCCACGCGGGCGGATCCGGCAGTGGTCGCCCGAAGACCTCGCCGAAGTACCCCGACTGCACGCCGGCGACGTGCTTGACGAGGCCGAGCAGGTTCGTGCCGGTCGGGGTGACCGGCCACCGTGCCTGCCGTTCGGCCAGGCCGTCGAGCTTGGCGAGGAGGGCAGCGCGGTGCTTCTGCAGGTACCGGTGGAGGGTCTCCTTGACGACGGCCTCGTCGGGGTGCGACGAGGAGCCCTCGGTGGAGAGCAGCGAGTTGCCGCTCGACACGAGGGACGCGGTCGCCGCCGCCGGTCGGACGTCGGGGACCGCGTCGATGTCGCTCATGCCCTCGATCGTGCCACTCCACCGTCCTGCAGGCGTGCTGATTCCTGGACGGCGACCCGTTCCGCGGTGAGCAGGAGCCCGGCGACCTCGGCCGAGGTGCGGGCCGCGGAGTCGTTCCAGCTCGTCAGGTCGCGGACGCGGCCCATCCGGATGTCCGGCGCGGGGCACCAGAGCACCGGCGAGCCTTCTTCCACGACGAGGGCGTGCCAGACCAGGTCGAGGGAGTGCTGCACCCGCGGCGAGTGCACCGCGTGCGGACCGCCGGCGGCGGAGACCACCGCCCCGACGAGGCAGGCGCCGACGAGCGGCCGGCCCTGTACGTCCATGGCCGCGGCACTGGAGGCCTTGCGCACACGGCCGTGCTCGTCGAGGTACGCGAACCAGGCGTGCTGGATCCAGCCGCGTTCGATCACCCCACGCGCGTCGGAGAGCAGCTGTCCGAGTTCGCCGAGTTCGCGGAGCCGGGCGTCGACGCGTCGGACACGGGCGGCTGCGCGCCGCTCGGCGAGTCGGTCGAGGAGCCCGCGGAAGCCGGTTCGGTCGGTTCGGGTGGGGGCGGGAGAGGCGTCGGTGGCGACGTCGTGCTGGACGCGGAACTCGAGGCTCATGACGGCCCCTCCGATCGGCTGTGCACGGATGGTGCGGTCACGATAGCCCCGCCGGGTCTCAGCCGTCCAGCACTGCGTCGATGCTGCGTCGCGCGACGGTCCGGAAGGCGCGCTCGTCGGACGTCGCGAGGGCGGAGGCGATGGCGATCGCCCACCCGCGGGCGCGTCCCCAGGTCGCGTCCGGGGCCGCGACGAGCGTCCGGAACGCGTGGCGGGCCTCCTGGTCGAGCGTCAGCCAGGCGGTCGCGAGGTCGACGGCGGGGTCCCCCGAGGTGACGTCGCCGAAGTCGACGACCGCCGACAGGCGGTCGACACCGTCGTCCGCGCGGTCGACGAGCACGTTGAACGGGTGCAGGTCGCCGTGCACCCAGACGGGAGGCCCGGCGTGGGCCGGCAGCGCTGCCGCGGTCCGCCAGGCTGCCGCCAGCTCCACCGCACGGGGCACGTCCGCGGTCGCGAGCCGGTGCAGGACGGCGTCGCTCCGCGACGCGAGCGGCACCGCACGGAACGGGTTCGCCGGTGCGTCGGCCGGGGCCGGGACGTGCAGGAGCCCGACGAAGGCGGCGAGTCCCTCGGCGACGCGGACCCCTCGGGCCGCATCGCCCGCCGGGACACCGGGGAGCCAGCGCACGACGCTCCAGGACCACGGGTAGCCGAGCGCCGGACGGCCGGTGCGCACGGGGTCCGGGACCGCCACCACCGATCGCACCAGCGCCGCGATCTCCGGCAGCCACCGCTGCTCGTGCTCGACCAGGCGTGCGGCGAGTTCCCGACGCGGCAGCCGCACGGCGTACTCGTCGCCGAGCCGCAGGATGACGTTGTCCCAGCCGTTGGCGACGACCACGAGCGGCAGGTCCGCCAGGTCGGGGTGCTGGTCGTGCAGCAGCGCCCGGACCAGCGGGACGTCGACGTCGAACTCGGCGGAGGGGGTTGGCACCGGCTCAGGCTAGTGGGCCGCGGGACACATGCCCGCGAACGGGGGCCGGTGCCGAAACCGACCACTTGGTATCCTCATAGGGAAGGTGACGTGGGTGTTTCCCTGGGGGGACCCGCGTCACTCCGGGGCGATCACGGCGACCAGTCGGGGGATCTCCGACCGCGTCCGCTCGGTCGCGATCGCGGCGAGCAGGACCGTCCAGAGCTCGCGCAGCCGTTCGTAGAGGTCCGTCCGGTCGGCCAGCACGTCGGAGACCGTCTGCACGCCCGTGTACGCCGGGATCACCACTCGGCCGACGAGTTCCGGGTCCCACTGCGGATCGACCTCGCCGGCGTCGATCGCCTGCCGCACGAGGTCCGACACGACGGCCATCCAGTCGGTGTACGGGTCCTGCCGCGCCACGTCGCCCGTCGCCGCCTCGGTCGAGAGCCGGATGCCCGCGCTGACGACGACCTCGGTGGTCATCTGGGTCGCGAGGCCCTGCGACATCCACATCAACGACTCCAGCGGCGTCGCACCCCGGGTGACCGCGGCCTCGCCGTAGCGCCGGGAGATCTCGTGCTGCTCGGCGATCACGGCGCCCGCCAGGTCGGCCTTCGACGTGAAGTGGAAGTACAGCGCGCCCTTGGTCAGCCCGGCCCGGTCAGCGACGGCGTCCATCGAGGCGCCGGTGTAGCCGCGTTCGTCGAACTCGCGGGCCGCACCCGCGACGATCGCCGCTCGCGTCGCCTGCGCCCGCTGCTGCCGGGTGCGTCCGTCCTGCGCCATGGTCCCTCGATCGTAGTCGTGCGCGGTCACGCGTTCGGCGTCCGTACGGACAGGTGCCATACGGTTCCGGCCATGGACGGATCGCTGAACCCGGCACGGTGGGCACGCACAGGACGGTGGCTGCTGCTGCCGATCGCGGTGCTCGACTGGGTCGCGCTCGCGCCGCAGACCATCGTCGTGCTCGCGTTCCTGATCGCCGTGGTCGGGCTCGCCGGGATGGCGGCCGCACTCGTCGTGCACATGCTCGGACGGTCCCGCGGCGCGATGGCCGCGCTCGGCGTCGTGATGCTCCTCGGCGGGCTCGTGGTGTTCGGCCTCGACCCGTTCCCGGGGTCGTTCCCGCTCATCGACGGCTGGTGGCCGGAGGCGATCACCCAGCCGCAGGTCGTCGGGAGCGCCTACTGGCAGCTCGCTGGCCTCGGCATCGAACTCGCCGGTTTCGGGCTGCTCGCGACGCTGCTCGTCGCCGCGCTCACCGGGGCACCGCGCACCCGACAGGACCGCCCCCGCGGCTGACGCCGATCCGCCACGGTCAGTGGCGGGCGACGACGACCACGGTGACGTCCTGCACCAGGTCGCCGGACGGCACCAGGGACCGCACCCGCTCGACGACCGCAGCGCCGTCCGGCTCCGACCGGACCAGGTCGGCGAGCGCGTCGAGGTGCCCGACGTCCCGGAGCGCCAGGACCCCCTCGGTGCAGAGCACCAACCGGTCGCCGGGCTCGAGGTCGAACTCGTCGGGGGACCGGGGGATGGCGTCGGGCTGCAGGCCGAGCGGCAGGTCGAGCGAGTGCAGGACCCTGTTCGTGCCGTCCGACCGGACGAGCACCGCGAGTCCGTGGCCGGCGTCGCCGTGGACGACGTGACCCGACGCCGGGTCGAGCCGCAGGTGGAAGAGCGAGCCGACGGCGTCCGCAGCGGACAGGTCGGCGGTGATCTGTGCCTCCAGGCCGCCGATCGCGTCCTGCATGGCGGTCTCGGTGCGTGCGACGACGGCACCGCGGACGGCCGAGGCGAGCAGACCCGACGCACGGCCGGCTGCCGCGACGGCACCGATCGTCACGTGGAGTGCACCGTCGGACGCGACCCGCCAGTCGACGACGTCGCCGCCACCGTCCTCGCGGCGGACAACCAGGGTGTCCACGTCGTAACCGGGCACGTCGACCGGTTCCGGCACGAGTCCGTCGAGCACCCGGCGGACGCGTCCGCGGTCGATGGCGTGCCCGAGCTCGCGCTCCGCCCACCGTGCCAGGTCCCGGAGCAGGTCGAGGTCCTCGGCGGAGAGCTCACGCGGGGTGGCGTCCATGATGCAGAGCGTGCCGACCCGGGTGCCGTCGAGCATCGACAGCGGCGCGCCCGCGTAGAACCGGATGCCCTGCTCGGTCACTGCCGCGAGGTGACTGAACCGCGGGTCGAGCGTCGCGTCCGGCACGACCATCGGCTCGTTCGACAGCACCGTCGTGGAGCAGAAGACCTGCTCGGCCGGCGCACTGCCGCCCTGCTGCCACCCCTGCGTCGACTGCGCCGTCACGACGTCGTGGTGCACGAGGTTCAGGAACGTCAGCGGGACACCGAAGGCCTCCTGCGTCATCCGGGTGATGCGGTCGAAGCGCTCCTCCGGGCCGCTGCCGAGGACACCGAGCGCCTCGACGACGGCGGTGCGGTGTGCGGCGGTGTCGAGCTGGGTCATCCGTCCTGTCTACCCGCACCATCGCCCAGGAACCAGTCCCGGGGGTGCTGGTCGGCGGTGAGCTCGCGCCGCTCGGACACCGGAGCCGCCCACGAGGCGGCGTTCGAGAGCACCCGCTGGATGTCCGGGTGGTGGTACACGGGGTACTCCTGGTCGCCCGGCGAGAAGTAGAAGACCTTCCCCAGGCCGCGGCGGTACGCGACGCCGGACCGGAAGACCTCGCCGCCGGCGAACGTCGACAGGAAGACCTCTTCGTCGGGACGCGGGATGTCGAAGTACTCGCCGTACATCTCCTGGCGGTCGATCACGATCGGGTGCGGGACACCCTCGGCGATCGGGTGCTCCGGGGCGACCGTCCAGACGAGTTCGCGCTCGCCGTCGTTCCGCCACTTCAGCGAGCAGGTGGTGCCCATCAGACGCTTGAACGGCTTCGAGTAGTGCCCGGAGTGCAGCACCACGAGGCCCATGCCGGCGTGCACGGCGTCGACGACCAGGTCGACGACGGCGTCGCTGACCTCGTCGTGGGCGGCGTGGCCCCACCAGAACAGGACGTCGGTCGTCGCGAGCCGCTCGGCGGTGATGCCGTGGTCGGGCTCCTGCAGGGTCGCGGTGGAGACCTCGGCCCCCGGCTGGAGTTCGCGCAGCGCCGCGGCGATCACGGTGTGCATGCCGTCGGGGTAGTGCTCGACGACCGTCGCGTCACCGCGGGTCTCGTGCACGTTCTCGTTCCAGACGACGATGTTCAGGGGACGGTTCTCGGTCGGCACTGACATGACTCCAACGCTAGCCTCCCCGGGCGTCGAATCGATACGACCACCGGAGTGTCGGGGGTTTCCCGGGACGCGTCCGCGACGATGTGGGCATGACTCCCCGCACCCTGTTCCGTGCCGCCGCGGTCGCCGAACTCGTGACCTGGACCATGCTCATCGCCGGGATGGTGCTGAAGTACGGCCTGGACGCCGGCGACTGGGGCGTCCGGATCGGCGGCGGGGTGCACGGCTTCGTGTTCCTGGCGTACCTCGTCGTCACCACGGTCGTCGCGGTGAACCAGCGCTGGTCGGTCGGTGCGCTGCTGCTCGGGTGGGTCAGCGCCGTCGTGCCGTACGCGACGGTGCCGTTCGAGGTCGCGGTCGCCCGGCGCGGCATGCTCGAGGGCCCCTGGCGTCGTTCGGCGGACGCCCACTCGGGGTTCTGGGACCGCCTGCTGTTCTTCGTGGTGCGCCGGCCAGCGGTCGCCGCCGGCATCGGAGTCGTGGCGGTCGCCCTCGTCTTCTCGGGGCTGCTGGTCGTCGGCCCGCCCCGCGTCGCGTCGTGAGTGGCACGTGACTTCGTGAGCAGAAATGGTCGGGTTCGTGATGCGGACCCGACCATTTCTGCTCACGATGCGCGGCCCTGGTCGCGACCACGGACGGGACGGGAGGCCCGGTGCCAGCTGGCACCGGGCCTCCCGTCCCGTCATGGGTGCGCGATCAGAGCGCGGCGAGCGTCGCGTTCAGCGTCGCGGACGGGCGCATGACCGCGCTCGTCTTGGCGTCGTCCGGACGGTAGTAGCCGCCGATGTCGGCCGGGTGCCCCTGGACGCTGTTCAGCTCCTCGACGATCTGCGCTTCCTGTGCGTCGAGCTTGCCGGCGATCTCGGCGAACGACGCGGCCAGGTCGGTGTCCTCGGTCTGCGCCGCGAGCTCTTCCGCCCAGTACTTCGCCAGGTAGAAGTGGCTGCCACGGTTGTCGATCGAGCCGAGCTTCCGGCCCGGGGACTTGTCCTGCTCGAGGAAGGTCCCGGTGGCACGGTCGAGCGTCTCGCCCAGGATCTTCGCCCGCTCGTTGCCCGTCACACCGGCGAGGTGCTCGAGGCTGACCGCCAGCGCGAGGAACTCGCCGAGGCTGTCCCAGCGCAGGTAGTTCTGCTGCACGAGCTGCTGCACGTGCTTCGGGGCGGACCCACCGGCACCGGTCTCGAACAGTCCACCGCCACCGAGCAGCGGGACGACGGAGAGCATCTTCGCCGAGGTGCCGAGCTCCATGATCGGGAACAGGTCGGTCAGGTAGTCGCGCAGGACGTTGCCGGTGACGGAGATGGTGTCCTCGCCGCGGCGGATGCGCTCGAGCGAGAACCGCATGGCGTCCTCGGGGGACAGGACCTCGATCTGCAGGCCCTCGGTGTCGAGCTCGCCCAGGTACTGGCGGACCAGCCCGATCAGGTTCGCGTCGTGCGCACGGGTCTCGTCGAGCCAGAACACCGCCGGGGTCTCCGAGGCGCGGGCACGGGTGACGGCGAGCTTCACCCAGTCGCGGATCGCGGCGTCCTTGGTCTGGCAGGCACGCCAGATGTCACCGGGCTCGACGTCGTGCTCGATGACGACGTCGCCGGCGGCGGTCGTCACGCGGACCACGCCGGAGCCGCTGATCTCGAAGGTCTTGTCGTGCGAGCCGTACTCCTCGGCCTTCAGCGCCATCAGCCCGACGTTCGGGACCGAACCCATCGTCGCGGGGTCGAAGGCACCGTTCGCGCGGCAGTCCTCGATCACGGTCTGGTAGATGCCGGCGTAGCTCGAGTCCGGGATCACGGCGAGGGTGTCGTGCTCGTCGCCGTCCGGGCCCCACATGTGCCCGGAGGTCCGGATCATCGCGGGCATCGAGGCGTCCACGATGACGTCGCTCGGGACGTGCAGGTTCGTGATGCCCTTGTCCGAGTCGACCATCGCGAGCTCGGGACCGGCGGCGATGCCGTCGGTGAAGGCCTGCTTGATCTCCGCACCGTTCGGCAGGGCGTCGAGGCCGGCGAGGATCGAGCCGAGGCCGTCGTTCGGGGTGAGACCCGCGGCGGCGAGGTCGGCACCGAAGCGCTCGAACACCGACGGGAAGAAGGCCTTGATGACGTGGCCGAAGATGATCGGGTCGGAGACCTTCATCATCGTGGCCTTGAGGTGCACGGAGAACAGGATGTCCTCGGCGGCGGCGCGCTGGATCTGGTCCTTCAGGAAGGCCTCGAGTGCGGCGACGTGCAGCACGGTGCCGTCGATGACCTCGCCCTGCAGGACGGGGATCGACTGCTTGAGGACCTGCTCGGTGCCGTCCTCGGCGACGAAGGTGATCGTCAGGACGTCGTCGGCAGGGGCGATCCACGACTGCTCGTTGGACCGGAAGTCGTCGACACCCATCGTGACGACGTTCGTCTTCGAGTCGGCGGACCAGGCACCCATACGGTGCGGGTGCTTGCGGGCGTAGTTCTTCACCGACAGGGGCGCACGGCGGTCGGAGTTGCCCTCGCGCAGCACCGGGTTGACGGCGCTGCCCTGGACGCGGCCGTAGCGGGCGCGGGCGTCGCGCTCCTCGTCCGTCTTCGGCTCGTCGGGGTAGTCGGGCAGGTCGTAGCCCTGCGCCTGCAGCTCCTTGATCGCGACCTTGAGCTGCGGGATCGACGCCGAGATGTTCGGCAGCTTGATGATGTTCGCCTCGGGGGTCTTCGCGAGCTCGCCGAGCTCGGCGAGGGCGTCGTCCATGCGCTGCTCGGCAGTGAGCCGCTCCGGGAACTGGGCGATGATCCGGCCGGCGAGCGAGATGTCGCGGGTCTCGACGTCGACACCCGCGGTGCCGGCGAAGGCCTGGATGACCGGGAGGAAGGAGTGGGTGGCGAGGAACGGCGCCTCGTCCGTGAGGGTGTAGATGATCTTGGCCATGCTGGCGGGTACTCCCTTGTTCGACCGTCGGTACGTCCACGGTACTCGTGGCGCAGGATGTCTCGACATCAAGATACATGCTGCGGCCTTCGTCCGGCAGGTACTCGGCTGACGTCCTGGAGGCGCACTGGCGACACATAGGAACGCCCGGTGGACTGGTCTTCCGCAGTTCCAGAGCCGCAGGAGGGCGATCATGGCGACGACACGTCAGACACCGGAGGACTTCGGCTGGACCGCAGAGGACCTGCGGTCCGCCTACGCGTCGGACGGCAGCGGGCCGTACCGCTACGCACCCGACGGCTCCGGCCCGTTCTCCTACGACGCGGACGGCTCGGGCCCGTGGCTCGTCGGCCCCGAACCGCGCCGGGGACTGGCCCGCTTCGCACCGCGCGACCGGGCGTCCCGCTCGCGACTCCGGCGCATCGGCACCGCGTGCACGGCCGGAGCCCTGGCCCTCGTCCTGGCGGTCGGGAGCGTCGCCGTCGTCGCCCACACTGTTCCTCCACACCACGCGGTGGAGGCGGGTGCCGTCCACAGTCCGGGACCGGACGCCACCTGATCGCTCCGGCGGTGCCACCCTGGGGGCGTGACAGAACTCCTCGTGGTGGGCGTGATCGCCCTGGTCGCCATCGCCGGTGCGGCCGTGCTCGGGCCCCGCATCGGGGTCGCGGCGCCGCTCGTGCTCGTCGTGGTCGGGATCATCGCGAGCCTGCTCCCGTGGATCCCCGACGTGGAGATCGACCCGGAGTGGATCCTCGCGGGGGTGCTGCCGCCCCTGCTGTACTCGTCCGCGGTCTCGATGCCGTCGATGAACTTCCGGCGCGAGTTCGGGGCCATCAGCGGGCTCTCGGTGCTGCTCGTCGTCGCCAGCAGTGTCGTGCTCGGGCTGTTCTTCGCCTGGGTGATCCCGGGCCTCGGGTTCTGGTGGGGCATCGCCCTCGGCGCCATCGTCAGCCCGACGGACGCGGTCGCCACCTCGATCGTGAAGCAGACCTCGGTGTCCCGACGGGTGATCGCGATCCTCGACGGCGAGTCCCTGCTCAACGACGCCACCGCACTCGTGCTGCTCCGCACCGCCATCGCCGCGGCCGCCGCCTCGTTCTCGTTCTGGGGCGCACTCGGCGACTTCGCGAAGGCCGTCGCCATCGCCGCGGTGATCGGCTGGTTCGTCGGCTGGGCGAACGTGGCCGTCCGCTCCCGCGTCCCGAACGCCGCGGTGAACACGGCGCTGTCCTTCGCGGTGCCGTTCATCGCCGCGGTGCCGACGGAACTGCTCCAGGGCTCCGGGCTCGTCGCCGCGGTCGTCGCCGGGCTGTTCACCGGCATCGTCGGTCCCCGGAAGCTCCCACCCGGCCACCGCCTGTCGGATGCCCAGAACTGGCAGACGATCGAGCTCGTGCTCGAAGGAGCGGTGTTCCTGACGATGGGACTCCAGCTGTCGTCGGTCCTGCACGACGTCCAGGCGGAACACACCGGCGTCGGCCCCGCGGTCCTCATCGCGGTCGGCGCGCTCGTCCTCACGGTGCTCGTCCGCGCCGCCTACGTCGTCCCGCTCCTGTTCGCCCTCTCCGCGAGCGCCAAGCGCGGCGAGCGGCTGCAGGCCCGGTTCGAGGAGATGCACGCGAGCGACCGGGACGCCATGAGCGAGACCATCCGCGAGCACCGACCCGGCAACCGCGCCCCCTCGGAGCGCGAGCTCGACCGGTTCGCAGTGCGGATCCGCCGCACCCTGGCGGACATCGCGTACTTCACCAGGGCCCCGCTCGGCTGGCGGGAGGGCACGACGGTCATCTGGGCCGGCATGCGTGGTGCAGTGACGGTCGCCGCGGCGCAGACCCTGCCGGCCACCGGCGCCCACCCGGCACCTGATCGCTCCCTGCTCGTGTTCATCGCGTTCGCGGTGGCCCTGTTGTCGCTCGTGGTCCAGGGCGGCACGATCGGTCCGCTGCTCCGTCGCATCGCCGCTCCGGCGACGGACACGGCCGCGAAGGACACCGAGGAACGGCGGCGACTGCTCGAGCTCATGCGGGACGCGGCCGAGCAGGTCCCCGGCACGCGCGAGGCCGGTCCGGCGACGCGCGAGGAACTCGAGGCCGCCGACCCGGCGGAGCTCCGAGCGTGGATGGGGCGCGAGAAGTCCAGGCGCCTGGCCGTGCTCGAGGCGCAGCGGTCGGCGATCCTGGACGCCCGCGACGACGGCACGTTCGACGCCGAGGTGCTCGAGTCGATGCTGCAGAACCTCGACGCCGAGCAGATCGCCCTCGAGCTCCGCGGGGCGCCGACCCGGTGACGCCGCGGGGCGCTCGCCCGAGCCTGGGCCCGGGCCCTCCGCAGGTGGGCGTCAGGCGGTGATGCGGAACACCCGGACGCCGGCCGCACGCAGTCCCGCGAGGCCGAGGCGCATCCGCAGGTTCCGGAACGGCCGCTCGAGCCCGAACGGGGCTGCCGCCGCACCGAGCTGGTGCAGCACCTCGGACGTCAGGGTCCGTTCGAGCTTCGGCGCGAGCCGGGTCACCCGCGACACCGTCACCACGACACGGACCGCGTGCGGGGCCAAGAGCGGCGCGATGCGCTCGGCCGCTTCCTGTGCACGGTGGAAGGCGGGGTCGTCCCCGGGGCGGCGGATCGCGATGACCGCCAGTTCCGCGGTGCCGGTCTCGTCCGGGTCGGGCGGGTCGTCCACTCCGACGACCCGCATCCGCGCGGCATCGACACCGGCCCGGACCGCTGCCGAACGCAGCACCGGGAGGAGTTCCTGGGTCCCCGCGAGCACGACCCCGGCCGACCGGAGGTCGATGGGTTCGTGCCGCTCACGCGGCGATCGGGCCATGGTGCGGGTCCTTCCGTCGCTTTCCCCCGACGCTACCGAGGAGCAGTGCTCGGGGGACGCCGGAGCCCCCGCCGGTCAGGGGGCTCCCAGGTCCTCCGGTAACGAAGAGATCACGAAAGGGTCTGTACAAGAGGACAGAGTCGTGCAGAATGGTGGACGGCCATGACGACGACAGCACCCGATTCTGACCCGCAGCCCGGTACTCCGGTCGTGCACCTGTCCCGTCGTGCTGCCCTCGAGGCGGAGCGCGCAGCCGCCCGCAAGCCCGAGCGCGCAGCCGCCCGCAAGCCCGAGCGCAAGCCCGGCCGTCGCGCCACCGCAGCCCGTGCGACCACCGAGCACGTCGACGCCCGGATCACCCACGTCGTGCGCCGCCCCGCGGTGGCGACGTCCGTGGCGGTGCCGACCCGCGCCTCCCGGCAGCAGCCGACACGTGCGGGCCGGACGCCCAGGACCACCCGGTGGATCCGCTCGAACCGGGCCAGCCGCATCACGCTGACCAGCGCCGTCGCCGCCGTCGCGATGTTCGCCGCGTCGGCGATGCCCGCGCACGCCGCCGCCGGCACCTCGATCGCCACCTCCACCATCGCGCCGATCGTGCGCACCCAGGACTACGCAGTGACCCAGGCGGTCACCGCGACGGGCCTCGACCGCGACGGGTTCACCGTCGGCGGCGGCTCGAACGGCACGGCGGGTACGTCGGTGTCCTACGGCGGAGCGGTCCGGTCGCCGTTCCCCGGCCCGGTCAAGATGAGTTCGGGCTTCGGTTACCGCTCGGCACCGTGCGGCGCGTGCTCGTCGCTGCACCAGGGCCTCGACTTCACCCCGGGCATGGGTACGCCGATCGGCGCCGTCGCCGCCGGCACGGTCCGCGTCTCCGGCACGTACTTCTCGTACGGCAACGCGGTGATCATCGACCACGTAATCGACGGTCGCCAGGTCTCCACCCTCTACGGGCACATGATCCCGGGGTCCTCGCCGCTCAAGGTCGGGGACGAGGTCGACGCCGGCCAGTTCATCGGCCTGGTGGGCTCCTCGGGCGTCTCGACCGGCGCGCACCTGCACCTCGAGGTCCTCATGGACGGCGTGACGCCGATCGATCCCGAGGCATGGCTCCAAGCTCGCATCGGGCGTTCCCTCACCGCCTGATCAGCTTCCCTGTGCAGAGTCACAGGCATGGACGATCCCCACAGACCGCCCGCCCGTCGCCGATCCACTGAGTCCGCCCGCTGATGGGCGTCGACACCTGGATCGCCTTCGGGCTCGTCATCCTCTTCGTGCTCGTCGGCGGGGTGTTCGCCGCGGCCGAGATCGCACTCGTCTCGCTCCGTGAGTCACAGCTGCAGCAGCTCGAGCGTCGCGGCAGCCGCGGCGCTCGGGTCGCCGAGCTCGGGCGCGACCCGAACCGGTTCCTGTCCGCCGTGCAGATCGGCGTGACGGTCGCCGGCTTCTTCTCGGCCGCGTACGGCGCATCGTCGATCGCCCCGGACGTCGCGCCGCTGTTCACCGGCCTCGGGCTGGAGCAGGGCGCAGCGGAGGCTGTCGCCCTCGTCGCGATGACCCTCGTGATCGCGTACCTGTCGCTCGTCTTCGGCGAGCTCGTCCCGAAGCGCCTCGCCCTGCAGCGCGCCGAGGGCTTCTCGATGGCCGTCGCGCCGACCCTCGACCGCTTCGCCACCCTGATGCGCCCGGTGATCTGGGTCCTGTCCACCTCGACCGACCTGGTGGTGCGACTGCTCGGCGGCGACCCGAACGCCCGCAGCGAGTCGATGAGCACCGAGGAGCTCCGTGGCCTCGTCGACGACCACGACGCGATCGATGCCCAGGGCCGCCGGATCGCGCGGAGTGCGCTGGACGCCAACGGCCGCATCCTCCGCGAGTCGATGCGTCCCTGGTACGACGTCTCGACGATCGACGCGACGCTGTCCGTCGCCGCGGCCACCGACCACGCCATCGGGGCCGGGCACACGCGCTACCTGGTGACCTCGGGTTCGCGCGACGCGGTCCAGGGCTTCGTGCACCTCCGCGACCTCCTCCGTCCGGCGGACCCCGACGCGGCCGTCTCGACGCTCGTGCGTCCCGTGCTCGCGCTGCCGGAGACGAAGTCGCTGTCGAGTGCGATCGCGGACATGCGGACCGAGGGGCACCAGATCGCCCTGGTCGTCGACGAGTACGGCGGGAGCGCCGGGATGGTCACGCTCGAGGCACTGCTCGAGGACCTCGTCGGACGCATCCGCGACGAGTGGGACGAACCCACCGCCGAGCACGACGGGGTGGACGGCGCCACGGTGCTCGAGGACCTGGCGGCCGACGGCGGACCGGTCCTGCCCGACGGCGACTACGAGACCGTCGGCGGCCTGGTGCAGGTGGCCCTCGACCGCATCCCCGAGGTCGGCGACGTCGTCGCCGTGGGCGACCACGTCATCGAGGTGACCGCCATGGACGGTCACCGTGTCGCGCGCGTGCGGATCGCCGTGGACGCGACCAGCTGACGGTCGGGAGGCGCGGTGCGGGCCCGCCACGGGCCTCCCGGCTCGCAGGCGGGTACCGCTGGTGCCTGCCGGGAGGCCAGGACCGCCACGTACGCTCTCCCCATGGGTATCGACGTGCGCAACGAGATCCGCGACTTCCTGTCCTCACGGCGGGCGCGGCTCACCCCCGAGCAGGTCGGCATGCCGTCGTTCGGTGGCGGTGTCCGACGCGTGCCCGGCCTGCGTCGGCACGAGGTCGCGATGCTCGCCGGCGTCAGCGTCGACTACTACACACGGCTCGAGCGGGGATCGCTGAAGGGCGTCTCGGACAGCGTGCTCGAGGGGCTCGCGAGTGCCCTGCAGCTCGACGAGGACGAACGCGTCCACCTGTGGGACCTCACCCGGCTGGCGAACTCCGGCGTCAAGACCATGCACCGGAACGTGCCCACCCGGGTCCGCCCCGGCGTGCAGCGGCTCCTCGACGCCATCACCGGAGCACCGGCGTGGGTGCGGAACGAGCGCGGTGACGTCGTCGCGACGAACGAGCTCGGCCGGGCGCTCTACTCGCCGATGTTCGCCGGGCCCGGTCGACCGGTGAACACCGCCCGCTTCACGTTCCTCGACCCGGCGGCACGGGAGTTCTTCCCGGACTGGGCGCAGACCGCGAAGGACGCCGTCGCCGTGCTCCGCGCCGCCGCGGTGTCGAACCCCTGCGAGCCCGGGCTCATCACGCTCGTCGGCGAGCTGTCCACCCGCAGCGAGGAGTTCCGCGGCTGGTGGGCCGCGCACGACGTCCGGCTGCAGCGCACCGGGAAGAAGCGCATCAGCCACCCGATCGTCGGGGAGCTCCAGCTCGTGTTCGAGGCACTCGACCTCGTCGCCGACCCCGGCCTGACGATGTTCTCGTACTCGGCCGAGCCCGGCAGCGAGTCGGAGCGGTCCCTGGCGTTGCTCGGCAGCTGGGCCGCGACCGAACGCGCCGAGCGGTACGCGGCACTGCGCGAGTCGGAGTCCGAGTCCGAGTCGGTCGACTGACCCGCGCCGAGGCCCGTTCGGCGGCACCCGACCGTAGGGTGGAAGCGTGACGAGGACGACGGACGGATCAGCGGGGGACGCCGACTACGCCCGCATCGGTGACGGCTACCGGCAGTACCGCCGCCCGGAACCCACCTTCGCCCGGGCGATCGTCGCAGCCCTCGGCGACGCACGGACCGTGCTCAACGTCGGCGCCGGCGCCGGGTCGTACGAACCGACCGACCGCGAGGTCACCGCGGTCGAGCCCTCGGCCACGATGCGCGCGCAGCGGCCGGACACCCTGCCCACCGCGATCGACGCCACCGCCGAGCACCTGCCGTTCGCCGACGACACGTTCGACGCCGCGATGACGACGTTCTCCGTGCACCAGTGGAGCGACCTCGAAGCGGGGCTGGCCGAGATGCGCCGGGTCACCCGCGGCCCGATCGTGATCCTGACGTGCGACCCCAGCCGGGTCGAGGACTACTGGCTCGCCGAGTACGCGCCCGAGGTCATGGCGACCGAGGCCCGGCGGTACCCCGCCCTCGGCCGGATCGCCGACGCACTGCCCACCGACACCGTGACGAGCACCCCGCTGCCGATCCCCTTCACCTGCGTCGACGGGTTCTCCGAGGCGTACTACGCCCGCCCCGAACGGCTGCTCAACCCCGGTGCCCGTGCGGCGAACTCGGCCTGGAGCTTCGTCGACGAGCTCACCGCGAGGCGTTCGGTCGCCGCACTGCGAACCGCCCTGGAGTCCGGCGAGTGGGACCGGCGGCACGGAGCGCTGCGGATCCGCCCGTCCTACGACGGGGCGCTGGTCCTCGTCACCGCGGAACCGACGAGGGCGCCGACGGCTGGCACGTCGACCGCTGGCACGTCGACGGCTGGCACGTCGACGGCTTGACACGTCGACGTAGGCTGGTCGGGTGAGCTTCCAGGAGGTGGTCGGCGCCCCTATCGCCGGCATCAGGGCGTGAGGCCCCTGGTCGTGCCCTCGGGCGCGGCCACCCTCGTCGAACCCTGACCTCCTCCGCCCGGTGCGGTGTGCGTCCGCACACCCCGGGTCTGCTCGAAAGCGAACCACCATGCTCCCCATCACGGAGAAGACCCTCCGCACGTCCTTCGTCAACGCCTCCCGCAAGGAGACGTCCGACATCACCCTGCCCACCGACTTCGACACGATCGACTGGGACGCCCTCGACTTCCTCGGCTGGCGGGACCCGAAGATCGGTCGGCGCGCGTACGCCGTCGTGCCGACGCTCGAGGGTCCGCTCATCGGCATCCTGTTCCGGCAGGCCGAGGCCTCGTCCCGGTCCCGGGCGCAGTGCTCGTGGTGCCAGGACGTGAAGCTGCCGAACGACGTCGTGTTCTACAGCGCGAAGCGGTCGGGGCCCGCCGGCCGGAACGGCAACACCGTCGGCACCCTCGTGTGCCAGGACTTCCAGTGCTCCCGCAACGTCCGGAAGCTCCCGCCGCCGGCCTACGAGGGCTACGACGTCGAGGCCGCCCGCCTGCGGCGGATCGAGGACCTGCAGCTCCGCGCAGCGTCCTTCGCCGCGGAGGTCTAGTCCCCGACGCCCCTGCAGGACGGCCTGGAGGCGCGGGGCGGGGCCGCCACGCGCCTCCAGGCCGTCACACGCGACCGTTTCAGAGCCGCGGGTCGCGTTGCGGGGGAAACCGCCCGGTAACGCGGGTGAAACGGGCGTTCCATAGCCTCGGCACATGGACCTCGGCGACCTCGACGACGCGACCGCCCCCGATGCCGCAGCGGTGGTCCGGGGGTGGGCCGACGTGCCCGAGTGGGTGGACGCCCTCGTCGCCGCGCGCCCGTTCGGTTCCGTGCCGTCGCTGCTCGATCGTGCCCGGACGCTCGCCGCGTCGTGGGGAGCGTCCGAGCTCGACAGCGCCCTCGGAGACCACCCGCGGATCGGGGACCGGCCGACCGATGCCGCGTCCGCGTCCGAACAGTCGTCGATGCGGACCGCAGCGGACGACGTCGCCGGACGCATCGCCGACGGCAACGCCCGGTACGAGCAGCGCTTCGGACGCGTGTTCCTCGTCCGGGCCGCCGGGCGGAGCCCCGAGGAACTCCTCGCCGAACTCGAGCGGCGGCTCGGCAACGACCCGTCGACCGAGACGCAGGAAGCCGTGGCAGCCCTCGCGGACATCGCCCTGCACCGCATCCGGTCGACCTTCGGCGTGCCGCACCTGACCACCCACGTGCTCGACGCCACCACCGGCACCCCGGCGGTCGGCGTGGGCCTGACGCTCAGCACCGTCGACGGCACCGTCGACGGCACCGTCATCGCGTCCGGCACGACCGACGGGGACGGCCGTGCGGCACTCGGACCCGACGTGCTCCCGCGCGGCGACCACGTGCTGCGGTTCGAGACCGGGGCGTACTTCGCCGCTGCCGGTGTCCCGACCTTCCACCCGTTCGTGTCCGTGGCGTTCACCGTCACGGGCACCGACCACCTGCACGTGCCGTTGCTGCTGAGCCCCTTCGCCCACAGCACCTACCGAGGGAGCTGACCCATGCCGGAGACGACCGTCCACCTGGGACCGAACAAGTACGGCAAGGCCGAGAACCGCCTGGTCCGCGTGACCCGGCACGGCGACCGGCACGAGATCGCCGACCTCACCGTGACGTCGCAGCTCGTCGGCGAGGCGTTCGCGGGCTCCTTCACGGCCGGGGACAACTCCCGGATCGTGGCCACCGACACCCAGAAGAACACCGTGTTCGCGCTGGCGAAGGAGCACGGGGTCGGCGCTCCCGAGGACTTCCTCGCCCTGCTCGCCGACCAGTTCACGGGCGAGTTCGACTGGGTCGAGGGCGGGCTCTGGCAGGCCGAGGTGCACCCGTGGGAACGCATCACGGTCGACGGGCAGCCGCACGACCACTCGTTCCGCCGCACCGGGACGGGCACCCGTCTGGCGACCGTGCACGTCGAGGGTGGCGAGCGCCACGTCACCGGCGGGGTGAAGGACCTGGTCGTGCTGAAGTCGACCGGGTCCGAATTCCACGGGTTCCCGCGGTCACGGTTCACCACCCTGCCGGAGACCACCGACCGCATCATGGCGACCGAGGTCACGGCGCGGTGGCGGTACCTGCCCGCGGCCGTCGAGGCGGGGATCGACTACGACGGGCTGTACGAGGAGGTCGTCGCCGTGATGCTCGAGCAGTTCGCGACGGTGCACTCCCTCGCCCTGCAGCAGACCCTGTGGGAGATGGGTCGGGCGGCGATCGAGCTCCGACCCGAACTCGCCGAGGTGCGGTTCGCGATGCCGAACAAGCACCACTTCGTCGTGGACCTGTCGCCGTTCGACATGACGAACGAGAACGAGGTGTTCATCGCCGCCGACCGGCCGTACGGGCTCATCGAGGGCACCGTCGTCCGGGACGGCGTGGCAGATGCCCCCACGGCGTGGGAGCACCTGCCCGCCTTCGTCTAGGTCCCGTGCGGGCCACTTTCGAGCCGTCAGTGCGCTTCTGCCTCGGTGGGGAGGGCGATCGGGGCCGTCGAGCGGACCCCGTCGTGCGAGCTGACCAGCGGGTCCTCGCCGAACCGCTCCTGCACCGAGCGCGACCCGAGCAGCAGGTTGAGCAGGATCGCCGCGACCGCTCCGGCCGAGATCCCCGAGTCGAAGACCAGCGTGAACCAGGTCGGGAACTGGCCGTAGATCTCCGGTGCGACGGTCGGCAGCAGGGCGATCCCGAGCGGCAGCGCCACGACGAGCACGTTCCGGTTGTCGAACCGCACCTTCGACAGCGTGCGGATGCCGCTCGCCGCCACCATGCCGAACAGCGCGACACCGGCGCCGCCGAGGACCGCGTGCGGGATCGCCTCGACGACCGCCGCGACCTTCGGCACCAGGCCGAGCACCACGAGGATGCCGCCGGCCGCCGTCGCGACGTACCGGGAGCGAACCCCCGTCAGCGCGACGAGCCCGACGTTCTGCGCGAACGCCGTGTACGGGAACGTGTTGAACACCCCGCCGACGACGGTGCCGAGTCCGTCCGCGCGCAGACCGTCGGCGAGCGTGCGCTTCGACACGGGACGCCCGGTGACCTCGCCGACCGCGATCATGTCGCCGGTGGTCTCGGTCATGATGACGAGCCCGACGACGAGCATCGAGACGATCGAGGCGAGGTCGAACGTCGGCAGGCCGAAGTGGAACGGCGTGACGAACGCGAACCAGCCCGCGTCACCGATGCCCGAGCCGTCGACCATGCCGGGCACGAAGAGCGCCACGACGGTGCCGAGCAGGAGCCCGAACAGGACCGACACCCGTGCGAGCCCCCGTGGTGCGAACCGCTCCACCAGGACGATCGCGAGCAGCACCCCGGCTGCGAACGCGACGTCGAGCGGGTCGGCGGCACCGTCCTTCCCGCCGTCGGTGACCCATCCGGCCGCGACGCTCATCAGCGACAGACCGATGATCAGGATGACGGTGCCGGTGACGATCGGTGGGAACAGCCGCACGAGCTGCGCGAACCAGGGCGCGACGACCACCATGAAGACCCCGCACGCGATGGTCGCTCCGTAGACGGCGGTGATCCCGTGCTCGGAGCCGATCGCGATCATCGGACCGACGGCGGCGAAGGTGACGCCCTGCACAAGCGGCAGCCGGACCCCGAAGCGCCAGAACCCGACCGACTGCACGATCGTGGCGAGGCCCGCGACGAACAGGTCGGCGCTGATGAGGAAGGCCAGGTCGGCGCTGTCGAAGCCGAGCGCGCCGCCGACGATGAGCGGGACGGCGATCGCGCCCGCGTACATCGCGAGCACGTGCTGCAGTCCGAGCGGGAGGAGCCTGGCGAGTGGTGGGACGGTGTCGACGCCGTCCTCGGTCGGTGTGGTGCGCGCGGGCTTCGTGGTCGTCATGGCGTCCCCTTCGAGCGGTGGTTTCCCTGTGCTCCGGACGCTATGCAGCCACTGTTTCCCCGCGATGTCGGGCGTGCGACGAGTGGGTCACCCGGCGCACGCCCGAAACGCCGGTCAGCGGCCGATCGTCGACATGTCGGGGTAGCGGTCGCCCGTCGGGACCGGCAGGGCGGAGAGCCGCTCGACCTGGTCGGCGGTGAGGGCGAGGTCGGCGGCACCGACGTTCTCCTCGAGCCGCGAGACGCGCTTGGTACCGGGGATCGGGACGACGTCGTCGCCCTGGGCGAGCAGCCACGCGAGGGAGACCTGCGCCGGGGTCGCGTCGGCCTCGGTGGCGATCTCCTTGACGGCGTCGACGATGCGCATGTTCTGTGCGAACGCCTCTTCCTGGAACCGGGGGTTCGCCAGGCGGAAGTCGTCGGAGTCCAGGTCGGACGGCTTCGTGATCGCACCGGTCAGGAACCCGCGACCGAGCGGCGAGTACGGAACCAGCCCGATGCCGAGCTCGCGCAGAGTGTCGAGCACGTCGCCCTCGGGGTCGCGCGTCCACAGCGAGTACTCGCTCTGCAGGGCCGTGATCGGGTGCACGGCGTGGGCCTTCCGGATCGTCTCGGGTCCGGCCTCGGACAGCCCGATGTGCCGGATCTTGCCCTCCTGCACGAAGCCCGCGAGCTGCCCGATGACGTCCTCGATCGGCACGGCCGGGTCGACGCGGTGCTGGTAGTAGAGGTCGATGTGGTCAGTACCGAGACGGCGGAGGGAACCCTCGAGCGCTTCGCGGACGGACTCCGGGGCCGAACTGATCCCGCGCTGCGTGCTCGGTTCGGCTTCGCCGGGTTCGTGGGTGATCAGGCCGAACTTCGTCGCGATGACGACGTCGTCGCGACGGTCCCCGAGGGCACGGCGGAGCAGGTCCTCGTTCGTGTACGGGCCGTACGCCTCGGCGGTGTCGAACAGGGTGACCCCGAGGTCGATCGCGCGGTGGATGGTGCGGATGGACTCCGCGTCGTCGGTGCCGGCGCCCGTGTAGAAGGCGCTCATGCCCATGGTTCCGAGGCCGATGGAGCCGACCTCGAGGTCGGCGAGCTTGCGTGTCTGCATGGTGCAGGTCTACTCCCGCTCCCTCAGGCGGAGGAGGATCACTCCTGTGAACCTGTACTTCCGGCTGTTCCTGCTCCAGTTGCGCGTCCGGCTCCGCCCGACCGTCCGCGGCCGTCGCCCGTCGCTCTGGGACGAGGTGCGCACCCCGTTCCGCGTGACCCTCACCGACCTCGACCCGCTGCGGCACGTCAACAACGGCAAGTACCTGTCGATGCTCGACCTCGGTCGGCTCGACCTGATGCTGCGGTCCGGCTTCTGGCGCGAGATCGCCGAGCGCGGCTGGTACCCGGTCGTCTCGGCGCAGACGATCACGTACAAGCGCTCCCTGACGCTCGGGCAGCGGTTCGGCCTCGTGACGCGGGTGCTCGGGCTCGACGACCGGGCGGCGTACCTCGAGCAGACGTTCGTGCGGAACGGGACCGTCGTCGCGCGGGCCGTGGTGCAGGCACGCTTCCTGCGGCGGTCGGGCGGGACCGTGTCGCCGGCGGAGCTCCTCGACGCGGCCGGCGGCACCGATCGGGACCTGACCGTGCCGGAGTGGGTGCACGAGTGGGCGGGTGCCACCCGCATCAGCAGCACAGCGGGGTAGACAGGTCCGGTGACCGAACCAGACCACGAGCGCCGCCGTCCATCGACCACGCGACGCACCGTGCTCGCCGGGGGTGTCGGCCTCGGCATCGCGGGGGTCCTGGCAGCGTGCTCGCGCCCGACACCGTCGCCGTCACCGTCGTCGACGACCAGCTCGCCGGCGACCCCGTCGAGCAGCCCGACACCGACACCGACGCAGGAACCGACCGACGGCGGCCCGACCACCTGGAGTGCACTCGCAGCCGCCGTCTCGGGCAGCCTGCTCCGTCCGGGTTCGACCGGCTGGAACACCGCCCGGCTCGTCGAGAACCCGCGGTACGACGACGCCGACCCCCGGGGCATCCTGCGCGCCACGAGCGCCGAGGACGTGCAGGCCGGCCTCGCGTTCGCCCGGAACACGAACACCCCGGTGGCACTCCGCGCCGGAGGGCACTCGTACACGGGGTGGTCCGCCGGCGGCGCGAGCGGCACCGACGTCCCGCGGTCGCTGGTCATCAGCACGCAGGACCTGGACTCGGTCGAGCTCCACGACGACGACACCGTCACGATCGGCCCCGGTGCCCAGCTCGGGGACGTCTACGCCACCCTGGCGAAGGCCGGACGAGCGATCGGCGCCGGCTCCTGCCCGACCGTCGGCATCGGCGGCCTGACCCTCGGCGGTGGCGTCGGCGTGCTGGTCCGGTCCTTCGGGCTGACCTGCGACCAGCTCACCGGCGCGACGGTCGTCACCCCTGACGGCACCGTGCACGAGGTGTCGGCGAGCGCCGATCCCGACCTGTTCTGGGCGTGCCGGGGCGGGGGCGGTGGAACCGTCGGCGTCGTCACCGCGCTGACGTACCGGACGCAGGCCGCGCCTCCAGTCCTGCTCTTCCGCATCACCTTCGCGTGGTCGGCCGCTGCTGCGGTCGTCAGCGCCTGGCAGGACTGGGCGCCCACCGCCGACCCGAAGCTGTGGTCGACGCTCAAGCTGCTGAACGGCTCGCGGCACACGGCACCGACGGTCACGGTGACGGGGGTCTGGACCGGATCGAAGGCGGGTGCAGACACCTCCGTCGACGGTTTCATCGACGCCACCGGGGCGAAGCCGCTCGCACACACGGCGCAGCAACTGACCTACGGTGCCGCGATGTCGACCCTGGCGGGCAAGGCGCAACGCGTCTCCCAATCGGCGACGTCGTCGATCGGCCGGTCGAAGCTGACCGACGCGCAGATCGACGTGCTGGTCGACCGGGCGGCCGCTGCCGGCGACGTCGACGGGAACCTCGAGGGCGGCGTCGCGCTCGACGCACTCGGCGGGGTCGTGGCGGACATCGGCCGGACCGACTCGGCGTTCCCGTGGCGAGCGGCGCTCATGACCGTGCAGTACACGGCGGTGTTCGCGGACGGGGCGGACCCGGCGCCGTTCGACGCGTACGTCCGGGGCTTCCGGAAGGCGATGCGGCCCGCGTGGGGTGACGCCGCATACGCGAACTACTGCGATGCGGCGATCACGGACCCGTCGGCGTACTTCGGCGACAACACCTCGCGACTGCACCGGATCGCCGAGCAGGCCGACCCGTCGGGGGTGCTGGCGCAGCCGAACTGGGTGTGAGCCGGACTGCCTCCGCGCCCGACTTTCGGGCTGACCGACACTTCTCGCGTCCCGGGCCCCGTGAAGTGTCGCTCAGCCCGAAAACCGGCACGGCCCCGAGCCGCGGCCCGCGCCTACGATGACCGCATGGACATCGTCGACCTCGTGCTGCCGGACGCCGCCGCCTGGCGCTCCTGGCTCGACGGCCACGAGGGCGACCCCGACGGGGTGTGGCTCGTCCTCGCGAAGAAGGGCACGACCGACCCGACGTCGATCACCTACGACCAGGCCCTCGACGAGGCCCTGTGCTCCGGCTGGATCGACGGGCAGAAGCGCGGCCGCGACGAGACCACGTTCCGGCAGCGGTTCACCCCGCGGCGGAAGGCCTCGCTCTGGTCGCAGCGGAACATCGGACTCGTCGCCGCGCTCATCGCCGACGGCCGGATGCGCGACCGTGGCCAGGCCGAGATCGACCGGGCGAAGGGCGACGGCCGGTGGGACCGCGCCTACGCCGGTGCCGCGACGGCCGAGGTGCCGACGGACCTGCAGGCCGCGCTCGACGCATCGCCGTCCGCAGCGGCGCTGTTCGCCGAGCTCGACCGGACCAACCGGTACGCGATCCTGCACCGGATCACGACGGCACCAAGCGCCACCGCCAGGAGCAACCGCCTGACGAAGCTCGTCGGGGGACTCGAGCGCGGCGAGACCCCGTACCCGCGTCCGGAGCGGCCGTAGCGACCCCGTCCGGAGTGGCCGTAGCGCCCGGGGGACACCGACTCAGAAACCGGTCACGAGCGCGGCGTACACCGGGGAGATGACCACTGGTACCGACACCACGAACACTCCTGCCACCGCCTCTGGCACCTTCCGCATCGGTGGCGACCTCGAGGTCCACCGCCTCGGCTACGGCACGATGCAGCTCACCGGCCCCGGCGTCTGGGGACCGCCGAAGGACCACGACGAGGCGATCCGGGTCCTGAAGCGTGCCGTCGAGCTCGGCGTCGACTTCTTCGACACCGCGGACTCGTACGGCCCGTACGTCGCCGAGGAGCTCCTGCACGAGGCGCTGCACCCCTACGGCGACGACGTCGTCATCGCGACGAAGGCCGGACTCACCCGGACCGGCCCGAACGTCTGGCCGCCGGTCGGCCGCCCGGAGTACCTGCGGCAAGAGGCGGAGATGAGCCTCCGCCGCCTGGGCCTCGAGCGCATCGACCTGTTCCAGCTGCACCGCATCGACCCGAAGGTCCCGCTCGAGGACCAGGTCGGCGAGCTCAAGAAGCTGCAGGACGAGGGCAAGATCCGCCACATCGGCCTGTCCGAGGTCTCTGTCGACGAGGTCGAGGCGGCGCAGGAGATCGCCACGATCGTCTCCGTCCAGAACCTGTACAACCTGCAGAAGCGCGACGCCGAGGAGCTCCTCGACTGGTCGACGGAGCAGGGCATCGCGTTCATCCCGTGGTTCCCGCTGGCGACCGGTGGACTGACCGGCGAGGACTCGCCGCTCACCGAGATCGCCGAGCGGAAGGGTGCGACGCCGGCGCAGCTCGCCCTCGCGTGGCTGCTCAAGCGCTCGCCCGTCGTGCTGCCGATCCCCGGCACGTCGAGCGTCGCACACCTGGAGGACAACCTCGCCGGCGCGACGATCGAGCTGACCGACGACGAGTTCGAGGAGCTGTCGAAGCTGGGTTCCTGACCCCGGGTCGCGACCACGGGTCGCGAACGCGACGACCCCACGGACGGGAGGCACGGTGCCAGCTGACACCGTGCCTCCCGTCCGCTCTTCTGCCCTGTCCAGATCCGCGCTTGCGCACGCATACCGCGTATGTGCATACTCAGTATGTCCAAGGCGGACCGACGAGGGGGGAAGTGTCATGAGCGTACGGATGGGCGTACTCGCGCTGCTGGTGGGGGGACCCGGCTACGGGTACCAGCTCCGGGGGGAGTTCGAGCACCGCACCGGCGGGAGCTGGCCGCTGAACATCGGCCAGGTCTACACGACCCTCGACCGCCTGGAACGCGACGGCCTCGTGGCCCGCGGCGACGCCGACGACGACGGCCACGTCGTCTACACGGCGACCGACGCGGGTCGCGAGGAAGTGTCGCGCTGGTTCAGCGAACCGGTGCCCGCGAAGCGCGGCCGCGACGAGCTGGCGATCAAGTTCGCGCTCGCCGTCACGGTGCCCGGCGTCGACGTCGCCCGCCTGGTGCAGGTGCAGCGCGGCGCCGCGATCCGGAACCTACAGGACCTGACCCGGCTCAAGCGCACCACCGATCCGTCGTCGGACCTGGCGTGGTCGCTCGTCCTGGAGTCGATGGTGTTCCAGGCCGAGGCCGAGGTGCGGTGGCTCGACCACGTGGAGTCGAGTGTGGCGCGGTACCGACCGGACGAGCACCCGGCTGCCGGTTCCGATGCGTCAGCGTCGACTTCGGCGTCGACTTCCGCTTCCGCTTCCGTCGCGCGGAGTGCACGGTGAGCGCCGCCCCGCTCCTCGAGCTCGACGCGGTCAGCGTGCACTACGGCACCGGTGCCAAGGCCGTCACCGCGCTGGCCGGCATCGACCTGACCGTGCAGCGCGGCGAGATGGTCGCCGTGATGGGCACCTCCGGCTCCGGCAAGTCCACGCTGCTCGCGTGCGCCGGCACCCTGCTGCCACCCACCAGTGGTGAAGTCGTCATCGACGGCGCCTTCGTCTCGGACCGTCCGGCGCGGGAGCTCGCAGCGCTCCGTCGACGGCTGGTCGGGTTCGTGTTCCAGGACTTCAACCTCATCCCCTCGCTCACCGCGGTCGAGAACGTGGCGCTGCCGCTCGAGCTCGACGGCTGGAAGGCGTCGCAGGCCCGTCGTGCCGCGGAACTCGCACTCGACAACGTCGAGCTCGGCCACCGCACCGACGCCTACCCGGACGACCTGTCCGGCGGGCAGCAGCAGCGCGTCGCGATCGCACGCGGGGTCGTCGGCGAGCGCCGGCTGGTGCTCGCGGACGAACCCACCGGAGCGCTCGACTCGCAGACCGGCGAGGTCGTGCTCCGCATGCTCCGACGCCACGTCGACGCCGGCGCCGGAGCGCTGCTCGTGACGCACGACGCCCGGCACGCCGCGTGGGCGGACCGCATCGTCTTCCTGCGGGACGGCCGCGTGGTCGACGAGACCGTGTACTCGGGCGTCGAACTGGCGCTGTCGGACCGGACCGCCTCGTGAGCCGGCGTCGGCGTGCCGACGCCGGACGGACCCCGTTCGCACTGCGCCCGGCACTCCGGCTCGGTCGACGGCTCGCGTTCGCGAAGGCCGGACGTGCTGCGCTCATCGTGGCGCTCATCGGCATCCCCACCGCGGGCTTCGCCGGCGTGGCCGTCGTCGTGCAGTCCACGCAGCCGACCACCGCCGAGTCGCTCCGGTACGACCTCGGACACGCGGCGGCGCAGATGCGGGTGTCCGGTCCGGACCTGCCCGGCATGGTGCAGGACCCCGTCCAGTGGCAGTTCACGGACTCGAAGCGGAACAGTCCGGTGACGAAGGCCGACGAGGACTCCCCGTTCACGAACGTGCTGTCCCACGTGCCCGACGGCGCGCTCTCGATCCCGGTGGGCAGCACGCCGGTGGTGCTGAACGGCCCGAAGGGTCCCGTCGGGCTCACCGCGGACGAGGGCAGCGTCTGGGACTCCTCGCTCGACGGCCACTGGCGGGTGCTGCACGGCACCGCGCCGGCCGACCGGGACCAGCTCATGGTGACCCCGGCGACCCTCGACCGGCTCGGCGCGGAGATCGGCGACACCGTCGACCTCGTCGACCCGGTCACGAAGCGCTTCACGATCACCGGCACGATGCGGGACCTCGGCACGGACCCCGATGCGCAGGGCGTCTTCCTGCCGTGGGGCACCACGCTGTCGACCACCGACACGACCGACGACGTCGGACTGTCCGACGTGTCGGTGTACCTGCCGACCGACGCCCCGACCTGGTCCGAGATCCGGGCCCTCAACGCGCACGGGATCGTGGTGCAGTCGCGCCCAGTCGTGCTCGACCCGCCCGACGCTCGCCTGCCCGGCGGGCAGATGAGCTCCTCGATCGGCTGGTACCTCGGTGCGATGGCCCTGCTCGGCGTGTTCGCGATGTTCGAGGTCGCGCTCCTCGCCGGCGCCGCGTTCCTGGTCGGCACGCGGGCGGACACCCGTTCGTACGCGATCGTCACGAGCGTCGGCGGCGACAAGCGGTTCGTCCGGGCGATCGTCGCCGGGTCCGGCCTGGTGCTCGGCGTGACCGGTGCGGTGCTCGGCGCGGCCGTCGGCACCGTCGTCGGCGTCATCGCGTACCGGGTGATCGACAACGGCAACGTGACGACGTTCCCCGGCCTGCACGTGCCCCCGGTCCTGCTGCTGTCCATCGCCGCCGCCGGGGTACTCGCCGGCCTCGTGTCCGCGCTCGTCGCCGCACGGTCCGCGACCCGGATCAACGTGCTCGCGGCCCTCCGCGGTTCGCTCCGACCGGTGACCCCCAGCCGTCCCGCGCAGCGCCGTCGTCGGATCTGGGGACCGGTGCTCGTCGTCGCCGGCGCCGTCATGACGCTCGCGTGCGGCGTGGGCGTGCTCATGCTCAACGACCGCCCCGTGCAGGAGGACCACCTGGCGTGGGTCGTCGGCGCCGGTGTCGCCCTCGGACCGTGCCTCATGCAGCTCGGCATCGCGATCTGCTCACCGTGGCTGCTCGCACTCGTGGCGCGGATCGCCGGCCACCTCGGCCTGTCCGCACGGCTCGCCGCACGGGACGCCCGCCGGAACCCGGTCCGGACGGTCCCCGTGCTCGCCAGTGTGATGAGCGTGGTGTTCGTCGCCTCCGTCGTCATCACCTGGAGCGCGTCGAGCCACGCCCAGTACGTCCGCGGGTACGAGTACGCCACGGCGGTCGGCGTCGCCACGACCGAGGTCCAGATGACCGACGAGGACGGAGCGAGCGCCGGGCACGACGCGGCGCTGACGGCACACGCTGCCAAGGTCGTCGGCGGTGTGCTCGACCAGGACCGCATCCGGGTGCTCGGTGTCACGGACGGCGGTGCTGGCGACGACCCCGCGACGGTGACGATCCCGCACCGGTGGTCCGGCCACGACTGCCCGACGACCGACACCACGTCCTGCTCGATCTACCTGGAGAGCGGGGACTCGATGGCCCCGCACATCTGGACGGGCACCGTCGACGACTACGCCGTGCTCACCGGCCACCGGCCCTCGTCGGCGGTTCGCGACGCGCTCGAGGGCGGGCAGGCCGTGTCGCTCTGGCCGGAGTACGCCCGCGACGGCGCCGTCCGCATCGACACCTTCCACGACCGCACGTGGGAGAGCCCGACGATCACCGAGCGCACCCAGCCCGATGCGAGCGTGTCGATCCCGGCCGTCCTCGACGTCCAGTCGCCGCGGATCCAGGTCGGCGTCTTCATGACGAAGGCGACGGCAGCGCACTACGGCGTCCCGGCCGTCGACGGCATGCTCGTGACGCAACTGGCCGGCGAGATCACCCCGGAGCAGTGGGACGAGCTGAGCTCCGCGTGGCAGAGCTTCGGCGGCTCGGACCGCGACCGGTGGTACGGACCCCAGTTCTTCTACGAGGCCGGTCCGGTCGACAGCGGGGCCATCATCCGGGCGATCGTGCTCGCCCTGGCCGCCGCCGTGACGATCGGTGCGACGGCGGTGGCCATCGGACTCGCCCGCTCGGACGGCCGACGCGACGACGAGGTGCTCGACGCGATCGGTGCGGCACCACGGCTCCGGCGTCGGGTCTCCACGTGGCAGGCGGCGATCCTGGCGTCGGTCGGCGCGGTGATCGGGACGCTCCTCGGGCTCCTGCCGATCCGTGCGCTGACCCTGCGGTTCGGTGACGGGCCGGTCGGCACGAGCCACATGCCGTTCGTGCCGGACTGGCCGGTGCTGGCGCTGCTCGCGATCGGTCTGCCGATCCTGGTCTCGGCCGGGGCGTGGCTGACCGCGCACGGTCGGCGTCGCGTCGCGGTGCGTCGGGCGCACTGACGCCTGCGGGCCCGGGGTCCGGTCAGGCGCCGGGCTCGGCGCGTCGGGCGCACTGACGCCTGCGGGCCCGGGGTCCGGTCAGGCGCCGGGCTGCACGACCATCAGCACGGCGACGGCGACCCACACCAGGTTGAACAGGCCGACGAGCGCCGCGAGCTTCCGCGGCGACCGCTCGGTACCGTTGCCGCGCAGGACCTCCCGCTGTTCCGGCAGCACCCACAGTGCGAGGACCGCCGCGGCGACGACGGTGAGCCCGATCGAGACGAGGAGCCAGGCCTCGTCGAGCGCGCCGACCTCGAACGCGAGTGCCATCCCGAACGTGGGCACCGCCAGCGAGACGATCGAGTAGACGTGGCAGATCCGGTGCAGGACCCGGGCGACCGCTCGTGCGCCCTGGTCGTCCGGATCGGCGACGAGCGCCCGCGCCGGCTTCGCGAACATGCCCCCGGCGACCGCGACGGGTCCGAGGGTGAGCAGCGCCGCCAGGACGTGCACGGTGAGGAGGACGCTGAACATCCGGACCAGCCTAGAGCTCCACGCGAGGGGCGGCAGCCGGTCACCACAAGTGCAAAGACACCGCTGCAAACATATGGTTGCAAAGACTTCTTTGCAGTCGTACGCTCGGAACATGGCAACCGAATCTCGCGTCCTCGACCTGCCGTCGATGAAGGCCCTGAGCCACCCGCTGCGCTCACAGCTCTTCAACGAGCTCGCTGCGCACGGTCCGGCGACGGCCACGACGCTCGCCGAGAAGGTCGGTGAATCAACCGGCTCAACCAGTTACCACCTCCGCCAACTCGAGAAACACGGCTTCATCGAAGAAGCAGTGGGACGCGGCACGGGCCGGGAACGCTGGTGGCGCCGCACCCCGGTCGCCGTGCACTCCGGCGGCACGGACGGCCCGCAGTCGCCGGCCGGCATCGCCGCGGCGAGACTGCTCGCATCGGGATCGAACGAGTTCTCGGAGCAGGTGATCCGCGAGTTCATCGCGCGCGACCAGGAGACGATGTCCCCGGGCTGGCGCGACGCGAGCGATCTGTCGGTCGCGATCCTCCGCCTGACGCCCCCGGAGGTCCGCGAGCTGATGGACGGCATCCACGCACACATCGACACATTCCGCCAACGGCATGTCCTCGACGACGACAGCGATCCGGAAACGGAACGCGTCTTCGTCCGGCTCGCGGCGGTCCCGATCTTCGACGACGAAAGGCACGACTCATGAGCGCCGCACTCCACCTCACCGAGGTCGGCCCGGTCGAACGGACCGCCCACCGCATCGGGCTCGCCCTGCTCCGTTGGAGCGAGTCACGGGCCGCACGCGTCCACCCCGGACAGCGATCGGCGACGGTCGCCGAGCGGACGTCCGCGCGGCTCGCACACGAGGAACGCGACGCCCTGGAGGCACGACACCGTCACTGGGACGAGCTCACCGCCGCCACGCCCCGGCTTCGCTGACCCCGCTCACTTCGTGAGCAGGAATGGTCGGGTCACAGGACGGGACCCGACCATTCCTGCTCACGATGCCGGTCGGGGAGCCGCACTACCTCGGCAGCGGGACCTCCGCCACGACGACGTCGTCATCCATCGGCACGGCGCCCAGGACTCGAGGACTCCCGTCGACCCACTCGACCAGGACCCCGGCGGCCGCGAGACCCGCGACGCTCAGGTCGATCCGGAGCAGCGGCAACGACAGGTCCGCGTACCGGTCGGCGACGACCGCCGACACCCGGTCCGGAGTCGTGGCCCGGACGTACCCGCCGGGCTCCAACGGCACCCCACGGGTCGCCACCTCGTACTCACCGAAGCCCCGGCTCATCTCCCAGTCGTCGGCGATCGCCACGTGACAGACCACATCGGTCATGGACCCTCCTCGGTAATGAAACGGGAGCGTATCATTACGGCTAGGATGGGTTCGTGAACAAGCGTGGACGTCCGACCGCCGACGAACGGGCCGCTCGTGACGACCGGATCCTGGACGTCGCGACCGATCTGTTCCTCGAGCACGGCTTCGCGGGCGTCGCTCTCGACCGCATCGCCGCCGAGGCCGGCGTCACCAAGCGGACGCTCTACACGGCCGTCGGGGACAAGCCCGCGCTGCTCCGGGCGGTCGTCCGACGACAGCACACCTACGAGGACGCACCCGCCGCCGACCTGGAGACCACCGCCGCGGCGATCTGCGGCGCACTGCTCTCGGACCGGGCCGTCGCGCTGCACCGGCTCGTCATCGCCGAGGCACTCCGGTCACCCGAGGCCGCCCGCGAGTTCCTCGACGCCGGCCCGCTCGCAGCGCAGGACGCCCTCGTCCGCGCCGGTGCCGCGCCGGGGACCGCCGCCGAACTGTTCACCCTGCTGCTCGGGGAGCTCCACCGCGAGCGCCTGCTCGGCCTGGCCCCCGCGCCGACACCCGCCGAGGTCGCCGCGCGGTCAGCGCGGGCGCTCGCGGTGCTCTCGACGTGACCACCTGACGGGCAGGAGGCCCGTGCCGGCGTCGCCACGGGCCTCCCGGCCGTCAGATCGTGAGCAGCAATGGTCGAGTGCCGTCGGCGGACCCGACCATTGCTGCTCACGAAGCGGCGCGGGACGCGAAGCGGCGCCGGGCCGCGCTCAGCCGAGCTCCGGCAGGGGCTCCGCGTACGTGCGGAACTCGCCGCGCTCGGTGTGGATCGCCCACAGACGATCCGCGATGGACTCCCCGGAGTGGTCGGGCTGCCCGTCGTCGATGCCGAACGGGATGATGAGCTGGCCGACGTGCACCTGCTCGTCACGGACGGCGTCGTGCAGGAGCTGCGCGTAGGCGCTCTCGGCGGCGAACGCGACCGAGGTCCCCGTGACCCGGGCACCGGGCCGGACCGCACTGCCGCCGTTCACGAACAGGATCGTGCCGTGGCCGATCGACCGCATGCCGGGCAGGACCTGGCGGACCGCGTTGACGGAGCCGTAGACCGAGAACTCGATGGGGCCGACCAGGTCGTCGGCCGTCGTCTCGAGCACGGGGCGCATGTACTCCTTGGCGGGGAGCGGGCTGTACTGCAGCACCTCGATGGGCCCGAGCTGCTCGGTCGCACGCTCGAGCGCGGTGCGGAGCGAGTCGCCGTCGCGGACGTTCGCGGCGAACCCGGCGGCGGTGATGCCCTGCTCGCGCAGTTCCGCGGCGAGGCCGTCCAGGCGGTCCTGGTTGCGGGAGACCAGGGCGATCGAGAAGCCCTCGCGGCCGAAGCGTTCGGCGACGGCGAGCCCGAGGCCCTTGCCGGCCCCGATGATGGCGATGGTCGTCATGCGGAGTACTCCTCGTCGGTCACGTGCTCGAGCCAGGTGGTCGTGGTCGCCGGGTCGTCGGCGAGGTCGAGCATCGCGAGGTGCTCCATGTAGTCCGTCGGGGTCGCACCGTGCCAGTGCTCCTCGCCGGCGGGCGTGTAGACGGTCTGGCCCGGCTGGACCTCGATCACGCCGCCGTCCCGGGTACCCATCCGCGCGACGCCCTCGGTGACGTGCAGGGTCTGTCCCTTGGCGTGCGAGTGCCACGCGGTGCGGGCGCCGGGCAGGAACCGGACCTTCGCGACGGTCATCGACTGGCCGTCCTCCTTCGGGGACGCGATGGCGTCGAGCCAGACGTCCCCGGTGAACTGCGCCGCGGGGTTCTTGACCGTCGGCTGCTTCGGTTGGATCTCCATGCTCCCGACGGTAGGCCGGTCGTGCTGCGCGAGACAGGTGCCGGCCGAACCCCCCACAGCGCGTCCAGGACATTCCCGAGCGGAGCGAGTGTGATCGACGCACGAACCAGGAGGCACACCGTGGACCACGACCGCCGACCCCACGCCCGCACCCGCGCCTGGTCCGTCGCCGGGCTCACCGCCGTCGCGGCCCTCGTGCTGAGCGCGTGCACGGGCGACGGCAGCGACGGTACCGGCGGGACGGACGGTGCAGCCCCGACCGCACGGGCCACCGCCCCGGCGGACCTGTCGAGCGGACAGGTCGCACCGGACGGCGACACCACCGACGTGGTCACCGGACTGGCCGCACCGTGGTCGGTCGTCCGGACGGGTGACGACGGCGACGCCCTGGTCAGCGAACGCGACTCCGCGAAGGTGCTCGAACTCCGCGACGACGGGACGACCCGCGAGGTCGGGGCCGTCGACGGGGTCAGCCACGGCGGCGAGGGCGGGCTGCTCGGCCTGGCGCTGCACGACGACGACCTGTTCGTGTACTCGACGGCGGACGACGGCAACCGGGTCCAGCGGTACGAGCTCACCGGGAGCGAGGGGTCGTGGGCGCTCGGCGACGCCACGACGATCATCGACGGGCTGCCCGCGAACACGTTCCACGACGGCGGCCGGATCGCGTTCGGCCCCGACGGCATGCTCTACGCCAGCGTCGGCGACGCCGGGACGAGCAGCGACGCGCAGGACGAGGACTCCCTGGCCGGCAAGATCCTCCGGCTCACCCCGGACGGCGACGTACCGGACGACAACCCGTTCGACGGCTCACCGGTGTGGAGCCTCGGGCACCGCAACGTGCAGGGCATGGGCTGGACCTCGGACGGCACCATGTTCGCGTCGGAGTTCGGCCAGGACACCCACGACGAACTCAACGTCATCGAGGCTGGCGAGAACTACGGCTGGCCCGAGGTCGAGGGAACGGGCGGCGAGGACCAGGGGTTCGTCGACCCGGTGCAGCAGTGGTCGACCGACGAGGCGTCACCGAGCGGGCTCGCGGTCGTCGACGACACCGTGTTCGTCGCGAACCTCCGCGGCGAGGTGCTGCGCGCGATCCCTGCGGACGAACCCGGCACGGCGACCGAGTACTTCGCGGGGGACTTCGGCCGGATCCGCACGGTGCTCGAGGGTCCGTCGGACACGCTGTGGTTCGTGACGAACAACACGGACGGCCGGGGCGATCCGTCGGCGGACGACGACCGCATCGTGTCGGTGCCGCTGACGCGGTCCGCGCCGTGAGCAGCGCCGGGCCGGTCCGCGTCGTGAGCAGCGCCGGGCCGGTCCGCGCCGAGAGCAGCGCCGGGCCCCGGCACACGGGGGTTCCGGCAGCACCTCGCTCGTGGCCGGAGCGCCCGGCTACCGTGACGGCATGAACCACCGCGACGAAGCGCGCGACTTCCTCTCCAGCCGTCGAGCCCGCATCACGCCCGAGCAGGCCGGCGTCGAGACCTTCGGGACCCGGCGGAGGGTGACCGGACTCCGCCGCGAAGAGGTCTCGCGCCTCGCCGGCGTCAGCATCGACTACTACACGCGGCTCGAGCGGGGGAACCTGCAGGGCGTCTCCGACAGTGTGCTCGACGCGATCGCGGGAGCACTGCAGCTCGACCCCGCCGAACACGAGCACCTGCGCGACCTGGCCCGGCACCAGAACGCGACGCCGCGGCGGGCCGGCCGGGTCGTGCCCGTGGCCGCCGTCCGCCCCGAGCTGCAGTACCTGCTCGACGCGATCACCGAGGCCCCGGCGATGATCATCAACAACCGGCAGGACATCGTCGCCGCGAACGACCTCGGGTACGCCATGCACGCGGACCTGTTCACCGGGGGAGCACGGCCGGCCGGTCCGGCGAACTTCGCGCGCTTCATCTTCCTCGACCCGCAGGCCCGGAACTTCTACCAGGACTGGCAGCGGGCGGCCCACACGAACGTCGCGATCCTGCGACGCGAGGCCGGCCGCGCGCCGAACGACCGCGACCTGGCGGCGCTGATCGGCGAACTGTCGATGCGGAGTGACGACTTCCGGGAGCTCTGGGCCGCGCACGACGTCCGACGGCACTACGCCGGCGTGAAGTCCTTCCGGCACGCGGTCGTCGGTCCGCTCGAGCTGCACTTCCAGACGCTCGAACTCGCCGAGGACCCCGGTCTCGCGTTGACGATCTACCCGGCGACGCCCGGCAGCCCGACCGCGGACGCGCTCCGACTGCTCGCCTCGTGGGCGGCCACGGAGCACATCGGCGAACGCGCCCGTCAGCGCACCTGACGCGGTGGTCGCGACCACCCCACGGCTTGGCGCGGCCCGCTCAGCGGTGACGCGCCAGCGTCACGCGGGCCGCGGTGGTCGCGACCACCCCACGGCCTGGAGGCACGGTGCGGGCCCGAACCGCGCCTCCAGGCCGCTCGTGGTCGCGTCAGGCCTCCGGGATCACCCGCTCGAACCGGCTCGTGTCCGTCCCGTCGGGGTCCGGGCCGTTCCGGCGGCCCGTGTCGAGGGCGTCCAGGGCCGCCAACTCCCCGTCGGAGAGCACGAAGTCGAAGACGTCGAAGTTCTCCGCGATGCGCCCGGGGTTCGTCGACTTCGGGATCGCGTTCCGCCCCTGCTGCACGTGCCAGCGGAGCATCACCTGCGCCGGGGTCTTGCCGTGCGCCTCGCCGATGGCCCGGATCGTCGGGTCGTCCATCACGCTGACCCGCTCGTCGCCCCAGCCGGGGTAGAACGTGATCCCGCCGATCGGGGACCACGCCTGGTCGAGGACCCCGTGCTCCGCGTCGGCACGCTGCACGTCGGGCTGGGTGAAGTACGGGTGCAGCTCGACCTGGTTGAGCGCCGGGATCACGTCCGTGGCGTCGAGCAGCGACCGCAGGTGGTGCGGCATGAAGTTGCTGACGCCGATCGCGCCGACCCGGCCGTCGGCGTACAGGGTCTCGAGCGCCCGGTACGCGGCGATCGTCCGGTCGAAGCGGTCCGGTGCGGGCTGGTGCAGGATCAGCACGTCGACGTGGTCGAAGCCGAGCTTGCCGGTGGCCTTGTCGAACGCGTGCAGCGTCTCGTCGTGGCCGTAGTCGGAGACCCAGATCTTCGTCTCGACCACGATCTCGTCGCGGTCCACGCCAGAGGCACGGATGCCCTCGCCGACCTCACGCTCGTTGCCGTACGCGGCGGCGGTGTCGATGTGGCGGTACCCGGTCTCCAGTGCCGTGCGGACCGCGTCCACGGTCTCCTCGGGCGCGCTCTGGAACACGCCGAAGCCGATCGCGGGGATCTCGAGTCCGTTGTTCAGGGTGATCGTTTCCATGTCCACGACGGTAGGCCGGGGTGCTGCGTCCTGACGGGTACCAGCAACCCCTGCTCCGGCGCTCGGATCGGTCCTACCGTGGAGGCATGGACACGAGAGACGAAGTCCGCGACTTCCTCCGCACCCGCCGCGAGCGCGTCACGCCGCAGCAGGTGGGCCTGCCCGACTTCGGCGGTGCCCGGCGGGTCAAGGGGCTCCGACGCGAGGAGCTCGCGCTCATCGCGGGGATGAGCGTCGACTACTACATCCGCCTCGAGCGGGGGAACCTCACCGGGGTGTCCGAGAGCGTCCTCGAGTCCCTGTCCCGTGCGCTCCGCCTCGACGACGCCGAGCACGCGCACCTGTTCGACCTCGCCCGTGCGCAGAACACCTCGGCCACCACCCGCAGGAAGCCCCCGACGTCGAAGGTCCGGCCGAACGTGCAGCGGGTGCTCGACTCGGTGACCGCACCGGCCTGGGTCCGCAACGGCCGTTCCGACTTCCTCGCCGGGAACGCCCTCGCCCGTGCGCTCTACTCGCCGCTGTTCCTCGACCCGTCGGGCACGCCGAACACCGCGCGCTTCGCGTTCCTGGACCCCCGCGGGCAGGAGTTCTGGCGCGACTGGGACATCGTCGCGAGCGACATGGTCGCGGTCCTCCGTGCCGAGGCCGCACGGTCACCGTACGACAAGGGCCTCACGGACCTGATCGGGGAACTGTCGACCCGGAGCGAGGAGTTCCGGCAGCGCTGGGCGGCCCACGGTGTCATGCGGCACCTGAACGGCTCCAAGCGCGTGCACCACCCCGAGGTCGGCGACCTCGACCTGACCTACGAGACGATGGAGCTCGCCACGGACACCGGCTTGACGTTCATCGTCTACAGCACGGAACCCGGGTCGCCGTCAGAGGAGCGCCTGCAACTCCTCGCGAACCTCGTGGCGACCAGTGCGGTCGCCGTCCCGGAGCCGGAGGACGCATGAACGAGACCGAGTCCGTCCCGACCACCACACCCGCGGCGCCGATCGGGTTCCTGGGTCGCCTGTGGTTCCGGCTGCGCGCCGAGCAGGAGATCCACGACCTGACGCGCGACCGCGAGCGTGAGGAGCGCGTGCGCGCCGAGGCCGCCGTCCGGCTCACGCCGGGCCCGTGGCACCTGGCGGAGCTCTTCCGACGTCGTTGACGTGGTTCGGCGGTGAAAGGGGGGAGGACAGCCCCTCCCTCGGTCAGTGGCACGGTCGTAGCGTCGAGGCATGACGTTCGCCGAGACCGACCCCGAGTTCGCCCAGTACCACGCCGACTTCGTGGACGAGACGCTGCGGAACGCGTCACTGAGCACGCGCGACCGCGTGATCGTGCAGCTCGGCGCCACGATCGCCGCCGGTGCGCAGACCGCCTTCCGGGACCTGCTCGACACCGCGCTCGACGAGTCCCTGACCCCGGTCGAGGCGAAGGAGATCGGCTACCAGGCCGTCGCCTACGTAGGGTCCGCCCGCGCCGGCGACTTCCTCGCGATCACGAACGAGGTCCTCACGGCGCACGGTGTCGACCTCCCGCTGCCCGGGCAGTCCACGACCACGCCCGATGACCGGCTCGCCCGCGGACGCGACGTCCAGGGCACCGTCGTCGGAGCTGACCGCGTCGACGCGATGTACGAGGGCGCCACCGAGGACACGCTGCACTTCCAGCGGTTCCTGTCCGGCAACTGCTTCGGCGACACCGTCGGACGCGCAGGGCTCGACCTGCCGACCCGGGAACTCCTGACGTTCGCACTCCTGGTCGCCCTCGGCGGTGCCGACGACCAGGTGCGTGGGCACGTCGCCGGCAACCTGCAGGTCGGCAACACCCGACAGCAGTTGCTCGACGTCCTGACGGTCCTGGTGGCGCTCATCGGCTACCCCCGCACGCTCAACGGTCTGGCCGCCGTCAACGAGGGAGCGCCAGCAGCATGACCGCCGGCACCCACGGGATGACGACCGGCAGGACGCTGCTCTTCGCGGTGGCCGGCGGCGCAGCGGTGGGCAACCTCTACTGGTCACAACCGCTCCTGGACGACATCGCGTCGTCGCTGGACACCTCAGCGTCGCTCGCCGGGCTCCTGGTGACCCTGACGCAGGTCGGGTACGCGCTCGGGATCCTGCTCGTCGTGCCGCTCGGGGACGTGGTCGACCGCCGGAAACTCGTCCCCGTGGTGCTCGTCGGCTCGGCCGTCGCGCTGCTGCGCGCCGCCGTGGCACCGTCCTTCGCGACGCTGCTGGTGGCCCTGGCGCTCGTCGGCCTGACGACCGTCGCCGGGCAGCTCCTCATCCCGCTGGCCGGGGACCTCGCCGACCCCGCGCAGCGCGGGCGGGTGGTCGGCACGATCGCGTCCGGCGTGCTCACCGGGATCCTGATCTCGCGGACGGTGAGCGGACTGGTGGCCGACGCCTTCGGCTGGCGCGCGATCTACGTCGTGGCCGCCGTCGCCGCGCTGGTCCTCGCCGTCCTGCTCCGCCGGGCGATCCCCGAGCTCGACGCCCGCGACCACGTGCCGTACCCGCGACTCATCGCCTCGGTGTTCCGGGCGATCCGGCAGCACCGCACCGTGCAGGTCACGCTCGTGATCAGCTCGTCGGTGTTCGCCGTCTTCACGATGTTCTGGACGGCGCTGACGTTCCTGCTGAGCGGGGACCCGTACGACTTCTCGACGAGCAGCATCGGGCTGGTCGGACTCGTCGGACTCGCCGGGGCCGTCGCCGCGCAACGGGTCGGCCGGTTGCACGATCGCGGCCTGTCCGTCCCCGTGACCGGTGCGGCGCTCGTGCTGCTGCTGGTCTCACTCGTGGTCGCGGGGATCGGCGCGCACTCGATCGTCGTGGTGTTGGTCGCGGTGCTGCTGCTCGACGTCGGGGTGCAGGCAGCGAACGTGCTGAACCAGACGCGGCTCTTCGCGGTGGACCCGGCCGCACGGAGCCGGCTGAACACGGCCTTCGTCACGTCGAACTTCATCGGCGGGGCGATCGGTTCGGCGCTCGCGTCGGTCCTGTGGAACCTCGGTGGGTGGACCGCCGTCGCCATCGGCGGCGCGGTGCTCACCGGGTTCGCGACGACGGTGTGGACCGTCCACCGGCGGCGGGCGCTGGTGGTCGAGCCGCGCAGTTGACCCCCGGCCGTGGCTTCAGATGGCCAGCTCGACGTCGTGGCCGTTGACGGTGACGATGATGCGCGGGTTCTCTGCCCCCGTCGCCGTGATGTAGCTCCGCAGCGTCGAGAGGAGCATGTCCTCACGACGTTCCATCTGCGAGACCGCTCCCTGGCTGATCCCCAGTTCGTGAGCGATCTCCGCCTGGGTGCGCTTGCCCGCTTCGCGCACCATCGCGAGGCTCATGGCGTGGATCCGGTCGAGCTCGTCCGCCTCCGTCTCGAGGGCATCGACGGCGTCGGCGACGCCCGGCTGCCGCAACATGCGCTCGAGCCGCTCGTTGCCACGCACGAAGTCCTTCTTGCTCATCACGATTCCTTCGTCTCGTTGGTCCACCGATCGATCAGCCTGTCCGCTCGGACCCCGACCGTGTCGTAGAACACGTCCCCCATGGTCGCTTTGTCACCGGAGAACAACGCCACGACCACCCGCTGCCGGTCCGGCGGGAACCAGCAGATCAGCCGGAGCGCCACGCCCTCCACGTACGGATGGGACACCCGCCACACCAGATGTCGCCGAGACTGTCGGACACGCTTGATCATGGCCGTGTCCTGCATCGGTGGCGCGTCGAGATCCCGGAGACGCTTGAGCATGAACGTCAGCAGCTGCAGGCGCTGGCGGCCACGTTCAGTGCAGTCCGCGTCGAGGCGGTCGAGCTGCTCGTTGAATTCCCTCGGCCAATCGATCTCCATCTGCCGACATTAGCTGCGACTGATAGTAGCTGCAACTGATATCGAGCGCAAGTAATTCGCTCGAGTGGTGCTGGCATCCGGCACAGCCGCGACTTCACGCGCTCACCGACACCTCACGGGGCGGCGAGCGCGTGAGGTGTCGGTGAGCGCGAGACCTCGTGCCGCGCGAGACCCGCGCGCGTCAGACGAGCAGCGGCCGGGCCGTGTCGAGCTCGCCGTGGTCGACCAGCCAGCGCACGGCATCGAGCACCGTGGCCTCCGCCGTCCACGCCGGCTGGTAGCCGAGCAGGCGGCGGGCCTTGTCGGTGCTGAACACCTGACTGCGTGACAGGTGCTCCCAGCTGGCGTCAGCGTGCTCTGGAGCCGTGGTCGCTCGGAACCGGTCCCACGAGACGGGGTCGAGCCGGGCCTCCTGGCCGAACCACGACGCTGCCAGGTGCGCGTACCCGCGCGCGGTGAGCGCCGTCGGGGCCGTCACGAAGAAGGCCTCTCCGACGGCTTCGTCGCGGTGCTCGACCGCGAGCTGGAACGCCTGCGCGACGTCGTCGGCGTGCACGTGGGCCATCGTCTCGGCGCCGAGGCCCGGGACCTCGATCGCCTCGCCGGCGGACAGCTTCGTCAGCACGGAGAGGTCGAGGTTGCCGAGCGGACCGATCGGCGTCCAACCAGGACCGCTGATGTGACCGGGGTGCAGCGAGGTCGTCGCAAGACCCCCTGAGGCGGTTTCCTGCTGGAGCATCCGGGCGATCGCGTCCTTCTGGACCCCGTAGTCGCCGAACGGCGGTGTGGCGTTGCCCTCGGTGATCGGCAGCACGTGGGAGACGCCGGCACGCCAGATGGACCCGCAGTGGACCAGGTGCGTGTCGGTCCCGCGCAGTGCCCCGACGAGCGCCTCGGCGGACGACAGGGTGAAGCACACGAGGTCGACCACGGCGTCCGCGCCGAGTCCGACGATGCGGTCGCCGAACACGCCGTCGCGGTCCTCCTGCTCACGGTCGACGGTGAGCTGCTCGACCTGCTGCCACTCCGGGGCATCGGCGTAGGGCGTCCTCGTCCCACGACTGATCGTGACGACGTCGTGGCCGGCACGGACGAGTCGGGGGACGAGGAAGGTGCCGATGTGGCCGGTGGCTCCGATGACGACGATGCGCATGGGGGCCACGGTAGGCCTAGGACGCAGTGACGACCTTCACCGAACCGGCGATGGTGGCGGCGTCCTCGGCGAGCGCGACGACCGGGTCCGGCAGGCCGGTGGTGGCACCGACGGCCTTGCGGACGCCCCAGCCGACGAACGACCCCACGACGGCACCGATCGCGCCGAGGATCGCGCCCTCGATGCGCAGGTCGCGCTTGCCGGTGGTGCCGAGGGCTGCGCCGGCCAGAGCCCCGGACCCGATGCGTCCGAGCAAGCCGGCGGGCGAGACGCGGCTCGGGGTCTTCGGCAGCTTGTCGCCGATCAGTTCACCGACCGCCGAGGCCACGAGCAACCCGCGGCCGAGCGGGGTGTTGAAGACCTTCCAGTCCTGCCAGGACCCCTTCAGCGAGGAACGGTCGTGGTTCAGCGCCATGACGGCGAGCGGTGTGGCACTCCGTCCGCCGCTCAGGATGCCCAGGGCCAGGGTGCGGACGAGGGTGCGCTGCTCGTGCTGCTTGCTCATCGGATCTCCTTCTCGAGTCCTCTCGGAAAGTACTCTTGCGCTCCTGGTACTCAGCGTTACTATGTACCGGTAGTCAGCAACACTGAACAGCAAGACCCCGCAACACGCAGCAACACCCACCGCAGGAGGACCCGTGCCGAAGCAGGAGACCGAGATGCTCAAGGGCATCCTCGAGGGAGTCGTCCTCGCCGTGCTCGTCGGCCGTCCGGCCCACGGGTACGAGATCACCGCGCTGCTCCGGGAGCAGGGCTTCACCGACATCGCCGAGGGCACGATCTACGCGCTGCTCGTCCGTGTCGAGCAGCGCGGCCTCGTCGACGTCGAGAAGGTCCCGTCGGAGAAGGGACCGCCGCGCAAGGTGTTCTCCCTCAACGCCCGCGGCCAGGAACAACTCGACGACTTCTGGGCGGCGTGGAGCTTCCTCGCCGACCGGCTCGAGCAGCTGCGGAACCACAGCGACCCGAGCACCAGCACGAACCACACGAACGGACAGGACTGACCATGGGCATCTCGATCTCGGACATCACGACGAAGCTGATCGGCGACAAGAAGCGCTGGAAGCAGTACAAGGCACGCACGGCAGCCCTGCCGGTGAGCCACCGCACGGCCGTCGACGGCATCGAGCGGTACCTCATGTACACCGGCCCGAGCGACGGCGAGCAGCTGATGCGGATGCTCGACGACCTCGCCGACCTGTTCGAGCAGAGCGCCGCCGACGGCACGAGCGTCCGGACCGTGGTCGGCGACGACCCGATCGCCTTCGCCGAGGAGTTCAAGGCGAACTACGGCCTCGGGTCGTGGCTGAGCAAGGAGCAGCAGCGCCTCGTCGACACGATCGAGCGCGCCGATGCCGAAGGGGACCCGTCGTGACGCCCGCGATCCGGGTCCGGGGGCTCGAGAAGTCCTTCGGTGACGTGCACGTCCTGCGCGGCGTCGACCTCGATGTCGCACCCGGCTCGGTGTTCGCCCTGCTCGGCTCGAACGGCGCGGGGAAGACCACCACCATCCGGATCCTCGCGACCCTCGTGCACGCCACCGCCGGCAGCGCGAGCGTCGCCGGACACGACGTGGCCACCGATCCTGGCGGCGTCCGCGAGTCGATCAGCCTGACCGGGCAGTTCGCCGCGGTGGACGAGGTGCTCAGCGGTCGCGAGAACCTCGTCCTCGTCGCCCGGCTCCGGCACCTCCCGCGCGCGGGCCGCATCGCCGACGACCTGCTCGAGCGGTTCGGTCTGACCGAGGCCGCGTCCCGCCGCGTCGCGACGTACTCGGGCGGGATGCGGCGACGGCTCGACATCGCGATGAGCCTCGTCGGCGACCCGGCCGTGGTGTTCCTCGACGAGCCCACCACCGGTCTCGACCCGGAGGGCCGCCTCGCCGTGTGGGACGCCGTCCGCACCCTCGCGGCCACCGGTACCACCGTGCTGCTCACCACGCAGTACCTGGACGAGGCCGAACACCTCGCCGACCGCATCGCGATCCTGCACGAGGGCCACATCATCGCCGACGGCACGCTCGCCGAGCTCCGCCAGCTGCTCCCGCCCGCCCGGGTCGAGTACGTCGAGAAGCAACCGACGTTGGAGGAGGTCTTCCTCGCCGTCATCGGCCACGGGACGCCCGCACACGAACAGGAGGTGGCCTGATGACCGCCCACCCGATCCACGACACCGCCGTCCTGACCGGACGCTCGCTCCGCCACGTCCTGCGGAGCCCCGACACGATCGTCACGACCGCCGTGATGCCGATCGCGTTCCTGCTGCTCTTCGTCTACGTCTTCGGCGGTGCGATCGACACCGGCAGCACCGCGTACGTCGACTACCTGCTGCCCGGCATCCTGCTGATCACCGTCGCGTCCGGGGTGGCGTACACCTCGTACCGGCTGTTCCTCGACCTGCAGGCCGGGATCGACGACCGCTTCCGGTCCATGCCGATCGTCCGCGCCGCCTCGCTGTGGGCGCACGTGCTCACCTCGCTCGTCGCCAACCTCGTCTCGGTGACCGTCGTGGTCGGTGTCGCCCTGCTGATGGGGTTCCGGAGCGGCGCCGGTGTCGGGGCGTGGCTCGCCGTGCTGGGGATCCTCGTGCTGTTCACCCTCGCCCTCACCTGGGTCGCGGTGGTCGCCGGGCTGTCCGCGAAGTCGGTCGACGGCGCGAGTGCGTTCTCCTACCCGCTCATCTTCCTGCCGTTCATCAGTTCGGCGTTCGTGCCGACGGACACGATGCCGGGGCCGGTTCGCTGGTTCGCCGAGCACCAGCCGGTGACGTCGATCGTCGACTCGATCCGGGCACTGTTCGCCGGGGAACCGCTCGCCGGTGACCTGTGGGTCGCCCTCGCCTGGTGCGTCGGGATCCTGGTCGTCGCCGCCGGTGCCGCGACACTGATCCAGCGCCGCCGCATCGGCTGACGTGACGGCTGACGTGTCGGCTGACGTGTCGGCGCGACGAGTACCGTCCGGGCCATGAGCAACGTCATCCTCTTCGGCGGCCACGGCAAGGTCGCACTCCTCGCCACCCGTATCCTCACCGACCGCGGCCACACCGTCACCTCGGTCATCCGCAACGCCGACCAGTCCGACGAGATCCGCGCGCACGGCGGCGAGCCGCACGTGGCGGACATCCAGCAGCAGTCGCTGGTGGACTTCGCCGAGCTGATCCGCGGGCACGACGCCGTGGTGTGGTCGGCGGGCGCCGGTGGCGGCTCGGCCGACCGCACGTGGGCGATCGACCGCGACGCAGCGGTGCTGTCGATCCAGGGCGCCGCACGCGCCGGGGTCGACCGCTACGTGATGGTGTCCTGGTCGGGTTCGGTCCTCGACCACGGGGTGCCGCAGGACGAGGACTTCTTCGCTTACGCGCAGTCGAAGATGATCGCCGACGCCGTGCTGCGCGACTCGGAGCTCGCCTGGACAGTCGTCGCCCCGAGCACGCTGACCGACGACGAGCCCACCGGCGCCGTCGACTGGGACGGCTCCTCGACGCAGGTGCCGCGCGGGGACGTCGCCCACGTGGTGGCCGACGTCGTCGAGCGTCCGGACACCGCCGGTCGCACGTTCCGCTTCAACGAGGGCTCCACCCCGATCGCGGACTTCCTCGTCCGGTAGACCGCGCCTCGCTCAGTAGATCGCGGCGATGCCGGTCAGGTCACCGAGCCCGAGGGTCCGCGACGCCGTGTCGCAGTACCCACCCGACGGCTCCATGACCTGGCCGGTCCTGGTCTTCACGTGCCCGAGGCCGTACAGGTGGCCCCACTCGTGCGTCGCGACCGCCTGGGTGTCGAAGCGGGCACCCGAGCAGGTCGCCGTCGAGCTCCACTTGTAGCTCGTCGCGTAGCGCTGGTCGGCCTCCTTCGCGACGCCGTTGCCGTCGTACCAGACACACGTCACGCCGAGGGTGCCGGCCGGCAGCTTCCCCCAGCCCATGACGCTGTACCCGTTCGACCGCGAGCACCCGCCCTTGTCGGTGAGCCCCGGCGCCTGGGTCGCCAGCCGGACGTAGGAGTTGCGGGCCGTGGACGTCGCCGTCCGGTCGCACGCCGAGATCGTGCCGGTCCACGCGTTCGCCGCGGTGCGCAGGGCGTTCTTCGCGTAGGACGACTTCTGGCCGGACTCGTTGTAGTACCACTTCACCGTGCTCGACCAGCGGTAGTTGTTCCGGACGTACGCCGTGCTCGTGCACTTGGTGGTCGCGGCGGTCGTGGCACTCGGTGCGGCGGCAGCCGCAGCACGGGAGCGCTCCTGCTGCACGGCCGGAGCCGATCCGCTCCATGCCTGGTCGATGCGGACCGCGACACCGCCCGTGCCGGTGTTCGCGATGAGGACGTCTGGAAGCTCCGTGGCGCCGGGCACCGTGGTGCTGCTCGCGAGCACGCTCTCGCCGGGGGCGGGGACCGCGAAGGTCCGTCCGTCCGGCACGACGAGTGTGCCCGAGTCGACGGCGCACCCCGTCTGCAGCGTCCGCACCGAGAGTGTCCCGGTGGCGCAGCGTCCGGCGGCCTGCGCCGGTCCTGCGATGGTGGTCGTCGCGGCCACCAGGGCGAGGACCGCCCCGGCCACGATCGTCGTCCTGACACGACGCATGGTCATCCCTCCAGCGACGGGCCCCTGTGCTCGTCGCGCCTGATCTCGTCCATGCATACCCGAGTCCGGCGCGCGGTGTCCGCGGGCGGTCGCGTCGACCGGACAGGGTGCCCTGGTCTGCACCCCGTGACGGCCTGGAGGCGCGGGGCGGGCCCGCACCGCGCCTCCAGGCCGTCGAGTCGTCGGGTCCAGGACCCGCAGGATCAGGCGAACTGCGCGTAGAACCGCGCGGGGTCGCCGGCCAGCGACGCCTTGACGGCGGCGCTCCAGTCGTCGACGACGACCTCGGCTGCGCCTTGCTCGACGCCGTCGAGCGCCGCGCGGGCGACGTCGGCCGGGTCGACCTTCGGCCCCTCGTAGCCGTCCATCATGTCGGTGTCCGCGGCCCCCAGGTGCAGGCCCAGCACGCTCGTGCCCGCGCCGGCGAGCTCGAGCCGGACGGCGTTGGTCATGTTCCACGCGGCGGCCTTGGCGGCGGCGTACGCACCAGAACCCGGGTAGACGAACCAGGACAGCGCCGACAGCACGTTGACGATCCCACCGCCACCGTTCCGCTCGATGACCGGCGCGAAGGCCCGGATCATCGCGAGGTTGCCCCAGTAGTGCGTGTCCATCTCGCGCCGGGCGTCGGTCAGGTCATCCGTGAGCAGCGAGCCCTGCGTCGAGATCCCGGCGTTGTTGATCAGGAGCGTGACGTCCGGCGCCGCGGCGACTGCGGCGTCGATCGAGGCGGCGTCGGTGATGTCGAGCGGCAGCACCACGACGCCGGGGACGTCGACGAGTTCGGGCCGACGAGCGGTCGCGTAGACCTTCGTGGCCCCGCGCTCGAGCAGCTGCTGCACGAACCGGCGGCCGATGCCGCGGTTCGACCCGGTGACGAGTGCGACGGATCCTGCGATGTCCATGGTGTCCTCCTGCCGAGCGGGCGCTTCCCGTTGCGGCTCGGTTACGCTAAGACCTCACATCCATGTCAGGGGCAAGCCCGGATCGGAGCGACCATGCGCATCGGCGATCTCGCAGCGGCAACCGGGGCCAGTGTGCGGTCCCTCCGGTACTACGAGGAGCAGGGGCTCTTGGTGGCCGATCGCACGCCGAGCGGGCAGCGGGTGTACGGCCCGGCGGCGGTGGAGCGGGTGCAGCTCGTCCAGCAGCTGTTCGCCGCGGGGCTGCCGAGTCGCACGATCGTGCAGCTGCTGCCGTGCGTCGACAGCGGCCGTGCGACACCGGAGTCCTTCGCGCTGCTCGTCGCCGAGCGGGACCGGATCACCGCCCAGCTCGCCGAGCTCGCGGCAGCGCGCGACCGGCTCGACGAGGTCATCCACATCTCCGAGCACCCGACGGCGGAGCACTGCCCGGCGCTGCGCGAGCCGGCGGCCGCCGCCGCCTGACGGCGGCGGCACGGCGCGCCACGTCGCGCTGCGCCGTGTCCCGTCCTGTCCCGTCCCGTCCCGCAGCGTGCGAGGTTCCGAACGCCGTGCGGGGCCGATGCCGTCCCACCGTGCACGGGACCTCGCACCGTGCAGAAGCGCACCTCGCACCGTGCGAGGCGGTACCCGTGCCGCGCTCAGCGCGTGCGGAAGCGCTCCACCATCGGGCAGGCGAACGGGTCGGCGGCGGCGAGCCCGACCTCGTTGAGGTACCGCACCACGATCACGTACGAGTGCACGAGGGTCGTCTCCGTGTAGGGCACGCCCTGCTCGGCGCAGTACTGCCGGACGAGCACCCGAGCAGCACGGAGGTTCGGCCGCGCCATGCTCGGGAACAGGTGGTGCTCGACCTGGTGGTTGAGCCCGCCCATGAAGTACTCGACCCAGACACCGCCGCCGATGTCGCGGGAGGTCAGAACCTGCCGGGCGAAGAAGTCCACGCGGCGTCCCTCCTCGATCATCGGCATGCCCTTGTGGTTCGGCGCGAACGCGATGCCCATGCAGAACCCGAACACCGCGAGCTGCACGCCGAGGAACGCGAACGCCACCCCGATCGGCAGGAACCAGAACACGACCCCGAGGTAGAGCACGAAGCGCCCGGCGAACACGGACCCCTCGGCCCACCGCCGCTTCACCGGGCCGCGGGCCGTGTACGTGCGGATCGACTGCCAGTGCAGGTTCGCCCCCTCGACGAGCAGCATCGGGAAGAACGCGTAGCCCTGCACCCGGACGAGCATCCGCAGGAACCCGGTGCGTCGGGCGGCGTCCTCCGGCCGGAACGAGATCGCGTCGAACGAGATGTCCGGGTCCTTGCCCACCGTGTTCGGGTTCGCGTGGTGCCGGGTGTGCTTGCCCATCCACCACGAGTAGCTGACCCCGGTCAGGAACGTGCCGACGTACCGGGCGGCCCGGTCGTTCCAGTGGTGCGAGGTGAAGACCTGCCGGTGCGCGGCCTCGTGGGAGAGGAACGCGAACTGCGTGAACACGAGGCCGAGGACCCCCGCGACGATGAGCTGCCACCAGGAGCCGCCGAGGACCGCGAACGCGACGCCGGCGAGCGCGAGCAGTGCGGTGAGCACGGCGACGAGGCCCCAGTACCAACCGGTGCGCCGCTCCAACAACCCCGCCGTCCGGACCTGCGCGAGCAGTGCCGTGTACGACGAGGTGGTGTCCGTGCGGTCCGTCCGACGGACGGTCTTCCGGTACTCGGCCATGGTGACCTCCTGGCTCCAGCGACACTGCTGCGACCGGGGTCCTGGGTCGTGCTGCCGATCGTACGCCGGGCGGTCGGGCCGACAGCCGGTTCCGCCCGCTTTAGGAGGGAAGCACCAGCCGACGCTCGACGATCGCACGGGCGACGTCCGCGAGGGGCTCCTGGTGCGATCGGGCGTGCTGCCGGAGCATCGTGAAGGCGGCCTGCATGTCGACCTGGTGGGTCTGCGCGACGAAGCCCTTCGCCTGCTCGATCACGACGCGGCTGTCGAGGGCGCGCTGGAGCTGCTGCTGCGCCAGGGTGGCGTGCTCGAGCGTCCGCTGCTGCAGGATGCTGATCGTCGCGACGTCCGTCAGCGCCTGGGCCGCGAGCGCGTCGTCGCGGTTGAGCGCTCCCTCGGACTCGCGGAACAGGTTGAGGGAGCCGAGCGTGGTGTCCCGCAACCGCATCGGGATCGAGTGCACCGAGGCGTACCCGGACGCCGCCGACGCCGCGGCGAAGACCGGCCACCGACGTTCCATCTCGGCCTGGTCCCGCACGGAGACGGTCCGTCCGGTCGCGAAGCACTCCACGCACGGACCCTGGCCGGCATCGAGCTGGAGCAGGCCCACGAAGCTGGACCGTTCGCTGGTCGAGGCCATCACCTCGAGTTCCTGCTCCTGGTTGACGAGCAGGATGCCCGCCGCAGAGGCGTCGAAGATCTCGACGACGCTGTCGACCAGGTTCTGCAGCAGGTCGACGACGTCGTACTCGTCGACCAGGGTGTCGGTCAACGCCACGAAGGTGTCGACCAGTCGGTGCTCGCGGGACGGTGCCATGATGCGTGCTCCTCAGCTCTCGGACCCGTACGGCCGGGCGAGGTCGATCCGGCGTGCGATGACGTCGGCGGCGACGTCACGGACGGTGTGCTCGGTGGCGAAGGCATGGGCCTGCAGGACGAGGAGGGCGTCGGCGACGTCCACTCCGAGTTGCGCGGCGACCATGCCGGTCGCCTGGTGGACCTCTCGTCTCGAGTATCGTCCGGTGTCCATGTCCGCGCGACCATCGGCGGCCGCATCGAGCAGCGCGCCGCGGAGGACACGACGGGCGGCGACCTCGGTCAGTTCCACCGCGCCGCGGATCTGCCCCACCGTCAGGACGTGCCCGATGCCGACGGACAGGTCGACGGCACCGACCGGGATCGTGCCGATGTGCATCGGGAACGAGAACACCGCACCCACTCCGGCACGGAGCAGCTCCTCGAGCGCCACCGGCCACCGGTCGCCCGTCGTCGTGGACAGGTCCGGTTCGAGGACCGGGCGGCGGATCGCGAGCGCTTCCCAGCACGGACCCTCGCCGAGGTCGAGCTGGATCTCATCGATCCGCTCGGCGAGGTCGTCGCTCGCACACACGGTGCGGGATCCGAGCGGGTCGCCGAGCGTCGAGATGCCGACACCGGTGATGGGGAGCGCGGCGAGGAACGGCGGGCAGAGGTCCGCGCCGTCGGGGGCGGCCTGCATCGAGGACGCTGCCGTCGTGAACTCGCTCATCGGGCACCGTTCCTGGTCGGTCGTCCGTCGGTCCTCACGCTAGCGCAGTCACGGCCCGGGTCAGCCCGCACGGACCGGGTACGGTGCCGGCTCGAACCGGATCCGTTCCGCGGCCCGGGTGACCTCCCGCGCACGAGCGGCACGGTCGTCGAAGTCGGCGCGGGCCGCGTCGCGGACACGCTCGCGGTCGAGCAGCGCGGCACGGCTCACGGTGTCGACGATCGTCGCGACCACCGTCGCGAGGCCCCGTTCGAGCTGCGGCAGGTTCGTGTGCCCGATCACCAGCCGTCGGTCCTGGATCTCCAACGTGACGTCCGGGTAGCCGGCGGTGACGAGCTGGGCGTGGCCGTCGGCGCCGCGGAGGGCAGCCATCTCGACGGCGTCCGGTCGGCGGTTGAAGACCGCGGGGACCTCGTAGTACTTCGCGGCGGACGGGGTGCCGAGCTCGGAGGGGAGCCCGGAGGCCACCACACTCGTGAGCGCGAGCGGCGTCGTGGCCGCCTCGGATCGGTTCGTCATGATGACTCCCTCGGCGGCTCCCCAGGGGCGGACGAGGGGATCCCGGCCGCACCCTGGCGACACCGTGGCGCAAGTGTGCGGCCTGACGATGTGCGCGCTCACAGCTGGGCCCGGCGGTGCCGTCCGCGGTGTGCGTGCTCGCCCGGCCTCCGGTCAGGCGGTCAGCTTCGCGAACGACGACCGGTGCCAGACGAGCGGGCTGTGCGTGAAGTCCGACATCAGGCCGTTGACCCGCAGCACGACGATGTCGTGGTCCCCGGCGGGGTAGGTGTGCTCGACCGCGCAGTCGAGCCAGATCGGCGCCCCCTCGAGGAACACGGACCCGGTGTCCGACACCATCGTGTCGACGCCGACGAACCGGACCGACTTGTCGCGCGACGCCAGCTGCCGGGTCACGGACTCGTGCCGCTCCCCGAGGATCGAGACCCCGATCGAGTCGGCACCGGCGAGCGTCGGCCAGGTCGTGGAGGTGTGCTGCACGGCGAACATCACGAGCGGCGGGTCCTGCGAGACGCCGACCGTGAAGGACGACGCGACGAGGACGGTCGGTTCGTCGTCGACGACCGCGGACAGGGCGGCGACGCCGCACGGGAAGCCCGAGAACGCCTGCCGGAGCAGGGCCGGGTCGGCGGTGGACGGAGAGGTGAACATCGGTGCTCCTTCGGGACGGGGTCGAACGGGAGGGGATCGCGGCGTGCGGGCCGCCGTGCGAGCAGGGAAGCGGCGGTCAGGCCACCGCGGCAGGCGCGGTCAGACCCGCGCGGTCGAGCGCCTCGGTCACCGCGTCGACGAACGCTCCGGTGGCGAGCGCCGGGAACTGTCCGGTCGACGGCATCGGGACGACGTGCGTGCCGGGGACCACGCCGAACACGATCGGGTCGTCCGGTGTGAACTGCGCGGTCGGTGGTTCCAGGACCGTGAGGTGCACGCCGGCCGCCACGAGCGCGTGCATGTCGTCCCACGTCTGCCGGTGGCCGCGGAACACGGCGGGGTACACCGAGGCGTACCGGTCGGCGTTCGCGATCGTGTCCGCGACGGCTTCGTAGAGCACCCGCGGGTTCTCGGTGCCGTAGAGCCCGACGTTCTTCGCGTAGCGCTTCATCAGGGTCGACCCGTCCGCCGGGTAAGCGATCGGCGGCGCCCAGTCGTTCGCCCAGTGTTCGAACGCGGCGTCGTCGGGCTCCTCCTGCGCGTAGAGCACGGCCCCGGGCACTCGGTCCGTGCCCGCCGCCACGGCCATCGCCGTGACGAGGGCTGACCCGGTCTTCATGCCGACCGGCAGGAACCGTCCGACACCGAGCCCGTCGAGCGCCTGCAGCAGCACGGTCGCGTAGTCGCCGAGGGGTCGGCCGGCCGGTGCGTCGTCGGACTGTCCGAACCCCGGGGTGTCGAACGCGAGCACGGCGACGTCGTCCGGGAACGCCTCGAGCACGGGGTCGTAGACCGCCGAGGTGCGTGGCGACTCGTGGTACATCGCGACGACCCGCTCGGCGTCCTGGGGAGCTGGTCCGCCGGCACGGAAGTGCAGCTGGCCCCAGTCGGTGTTGACGTAACCGCGCATGGTGGTTCCTTTCAGGAAGGCTCAGAACGCCCGCAGGTTGTCCCGCAGGTGTTCGTGGTCGTACTCGGTGCGGGTCAGCCCGCGTGCCTGGAGCTCGGGGACGAGCCCGTCGCAGACCTCGGCGATGAACCGCCTGGTGACGCCGTTCGTGCCGATCAGGAACCCGTCGCCACCGGACACGTCCGCGAACGCCTCGAGCTGGTCGGCGACCTGCTCGACCGAGCCGACGAGCGACGGACCGGCACCACCGGCCTCCTTCGCCACCGCCTGTCGGAGCGTCAGCGCGGCGTTCCGGTCGCGGTAGAGCGCGAAGTTCTGGGTGCCGTTCGTGGCCAGTTCGAGCTCGCCGAGCGGGGTGTCGAGCGGCACGGTCGAGAAGTCGATGTCGGTGGACTTGGACATGGTCGCGAGCGGGATGTCGATGTTGTCCATCGCGAGCTGGATCCGTTCGTCGGCACGCTGCCTGGCCTCCGCCTCGCTCGACCCGACGATCGGCCAGACGCCGAACAGCACCTTCACCTCGTCGGGGTCGCGGCCGGCTGCTGCGGCGGCGGCCCGCACGCGGTCCCGGTAGTCGCGCGCCTTCTCCGGCGACGAGTGGATCGCGACGATCGTGTCGGCGTGCTGTGCGGCGAACGCGATGCCGCGCGGCGACCCGCCCGCCTGCGAGATGACCGGCCGGCCCTGCGGCGACGGCCCGGAGTTCAGCGGCCCGCGGGTCGAGAAGTGGCTGCCGCGGTGGTCGGCGTACCGCACCTTGGTGTGGTCGGCGAAGGTCGCCGTCCGACGGTCCGCGACCACGGCTCCCGGCTCCCAGGTGTCGAAGAGCGCGGTCATCGCGCGGACGAAGTCCTCGGCCACGTCGTACCGGGAGTCGTGCTCGTCCATCCCGTCGTGTCCGTAGTTCTGCAGCGCGCGGTCGCTCGTGCCGGTGACCACGTTGACGCCGAACCGACCCTTGGACAGCTGGTCGAGCGTGCCCGCCATCCGGGCCAGCAGGTACGGGTGGTACGCGAAGGTGCCGGCGGTCGCGATGATCCCGAGCCGCTCCGTCGCCTGAGCGAGCAGGGTCGCGACGATCATCGGGTCCTGTCGGGGCGCCTGCATCGCGTACTTCAGGTACACCTCCATCGAGTCGCCGTAGCGGTCGCCGACGAACGTGTTGTCCTCGATGAGGACGTAGTCGAACTTCGCGCGCTCCATCGCCCTGGCCAGGTCGACGAAGATCTGGGCGTCCTGCCAGTCGTCGCCGATCGAGCCGGAGAAGGGCTGCGCCCACGCGGGCACCGAGGTGCCGTTGCAGAACCACCCGAGGTGGAAGGGTGAGGCGGTCATGAGTGCTCCTGTCCCGACGCTCAGAACGCGGCGAGGTTCGCCTTGAACGTGGACTCGGGGTAGTCGCTGCGGATGAGGCCGCGCTTGCGGAGCTCCGGCGCCAGACCCGATGCGATCTCGTCGATGTAGCGGCGGGAGTGCGTGCGCACCGGTTCGCCGCGGATCAGGAACCCGTCGCCGCCGACGGCCTCCATGACCTCGTCCATCTGCTCGGCGACGGACGCCGGGGTGCCGACGAGCTCGACTGCCTCGGTCTGCTGGCCCATCAGGGCCTCGCGGATCGTCTTGCCCTGGGTGCGCTTCCGGAACTGCTCGAGTCCGGACTGGTGCCCGTTGGTGCTGACGTCGTCGGGGAGCGGGGCGTCGAGGTCGAACTGCTTGAAGTCGACCTCGGTGGTGATCGACATGATGCCGAGGATCGTCTCGATCTGGTCCTGGGTGAGCTCGTTCCGACGACGAGCGATCTCCTCGGCGTCCGCCTGCGTCTCGCCGAGCACCGGCTGGATGATGTACATGACCTTGACGTCGTCGGCGTCCCGGCCGTGCCCGACGGCGCGGGCGCGGATGTCGTCGCGGTACTCCCGCATCTGGTCGACGCCCTTCGGCGCCGAGAGCAACACGTTGGCGTGCCGCGAGGCGAAGTCCCGGCCCTTGGGCGACCCGCCGGCCTGGCAGATCACCGGGTGGCCCTGCGGCCCCGCCGGCAGGTTGAGCGGTCCGCGGACCTTGAAGTACTTCCCGTCGTGGTGGATCGGGTGCACCTTCGTGTGGTCGGCCAGGTACCCGGTCTCGCGGTCGGCGACGATCGCGCCCGGCTCCCACGAGTCCCAGAGGTCCTTGACCACGGTGATGAACTCGTCCGCCATCTCGTAGCGCTCGTCGTGGGGGAGCAGGTGGTCGAGGCCGTAGTTCTGCCCGGCGAGGTCCTCCGAGCTCGTGACGACGTTCCAGCCGACTCGCCCCTTCGTCAGGTGGTCCATGGTCGCCATCACGCGGGCGACGAGGAACGGCGGGTAGAACGACGTCGACATCGTTGCGATGAAGCCCATGTGCTGCGTGACCTGCGCCAGCATCGGCAGGAGCGGCACCGGGTCGCCCTTGGGAGAGTGCAGCCCGTGCTTCAGGTCGTTCTCGGTGCTGCCGCCGTACGTGTCGCTGACGAGCGTGGAGTCCTCGAACATCATGAAGTCGAAGCCGGCGCGCTCGAGCGAGCGGGCCATGTCCATGTAGTACTCGCCGTTGAGCCAGGTGAGCGGGGTGTCCGCGGCCCAGGGGGACTTCCACGCGGGCGTCTTGAACGGGGTGAACCACGCGAGGTGGAAGGGGTCGGCTGCCATTCGTGCTCCAGAGGGGACTGAGGTGGTGGTGTGACCATTCGAGCAGTGCGCGATTTCGCCGCGACTGCCGCACCGTGAGGATTCGATTACGCGTGCGGACGGCCACCCGTGCCGCCCGCTGACCTGGGGTTTCAGGCGGAGGCGGGGATTTCCGCCTGCGGCTCGGGCGTGCCGGTGGTCCGGTCTGCCACCGCTCCCGCCAATACGCCGGAGCGGTGTCCGGCGAGCACCGCGTCGGCCGACGGCACCGGGATCCGGTACGCCGACGTGATGGTCGTGTAGAGCGCACCGCCGAGCCGGCCGACGGGGCGGTAGCGCTCGATGTCGATGCGTCCGCGGTCGTCGAGGACGCCGTCGTCGGTGTGCACGCCGACGACCTCGGCGAACACGAGCGTCGCGCCGGGCATCTCCTTCTCCTCGGTCGCCCGGCACTCCAGGGCCACTTTCGCGCCGGCGAGCCGCGGCGGGGTGACGACGGTGCTCTGGGTGGTGTCGAGTCCGAGCAGGGCGGCCTCGTCGACGTCGGCGTCGAACAGTGCGGCGGTGTCCGTCTGGTCCGCCTCGAAGCCCTCCGTGACGAGGTTCACGACGAAGTCCCCGGTGTGCCGGATGTTGTCGAGCGTGTCCTTGCTGCCGGTGAACGACACCATGAGCATCGGCGGGTCCATCGTGACGAGCTGGAAGTAGCTGTACGGGGCGAGGTTGTACCCGCCGTCGGGCGAGACCGAACCGATCCAGGCGATCGGCCGCGGCACGACCGCGTTCTTGATCATCCAGATGAAGTCGACGTGTTCGGACGAGGTGTCGAGGTACATGCTGTGGCCTCCTGGGGCGCGTTCGTGGGACGGGTCGGCCGGGAGGCTCGGTGCGGCTCCGGTGGGCCGGCGCGCCTCCCGGGGGCAGCCGGTCGCAGTGCCCGGCTCAGGCCGCGCGGTCGTCGTCCAGCACGCGGGCTCCGGGGATCGCTCGGAGCAGTGTCCGCGTGTACTCGTGCTGCGGGGCGCCGAAGATCTCGTCGGGGGTGCCGGACTCGACGACGTGGCCGTGGTCCATCACGTGCACGCGGTGCGACACCATCCGGACGACGGCCAGGTCGTGACTGATGAACAGGTACGCCAGCCCGAGCTCTTGCTGCAGTTCGACGAGCAGCTCGAGGATCTGTTCCTGCACCACGACGTCGAGGGCCGAGACCGCTTCGTCGAGGACCACGAGGTCGGTGTGGAGTGCGAGCGCGCGGGCGATGGCGACGCGTTGGAGCTGGCCGCCGGACATCTCGGTGGGCAGCTTGTCGGCACTCGCCGCCGGCAGGGCGACCCGGTCGAGCAGGTCGAGGGCGCGGGCCTTCCGGGACACGGCGTCGCCGATGCCGTGCAGGACCATCGGTTCCTCGATGCTCCTGCGGACGGTCCAGCGGGCGTCGAGCGACCCGTACGGGTTCTGGAACACGGGCTGCACGCGGCTGCGGAAGCGCATCAGGTCGGCGCCGCGGAAGCTGGACACCTCGGCACCGTCGAAGGTGATCGAGCCGCTCGTCTGCTGCTCGAGCGCGAGGACCATCTTCGCGGTCGTGGACTTGCCGGACCCCGATCCACCGACGACCGCGACGGTCTCGCCGCGGGCGATGTCGAAGGTCGAGCCGGCCACCGCGACGAAGGGGTCCTGCCGCCGCCAGCCGCCGGAACGGATCGGGTACTCCTTGCGGACGTCGGTCAGCCGGACGAGCGGTTCGGCGGGCACCACCGGGATGTCCGTCCCGGTCGCTCGGGGGGCCGTCGCGACGGGGCCGTCGCCGACGAGCCGCACGGAACCGAAGTCCGGGGCGGCGGCGAGGAGTCGTTGCGTGTACTCGTGCTCCGGCCGCGCCAGGATCCCGGCGGCACGGCCCTGCTCGACGACGTCCCCGCGGTACATCACGAGGATCGTGTCGGCGCGCTCGGCGGCGAGCGGCAGGTCGTGGGTGATCAGGAGCACGGCGGTGCCGAGGTCACTCGTCAGCCGGTCGAGCTCGTCGAGGATCGTCCGCTGCACCGTGACGTCGAGTGCACTCGTCGGCTCGTCGGCGATGAGGAGCTTCGGGCGGCAGGCGAGCCCCATCGCGATGAGCACGCGCTGCCGCATGCCGCCGGAGAGCTCGTGCGGGTACTGGCGAGCGCGGCGCTCCGGCTCGGGGATCCCGACCATCTCGAGCAGCTCGACGACCCGGGTCCGCGCCGCAGCGCCCTTGGCGATGCCGTGCACCTCGAGCGCCTCGCGGATCTGGGTTCCGACGCGGTGGATGGGGTCGAGGTTCGACATCGGGTCCTGCGGCACCAGCCCGATGCCCTTGCCGCGGATGCCGACCATCGTGCGCTCGGGGGCGTCGTGGATCGGCACCCCGTCGAAGGCGATGCTCCCGTCCGAGATCCGGCCGTTGTCGGCGAGCAGGCGGTTCACGCTCGCCGCGGTCGTGGACTTGCCCGACCCGGACTCGCCGACGATGGCCAGGGTCTCCCCGGCGGCCAGGTCGAACGACACCCGGCGGATCGCCTCGAACTCACCGGTCGGGGTCGTGAACGTCACGGCCAGGTCGCGGACGGACAGGAGCGGCTGCTGCGTCATGGGGCTGCCTTCGGGACGGGAGCGGAACGTGCGAGGGGGAAGCACGGGCCGGTCGACCTGACCGGCCCGTGCAGGGGTGGGACTAGACCGCGACGGTGGGGAGCGGGGTCTCCACGCGCGGCTGGGGCGTGCCCGCGAAGGACGGCGTGCCGCCCCACGACGTCTCGACGTCGGCGAGCTCGACGACTTCGCCGAACGACCAGCCCATGCCGAACAGGGCGAAGTGGTTCCGCTCCGGCGTGAACTCGGCGACCGCGTCTCGCACCACGTAGGTGGCGTAGTCGCGCTGACCGGCGTCCCGCACGGTGGTCTCGACGCAGATGTTCGTCGTGACGCCGCAGACCACGAGGTTCCGGACGCCGAGTCCGGTCAGGACGGGCTCGAGCCGGGTGCCGTAGAACGCGCTCGGACGGGACTTGTCGATCACGACCTCGTCGGGTCGGGCGCCGAGCTCGGGGATGAGCTCGATCTCGTCGGTGCCGTACCCGAGCGAGTTCGCCGCGATGCGGTCCGACGCCTTGGCGCCCTTCGTGACGCCGAAGTCGACCATGCCGGGCATGTAGACGTACCGGGTGAAGATCACCGGGACGCCGGCGGCGCGGGCGGCGTCGACGAGGGCGACGGTGCCGGGGATCGCGTGCCGGAGCGGGGTGACGTCGATGCCGGCGCGACCGAGCGAGTCGTCGTTGTCGAAGAACGCGCGCTGCATGTCGACGACGATGACGGCGGTGTTCTCGGTGGGGATGGTGGTGGTCATCGTGCGACTCCTAGTTGAAGAGGATCATGCCGTTGGGACGGGGCGTCCAGTCGAGCCCCTTGGTGACGCCGTACGTGTACGTGTCGGCGATGAGCGGTGCGTAGTACGTGTTGTCGTTGACGATCGTCGAGATCTTGCCGAGGTCGGCGTCGCGGGCGTCCTCGTCGGGCTCGGCGAGCTCCTTCTCGAGCAGTGCGTCGATCTCGGCGTTCTTCGCGTAGCCCTGACCGCCGGACTTCGTGAGCATCGTGAGCGGCAGGTCGGCGTCGAGCACCGACGGGGCGAACGCGTAGATGTACAGGCCGGAGAACTTGTTCGCGAACCAGTTCGACGAGAACGTCGAGAACTCCTGACCGTCGAGCTTCACCGTGATGCCGACCGCCTCGAGGTACTGCTGGATCGACTGCGCGAGCTGCTGGATCTGCGGCAGCGTCGTCGTCGGGTAGCTCAGCGTGATCGAGGACCCGTCGTACCCGGAGGCCTTGACGAGCTTCTTCGCCTCGGCGACGTCCTGCTCCGTCGGCTCGATCGAGTCGTCGTAGCCCTGGGTCACCGATGCGACGAGCTGGCTGGCCGGCTCGGTGGTGCCGGCCATGAGCTTCTCGGAGATCGCGTCGCGGTCGACGGCCAGGCTGACGGCCTTGCGGAAGTCGGCGTCGTCGAGCCACTTCGCGGTCGCGTTGAAGCCGGTGTAGATGACCCGGTTCGACTTGGTGTCGACGACGTCGATCGCGTCCGACGACTTCGCGGTGCCGACGCTGGCCGGTCCGAGCAGGGCGATGTCGAGGTCACCCGACTGCACCGAGTTGGCACGGGTGGTCTCGTCCGGCACGAACTGGAACACGACGTTCTCGTAGGTACCCTGCTTGCCCCAGTAGTCCGGGTTCCGCTTCAGGGTGATGGAGTCGCCGCGGGTCCACTTCACGACCTCGTACGGGCCCGAGCCGACCGGCTTCTGGCCGAAGGCCTTCGCGCCCTCGGAGTAGATCGCCTCCGGCAGGATCGACACCAGGGTGACCTGACGGTCGAACGGCGCGTACGGGGTGTTCAGGTGGAACACGACGGTGGTGTCGTCGGTCGCCTCGAGGGAGTCGATCGCGGTCATGTACCCGCCGAGGTTCGACTCGGGGTCCTTCATCGCCGTCTCGTACGTGTAGACCACGTCGTCCGCGGTGACGGGGGACCCGTCGGAGAACTCGGCGTCGTCACGGAGTGTGAACGTCCACGTCGTCAGTGCGTCGTCGTGGGTCCACTCGGTCGCCAGGCCGGGCTCGACGCTGCCGTCCGTGCCGATGGTGGTGAGCTGGTCGAAGACGTTCTCGAAGACGTTGAGCGACTGCAGGTTCGTGTCGAACACCGGGTCGAGGGTCGACGGCTCCGCGGTGAGTGCTGCGGTGACGGTGTCCTTGGTGGTCGAGCCGCTGCCGGCGTCGGCGGACGAGAAGCCCGAGCAGCCGGTGAGCACGAGTGCCGCGGCGCCGGTGAGGCCGACCGCGACGAGCAGTCGGTGGATCCGGGGTGATGCCATGAGGGGGTGGTCCCTTCCGGGTCAGGGGGTGCGGGGTGGGGGTGCGGGATGGGGACGGGTCGGGGTGCGGGGGTGGGACGAGCGGTCAGCGGCACGAGCGGTCAGCGGCGCGAGCGGCGCGCGGACAGGCCCTGCGAGACGAACTGGACCCCGCCGATGACCATCAGGATCATCAGCGCGGGCAGGACGACGAGCGCGGGGTTGGTCTGGAGGTAGTTCTGGCCGTCGGCGATGAGTCCGCCGAGGCTGGGGGTCGGCGGCTGGATGCCGAGGCCGATGAAGGACAGCGAGGACTCGATCGTGATGACGGTGCCGACCTCGAACGCGGCGAGGATCGCGATCTGCGGCAGCACGTTCGGCAGCAGGTGGCGGCTGACGACCCACCAGCCGGAGCCCCCGGCAGCGGTCACGGCGGTGACGAACTCGCGCTCCCGCAGGGACACCGCGATGGACCGGGAGACGCGGCCGTAGCCGACCCAGTTGGTCAGCCCGAGCATCACCACCAGCAGGGTGGTGCTCGAGCCGAGGGCGGCGACCAGGACGATGAGGAGCAGGACGACGGGGATCGAGAGCTGCACGTCGGCGACGCCCATCAGGAACGCGTCGAGACGACCGCGGCGCCAGCCGGCCACGAGCCCGATCGCGAGGCCGAGCACCATCGAGATGAGCACGGCGCCGAATGCCACGACGAGCGAGGTCCGCGTCGCCACCGACAACCGGCTGAGCAGGTCACGGCCCAGCGCGTCCGTCCCCAACAGGTGCGCGCCGCTCGTGAACGGCGTCTGCTGCGCACTCGCGAGGTCCTGCGTGTACGGGTTGAACCCGGGCAGGAACGGCACCACCAGGACCACCAACGCGACGATCACGAGCATGACGGTCGCGACGACGAGCGAGGGTGCAGCGCCGACGAGTCCGGCGGTGAGGGACCGCGCCTGGGTGCGGGTGCGGAGCCGGGTCGTTGCCTGGGTCATGAGAGCCTCACTCGGGGGTCGAGCACCGCGTAGAGCATGTCGACGATGAAGTTGATGGCGACGAAGAGCATCGCGATGAGCACGACGCCGGCCTGCACGATCGGGTAGTCCCGCTCGGTGACGCCCTGCACGATCAGGCGTCCGAGGCCTGGCCAGTTGAAGACCATCTCGAGCACGACCGTCCCGCCCATCAGCACGCCGAGGTTGATCCCGGCGATCGTGATGACGGGCAGGAGCGCGTTCGGGAGCATGTGCCGCACGACGATCCGTCCGCGGGAGACGCCCTTCGCGCGGGCGGTCCGGACGTAGTCGAGGGTCCGTGACTCGTCGAAGGACGACGAGATGAGCCGGAGGTACAGAGCCACCTCGAACGTGGCGATCGTCGCGACGGGCAGCACGAAGCTCGCGTAGCTCGTGCGGCCGATCGCGGGGAGGAGTCCGAGCGAGACGGAGAAGACGAGCACCAGGAGGATGCCGAACAGGTACGGGGGGATCGCCTGACGGACCGTCGCGAGCCACATCAGCGTCGACCGGAGCCGCTTGCTGCCGGTGGTCTCGGCGACGACGGCCAGGGCCACGGCGAGCGCGAAGCCGATCACGAACGAGGTCAGGGCGAGCTCGACGGTGTTCGGGAGCCGCTCGAGGACGAGCCCGAGGGCGGACTGTCCCTGGCGGATCGAGTCCCCGAGGTCGCCACGGAACGCGCCGGCCATGAAGTCGACGTACTGCACGAGCAGCGGTCGGTCGAGGCCGAGGCTGTGCCGGGCGGCGTCCACGTCGGCCTGGGTCGCCTGGTCGGGCAGCATGAGCCGGACGGGGTCGCCGGTCAGCCGGGCGAGCACGAACGCGAACGTGAGCACGGCGAGGACCGTGACGACGATCCGCGCGACGCGGGAGCCGATGAACCGCACCATGGGACGGTCCTTCCTTCTGGGCGTGGGACGAGGTGGTCACCTCGGTGTGCAGGTGACGCTATGTGCCGATTGATTCCGCACCGTGACCTGTCGGTAACGGTTGATTGCGCGCCGTCGATCCGCATGGGCAAGCCGATCGGCGGCGTTTCCGCCGCCCTGGGAGAAGCTGCGCGGGTCAGCGCGGGGGCGTCTGGGTGTTGAGCATCGCGGGCACGTCGTCGTGCTTCGCCCACAGGGCCACTCGGTCGCCGCGGTAGTGGCCGTAGGCGAGCATCCCGACGCGACCGTCGGCGCCGCGCACGAGCGTCTCGCGCACCAGGATCGCGGCACCGACCGCGACCTTGAGCACCTTGGCGGTGCGCTCGTCGCAGTTCACCGCCTCCACGGTCGCCTCGACGTGCGACAGCGCGACCTGCCGCATCGCGTTGAGCCGGGCGTCCCGGTCGTCGTCGTCCACGAGCAGGTCCGGTGCGTCCAGCGGGTAGTACCCGACGAGCACGCCGAGTGGTTCGCCGCCCCGGGTGACGAGGTCCTCGCGCATCAGCACGTACTCGTCGTCGATCTCCAACCGGCTGCGGATGTGCTCGTCGGCCAGCACGGTGGCGCGCTCGAGCTCCGTCAACTCGAGGGCCACCGAGGGGCGGTCGGGGTCCTCCTCGGCACGGGTCCAGCCGCCGATCGGCAGGAGTTCCAGCAACGGCAGTTCGGAGATGGAGGCCACGACGCTCGTCCCGATGCGCTGCCGGCGTTCGATGAGTCCCTCGGCACCGAGCATCGACAGCGCCGAACGGATGCTGTTCCTGCTCATCATCATCGACATGATGAGGCTCTGTTCCTCGACCGGTCGTCCGGCGGAGAGCACGCCTCGGCGGATGCTCGCCCGCAGGAGCACGTGGGCCCGCCGGGGCGAGGACTGCAGGAGTTCCCGGATGCGCTGACCGCTTCCGCTCCGGGCACGGCCGATGGCCTCGGTGAGTTCCGTCTGCGTGTACACGTCGATCCTCCGGTCCGGGGCCGAGCGACCTGCGGCCCCTGGGGTGGAGGTGAGCCTATGGACGACGCGTGTCGTCCAAGTGCCCCTGAGCGTTACGGGTTCGTTTCGCGGGCCTTCCGGTGACGGCCCCCTCCGGAGTAGCCTCCGAGCGTTCGATGCCCCTCATGACCGCGCGGCCGCTGCACCGTCGCGCCGACGGTCGCTCCCGTGTCCCCTCACCCGACGGGGCACGTCTCGCCGCCGAGCGGCGGCTCGCCCTGCGGGGCGGTACGTGAGGAAACACGCATGTCGAAACCGACCATCGTCCTCGTCCACGGAGCGTGGGCCGACGGCTCCAGCTGGGACCTCGTCACGGCTCCACTGCAGGAGCAGGGCTACACCGTCCTGGTCCCGCCCAACCCGTTGCGCGGTGTCGCGAGCGACGCGGCGTCCATCTCGTCGTTCGTCGCGCAGCGCACCACCGGTCCCGTCGTCGTCGTGGGGCACTCGTACGGCGGCTTCGTGATCTCGAACGCGGAGTTCTCGAACGACGTCCGAGCGCTCGTCTACGTCGACGGCTTCATCCCGGACGAGGGCGAGTTCGTCTTCCAGCTGCTCGGGGGATCCGGTTCCGCGCTCGACGTCCCCGACCCGACGAGCGTGCTCGACCTGATCGCGTACCCGGGCTCGCCGGAGGGGGACCTCGAGGCCTACCTCAAGCCGGAGACCGTGCACCGGTACTTCGCGCAGGACCTGCCCGACCAGGACCGCGGACTCGTCGCCGCCCGGCAACGGCCGATCACGCTGAGCGCCAACACCGCACCGTCCGGACCGCCGTCGTGGTCGGACCGCCCGGTGTGGGCGGTCGTCGGCACCGAGGACCTCGTCATCCCACCGGCGGTGCTCCGCTCGATGGCGGAACGTGCTGGAGCGACGATCACCGAGGTGGCGGCGTCGCACGTCTCCATGGTGTCGCACCCGGAGGCCGCGATCGCGGCGATCACGGCCGCAGCCGCGGTCGCGCAGCCGGCCGAGATGAGCTGACGCGACCGGCAGGCGGCCTGGAGGCGCGGGGCGGGCCCGCCCGGCGCCTCCAGGCCGTCAGCGACCCGCTGCTGCGTGTGCGGCGACCTGGGTGGCGGACAGTTCCGTCCCGTAGACGGCCGCGTACCGCATCGATCCGGTGAAGTAGGGGTTGGCGGGGCTCCCCGGCCAGCCGCTGACCGTGTCGTAGCCGATGCGGAAGTAGCCGGTGTAGGGCTCCGGGTTCTTGAACGCAGCGTTCGACGCGACCAGCGTGCCGTCGACGTACAGGCGCATGCCGTTCGTCGGCGACATCGTCGTCACCGCGTGGTGCCACGCACCGTCGGTGTAGGCCTTCGGCGACGTGACGACCTGGGTCGTGCCGCTGTAGGTACCGAACACGAGCTGTCCGCTCGTGTTGAGGTAGAGCTTGCGGTCGTGCTGCCCGGAGCCACCGGTCTGGCTGCTGCCGAAGCCGATGAGCTGTCCGCCGGCGACCGTGGTCTTGAACCAGACCTCTTCACTGAAGGTCGTCGGGTTGGCGTAGGAGCGCGAGGTGGAGACGTAGCTCGTGGAGCCGTTCAGCACGTAGGCGCTGCCGGTGTCCCGCGGGCAGGCGTTCGGGTCGGGCGTGACCGCCGTCATCGAGCCCTGGTAGGTGCCGTTCACGCCGCGTCCCGACCAGTCGGTGGCGGTCTTCGCGTTCGTCGACTCGGTGAGCCGGTACGCGAACAGGGCGTTCGCGGTGTCCGCACCGACGGCACCGGTGCACGTGAAGTACGGGGCGGTCGCAGCGGTGTTCGTGTCGTCGCGAACCGTGGCGCTGTAGGCGGAACGGGTCGGTGCGAACTGGTTGAGCAGGACGACGACGGCCAGGGCGACCACGAGCAGGAGGGCGACGACGCGGCCGTCACGCAGGCGGCGGAGGATCACGAGGGACGCACCGCCTCGACGCGGCCGACGGCCAGGCAGGCCACGAGCGGCACCAGGCACACGGCGATCAGGGCGACCCAGCCCAGGGGGTCGAGTGCGATGTTCGACGTCAGCTGGTAGTGACCGTTCCCCGTGAGCTCGTGGATGACGACCCGGCCGACCTCGCCGTCGACGAGGTGGACGGTGTTGCCGCCGTGTGCGTCGATGCGGACCGGGAAGATGCCGGACGAGATGACGGTGGCCTCGACGCCGGTCGGGCTCGAGGTGTTCGTGATGGTCGTGACGTTCACGAAGGGCTTGAGGAGGAACGCGGCGTACGACGCGGTCAGCGCACCGCCGGCGATCCGGAGGCAGGTGCGGGTCACCCGGTCCGTGAACGCGCTGGTCAGGGTCCAGATGAGCAGGGTGCCGATGAGCAGGATCGGAGCGGCGCGGAAGAGCCAGCCGAGGTGCGGGACCAGGAGTGCGGGGGTGCCGATGACGTCGGCCTGCGAGAGGGTCCACGGGTCGGTGGCGCCGTTCACGTCGCCGCGGGTGTGGATGCCGCCGTCCGCGTCGATCGCGATGATGCGGTGCGTGTAGACGACGTCCTGGTTCGCTGCGGTCTCGAAGGACACGATGTCGCCGACGTGCAGGGTGTCGACGTCGACCGGGAGGTCGAGCACCAGGGTGCCGACGGGGGCGGCCTCGCCCATCGAGGGGGTCTCGACGACGAACCAGCGGCCGCCGGCGGAGAGGAACAGGACCGCAGCGCCGAGCAGGAGTGCGGCGAGTGCGGCGACCGACCAGGCGAGGACCGTCTCGGAGCGGGTGACGGCACGGCCCCGGAGGATCGGGCGGTCGAGCGTGCCGGTCAGCGGGATCGCCGTGGTCTGGCTCATGTGCTGCTCCGGTCGGTCGTGGGGTGCTGGTGCTGGTGCTGGGTGCTGGTGGAGAAGGTGGCGACGCTCGACCGTCGGGGGGTGCGGTCGAGCGTCGCCGGTCTGGGGTCACGGGACGTTCCGGGCCGGCCGGGGGGAGCCGGCCCGGAGCGGGATCAGGCCGTGAACGTCCAGGTCATGGGGACCGAGGCCGCGAGGCCCTGGTAGGTGTTGCCCGCCGACGAGTCGAGGGTCACCGCGAAGTTGAACGGGACGCTCGCACCGGCGGCCGGGGCCTGCGGCATCGTGAAGGCCGACGCCGCTGCACCCTTGAAGCTGGCGAGCGTGCCGCTGAAGACGGTGGTCGAGCCGGAGGTGATGACGAGGTTCATCTTCGCGCAGAGGTCGGTCGCGGTGCCGTTGGCCGAGCCGTTCGTCGACTGGGTGCAGGTGGCGCCCGGGTTCAGCGTGAAGGTGCTGGCGCTCGCGGTGCCGGTGTTCTTGATCGTGATGGCGGTGTTGACCGTGTTGCCCGGGGTCATCGTCGTGCTGCCGCCGAACTTGTTGATGGTCGAGCAGGTCGCCGAGTTCGTCGAGACCGATCCACCGTCGGTGCTGAGGCACGTGACCGTGGCGCCGGCGTTCTGCTCCTGCATGATCAGCGTGCCGCTGCCGGCGGTGTTGCTGCTGTTCGTGATGCTCGCGGCGAACCCGGAGAGCGTGCCGGTGAGCGAGAGGGAGAGGAGCACGGCGGCGAAGATGCCGGCCAGGAGGGCCACGGGTGCGAAGCGGATCCGCTTCAGTGCGGAGGTGCGGAGCTTGGTGGACACGGGGTACCTCATCGGTTCGGTGGTGCTCGAAGGTTGGGGAAGCAAGTCACTCGGGCGGATTTGCTTCAATCATTAAGATAGTCACTGGTTCACCAAGTTAGCCACTCGCCCATCTACCCCAGTGCGGGGGACGCTCGTGTCCCCCTGGTACCCGACATGCAAGGATTCCCTCGTGCCAGCAGCAGCAAGCGACGACGACGCAGCCGACCTCATGGCCGCGTTCGCCGCCGTCGTGCGCGCGAACGCGAGCCTGGTGAGTCAGCTCAGCACCCGAGCGGGGGTGCACGAGAACGCCCTCCGGGCACTCGTGCTCATCAGCGACACCGGGTACTCCACCCCGACGGAGGTCGCCGGGTACCTCGGCCTGACCTCGGGTGCGGTGACGAACATGATCGACCGGATGAGCACCGCTGGCCTGCTCGAGCGCGCGCCGAACCCGGCCGACCGCCGCGGTTCCTTGCTGCGCTTGCTGCCGCCGGGCGACGCCGTGGTCGCGGACTACCGGCAGCGGTACGCCGCCATGCTCCGCGCGGTCGACGGCGCGCACGGCGGCGAGCTGCACGAGGTGCTGAACGACCTGGCGACGAGCCTGTACGAGCAGGCCGCTGCGGCGGTCCCGGAGGAGTAGCCGGGTCCTCGCCGGCGATCAGCTGACGACCACCCGCGCCCTGTCGAGGTTCTGGACGAGCTCGTGCCCGGTGCCGGACGCGCCCGCGGGCTGTGCCGTCGCCCGGACCGTCACGAAGTACGTCCCCGGCTCCGCGAACGCCAGGCGCCTGCTCGACGAGACAGTGCGCGCGGGGGTCACCGACTCGGCTCGGTACCCTGCGCCGCGGCCGTCGTCCCACTCGACCGCGACGACCTCGCCTCCACCTGGAGGAGCGGTGACCGTCGCGGTGAGCTCCACGACGTCCCCGACCCGCGCCGTGAACCGGCGGGATCCCCCGGAGGACAGGTCCACGACCGGCTGGACCCCGCCGCGCTCGAGGGCACCTGGTGGCACGACCGTCTGACCGTCGATGACCCGGTACTGCGTCGACGCCGCAGGTTCGACCCCGTCCTCGACCCACCGCGCGAGTGCCCGGAGCGCCTGCTGGAGCACACCGAGGTAGCTCACGGTGCGCGTCGGGAACTCCTGGTGCTCGTCGTCCCCGTGCAGGGCGTTGTCGACGAACCAGAGGCGGAACAGGGAGTCCGCGTCGTCCCCGAGGTGTTCGACGACCTTCCGCCGGTACCAGTCGGCCTGCCACGCGAAGGCCTCACGGTCGAGCAGGCTGGAGACGACGATCACCTTGTCGCCGATCCGGCCGCTCTGGACGGTACCCGAGGCATGGGCAGCGAACACCGGTCCGAGCAGGAACGGCCGCTGCGGGAGCCTCGGCTGGCCGTGCTCGTCACGGAACTGGTCCCACACCGGGTACGAGGCGTCCGGCACCTGGTGCCGGTGGTAGGTCTGGGCTGCGAGGAAGTTCGAGTTGTCGATGCGGACCTCGTCGCCGACGGCGATGCGACCGATCGTCGCCGCGTCGTTGTCGAGGTCGATCACCGCAGTGTTCCCGGACGTGCCGCTCAAGCGGATCCGGGCACCGGCTGCGGCACCCGTCCGCACCTGGAGCTCGGCACCGGCGACGTCGTGGTCGAGGGTGTGGGCGAGCGAGAACGCGGCGACGTCGGCGTCCCCGATCTCCTCGTAGACCGGCTCGACACCGCCGACGCCGGTGAACCCGGACCGGTCCGCGACCACGCCGGCGGCCACCGCTGCGGCCGTGGACAGCAGGCCGGTCACCGTGGTGTCCACCCGGGTGCGTTCCTGGTGGACGGCGTCGTCGGGGTCGGCCCCGGGGTAGCCGTCGACGTTCCAGAAGTCGTGGTCGAAGTAGGTGGGGTCGGCCATCACGATGCCCGGGTACAGCGCGCTGAACGCGTGGGTGCCGAGCGTCTCCCAGGCGAACCACCCGCGGGCCGGGAACCCCATCCGGGTCACCTCGGCGAGCGCCTCCGCCTGCACGTCCGTCAACCCGTCGAACGGTGAGCGGTCGCTGCCGACGTCGGACGCGTCGACGATGTCGGGGAACGCGTCCCGCAGGATCCGCTGCGCCCGCATCCGGACCGTGAAGACGTTCGGGATCGCCATCGGGCTCCCGACGACGTACGGGACGTAGCCGTCCCAGACGCCCGTGGTGTTCTCGGCGGCGCCGATCGTCCGGTACGCGCCGCCACTCCCGCCGTACGCGTAGCCGTGCGGGCGGTGCGGTCCGTAGACCTGCTCGGCGACGACCCGGGAGTACCGGGCTGCCGCCGCGTTCGCTCCCCAGGCACCGATGGTCGGGTCGAGCCCGGACATCGGGTCCCCGGCGGCTTCCCCACCGCCGTTCGTCTCGACGAAGTAGGCGCCGCTCGACGCCGAGAAGCCGATCTTGTCAGCCTGTCCGGTCGCCGTCTGCGCGAGGTCCTCGCGCAGCGGTCGCGGCGTGACGTGCTGGAAGAAGCGCCCCTGGTACTGCTCCGTCGGCGGGAAGTAGAACGAGAACCGGGTGTCCGTGCCGTGGAAGCCGCCGTGGACGTAGCGGTGCCGCACGGGCACGTCGCGCCACTCGTCGACGTCGGTGTACGGGCGGTCGAAGAGGTCCTCGGTGGGATTCCCGGTCGACTCGGGGACCTGGGTGGTGTCGGTCATGTCGTTCTCCTCACGCCCACTGGTGGGGCGACGTCGTTCGTGGCGGGTCAGAGCCCTGCCGTCGGGTCGGTCATCGCGGCGACCATCTCGGTCCAGTTCCGTCCGGTGAGCCGGCGGATCCCGTCGAGGAGCATCTCGCCGATGTCCAGGTCGGGGTCGACCGCGTGCATGGACGCGAGCCCCTCCCACAGTGCGAAGACCTGCCGCCCCACCGCCGCCGGGTCCAGCGAGGGGTGTGCGAGTCCGGCGCGCTGCTGTTGCTCGACCACCGCGGTCCAGAGCCGGATGCCCTCCGACGTGCGGTGCGCGATGTAGGCGGCGGCAGGGTGGTCCTCGGACACCGCCTGTCCCTTGACCACCTGGTACAGGCGGCGCCGGTGCAGTTCGGTCGGGGTCCTGGCGTTCGCGACCGCTCGGAGGCCGTCCAGGTCCAGGTCGGGTGCGAGCCCCGTGTCGCCGGTCCGCGGGTCGCGGTGCGACGCGAGGGCGTCGGCGAGTTCGAGTGCCGCGATGACCAGGTGGTCCTTCGTGGGGAAGTGGTAGAGCAGCGTCGCTTCGTTGGTGTCGGAGCGCTCCGCCGCGAGCGCCGTGGTCACCTTCTCGTGACCGAGCTCGTCGACGATGTCGAGGACCGCCTGGGCGATCGTCTCGCGGCGTCGCTGGGACCGGGCGTAGGGGCCGCGCTTGTTCCGTGTGCCTTCGGGGGTGGTCATCGTCTCACCGTAGGTGGGTGGCTGCCGCGGGCGCTCACGCGCGCGGGGGCCCGTCGTCGGGGAGCGGGGTCTCGCTGTCCGCGGTCGCGACCGGCGTGGCGATGCCGCTCGCGGTCGGTGCGACCGCCCCGACGCCGTACTCCTTCGCGGCCCGCTCACGCTGCACCATCACCGACGCGGTGATGACCGGCAGCTCCCGTTCGAAGCGCTGGTACCGCCACGCGATGACCGCGGCGACGATCGACAGCGCGGCAGGGATCCAGCTGTTCACCGCGATGATGCCGAGCGTCGCGGACGGCGTCTGCACCGATCGGGTGCCGTCGTACCCGGCGATCGAGAGCACGATCCCGCCGACACCCGCAGCGACCCCGACGCCGAGGTTCTGCGCGAAGCTGGTGATGCCTCCGCCGACGCTCTCGAGGCGCCGGTTCCCGAGGGACTCGTTGTACGTCGCGTTGTCGATCACGAGGACGGGCAGCAGGAACGCGATCGGTGTGCTGCCGGCGGCGGTGAACAGCGCGGCGACGAGGAGCAGCGGGATGTTCGCCCCGGCGAAGGAGTACATCGCGAACCCGATCGCACCGAGCACCGACGACACCATGATGATCGCCGAGATGGAGTACCGCTTGATGATCCGGGGGAAGAAGACCATCACGGGCAGGATGACGATCGCCAGTGCGCCGGCGATGCCCAGCAGGCCGACGTTGCCCACGATGTAGCGGTAGTAGTAGGCGAGCGCGCCGAAGTTCCCGAGGACGGCGATGACGAACTGGATCGCGGAGACGCTCCAGAGGTACGGGTTGCTCCGCAGCACCGTCGTGATGTCGCGGAGCGTCGCCCGCTGGGTCGTCTCCGGGTCGGGACGGTTCGTCTCCCGCACGGTGAAGAAGCGGATCAGGCCGATCAGGGCCAGCGGGATCGCGAACACCAGGATCATGTGCGACCACGCCGTCGTGGACTTGCCTGCTTGCCCGACCAGGACGGGGAACGTGATGCCGATCACGAGGCTGACGACCCCGATGACGACGCCGGACGCGGACGACGCCTTCGTGTACGCGTCGCGGTCCGCGAAGGCGCGGGTGAGGTACAGCGGCTGGTTCGCCAGGAACAGCGGGGAGAACACCGCGGTGACGAGCAGGTACGTCACGAACACCCACGCGTACTTCCCGACCTCACCGAGACCGCCGGGGGTGGAGAACAGCATGGCGGTGAAGATCCAGATGCCGACGATCGCGAGGTCGTAGGGTCGCGCCTTGCCCCACCGTGTCTCCGGGGACGCGTCGACCAGCCACCCGGCGAAGAGCACGCCGACGGCATCGACGATCTTGCTCGCGAGCAGCAGGCCGCCGACGATCGCCGGGGCGAGTCCGAGGGTGTCCGTGCAGTAGATCGTGAAGTACGTCAGGACGATGACGGATCCGGCCTGCGATGCGTGCGACGACGACCACGCGAGCAGCCGTCCGAACGGGATCCTGTTCGATCGATCGGGTGTCGAGCCCAGGGGCGATTGGGGTTCTGACGTCGTCGTCATGGGACTCCTCCGTTGGAGCACTGCGTGTTCGGGTGAGCCGATCGTAGGAGTGCCGAGTTCCCGGTGTCAATGCCAAACTTGAGTCACGACCAATTTTGCGCTCTTCCGCACGCCGTATGCCCGCGAATGGGGGTCGCCAGTGGTTGTTTTCCTGGTCTGGACCCAGCATTCACCGGCCTGGAGGCACGGGGCGGGCCCGCACCGTGCCTCCAGTCCGTCAGTGGGTCGCGTCCAGAGCCCGTCCCCCGACCAGGTGGTCGATGCTCCGCATCGCCGTCGCGAAGATCGTGAGCACCGGGTTCACCCCGCCGTTGGTGACGTGCACCGAGCCGTCGACGACCCGTAGGTTGTCGTGCCCCCAGACCCGACCGAACGGGTCGACGACCGACGTCGACGGGTCCGTCCCCATCCGCAGGGTGCCGGCCTGGTGCTGCCCGCCGCTGGTCCCGGACAGGGTGCCGCGCATCTCCGCGACGCGGGTGGCCCCGGCCGCGCGCAACCAGTCGGCGCTCCGAGCGCTGGTGTGGTCCCGTGCTCGCGTGTCCTCCGGGTGCGCGTCGCCGCTGAACCGGGCCACGGGGATCCCGTACCGGTCGGTCACCGCGGGGTCGACCCGGACGCGTGCGTCGGCGGAGGTGACCTCCTGGATCGGCCCCATGAGGCGCATGCTCCGGCGGGCGAGGTCCCGCATGCCCTGCTTGCTGGCGATCCCGGCGCGGGGGAGCAGGCCGAAGCCGGTCAGGTAGGCGTAGGTGTTCGAGGGCGTGGCGACGAACTCGTCCGCGATGATCCCGCCCCCGATCTGACCAGGGACACCGTGGCGGAAGTCCGTCGTCGCGATCGACGGCCCCGGGCCCAGCCCGTCCTCGACCACGTCGTCGAAGACGCCCATCGCCCCGCCGTACCGGTGTCCCTGCAGGTGCCGACCGACCAGGTCGTGGTCGTTCCCGATCCCGTGGGGCTCCCGCTCGGTCGGGCTGTTGAGCAGCAGTCGGGCGGACTCCACGGCGCCGGCCGAGACGACGACCTCGTCCGCGTCGACGTCCGCGTGCCAGTCGACCCCGTCCACCGTCCCGACCAGGGCCACGCCCACCACCCGCCCTGCGCTGTCGGTCCGCAGGCGCGCGGCCCGGGTCTCGAGCACGATCGAGGCGTTGCCGGTGGCGAACGCCCGCGGCAGCAGCGTGTTCTGACTGCCGTTCTTCGCGTCGACCGGGCAGGCGAACCCGATGCACATGCCGCACTGCTCGCACGCCCCACGCCCGAGGTACGGCACCGAGTTCACGAGCAACGGGACGTGCACGGTCGACCAGCCGAGCGCCGAGGCGGCCCGCGCCAGACGCTCCCGCGACGGCCCGGACGCGATCGGCGGCATCGGGAACGGGTGCTCCCGCGGCCCGGCCCACGTGCCGTCGCCGGCGCCACCGCTCACCCCGAGCTCCCGCTCCGCGCGGTCGTACCAGGGCGCCAGGTCGTCGTAGCGGATCGGCCAGTCGGCCAGGCTGCTGCCATCCGGCACGCCGTGGTCGGTCGCCATCGTGAAGTCCCGGGGCGCGAACCGCCACGCCTGCGCGCCGTACACCCGCGTGCCACCGCCGGCCGTGAACGCGTTGTTGTGCCACTCCCAGTCGGACGGCCGGACCACGCGGTCACCGTCGTGGTCCGTCACCACGCGGGGGTTGCCGAGGTCGACCGGGCCGGAGCGCGGTTCGAGCCCCCACGACGACCTGGGGTTCCGGAGGTGGTCCCGAGCGAGCGTGCCGGTGTCCGGCCAGGCGCCCGCCTCGACCACGAGCACCCGACGGCCGGACTCGGCCAGGCCGCACGCCGCGACCCCGCCGCCGGCACCCGAGCCGATCACGATCGCGTCGTACCGCGCGGCGAGCTCCGACGGGTGCGTGACCACAGGCTGCGCGGTCGGCACCGGGACCGGGACGCCCCAGCCGGCCGGGGGACCGGGCTGCCAGCCGACCATCTCCCACGAGCGCTCGCCGTCGTTGCCACCGTTGCCCGCGTCGGCGTAGTACCCCGCGGACACGATGCCGGCGAACCAGTCCCACTCGGCGCTGTCGACCCCGACCTCGACGACCGAGGCCACGCGGGCGGTCCAGTCCGGTCGGTCGTGCAGCGTGTGCCGGAGGAACTCGAGGGCGCCGGCCTCGATCGCGGAGGGGTGCTCGTCCGCGGGGACGACCTGGTCGGCGAGGACCAGGAGTCGCGCTCCGTTCGCCCCGAGGAAGGTGTCGACGTCGTCGTCGGTACGGCTCATGCCCCCACGCTAGCTGCGGCTCAGCGCGCCAGGAACGGGTCGATCACCGCCCACGTCGCCTCGGGTGCCTCGAGGTGCGGCAGGTGTCCGGCGGCCGGCACCTCGGCGAAGCGTGCACCGGGCACCGCTCCGGCCACCGCCCGACCGTACGCCGGCGTGACGACGCGGTCGCTCGCGCCCCAGACCACGAGCGTCGGGACGTCCACGGTGGCGAGGCGGCCGAGCAGGGTCGGGTCGCTCATGCCCCTGCCGGCGACGGCGGCCATCGTCCGGCCGTTCTGCTGCTGCACCGCTCGCTGTTCCTCGGTGAACCGGGCGGGGTCGAGGTACCCGCGCTCGGGGTCGTGCCACGCGACCTCGGCGAGACCGCGGGCGTCGAGGGCGAAGAAGTCGGCGATCGGCTCACCCTCGACCACGGCACCGACGGTGTCGATCAGCACGACGGCGCCGAGGACCCCCGCGTACTGCTCGTCGGCCGCCGCCTGCACGGCCATCTCGAGGGCGATCCAGCCACCGATCGACGATCCGACGACGACCACGTCGCGCTCAGAGTGCTCGACGAGCCGCAGGAGGTAGGCCCGCGCGAGGTCGGCGACGGACGAGATGGACTCCGGTCGCGTCGTGCCGTCCCAACCGGGGTGCGTGGGGGCGAGGACGTGCGTGTCCGGTGCGAGGTGCCCGACGATCGGTGCGACGGTTCGCGGTCCGCCGCCGCCGTGCAGGACCAGGGCGGTGCGGGTCGGCTGGCTGTTCATGGCACTCCTGACTAAACATGTTGATATCAATGTGTTGATATCGTAGCACCATGACGACGGACCTCGAAGGCCTCGGGCAGGCGATCAAGCGGGCGCAGTACCGGAACCACCGCACGATGGACACCGCCCTGCGGGACGTCGGGGTCAGCCTCGTGCAGTGGGACGCGCTGCGTGCCGTCGACCGGATGCCGGGTGCGTCCGGCCACGAGCTCGCCGTCGCGACGTTCCAGAGCGACCAGGCGTTCGGGACCCTCGCGACACGGCTCGTCGAGCGGGGACTCGTCACCAGGACGGCAGGACACGGCCGGCGTCTCGAGCACGCACTGACCGATGCCGGCCGCGAAGCGCTCCGCGCGGGCCACGCCGTGGCCGCGACCGTGCTCGACGACCTCTTCGCGCCGCTCGACGAGCGACGGCGATCAGATCTGCTGGACACGCTCCGCCTGCTCACCGACGGGGGATGACCGAGAACGCACGGGCCTGGAGGCGCGACTCGCGTTGCGGACGCGGGTCGCGCCTCCAGGCGACGGCTCGCGCTAGTCGGAGGGCCGCAACGACTGGGCGAACATCACGAGGATGCCGCTGGGCCCCCGCAGGTAGGTGAGCTTGTAGATGTCGCCGTACGTCGCGACGCCGCGGAGCGGGTGGTAGCCGTGCCGAGCGGCGGTCGCGAGGGCCTCGTCGATGTCGTCGACGTTGAAGGCGACGCGGTGCATGCCGATCTCGTTCGGCAGCGTGGGCTCCGTCTCGATCGCCGCAGGGTGGATGTACTCGAAGAGCTCGAGGCGAGCGTGCCCGTCCGGAGTCTGGAGGAGCGCGATCTTCGCGTGGTTGCCGTCGAGACCGACCGCGGTGTCCGCCCACTCGCCACTGACCGTGTCACGACCGAGGACCGTGAGCCCGAGGTCGGTGAAGAACGAGATCGCGGCATCGATGTCGCGGACGGCGATGCCGACGTTGTCGAGGGTGATGGCCATGGGACAACTATCCAGAGCGACCGCCGGCTGGACAACCCTCGGAGAGCGGTCGCGTCTGCAGCAGGCCGGTCCGCGAGCCGATCGCCCGCGACGAGGACGGCTTGCTGGTTGAACAGCACGGCCGCGGCGAAGCCGGCACCCCAGACAACGAGGACCGCCACGACGAGCGGGGTCGACAGGGGCGCGATCGCCAGCACCCCGAACGCGACGACGATCAGCACCGGTGACACCAGGAGCCCGGCCGGCAGGGCCCGCGGTGACACCGAGGACGAACAGGGAGCCACTGACGGCGGCCCCGCCGAGCCCTGCGGCTTCGAGGGAGGGCGATGGAGGTGAACACGGCGAAGTGGCCGAGGAGCATCAGCGCCCACCCGACCGAGACGCGCAGAGCGCCAGGCAAGCGGGCGGCTTGCAGGAGGTGCATGTGGAGACCAGCCTCGACCTCGTCGTCGGGCTCGGGACCCGTTGATTCTGTCACGTGGTCATGGTCGGGTTTCGGCGGGTCCAGTGTTCGTTGTCCGCGCAGGAGATGACGAAGTCCGCGACGTCCTTCCTGGAGATGCTGACGCCGCCCTTCGGGTTCTTGCCGTCCTCGACCCGGTAGTTCCCGGACGCGGCCTCGTCGAGGAGCCGTCCCGGCCGGACGAAGGTCCAGGGGAGGTCGCTCGCCCGGAGCGTCGATTCCATCTGTCGCATGTCGCCGTAGGTGTTCTCCATGAACGGGACCATGAACGCTCGGTACCACCAGGGGTGGTTCGGGTCGTCGTCGCGGACCCCGCTGGAGGTGATGCCGACGAAGCGGTGGCTGCCGCCGGCGGTCGCGTCGACGACGGCTCGCGCGACACCGGCGTACAGGCCGTTCGACTTGCGACCGGACGGGCCGACTGCCGAGACGATGACATCGCCCGGTCGGAGAGTGCTCCGCAGGGCGACGGCATCGCGAGCGTCGGCAGCGACGACCTCGAGGCCGTCACGGGCGGCGAGGTTTGCACGTTCCGGAGAGCGGACGAGGGCGACTGCCCGGTGGCCGCTGTGCAGGGCCGAGTCGAGGACGAGCCGGCCGGTGCGCCCGCCGGCGCCGAGGACGATGATCCGTGTGCGGGGGGTGGTGGTCATGACGTGCGTGCCTTTCAGCGGGTGTGGGCGTGCGTGGGGATGCGGAGGACGAGCAGCGCGGCCCCGGCCATGAGTGCGATGACGACGGCGAGGCCGGTGATCATGGAGGCTGTGCTGGTGCTGGCGAGGAACACGGTGCCGAGGATCGAGATGCCGAGCGCCGTGGCGATCTGCTGCAGGGAGGTCATGGCGCCGGCGGCGCTTCCGATCTCGTGACCGTCCGCGGTGCCGAGGATCGTCTGGATGACCGGGCCGAAGAGCAGGCCCTGGCCGAGACCCGTGACGAAGATCCCGACCTCGAACACGACGACGTTCTGGTCCATCAGCACGGCTGTGGCGATGAGGACGAGGCCGACGACCTCGACGAGGAAGCCGATGTGCAGACCGTGTCGTCCGACAGATGCTCGGAGGCGTGCGGCGATCGGCGCGCCGACAGCGATGCCGATCGCGAGGGGCGCGAGTGCGAGCCCGGTGGCGATGGCGTCCTGGCCCCCGCTCAGCTGCAGGAAGAGCGACAGCAGCAGGTTGAGTCCGCCGGTGCCGGCGAACAGCGCGGCTGCGACGGCGAGACCCGCGATGAAGGTCGGCTTCCCGAACAGGCTCGGTTCGAGGATCGGAGCGCTGCTGCCTCGGATCTGGCGGACCAGGACCCATCCGGCGGGGACCGCGAGTGCGAGGAGCACGAACGACCACCAGGGCCAGCCGGACTCGCGTCCCTGGATCAGGGGGAAGACGAGGAGCGCCGCTGACACGGCGACGAGCGCCGCCCCGGCCAGGTCGATGCGTGCACCAGGTCGACCGTCGTCGTGCGGGAGCCACAGGGCTGCGGCGATGAGGACGAAGAGTCCGATCGGGACGTTGATCAGGAAGATGGCACGCCATCCGCTCCCGGCGATGTCCCAACCGATGAGCGCGCCGGCGAGGATGGGCCCACCCACCCCGGCGATCGCGTTGATCGGGCCGAAGAGGGAGAACGCCCGGCTCTGCTCGCGCTCGTCGCGGAACAGGGCGCCGACGATGCCGTACCCCTGTGGGATGAGCAGTGCGCCGAAGGCGCCCTGGATGGCCCTCCCGGCGAGCAGGATGCCGATGGATGGTGCGAACGCGCAAGCGAGCGATGCGACCACGAAGCCGGCCGCGCCGATCAGGAAGACCCTGCGGCGGCCGAGTCGGTCACCGAGTCGCCCGCCCAGGATCAACAGGATCCCGAACGGAAGCGTGTACGCAGCGGTCAGCCACTGCAGGACGGCTTCACCTCCGTGCATCGCCTCCTGCACGGAGGGAGCAGCGACGACCATCACGGTCGAGTCCAAGAGATCCATCGCGGTTGCGCAGAGGACGGCCGCCAGAGCGACCCACCTGTGGTTGTTGTGGTCTTCCACATTGACTCCTTTCACCGAACGCCGTTCGTTGCGAACACTGTTCGTGACGAACACTGTACGCCCCGAACGCCGTTCGTCGCGTACAGTGGTCGCATGACGCCCGACACCAATCGGCCCGACTCAGCCCGGACGCGCCCTGCCAAGCCACCGCTGAGCCGCGAGGCGATCGTCCAGACCGCGCTGCTGCTCATCGACGAGTCCGGGGTCGACGCCGTGTCGATGCGGAAGGTCGCGACGCGCCTCGACACGGCAGCAGCGTCGCTCTACGTCTACGTCGCCGACCGCAAGGACCTGCTCGAGGCCGCCTACGACCTCGCGCTGGCCAACGTGCTGGTCGGACACGGGGAACCCGCGGACTGGCGAGGCGAACTGGAAGGCCTCGTCACGGATCAGATCCACGTGCTCGCGACCCACGACGACATCGCTCTCGTCGCCCTGATCGAGGCGCAGGTCGGCCCGAACTCCCTCGCCATCACCGAACGTGTCCTCGCCCTCCTCCGGACAGCGGGCCTTGCTGAGGAGTCACTCCTGGCCGCAGCGGACCTCCTCGACCAGTACGCGGCGTCGACCGCGGTCGAACGAGCCAGCTGGGCACGCCGAGTCCGAGCGGGAGCGGAGCGTGCCGATGTACCCGACGCATCCATGCAGGCCGCACGAGACCGCCTCGGGCGGGTGTACGACGCGCTCCCGGAGACCGAGTTCCCGGAAATCCGTGCGTTGCGAGCGCGACTCGACGAATCCGACCCGGACGACCGTCACCGGTGGAAGCTCGGAGCGATCATTGCCGGCATCACGGGTGAGTCTTGATCCGAGTCGCGTGAGTCAGCGGACGCGGAAGCGGCATCAGCGCTGGAGTGCCGGTGGGTGCGCATCGGGTGCGCATCCCGTCTCCGCGCAGCTGTCGCAGAAGCGAGCGTCTCCGATTTCGTCTCGATGACCGATCGGCGAGCTCCGGAACGGCGCTGAGCGAGACGGACGGTCGGCGCGGACTGTACGTACCGTGAGGTTGACTCTTCCCGGCTGTGCCTCGGCGCAGCAGATCCGACCGAGTGCCAGACCCTCGTTGGAGCCCGTTCAATCGGCGTGGCTACCGCACGAGCGGCTGAACCCATCGACTGCCGCCTGGATGGATGCGGAATCGGTGACGTCGACGGGCACGATCAGGGCCGTCTCCGGGAAGGCGGTGCGCAGGTCGTCGAGGACCTTCGGGTCGCGGGCTGTGGCGACGACGTGGCGTCCGGCGCCGAGTACGTGCTCGGCGAGTGCCCGGCCCAGCCCGCTGGACGCACCGGTGATGAGCCAGGTGCTCACGAGTCGTCCTCCTGCGTGAAGTCGGTGGTGCGGCTGACGTCGGCCCAGGCGTCGATCTCGTCGATGCGGCCCTGCAGTTCGTCGCGGACGATCTGCACGGCGTCGGATCCCATGAGCAGGCGGAACGGTGCTTCGTCTGCCTCGACGGTGTCGATGATCACGCGTGCGGCACGGTCCGGGTCGCCCGGCTGCGTGCCGTGTGTGGTGTCGTTCTCCTTGCGGCGCTTGCCGGCCGTGTCGGCGTAGTCGTCGATCACGGTGCGGGACTGCTTGAGCGACCTGCCGGAGAAGTCGGTGCGGAACGCCCCCGGTTCGAGGACCATCACGCGGATCCCGAGCGGCCCGACCTCACGGTTCAGCGCGTCGGACATCCCCTCGAGTGCGGTCTTCGTCGCGGTGTAGTAACCGGACGCCGGGTTGGAACGGGGTGCGCCGATGGAGGAGACGTTCACGATGGTGCCGGCGCGGCGGGCGCGCATCTGTGGAAGGACCTCCTTGATCAGGTCCACGGGCCCGAAGAAGTTCGTGGCGAACAGCTCGTCGACCTCGTCGGTGGCGGCTTCCTCGACCGCGGCACGGTAGCCGTGGCCGGCGTTGTTGACGAGGACGTCGACGGCACCGAACCGCTCGGTCGCGGCGGTGACCGCGGCGACGACCTGGTCGTGGTCGGCCACCTCGAGCGAGACCGCCAAGGCGTTCTCGGGGTACGCGTCGGTGATCTCCGTCAGGTGGTCGGTGTTGCGAGCGGTGATGACGGCGTTGTCGCCCTGCTCGAGGACGGCGCGGGCAAGGGATGCGCCGAGTCCGCTGGAGGCGCCGGTGATGAGCCAGGTGGTCATGGTGTCCTTCTCGTCGAGCTGATGCGGTGGGTGGTTCGGTGCCGGCTCGTCAGGAGCGGGGCCGGACGTGGTCGAGTTCGCTGAGTACCGCTGTCGGCTCCTGATCGATCGGCAGGTTGTCGGCGTCCAGCACCCCGTCGAGGGATCCGGCCGCGTCCGGGCGCAGCGAGTCGAAGACCGGTGTCAGGTCGTCCTGCTCGTCCCCGCGCGCCGCGACCAGTTCGAACGTCTTGTGTCCGGCAGCGGGGTTCGTGAGACTCTCCACGAGGACGCGAGCGATCTCGTGGCGGGCGATCACGCCGTCGGCGGGCGTACCGGTCGTCTCGGTGTCGCCCTGACGGGGTGCGATGCGGAGCTCGTCCGCGTCGTTGTAGTCGAACCAGCCGGGACGGACGATGGTGTACTCGTTGCCGCTGGCACGCACGAGCCGCTCACCGCGCCGCTTCCACTCGGAGCTGGCGCGACGGACACTGACGCCGATGGTGGTCATCAGCGCGATCCGGACCGGCCGTCCGTCGAGTGCGCGCAGCACGTTGCGGACGGCGCCGTAGTTCACCGCTTCGGCGTTGCTGTTGTCACCGTGCGTGAAGATGACGGCATCGATGTCGCTGACCGCTTCGACGAGGGTCGAAGCGTCGGTGAGGTCGCCGATGACGACCTCTGCCCCACGGGCGAGGCCCTGCCCCTTGTAGGCCGAGCGTGCAAGTGCGCGTGTTCGGTGTCCGGCGCGGACAGCGGTGTCGACGACGTGCCGTCCGACACTGCCGGTGGCTCCGACGACGAGGACGGTGCGTTGCTGGGCAGGCATGGCGTTTCCTCCGGGATGGATCGGGGGCGGTCGAGTGGGTTCAGAGGAGTCCAGCGGCTCGGAGCCACTGGTCGACGTCGGTTCCGGCGCCGCTGTCCCGGACTTCTTCGCCGCGAACGGCGAGGCCCTCGCCGAGCGTTGCTCCGGTGTCGAGGTCGCGGTAGAAGGACTCGGTCGACCCGAGGCCGCTCACCGCGTAGGTGACGAACGGCAGCACGGGCTTCCCGGAGAGGTCGACCGCCTCGGCGAAGGTGGCCATGATCATCGGGGGCTGGACGTTCCAGATGGGGCTGCCGAGGAGCACGGTGTCGTACTGGGCCAGGTCCGGTAGGCCGCCAGCGATGTCGGGCCGGGCGTCGCCGTTCTGTTCACGGACGTTCCGCGCGACGGTGTCGTCGTAGCTGTCGGAGTACGGGTCGGCGGGTTCGATGCGGACGACGTCGCAGTCGATCCGGTCGCTGATCAGTCCGGCGAGGACCTCGGTGTTCCCGGTGTCGAGGGTGCGCCGGCCGCCGTTCCAGTAGTTCTCACCCGGGCGGGAGAAGTACGCCAGCAGGATCCGCTCGTCGGAGTCGGTCGAGGGCACGGTGCTCCTTGCGATGGTCGAGGGGGCGGGGGACGAGCCGGTGCTGCAGGCAGCGAGGCTCGCTGCTGCTGCGGCAGCAGCCGCAGCACCTGCGCCGCGGATCAGAGCGCGACGTGAGATGGCGGGTTCGGCCATGGCAGTGGTCCTTCCGGACAACGGACTGGAGGCGCGGTGCGGGCTGGCACCGCGCCTCCAGTCCGAAGGGTGGTTCAGCTGAGGCGACGTGCGCTGAGCCAGCGCACCATCTCGGGGTCCTCGTGGTCGAAGAACTGGGACTCACCGGTGTGCAGGTCCGCGATCTGAGCCATCTGCGCCTCGGTGAGCTCGAAGTCGAAGACGTCGAGGTTCTGGGCCATGCGGTCCGGGTTCACCGTCTTCGGGATCGCGACGACACCGCGCTGGGTCAGCCAGCGGAGGACGACCTGCGCGACGGACTTGCCGTGGTCCTTGCCGATGCCCTCGAGGACCTCGTTCGTGAACAGGCCGTTCTTGCCCTCGGCGAAGGGACCCCACGACTCGATCTGGACACCCTCACCGCGCATGAGCTCCTGGTAGTCGGTGTTCTGCTTGAACGGGTGCGTCTCGATCTGGTTGACCGCGGGGACGACCTCGTTGTTGATGATGAGGTCGAGCAGCTGGTCGGGGGCGAAGTTCGAGACACCGATCGCGCGGGCACGGCCTTCCTTGTTGAGGGCCTCCATCGCGCGCCACTGACCGTAGTAGTCACCGAACGGCTGGTGGATCAGGTAGAGGTCGACGTAGTCGAGGCCGAGCTTGCGGAGCGAGTCATCGAAGGCTCGCTTCGTGTTCTCCTCGGCGGGAGCGTCCTGGATCCAGAGCTTCGTGGTCACGAAGAGCTCGTCGCGCGGGATGCCGCTCTTCGCGATCGCGGCGCCGACGGCTTCTTCGTTGCCGTACGCGGCGGCGGTGTCGAGGAGACGGTAGCCGGCGGTGAGGGCGGCGCTGACGGCCGCCTCGGTCGAATCATTGTCGACCTGGAAGACGCCGAAGCCGAGGATCGGCATCTCGATGCCGTTGTTGAGCGTCACAGTGGGGGTCGCGTTTGCCATGCGTCCATGACACTCCCGCCCGCCCGTGCGTGGGAGGGCGGGCTTATCCGTGTACCAGCAGTCACTCCTCCACTCGGGCGGGCGGTCGTACGGTGGCGGTCATGGACAACCACGCCGAGGTCAGCGACTTCCTCCGCACCCGCCGTGCGCGCATCACCCCGGAGCAGGCCGGCATCATCAGCGGCGGACGGCGGCGAGTGAAGGGGCTCCGTCGCGAAGAGGTGGCGATGCTCGCAGGGACGAGCATCGACTACTACGCGAAGATCGAACGGGGCAACCTCGCCGGTGTCTCGGCCGAGGTGCTCGAGGCGATCGCCCGCGCGCTGCAGCTCGACGAAGCCGAGACCGAACACCTGAACGACCTCGCCCGCAGCGCGGTCCCGACGCCGGCCCGCCGACGGATCAAGTCCCCTGAACCGGTCGTCCGTCCGAGCCTGCAACGCTTCCTCGACACCATCACCGGAACGCCGACCTGGGTGCGGAACCGACAGATGGACACCGTCGCGACGAACCCGCTGGGACGGGCACTGCTCGCGCCGATCTTCGACGACCCGGGGGCGCAGGGCAACAACGCGCGGTTCACGTTCCTCAACCCGGCCGCGCGGATCTACTACCCGGAGTGGGTGTCCGGCGCGAGCAGCATCGTCGCCTCACTTCGTCAGGCGGCGGGGCAGAACCCGCACGACAAGGCGCTCACCGGGCTCATCGGCGAGCTCGTGACCCGGTCGGACGAGTTCCGGACCCGTTGGGCCGCCCACGACGTCCGATTCCACCGCACCGGGGCGAAGCGGATCCACCACCCCGAGGTCGGCGACCTCGAGTTCACCTACGAGGCGTTCGAGATGCCAGACAGCCCCGGATGGACCATGTACGCCTGCACGGCAGCCGTCGGATCACCGACGGAGGAGCGACTGGCGCTCCTCGGCAGCCTCGCCGCGAGTTCCGAAGCCGACGGCGAGGCTGACGTGATCGGCCGCACCACTCGAGAGGACCCTCATGCCTGACACCACCACCCGCGTCGCCGAGGTCATCGCCTTCGCACTCTCCCGCCCGCGGCACCTCGCCCTGAACGAGATCCTGCTCCGCCCGTCCACCCAGGCCTGAGCACCACCAGCACGACCTCATGGCGGTCCGGCCGGACCGCCCCCCGAAAGGACACCATGCAGTACACACGACTCGGCAACTCCGGACTGAAGGTCAGCAGCATCGCACTCGGGTGCATGAGCTTCGGCGACCCCGCCAGCGGCCACCTGCAGTGGTCCCTCCCCCAAGACGACGCGCTGCCGTACTTCCGGCAGGCACTCGACCTCGGCATCACCTTCTGGGACACGGCCAACGTGTACTCCTACGGCGATTCGGAGCGCATCGTCGGCGAAGCGCTCCGCAAGTTCACCAAGCGCGACGAGATCGTCCTCGCCACCAAGGCCCACTTCTCCGACAAGCCCGGCACCGGCCCCGGCCTGAACGTCGCCGGCCTGTCGCGCAAGGCGATCATGCAACAGATCGACGCATCCCTGACCCGTCTCGGCACCGACTACGTCGACCTGTACCAGATCCACCGTTTCGACCCCGAGACCCCGGTCGAAGAGACGATGGAAGCCCTCCACGACGTCGTCAAGGCCGGCAAGGCCCGCTACCTCGGCGCGTCCGCGATGTGGACCTGGCAGTTCGCGAAGATGCAGCACGCCGCCGACCTGCACGGCTGGACCCGGTTCGTGTCCATGCAGGACCAGTACTCCCTGCTCTACCGCGAGGAAGAGCGCGAGATGTTCGGTCTCCTCGCCGACCAGGGCGTCGGCAGCGTCCCCTACAGCCCACTGGCGAAGGGGCGCGTCGCCCGCCCCGCCGGCGAAGGAACGAAGCGTTCCTCCGACGACCCTGTCGGCAACACCTTCTTCGCCGACACCGAGCGGGACCGCCCCGTCATCGACGCAGTGCAGCGGATCGCAGCGGACCGCGGCGTTCCGATGGCGCAGATCGCGATGGCCTGGGTGCTCAAGAACCCCGTGGTCACGGCCCCCATCATCGGGGCCACGAAGCCGCACCACCTCGACGACGCCGCAGCCGCCGTCGACATCGAGCTCACCGCCGAGGAGACCGCGGCGCTCGAGGAGCACTACACCGTCCGTGACGCCGGAGGATTCTGAACATGGAGTACACACGACTCGGCAACTCCGGGCTCGAGGTCAGCAGGATCGCACTGGGGTGCATGAGCTTCGGCGACGGCTCCCGCGGAGTGGGGTGGGCGCTCGACGCCGAAGCAGCAGAACCGCTGTTCCGGCAAGCGGTTGGACTCGGGATCACGTTCTGGGACACCGCGAACGTCTACGGCCTCGGCAGTTCCGAGCGCATCGTCGGGGACGCCATCCGTCAGTACACCCGTCGCGAGGACGTGGTCCTCGCCACGAAGCTGTTCAACCGGATGGGCGACGGTCCCGGCGAGTCCGGCTCGTCACGTCGCGCGGTGATGGAGCAGATCGACGCGTCGCTGACTCGACTCGGCACGGACTACGTCGACCTCTACCAGGTGCACCGTTTCGACCCGAACACGCCGATCGAGGAGACCATGGAGGCGCTCCACGACGTCGTCAAGGCGGGCAAGGTGCGCTACATCGGTGCGTCGAGCATGTGGGCGTGGCAGTTCGCCAAGATGCAGGCCGCTGCGAGGACCAACGGCTGGACACCGTTCATCTCGATGCAGGACCAGTACTCCCTGATCATGCGCGAGGAGGAACGAGAGATGTTCCCGCTCCTCGCCGACGAAGGTGTCTCCAGCATCCCGTGGAGCCCGCTCGCCGCCGGCGTCGTCGCGCGGCCGTGGGGTCAGAAGAGCACGACGCGAGGGACGGCCAACCCGGACACCGACCCGAAGGGCCGGCCGCTCTGGATCCCTGAGGACGAGGCCGTCGTGAACGCTGTCGAGCGCATCGCCAGGGAGCACGACGTCGCGATGGCGCAGGTCGCCCTCGCGTGGGTACTCCGCAACCCCGTGGTCGCCGCGCCGATCGTCGGTGCGACGAAGTCACACCACCTGGCGGACGCGGTGGCCGCACTCGACGTGACGCTGTCGGACCAGGACGTCGCAGCTCTGGACTCTGCTTACGTGCGCCGCGAGCCGACCTACTTCTCCTGACGTCGTTTCGACGATGTGACCCTCCAGCGACGTGGACGGTCACAGACGACGAACGTGACGGGAGGCCCGTGGCGGGCCCGCACCGTGCCTCCCGTCAGACAGGGGGGACGGTGCGGCCGTTGCCGTCAGCGCTCGAGGTGGGCGCGCAGCGCCTCGACCACCAGGTCGTGCTCGACGAAGTCGTCGACGCCGGACGCGACCACGACACCGACCTGGGCGGAACCGACGCGGATCGGGAAGGCGCCGCCGTTGAAGGCGTAGTCCATCGGATCGACCATCCGGGCGTGCGCGATGTCCTCGATGCCGAAGGCGTGCATCTGCTCGGCGATGTGCAGCGACGCCTTGTCGAAGCGGCGGACGACGGCGACCTTGCGGTTCATCCACCCGTCGTTGTCGGCCGAGGTCCCCGCGAGCGCCGCCTGGAAGACGAGCTGCTCGCCCAGCCAGACCGAGGTCGAGATGGTCTGCTGGCGCTCCCGCGCGAGCGTGATGATGCGCTGACCGAGGGCGATGGCGTCGTCGTGCGTGAAGTCCGAGAAGCGGACTTCGACGTCCTGCGTCGCGAGGAGTTCCAGTCGTGCGGTGGTGTCGAGGTCTGCGGTGCCGGTCATCGAGGGGTGTCCTGTTCGTCGAGTGCGGAGCGGACGGCGGCGAGCGTCGTCGCGAGGGCGGTGGAGTCATCGAGGGAGTGCAGCGGCGAGGACGTGTGCCCGTCGGCGATGAGTGCTGCGACGCCGACGGCCTCGTGTGCCAGTCCGGCGCGGCCGACGAGTCCGTCCGGGTCTCGCCATTCTGTGCTCTCGCCGCCGATCGTGACGGCGAACCGTCCGGGGAACACGAAGTGGTCGGTGAACCGCACGGTCCCGGCGGTGCCGACGATCGAGGCGAGACCGTCGGTGGTCCCGAGGAGTGTGGACGTGGCGGTCGCCCGTGCGCCGGTCGCACCGGTGAAGAGTGCGGCCGACGCGACGTCGACCCGACCGCCGTCGACGTCGTGCAACCGACCGCTGGCAGCGACGCTCGTCGCGTGGCCGATCGCGAACTGAGCGAACCAGATCGAGTAGATGCCCATGTCGAGGAGCGCGCCGCCCTCGACCGGGTCGAGGAACCGCGTGGGGACGTCGAGCGGGACCCGCCAGCCGACGTCGGCGTGGGCGAGGAGCACGTCCCCGAGCGCACCGTCCGCCAACAGCTTCGCGAGCACACGGAACCCGGGGTGGTAGCGGGTCCACATCCCCTCTGCCGCGAAGACGCCGTGTTCGCGCGACGCCGCCGCGACCGACGCCGCCTCGCCAGGGGACAGGCCGAGCGGCTTCTCGACGAGCACCGGGGTGCCGGCGGTGATCGCGGCGAGGGCACCCTCGAGGTGCTGCCGGTGCGGAGTCGCGACGTAGACGACGTCGACGCCCGGGTCGGCCGCCATCGCGTGTGCGTCGGTGAAGGTACGTTCGACACCGTGCACGGCCGCGAACGCGTCTCCGCGTTCGGTCGTCCGGCTGGTCACCGCGACGACGCGCTGCGCGGTGTGCGCGTGCAGGGCGTCGACGAAGTCACCGGCGATCTGACCGGTCCCGACGACACCCCATCGGAGTACCGGGGTGTCGGTCAGCGATGGGCCGTCGGCTGCGGGGAAGACGAAGTCGCTCATACGTGGTGCTCCTGGTTGTCTACGGCCGGGTGTTCCTCGCCGTCAACGGGGTAGTCGACGTAGGCAAAGGCGCTGCCGTCAGGTGACCAGCTGTTGACGTTGATCGTGCCCTGGCCGCCGTTGAACCGGGCGACCACCTCGCCGGCCGACCAGACCCCGGCCTGCGGGCCGGCCATCGAGGGACCGTCGACCAGGTCGATCAGCACGAGTTCGACGTCCTTGTCGGCCGGGTGACCTGTGGTGCCCGCCGGGAAACTGAGGTACACGGCCCAGTCGCCCTTCGGGCTCAGGTGCGGGAACCAGTTCACACGCTCGTCGAAAGTCAGCTGCTCGAGGTCGGACCCATCCGGCCGAATCCGAGCGATCTGCGCCCGACCCGGCGTGAACTGCTCGGTGTTCAAGTAGATCCACGCAGCGTCGGGGGAGTACTCGGGACCATCGGCTGGCCCGGGGTGCGTCGTCACCGCGCGATCCCGGCTGCCGTCGATGCCGATTTCGTGGATGGTCGCGCTCGCCCACCAGTCGTCGCCCTGTGGTTCGAGCCGCACGTACGCCAGCGTGCTTCCGTCAGGGTGCACACCGTGCAAGAAGTGGAGCGGGCCGTCCGCCGAGGTGATGCGTCGGGCGGTGCCGCCGCCGATCGGGGCTTCGTAGAGGTGGAAGTCGTTCGCGGAGACGAGGATGGTGTCGCCGGATGGGTGCAGGACGTGGTCGTTGTTGAGGGCGGGGATGCCATCGATGGTGATGGGTTCGGGCTCGCCGCCGGCGACGGGCAGGGACCAGAGCACGCCCTCCCCGTTGACGATGAGACGCCCGTCGGCGGTCCAGTTCGGGGCCTCGAACAACATCTCGGTGGTCTCGTGGACGGTCCGTGCGGTCCGGGTGGCGACGTCGAACACGCGGATGCGGGTGCGCTGTCCGGTGAGCAGCGTCTCGCCGGTCACGCGGCGACCCCGTCCTCGGTGATCCCGTCCGGCTCCAGTCCGTTGCGGTCCTCGGCGCCCGCAGCGTCCGCGCGGAGCTGTTCCTTCGCGGAGTCGATCGTCGCGAGGATCGAGATCGTCTCGTCGAGCGTGTGGAGCGGCGACTCGGTGCGGCCTTCGCCGACGAAGGTCGCGAGGGCGGTCGCCTCCCACGACAATCCGTCGAACAGTCGGAGGCCCGTGCCGTCCGTGTAGCCGAGGTCCGGTCCGTCCGTCGGTGCGTTGGGGTCGTTCGCCAGCACCCTGAATGCGGACGGCGTGTAGAAGAACGAGTCGAAATCGAGCCGTGCGGCGCTGCCGGAGATGGACGCCCGGGTGGGGGTGCGGGTGAGCATCGTGGTCGTGATCGTCGACTGGACGATGCCGCCGTGGCGGAGTGCGAGCGTCGAGTAGGCGTCGACGCCCGTCTGGGTCATGCCGCCGGTGGCGACGACCTCGGTCGGTGCGCCGAGGACCATCGAGTCGAACTGCACGGGGTAGATGCCGAGGTCGAGGAGCGCCCCGCCACCGAGCTCGGGGCGGTACAGCCGGTGCTGCGGGTCGGCCGGGATCGCCTGGCCGTGGTCGGCGTGCACGGCCTCGACGTCGCCGAGGAGCCCGTCGGCCAGGAGCTGTCGGACCACCGACATCTGCGGGAGGTAGCGGCTCCACATCGCCTCCATCACGAGCACGCCCGCGGCGTGGCCCGCATCGGCGAGCTGCTGCCCTTCGGCTGCGGTGAGCGCGATCGGCTTCTCGATCAGGACGTGCTTGCCCGCTGCGATCGCCAGGAGCCCGAGTTCGACGTGCTCGCTCTGCGGGGTCGCGATGTAGACGACGTCCACCTCGGGGTGGTCGACGAGCGCGCGGTGGTCATCGAGTGCGCTCGGGATCCCGTGGGTGGCGGCGAACGCGGCCGAGCGGTCGGCGGAGCGGGACGACACCGCTGTGAAGCGTTGCGCGGTGTGCCGATGCGCCGCGGAGACGAACTCACCGGCGATCCAACCGGGCCCGATGAGTCCCCAGCGCAGGGCGGGTTCGCCGGTCCGGGCGGTGAACAGTTCGGGTTCGGGAAGCTGGGTGATCGGCATGCAGTTCTCCTCATGCTCTCGCGAAAGTTGTTGGCACGAGATAACATCTCGCTCATCCGAGAATTTAGCACGAGCTAAGTCGTGCTGCACTGACGCACCGAGGAGACGTCGATGACGACGAGACCGCAAGACGCTCACCCGTACACCGTGGCCGTGAGCACGGAACCGATCGGCAAGAAGTACCTCGGAGCGCTGTTCCTCGCGCAGTTCGGGATCTTCGTCGCGATCCTGTCGCCCGTGGTGGTGAGCCTGCAGCTCAAGGCACAGGAGATGAACCCGTCAGACCCGGCGTCGATCGTCGGCTCGGTCCTGCCGTTCGGCGCCCTCGGAGCGATGATCTCAAACCCGCTGTTCGGGGCATTGAGCGACCGGACCCGCACCCGGTGGGGTCGCCGTCGCCCGTGGCTCGTCGGCGGGATCATCGCACTCGCACTCGGGCTCGCGTGGGTGTCCGCGTCGACCTCGGTGCTGATGCTGACCTTCGCGTGGCTGTTCTGCCAGGTCGCGTCGAACGCCGCGTCGGCAGCGCTCATCGCGAGCCTCGCCGACAACGTCCCCGAGCAGCAGCGCGGTCGGGCGTCGAGCATCCTCGCGCTCGCGCAGAACGTGTCCATCCTCGCCGGCACCTACCTGGCGGTGTACCTCGTCGCGAACCTGCCCGTGCTGTTCGTCCTGCCCGGGATCGTCGGCATCGGTCTGGTCATCGTGTACGTCTTCGTCACCCCCGACCGCGTGCCCGAGACCCCCGTCAAGCCGTTCTCGTGGCGCCAGGTCATCGGCACCTTCTGGACGAACCCGATCCGTCACCCCGACTTCGGGCTGGCGTGGTGGTCGCGGTTCCTCATCACGTTGGCGACGTACATGTTCACCACGTACCGGCTGCTCTACACGCAGGACCAGCTCGGACTGTCTGCGAAGGACGCGGTCGGCGTCGTGGCGCTCGGCGTCCTGCTCTACACGATCGCACTCTTCGTGAGCCTCACCGTCTCCGGCTGGCTCTCGGACCGACTGCGCCGCCGTAAGGTGTTCGTCGCCGGGTCCACCGTGCTGTTCGCCGCAGGGCTCATCGTCCTCGCCCACGCCGGCACGATCGGGATGTTCTACTTCGCGGAGATCGTCCTCGGCTTCGCGTACGGCATCTACGCCGCCGTCGACACCGCTCTGACGATCGACGTGCTGCCCGACCCCGAGCACGCCGGCAAGGACCTCGGCGTCATCAACATCGCGAACGCGCTCCCGCAGTCCCTCGCACCGGCGTTGGGGCTGTTCCTGCTCGGGATCGGCGCCGGTGACAACTACACGCTGCTCCTCTGGGGCGCCGGCATCGTCGCCCTGGTCGGAGCGGTCGTCGTGATCCCGATCCGCAAGGTGCGCTGACGGTTCGCCGATCCGCTGTCCGTCGTCAACGGGTCGGCGCGGGGCCCGTCGACGCGCGTTCCGTGAGCACGGTCCGCGTCAGCACCTCTGACGGTGATCCCGGTTCGTCGGAGAGCCGCTCGACGACGATCCGGAGCGCGACGTCCACCGTCACCTCGACGTCCTGACGGACCGACGTCAGCGCGTTGTACGACAGCGCGGCGACGTAGCTGTCGTCGAACCCGACGACCGACACGGACTGCGGTACGGCGACGCCTTCGTGGGCCAGCACCGCGAGGATCCCGACCGCGTTCGAGTCACTGCAGGCGACCAGCGCGGTGGGACGGTCGGCACAGTCGTCGGCGACCCACGCGCGAGCCGCCGCCGCGCCGTCCTCCTCCCCGAAGCCACTGGCGATCACGGAGGTGAACGCGTCGAGCCCGGCTGCCGACATCGCGTCTCGGTACGCCTCTGCTCGGTCCACACCGACCGTCCCACCCTCACCGCCGACGTAGGCGATGCGCTCGTGGCCGAGTTCGACGAGCCGCCGGACGACCTGCCGGAGCCCTCCGGCCTCGTCGACCCGCACGTTGTCGATCGCCGAACCGGGCGCCTTCTCGCCGAGCCACACGACCGGCACACGTGCCAGGGCGTCCTGCAGCGCCGGAGCGTGGGGATCCGGATTGAACGCGACGACCGCTTCCACCCGCTGCGCGATGAGCTCGGAGACGACGACGTCCGTCGAGCGTTCCGCCGTGTGCACCCCGACCACCACTGAGAACCCCTGCTCGGCAGCGGCGGAGACGAACCGCTCGGTGAAGCGCACCTCGAACGGGTTCCGCATCTCGATCATCAGGCCGATCGAGTTCGTCCGTCGCTGTCGCAGCAGGCGAGCGGACGCGTTCGGGCGGTACCCGAGGTCCTGCGCCGCCTGCAGGATCCGCGTCCGCGACTCCTGACTCGGGCCAGGAGCGCCCCGGAGCACGAGGGAGACGAGCTGGCGCGAGACCCCGAGGTGCTCCGCGACATCGCGCATCGTCGGGAGCCGCGACCCCGCGGTCCGCACTTCAGATCGCGTCTCGTCCACGGGACCGACCCTACGGCAGGTCGAGGGGACTTCCTCCGGCCGCCAACCGCGGACGGGACGCTCTTGGAGGGCCCGCACCGGGCCTTCCGCCCGCCCCTTGGACGCGTACCGGTCAGACGGCCGCGCACTCCCGGTCGTCCGCGGCCCGGTGCGATCCGTATGTGCACCGGTACCACGTGCTGGAGCGGGAAGACCGCCCGGGAACATGCGCCGGCGCCGCCATCGACCGGAGCGATCGCGCCGGTCACGATCGACGCCCGGTCACTGAGCAGGAACGCAGCGACCTCGGCGACTTCCTCGGGTACGGCCATCCGTCCGAGCGGGATCGAGGAGTTGATCTGCTCGGTGATGTCGGAAGTTGCTTCCTCCCAGGCCGCGACGAGGCCTACTGCGGCATGTCGACGAACCGCGAGAACATCCCGTGGAACGCCACCGTGATCGTGTCGGTCGGACCGTTACGGTGCTTCGCGACGATCAGGTCCGCCTCACCCTGCCGCGGGTTGTCCTTCTCGTACGCCGACTCGCGGTGCAGCAGGATGACCATGTCGGCGTCCTGCTCGATCGAGCCGGACTCACGCAGGTCGGAGATCTGCGGCTTCTTGTCGGCGCGCTGCTCGGGACCACGGTTCAGCTGGGACAGCGCGATGACGGGGACCTGGAGCTCCTTCGCCATGAGCTTGAGCGCACGCGAGAACTCGGAGACCTCTTGTTGGCGGCTCTCGACCTTCTTGCCCGAGGTCATCAGCTGCAGGTAGTCGATGACGACGAGCTTGAGGTTGTGCTGCTGCTTGAGTCGTCGGCACTTGGCGCGGATCTCGACGAGGGTCATGTTGGGGGAGTCGTCGATGAAGAACGGGGCGTCGTTGATGCGTCCGCGGGTCTGCGCGATGGTGGTCCAGTCGCGGGAGTCCACGGTGCCCTTGCGCATGTTCTGCAGCGGGACGCTGGTCTCGGCGGAGAGCAGACGCATCGCGATCTCGGCGCGCCCCATCTCGAGTGAGAAGAAGGCGGCGGTCTGGTCGTGCTTGATCGCGGCGGCACGGCACAGGTCGAGCGCCAGGGTCGACTTGCCGAGGGCGGGTCGTGCAGCGACGATGATGAGCTGGCCGGGGTGGAAGCCGTTCGTCAGGCCGTCGAGCTGGGCGAACCCGGTCGGAACGCCGGTCATCTGCCCGTCGCGGCCCTTGGCGGCCTCGATCTCGTCGAGGGCTGCGGAGATGGCGTCGGTCAGGGGGACGTAGTCCTCGGTCTGCACCCCGCCGGCGACGTTGTAGACCTCGGCCTGGGCGCTGTTGACGAGGTCGGTGACCTCACCCTCGGACGCGTAACCCATCTGCACGATGCGGGTGCCGGCGTCGACGAGACGACGGAGCACGGCCTTCTCGGCGACGATGCCGGCGTAGTACCCGGCGTTGGCAGCGGTCGGCACCATGCTCGTGACGCTGTGCAGGTACTCGGCGCCGCCGCCTCGGGACAGCAGGCCGGTCTTGGTCAGCTCGTCGGTGACGGCGATGACGTCGGTGGGCTCACCGTGCGAGTAGAGCGACAGGATCGCGTCGAAGATCACCTCGTGCTTGGGGACGTAGAAGTCCACACCGCGGGCGGTCTCGATGACGTCGGCGACGGCGTCCTTCGACAGGAGCATGCCGCCGATCGTGGACTGTTCGGCCAGCAGGTCGTGCGGCGGGGTGCGTTCCATGCCGCGCTCCGCGTACTCCTGCGGTGCGGGCTCGAGATGCGCGATCGACACACTGACTCCTCTGTTGAACGACACGGCCGGAGCGTTCGGGCCGGAACCCACGGGCCGGACCCGTGCTGCATTTCTATCCCCAGCGACCGACATCCCCGAGTCGCTGGCCCAAGCTACGGCCGAAGAGTTATCCCCAACAAACGGCCCTGTGGATAACTCTGTGGAGAGAAGCGGGAACACGCCGGAAGTCTGTGTGGACAACTGTGGATGAGGCTGTGCACAACTCGCTAGACGAACACACTTTCGACCGGTTGACCTGGGGTTTTCTGTTCCACACGGTGTGTGGAGAAGTGGGGTTCAAGTACGCGTTGAAGGTTCCGATTTGACACGTTTCTGCTGTGTAAAACGACTTGACAAGGACCCCTCCTGTGGGAAGTGTTCTCGGGCCGCTCCCAGCAAGGCGGGCAGTGCCTGAGAGGTAACCATCCAGCCAAGCCGAGCCCGCCGACGCGGAACGAGCCGGGCCTCCCGTCCGTCACGAAGCGACCACGCGCATGCAGTGAGCAGAAGATGTCGGGTGAGGCGGCGGGAGGCGACATCTTCTGCTCACTCGACGCCGCCGATGCCGCCGACGCCGCCCGCGCGGCGACACCCCCTGCCGCCAACGCAACGACGGGCGGGCCTCCCGGAGGAGACCCGCCCGTCGTGGAGCGGAACGTCAGTGCTACTTGGCAGCGACGACCTTGAGCGAGATCACGGCAGTGATGTCCTCGCGCAGACGCACGGTGGCCTCGTGGTCACCGACGGTCTTGATGGTCGCGGGGACCTCGACCTTGCGCTTGTCGAGCGAGCCGACGCCCTGCGCCTGGACGGCGTCAGCGACGTCGCCCGGACGGACGGAGCCGAACAGACGGCCGTCCTTGCCGGCCTTGACCGACAGGGAGATGGTCGCGTTCTCGAGCTTCATCTTGAGGTCCTGTGCCTCTTCGATGGTGGCGAGCTCACGCGCGGTGCGCGCGGCACGGATCGACTCGACCTGCTTCTCGCCGCCCTTGGACCACGCGACAGCGAAGCCCTGGGGGATGAGGTAGTTGCGGGCGTAGCCGTTCTTGACGTCGACGACGTCGCCAGCGGAACCGAGGCCAGAGACCTCGTGGGTGAGGATGAGCTTCGACATGTGTCGACCTCCGATCAGCGGCCGGAGCCGGCGTAGGGGAGGAGCGCCATCTCACGGGCGTTCTTCACGGCACGGGCGATGAGGCGCTGCTCCTGGACGGAGACGCCGGTGATGCGACGGGCGCGGATCTTTCCACGCTCCGAGATGAACTTGCGAAGGGTCGCAACGTCCTTGTAGTCGATGACGCCGACCTTGATCGACTTCGCGGGAGCGGCGTTCTTGCCGCCCTTGCCGCGAGGCTTCCGGCGGTCGCCGGTGCTCTTTCCAGCCATAGTGATTTGTCCTTAGAAGAAAAGTTGTGTGTCCGTCGGAACCAGGAGGATCAGAACGGGGTCTCGTCGTCGAAGTTGCCGCCGGGGGTGCTCCACACGTCGTTCGACTGTGCGTTGCCGCCGCCCTGCTGGCCACCCTGCGGTGACCACGGCGCGTCCGACTGACCGCCACCGTTGTTGTTCCAGTTGCCGCCGCCGTTGCCTGCGGGGGCGTTGCCGCCGCCACCGACCTGGCCACGACCGCCGCCACTGCCACCCGCTGCGCGGGTGATCTGTGCGGTGGCGTAGCGGAGCGACGGGCCGATCTCGTCGACCTCGAGCTCGATGCTCGTGCGCTGCTGGCCCTCACGGTCCTGGTAGGAACGCTGACGCAGACGACCCTGCGCGATGACGCGCGAGCCCTTCGTCAGCGACCCCGCCACGTGCTCGGCGAACTCCCGCCACACACTCGCACGGAGGAACAGCGCGTCGCCGTCCTTCCACTCGTTCGCCTGACGGTCGAACGTGCGAGGCGTGGAGGCGATGGTGAAGTTCGCCACCGCGAGCCCGTTCTGCGTGTAGCGCAGCTCGGGGTCCGCGGTGAGGTTGCCCACCACCGTGATGACGGTTTCGCCGGCCACGGGTTACTCGGCGCTCGCGGTCGCGGTCGCGGAGGCGTTGGCGGCCTTGCGGGCCGCGCGGGCCTCGTCACGCTGCTTCTGGGCGGCGACCTGCGCGATGCCCTCTTCAGCGCGGAGGACCTTCGTGCGGAGCACGGCCTCGGAGAGACCGAGCTGACGGTCGAGCTCCTTGGCGGCCTCGGGGGAGGACGTGAAGTCGACGACGGCGTAGATGCCCTCGGACTTCTTCGCGATCTCGTAAGCGAGCCGGCGACGGCCCCAGACGTCCACGTTGTCGACGGTGCCACCGTCGTTGCGGATGACCGCGAGGAACTTGTCCAGGCTGGGAGCGACAGTGCGCTCATCGATCTCGGGGTCGAGGATCGCCATCAGTTCGTACTGGTGCATGCGGAACCCACCTCCTCTGGTCTCAGCGGCCCCGGGCAGTTCCCGGGGCAGGAGGGTTGATGCATGTGCCTCGACACGCAGACACGCGCGGGGCAACCTGCACAGACTACCCGACAGCCTGGAGGCGCGCCACCGGCTGTGCAGAACCGTCGCGTCCGTCAGGCGGTCGCGTCCCGGGCGGCCCACCAGTCGCGCAGGCGCGCTTCGGCCGTCTCCGGCCCGAGGGGTCCGTCGTCCATGCGCGCCTCGAGCAGGAAGCGGTAGGCCTCGCCGACGGCACGTCCCGGCGGGATGTCGAGGATCCGCATGATGTCGTCCCCGGTCAGGTCGGGCCGGATCGAGTCCAGTTCCTCTTGGTCGGCCAGGACGCGGATCCGGTCCTCGAGGTCGTCGTACGCGAACGCCAGCCGGTCGGCCTTCCGCCGGTTCCGCGTGGTGACGTCGGAGCGGGTGAGTTCGTGCAGCCGCTCGAGCTGCGGACCGGCGTCGCGGACGTAGCGCCGGACGGCCGAGTCGGTCCAGGCGCCCTCGGTGTACCCGAAGAAGCGGAGGTGCAGCTCGATCAGGCGGGACACCGCGGCGATCGTGTCGTTGTCGAAGCGCAGGGCGCGCAGCCGCTTCTTCGCGAGCTTCGAGCCGACCAGGTCGTGGTGGTGGAAGCTCACGGCGCCGCCGGGCTCGAGCTTGCGGGTCGCCGGCTTGCCGATGTCGTGCAGCAGCGCCGCGAGCCGCAGCACCGTGTCCGGGGGATCGCCAGCGTGGCGCTCGGCCTCGTAGCCGATCGCCTGCTCGAGCACGGTGAGGGAGTGCTCGTAGACGTCCTTGTGGTGGTGGTGCTCGTCGATCTCGAGGCGCATCTCCGGCAGCTCGGGCAGGAAGCGCTCTGCGAGGCCGGTGTCCACGAGCAGGCGGATGCCGGGGACGGGGTCGTTCGTGTTCAGGAGCTTGACGAGCTCGTCGCGCACGCGTTCGGCCGAGATGATGTCGATCGACTCGACGAGTTCCTGCATGGCGTCGCGCACGTCGTCGTCGACGGTGAAACCGAGCTGCGCGGTGAAGCGTGCGGCACGCATCATCCGGAGGGGGTCGTCGCGGAACGAGAGCACAGCGGGCTGCGGCGTCCGGAGTCGCGCTGCGAGCAGGTCCTCCACTCCGCCGTGCACGTCGACGAGCTCGCGGTCGGGCAGTCGGAGCGCCATCGCGTTCACGGTGAAGTCCCGGCGGAGCAGGTCGTCCTCGATCGTGTCGCCGAACGCCACCTCGGGCTTCCGGGTCTCGCCGTCGTAGACGTCGCTGCGGTACGTCGTGATCTCGACCTGCTCGCCGGCGACCCGGGCGGCGATCGTGCCGAACTGTCGGCCGACGTCCCAGGTGGCGCTCGCGATCGGCTCGATGATGCGCAGGACGTCGTCCGGACGGGCGTCCGTCGTGAAGTCGAGGTCGGTCACCGGACGGCCGAGGAACGCGTCACGGACGGGGCCGCCGACCAGCGCGAGTTCGTGTCCGGCGTCGGCGAAGGCCCGAGCGAGGAGGTCGACGGGCTCGGTGGCGGCGAGTGCGTCGAGTCGTTCGACGGCCTGGGCAACGGACTGCATGACGGTCCTCATCCTCCCAGATCGGCGCCCCGAGTTCTCAACAGACCCCGCGCGCACGGGACCTCTTCATGGTCGGGCCTCATACACTCGTGCTGGCCCGAACCGACCCCGTGGCCCGTCACCGTATGCACATCCTCCGCACCACGCTCGCCGCAGCCGCGTCGACCCTCGTCGCGCTCGGCCTGGTCGTCGCGCCCCTCGGCACCGACCACGCGGACGCCGCGACGGTCTCCTCCGCCAAGACCCACGTCGCCGATCCGGACTCCTCGGACGCCGGAAAGACGACCATCTCGATCGCCCCGGCGAACCGCGGGATCGTCCAGCGGGACCAGGACCTCACGCTCTCGGTGACCGTCACGAACGACACCGACACCGCCGTCCCCGCCGGCACCGCCGAGTTCGACATCTTCCGGTCGGTGAGCACGCGAGACGTCCTCGCCGACTGGCTCGCCGACACCACCACAACGGGTTACCTCGGCGCCCCGATGGACTCCGTGGACATCCCGGCCGTCCCGGCGCACCGCTCGGTGACGATCGACACGGTCTCCATCGTCTCGGGCAACGTGGCACTCGGCGGCTACTCCTCGTTCGGCGCGCGACGCATCGCGGCCGAGTACACGGCCGGCGAGACCTTCGCCGTGGACCGCTCCGCGATCACCTGGTACCCGGACTTCGAGCAGGTGCCGGTGAGCGTCTCGGTCGCCATGCCCGTGACCGTGCCGAAGAGCGCCGACGGCGTCCTCACGGCACCCGTGCTCGCCGCGGCGACCTCGGTGGACGGCACGCTGACCCAGCAGCTCGACGCAGCCGAGGACCACAACGTCGCGGTCGCCGTCGACCCGCGGATCATCGCGTCGATCCGGCTCCTCGGCGAGAACGCACCGTCCTCGGCGACCACCTGGCTCGCGCGCCTCGAGTCCCTGCGCAACGAGACGTTCTCGCTGGCGTACGCCGACGCGGACGTCACCGGCCTCCGCCAGGCCGGCTCCGACGGCATCCTGTCGCCGATCTCCCTCGACCAGTCCGTGAAGACCGAGAACTTCCCCGGCGCCGAGACCGCGGCACCGACTCCGACGGCCACCCCGGGCGACACGTCGTCGCCGAGCAGCACCGAGGCCCCGAGCGACGACGCCACGAGCGACGCCGGCACCGGAACCGGCTCCGACACCGGTGCGACGCAGGACACCCTGCCGACCACGGAGTCCCTGCTCGACTTCCCGTACTCGATGGACTCCATCGCCTGGCCGACCGACGGCACCGTGTCCTCCGCCGACCTGCCGGCACTCGAGCGCGCCGGCACGAAGACCACCATCGTCTCGAGCGGGAACACCTCGGCCGGTGCCGACACCACGATCTCCGCATCCGAGAAGATCGGCGACGACCACGTGCTCGTCTCCGACCAGTCGATGTCGTCCCTGCTCCGTCGTGCGGCGACCGCTCCTGACCGCGCGACCTACGCCTCGACGATGTCCGAGCTCACCGCGACGCTGGCCACCTCGGCGCGTGCCGGTACGGCGACGGGGCCGATCCTGCTGACCCTCGGTCGCGAGTGGCCGTCCGACTCAGCACGGCTCAGCCAGGCGCTGGACGCCCTCGAGAGCACCGCCTGGGTCGCACCAGCCGACCTCTCGACCGCCTCGAACGCCGTCGCCGGGTCGTTGACGCTCAGCAGCGCGTCCACCGGCGACGCCCGGATCGACCAGCTCGAGCGGCTCGTGCAGGGCGAGCAGGGACTCAGTGCCTTCGCCACGATCCTGGACGACCCGAACCTGCTCACTGCCCCCGCTCGGCTCCGACTGCTCGCGCTCGCCTCGAACGCCTGGCGCGGCGACGACGACGGGCTCGCCACGGCGGTGGAGGCCCGCACCGCCGCCTGGGCGAACGACACCACCAAGGTCGGCATCGTCGACTCGAGCAGCCTCACCCTGCTCGGTGACCGGTCCTCGCTGCCCGTCTCGATCCGGAACAGCTCGATCTACCCGGTCACCGTGCACCTGACCGTGCAGCCGTCGAACTCCGCCCTGCGCATCGTCCGCAACGACATCGTGGTGAAGATCCAGCCGGACTCCTCGACGCGAGCCACCGTGCCCGTGCAGTCGGTCGCGAACGGCAAGGTCGAACTGACCATGTCGCTGTCGAGTCCCACCGGCGTCGCCGTCGCCCAGCCCGCCACCGTCGAGCTGAACGTGCAGGCCCAGTGGGAGACCGTGATCACCGCCACCGCGGCCGTGGCCCTCATCGCGATCTTCGGCTTCGGCATCTTCCGGAGCATCCGGAAGCGCATCCGACGCCGCAACGGGGAACTCGACGACGAGGACGACGACGACCCGAACCGTCCGCTCGAGGTGCAGCCCGACGCACCGGGTGCGGCGACCCCGGTCGCGACCACGGCTCGCGAAGGTGACCGCCTGCAGGCCGCGACCGCGCATGCCGGGGCCGCACCGGGCCTCCCGGCCGACGCCCGTCCCAGCACCGTCGCGGACCGCCGCGATCCCGAGGAGCCGACCATCAGCGCCACCCAGCCCCAGCCCGCCGTCGACGCCGAGCCGGTCGCCGAGCGCAGCCTCGGGCGTGCGAGCGCCATGCTCGCCGCCGGCACGATGGTGAGCCGGATCCTCGGGTTCGCGAAGACCTTCGTGCTCGCGTACGCGATCGGCCAGAACGGCAGCCCCTCGGCCAACGCGTTCGCGGTCGCCAACCAGCTGCCGAACAACATCTACGCGCTCATCGCCGGCGGCCTGCTTTCCGCCGTGCTCATCCCGCAGATCGTCCGCGCGATGCGGCGCAACGACGACGGCGGCCAGGGGTACGTCAACAAGATCGTGACGCTCGGCGGGTCGATCTTCATCGTCATCGCCGTCATCGGCACGCTGCTCGCGCCGGCCCTGGTGCGGCTGTACAGCACGTCCGCGGGGACGAGCGGCAAGGGCTTCGACCAGGCGACCACCGACCTCGCCGTCGCGTTCGCGTTCTGGTGCCTGCCGCAGATCCTCTTCTACGCGATGTACTCGCTGCTGGGCGAGGTCCTCAACGCCAAGCAGGTCTTCGGCCCGTTCACCTGGGCGCCGCTGCTGAACAACGTGATCGCCGTCGCCGGCCTCATCGTCTTCATCGCGATGTTCGACGGTCGTGCCGAGCACACGTCCCCGACCGGGTGGACACCGCTCGAGATCGCGGTCCTGGCCGGCAGCGCCTCGCTCGGTGTGCTCGCCCAGGCCGCGTTCCTGCCGTTCTTCTGGCGTCGCGCCGGCCTGCGCTTCCGGCCGGACTTCCGCTGGCGGGGCGTCGGCCTCAAGGCCACGGGGACGGCCGCCGGCTGGCTGTTCGCGATGATCCTCGTCACGCAGGTCGCCGGTGTCGTCCAGTCCCGCGTCGCGTCGCTCGGCAACGACCATGCCGGCAACGCGGTGCTCGGGAACGCCTGGCTGCTGTTCATGCTGCCGCACTCGATCATCACCGTGTCGATCGCGACCGCGTACTTCACCCGGATGAGCCACGACGCGGAACGCGGCGACCTCGGAGCGGTCCGCCGCAACCTGTCGCTGTCGCTCCGGATCGTCGGGCTCTTCACGGTCTTCGCGACCGTCGCGCTCATCGTCGTCTCGGTGCCGTTCGGCCGGATCTACGAGAACACCTTCGGCGGCGCGCTGTCGGTGGCGGCTGTCCTGACCGCGTACATGCCGGGCCTGGTGCTGTTCAGCATGCTCTTCATCATCCAGCGCGTCTTCTGGGCCCTGCACGACCACCGCACGCCGTTCCTGATGCAGTGCATCCAGTCCGTGCTCTTCGTGATCGGTGCGACCGCCGTCACGACTCTCCCGGGCCAGGCGATCGGCGTCGGGATCGCGGCGTGCACCACCCTCGCCGGGACCGCCCAGACGATCGTGGCCCTTGTGCTCGTCCGTCGTCGTCTCGACGGCATCGAGGGGCCGATCGTGACCCGCTCCCACGTGCAGTTCGTGATCGCCTCGCTCATCGCGGGCGTCGCCGGCCTCGTCGTCGTGAACTTCTTCGGCGCCTTCTCCGTGCACGGGTTCGCGATGACCGACGTGACGAGCGCGTTCATCACGCTGGTCCTCACCGGCGCCGTCATGGTCGTCGTGTACTTCGGGGCCCTCGTGGTCGCGAAGAACGCCGAGATCCGCAGCGCGGTCGACCTGCTCAAGGCGCGCCTCGGTCGCTGAGTCGGCGGAATGCTCCGCCGGTACGATGTGTTGACCCGGTCAGCACGCAACGGAAGGGCATTCAGGCATGCGCCAGCTCATCATCATCGGTTCCGGCCCGGCCGGGTTCACCGCCGGCATCTACGCCGCGCGCGCAGAGCTCAAGCCGCTCATCGTCGCCTCCAGCGTCGAGACGGGCGGTGAACTCACCAAGACGACCGAGGTCGAGAACTTCCCCGGCTTCCCCGAGGGGATCCAGGGCCCCGACCTCATGATCAAGATGCAGGAACAGGCCGAGAAGTTCGGCGCCGAGGTCCTGTACGACGACGCCGTCTCCGTCGACCTCACCGGCGACGTGAAGAAGGTCACCGTCGGCTCCGGCGAGACGTACGAGGCCCTCGCGGTCATCTACGCCACCGGCTCGGCGTACCGCCACCTCGGCCTCGCCGACGAAGAGCGCCTGTCCGGCCACGGCGTCTCGTGGTGCGCGACCTGCGACGGGTTCTTCTTCCGTCAGAAGAACATCGCCGTCGTCGGCGGTGGCGACTCCGCGATGGAAGAGGCCACGTTCCTCACCCGCTTCGCCGACAAGGTGACGGTCATCCACCGCAAGGACAGCCTCCGCGCGTCGAAGATCATGCAGGACCGGGCGATGAACGACCCGAAGATCGAGTTCGCGTGGAACAAGGAGGTCACCGGCATCACGGGTGACTCGGCCGTCACCGGCGTGACACTGCGCGACACCGTCGACGGGTCCGAGAGCGAACTCGCGCTCGACGGCCTGTTCATCGCGATCGGCAACGACCCGCGAACGCACCTCATCCACGGCCAGATCGACATCGCTCCGGAGGGCACCATCGCCGTCCAGGGCCGGTCGTCGAAGACGAACCTGCCCGGCGTCTTCGCCGCGGGTGACGTCATCGACCCGACGTACCGCCAGGCGATCACGGCCGCCGGCTCCGGCACGGTCGCCGCGCTCGACGCGGAGAAGTACCTCGCCGACCTCGAGGACACGCTGACCGACCAGGCCGAGGGTGTCACGCCCGTCGAGCCCGTCACGGTCGACGTCACCTCCCGCGTCTGACCCATCCCGGAATACCGCAGCGGCACAGCCGTTGTACCCACTGAACTTCTCGAAGGAGCACACATGTCCAACGCAAAGGCCGTCACCGACGCCACCTTCTCGGACGAGGTCCTCAAGTCCGACAAGACGATCCTGGTCGACTTCTGGGCCGAGTGGTGCGGCCCGTGTCGCGCCGTCTCCCCGATCCTCGACCAGATCGCTGCCGAGCACGCCGGCAAGATCGAGATCGTCAAGCTCAACGTGGACGACAACCCCCAGTCGGCCATGCAGTACCAGATCACCTCGATCCCCGCGATGAAGGTCTTCAAGGGCGGCGAGGTCGTCAAGACCGTCATCGGCGCCAAGCCGAAGCCCGCGCTCGAGGCCGACCTCGCCGAGTTCCTCGCGTAGGTCGCACCAGCACCGCTGAACGCCCCGCTCCGTCCTGCTCCAAGCAGGCAGGGCGGGGCGTTCGCATGCCACCCGTTGCCGATCGGCCCCTGCCTCGGAACCCGGGTTTCCTGGGTCGATGTCGTAGTGTGGCGGGAATGTCTCACTGATCGGAGCAATCGATGACGAACGGCAACAGCCTCGACCCCTGGTACGACTCCTACGCCCAGCGCACCGCCGGGCTGAGCGCCTCCGAGGTCCGAGCCCTGTTCGCCGTCGCCTCGCGGCCCGAAGTGGTCTCGTTGGCCGGCGGCATGCCGTTCGTCTCCGCGCTCCCCAGAGAGCTCGTCACGGGCTCCCTGGACCGTGTGATGAACGAGCACGCGGCCATGGCGCTGCAGTACGGCGGCGGGCAGGGCCTCCGCTCCCTCCGCGAGCACATCGTCGACGTGATGAGCCTCGAGGGCATCCGTGCCAGCGCCGAGGACGTCGTGGTCACGACGGGCTCGCAGCACGCGCTCGACCTCGTCACGCGGCTCTTCATCGACCCGGGTGACGTCGTCCTGGCCGAGTCCCCGTCCTACGTCGGTGCGATCGGCGTCTTCCGCTCGTACCAGGCCGAGACGGTGCACGTGACGACCGACGAGCTCGGACTCGTGCCCGAGGCTCTGCGCGAGGCGATCGCGCACCTCCGCACGCAGGGCAAGCGGATCAAGTTCCTGTACACGATCCCGAACTTCCACAACCCGGCCGGTGTCACCATGAGCCGTGAGCGCCGCATCGAGGTGCTCGACATCTGCCGGTCGAACAACATCCTCGTGCTCGAGGACAACCCGTACGGACTGCTCTGGTTCGACGAGCCGGCGCCGCAGGCGATCCGGTCCATCGACGAAGAGGGCGTCGTCTACCTCGGTTCCTTCTCGAAGACCCTCGCGCCGGGCTTCCGGGTCGGCTGGGCGCTCGCCCCGCACGCGATCCGCGAGAAGCTCGTGCTCGCGAACGAGTCCGCGGTCCTCGCGCCGAACTCGTTCGGTCAGTACGTCGTGAACGCCTACCTCGACGCAGCGGACTGGAAGGGTCAGGTCGACACCTTCCGGGGCATCTACGCCGAGCGCCGCGACGCGATGCTGTCCGCCCTGGGGGAGTTCCTGCCGGACCTGTCCTGGACGAAGCCGAACGGTGGCTTCTTCGTCTGGCTCACCCTGCCCGAGTCCCTCGACTCGAAGGGGATGCTGCCGCGTGCCGTCAAGGAGCTCGTGGCCTACACGCCCGGTACCGCGTTCTACGCCGACGGTCGCGGTGGCGGGCACATCCGCCTGTCGTTCTGCTACCCCACGCCGGAGCAGATCCGGGTCGGGGTGAAGCGCCTCGCCAACGTCGTCAACGACGAACTCGAACTGATCGAGACGTTCGGCCCGGCAACGCGTCCGAACGCGGTCGTCCGAGAGACCTCCTCGGTCAGCGCACCGCCGCCGAACATCTCCTGATCAGCGCTTTCCACGACGCTCCTCCCTCAGCACCACACCGAAGGACTCTCGCATGGCCGAGCTCACCCGTCGTCACGTCGTCGTCGTCGCGGGAGGCATCTCCCACGAGCGCGACGTCTCCCTCCGCTCCGGCCGGCGGGTCGCCGACTCGCTGACCGGCTACGGCTGGCAGGTCGACCTGCGTGATGCGGACGCCCTGCTCCTGCCCGCACTCGCCAAGTCACGCCCGGATGTCGTGTGGCCGGCACTGCACGGCGCGTCCGGTGAAGACGGGGCCCTGCGGGGCATCCTGGAGGCAGTGGACATCCCGTTCGTCGGCTCGCGTTCCACGTCAGCCCGGTTGGCATGGGACAAGCCCACCGCTTCGGCGTTGGTCGCGCGGGCAGGCGTCCGGACCCCACGGTCGGTGACGCTGTCCCACGATGTGTTCCGCGAACTCGGTGCCGTGGGAGTCCTGGAGGCCATCGCGGGGGAGCACCCCGTGCCCCTCGCGGTGAAGCCCGCTCGCGGTGGGAGCGCTCAGGGCGTCACGCTCGTCGATGACGTGAAGGACCTCCCTCGCGCCATGGTGACGGCGTACACGTACTGCGACGACGTCGTGGTGGAGCAGCTCATCCGAGGCACCGAGGTTGCCGTCGGCATCATCGACACCGGGGACGGCCCGGTCGCACTGTCTGCGGTGGAGATCGTGCCACGCAACGGGATCTACGGCTTCGAGGCCCGGTACAACGCCGGCGAGACCACGTTCTACACGCCGGCTCGCCTCTCAGATGAGTTCGCGGCCGCGGCTGCCGATGCAGCGACCGCTGCCCACGCAGCGTTGGGCCTCCGCCACCTGTCCCGGGTCGACCTCATCATCGACGGTGCCGGTACCCCGTGGTTCCTCGAGGCCAACGTGCTGCCCGGCCTCACCGAGACGTCGCTGCTTCCCCAGGCTCTGTCCGCTTCGGGCTTCGACCTCGGGTGGACCTACGCCGAACTCGCCGAACAGGCCATCCGCGACCACCGGAGCTGATCGCGGTGCGCCACGTTCCACGTGGAACATCGGGTTCGGACCGGCTTGCCTGTGCAGTCGGTACCCTCCCGATCGGCGCCGCCGTGGGAGCCGTAGGCATCGCGGTCTTGTTGTGGTCTGAGCTCGTGCACGCCCGAGCGGCTGATCGTCGGCTCGGGCGTGGAATGCCACTTCGTCATGAGACGGGTGCGGTTGTCGTGCTCGGCTTCGCGAATGCCGGGGCGCGCATCAACATGGTGAACCGGTGGCGCGCTCGCGTCGCCGTTCGGAGCGCGGCAGCGAGTGACCACTGCGCGATCATCTGCAGTGGGGGAGCGGTGCGAGGCGCGGTGTCCGAGGCCGAACTGCTCTCGCGGTTCATCCGAGAGGATTTGGCGTGGAAGGGGACCGTGCGCGTGGAGGATGCCAGTACTTCTACTTGGGAGAACGTCCGCAACGTTGTGCCGATGCTTGAGGACGTCGACTGGATCGCATTCGCATCAGGGAGCCTCCACGCCGAGAAGGCGCGGGAGTACCTGCGTCGCCAACGCCCTGACCTTGCGATGCGTCTCGCCCCGGTCCCGGAGTACCGCTTCGGTGAGATGAGCATCGTGAAGCCACTCTTCGCCGTGGTCGGACTGTGGAAGCTCCGCGCGCTGCGTTCTTGAGCCGCTCAGTGTTTCACGTGGAACACCCCGGGCGGTGGATGTTCCACGTGGAACGACTCCTCCACTATTGGCTCAAAGCGGGGATCGGCAGCAGCCCGGGCTGAGCAGACAGCGGGGCGGACCAACTTGCGCTTTCGGGGGGACGGCTCATTTGCGTGGCGGCCTGGGCTGTTCGGACCACTCGGGCTGCACCGCGGGACTCGGGCCGGATGGCGCCCTTCGAGCTGCATGGCGCCCCTTCGGGCTGCACGGCGCCCCTCGGGCAGCACCGCGCCACTCGGGCTGCACCGCGCCACTCGCGCCGGATGGCGCCCCTGCGGGCTGCACGGCACCCCTCGCGCCGCACGGCACCCCTCGCGCCGCACGGCACCCCTCGCGCCGCACGGCACCCCTCGCGCCGCACGGCACCCCTCGCGCCGCACGGCACCCTTCGCGCCGCACGGCACCCTTCGGGCCGCACCGCGCCACTCGGGCTGCACGTCGCCCCTGCGGCCGGACGGCACCCTTCGGACTGCACTGGTAGCGCCTGTAACGCCGGTAGCGCCGATAACGCCGGCATCGCGGTAGCGCCAGCAGCGCCGCGGGCGCGGTAGCGCCGCCAGCACTGCCAGCACCGGCCGTAGCGCCCTCAGCGCATTCAGCACCCGCAGCACCCGTAGAGCCCGTAGAGCCCGAGGCACCCGAAGCACCCGAAGCACCCGAAGCACCGGTGGCGCGTTAGCCCCCACCGGCAGCGCCCGTGGCTCGGGTAGTGCAGGTGGCGCGCATAGCGCACTAGCTCGATCCGCGCGGTGCGGGCAGGTGCCGCGCGTGGCGCGGGATACTCGAGTTGCGCGGTGGCGCGGGGGAGGGGGAGGGGGATGCTCGGACTTCGCGGGCCCACGCTGCCCGCGCTAGCTCCAGGGGACCGCCCGGGCTGCGCGGTGCCGCTCGGGTTGCGCGGTACCGCTCTCGGGCCCCGGCTGGGCGCCACGTGCTGGCAGCCGCCGCGGGAGGAGCCGATCAGCTTCGGCCCGGTCGCATCATTGCCCGCAGCCAGCCAGGCACAACGCGCGGCCGGAGCGATTTCAAGCATGAGGCGAACTCTCGCGTCGCCCAGCCGCTGCTGTGATGGCACCCGAGCGGGCCGTCAGACCGTTTGTGAGCGCCGTTCTCTGCTCCGACCAGTGGATGGGCGTCTGGACAGATCCAGCGCCGCAGGCGGTCGCACAGCGGATCTGCGTGCGACGGCAGCCCTATTCGGTGACGTCGCTGATCCCGAGCTCCCCGAGGATGCGATTGAGGTCGTCCCCGTTCGCAAAGTCGATCGTCACCGAGCTCTTCCGGGCGCCGACCGCGATCTTGACCCGCGTGTTCAGGCGATCCCCGAGGCGCTCGGCGAGATCGTTGAAGTGCGCCTGCCGCTTGGTCGGCTGCGGCGCGGTCTTGGGCGGGTTCTTCGCTCCGAGCTGCTGCGCGATCGCCTCAGCGGCACGCACCGAGAGGTCCTCGTTGACGATCTTCTCGGCCAGGTACTCCATCGCTTCAGCGTCGGGCGCCGCGAGGATCGCACGCGCGTGCCCAGCGGAGAGCACACCAGCGGCGACTCGACGCTGCACGGGGGAGGGCAGACGCAGGAGACGGATGGTGTTGGTGATCTGCGGGCGGGAGCGGCCGATGCGCTGACCGAGCTGCTCCTGCGTGATGCCGAAGTCCGCGAGGAGCTGCTGGTAGGCCGATGCCTCTTCGAGCGGGTTGAGCTGCGCCCGGTGGAGGTTCTCGAGCAGCGCGTCCCGGAGCATCGCATCGTCCGGGGTGTCCTTGACGATCGCCGGGATCGTGCTCAGGCCGAGTTCCTTGGTCGCACGGAGGCGACGCTCACCCATGATCAGCTCGTACTGCGCCTCCGTCCCCGTCGCGCCGGCGATCGGGCGGACCACGATGGGCTGCAGGACGCCGATCTCGCGGATGGAGTGCACGAGCTCCTGGAGCTCCTCTTCGCGGAACTCCTTGCGGGGCTGCTGCGCGTTGGGGATCACGTCCAGCGGGTTCAGGTTCGCGAGCCGAGCCCCGGGAACCGCTACCAGGTCATCTGCCGTCGGCGCCGATGCCGGAGAACCCCCCGTGGGGAAGAACACGTCGACCGGACGGTCCTGCTGGTCCGTCGCCGTGGGGATGAGCGCGCCGATGCCTCGGCCGAGTCCGGTCCGCTTGGGTGCCATCAGTGCTGCGCTCCTCGTGCTGCGATCTCGGCGGCCGCCTCCAGGTAGGAGAGCGAACCGGTGGAGTTGACGTCGTACGCGACCACACTCTGGCCGTAACTCGGTGCCTCGCTCACGCGGACGGACCGGGGGATCATCGCCTTGAGGACCTGATCGCCGAAGTGCTCGCGGACGTCGTTCGCCACCTGGTTCGCCAGGTTCGTGCGGCCGTCGTACATCGTCAGCAGGATCGTGGACACCCGGAGCTTCGGATTGAGGTGGCGCTCGATGAGCTCGATGTTCCGCAGCAGCTGGCTGAGCCCCTCGAGCGCGTAGTACTCGCACTGGATCGGGATCAGGACTTCCTGTGCTGCGACGAAGGCGTTGATCGTCAGGAGGCCGAGCGATGGAGGGCAGTCGATGAACACGTAGTGGTACGGCTCGTCGAGCGACTCGAGGTACAGATCGAGCGCGGTCCGAAGGCGCTGCTCGCGGGCGACCAACGACACGAGTTCGATCTCCGCGCCGGCCAAGTGGATCGTTGCCGGCACACACCACAGTGTGTCCGACTCGGGCGAGCGCTGCACCGTATCGGCCATCGCCGCTTCGTCGACGATCACGTCGTAGATGCTCGCCACCTCAGCCTGATGGTCGACACCGAGCGCCGTGGAGGCGTTCCCCTGCGGATCCAGGTCGATGACCAGGACGCGGGCGCCGCCGTGAGCAAGCCCAGCTGCCAAGTTGACCGTCGTGGTGGTCTTCCCGACGCCGCCCTTCTGGTTCGAGACCGTGATGATGCGGGTCTTGTCCGGGAGCGGGAACTGCTGCGTCGCGATCGCGCGGCGACGACGGTTGAGGTCGGCGATCTCGCGAGCGAGCGGTGTCGACGCGTCGTAGTCGGTCGATGAACTCAACGAGTGCCTCTTCCCCGGTTCGATGTTTCACGTGAAACGCGGAGCCGCCGGCGGTCGGAGAGACCGACCCGAGCCGCAGCGTCAGTCAACTGTAGCCCGGAAGACCCGGGTGGTCTCGTCGACCACACCGTCTCCGAGCTCGAGCACCTCGACGTCCGAGAGGCGCTTACGAAGGATGACCTTCCGAGCCTTCTCGATCTCCTCGTCGACCCGCGCACCCTTCATCAGGATGAGCTGGCCACCAGAGCGCACGAGCGGCACCGTCAGGGGGATCAGCTTGGACAGAGCACTCACCGCGCGGGCCGTCACCTGGTCGACCACGATGCTGTCCGCGACGTCCTCGGCGCGGCCACGGACGACCGTGACGTTCGTCAGGCCCAGCCGCTCCGCCTCACTGGTGAGCCAATCCGTTCGACGCTCCATCGGCTCGATGAGCGTGAAGGCGACGTCCGGACGGGCGATCGCGAGCACGAGACCCGGCAACCCTGCACCGGACCCGACGTCGGCGACCCGGCCACGGGCCTCCAGGAGGGGTGCCAACAGCGCGGAATTGAGGATGTGTCGCGTCCAGAGCCGCGGCAGTTCGAGTGGGCCGATCAGACCCAGCTCCTCACCCCGGCGAGCAAGCTCGTTCGTGAACGACCGAGCAACGTCGATCTGCGCGCCGAACAGCGTCACTGCGCCAGCCGGCTCGGTCTCGAGGACCGGTGCGGCCTCTGCAGGGGAGACCGGCTCCGTCATCGGGTGACGACCGTGTGGCGGTCCCGACCCTCGCCCTCGGACTCCGAGTGGAAGCCCTTCTCGGCGACCAGGTCGTGCACCAGCTTGCGCTCGTACGACGACATCGGGGGGAGCGCTGCAGAGGACGATCCAGCCTCGATGCGCTCGACGGCGGTGTCCACCAGCCGCTGCAGCTCCGAGGCGCGGGCGTCCCGCGAGCCACCGACGTCGAGGATGAGGCGGCTGAACTCGCCGGTCTCGGCCTGCACGGCGATCCGGGTGAGCTCCTGCAGCGCCGTCACCGTGTCCGGCTTCGACAGGACGCGGAGCGCCTCGCCGTCGTCGGTCACGGACAGGTACACGCGTCCGGCGCGCTCCTCGATCTCGATGTCGCCGTCGAGGTCGCAGATGTCGAGGAGTTCCTCGATGTAGTCGGCCGCGATGTCCGCCTCGTCACGGGCGTCCTCGTCCGGGACGGTCTCGTCCGTGATGGTCTCGACAGCTGCGGCGGTGTCCTGCTCGGTCACTTACTTCTTCCCGTTCTTCTTCGAGCGCTGCTTGCCGACCGGCTGCTGACGCTGGGTGGTGACGCGCACGGCCTCGATCTCGGCGGCACTCGCGCCGGCACCGGCCTCGGCGAGCACCGGGGTCCCCGTGGTGCCACGACGCTGGGCCTTCTTCGCCAGACGGGCTTCACGGGCCAGCGCGGCCTCGGAGCCGGGCGTCGGCATGCTGCGGATGACGAAGTACTGCTGCGCCATCGTCCAGACGTTCGAGGCCAGCCAGTAGAACATGACGCCGAGGGGGAAGCTCAGGCCGGAGATGATGAAGACCAGGGGGAGGATGTAGAGCATCATCCGCTGCTGGCGGTACATCGGAGACGCCTTGGTCTCCGGGGACATGTTCTTCGCGACGAGCTGCAGCTGGGTGATGAACTGCGACGCGGTCATCACGACGATCATGAAGCCAGCGATCGCGCGGACCTCCCAGCCGGAGGCGTTCGTGAACGTCTCGTGCAGGGGAGCGCCGAACAGCGCGGCGTTGCCGAAGGACTTCGCGAGGTCATCGGTGAGCAGACCGATGCCGACCTTGTTGATCTGCGCTTCGTGGAGCACCGAGTACAGCGAGAAGAAGATCGGCATCTGCAGCAGCAGCGGCAGGCAGGAGCTCAGCGGGTTGGTCCCGGTCTCCTTGTACAGCGCCATGGTCTCGCGGCTCATGGCCTCACGCGAGAACTGGTCCTTCTTGCCCTTGTACTTGTCCTGGATCTTCTTCAGCTGCGGCGCGACCTCGAGCATGCGGCGCTGCGACTTGATCTGGCGCACGAAGATCGGGATCAGCGCGGCGCGGACCACGAAGGTCAGGAAGATGATGGAGAGCACCCAGGTGATACCCGCTCCGGGGTCCATGCCGAGGTTCTCGAAGACCCAGTGGAAGCCGACGAGGATGGCCGAGACCACCCATTTGAGCGGCCAGAGGATCGTACCGATGAGGTCCATGGGGACGGCTACGCCTTTCGAGTGCGCTGGGGGAGCAGGACCGGCCGGGCCGTTCCGACCGCAGGGTGCGGCTGCTTCGGGATCGGCGCGAGGACGAACCCGAACCGGTTGACGACGAACGGTCGACTACGTTCAGTGACGTCGTCGATCCCGCCTGCAGCCCAGGGGTTGCAGCGGGCGATGCGCCAGGCACCCATCGCGGACCCGCGGACGACGCCGTACTGCTGGATCGCTTCGAGGGCGTACCGGGAGCACGACGGGTGGTACCGGCAGACGTTGCCGTAGAGCGGTGAGATCACTGCACGGTAGGCGCGGAGCACGACGACGCACGCGTTGCGTGGGAGCAACGCGGCGACCCAGGCCAGCCGGGTCCACAGAGTGCGGTTCATGCTGCCTTCTCCACCCCGCGCGCGAAGGAGCGCACGACGTCTTCGAGCAGGGTAGGCCATCCGGCCTGCGATGCGGCTGGCAGTGCGCGGACCACGACGTCGAACCCGGTGGGGGTCTCGGTGAGCAGTTCGTGCGCGATCGCCTTGAGCCGTCGCCTGATCAGGTTCCGGGTCACGGCGTTGCCCACGGTCTTGGCGACGATGAAGCCGAACCGTGTCGGTCCGGACGGATCCGTCGAGCGACGGACCACGGACACGACGACGTGCGCCGTGGCGCTCTTGCGACCACGACGCACGACGTTCCGGTAGTCGTCCCCGCGGACGATGCGGTTGGCGCTGGCCAACACTGCGATGCCGGGGTCAGACCGAGGACCGGATCAGGCAGATGCGCCTGATCAGGCCGAGAGCTCGGTGCGGCCCTTGGCGCGACGCGCCGACAGGATGGCGCGGCCGGCACGCGTCCGCATGCGGAGGCGGAAGCCGTGCTTCTTGGCGCGGCGACGGTTGTTCGGCTGGAAGGTGCGCTTGCTCATGATGTTCTCCACACGGCTGCTCGCGGCGAGCCGTCACGTATGTGTAGCCGTCCGGGTGTCGAACGGCGCAGATGGGCGCGACCGAACGGCCGCAGTCAACTGGTTAACGGTACGTGACAGCGGCGGGCAGGTCAAACGCTGACCGGATCCCTCCGGCGGTCGTGCAGCCGACGGAGGTCCTCCCGACCCATTCTCCACATTGGGGACAACTTCCGTTCGGTGCGACCTGCCCCGGTCCTTTACAGTGGGGTGATCGATCGGCTCCGTGGCCCGGTACGACAGGGAAGTGATCCTGTCGGAGGACACGGAACGGTCGTGGACAACACTGTGGACAACCCTGTGGGAAGCCACGCGGCACGAGGCGTCGACGAAGCCCCCGGAGCCACTGACGAATCCGCCCGGAACGCCACGGTCCGAACGCGCGCCACCCACGTCGATCCGGCATGTCCGACCCCGTGGGACGCGCAGACGTCCGGCAGCGACCGCACACACGACCCCTGGAGACGAGCGCGACATGACGATGCCGGCCGACCCCGTCGAGGACCTCTGGTCATCGGTACTCGCACTCCTCGCCGAGGACGCCCGCATCACGCCGCAGCTGCACGGCTTCCTGAACCTGGTCGAGCCGAAGGGCGTGCTCGCCGGCACCCTCTACCTCGAGGTGCCGAACGACCTCACCCGCGGCATGCTCGAGCAGCGCATCCGGATCCCGATCACCGAGGCGGTCGCCCGGATCGGTGACGACTCGGTCGCCAACTTCGCGATCACGGTGAACCCGGACATGGCGTCGGAGCCGCGGGTGGACCCCAACGTCCCCGAGTACGCCGAGCCGGTGCAGGAAGCCGTCGAGCAGAGCGCCGCTCCCCGTCAGTACATCGAGGCGCCGTTCGTCCCGAGCCAGATCGACTCCCCGGGCACCAGCGGTCGGCCGGAGTCACGGCTCAACCCCAAGTACAACTTCGACAACTTCGTGATCGGCTCCTCGAACCGGTTCGCGCACGCAGCAGCCGTCGCGGTCGCCGAAGCACCGGCCAAGGCCTACAACCCACTCTTCATCTACGGCGACTCCGGCCTCGGCAAGACCCACCTGCTCCACGCCATCGGGCACTACGCCGAGAGCCTCTACCCGGGGATCCGCGTCCGGTACGTGTCGAGCGAGGAGTTCACCAACGACTTCATCAACTCGATCGCGAACAACCGCTCGAACCAGTTCCAGCAGCGGTACCGCGACATCGACATCCTGCTCATCGACGACATCCAGTTCCTCCAGGGCAAGGACTCGACGCAGGAAGCCTTCTTCCACACGTTCAACACGCTGCACGACCACAACAAGCAGGTCGTCATCACGTCCGACGTGGCGCCGAAGCACCTGACCGGGTTCGAGGACCGGATGCGTTCCCGCTTCGAGTGGGGCCTGATCACCGACGTGCAGGCACCCGAGCTCGAGACGCGCATCGCGATCCTCCGCAAGAAGGCGCAGTCCGACCACCTGCAGGTGCCCGACGACATCCTCGAATTCATGGCGTCCAAGGTGTCGAGCAACATCCGTGAGCTCGAGGGGACCCTGATCCGGGTCACCGCGTTCGCGAGCCTCAACCGGACCGCCGTCGACATGGCGCTGGTGCAGACCGTCCTGAAGGACCTGATCACCCTCGACGAGGACAACGTCGTCGCGCCGACGGACATCATCAACCACACCGCGGAGTACTTCAAGCTCTCCGTCGACGACCTGTACGGGTCCTCCCGGTCCCAGGCGATCGCGACCGCTCGACAGATCGCGATGTACCTCTGCCGTGAGCTGACGAGCCTGTCCCTGCCCAAGATCGGGCAGCTCTTCGGCAACCGCGACCACACCACCGTGATGTACGCGAACAAGAAGATCACCGAGCTCATGAAGGAGCGGCGGTCGATCTACAACCAGGTCACCGAGCTCACGAGCCGCATCAAGCAGGACCGCCGGTACCGCTGAGATCGGGCAGTCTCCGGGCTCATCCACCATCTGAGACGGTTCCATGGGCCGGAGTTCTCACAGTGTGGATAGCCTGTGGATAACTGTGGAGGACACGCCGCCCGGTTGTACACAGGTGCGGGGTCACCTGTGGAGACTGGGGATGGAAGTGGATAGATGAGATTCATTCATCCCGTTAACGCTCACAGACCGTCCCCAAGTCACAACCGTGTAGTTCCCTACGGCCGAGCGGGATGCACAGGGTTATCCACAGTGTGCACAGGCGTTAACACCATTACTCCTGGTTAACGATCAATCTCCGCGGGACAACCTTGTGGACGGCGGGATGACAAGAAATCCGGCCCCCGTCCGCCTGTGCCAGAATGGGGCGGCCGGACAGTCCAAGCCGATCGACAGGGGTTCCAGCTGTGAAGTTCGAGGTCAACCGGGACGTCTTCTCCGAAGCCGTCTCCTTCGCGGTGAAGCTCCTCCCACAGCGCACGACCCTCCCGATCCTGTCGGGCGTCCTGATCCACGCGGACGGTGATCGTCTGACGCTCTCCTCGTTCGACTACGAGGTCTCGGCGCAGACGTCCATCGCGGCGCAGATCGACGAGCCGGGCACAGTCCTGGTCTCGGGTCGCCTGCTGAACGACATCGCGAGCCGCTTGCCGAACGCCCCGGTGACCTTCACCACCGAGGAATCGAAGATCTCCGTCACCTGCGGTTCGGCGCACTTCACGCTGCTGTCCATGCCGGTCGAGGAGTACCCGACGCTCCCCGAGATCGGTCCGCAGACCGGTGTGATCCCGGGCGACGCCTTCTCGGAAGCCGTGTCCCAGGTCGCCGTCGCCGCCAGCCGCGACGACGTGACCCCGGTGATCACCGGGGTGCAGCTCGAGGTCGGCGAACACGACGTCTCCCTCATCGCCACGGACCGCTACCGCGTCGCCGTCCGCACGATCCAGTGGGACTCCGGCCGTGCCGGTGACGCCGACGGCGAGGCGCCCGCTCCGCTGCACGCGCTGGTCCCGGCCCGCACGCTGCAGGAAGTCGGCCGCACGTTCGGTTCGGCAGCCACGGTGTCGGTGTCGATCAGTGGCGGATCGGACCGCGAGCTCATCGCCTTCCACGCCGCCGACAAGACGGTCACGTCGCTGCTCATCAAGGGCAACTACCCGCCGGTCCGCCGGCTCTTCCCCGAGACGGTCAACGACCACGCGGTCATCAACACCGCGGAACTGGTCGAAGCCGTCCGACGGGTCTCCCTCGTCCTGGAGCGCGAAGCAGCGCTCCGGTTCTCCTTCTCGGTCGACGGGCTCACGCTCGAGGCGATCGGATCCGAACAAGCGCAGGCGTCAGAGTCGATCAGTGCGTTGCTGACCGGTGAGGACACGGTGGTCTCGTTGAAGCCCGCCTTCCTCCTGGACGGACTGAACGCGGTGCACTCCGAGTTCGTCCGCATCTCCTTCACCAAGACGGAGAACCCCAACAAGCCGGGCCCGGTGCTCATCACCGGCCAGACTTCGCAAGAGGCTGCGGCGACCGACGGATACCGGTACCTGCTGCAGCCCAACCTGCTGCTGCGATAGCGCAACAGTCTCCCTGCGCTGGCGCACCACCCCGGCATCAGCGCAACGACGAACAGAAGAGGAAATCATGCACATCGGTCTTGTCGGCCTTGGTCGCATGGGCAACAACATGCGTGCCCGTCTCCGCAACGCTGGGATCGAGGTCACCGGTTACGACGCGAACCCCGCCGTCTCCGACGTCGCCAGCCTCGCCGACCTGGCGGGCGCACTGCCCGAGGGTCAGCGACTCGTCTGGGTGATGGTGCCGCACGGCAAGATCACCGACGACGTGATCACCGAGCTCGCCGGCGTCCTGAACGAGGGTGACCTCGTCATCGACGGTGGCAACTCGAAGTGGCTCGACGACACCACGCACGCCGAGCAGCTCGGTGCACGCGGCATCCGTTACATGGACGCCGGCGTCTCCGGTGGCGTGTGGGGCAAGGACAACGGCTACGGCCTCATGGTCGGCGGTGACGTCAAGGACGTCGAGTTCGCCATGCCCGTGTTCGACGCGCTCCGCCCCGAGGGCCCCCGTGAAGAGGGCTTCTCGCACGCCGGCCCGATCGGCGCCGGCCACTACGCGAAGATGGTGCACAACGGCATCGAGTACGCGATCATGCAGGCCTACGGCGAGGGCTACGAGCTCCTCGAGGCGAAGGACCTGATCACCGACGTCCCCGCCGTGTTCGCCGGGTGGCAGCGCGGGACGGTCGTCCGTTCCTGGCTGCTCGACCTCATGGTGCTCGCCCTCAACGAGGACCCGAAGCTCGACGAGCTCGAGGGCTACGTCGAGGACTCGGGCGAGGGCCGTTGGACGCTGGAAGAGGGCATCGAGCTCGCGGTCCCGATGCCGGCGCTGTCGGCGTCGATCTTCGCGCGCTTCGTCTCGCGGCAGGGCAGCGCCTCGCCGACGATGAAGGCCGTCGCTGCGCTCCGCAACCAGTTCGGCGGTCACGCCGTCAAGAAGTCCTAGGACCACCCGGGGAAACCCGGACTCGGCCCGCGTGCACGTCGACCATCTCCAACTGACCGACTTCCGGAACTACCGGGAGGCGGACGTCGACCTCGCACGCGGGCCGAACCTGTTCGTCGGACGGAACGGCCAGGGCAAGACGAACCTGGTCGAGGCGATCGGGTACCTCTCCACCCTGGGCTCGCACCGCGTCCCGACCGATGCGGCGCTCGTCCGTCAGGGCTGCGACGCCGCGATCGTCCGGGCCCGGCTCGCCCACGAGGACCGCAGCATCCTCGCCGAGGTGCAGATCAACCGCACCGGAGCGAACCGCGCACAGGTGAACCGCTCAGCGATCAAGCCCCGTGAACTGCCGCGCTACTGCACGAGTGTCCTGTTCGCCCCGGAGGACCTGGCGTTGGTCCGCGGCGAACCGGCCGGCCGCCGGCGCATGCTCGACGAGCTGCTCGGGCAGATCGCGCCCCGGATGCAGGGTGTCCTCGCCGACTACGACCGCACGCTCCGGCAGCGGAACACCCTGTTGAAGTCCGCCCGGGCGACCGGCGCGAAGGCGAACGCGCTCTCGACCCTCGACGTCTGGGACGAGCGGCTCGTCGGACTCGGCGCCGAGATCGTCGCGGCACGGGACCACCTGACCCGGCGGCTCGCTCCGTTCGTGGCGGAGGCCTACGCCACCGTCGCCGGTGCGTCCCACGATGCCTCGATCGCCGGGGTGCTCTCGATCCGCGGCGGCGACCCCGAGGCTGCGGCCGCGACCGACCCCGTGCTCGGGACCCCGGACGAACCGGTCACCGTCGCGTCGGCGGCGGAGGCCTTCACCGCGGCCCTCGAGCGGCGGCGCCGCGACGAACTCGACCGCGGGCTGACCCTGGTCGGACCGCACCGCGACGACGTCCTCTTCCAGCTGAACGGGTTACCTGCGCGCGGGTACGCCAGTCACGGGGAGTCCTGGTCGTTCGCGCTCGCCATCCAGCTCGCGAGTGCGTCGATCCTGCGTGCCGAGTCGAACCTCGGGGACCCGATCATCATCCTCGACGACGTGTTCGCCGAACTCGACGAGTCACGGCGCGAACGGCTGGGGAACGCGGTGGCCGACTACGAGCAGGTCCTCATCACGGCGGCCGTGTTCGGTGACGTGCCCGCGCAGCTGGCCGCGCACACGGTGCGGATCGAGGCGGGCACCATCGTGACGGACGAGGCGGACACGAGCCGCGCCTCCAGGCAGGAGACCGACGGGACCGGCGCTGACGGGACCGGCGCTGACGCGACCGGCGCTGACGGGACCGGCGCTGACGGGACCGGCGCTGACGGGACCGGCGCTGACGGGACCGGCGCCGACGGGACCGGCGCCGACGGGACCGGCACCGACGCCGACCCGACCGGCACCTCCACGGAAGCCGGCACCTGATGCCCCGACCGTGGAAGCCCACCGAACCGTCCCGCGTCTACCGCCACCTCCGCGCCGTCTTCGGTGACCCCTCCAAGCGCGGCGTCGACGCCCGACGCCGCCGTGCCCGCGAGTTCGACGCCGACACCGTCCCGTACGGTCGCGGCCGCGAACCCCGGGGACTCGGCGACGTGGTCGGATCCCTGGCGAACGAGCTCGGGTGGACGGAGCCCTTGGCCCGCTCCGAGCTCTTCGTCGACTGGCCGAGCGTCGTGGGCGAGGAGCTCGCGAAGCACTCCACCCCGGTGACCATCGACGACGGTGCGCTGGTCATCCGCTGCGACTCGACGGCCTGGGCGACGCAGCTCCGACTCATGCGTTCGAGCGTCACGACGACGATCGCCGAACGGCACCCGGAAGCCGGGGTCGAGTCGATCAGGGTTTCCGGCCCGGACGCCCCCACCTGGAAACGCGGCCCCAGGACGGTCCAGGGGCGCGGTCCTCGCGACACCTACGGTTGAGCCGACGAAATCATCCTGCAGTGCCAAAAAAGCCCGTCTGAGGGCCGGATGAGCCCTCGAAAGAGGGGCCTCTGCGGTAGACTGAGAGGTGCAGTGCGCGGGCGTTCCGCGCGCAGGCAGGAGCACGCTCGACATGGCATCAGAATCTGAAGACGACCCGCAGAACCCGCTCGGCGAGGAGACCCCGCAGAGCGAACCGTCCTACGGAGCAGACCAGATTCAGGTGCTCGAGGGGCTCGAGGCGGTCCGCAAGCGTCCCGGTATGTACATCGGTTCGACGGGGCCCCGCGGTCTGCACCACCTGGTCCAGGAGATCGTCGACAACTCTGTCGACGAAGCCCTCGCCGGGTACTGCGACACCATCGACGTCACCATCCGTGAAGACGGCGGCGTCCGCGTCGTCGACAACGGCCGCGGCATCCCGGTCGGGATCCACGCGGCAGAAGGTGTCTCCACGGTCCAGGTCGTCCTGACCGTCCTGCACGCCGGCGGCAAGTTCGGCGGCGGCGCGTACGCGGTGTCCGGTGGTCTGCACGGTGTGGGTTCCTCCGTCGTGAACGCACTGAGCTCCGAGCTCGACGTCGAGGTCCGCCAGCAGGGTCACGTCTGGCGCCAGAGCTACACCGACGGCGTCCCGGTCGCACCGCTGACCAAGGACGAACCGTCCGACGAGCACGGCACCACGATCACCTTCTGGCCGAACGCCGAGATCTTCGAGACCGTGGTCTTCGACTACGAGACCCTGCGCACCCGGTTCCAGCAGATGGCCTTCCTCAACAAGGGCCTGCGGATCAACCTGCGCGACGAGCGCACCCCCGCCGAAGGGGAAGAGGCTCGGGGCGACTCCTTCATGTACGAGCGTGGTCTCGCTGACTACGTCGAGTACATCAACGCGCAGAAGAAGGCCGACCTCGTCCACCCGGACGTCATCGGCTTCGAGTCCGAGGACACCGAGCGCAAGATCGCGCTCGAGGTCGCGATGCAGTGGAACACCTCGTACCAGGAGAGCGTCCACACCTTCGCGAACACGATCAACACGCACGAGGGCGGTACCCACGAAGAGGGCTTCCGTGCCGCACTGACGACCCTCGTCAACCGCTACGCGCGCGAGACGAAGATCATCAAGGAGAAGGACGACAACCTGACGGGTGACGACATCCGTGAAGGGCTGACGGCCGTCATCTCGGTGAAGCTCGGCGAGCCGCAGTTCGAGGGCCAGACGAAGACGAAGCTCGGCAACACCGAGGCGAAGTCGTTCGTCCAGCGCGTCGTCGGTACCGAGCTGACGCACTGGTTCGAGAGCAACCCGACGCAGGCGCGCGACGTCGTGCGCAAGGCGATCCAGGCGTCGCAGGCCCGGCTCGCGGCCCGCAAGGCCCGTGAGACCACCCGTCGCAAGGGGCTGCTCGAGTCGGGTGGCATGCCCGGCAAGCTGAAGGACTGCCAGTCGAAGGACCCGACCCTGTCGGAGATCTTCATGGTCGAGGGTGACTCCGCCGGCGGTTCCGCCGTGCAGGGTCGCAACCCGATGACCCAGGCGATCCTGCCCCTGCGCGGCAAGATCCTGAACGTCGAGAAGGCCCGGCTCGACCGTGCGCTCGCCAACCAGGAGATCCAGTCGATGATCACGGCGTTCGGTGCCGGCATCGGCGAGGACTTCGACCCGGACAAGGCCCGCTACCACAAGATCGTGCTGATGGCCGATGCCGACGTCGACGGCCAACACATCACCACGCTGCTGCTCACGCTGCTGTTCCGCTACATGCGTCCGCTCATCGAGCGCGGCTACGTGTACCTCGCGCAGCCGCCGCTGTACCGCCTGAAGTGGTCGAACGCGGCGCACGAGTACGTGTTCAGCGACCGGGAGCGCGACGCCCTCATGCAGGCTGGCATCGCCGCCGGCAAGCGGATCCCGAAGGACAACGGCATCCAGCGTTACAAGGGTCTCGGCGAGATGGACTACAAGGAGCTCTGGGACACCACGATGAACCCGGACACCCGCACGCTCCTGCAGGTCACGCTCGAGGACGCCGCCGCGGTGGACAGCGTCTTCTCGACGCTGATGGGTGAGGACGTCGACGCACGTCGCCAGTTCATCCAGCAGAACGCCAAGGACGTCCGGTTCCTGGACATCTGACCGTCTCGAGATCCAGGCCTGGAGGCGCGGCGTGAGCCGCGTCGACCAGTCCCGACCACCTGTGGTCGCGCCCGGCGCGACCAACGGAACCACAGCCTCCAGGCTGTCCAGAAAGGGAACGAAGCCACATGGCTGACGACAACGAGAACGGCGCCGACGAGCAGCCCGAGATCGTCCACGGCGACAGCGGGGACATCGTCGTCTCCGGTGACCGCATCTCGCAGGTCGACCTGCAGCTCGAGATGCAGCGCTCCTACCTCGACTACGCGATGTCGGTCATCGTCGGCCGTGCCCTGCCCGAGGTCCGCGACGGCCTCAAGCCGGTGCACCGCCGTGTGATCTACGCGATGTTCGACGGTGGTTACCGTCCGGACCGCGCGTTCTCGAAGTGCTCCCGTGTCGTCGGTGACGTGATGGGCCAGTTCCACCCGCACGGCGACTCGGCGATCTACGACGCACTGGTCCGCCTCGTGCAGCCGTGGTCGCTCCGCTACCCGCTCGCGCTCGGCCAGGGCAACTTCGGCTCGCCGGGCAACGACGGCGCCGCTGCTCCGCGGTACACCGAGACCAAGATGGCGCCGCTCGCCATGGAGATGGTCCGGGACATCGACGAGGACACCGTCGACTTCCAGGACAACTACGACGGTCGCACCCAGGAGCCCGCGATCCTGCCGGCACGGTTCCCGAACCTGCTGGTCAACGGCTCGGTCGGCATCGCGGTCGGCATGGCGACGAACATCCCGCCGCACAACCTGCGCGAGGTCGCCGAGGGCGCGAAGTGGGCCCTCGACAACCCCGAGGCCACCCGCGAGGAACTCCTCACCGCGCTCATGCAGCGCATCAAGGGACCGGACTTCCCGACCGGTGCACAGATCCTCGGTACCAAGGGGATCCAGGACGCCTACCGCACCGGCCGCGGCTCGATCACCATGCGCGCCGTCGTCAACGTCGAGGAGATCCAGGGTCGCACCTGCCTCGTCGTCACCGAGCTGCCGTACCAGGTCAACCCGGACAACCTCGCGATCAAGATCGCCGACCTCGTCAAGGACGGCAAGCTCGCCGGCGTCGCGGACATCCGTGACGAGACCTCCGGTCGGACGGGTCAGCGCCTGGTCATCGTGCTGAAGCGCGACGCCGTCGCCAAGGTCGTGCTGAACAACCTGTACAAGCACACGCAGCTGCAGGAGAACTTCGGCGCGAACATGCTCGCGATCGTCGACGGTGTGCCCCGCACGCTGCCGCTCGACGGCTTCATCTCCGCGTGGGTCGCGCACCAGGTCGACGTCATCGTCCGCCGTACCCAGTTCCGCCTGCGCGAGGCCGAGAAGCGCGCCCACATCCTGCGCGGCTACCTCGCAGCGCTCGACGCCCTCGACGAGGTCATCGCCCTCATCCGCCGGTCGCCCGACGTCGAGGAAGCCCGGACCGGCCTGATGGACCTGCTGTCCGTCGACGAGATCCAGGCCCGCGCGATCCTCGAACTGCAGCTCCGTCGTCTGGCCGCCCTCGAGCGCCAGAAGATCCACGACGAGGCGGAAGAACTCGAGCGCAAGATCGCCGACTTCCAGGACATCCTCGGGTCGGAGAGCCGCCAGCGTTCGATCATCCGCGACGAGCTCGAGGAGATCGTCGAGCGCTTCGGCGACGACCGCCGCACCGAGATCATGCTCGGGTACGACGGCGACATGTCGATGGAAGACCTCATCCCCGAAGAGGAGATGGTCGTCACCATCACCCGCGGCGGGTACGTCAAGCGCACGCGCAGCGACCAGTACCGTTCGCAGCACCGCGGCGGCCGTGGTGTCCGTGGCGCCCAGCTCCGCGCCGACGACATCGTCGAGCACTTCTTCGTCACGACGACGCACCACTGGCTCCTCTTCCTCACCGACCAGGGCCGGGTCTACCGCGCCAAGGCGTACGAGCTGCAGGAGGCCGGGCGCGACGCCAAGGGCCAGCACGTCGCGAACCTGCTGGCGATGCAGCCCGACGAGCAGATCCAGCAGGTGCTCGACATCCGCGACTACGAGGTCGCCCAGTACCTCGTCCTCGCGACCGAGCACGGCCTGGTGAAGAAGACCGCGCTCACCGAGTACGACACGAACCGCACCGGCGGCATCATCGCGATCAACCTGCGCGACGGTGACAAGCTGCGCCAGGCGCTCCTCGTCGACGAGCACGACGACCTGCTCCTCGTGTCCCGACAGGGCATGTCGCTCCGCTTCACCGCGACGAACGACACTCTGCGGCCGATGGGCCGATCGACCTCCGGTGTGAAGGGCATGTCCTTCCGCGAAGGCGACTCACTGCTCGCCGCACGGGTCGTCTCGGACGACGGCTACGTCTGGGTCATGACCGAGGGCGGCTACGCGAAGCGCACCTCCGTCGACCAGTACCGGGTCCAGGGCCGCGGTGGTCTGGGCATCAAGGTGGCCAAACTGGCCGTCGACCGGGGGGACCTTGTGGGTGCTCTCATCGTCGGTGAGGACGACGAGGTGCTCGTCGTGCTGCAATCGGGCAAGGTGGTAAGGTCTGCCGTGGCCGAGGTCCCTGCCAAGGGTCGAGACACGATGGGCGTCGTCTTCGCGAGGTTCGCGGAGAACGACCGGATCATCGCGGTGGCCCGGAACACAGAGCGGAACCTGGACGACCAGGACGACGCCGAGATCGAGCCCGCGGGCCCGGTGGAGACGGTCAGCCCTGCCGAAGCGGCCCCGGACTCCACTGATCCCAACGAAACCGAGCCCGTCGAAGACGAGGCCGGAGAGGACCAGTCGAGCAATGAGTAGTGTCGCCGAGAAGCTCCAGAAGAAGGCGAAGCGACCCGTCGGCACCCGCCAGGTGCGGTTGCGGCTGGTCTACGTCGACTTCTGGTCGATGGTGAAGCTGAGCTTCCTCATCGCCCTGGCCGGCTCCATCGTGATCGTGGTCGCCACCGCGCTGGTGTGGGTCATCCTCAACCAGACGGGCGTGTTCACCCAGGTGGACGCCCTGTTGAAGGACGTCACTGGCCAGAACAGTTACTCGATCATGGACCAGTTCTCGCTGGGCCAGGTGCTCGGGTTCTCCATCGTCGTGGGCATCCTCAACGTGGTCGTCGGCACCGTGCTCGGCGCCATCGTGAGCGTGCTCTACAACCTCAGTGTTCGCATCACCGGCGGCCTGCTCGTCGGCTTCACGAACAACTGACACACCCGGGCCGGATGAGCCGACCACTCGATTTCGTTCTGCGGGATCCGTACGGTAGGCTTTCATCCGGTCTGAGGGGCTATAGCTCAGGCGGTTAGAGCGCTTCGCTGATAACGAAGAGGTCCAAGGTTCAAGTCCTTGTAGCCCCACCAGTTCTTCGGAACACCACGACAATTCCATCCCGTCGCCGAGCATCTCGGTGGCACCCGGGGCCTTAGCTCAGTTGGTAGAGCGCCTGCTTTGCAAGCAGGATGTCGGGAGTTCGATTCTCCCAGGCTCCACTCGCGGAAGCCCCTGGTTGACGAATTCGTCGTCTACCCAGGGGCTTCGTTCTGTGCCCATGCGCGCCACTGCCACTGCGGCGCGGGCGTCGCCGACGGCTCGGTCGTCGTGCTTGTCTGCGCGCCTTCGGCAACGCGCCGCGTCGCGATGGCCGGGTTCGCCACTCCGAGTCCTCCTCGTCGAGTGGTCACGACATGCCGCTTGCGTGGCATCGAGGTGGCTGGAACCGTCGTCTGCGCGCCGTCTGGGCGACAGGTTGCGACCTCTCGGCGGCGTCCCCGGGGCGCGTTGCGCGACCATGTGGCGGACGGGAGGCGCGGGGCCAGGCCGGTGCGAGCCTCCAGGCAGGGACGCGGGTGCGTCCAGAGCACGCGGCGGACGGGTGCACGGGTCCCGGACCCGGGAACGACGAAGGGCCCCGGCGGGATGCCGGGGCCCTTCGTACGAACCGGGGAGGTCAGGCGGCGGGCTTCTCCGCCGTGTCAGCGTCGTCGGCGACCCACAGGTCGTCGTCGGCGCGGAGCGTCTGGTACGCGGCGTACGCAGCACCAGCGACGGCGACCACGCCGACGATGATGAGTGCGACACCGCCGAAGCCGATGCCCTTCTTCTGCTGCGACGGGACGTACTTGTTCGCAGCCTTCTTGGCGCTCTTGCCCTTCTTGCGGGCGTTCTTCACGATCTTCTTGACCCGGGGGTCCTTCGCGAGGTCGGTGACGCTGAGCACGGAGCCAGCGGTCGACACCAGTCCGGGGATGACCTCGGACTGGAACTTGTGCGAAGCGCTCTGTGCTGCGGACGTCGCAGCGTGCACCCCGGTGGCGACCGCAGGGCGGATGCCGTTGTCGATCGCGTTCTGCACGCGGGGGGCGATGTCCTTGCGGGCTGCATCGGCTGCGTTCGACCGGGCTTCGGCCAGGATCGCGTTCGCGTGCTCGAGGACCTTGCGCTGCTCTCCGAGGAGCGAGGCGGTCTGGCCCTTGAGCTTCTTGATCTGCTTCCGACGCTTGCGCGGGATCTCGATCGTCGTCATCTGGTACCTCCATCGGATCGGCGTGACCCCATCCTGCCACCAGAGTCCCTGACAGGTCACGGAGCCTCACCTGTGGGTCCGGTCCGTACGCAGCCGGTACATGCGAGAATCGGAACATGTCTCTGCACACCGCTGTCGCAACGATCCACACCAACAAGGGCGACATCCGCGTCAACCTGTTCGGCAACCACGCTCCGAAGACCGTCAAGAACTTCGTCGACCTCGCCACGGGCCAGCAGGAATGGACCCACCCGGGCACGGGCAAGGTCTCGACCGACAAGCTCTACGACGGTGTGGTCTTCCACCGCATCATCAAGGACTTCATGATCCAGGGCGGCGACCCGCTCGGCCAGGGCATCGGCGGCCCCGGCTACCGCTTCGACGACGAGATCTCGCCCGAGCTCACCTTCCAGAACCCGTACATCTTCGCGATGGCCAACGCCGGCATCCAGGGTGGCCGCGGCACCAACGGCTCGCAGTTCTTCATCACCACGGTGGCGACGCCGTGGCTGCAGGGCAAGCACACGATCTTCGGTGAGGTCGCCGACGACGAGTCGCGCGCCGTCGTCGACGCCATCGAGGGTGTCGCCACCGACGGCCGTGACAAGCCCGTCGAGGACGTGGTCATCCAGAGCATCGACGTCGAAGGCGTCTGATCCTCACGTGACCGACCAGGCGTACAACCCGAACAACACCTGTTACCGGCATCCGGACCGGCAGAGCTTCGTCCTCTGCCAGCGCTGCGGGCGGACCATCTGCCCGGAGTGCCAGACGCCGGCAGCGGTCGGGGTGCACTGCCCAGAGTGCGTGCGTGAACAGCGCGCACAGTTCCAGGCGAACCGCCGGGCGTCCGGAGCCCCCAGTGGGCTGACGGTCGCCCGGCGCCGCTTCGCCATGCTCGACCAGAAGGCGACCGTCGTCATCGTGGCGATCACCGTGGCCATCTGGCTGCTCGACCAGGTCACCGGTGGCTTCTTCACGCGGCTGCTCGCGTACAACTCGCTGCTGCTGCCGACGCAGCCGTGGCGTGCGGTGACCGCGCTCTTCGTGCACTCGGGGATCTTCCACATCCTGTTCAACATGTGGGCGCTGTGGATCTTCGGTCGGATGCTCGAGAACATGCTCGGAGCCTGGCGGTTCCTGGCGCTGTACTTCATCACCGGGATCTTCGGGTCGATGCTCGTGACGTTCCTGGCTCCCGGTACCTGGGTGGTCGGCGCCTCCGGGGCGATCTTCGGGCTCTTCGCGGCGTTCTTCGTCCTGCAGCGCAGCCTCGGCAACAACGCGGTGCAGCTGCTCGTGATCATCGGACTGAACCTGGTGATCGGGTTCCTGCCGGGGACGAACATCTCCTGGCAGGCGCACGTCGGTGGGATCATCGGTGGTTTCCTCGTGGGCTTCGTGTTCGCGCGGACCCGCAACATCCGCCAGCGGCCCCTGCAGATCGCACTACTGGTCGCGGCCGCGGTCGTCGGCATCGCCCTGACCGGGGTCGGGTACGCCGTCACGATCGGCTAGTTCCACAGATCCGCGTCACCGAACGCCCCGTCGCTGCTGCGGCGGGGCGTTCGTCGTTCCCGCGGTCCAGCGGCGCGGTCGCAGTCCGTCGCGCGTCCGTGGCTCGCATGTCGCGCTCTCGCGGGAGGCGACACTCTGCCGCCGAACTTCCGCGGGGAACTGTCGCGCTGGCGGATGAGACTGCGCGACGCTCCGGGCATCTGTCGCCCTCGCGACCAACAGGCGGACGGGAGGCACGGTGCCAGCCCGCCACGGGCCTCCCGTCCGCCGTCTGGTCCGATGACTGCGCGCCGCAACCGCCAGCCGGGCCTTTCCACAAGGACGCCGCCGAGTTGTCCACAGCTGTGGACAAAGCGGTGAGTTACACGGGTGTGATTATCCCCATTGTGGATTCAGCTGTGGATAACTCGGGGGGCGGGGTGTGGACGGCGATGTGGAGAGTGTGGAGAAGTGTGGACAACCGCCCGGATCGTGGAGGATCCCGGCACCTACGCCCAGGAGGCCTGTGGAGAACGACAACGCCCGCCGCACCTTGCGGTGCGACGGGCGTCGGGAAGTCTCGAGGCTGGGGATCAGCGCCACCGGGTGGTCATCAGGAAGCCGACGAACATGATGCCGAAGCCGATCAGGATGTTCCACGAGCCGAGGCTCGGAACCGGCAACGTGGCGTTCGAGATGTAGAAGACGATCACCCATGCGAGACCGATGATCATGAAGCCGAACATGACCGGCTTGAACCACACCGGATTGGGGCTGTCCCCCGCGGTGTCGACCGAGTCGGCTCGGGTCCTCCGGGCGGGCTTGGTGCGGTCCTTGTCCTTGGCCATGGCCGGTATCCTACCGTGACAGCGCGTGTGGATCGGGCCACGGACACCCGCACACATCCCCCACGAGTACGGTGAACCGACCATGACCAGGATCCTCGTCGTCGACAACTACGACAGCTTCGTCTACACGCTGAACGGCTACGTCCAGCAGCTCGGGGCCGAGACGGACGTCGTCCGCAACGACGCCTTCCCGGAGTCCGAGATCGCGGATCGCATCGCCGAGTACGACGGTGTGCTGCTCTCTCCCGGCCCGGGCACCCCGGCCGACGCCGGCGTCTCGGTGCCCACGGTCCGCGCGGCCATCGCCGCCGGGGTCCCCCTGCTCGGCGTCTGCCTCGGACACCAGGCCATCGCCGAGGCCCTCGGTGCGACGGTCACCCACGCCGAGGAACTCATGCACGGCAAGACCTCGCAGGTCGACCACGACGACAGTGTGCTGTTCGCTGGCGTCCCGCACCCCTTCACCGCGACGCGGTACCACTCGCTCGCGATCGTGGACGGCACCGTCCCCGACGAACTCACCGTGACGGCGCGGACGGGCGGTGGCGTCATCATGGGTGTCCAGCACCGCGACCACCCCGTGTACGGCGTGCAGTTCCACCCGGAATCGGTCTTGACCGAGGGCGGCTACCGCATGGTCGGCAACTGGCTCGAGACGACGGGGCTCTCCGGTGCGGCCGAGCGTGCCGACGGCCTGGGTCCCCGGATCGCGACGCACCGCGCCTGACGTCGTCGCGCCTGGCGTCGTCGCGCGGACGCCACCGTGCGGACGCCACCGTGCGGACGCCACCGTGCGGACGCCACCGTGCGGACGCCACCGCGCGGACGCCACCGCGCGTGACGTCGTCGCGCGGACGCCACCGCGCGTGGCGTCGCCGAGCGTCTGACCTGGTCGGTCAGCGACCGCCGCGGTTCCCGCCGTCGTCGTTGTTGTTGCCGCCGTCGTCACCGTCGTCCGAGTTGGAGCTCGACGTCGGTGCACGGGTCGGTTCGCTCGACGCCGCGCAGTAGGTGAGCGCGACCGAGCTGCCCTGGGTGACGTCGCCGGCCGGGGTGTCCTGCTGCGTGACGATGCCACCGGTGCACGAGTACGAGGGCGCCGGGGTGACCGTGAGGCCGAGCTGCTCGAGCGACGCCTTGGCGTCGGAGAACTGCTGCTGGGTGACGTCGGGCAGCTGCACCTTGCCGTTCGACACCGTGAGGTTGATCACGATGCCCTTGGTGTGCAGCGACGCGGCCTCGGGGTCGGAGGCCATGACCGTGCCCTCGGGGACGTCCGGCGAGTAGTCGGAGGTGATCGCGCCGACCTCGAAGCCGGCGGCCGCGAGTGCCTGCTGAGCGGCGGCCTGGGACTGTCCGGCGAGGTCCGGGACGGGGACGCGCTCGGGCCCGATGGACACGACGACGTTCACGTTCTGGTTGCGCCCGACGTTCGTGCCGGAGCCGGGCTCGGTGCGGATCACCCGGCCCTTGTCGACGTCGTCGGAGTTCTCCTCGACCTTGACGGCCGTGAGGTCCTTCTTGTCGAGGGCGGTCGCCGCTGCACTGTAGGTCGAGCCGACGACGTTCGGCACGCTCACCGATGACGACACCGGCGGCTTGCCCGGCTGCAGGTTGGCGACGAAGAACACGACGCCGACGATGACCGCGACGGTGAGCAGGATGCCGACCCAGATCCACGCGACCGGCGGACGGTTCTGCGTGCGCTGCGGTCGGTGCTCGGCAGTGTCGTCGTCGAGCTCGCGGAACGCTGCGGCGGAGTTCGTGGTGGTGCGCGGGTCGACACCGAACAGCACGGTGGAGGCATCGTTCGCCGCGTGCTGCTGGAGCTTCCGGCTGGACGTCGGGATGTGACCGGCGGCCGCCTGCTGCAGGTCGGTCCGGAACTCGGCGGCGTTCTGGAAGCGGCGCGTCCGGTCCTTCACGAGGGCGTGCAGGGTCACCGCGTCGAGCGCCGGCGAGACCTCGGGGGAGATCGACGACGGCGCGACGGGCTGCTCGCTGACGTGCTGGTACGCGACGGCGACCGGGGTGTCCCCGAGGAACGGCGCACGGCCGGTGAGGAGCTCGAACAGCACCACGCCGGTGGAGTAGAGGTCGGTGCGGGCGTCCACGGTCTCGCCGCGGGCCTGCTCCGGGGAGAAGTACGACGCCGTGCCGAGGATGGACGTCGTCTGCGCCACCGTCGCCGACGTGTCGGTGATGGCTCGGGCGATGCCGAAGTCCATGACCTTCACCTGGCCGGTGTGCGTGACCATGACGTTCGCGGGCTTGATGTCGCGGTGCACGACGCCGGCACGGTGCGAGTACTCGAGCGCGGTGAGGATGCCCTCGGTGATGCGGACTGCTTCGTCCGGGGCGACGGCGCCCTCGGCGATGATGTCGGAGAGCGGGCGGCCCTCGACGTACTCCATGACGATGAAGGGGACCTGCACCTCGGCGCCGGAGTTCTCCGTCACCGTCTCTTCGCCGGCGTCGTAGACGCGGACGACCGTCGGGTGCGCCATGCGCGCCGCGGCCTGGGCTTCCTGCCGGAACCGGGTGCGGAACGCCGGGTCGTTGGCGAGGCTCGGCTTGAGCAGCTTCACCGCGACCTTGCGACCGAGGCGGGTGTCGTTGCCCAGGTGCACCGTGGCCATGCCGCCCCGACCGATGACGTCACCGATCTCGTAGCGGTTGGCGAGGAGCGTGATCCCCGCGGTCACACCTTCTGGCACGTACTCCTCCGTCTGTCGGTCCGGGCTAGTGTACGGCAGCCGCACCTGGTGAGACGCTGGTCACCGACCCGTCGAGCGAACCGTTACCGAACGGTGTCGACAGCCCCCGTCCGGGGGTCAGTCCATCGGCGTCTCGGTGGGGTTGATCCCGTCGCTCGGGTCCGTCGTCTCCTCGTCGGTGGGCTCGGTCCACTCGACCTGTGCACCCGGCGAGGAGTCGGACACCACGGTGGTGCCGGACTGCGGCGACTTGCAGGTCACCTTGTAGGACAGGGTCACGGTGCCGGACTGCGCGGCCGCGACGGTCACCGCGGTGCCCGAGGTCGAGCCGGAGCTCGTGCCGTTGGACACGACCGTGCCGTTGTCGATCGTGTACGTGTACGTCACGTCGGAGTACCCGGCCGGGCAGCTGCCGTAGGACGGCCAGCTGTAGGTCACACGGCCGGACGAGCTCACGGTGCCACCGGTCGCACGCTCCGGGGTGTCCGCCTTCAGGACTTCGCCGTAGGCGCGGATGGTGACCAGCGTGCCCGGGGACAGGCTGCCTTCCGGGCTGAGCGACTGCACGGTGCCGACCTGGTCGGCCGACGTGGCGTTGTCACCGGCCTCGACCGTCGCCTGCAGACCCTGGCCGCGGAGCTGGTTCGCGACCGTCTCGGCGTCCTGGCCCTGGTAGTCCGACGAGGACACCGTCACGCGGGTCTCGGTCGGTGTCTGGGTGGGCGTCGGGGTCTCCGTGCGGGTCGGCTTCGGTGTGCTCGACGTGGACGGCGTGGGGTCGGGATCGTTGTCCGAGCCGGTCAGGGCGAACGCCCCGACGACTCCGGCGATCGCGAGCACCACGACGATGCCCACGACCCACCAGATCCAGGCGCGCTTCTTCTTCTTCGGCTCTTCGGCCTCGTCGGTGGCGGGCGAACGAGGTGCCCCCGGTCCGCCCACGGTCGCGCCGGCCTGCGTGCCGATGAGTGCCGTGGCGGCGTCGTTCCCCTGACCCGGCGGCGGGTTGAACGCGACGGTGCCGCCCTGGGCGAGCGCCGGCACCGCGACGGTCGCAGCGGCGACGTCCCCGCGACGGAGCGCCTGTGCGGCCCGGGCGAGGTTGGCGGCGGTGGCCGGCCGATCGGCGGGCTTCTTCGCGATGCAGGAGATCACGAGGGCCGCGACGGGCTCGGGGATGTCCCCGGGCAGCGGCGGCGGCTGCTCGTTGATGTGCGCCATCGCGATCGCGACCTGCGACTCGCCCGTGAAGGGGCGACGGCCCGCGAGGCACTCGTACGCGACGATGCCGAGCGAGTAGATGTCGGTCGACGGCGACGCCGGGTGCCCGCTCGCCTGCTCCGGCGAGAGGTACTGCACGGTGCCCATGACCTGGCCGGTCGCGGTGAGCGGGACCTGGTCGGCGATGCGCGCGATGCCGAAGTCGGTGATCTTGACCCGACCGTCCGGCGTGATGAGCAGGTTGCCGGGCTTGATGTCGCGGTGCACCAGGCCGACCGCGTGTGCGGCCTGCAGGGCGTTCGCGGTCTGCGCGACGATGTCGAGGACCTTGTCGACCGGCAGGGTGTGCTCGCGCTCGATCATGGTCGAGAGCGCTTCGCCGGGGACGAGCTCCATCACGAGGTAGGCGCTGCCGTCCTCCTCGCCGTAGTCGAAGACGTTGGCGATGCCCTCGTGGTTGACGAGTGCGGCGTGCCGGGCCTCGGCGCGGAAGCGCTCGAGGAACCCGGGGTCACCGAGGTACTCGTCCTTGAGGATCTTGAGTGCGACGGTGCGCCCGATGACGAGGTCGGTCGCCTGCCACACCTCTCCCATGCCGCCGATGGCGACTCGGGAGGAGAGCTGGTACCGCCCACCGAAGGTGAGTCCGCTGGTGGGTCTCATTTGTTCAGCACCGCCTCCATGACTTTCTTCGCGACCGGGGCCGCGACCGTGTTGCCGACTCCCGACTGGCCGAGTCCGCCGCCGTCGCCGACGACGACCGCCACGGCGACCTCAGGGTCCTTCGCGGGTGCGAACCCGGTGAACCAGAGTGTGTAGGGATCGCCCGTTCCGCCTTCGGCCGTGCCCGTCTTCCCTGCGACGTCGACACCGTCGATCTTGGCATTGGTTCCGGTCCCGGAGCTGACGACGCTCTGCATGGCCTCGGTGAGGTCAGCGGACTCGGAGGACGACAGCGGATCACTGTACTGCTTCGGGGAGAAGGACTCGACCGTCTTCAGGTCGCTCGTGGTGATCGAGTCGACGAGCGAGGGCTGCATGACCTTGCCGCCGTTCGCGATCCCGGCGGACACCATGGCGATCTGCAGCGGGGACACCCGGACGCTGGCCTGCCCGAACGCGCTGAGCATGAGCTGCGCGGTCGAGTCGACCTCGGGGTACTGGCTGGCGGTGGCGGCCATCGGGACCTCGATCGCGTCGCCGAAGCCGTACTTGTCGGCCATGCTCTTGATCGCGTCGTAGCCGAGCTTCTGTCCGAGTTCCGCGAACGGGATGTTGCACGAGTACTGGATCGCCGTGCGGAGCTTCACCTTGTCGCCGCCACCGCACGTGCCGCCCTCGGCGTTGTTGATGTACGTGCTCGTGCCGGGGAGCTGCAGGCGGGACGGGTTCGGGAACGTCGAGTCGAGGTTGTACTTGCCGCCCTCGAGCGCGGCCGAGGCGACGACGAGCTTGAACACCGATCCGGGCGTGTACAGGTCGCCGCCGATGGCCCGGTTCTTCAACGGGGACGACGACGAGGCGATGAGCGCGTCGTACTGCTCCTTGACCGCTGCGGTGTCGTGCGACGTCAGCGAGTTCGGGTCGTAGCTCGGCTTCGACACCATCGCGAGGATCTTGCCGGTCTTCGGCTGGATGGCGACCACGGCGCCGCTGTTCGAGCCGAGCGCGTCGTAGGCGGCCTGCTGGACGTCGGGGTCGATCGTCAGGTTGACGTTGTCGCCCTGGACGTCCTGGCCGGTGAGGATCGAGTTGAGGTTCTGGAAGAACGACGCGTCCGAGTTGCCGGAGAGCACGGTGTTCTCGGCGCTCTCGATGCCGGTGTTGCCCTGCCCGATCGTGAAGTACCCGGTCACGGCGGAGTAGAGGTCACCGTTCGTGTACTTGCGCTGGTACTGGTACTGGTCGTCCACCGGGGTCGACTCGGCGATCGGGCTGCCGTCGACGAGGATCGCACCGCGCTTGGTCGAGTAACTGGCGAGGATGGTTCGCGAGTTCCGCGAGTCGGCGCGCAGCTGGTCGGCCGAGAAGAACTGGATGGACGTCGTCGACACGAAGAGTGCGACGAACATGAGCACGATGACGGTCGAGACACCGCGGAGCTGTCGGTTCATCGACGACGCTCCTTCCTGGTCGCGCGCGCGGACCGCCCGCTCGCGGCGGAGAGCGCGCCCTGCTGGACGCGTTGTTCGGCGGGGATGGAATCGGTGAGTCGCAGCAGCATCGCCGCGATGATCCAGTTGGCGATGAGCGAGGAACCACCCGCAGCCATGAACGGCGTCGTCAAGCCGGTCACCGGGATCACCCGGGTGATGCCGCCGACGACGACGAAGACCTGCAGCGCGATGACGAAGCCGAAGCCGACGCCGAGGAGCTTGCCGAAGTCGTCCTGCGCCATGAACCCGACGCGGATGCCGCGGGAGGCCAGCACGATGAAGAGCGCCAGGATCGCGAAGACGCCGATCAGGCCGAGCTCCTCGCCCAGCGACGCGACGATGTAGTCCGCGTTGGCGACGGGGGTGATGTACGGCCGGCCCTGGCCGAGTCCGGTGCCGGTGATCCCGCCGTTCGCGAAGCCGAAGAGCCCCTGCACGAGCTGGTAGCTCGCCTGGGTGTCGCGGCTGAAGACCTCTTGGTTGAACGGGTCGAGCCACTGCTCGAAGCGGCCGTGCACGTACTCGAGGACGCTCTGGGCGACGAGCGCACCACCGACGAACAGCACGAGCCCGATGGCCACCCAGCTGATCCGTGCGGTCGCGACGTAGATCATCACGAGGAACAGGCCGAAGTACAGCAGCGCGGTGCCGAGGTCGCGCTGGAACACGAGGACGGCCATCGCCGCGCCCCACATCACCAGGATCGGACCGAGGTCACGCGCTCGCGGGAACGTCATGCCGAGGAACTTCTTGCCGACGATCGACAGCGAGTCGCGCGCGGTGACCAGGTACCCGGCGAAGAACAGCGCCATGGTGATCTTGGCGAGCTCGCCCGGCTGGAACGAGAACGGCCCGACGCGGATCCAGACCCGAGCCCCGCCCGGCGCGTACCCGATGCCCGGGAGCATCGGCAGCAGCAGCAGCGCGATCGTCAGGAACATGAAGATGTAGCGGTAGCGCTGCAGGAACCGGTGGTTCCGGACGAGCAGCAGCGTGGCGATCGCCAGCACCATCGCGAGCATCGTCCAGACGATCTGCTTGACGCCGATCGCGTCCCACCCGGTCAGGCCGTTGTGGATGTCGATGCGGTAGATCTCGGCGATCCCGATGCCGTTGAGCACCAGGGCGACCGGCAGGATGAACGGGTCGGCGTTCTTCGCGACGACCCGCAGCACCACGTGCATGACGAGCGCGAGGCCGAGGATGCCCCCGCCGACCCACAGCACGGACGTGTCGAACAGGCGGCCCTTGGTGCCGAGCTGCACGAGCACCATCGCACCCGCGCAGATGCCGCAGGCGATGACGAGCAGCACGAGCTCGAGGTTCCGAGCGCGTGCCGGTTCACGGAGCTTGATCGTGATCGCCTGCGTGAAGGACTGGGCGGTGGCGTTCGTCATCGCGAACCCCTGGTCGGGGTCGGCGTCGGCGAGGACGACCTGGTCGAGGACGGCGAGGGCGACGGTGAAGTCGTGGAGCCCCCGTCACCGCCGGTTCCGGCCTGGTCCTGGCCCGTCTCGGCGGCTTTCCGCAACCGGTCGACGATGTCACGGGCGTCGTCGAGCGACTGCGCGTTGATCGTCGAGCGGACGTTCTCGCGGGTGTAGTCCGGCAGCGACGACACGGTGATGTCGGTGTCCTCGTACACGTCGGAGAGCGCCAACGGCCCGATCGACTGCTGCACACCCTTGTAGATCGCGACCGTGCCGCTGTCGGTGCCGACGTAGTAGTGGTCCTGGATGATCCGCCACCCGAGGAACACGGCACCGACGAGTGCGGCGATCGCCACCACGAGCGCGATGGTCCACGAGATGCGACGACGGATGCGGCGACGGCGGTCCTCGGCGATGAGCTCGGCGAAGAACTGGTCCGACTCGGGCTCGAAGTGCGAGTCCTCCGGGGCGGTGGTCACCTTGAGCGGGTGCAGCAGGATCGTGGGGAGGCGGATCGGCTTCCGGCCGGTCGACGCCTCGAAGGTGAGCGGTGCCGCAGCGGAACCGACGGTGGTCGCGGCGTCGTCGTCGTCGTCCACCTCGGTCGCGGTGACGTCCATCACCACGACGGTCACGTTGTCGGGGGCGCCGTGGTCGAGCGTCTCCTTCACCAGGCGCTGCGTGACCTGGTTCGCGTCCATCGTGGACGCGAGGGCGTGCCGGATGCGTTCCTCGGCGAGGTACGACGACAACCCGTCGGAGCAGAGCAGCCAGCGGTCGCCGGCCTGGATGTCCATCACCGCGGTGTCGACCTCGGGCGCGGCGTCGACGTCACCGAGCACGCGCATGAGCACGGACCGGCGGGGGTGCACGGCGGCTTCCTCCGGCGTGATCCGGCCGCTGTCCACGAGGCGCTGGACGAACGTGTGGTCCGAGGTGATCTGCTGCAGTTCGCCGTCGCGGTACCGGTAGATCCGGGAGTCGCCGATGTGGGCGATCGCGATCTGCTCGCCGACCCGGATCATCGCGGACACCGTGGTGCCCATGCCGGTGAGTTCCTGGTGCTCGAAGACCGTCTCGGTGATGAGCTGGTTCGCCGCGATCAATGCCGACTGCAGCGCGAACTCGGCGTCGTGGGCCGACGGGAACTCGCGGTCGACCTCCCTGATGCGTCGGATCGCGATCGCCGAGGCGACGTCGCCGCCGGCGTGCCCGCCCATGCCGTCCGCGACCGCGAACAGGTGCGCCCCGGCGTAGCCGGAGTCCTGGTTGTTCGCGCGGATGCGTCCCACGTGGGACACAGCGGCGCTCAGCGTGCGAGCGGTCATGCCGGGTTACCGCCGCAGCTCGAACGTCGTCGTCCCGATCGTGATCGGCGTGCGCTCCGCCACGATCAGGGGAGCGCTCACCTTCTGACCGTTGACGAAGGTGCCGTTCGTGGACTCGAGGTCGGTGAGGAGCCAGCCCTCGGCGCGGAGGTCGAGCCGGGCGTGGTTGGTCGAGGTGTAGTCGTCGCGGATGACGACGTTGGACTCGCTGGAGCGGCCGATCGTGATCGGTCCGCCGCCGAGCGGCATCTCCATGCCCTCGCGCGCGCCCTCGGTGATGACGAGGCGGACCGCAGCCGGCGAGGCGGACTGCTGCGTGCCTCCAGGCTGTCCGATGAGGTCCGTGAACGCACCGTTCGATGCCGGGCCGGAGGGCGCTGCTGCGGGGATCGTCGGGGTGGTCGGCCCCGACGGGGCGGCCTTCGGATCGGTGGGGATCGTCCGCACGCGCTGACCGAAGAGGTCGCTGCGCAGCGCGAAGACGATCACGAAGACGAACAGCCAGAGCACCGCGAGGAACGCGAAGCGCAGGACGAGCAGGGTCAGCCCTGTTGTCATCGAGCACCTCCGTCGTTCTCGGGGATCACCCGGAACACCATACGGGTACGACCGATCTCGATGGTGGAGTCCGGCTCCACGATCGCCTGCTGGAAGTGCGCGCCGTTCAGCTTCGAGCCGTTCGTCGAGCCCAGATCGGTGGCCTGGGCGTGCTTGCCGTCCCACAGGACCTCGACGTGCTTCCGGCTCGTCCCGGTGTCCGCGATGGTGATGTCCGCGTCGCTGCCACGACCGATGACCGTGCGTCCCCGCTGCAGGCGGTGTCGCTGCGACCCGATGTCGAGGACGGCGATCCACGCGACGTCCCGCTGCACCGTCGTCGAGTCGATCTGCAGGATGCCGGTGGACAACGTGCCGTCCTGTTGCAGCCGGATCGTGACCGGACCGGAGAACGAGTAGTTCTGCGCGACGGCGTGCTGGTGGGCCATCTGGGTGAGTTCGTCGATCAGCGGTCGACCGACGTCGTTCATCCGCGTGAAGTCCGGCGGCGCCAGACGGACGGTGAACTCGTTCGGCACCAGGATCCGCTCGCGCGACACCACGGCGGCCTTCGTGTCGAGCTCGCGGCGCAGGGCGCTCGAGATCTCGACCGGCTGCACACCGGAGCGGAAGGTCTTCGCGAACGCGCCGTTCACGGCGCGTTCCAACCCTCGCTCGAAGTTGTCCAGCAGGCCCATGCGTCTCCAGTGTCGTCGGTCGTCAACCACTGCATGGTAGTGGTTGGCACCTGAGGCAGTCTGTGCGTGGTAGTGTTTCGGGGCTGGCGCGAGTGGCGGAATTGGTAGACGCGCACGGTTCAGGTCCGTGTGCTGGAAACGGCGTGGGGGTTCAAGTCCCCCCTCGCGCACCAGGCAGAAACACGGAAGGCCCCCGGAGAGATCCGGGGGCCTTCCGTGTTTCCGGGGGCTGGTTCGGCAGGCTGTGCGGAGTCGGGACCGGTTCGCGTCCAGATCCGGCCTGGAGGCGCGGCTCGCCCCCGACACGCCGGTGTCGGCAACTCCGTGGTCGGTTCTTCCGGCATCGCCACGCCCGACGAACGCGCGCGCGGGGCAGGGCGGGGGAAGGGCTCAGAACTGCGGTGCCTGACGGCGGCCACTGCGTGCGGCGAACGCGTCGAGTGCGTCGATGACCTCGAGGTTCACCCAGATGCGGTTCCGGCGTTTCGAGTTCCCGGAGCGGAGGACGCCACGTTCGACGAGCTGCTCGAAGGCGTTCCCGATGGCGGGTGCACTCGCGCCCGTGCGCTCCGCGGCCAGCCGGGCGTTGAGCACCGGGTGTTCCACGGACAGTTCGACGATCTTCCGCGCGGTCGCGTCGGAGCGCAGGCCCCGGAGTCGTCCCTCCCAGGCGTCGCCCAGCGCACGGATGTCGCGTGCGAGGTGCTCGGCATTGCGGAGCCCGGCGATGGAAGCGGCCGAGAACACGTCGACGATCGCCGAGGGGTCTCCGCGACGGTACGCGCCGAGGCCGTCGAAGTACGCGTCGAGGTCCGTCAGGATCCCGCTGCTGACGGGGATGGTGAGGTGCCGGAGCAACCCGCCGCGCCGGAGGATCGCCTGCACGAGGGCTCGCCCGGTCCGTCCGTTGCCGTCGGGGAACGGGTGGATCGTCTCGAACTGCGCGTGTGCGATCGCCGCCTGGACGAGCAGAGGCAGGTCCGTGCGTCTGGTGAACGCGAAGAGATCGTCCATCGCTGTGGCGACGCGGTCCTGGTGGGGTGGAACGAACACCGCGAGGTGCGGGAGTGCTCCGCCGATCCAGACCTGCTCGTTGCGGTACCGCCCGACGAGGTCGGGCGTCACATCGTCGAGCAGCTCGCGGTGCATCGCGATGATCGTCTCGTCCCCGATGTCGTCCGCGAGTGCGATCGCAGCTTCCATCGCCCGGACGTTCCGGACGATCTGCGGGGCGTTCCCCGTGATCCGCTCGTCGATCTCGGCTTCCGAGATCGCGCGCGCGCCGGCAGTCAGGTGCTCGATCTCGGAACTCGACGCGGATTCGCTGCGGAGGAGCACGCCCGAGAACGGCGCAGGGAAGGCCTCGTACTCGGCGTCGAACCGCGTGATGGCACGAGCGGCGTCGTCCGCCTCGGCCAGGGTCGCCGGTGGGAGGGAGAACACCGACTCGGCGATGCGAGCCGGAACAGCGGCCCGGTAGGGGCGGGCTCGCAGGTCCGCTTCGCGCCGGGACACGAGGTCCCAGTCGTCCGGACGCGGGAGCATGCGCTCGTCCCAGGACAGTTCCGTCCCTGCCATGCTCGTGAACCCTTCATCGCCGCATTCCTTGTTGAAGGTTAGCTCGTAAACTTCAACAAGGGGGAGGTCCGGCCAAGGATCAGGACGGATCGAGGGCGGACGCGTCGAGGCCGACGGCCCGGGCGATCGTCGAGCGGACGAGGCCCTCGCGGGTCGGACGATCGAGGTAGTCGACGAGGGCGTACCCGTTCGTGGCGTCGACGAGGGCGAAGAGCAGTCGACCGACGGCATCCGGGTCGTCGGTGCGCAGCACGCCGTCGCGGACCCCCTCGGAGACGACCGAGGTCGCGAGGAGCTGCCACTCGTCCATGACGTCCCGAGCGGCCGCCGCCAGTGCCGCGTTCGACCGGCCGATGCTCCACGCATCGGCCCACAGTGTCGCGACGTCGTCCCGGGCGGGGTCGGCGATGCAGGCGAGCAGGGTGCGGAGTCGTCCGACCGGTCCGCCGTCGTGCACCCCGCCGTCGTTCGCCCCGCCGACGATCCCGCGGACCTCGGCGACCTCGGTGCTCGCCACGGTGCGGAAGGTCTCGCCCACCAGGTCTTCCATGTTCGGCCGGTAGTGCGCGACGAGTGACGGAGCGACGCCGATCGACGCCGCGACCCCGCGCAACGTGACGCCGGCGAGGCCCTCGGCGCGGGCGACGTCGATCGCGGCGGCGGTGATCTGGGCCTCACGCTCGGCCGGGCTCAGGCGCCGGCGGGCCGGTGTCGTCGGCATCGTCCCACCGTATCCGCGCCTCACACGCCCTCGACGACGAAGGCGGCCCAGAGGTCGGCACGGGTGGCGAAGGCGGAGAGGTCACGGTCGAGCAGTCGTCCGGCGTGCTCCACGCGGGCCCGGGCGGTGTGCCGGTGGACGCCGAGGGTCTGCGCGGCGCGGTCGTACTCGCAGTTCTCCTCGAGCCAGGTGCGGACGGTCTTGGTGAGCTCGGTGCCGGCGGCGCGGTCGTGATCGCGCAGGGGAGCGAGGACGGCGCGTGCGACCGCTCCGGCGTCCACGTCGACGTGGGCGAGGTGTGCGAGGACGCCCTCGCGGGCCAGGTCGCCGAACTCGGTGGTTCCCGGGCGTCCCTCGCGTCGGCGGTCGAGTGCCTGCACGGCCTCGGTGCGGGCGCGGCCGAACGACCGGTACGCGGCACCGTCGGACAGTCCGGCGCGCAGGTCGAAACGGCCGACGAGGTCGTCGACGATCCCGGTGTCGTCGGCGTTCACGCAGAGGAAGAGGGCGTCGTCGACGGCGAAGAAGAGCTGCCCGGGTCGGTCCTGCACCCAGAGCTCGAGCAGGTCGACGACGGTGTCGAGGTCCTGGTCGTCGACGTCGAGCGCCGCGATCCGGACGGGTTCGGCGGGCAGCGGCCCCCAGACCTCGCGCGACGTGGACTGCACGACCTCGGGGTCGCCCACCGACAGCATCGTGAGCAGCCCGGTGCGGAGGAGTCCTCGGGCCCTGGCCAGCTCGCGGTTCTGCTGCAGGGCGAGGCCGGCGAGGGCGATGACGGCGGTGACGACCTCGCGGCCGGCACGGTCGAGCGCCCCGCCGTTCGCGATCGCGAGCACGCCGCTGAGGTGTCCGCCGCTGCCGAGCGTCTGCAGCGTGAAGCCGGTGTGGTGGTCGGTCGTGACCGGCAGGCTCGCCCGAGCTCCGGCCCGCAGCAGGCGGAGCGCCTCGTCGCGCAGGAGCTCGAGGTCGGCCGCCGGGACGCCGTCCGTCGGGTGTCCGCGGTCGAGGCGACCGGAGACGTCGAACAGGCCGACCCACCCGTCGAGCTGCCGGGACAGCTCGGCGATGGTCGCTCCGAGTCCGTCCGGACGCATCGCGGCGAGCGAGATGGCGCGCTGCGCGGCGAGGGCCCAGGCGTTCCGGGCGTTCGCGTCCCGGGCGACGGCGTCGGCGTTCGCCTGCGCGACCGCGATGAACGAAGTCTCGTACGGCACCTCGAACAGCGGGAGCCCGTGGCGCTCGCACGCCGTGACGAGCGCGTCGGGTGTGCCGGCCCGCACGACCTCGGTGCCGAACCCGAGCGCGACGACGCCGCGGTCCACCAGGCGCCGGACGTAGGCGTCGGCGACCTCGTCGGGGACCACGGCCTCGGTCCCGAACTGGGTGCCGGTGGTGAGGAGCCCCTGTCCGGCGGCGAGGAACCGCGTCGGGTCCTCGAGGTCCGAACTGTGCAGCCAGGAGAGCGGGGCATCGAGGGCGTCCGCGTCCGACCCGGTCAGCTGACGCAGACGCAGATCGGCACGGTGCAGGAGGGATCGCAGCGTCGCGGGCATGACCGCACCCTATCCGCCGAGGCGACCAGCGCCCGGTTCGGTGTACACGGCGGACAGTGGGCCGGGCTGGTCGCGGCTCCTACCATCGCCGCATGTCCTCCACCGCAGCACCCTCGATCAGTGCGCCCACCGGCGGCCCCTCGCTGCCCCAGGAACGACGGCTCGTCACGGCCGTCCCCGGTCCGCGATCGCGCGAGCTCATGGCGCGGAAGGCCGGTGCCGTCGCGGCCGGGGTCGGCGTCGCCGTGCCGATCGCCGTCGTCGCGGCCGGCGGCGGGGTCGTGGTGGACGCGGACGACAACTCCTTCGTCGACCTCGGCTCCGGCATCGCGGTGACGAGCGTCGGCAACGCGCACCCCGGCGTGGTCGCAGCCGTCACCGAGCAGGTCCAGGCCTTCACGCACACGTGCTTCACGATCGCCGCGTACGACGGCTACGTGGCCGTCGCCGAGGCGCTCAACCGGCTGACCCCCGGCGACCACGAGAAGCGCACGGCCCTGTTCAACTCGGGCGCCGAGGCGGTCGAGAACGCCGTGAAGATCGCCCGCAAGCACACCGGTCGGCAGGCCGTCGTGGTGTTCGACCACGCGTACCACGGCCGCACGAACCTCACGATGGCGCTCACCGCGAAGAACCAGCCCTACAAGGACGGCTTCGGTCCCTTCGCACCAGAGGTGTACCGCGTCCCGATGTCCTACCCCTTGCACGACGGGCTCACCGGCCCCGAGGCGGCCAAGCGCGCGATCAGCCAGATCGAGAAGCAGGTCGGCGCCACGAACACCGCAGCGGTGCTCATCGAGCCGATCCAGGGCGAGGGCGGCTTCGTCGTGCCGGCACCGGGGTTCCTCGGCGCGCTGTCCGAGTGGACCACCGCGAACGGTGTCGTGTTCATCGCCGACGAGGTGCAGACCGGCTTCGCCCGCACCGGGGCCATGTTCGCCAGCGAGCACGAGGGGATCGTCCCCGACGTCGTCACGACCGCGAAGGGGATGGCGGGCGGGCTGCCGCTGTCCGCCGTGACCGGCCGCGCGGAGATCATGGACTCCGCGCACGTCGGCGGGCTCGGCGGCACCTACGGCGGCAACCCGATCGCCTGCGCCGCAGCGCTCGCCGCGATCGACGCCTTCGAGCACGACGGGCTGATCGAGCGTGCGACGGCGATCGGGGACATCCTGCTCGACACGCTCCGGGCCGCCAAGGCCCGCGACCCGCGCATCGGTGACGTCCGCGGTCGCGGTGCGATGGTCGCGATGGAACTCGTCGACCCGGCGACCGGTGACCCGGACCCCGGGCTCACGGGGCGGGTGGTCCGGTCAGCGTTCGAGCACGGCGTCATCGCGCTCACCGCCGGCACCTACGGCAACGTCGTCCGGTTCCTGCCGCCGCTGTCGATCGACGACGCGCTGCTCCGCGACGGGTTGTCCGTCGTCCTCGACGGGCTGGCCGCGTCGTGACCGCGACGAGCGCCACGACCGCCTGGCCGTCCGTCCCCGACGCGACCGGACCCGCTGCGGAACAGGCCGTGCTCGACCGCGTCCCCACGGGCCTCCTGGTCGACGGCACCTGGCGGCCGGCAGCGGACGACGCGACCTTCGCCGTCGTCGACCCCGCCACCGGCGAGACGCTCCTGCACATCGCCGACGCCTCGCCGGAGGACGGCGGGAAAGCACTCGACGCCGCGGTCGCGGCGCGACACGGCTGGGCGACCACACCGCCGCGGCAGCGCGCCGAGGTCCTCCGCCGGGCGTTCGACCTGCTGCAGGAACGCCGTGAGGAGTTCGCACTCCTGATGACGCTGGAGATGGGCAAGCCCCTCGCCGAAGCGCGCGGCGAGGTCGCGTACGGCGGCGAGTTCCTCCGCTGGTTCTCCGAGGAGGCCGTCCGCATCGGAGGCTCGTACGGCACGAACCCGGAGGGCACCGGGCGTGCGATCGTCACCCACAAGCCGGTCGGGCCCGCGTACCTGATCACCCCCTGGAACTTCCCCCTCGCGATGGCGACGCGCAAGATCGCTCCCGCACTCGCCGCCGGGTGCACGGTGGTCGTGAAGCCCGCGGAACTCACCCCGTTGACGACCCTGCTCCTCGCCGACCTGCTCGTCGAAGCCGGGGTGCCGGCCGGGGTCGTGAACGTCGTCCCGACGACCCGCGCCGCCGCGGTGTCGGAGCCGGTCATCAGCGACCCCCGGCTCCGGAAGCTGTCGTTCACCGGATCGACCCCGGTCGGACGGACCCTGCTCGCGCAGGCGGCCACCACCGTGCTCCGGACGAGCATGGAGCTCGGCGGCAACGCCCCGTTCCTGGTCTTCGAGGACGCGGACCTGGACCTCGCGATCGAGGGAGCGCTCGCCGCGAAGTTCCGGAACACCGGACAGGCGTGCACCGCCGCGAACCGGTTCCTCGTGCACGAGGACGTCGCCGACGAGTTCGCGCGGCGCATCACCGAGCGGGTCGCCGCGATGCACGTCGGACGGGGGACCGAGGACGGCGTCGCCATCGGACCGCTCATCGACGACCGGGCGGTCGACAAGGCGCACCGCCTGGTGACCGACGCACTCGACCGCGGCGCGACGCTCCGCACCGGCGGACACCCGGTCGACGGCCCCGGCACCTTCTACGCCCCGACCGTCCTGACCGACGTGCAGCCCGGCAGTGACCTGCTGCGCGACGAGATCTTCGGGCCCGTGCTCGCCATCCGGACGTTCCGCACCGAGGACGAGGCCGTGGCCGCCGCGAACGACACCGAGTACGGTCTGGTCGGCTACGCGTTCACCGAGGACCCGGCCCGCGGACAGCGACTGATGGAGCGGCTCGAGACCGGGATGCTCGGCCTGAACACCGGCGTGGTGTCCAACGCATCGGCCCCGTTCGGTGGCGTGAAGCAGTCCGGCCTCGGGCGTGAGGGCGGCGGCGAGGGCATCGCCGAGTACCTCGAGACCATGTACACGCTGACCCCGGACCCGTTCCGCGGACGGGGAACAGCAGCGACCACAGCACCAGCCACGACCGAAGGAGCAGCACGATGACCGAACGCGACGTCGTCATCATCGGAGCCGGGGTCACCGGCCTCACCGCCGCGAACCGCCTCCGGGCCGCGGGGCTCAGCGTCGCCGTGCTCGAGGCGCGGGACCGCGTCGGTGGCCGCACCTGGACGAACGACGTCGACGGTGTGACCCTCGAGATCGGCGGGCAGTGGGTGTCGCCGGACCAGACCGCGCTGCTCGAGACCCTCGACGAGCTCGGCCTGGACACGTACGACCGGTACCGCGAGGGCTCCAGCGTCTACATCGACGCCGACGGCACGCGCACCGAGTACACCGGCGACGTCTTCCCGCTCCCCGAGGCGACCGCGAACGAGATCGAGCGCCTCGTCGCCCTCGTCGACACGTACGTCGCGAAGGTCGACCCGGACCGCCCGTGGGACTCCCCGGACGCCCGCGCACTCGACGAGGTGTCGTTCCGGCAGTGGCTGCACACCCTGAGCGAGGACCGCGTCGCGACGGAGAACATCGAGCTCTTCATCGCCGGGGCCATGCTCACCAAGCCCGCCCACGCCTTCTCGGCCCTGCAGGCGCTCCTGATGGCGGCATCGGCGGGCAGCTTCGAGAACCTCGTCGACGCCGACTTCATCCTGGACAAGCGGGTCGTCGGCGGCATGCAGCAGGTGTCGGAGCGGCTCGCCGAGCGCCTGGGCGACGACGTGCACCTGAACGCTCCGGTCCGCACCCTGCGGTGGGACGACGACGGCGTCGTGGCGCTCGCCGACGGCGGCATCGAGGTCCGGGCGCGCCGGGCCCTCGTCGCCGTGCCGCCGCCCCTGTACTCGCGGATCTCGTACGAGCCGCCGCTGCCCCGCCGCCAGCACCAGCTGCACCAGCACCTGTCGATGGGCTTCGTCATCAAGGTGCACGCCGTCTACGACCGGCCGTTCTGGCGTGGGACGGGGCTCTCCGGCACCGCCTTCAGCCCCTACGAACTCGTGCACGAGGCCTACGACAACACCACCCACGGCTCCGAGCAGGGGACCCTCGTCGGGTTCATCTCCGACCAGCACGCCGACGACGTGTTCGCGCTCAGTGCCGAGGAGCGGAAGGCCCGGGTCCTCGCGTCCCTCGCCCACTACTACGGTGACGAGGCCCTGCGCCCCGTCGTCTACTACGAGAGCGACTGGGGCACCGAGGAGTGGACTCGCGGCGCGTACGCAGCGAGCTTCGACCTCGGTGGTCTGGTCCGCTACGGCGCCGACCAGCGTGCGGCCGTCGGCCCGATCCGGTTCGCGTCGAGCGACCTCGCCGGGCACGGCTACCAGCACGTCGACGGCGCGGTCCGCATCGGACGTGCGGTCGCCGAGGAGATCCTGACTGCGACCCCGGTCGCCGCCGGATCCGGTGCCGCCGGGTCGTCCGTCTGAACGGGCGCAGCGACGGCCGCGCGTAGCGTCCGCACCATGAGCGACTCGACAGCGAACGGATCCAGCGACCCCACGAAGGACCAGGAGCAGTACACCGAGGACCTGCCGGACGGGTCGCCCTCGGGCGACGCCACGGAGGACCCGCAGCAGGACAGCGACACGGATTCCGGCGGCGAGCCCGCCGACCCGCAGTAGCGGGGACCGGACGACGGACTGGAGGCGCGGTGCCAGCTGGCACCGCGCCTCCAGTCCGGTCTGCAGCCGGCCCCAGGACGTCCGTCAGCCGATGCGGACCAGCTTCTTGTTCACGAACTCGTCGGCCCCCAGGGGGCCGAGCTCGCGGCCGAAGCCGCTCGCCTTCACGCCGCCGAACGGCAGCTCCGGGCTGTCCGCACCGACGATGTTCACGTAGACCATGCCGGCCTCGATGCGGTCAGCGACGCGGAGTGCCTGGTCGGCATCGGTGGTGAAGAGGTACGAGCCGAGGCCGTACGGGGTGTCGTTCGCGATCGTGATCGCTGCGTCCTCGTCCTCGACGCGGTAGACGGCGGCCACGGGACCGAAGAACTCCTCACGGTAGGCGTCGTTCTCCGGGGACACGTCGGTCAGGACGGTGGGCACGAAGGCGTTGCCCTGCCGGGTGCCACCGGTGACGAGGGTCGCGCCCTGCGCGACGGCGGACGCGAGCTGCTCCTGCAGCCGGTCGGCGGCGGCCGGGGACGACAACGGGCCCAGCTCGGCTCCGGGCGTCGACGGGTCCGTCGGTTCGACCGCGGACATCGCCGCAGTGAACTTCGCGAGGAAGTCGTCGTACAGGTCATCCACGACGAGGAACCGCTTCGCCGCGTTGCAGACCTGGCCGTTGCCCTCGAGCCGGGTCGCGACCGCGGACTCGACCACGGCGTCCAGGTCGTCGGTGGAGAGCACGATGAACGGGTCGGACCCGCCGAGCTCGAGCACCACCTTCGTGAGGTTGCGGCCGGCGACCTCCGCGACGGCGGCACCCGCGCGGGCCGAACCGGTCAGCGAGACGCCCTGCACGCGGGGGTCGGCGATGACGTCGGCAGCCTGCTCGTTCGTGGCGAAGACGTTCGTGTACGCCCCCTCGGGGAAGCCGGCGTCGTGGAAGACGGCCTCGACGGCCAGGGCCGACTCGGGGCACTGCGGCGCGTGCTTGAGCAGCACCGTGTTGCCGATGAGCAGGTTCGGCCCCGCGAACCGGGCGATCTGGTACGCCGGGAAGTTCCAAGGCATGATGCCGAGCAGCACCCCGATCGAGGACTTCCGGATGAAGGCCGTGCCCTCGGAGCCCTCCGCCAACGTGATCGGCTGGTCGGCGAGGAACTCCTCGGCGTGGTCCGCGTAGTAGTCGTAGATGTCGGCGCAGAAGTCGATCTCGCCTTCGGCCTGGTCGATCGGCTTCGCCATCTCCCGCACGATCGTGGCCGCGAGGGTGTCACGGCGTTCCCGGTACAGCTCCGCGACGCGGTGCAGCAGGGCGGCGCGGTCGGCGACGGTGCTCGTCCGGGACCACGAGCCGTGGGTGCGGTCCGCGGTGGTGACGGCGGCGCGGAGCTCGTCGTCGGTGATCGTCGGGAAGGTCTCGAGGGTCGTGCCCGTGGTGGGGTCGGTGACGGCGTACATGGCGTCCTCTCGCTCGTGGATCGGGTGTCGGTGGCTCAGCGGTTCGGCGGCTCGGGTCGATTCAGGCCTGGTCGGTCAGCTGCTTGTTCACACCGGTGACCGGCTGGTTCTCGTCGAAGCTCTTCGGCAGCACCCGGAAGCCCTTCGTGATGACGAGCAGGTAGGCGAAGCCGATCGCCGCCCACACTCCTCCTGCGATCAGTGCGTCGGCGTGGAGCTGCGACCAGAGCACCCCGGTCAGCACCATCGCGAGCCCCGGCAGCACGATGTACTTCCAGCGGTCCGAGGCGGTGTGACGGCGACCCTGCCGCACGGCGAAGTGCACGATGACCGTGGCGTTGACGAACGTGAACGCGACGAGGGCACCGAAGTTGATGTACGACGAGATCGTGTCGAGCGAGAACGACATCGCCAGCAGCGTGACCGCCCCGACGAAGACGACGTTGAACACCGGGGTGTGCGTGCGCGGGTTCACGTAGCCGAACACGCGCTTCGGCAGCACGTTGTTCCGCCCCATCACCATGAGCATGCGGGCGACGCTCGCGTGCGACGCCAGCCCCGACGCGAGCGCCGCGACGAACCCGGCCGAGACGAGGACCGCCTGGAACACCGGACCGCCGACGAGCAGGCCGATCTGGGGGAGCGGGTCGTCCGTGAACTCGCCGAACGGGGTGTTCGTCGGGAAGCGGAGCTGGGCGAAGTGCGCCGAGACCAGGAAGATCGCACCGCCGAGCAGCACCGTCAGCATGATCGCCTTCGGCATGATGCGGATCGACTTCGCCTCTTCGGTGTACATCGTCACCGCATCGAACCCGATGAACGAGAAGCACACGACCGTGGCACCCGTGAGCAGGGCCGACATCGTCACCCCGTCGTGCACGAACGGCTCGGTGCTCGCGATCGTCCCCGCGCCCGCGCCGTGCACGAGTTCGATGACGGTGAACACGACGAACGCGATCATCGCCAGGATCGCGCCGATGAGCAGCACCATGTTGAGGTTCGACGTCCCGCGCATCGACAAGCAGATCACCGTCGTGACGAACACCGTGTAGACGACGACCGTCACCCACGAGGGCAGCGCCGGGAACACCTGCTCGAGGTAGAGCCGGATGATGAGGGCGTTCACCATCGGCAGGAGCAGGTAGTCGAGGAGCGAAGCCCACCCGACCATGAAGCCGACGTTGGGGTGCATCGACTCCCGCACGTACGTGTACGCCGAGCCGGCCGCAGGGTAGACGCGGACCATCTTGCCGTAGCTGATGGCCGTCAGCGCCATGATCACGAGCGCGATGAGGTACGCGCTCGGCACGGCGCCGTCGGTCTGCCCGGAGACGATGCCGAACGTGTCGAACACCACCGTCGGGGTCATGTAGCCGAGCCCGAGCCCGACGATGGCCCAGAGGCCGAGGCTCCGCTTCAGCGAACCGCTCCGCGCCGGTGCTGCCGGGGCGGAGACCGCGATGGGTGATGCCATGAGAGTTCCCTGGGGTTCGGGTCCGCGCGACGGTGCGCGGGCCGGTTCGGTCCGGAGCAACATACCGACGGGCCGCTCCTGCGCGGACCGGCCGCGGTGTACAGGACGGGAGCGGTCGCTGTACACGGCGGCGATGGCCACCGGCATCGCGGATGACGGTGCTGCGCAGGCCGCCGGCTGAGCCTGCGGCTCGGCTTACATCGCCGGCTGCTGCTGGGTGATGCAGTGCAGTCCGCCGCCGCGCGCGAAGACCTCGCGTGCGTCGATCGAGCGGACCTGACGGCCGGGGTAGACGTCGCCGAGGATGCCACGGGCGCGGTCGTCGGCGACCGGATCACCGAACGCGCACGCGATCACGGCGCCGTTCACCACGACGTGGTTGACGTAGTTCCAGTCCACCGGGCCTCCGTCGTCGCTCAGCGTCGAGGGTGCCGGCAACTCGACGATCGTCGCGTCCGTGGCCTGTTCGAGCGCACGCCGGATCTGCGGCATCACGAGGTGGTCCGGGTGGCCGGGGTCCGGCTGGGCGTGCAGCAGGACGGTGTCCACAGCCCCGCCGGCGAAGGTCGCCACCATGTCGACGTGCCCCCGGGTGCCGAAGCCGTCGTAGTCGCGGGTCAGGCCACGCGGCAGCCAGATCACCCTCGTCGCACCGATGGTCCGCTCCAGCTCGAGCTCGACGCGCTCCCGGTCGGCGTACGGGTTCCGCCGCGGGTCGAGCTGCACGGTCTCGGTGACCAGTACGGTGCCACGACCGTCGACGTGGATCGCCCCACCCTCGTTGACGAGCAGTGACGGGATCCGCCGGGCGCCCGCGGCCGAGGCCACCGTCGCCGCGATCTCGGCGTCGCGGGTCCAGGTGGACCAGGGGTTCGCGCCCCAGCCGTTGAACACCCAGTCGACGGCCCCGAGCTCGCCGGTCACGTCGTCGACGACGAACGTCGGTCCGATGTCGCGCATCCAGAAGTCATCGAGGGGCGCTTCGAGCACGTCCACCTCGGCCGACAACAGACGTCGGGCGTCGGCGCGTGCGACCGGGTCCACGACGATCGTCACGGGCTGGTGCTCGCTGATCGCGTTCGCCGTGCCCGCCCACGCCTCGCGTGCCGCCTCGGCGCTCGCCGCGTCGTCACCGAGCGTCAGACCGGGGCGTGGGAACGCCATCCAGGTGCGTTCCTGCGGAGCCGTCTCGGGAGGCATCACCCACGTCATGCGAGCGCCTCCTGCCCGGCGTCGGTCGCTTCCACGGCCAGGGCCGCGTCGATCGCGTCGCGTGCGCCGTACGCGTGGCGTGCCTCGTCGACCGGGGCCACGAGGCCGTCGTAGAGGTCCGGGCGGCGGGTCACGTAGAAGGGGAACAGCCGGAGCCACTCCGTGCGCGCCTCGAGGTCGAGGTCCGCCACGAGCACCGCGTCGGCGTCACGCGGTGCCTCGGCCAGCACACGGCCGAACGGGTCCGAGATGAACGACGAGCCGTAGAAGGTGATGTCCCCCTCGTCGCCCCAGCGGTTCGGCACCACCATGAACTGGCCGGCGGTGATGCCGTTCGCGACGATGACCTGCCGCCAGATCGGGGCGGTGTCGAAGTCCGGGAACGTCGGCTCGGAGCCGATCGCCGTCGGGTACACGAGCACCTCGGAGCCGGCGAGGCCGTACGACCGAGCGACCTCGGGGAACCACTCGTCCCAGCAGGTCGGCAGACCGACGCGTGCACCCAGGCCCTCGGGCGCGTACACGGGGAACGGGTCGGTGTCGGCACCGGGGCGGAAGTACGTGTCCTCGTAGTAGCCGGCGCTGATGGGGATGTGGGTCTTGCGGGTCCGGCCGACCAGGGTGCCGTCCGGTGCGAGGAGGACGGCGGTGTTGTAGCCGCGCGGGTCCTCGGGGTGGTCGTCCTCCGCCGGTCGCTCGTACAGCGAGGCGTGCACGAACACCCCGTGCTCGATCGCCTGTGCTCGGGCGAACGCGACGGTCGGGCCGTCCTCGAGTGATTCGGCGAGGTCCTTCGGGACGCCGCTCGCGGGGGTGTCACCCGGGTAGCGGCGAAGGGTGAGTTCGGGGAGGAACACCGCCGCGGCGCCGTTGGCCGCGGCGGTGGCGATGCCGTCGGTGAGCTGTGCGCGGTGGGCAGCGGGATCCTCGAGCCAGTGCATCTGCACGAGCGCGACGCGGGTCGTGCGGCGGAGTGTGCTGGTGTCCTGGCGCAGCGGAGACGGGTGCGGGGGAGCGGTGACGATGTCCATCCCGCCATTGTTGATCGCATGGTCAATGAGCGCAAGGTCCACTTTCACAGTTCCGCCGCGTGTAGGTCGCGAGCCGCGCGGGTCTGACGAGACGTTCGAGGGTGTCCGGTTGACCGAGCGGCGCGCCGTCGAGCGGCCGGATGCCGCCGGCATCGAGCACGGCGACGTCACCGACCTGCCGCCGTTCGGCCTGGGGATGCTGTCCGCTTGCCGCGTCCGTCACCCGGACCTCCAGGTGCCACTGAAGCGGGGAGCGTTACCTGATCGCGTCAGATCTCAGGAGGAGACAGCATGAGCAAGACCTGGTTCATCACCGGAGCGTCGAAGGGCTTCGGCCGCGAGTGGGCGGAAGCCGCCCTCGAACGTGGAGACTCCGTCGCCGGTACGGCCCGCAACACCGACGACGTGCAGGCACTCGTCGACCAGTTCCCGGACACGTTCCTCGGACTGCAGCTCGACGTGACCGACCGTGCCGCGGACTTCGCGGCCGTGCAGCGCGCGGCGGAGCACTTCGGCTCGCTCGACGTCGTCGTGAACAACGCCGGCTACGGCCACTTCGGCATGGTCGAGGAACTCACCGAGGACGAGGTCCGCGCCCAGCTCGAGACGAACCTGTTCGGGGCACTCTGGGTGACCCAGGCTGCACTACCGATCATGCGGGAGCAGGGTTCCGGGCACGTCATCCAGGTGTCCAGCATCGGCGGGATCAGCGCGTTCCCGACGGTCGGCGCCTACCACGCGTCGAAGTGGGCGCTCGAGGGGCTGTCGCAGTCCCTGGCGCAGGAGGTCGCCGGCTTCGGCATCCACGTGACGCTCATCGAGCCGGGTGGGTTCTCGACCGACTGGTCTGGACCGTCGTCGAAGAAGAGCGAGGAGATCGCCGCGTACGCCGACGTCCGCGAAGCCGCGTCGAAGCGCCCGTCGGCCGCCGACCCCGGCAAGCCCGAGGCGACGCGTTCGGCGATCCTCAAGGTCGTCGACGCCGAGCAGCCGCCCCTGCGCGTCTTCTTCGGCAAGGCGCCGCTCGGCATCGCCGAGAAGGACTACGAGTCCCGTCTGGCGACCTGGCGCGAGTGGCAGCCGGTGTCGGAGGAGGCACACGGCTCCTGAGCGACCTCAGCTGATGATGTTGACCGCGCGCGAGATGACCAAGGCCAGCAGGATGAACCCGCCGAGTGACTGGTAGGCCATGATCATCTTCGCGCGGATGGTCATCGGCATGGTGTCGGTCGGGCTGAACGCGACCATGTTCGTCATCGCGACGTAGAGGTAGTCGAGGTAGACCGGTCGCCACGCCGCCGTCTTCGCATCGGTCTCCTGGGGGAACTGGAAGTCCGCCTCGTCACTCGTCCACAGCTCGGGGCGGCGACGCGCCACCGGGCCGCCGCGGTCGAGTTCCCAGTACACGAGTCCGAACGCGATGATGGTGCTCACCCACACCTGCAGGGCGGTGAGCAGGACGGCGCCCCCGTCGGCGTGCCCGCCGAGGAGCACCTCGATCGTCCGCACCACGGTGAGCTGGTTCGCGACGGTGAGCATGATCGCCAGCGAGAACGACAGCCATCGCGACCAGGTCGTCTCGCGGGTCAGCCGTCGCGGGTTGAAGACGACGAGTGGGGTGAGCAGCAGGACACCGAGCACGGGGACGACCCACGACGGGAAGAACAGCACCTCGCTCGGCAGGAACAGGCTGAGTCCGAGGTTCACCAGGACGGCGATCGCGACCGGCGCGCGGTGCTCGTGTCGGTGGCGGGGCCGGGTCGGGGTCACGCTGTGAGTGTCGCGCACGGGGTGGTCCCTCGGCGGACACACGGCGGCGCGTCGGCCCTGGACGTGTCAGCCCCCAGGCGGATCACGGATCCACCCGGAGGTGCAGCACGACGCTCCGAGCGGCGGACGACACGGTCCCCGACACCGCCGAGGCTGGAGCCATGACCGAACGCATCCACCGCCCCGTCCGTCTCGTGGCAGGCGCCGTGCTCGCCGCGGGTCTGGCCCTCACCGCGACCGGCTGCTCCTTCGTCCAGCAGCAGACCGGCGATGCCTGGTCGGTCACGTACCAGGTGCAGGTCGACGGGCCGGCCGGGTCGGAACTGTCCGACGTCCGTGTCGAGGGCGCCGAGAAGCGCGGTGACGCCCCGGAGGTGCACCGACTCGGGACGCAGAAGACGAGTACCGCGAAGACGAGCGGCTCGGCATGGGAGCACGAGTCGATCGTCCTCGCCGAGCAGCGTGCCTCGGTCCGCGCGACACCGGGACCCGACGCGACCGCGACCTGCCGGATCCTGCTCGACGGCGAGCGCGAGATCGCCGCGGAGACCTCGGCTGCGGGCAAGGCCGTGACGTGCTCGGCGGACACCCCGGCGTTCGACTGAGCCGCTCAGTGGTCGAGCGGGACCGGCGCGAGCGTCTCGGCGAGCGCGAGCGGGTCCACCTCGTGGCCGAGCAGCCGCCCGGCCGCCCGCAGCCCCGACAGCAGCGCACCGTGCACCGTCGCCGGGTCCTCGCCCCACGTGGCCTCGCCCGCGAGCTGCACCCGGCCGGAGGGCGTGCCGAGCAGGTCGTGGTCCTCCGGTGACGCGCCGACGTGCAGGTACGAGTACGACCCCCGCGAGAACGGATCGTCGGCCCACCGCGTGATCCGGACGGCTTCCGGTGCGGGGACCGACGGGCCGAACATCCGCCGGAGCGCCTCGACGGCCTCTTCGACGATCATGGCGTCCGGCAGGGTCTCGAGCCGGCGGGCCCCCGCTCCACCGACCAGGGCGGCGAGCACCGGCGCACCGGTCACGCGGGACATGTCGTACCAGGAGTGCCAGTCGACGCCGGCCGACCCCTGCTGGCGGACCACCCACGCGTCTCCCCAGAACCGCGATGGGAACCGCAGGAACACCTTGTCGTACGTGCCCATCCCGAGCCGACCGAGCGCACCGGCGGCGGCGTCGGCGAGCGGTGGGTCGAAGGTCACGTCACCGGCCTGCAGCACCCCGAGCGGCACGGTCACGACGACGTCGCCCGCCGTGACGGACGAACCGTCCTCGAGTCGGACCTCGACGCCCGAGGCGGAGTGCGTCACCGAGCGCACCGCCGAGGACAGCCGGACGTCGAGCCCGTCGGCCAGCGCGGCGGCGTACTGCGCGTACCCGCCGGGGAACACGACCTCGTCGCCGGGGACGTGCTCCTCGTCGAGCCCGTGCGCGTCGAGGACGGTGACGGGTGCCCCGCAGAGGTCCTCGGAGCGGTGCGCCATGTACTCGCGGACCCGCGCGGCCCGGTCACCCTGCCACCGCAGGGCCCGCAGCACCGTGTCCACGGCGGCCGCGTAGGTCGACGGCGGTGGGGCCGACCCGACGACGGCGGGCAGCGCGGCGTCGACGGTGTGCAGGTCTGCCACGAACGACGCTGCGTCGGCATCGGACAGGCGGGCGCCGGACTGGGCGTGCCAGGCGATCGGCCGGCCGTCGAACTGGAAGCTCCCGACCGTGAACTCGACCGTCTCGATGCCGAACGACGACGCCAGCGACCACAGCGGGTTGCCGTCGATGCCGTGGATCCACGAGGCGCCGAGGTCGACCGGCACCCCGAGCGAGGTGTCGGTCCAGGTGCGGCCGCCGATGCGGTCCCGCGCTTCGAGCACGACCACGCGCTGCCCGCCGAGTGCGAGGGCCCGTGCGGCGGCGAGCCCTGCGACCCCGGCGCCCACCACGATGACGTCAGCATGGAGCGCAGCCATCAGTGGCCTCCCGTCAGCGGCGCCATCAGCCGCGCGGCCAGACTCGGCCGCCCGGTCAGTGCTTCTTCGCGGTCGGCCAGGTCGGTCGCCACGAGGCCCGCGTTCGCCCCGAGGAACCGCAACGGCTCGGGCTCCCAGTCTGGCGACCGGTGGTTCACCCACGGCAGCGCGGTCAGCGGGGACGAGACCCCGCGGACGAGGTCGGCGAGCGTGCGCCCGGCCAGGTTCGTCGTCGACAACCCGTCACCGACGTAGCCGCCGGCGGTCCCGACGTGGCCGTCCCAGGTCACCGACGCGCACCAGTCCCGGGGCACCCCGAGCGGGCCGCCCCAGGTGTGGGTGATCGGGGCGTCCGAGACGACGGGGAACAGGTCGACGAGCGCCGAACGCAGGTGTGCGAACACCCGCGGGACCCGGTCGTACCCGGGCGTGATCGAGGACCCCCAGTGGTAGCGGGCTCCGCGTCCGCCGAACGCGAGCCGGTCGTCCGCCGTGCGCTGCCCGTACACGAGCAGGTGTCGGTAGTCGGAGAAGGTCTGGCCGTGCTCGAGGCCGATCCGGTCCCATGCCGATGCGGGGAGCGGTGCGGTGGCGATCATCAGCGAGTACAGCGGCAGGATCCGCCGCTTCGTCTGCTCCAGTTGTGCGCCGTAGCCCTCGACGGCGATGACGACGGCGCCGGCCGTGACGGTCCCGCGCGAGGTGACCACACGTCCGCGATCCCAGGACGAGGCGGGCGTGTGCTCCGCGATCCGGACGCCCCGTGCCTCCAGGGCGGCCGCCAGGCCACGCACCAGTGCTGCGGGCTGGACCCGCGCGCAGTCCGGGGTCCACGCGACGCCGGCCGAGCCGGCGGCGTCGCCGGGTCGTGCCTGGCGCCAGGTCATGTCGTCGCCCCACTCGGCTGACGATGCGACCTCGTCGTGGGCGGCGCGCTCCTGCACCGCGGAGCGTGCGTAGAGGACGGTGCCGCCCTTCACGTAGTCGCAGTCGACCTCGGCTTCGGACGCTGCGCGGCCGACCTCGTCGACGGTGTCGCGCATCGCTGCGCGGAGCGCGAGTGCCGCGTCGCGACCGTGCTCCTCGGCGATCGACGCGGCTGACCGCGGGAACAGCGCCGAGCACCAGCCGCCGTTGCGACCGGAGGCGCCGAACCCGGCGATCTCGCGTTCCAGGACGACGATCTGGAGGCCCGGGTCGGCCTGGTGCAGGTACCAGGCGGTCCAGAGACCCGTCAGTCCACCGCCGACGATCGCGACGTCCGCGGTCGTGTCGCCGTCGAGCGGCGGCCGGGGCGTCAGGTCGTCGCGTCCGCTGGACGCGAGCTGGTCGAGCCAGAACGAGACGCCCCGGTAGCCGCTCACGGTCAGATCTTCGTCCAGGCCTCGGACAGGACGCTCCGCAGGATCGACGTCATCTCGCGGAACTCCGGCTGCCCGATGGTCAGCGGCGGTGCGAGCTGCACCACGGGGTCGCCGCGGTCGTCGGCTCGGCAGTACAGCCCGGCGTCGAACAGCGCCTTCGACAGGAACCCACGGAGCAGTCGCTCGGATTCGTCGTCGTCGAAGGTCGTCTTGGTGGCCTTGTCCTTGACGAGCTCGATGCCGTAGAAGTAGCCGTCACCGCGGACGTCGCCGACGATGGGCAGGTCGAGCAGGGTGTCGAGCTCGGCCTTGAACAGCGGGGCGTTCTGCCGCACGTTCGCGAGCAGCCCCTCTTCCTCGAAGATGTCGAGGTTCTCCATGGCGACGGCCGCCGACACCGGGTGCCCGCCGAACGTGTAGCCGTGGTAGAAGGTCGTGTCGCCCTTGGAGAACGGCTCGAAGATGCGGTCGCTGATGATCGTCGCGCCGATCGGCGAGTACCCCGAGGTCATCGCCTTGGCGCACGTGATCATGTCCGGTACGAAGTCGTAGGTGTCGCAGGCGAACATGGTGCCGATCCGGCCGAAGGCGCAGATGACCTCGTCGGAGACCAGCAGCACGTCGTACTCGTCGCAGATCTCGCGGACCCGCTGGAAGTACCCGGGCGGCGGGGTGAAGCAGCCGCCGGAGTTCTGCACCGGCTCGAGGAAGACCGCGGCGACGGTGTCGGGGCCCTCGAACTCGATCATCTCGCGGATGCGCTCGGCCGCCCAGAAGCCGAACTGCTCCTCGGTGCCGCCCGGGAAGCCCATCTCCTCGGCGCGGTAGTAGTTCGTGTTCGGCACCCGGAAGCCGCCGGGGGTGAGCGGCTCGAACATCTGCTTCATCGCCGGGATGCCCGTGATCGCCAGTGCTCCCTGCGGGGTGCCGTGGTAGGCCACCGCCCGCGAGATCACCTTGTGCTTCATCGGCTTGCCCTGGAGCTTCCAGTAGTACTTCGCGAGCTTGAAGGCGGTCTCGACCGCTTCACCGCCACCCGTCGAGTAGAAGACCTTGTTGAGGTCGCCGGGGGCGTGCTCGGCCAGGCGGTCGGCGAGCTCGATGGCCGCCGGGTGCGCGTAGGACCAGATCGGGAAGAAGCTCAGCGTCTCCGCCTGCTTCGCGGCCATCTCGGCCAGACGCTTCCGGCCGTGGCCGGCGGCGACGACGAACAGGCCGGACAGCCCGTCGAAGTACTCCTTGCCGTGGCTGTCGTAGACGTGGTGTCCCTCGCCGCGGACCATGATCGGCACGTCGGCACCGGCCTGGTTCGCACCGTGTCGGGCGAAGTGCATCCACAGGTGGTCCCGGGACTTCCGCTGCAGGTCGGCGTCGTCGACCGGTGCGAACGGGTCGTAGGAGCCGAGCCGGGTGGGCTGTTCGGAGATGGTCATCGCGTTCCCCAGTCGTAGAGCTGTTTGCGGAGTTGCAAGTAGACGAAGGTCTCGGTGCCGGCGACGCCCGGGATGGCCCGGATCGTGCCGTTGAGCAGTTCGATGAGGTCGTCGTCGTCCTCGCAGACGACCTCCACCATGAGGTCGAAGCTGCCGGCGGTCATGACGAGGTAGTCGACCGCCGGCAGCTGTTCGAGGGCGTCGGCGACTGTTCGGGTGTCGCCGCTGACCCGGATGCCGATCATCGCCTGCCGGTGGAAGCCGAGCTGCATCGGGTCGGTGACCGCGACGATCTGCATGACGCCGGTCTCGGTGAGCTTCTGGACGCGCTGCCGGACCGCCGCCTCGCTGAGACCGACCGCCTTGCCGATCTCGCCGTACGGACGGCGGCCGTCCGCCTGGAGTTGTTCGATGATCCGTTTCGAGGTGTCGTCGATCGGTCCCGGACGTCGTGGTGCTGCCGCCATGCCGGACAGCATGGCAGCGGGCGTTCCGCCACGCAAGGGAATCCGTTGTGAACAACGTGTTTCACGACGATTTCCGTTGTTACAAGTCTTCCGCACTGCTGCAATCCGTGTCAGGATCACCGCCATGCTGGACACGACGGAAACGGTGACCGCGACGCACGAGGTGCGCAACTTCGTCTGCGGAGCCTTCGTCGAGTCGGGCGCGGACACCCGGTTCGACCTGATCGACCCGACCACCGAGCAGGTCTACGGCACTTCACCGGTCTCCACGGCCGCCGACGTCGACGCCGCCTTCACCGCCGCGAGCACCGCGTTCGAGACCTGGCGTCGCACCACCCCCGGGGAACGCCAGCTCGCGCTGTTCCGGATCGCCGACGCCATGGAGCAGCGGGCAGCGGAGTTCGCGGACCTCGAGTCGCTCGACACCGGCAAGCCCCGGGCCACCCTGGTCGAGGACGAGATCCTGCTCTCCGTCGACCAGATCCGCTTCTTCGCCGGAGCCGCGCGGAACCTCGAGGGCCGGAGCGCCGGCGAGTACATGGCCGACCACACCTCGTTCGTCCGGCGCGAGCCGATCGGCGTCGTCGCCCAGGTCACCCCGTGGAACTACCCGCTCAACATGGCGGTGTGGAAGTTCGCCCCGGCGCTCGCCGCGGGGAACACCACCGTCCTGAAGCCGAGCGACACCACGCCGCTGTCGACGTTGCTGCTCGCCGAGGTCGCCGCCGAGTTCCTGCCGCCGGGTGTCCTCAACGTCGTCGTCGGGGACCGCACCACCGGCGCCGCGATGATCGACCACCCCACCCCGCAGCTCGTGTCCATCACCGGGTCCGTCCGCGCCGGCATGGAGGTCGCCCGCGCCGCTGCCGGCGACCTGAAGCGCACCCACCTCGAGCTCGGCGGCAAGGCCCCCGTGATCGTGTTCGACGACGCGGACATCCCGTCGGCGGTGGCCGGGATCGTCGCCGCCGGGTTCTTCAACGCCGGGCAGGACTGCACCGCCGCCACCCGGCTGCTCGTGCAGGACGGCATCCACGACGAGTTCGTGGCGGCGCTCGCCGAGGAAGCCCGGTCGAACGCGACCACCGGCACGGCCGGGGCCACCGGCACCGACACGGTCGGCCCGTACTTCGGCCCGGTCAACAACGCCAACCAGCTCGCCCACGTGCGGTCCTTCGTCGACACCTTGCCGAACCACGCCACCATCGCGCTCGGCGGAGCACGACAGGGCGACCGGGGCTACTTCCACCAGGCCACGATCGTCGCCGGGCTGCGCCAGGACGACCGCGCCGTGCAGCAGGAGGTCTTCGGCCCGGTGCAGACCGTGCAGCGCTTCTCGACCGAACAGCAAGCGCTCACGTGGGCGAACGGCGTCGAGTACGGACTCGCCAGCTCGGTGTGGACCACCGACCACGCGCGGGCCATGCGCTTCGCCCGCGACCTCGACTTCGGGTGCGTGTGGATCAACACCCACATCCCGATCGTCGCCGAGATGCCGCACGGCGGCTTCAAGCACTCCGGCTACGGCAAGGACCTGTCCCAGTACGGGTTCGACGACTACACCCGCATCAAGCACGTCATGTCCTACATCGGCTGAAGCCGACCACCCCCTGGAGGCACCATGGCAATGACCGGCACGTTCGCTGAATCGGGAGCCGATCTCCGGCTCGAACAGATCACCAAGTCGTTCCCCGGCCACACGGCGGTCGACGCCCTGGACCTCACGGTGCCGGCCGGGTCGTTCTTCGCCCTGCTCGGGCCGTCCGGCTGCGGCAAGACCACGACGCTGCGGCTCGTCGCCGGGCTCGAGGAGCCGACGAGCGGCACGATCACCATCGGCGGCCGCGACGTGACCGAGACGAAGCCGTACCAGCGGCCCGTCAACACGGTGTTCCAGAACTACGCGCTGTTCCCGCACATGAGCGTGCTCGAGAACGTCGCCTTCGGGCTGAAGCGCCGCCGGATCCCGGACCCGATGACGAAGGCGCGCGAGGCCCTGCACCTGGTCGAGCTCGACGCCTCGGCCGACAAGCGCCCCGCTTCCCTGTCCGGCGGCATGCAGCAGCGTGTCGCCCTGGCCCGCGCGATCGTGAACCGGCCGGCGCTCCTGCTGCTCGACGAACCCCTCGGCGCGCTCGACCTGAAGCTCCGGCACCAGATGCAGCTCGAACTCAAGACGATCCAGGCCGAGGTCGGGCTCACCTTCCTGCACGTCACGCACGACCAGGAAGAGGCGATGACGATGGCCGACACGGTCGCCGTGATGAACGGCGGCCGGATCGAGCAGATGGGCAGTCCCCAGGACCTCTACGAGCTGCCCCGCACCGCCTTCGTCGCGAACTTCCTCGGGCAGTCGAACCTGCTCGAGGGCGAGGTCCGCGGCACCGAGGGCCCACTGCTCGTGGTCGCCACCCCCGCCGGCACGATCGCCGTCCCCACCGACCGGGCCGTCGCCACCACGGGCCGTGTCGTCGTCGGTGTCCGCCCCGAGAAGCTCAAGATCCGCACCTCGGAGCCCACGCCCGAGGCCGGCCGGAACATCCTCGGCCCCGGCCGCGTGGTCGACGTCTCGTTCTCCGGCGTCAGCACCCAGTACCTCGTCGACGTCCCCGGCGCCGGCCGCGTCTCGGTCTTCGCGCAGAACTCGAAGGGTGGGCCGAGGATCCCGACCGGCACCGAGGTCTGGCTCACGTGGGGCGTCGACCACGGTTTCGGCCTGGAGGCGCACCCCGCGTCGGACGCGACCGTCACCACCCACGCCGCCACGGGCCTCCAGTCCGAACCCGCCACGGCAGGATCGCTCGCGTGACCGGCGCGGGGCCCGGTCCGGACCTGCTGCGCGGACTGACGTCCGCCCGCGTCAGCCGACGCGGGTTCCTGGCCGGTGGCGGCGCCGCCGCCGTCGCAGCACTCCTCGCGGGCTGCAGCATCAAGGGCTCGGCCGCGTCGATGGCCGAGAACGACGTCGACTGGGACGCGTTCTGGAAGGACGCGAAGCCGACCAAGGAGCTGAAGTTCGCGAACTGGCCGCTCTACATCGACTCCGACCACGGCAAGTCCGAGTCCCTCGCGTTGTTCAAGGAGAAGACCGGCATCGCCGTCGACTACCAGGCGGTGATCCAGGACAACGCGACGTTCTACGCGACCGTCTCGCCCATCCTCCGTGCGCAGGGAGCCACCGGCTACGACCTCGTCGTGATGACGAACGGGTACGAGCTCACCGAGATGATCAAGAACGGCTTCGTCTGCGAGCTCGACCACTCGCGGCTGCCGAACTTCGCCGCGAACGCGTCGGACTCGGTGAAGGACCCGAACTACGACCCGGACAACAAGCACTCCGTCGTCTGGCAGACCGGGTTCACCGGGCTCGCCTACAACCCGAAGTACACCGGCCGGAAGATCACGTCCTTCAAGGACCTGCTCGACCCGGAGTTCGCCGGGCGCATCGGGTTGATGAGCGACAACACCGAACTCGGCTCACTCGCCCTGCTCGCGCTCGGCATCGCCCCCGAGACCTCGACCCCCGCGGACTGGCGGAAGGCCCAGGCCTGGCTCCGTGACCTGCGACCGAGCGTCACCGGGTTCTACGACCAGAGCTACATCAACCGCCTGGAGAACGGCGACACCTGGATCACCCAGGCGTGGTCGGGCGACGTGTTCCAGGCGCAACAGTCCGGGTTCCCCGACCTCGAGTTCGTCACGCCGGAAGAGGGACAGATGACCTGGCACGACAACATGCTCATCCCGCGCCAAGCCTCCAACCCCGTGTCGGCGCTGGAGTGGATGAACTTCTACTACACGCCGAAGACCGCCGGGATCGTCGAGGACTGGGTCAACTACGTCTGTCCGGTGCCCGCCGCCGAGGACTACGTGCGCGACGAGCTCGACGACGCGACGGTGGCGGACAGCCCGCTGGTGTTCCCCGACGCGTCCGTGCTCGAGAAGTCGCACGAGTTCCGGGTGTTCAAGAACTACGACGAGTACTCGGAGTGGAACGGCATCTTCAACGCGGTGGTGCAGTCGTGACCGCGCTGTCGGTCGGGGCTCCGCCCGATGTCCCGGTCCGCCGCGGGCGTCGTCGCAGCACGCCGTTCCTGCTCGCCCTGGTCGGGACCGCGTACCTCTGCGTGTTCTTCGTCATCCCGCTGCTGTCCGGGCTCATCGTCTCGCTCATGTCCGGCAACCCGGACGACGGCTACACCTTCACCTGGAACTGGGGGATCTACGCGTCGCTGTTCGTCGACCCGCAGGTGCCGTACCTGACGTTCCTGCTCCGGTCGCTCTGGTACGGCGCCGCTGCGACGGTCGTGACCATCATCGTCGGTTACCCGGTCGCGTACTTCATCGCGTTCCGGGTGTCGCCGCGGTGGAAGAACCCGCTGCTCATGCTCGTGTTCGTGAGCTTCCTGGTGTCGTTCATCATCCGCACCGACATGTGGGCGTTCGTGCTCGCGTCGCAGGGGCCGGTCGTCACGACGCTGCAGGCGCTCGGCCTGGCCGGCAAGGACTTCCACATCCTCGGCACCGGGGGTGCGGTGATCTTCGGCGACGCGTACAACGACCTCGCCTTCATGGTCCTGCCGATCTACGCCGCACTCGAACGCATCGATCCCCGGCTCGGCGAGGCGGCCAACGACCTGTACGCCGGCAAGTTCCGCGCGTTCTGGCACACCACGCTGCCGTTGTCCCGCTCCGGCATCTTCGCCGGGGTGCTGCTCGTCTTCATCGACTGCGTGGGGGACCCGGTGAACTCGGCGCTCCTCGGCGGGACGAACACCTACACGATCGGGCAGGCGATCCAGGACGCCTACTCCGGGAACCAGCAGTACAACGTCGCCGCTGCGCTGTCGACCGTGCTCATGGTCGTGCTCGGCATCATCCTGTTCATCTACGCCCGCGTCTCCGGCACCGACGACCTCGAGGACCTCGTATGACCGCCGTGGCACCGCCCCGCACCACCGCACCCTCGTCGCCCGTCACCGGCTCCGTCCCCCGTCGACCGGGTCGGCACGGGGTCAACCGCCGCGGGCCGTGGCTCGCGATCGTGTACTGGGTGGTCATCGCGATCACCCTCGTGCCGATCGTCTACATGATCGTGTACTCGTTCAACGACGCACCCACGAACCGGTTGTCGTTCGCCTGGAACGGCTTCACGACGTACTGGTACGCCAACCTCGTGAACGTGTCGGGGCTCGGTGCGGCGTTCGTCACCTCGGTCGTCGTCGCGTTCCTGGCCGCCGTGGTCTCGGTGGCGATCGGCCTGCCGTTGGCCCTGGCGCTCGAGCGGTACCGGTTCCCGGGCCGCGGAGCCGTGAACGCCGTGGTGTTCGCGGACATCGCGGCGCCGTCGATCGTGGTCGGGTCCGCGTCACTGTCGTTCTTCCTGTCGGTCGGGCTCGGCACCGGGTTCCTGACGGTGCTCATCACGCACGTGGCGTTCGACGTGGCGTACGTGGTCGTCGTGCTCCGTGCCCGGATCGCAGGGACCTCGCGGGTGCTCGAGGAGGCCGCGAGCGACCTCGGAGCCACACCGTTCCAGGCGTTCCGGCTCGTGACGCTGCCGCTGCTCGCACCGGGCATGCTCGCCGCCGGGCTGCTGGCGCTCGCGATGTCGATCGACGACTACGTGATCACGTCCTTCGTGGCCGGGCCGGCGGTGACGTTCCCGCTGTTCGTGTACGGCGCCGCGAAGGCCGGGATGCCGCCGCAGGTGCTGTGCTTCGGCACGCTCGTGTTCGCGGTGGGGCTGCTCGTCGCCCTGCTGAACGGCGCCCTGAACCGCCGCCTGTCCCGTACCCGCGGCTGAGCGCCCGCGCCCGCTCCCGCCCGCAGTGTGCGAGGGTCCGCGCAGTGTGCGGGGCCGCGCGCCTCGCACACTGTGCGGAACCTCGCACGGTGGCGGCCCGGGGCGGCTGTGTTACGGGCACGAGTCGGGCGGTGTGCCGCGGCGCGCGCCACAGCCGCCGCGCGTAGGTTCCAGCCATGAGTGCAGAGCTGACGCTCGGCGCCGAGGAAGAGCTGCACCTCATCGACCTCGAGTCCGGCCGACTTTCCGCGAAGGCCCCGCGCCTTCTGCCCAAGCTGCCCGCCGATCGCTTCGGCGCGGAACTCCAGCGCACGACCATCGAGACGAACACCCCCGTGGTGCGGACCCTCGACGACCTGCGGCGGGTGATCGTCGACCTGCGCAGTGAGCTGAGCGCGGCCATCGAACCCGCCGGCGTCACGATCGCGGCGGCCGGCACCGCGCCGAGGTCCGAGTACGCCGACTTCGAGCTGACCAGCGGCGGGCGCTACGGCCGGATGCAGGAGCAGTACCGGATGCTCGTCGACGAGCAGCTCATCTGCGGCCTGCAGGTGCACGTCGGTGTGAGCGACCGGGACCTCGCGGTGCAGATCGCGCAGCGGGTCGCGCCGGTGCTGCCGGTGCTGCTGGCCCTCAGTGCGTCGAGTCCGTTCTGGAACGGGCAGGACACCGGGTACTCGTCGTTCCGCAGCATCATCTGGCAGCGGTGGCCGTCCGCCGGCAGCTTCGGTCGGGTCTCGAACGCCGCCGAGTACGACGCGATGCTCGAGGACCTCATCGCCTCCGGCGTGATCGCCGACAAGAAGATGGCCTACTTCGACGTGCGACCGTCGTCCCATGCGCCGACGCTCGAGCTCCGGGTCTGCGACGCGACACCGATCGTCGACGACGCCGTGCTGATCGCCGGGCTCTTCCGGGCCGCGGTGCGGAAAGCCGAGCTCGCGGTCGAGGCCGGCACTGAGTGGCAGCCCCGCAGCGAACCCCTGCACCGTGCCGCGATGTGGCAGGCAGCACGGAGCGGGCTGACCGGTGAGCTCCTCGCCCTCGGCCGCCACCCGGAGCGCCTGCCCGCCGAGACGGCCGTCCGGCAGTTGCTCGACCGGCTCCGCCCGCAGCTCGAGGAGCTCGGCGACTGGGGCACCGTCGCGGACCTCACCGAGGCGCTCCTCGCGCGTGGCAACTCCACGGACCGACAGCGCACCGCCTACGCCGAGCGGGGTGAACTCGACGACGTCGTGGCCCTGGTCGTCGAGGACACCGCCGGCACCCCGTCCGGCCGGCCCGAGCAGACCCCCGCCACGGTGCCGTCCTACCGGGTCCGCGCCGGGGACGAGGCGATCGGCCCAGGAGCCCGGCCCCGTCCGGCGTTCCGCGACCTCGCGGCGTTCTTCCGCGGCTGGGATGCCGACACGACCATCGACCGCTGCGCGGCCCGCGACGTCTGGACCCGCGAGCACGAGGTCGGGTTCGTGGTCGACGGCGGCGTGCAGGCGTTCGGCTGTGACCTGGTGCCCCGCACCGTGAGCGCGTACGAGTGGAGCCAGCTCGCCGACGGCCTCGGGCAGCGTGCCCGGGCGATCGAGCTGTTCCTCCGCGACGCCTACGGCCCCCGCCGGATCGTGTCCGACGGAGCGATGGACGAGCACCAGTTCGTCGGCGCGAACGGCTGGGACGCCGACGCCGCACGACTGCCGGAGCACGCGGTCCGCGCGCCGGTGATGGGCTTCGACCTGGTGCGCAACGAGTTCGGCGGCTGGCGGGTCCTCGAGGACAACGTGCGCTCACCCTCCGGTGTCGCGTACGGCATCGCGCTCCGCGAGCTCATGGACGACGTCGTGCCCGACGCTCCCCGCCCCGAGAACCTGCGCGACCCGCACGGCGTGACCTATCGGCTGCGCGACACCCTCCGCGTGAACGCGGCGGCCGTCACCGGCAACCCGGACCCGGTGCTGGCGCTGATCAGCGACGGCCCCGCCGCCGGCGCGTGGTTCGAGCACCGCACGCTGGCCGACGGGGCCGGGCTGCGCCTCCTGGCCGGGTCGGACCTGGACGTGCGTGACGGACGCGTGGTCGACGTGACGACCGGGGACGTCCTCGACGGGCTGTACCTGCGGATCGACCGCGACGCCAGCGCCCTGACCGCGGACCACGCACCCGACCTGGGTGCCCGGATCATCGACGTCGCAGCCGCGGGCCGCGTGTACCTGGCGAACGCGCCGGGCAACGCGCTCGTCGACGACAAGGCGATGTACGTGAACGTGCCGGACCTCATCTGGTACTACCTCGACGAGAAGCCGTTGCTCGAGTCGGTGCCGACCTACCGGACGAGCATCGAGGGCGAACGACTGTCCGTGCTCGACCGGGTGGGTGAGCTCGTGACGAAACCCGTCGACGGCGAGGGGGGCCGCGGTGTCCTCATCGGCCCGAGCGCCAGCGCCCCCGAGGTCGCCGAACGCCGCCGTGAGATCGCCGCGAACCCCGCCGGCTGGGTCGGACAAGAGGTCGTGCAGCTGTCGTCGCACCCGACGATCGGCCCGGCCGGACTCGACCCCCGGCACGTCGACCTCCGCGCCTTCGTCTACGTCACCGGGACCGGCCCGGAGGACACGCACCTGGCCGACGTCGCGCTCACCCGGGTCGCGCCGGAGGGCAGCATGGTCGTCAACTCCTCACGGGGCGGCGGCGCGAAGGACACCTGGATCATCGGCGCTCCCGCGTCGGCGACGACCGAAGGAGAACGCTGATGTGTGGACTCGCCGGTGAGATCCGGTTCGACGGGACGTCCCCCGACGTGGGCGCGGTCGCACGGATGACCGGGTGCATGGTGCACCGGGGTCCGGACGGCGACGGGCTCTGGGCCCGCGGGCCGGTCGCGCTCGGTCACCGACGCCTGTCGATCGTGGACCTGTCGACCGCCGGCGCGCAGCCGATGGTCGTGCCGCGTGCTGGCCTGACGATCGCCTACAACGGCATGGTCTACAACTACCGGCAGCTCCGCGACGAGCTGCGCGGCAAGGGCCACGACTTCTTCTCGTCGTCGGACACCGAGGTCATCGTCGCCGCCTACGCGGAGTGGGGCACGGCGTTCGTCGAGCACCTGGTGGGCATGTTCGCGATCGCGATCTGGGAGCACGCCAGCGGCCGGTTGGTCCTGGCGCGGGACCGGCTCGGCATCAAGCCGTTGTACGTCGCGGAGGTCCGGGGCGGGCTGCGGTTCGCAAGCTCCCTGCCCGCGATCCTGGCGGGGGACGGCGGCACGGGTGGCGGCATCGACACGTCCATCGACCCCGTCGCCTTCGCCTCGTACATGAGCTTCCACTCGATCGTGCCGGCACCGCGGACGATCCTGTCGGGCGTCGGCAAGCTCCCACCGGCGACCGTCCGGGTCGTCGAGCCGTCGGGCGCGTTCCGTGACACCACGTACTGGGAGCCCCGCTTCGAGCGCGACCCGGCGAAGGCCGACTGGTCCGAGCGGGACTGGGAACAGGCGTTCATCGGTTCGCTCCGCACGGCAGTCGAGCGTCGCATGGTCGCCGACGTGCCGGTCGGGGTGCTCCTGTCCGGGGGCATCGACTCCTCGCTGGTCGTCGGGCTGCTCGCCGAGGCCGGACAGCAGGACCTCGCGACCTTCAGCATCGGCTTCGAGGCGGCGGGCGGCGAGTCCGGCGACGAGTTCGAGTACTCGGACGAGGTCGCGCGGCACTTCGGCACCGACCACCACCGCATCCACATCCCGTCGTCTCGGCTGCTCGACGGGATCGACGGTGCGGTCGCCGCCATGAGCGAACCGATGGTCAGCCACGACTGCGTCGCCTTCTACCTGCTCTCCCAGGAGGTCTCGCAGCACGTCAAGGTCGTGCAGTCCGGGCAGGGTGCCGACGAGGTCCTCGCCGGCTACGACTGGTACCCACCGCTCGCCGACGTCCCGCGCGACCAGGCGGCCGAGGCCTACCGTTCCGTGTTCATGGACCGCCGCTGGCCGGCGCTGCAGGCCATGCTCGGCGAGCGCTGGAAGAGCGACGACGACACTCCGTCGGCGTTCGTGGACGCTTCGTTCGCGGTTCCGGGAGCGGAGACGAGCGTCGACGCCGCACTCCGGAGCGACACCACGATCATGCTCGTGGACGACCCGGTGAAGCGCGTCGACAACATGACGATGGCGTGGGGTCTCGAGGCCCGCGTGCCGTTCCTGGACCACGAGTTCGTCGAGCTCGCCGGCGCGATCCCGCCCGCGCTCAAGCTGTCGGACGGCGGCAAGGGCGTCATGAAGCGGGCGTCGCGCGGCATCGTCCCCGACAGCGTCATCGACCGCAGCAAGGGGTCGTTCCCGGTGCCCGCGATCCGGCAGCTCGAGGGCCCCTACCTGGAGCGGGTGCGCGCGGCACTGCACGCGCCGGAAGCACGTGAGCGCGGCCTGTTCGACCCGGGTACGGTCGAGCGGATGCTCCAGGACCCGAACAGCACGCGGACCGAGATCGGCGCGAACGCGCTCTGGCAGCTGGGCCTGATCGAGATGTGGCTGCAGCAGCAGGGGGTGCGGTGAACGTGGGTTCCGTCCGGACTGGAGGCGCGGCGAGCGTCACGTCGTCGGCCGACGTCCGCCCCTCGGTCACCACCAGGGCCGCGGCCGACCTGGGTGAGCGGCTCGCCGCCGCCTGGGGGTCGTGGGGCCCCACCATGACCCGGAACGCCCGTCGCGTGGCGTTCGTGTCCGATCGGCACGGCACCCCCGAGGTGTTCGTGCAGGACGTCGTCGTCGACGGCGAACTGCCCGAACCGGTGCGGATCGCGCTGTCCGACGACCCCGTGATCCGGGTGTCGTGGTCGTCCGACGGGGAGTGGCTCGCCGTGGCCATCGCCACCGACGGCGGCGTGAAGCAGCAGGTCTGGGTGGTCCGACCGGACGGCACCGACGCCGCGCAGATCGCCGGCTCGCGGTACCAGCACGCCGAACTCGGCCCGTGGAGCCGCAGCGGACACCGGGTCGTCATCACCCTGCCGTCCACCGAGCCCGACCAGCCCGCCCGCTCGTACCTGGTCGACCCGGTGTCCGGCGACCGCGACGACCTGGCCGTCGGCGAACTCATCCACATCCTCGACCTGTCGGTGGAAGAACGCCTCGTCGTGCTCAGTGACGGGCAGCGCGGCCAGGAGTTCGTCGTCGTCGTCGACCGACTGACCGACGAGAGCCACGCCCTGTTCGCCGACGACCCCGACGGGTCCGCCGAGATCGCGTTCCTGCGGCCCTCGCCCGCGAGCGAGACCAGCCCCCTCGTCGCCTACGTCGCCACCGAGGCCGGACTGCCCCGCCGCGGACTCGTCGCCCAGCCGGTCGGACCACACGGCTGGCGTGGCACGCCCCGACGGATCATCGAGCGCGCCGACGCCGAACTCGAGTACCTCGACGCCGACGACGCCGGCCGCACACTGCTGCTCGTCTGGAACGTCGACGGCCGCAGTGAGCTCGACCTCATCAACATGCACGATGCCTCGCGCACCCCCGTGCCGGACCTGCCCGGGTACGTCGTCACCGACCCCGTGCTCAGCCGAGACGGCCGGAGCGTGCTCCTCGCCGTCGAGGGGCCGACCCGACCCCGCGAACTGTGGCGGCTGGACACCAACGCGCTCACCTGGAGCCGGGTCACCGACGTGCCCGTGCTGCCCGACGCGACGCTCGTCGAACCGACGCTCGAGCGCTTCGGCGCGCGTGACGGACTGGAGCTGACCGGGTGGCTGTACCGGGCCGTGGAGCCGGCCCCGTCGGCGGCGGAAGCCGACCCCGTTGCTGGTGCTGTGCCTCCCGGCCGCGCAGCGCTCGTCCACCTGCACGGCGGACCGGAGTCGCAGGAGCGACCCACGTTCTCGCCGCAGCACCAGGCGCTCGCCGCCGCTGGGGTGACCGTGTTCGCACCGAACATCCGCGGTTCGTCCGGGTACGGGCACGAGTTCGTGCACGCCGACGACCTCGGCCTGCGCTGGAACGCACTCGCCGACGTCGTGGACTGCGCGCGGTTCCTGGTGTCGAACGGGTACGCGGACCGCTCCCGCGTTGCCGTCGAGGGCCGCTCCTACGGCGGGTACGCGACCCTCGCGTCGTTGGCGTTCACGCCCGACGTGTTCGCGGCCGGGGTCGCGGTGTGCGGGATGAGCGACTTCGCGACGTTCTACCGGGACACCGAGCCGTGGATCGCGGCCGCCGCTGCGACGAAGTACGGGCACCCCGTCGACGATGCTGCGCTGCTCGACTCACTCTCGCCGATGCGCGCGATCGACGACGTCACGGCGCCGCTGCTCGTCGTGCACGGAGAACTCGACACGAACGTGCCGATCGGCGAGGCGCACCAGGTGGTCGCGGCGCTGCGCGATCGATCGCACGACGTCGAGTACCTGGAGCTCGAGGGCGAGGGGCACGAGTACCGGCGGGCGTCATCGCGGGCGATGCTCGTGCGGCGGATGGTGGAGTTCGTGGCGTCGCGCTTGGGGTGAGGCGCACGGCGCGGTGCGGCGCGCGGGCGCGGGCGGGTGCTTGCGGGCGGGCGCGCGCGGGGCGCGGGGCGTGGCGTGGGGGCAGTGTGCGAGGTTCCGTGCACGGTGCGGGGCCGCGCGGGTCGCACACTGTGCGAGACCTCGCACCGTCACGTCACGCGGTGGGGCCGTTCGGGTCGCACACTGTGCGGGACCTCGCACCTTCACGTCACGCGGTGCAACGATTCGGCGGTCAGCCGTACCGAGTCGGAAGATGGAACCGTGACCACCAGTGCGCGATCGACCGTCCTGACCCAGCCCGGAGAGGTCCTCGTGACCTCGGCAGCGGACGTCGAACAGGTCGTCCAACGCGCCACGAACAACTACGCCTCCGGGGTCGTCGCGGACACCGCCGGGTGGGCGGACGGCGACCGTCGGCGGATCGAGGACCTCGGGTTTCGCGGGGGCGACGCCCGCGGCGCAGCGATCCGCACGCTCGACCTGACCATCGCCGACGACGGCACCCCGACGCGGCTGCTCGACGCACCCGCGATGGCCGCGCTGAACAGCCACCACGCACGGTTCGCCGAGCGCCGTGGCGAGGTCGTCCGGTACCAGACCGACGTGTCGGTGTGGACGGGGATCCCGGAGCGGCCGAGCGCCGAGGACTGGGACGACGTCCGGGCGCTGCTCGGGTCGGGCGGGATGCTCGGCGTCGGTGCCGCTGCTGTCCTGCCGTCGGGGTGGGAGCTCGTCGAGGGCGCCGGAGGCGTGCAGCTGACCGGTGAAGCGATCGAAGGTGCGCCGGACCCCGAGGCCGTCGTGCTGACGCCGGACGACGTGCCGGAGATGACCGCCCTGGTGGAGCGGACGAAGCCGGGGCCGTTCCTGCCGCGGACGATCGAGCTCGGCACGTACCTCGGCATCCGGCGCGACGGACGGCTCGTCGCCATGGCGGGCGAGCGCCTGCACCCGCCGGGGTGGACCGAGATCAGCGCCGTGTGCACCGATGCGGAGTACCGAGGCCAGGGGTTCGGGCGTCGGCTGGTGCTCGCCGTCGCGCACGGGATCCGCGAGCGGGGGGAGACGCCGCTCATGCACGCGGCTGCCGGGAACACCGGGGCGATCGGGTTGTACCAGCACCTCGGGTTCCGGCTGCGGGATCGCGGGGCGCCGCGGTTCGTGCGGGTGCCGTGAGCGACGGCGCCATCGCTACGATCTGATACATGCCCAACTCTTCCGACGAGCGCTCCGGCCGCTCTCCCGGTGGGGTGATCGGTGCCATGTTCAACGTGGTCGTTTGTGGCGTCCTCGTCGTTGCACTGCCGATCATCGCGCTCACTTCGGGTCACGACCTGGTCCACATCGCGTTCGCGATCGTGGGCTTCGCGATCGCGGTCGGTCTCGAAGTGGTCTTCGTCCGGAACCTCCGTCAACAGCTCGCACGGCGGAGCGACTGATGAACCCGCAGCTCTTCTTCGGGATCGGCGGAGCCATCGTCGGCCTGTGGGGTCTCACGATCGCCGTCTTCAACCAGTGGGCGCAGAAGCTGGGCGGTGACCGCCTTGCGAACGGACGACCGTTGACGCCGGGCTTCGTTCGGTTCATCGGCGTGATCCTGGCGATCGGCGGGACGCTGTTCGTCGTCCTGGCAATCACAGGGGTCCTGCCGGACCACGAATGAACCGCTTGGTCACTCGACGCGCGCGTTCCTGACCGTCAGAAGGTGGCGAGGGCGCCCCGGAGCATGTCGTGGCCCTGTGCCTCGAAGCCCTCGTCGCCGACGGCGTAGGCCCAGGTCGCGGTACCGACGGCCTCGCGGACTTGCAGCCAGCGCCAGGCGTCCGACTCGCGCGGATCGTCGCCGTAGCCGTCGAAGAACGCCGCTTCGAGGGTCGGATCGTCCTGCCAGTGCAGCACCGCGAGGCGGGTGAGGTCGAAGGCGGCTGGGCGCCAGCCGAAGCGGCCGAAGTCGATGACACGGAGCCGTCCGTGGCGGTCGTCGTCGTCGTCGACGATCCAGTTGCGCGGGTGGAAGTCGCCGTGGGTCGGGACCAGGGGCTCGTCCGGGTGGCCGGTGGGAAGCATCTCGAGTGCCGCGCGGGTCCGGGCGACGACTTCGGGCGAGATCCGGTGCGGGGCATCGAGCGCGGCCAGCGCCTTCGCCTGCTCGTGCAGCAGGAACGTCGGGTCGTGCCGGGTTCCGTGGTCGTGCAGACGCCGGAGGACTACGCCGGCCTGCCGGTGGACCTCGGGGGCGTGCTCGTCCACGGTGCCGAGCGCGAGGTGACCGGGGACGCGCTCGAGGATGAGGACCCGGTGCTGTTCGTCCGCGGCCACGAGGGCACCGGTGTCCCCGGCAGCGCGCAGGGTGTCGGTCACGGTCCGGTGCGCCTCGAGTTCCCGGGGAAAGTGGGTGTTGTCCTGGCCCGAGGCCTTCACGGTGTAGCCGACGTCGCCGTCGACGACGTGCAGGACCCTCGTGTCGAGCAGGCCCCACGAGTCGTCCGCCACGAGGACGGCATCGGGGAGCGTGCGGAGCACGAACGCGATCTGGTGGTCGTCGAGTCCGGTGTCGCCCCAGGGCATGGCGGCACGTTACCCGGTCCGCTCTGCGCACCGCGGCCGTTCTGGGGGCTTGTCGACCCTTCCGCTCCCTCGGACACTGATGCAGCCGTCCGCCACCGGGGTGCGGGTACGGCGTGATCAAGGAGGCGCTGTGCGCACGTCGTGGAAGGCCGCAGCCGCGGTCGCACTCGGGCTCGCCCTGACGGCGGTCGTCGCCGCACCGGGAATCGCGGGAGCGCCCAGCTGCCAGGGGAGCAGCATCTCGATCCACGAGCTGGCGTCCGGGTGTCGCGTCAGCTCCGGCGTGGTCGCGCTCGAGGACGGCCGGACCTTCGCGGTACCCGCCGCCGGCGTCACGCTCACCGCTGCCCCGGTCGCCGAAGGGAACGCCGACCCCGGTGACGTGGTGATCGCGAACCGTGGTGCCGCGGGCATCGCCGTGCAGGTCGACGAGGTGTGGGCCGGATCGCCCACCGCCGTCCGGCAGGAACGCGCAGCCCAGCAGCGCCGAGCGCTCGGAGCGACGATCCGTGGCACTGTCTCGCACAGCGGCGCCACGACGTCCGCGAGCTGCGGGAGCAAGGCGTACGTGCTGACCGGCGCGCACTGGGAGTCCACCGTCCAGTGGCGGTACAACCCGACCGGGGCGAGAGTGTCGAACGTCGCAGCGATCCAGCGCGGTGCCGAGGCCTGGACCGGCACGATCACGGCGTGCGGTGAGACGGTCCGGTCGACGGCGGCGCAAGAGTACCTCGGCACCGCGAAGCAGCAGGCTGCGGTCACTGCTGACGGGGGCTGCGGAACCTCGAACCGGACGAGCGTCATCGGGTGGGGCAAGCTGCCGACGAAGACCCTTGCGCTGACGTGCATCTGGTCCTTCACGGGCGGGGTCGCATTCGAGACCGACCAGCGGTACTCGACGAGCCACCGGTGGGGATCGACCGGCACCTGCTCGGGCAACCGGTTCGACCTGCGCGGCATCGCGACGCACGAGTGGGGGCACTCGTACGGGCTCGGGCACTCGGCACAGAAGTCGGGGCTCGTGATGAAGCCGTCGTCCACGGTGTGCGACACGGCGCAGCGGACACTCGGGCTCGGCGATCTGCGAGGCATCGCGGCGCTGTACTGAGCGGACGCGACGGCGTCGTCGATCTGTCCACAGGATCGGCTGGACGGGCCCGCTGACCGCGCGCACTGGCTACGGTCGTTCGCGATGACCCAACCTGCCCTGCCCGAGGATTACGCGGCAACGCTCGATGCGCTGAAGAAGCGCGTCCAATCCGCCAGGTTCACGGCGCAGCGCCGTGTCAACACGGAGCTGGTCCGCCTCTACTGGCAGATCGGCGCAATGATCCTCGACCGCCAGCAGACCGCCGGGTGGGGGAGTGGGCTCGTGGACCAGTTGGCGCGTGATCTCCGGACCGCCTTTCCTGAGATGAAGGGCTTCTCACGGCGGAACGTGTTCTACATGCGCGGTTTCGCGGCAGCGTGGCCTGGCCCGGATGTCGTGCAACAGCCTGTTGCACAACTTCCGTGGGGTCACATCACCGTGTTGCTCGGTCGCCTCGACGGCCGAGAGCGCCGTGACTGGTACGCGGCGCAAGCGCTCGAGCACGGTTGGTCCCGGAACGTCCTCGAGCACCACGTCGCGACGAACGCCCACGAGCGCACCTCAGCACTGACCAACTTCGACCGTGTCCTCGACGAGGCTGACTCCGATCTGGCGCAGCAGATCACGCGCGATCCGTACGTGCTCGACTTCTTGGCGCTCGACGCAGGTGCAACGGAGCGACAGCTCGAGGAGCGGCTCGTCGACCGCATCATCGACACGCTCCGGGAGCTCGGCACTGGGTTTTCGTTCGTCGGGCGGCAAGTCCACTTCGAGGTTCACGGTGACGACTTCTTCGTCGATCTTCTCTTCTTCCACGTCGACCGGCTCCGGCGCCAACAGCACTCGGGCACCGTTGGGCTCCTGCTCGTGGCTGACAAGAACGACCCGGTCGTGCGGTACGCCCTCAGCGGGCACGGAGCCCCGGTCGGCGTCGCTCGGTACGACCTCCTTCCACCGACGCTTCGGGCGGCACTGCCCTCGGAGGACGACCTGACGGGGATGCTCTCCGATTCCGCCGGGCCGAGCAGTCGGATTCGTGGATTCTCTAGGATCGACCCATGTCCACGACCATGCCCGGCTTCGGAACCGAACGCATCGCGCAGCTCGGCCTGCGTGACCGCGTCTACGACCGGGTGCTCGAGGTCCTGATGGGCCACGACGTCGAACCCGGCATGCGGCTGTCGATCGACGGACTCGCCCGAACCCTCGGCGTCTCCCCGACGCCGGTGCGCGAAGCCCTCGTGCAGCTCGAACGCACCGGCCTCGTCACCCGAGAGGCGAACAAGGGGTACCGGGTCTCTCCACCCCTGGCCGGCGACCAACTCGAGGCACTGTTCGACGCCCGGCTCATCGTGGAGAGCGGTGCCGTCGAGCTCGCCGCACGCGGTGACGTCGACGCTCTGCGGGAGCGACTCAGCACGGCGCTCGACGAGCAGGCTGCGGTGGCCGACGAGGTCGCGGCGGTCGGTGCGGCTGAGGCGTCAGAGGAACTCATGGCCCGGTTCTTCCGGAGCGACTGGCAGTTCCACCAGCTGATCTTCGATGCCACGCGGAACCCGTTCCTCGAGGAGATGTCGGAGATCATCACGACCCGCGTGCACCGGATGCGGCAGATCGTCGAGGGCGGCGGGGACGACACCGACCGCGCCGTGCACGAGCACCGAGCGGTGGTCGATGCTCTCGCGGTCGGCCCGGCCGAAGCGGTCGCGGCGATGCGGCACCACATCGACGCCGTCCGGCTCCGGTCGCGCGCGGACGCTTCGCACACGAGCTGATCCCGCAGGGGTTGCGCTCTGTCGAGGTGCGAGTATCTTTCCTATAGGAAAGAGGTTCATCGCCGAACCCCGACATGCGAAGGAGCATTCCGTGAGCACACCGCAGGACTGGGTCGACCAGGATTGGGACCCCACCACCTGGACGTCGGACACCTGGCCGATCGCCGCCTGTCTGCACGGCTTCGCCCAGGTCACGCGCGACGGCACCACGTTCCACGATGCCCCGGCCGAGGTCTGGGACGACGTGTTCGCCCAGATCGCAGCCGCCGGGTTCTCGCTCGCCGAACTCGCCGACAGCCACATCCGCCCCGCCGACCTCGAGCGCTCACGCCGCGACGAGCTCTTCGCCGTCGCGAAGTCGCACGGCATCGGGATCCCGTCGGTGCACCTGCAGCGCAAGAGCGTCATCCAGCCCGGGCACGAGGAGGACAACCTCGCGTACGCCCACCGCACCATCGACGCGGCGGCCGAGTGGGGCATGCAGGTGTTCTCGACGGGCCTGCACCAGCCGTTCACCGAGGCCCAGAAGCGCGCGCTGTGGTTCTGGACCGCGCAGGGCCCGAAGGACCCGGACGACCCGGAGGTCTGGAACGCGGCGGTCAAGCGCCTGCGGGAGCTCGGTGAGCACGCCGCCTCCGTCGGACTGCCGATGGCCCTCGAACTGTACGAGGACACCTATCTCGGCACCGCCGACAGTGCCGTGCGCCTGGTCGAGGACATCGGGCTCGACAACGTCGGCCTCAACGCGGACGTCGCCAACCTCATCCGCCTCCACCGGCCGATCGAGGACTGGCGGGAGCTCTTCGCGAAGACCATGCCGCACACGAACTACCTGCACGTGAAGAACTACACGCGTGACGAGGCCGGCGACGGCAGCTGGGCGACGAGCGTGCCGAGCACCATGGAGACGGGCCTCATCAACTACCGCCAGGTCCTGCGCGACGCCGTCGCCGACGGGTTCCGCGGGATCGTCATGACCGAGCAGTACGGCGGGGACAGCCTCGGCGTCTGCGCCACGAACCAGCAGTACATCCGATCCGTCCTCGCGACGACGAAGCTCGACGCGACGGCGACCCCGACTGCAGCAACCAGCAACGAAGGAGCAACCCGATGAGCACCCTCGACATCGCCGTCGTCGGATCCGGCTACATGGGCGGCGGGATCGCCCAGGTCCTCGCCCTCGCCGGCCACACCGTCCGGATCGCCGACGTCTCGGCCGAGATCGCCGCGTCCAACCGCGCCCGGCTCATCGCAGAGACCGAGCAGTTCGTCGCGGACGGCCTGTTCCCCGCGGACGCCGTGGCGCGCGTCGACGCCCACCTCAGCGCCGCCGCCTCCATCGAGGAAGCGGTCGCCACGGCCGACTTCATCGAGGAGGCCGTCCCCGAGAAGATCGAGATCAAGCACGCGACGCTCCGACGCATCAGCGAAGCCGCCCGGCCCGACGCGATCATCGGCTCGAACACCTCGACGATCCTGATCGAGTCGCTCGCTGAGGCCGTCGTGGGCCCGGAGCGGTTCCTCGGCGTGCACTTCTCGAACCCGGCACCGTTCATCCCCGGCGTCGAGCTCATCCCGCACCCCACCACGAACGAGCACGCGATCGAGGTCGGCGAGGCCGTCGTCGCCGCGACGGGCAAGCAGTCGGCACGGGTGAAGGACTCGACCGGGTTCGTGCTGAACCGCCTGCAGTACGCGCTGTTCGAGGAGGCCACGAAGATCGTCGACGAGGGCATCGCCACCCCCGACGACATCGACACCATCGTGCGGACGACCTTCGGCTTCCGCCTGCCGTTCTTCGGACCGTTCGCGATTGCCGACATGGCAGGACTCGACGTGTACGCGTTCTGCTTCGAGTCACTGCAGACCCGCTGGCCCGAGCGCTTCGCCACCCCGTCCTCGCTGCAGCAGCACGTCGACGCGGGCGAGCTCGGCACGAAGTCCGGCGCCGGGTACCTCGAGGTGCCGGCCGACCGGACGCCGGAGCTCGTCGCCTACCGCAACAACGCCTACGTCGCGATGCAGAAGCTGCTCGACGACCTCGGCCCCGCCCCGATCCACTGAGCCCGGAGCACGAGCAATGAGCACGCAGAACCCCCAGAGCACCCAGAACCCCCAGGGCACCCAGAAAGCCCAGACGGAACAGCCCCGCACCGTCGTCCTCACCGGAGCGGCCTCGCCGCGCGGCATCGGACGCGCCACCGCCCACCACCTGGCCGAAGCCGGGTGGGACATCGGCATCATCGACCTCGACCAGGCCGCGAGCGAACAGGTCGCCACCGAAATCCGCGAGCAGCACGGCGTCCGGGCCGTCGGGGTCGGCGCGAACGTCGCCGATGAGACCGCCGTCCGCGCCGCCTTCGACACGATCGAGGCCGAACTCGAGCCCATCACCGCCCTGGTCAACCTGGCCGGGGTCTCGTCCGCGCACGCCTACCTCGACCTGCCCGAGGGGGAGTGGCACCGGGTGCTGTCGATCAACCTCGACGGCGTGCACTTCGCGAGCCTGCGGGCGGCGGAGTCGATGGTCGAGCACGGCTACGGGCGCATCGTGAACCTGTCGTCCGTCTCCGCCCAGCGCGGTGGCGGCACGTTCAGCAAGACCCCGTACACGGTGGCGAAGGCCGGCGTGATCGGGCTGACCCGCGGTCTGGCCCGCGAGCTCGGCCCGCGCGGCGTCACGGTGAACGCCATCGCCCCCGGCCCGATCGACACCGACATCATGGGCGGCACCCTGACCGAGGAGCGCAAGATCGAGATGGCGGCGGACGGCGTGCTGCCCCGGATCGGCACGCCGCGGGACATCGCCGCTGCGATCGCCTACCTGATCAGCGAGGACGCCGGGTTCGTCACCGGCCAGACGCTGAACGTCGATGGCGGCCTGTACATGCACTAGCGCCGCCCGGCCACGGATCGCGCGCCGTCCGCGCGACGCGATCCGTGCCTCCCGTCCGGACGACCGAACGGCCAACAGGCCGAACGGCCGACAGCCGAACGGCCAACAGGCCCGGCCACCGGACACCCCGAAACCGCACCGTGCTCGCAAAGGAGCGAACCCGTGTCACTTCCCCCTGCCCCCGCGCTCGGGTCGACGAACGACCCCGGCCTGAAGTCCGCCATCGGCAAGGCGACGAAGCACCTGATGCCGATGCTCGTCATCCTGTACTTCGTCGCGTTCCTCGACCGCACCAACGTCGGCTTCGCGGAAGAGGCGCTCAGCGTCGACCGCGGCATCTCGGACGCGGCGTTCGCGCTCGGCGCCGGCATCTTCTTCATCGGCTACGCGATCTTCGAGATCCCGTCCAACCTGCTGCTGAAGCGCTTCGGTGCCCGGTTCTGGCTCGCCCGCATCGCGATCACGTGGGGCATCGTCGCCGCGCTCTTCGCCTTCACGACGAACGACACCATGTTCATCGTCCTGCGGTTCATCCTCGGTGTGACCGAGGCGGGGCTGTTCCCGGGCGTGATCATGTACCTGTCCGAGTGGTTCCCGAACAAGGTCCGCGTGCGGATGTTCGCGATCTTCTACCTGGCGCAGCCGTTCTCGCAGATGATCGGCGCGCCGCTGTCCGGTGGCCTGTTGAGCTTCGGCGACCAGGCGACCCCGTTCCACGGCTGGCAGGTCATGTTCGCCGGTGAGGGGATCCTCGCGGTGCTCGCCGGCATCGCCGCCCTGGTGTTCCTGACGAACAGTCCGCAGCAGGCGAAGTGGCTCGAACCGGGCGAGAAGAAGTCGCTGACCGCGGCGATGGCCCGGGAGGACTCCGCCAGGAGCGAGGACGGCCCCGTCGGCATCTGGCGGGCGATGGCGAGCGGCCGCGTCTGGTACTTCACGATAATCTACTTCTGCCTGCAGGTCGCCGTGTACGGCACGACGTTCTACCTGCCGCAGCAGGTCTCGTCGCTGCTCGGGCAGGACGTCGGGTGGCAGGTCGGCCTGGTGTCCGCCATCCCGTGGCTCGTCGGCCTCGTCGCCTGCTACCTGGTCGGCTCGAAGGCGGACTCCGTCGGACGTCGTCGCCGCTGGGGCACCTTCTTCTACCTGACGACCGGTCTGTCGATCCTCGGGTCGGCGTGGGCGGGCGCGAACGGGCAGCCGATCCTCGGCATCGTGTTCATCACGCTGGCAGTCGCGAGCTTCCTGGCGGTCGGCCCGATCACCTGGGCGTACCCGACGGCGTTCCTGACGGGTGCCGCGGCGGCTGCGGGCATCGGCCTGATCAACTCGCTCGGCAACCTGGGCGGGTTCGTGGCACCGATCATGCGCACCGCGATCAACGAGGTGGTGCCGACCGACAGTGGTGCGTTCGGCATCGTGTCCCTCGGGGTCCTGGCCTTCGTCGCGGCGGTGATGATCTTCTGCACGAAGTTCTTCCGCAGGTCGAAGGCGGACGATCTGCTGGACACCTCGCACGTGCGCACGGCATCGACGTCGAAGGAGACGAACGCATGACCAGACTGTTCAACGACCCCGCTGACTTCGCCGACGAGGCGACCGACGGCTTCGTCGTCGCCAACGAGCGGTGGGTGCGGAAGGTGCACGGCGGCGTCGCCCGCTCCACCACGAGCCCGGACGGGACCGTCGCCGTCGTGATCGGCGGTGGCTCCGGCCACTACCCGGCGTTCGGTGGACTCGTCGGGCCGGGGCTCGCCGCCGGCGCGGCGATGGGCAACCTGTTCGCCAGTCCGAGCGCGCAGCAGGTTGCCGGTGTCGCGCGCGCGGCCGAGCACGGCGGCGGCGTGCTGCTGAGCTACGGTAACTACGCCGGGGACGTCCTGAACTTCGACGCCGCATCGCGGACGCTCGAGGCGGACGGCATCCCGGTCCGGACGGTCCGCGTCACCGACGACGTCACCAGCGCTCCGGCGGACGACGCTGCGAAGCGTCGTGGGATCGCGGGGGACCTCTGCGTCTTCAAGGTCGCCGGTGCCGCCGCCGAGCAGGGCCGCACGCTCGACGACGTCACCGCCGTCGCGGAGCGCGCGAACGACCGGACGCGCAGCTTCGGCGTCGCGTTCTCCGGCTGCTCGCTGCCCGGGGCCGAGGAACCGTTGTTCGAGGTGCCCGAGGGCCGCATGGCGGTCGGCATGGGCATCCACGGGGAGCGCGGGATCGATGAAACCGACGTGCCCACGGCCGACGGGCTCGCCGAACTCCTCGTCTCCCGGCTGCTCGACGAACTACCAGAGGGGGTTTCGTCCCCCGACGGTGCACGAGTCGTGCCGATCCTGAACGGCTTGGGCAGCGTCAAGTACGAAGAGCTCTTCGTCGTCTACCGCTCGGTGCAACGCCTGCTCGCCGACGCCGGGGTCGTCATCGTGGAGCCGGAGGTGGGCGAGCTCGTCACGAGCTTCGACATGGCCGGCGTCTCGCTGACGCTGTTCTGGCTCGACGACGAGCTCGAGGAACTCTGGGCAGCCCCGGCGGACACCCCCGCCTACCGCAAGGGCGGCGCGGTCCCGCAGGAGCGCATCGACCCGTCGACCATCGCGGCGGACGCCGAAGCCGACCAGGTCGGTGCAGCCAGCGACGAGTCCCGCGCGGTCGGCGAACGGATCGCCGCCGGGTTCTCCGCCGTCCGCGCCGTCCTCGACGAGCACGCCGACGAACTCGGCCGCATCGACGCAGTGGCCGGTGACGGCGACCACGGCATCGGCATGCAGCGCGGATCGCACGCCGCCGACGCGGCGGCAGCGGACGCCGTCACCCGTGGCGCCGGAGCGGGTTCCGTGCTGCGGATCGCGGGAGACGCCTGGTCCGACAAGGCCGGCGGCACGTCCGGTGCGATCTGGGGAGCCGCCCTGGAGGCACTGGGTCGCGTCCTCGGGGACGACTCGCGTCCGACGGGTGCCGACGTCGCGCAGGGGGTCGCTGCCGCGACCGAGGCGGTGCTCGCCTTCGGTGCGACCGTCGGGGACAAGACCATGGTCGACGCGCTCGTGCCGTTCGACGAGGTGCTCCGGGCCAGGACCGACGAGGGCGCCCCGCTCGCCCAGGCCTGGCAGGAGGCGGTCCGCGCTGCCCGTGACGCCGCCGACGCCACCGCGTCGCTCGTGCCGAAGATGGGCCGGGCGCGCACCCACGCCGAGCACGCGGTCGGCACCGCGGACCCGGGAGCGGTGTCGTTCGCCCTCATCGTGGAGACCCTCGCACCGTGATCACGATCGGGGTGTCGCTGAAGATGTACTTCACGCACGCCCGGACCCTGGAGTGGGCCGGTGCCGTCGCCGACATCGCGCGGCGGCACCCCGCGGTGCGCTCGGGAGCGGCCTCGCTGTTCGTCGCGCCGACGTTCCCGGCGCTCGTGCCCGTGCGGCAGGTCCTCGCCGGGTCGGGGGTCCTCCTCGCGGCACAGGACCTGGCATGGGCGGACGAGGGCGCGTACACCGGCGAGGTCTCGGGTGCCGAACTCCGCGAGATCGGGGTCGACCTGGTCGAGATCGGGCACGCGGAGCGCCGTTCCCTGTTCCACGAGGACGATGCGTCCGTCGCGGGGAAGGTGCACGCCGCCTTCCGCAACCGCCTGCGTCCGCTGGTCTGCGTCGGGGAGGCGACCCGCGCCTCCCGGCCGGGTGGGACGGAAGCGATCACGGAGGTGACCGCGCAGCTCGACCGAGCCGTCTCGACGGCCGTCGCCGACGGTCTCGCGGGTGCGCTCACCGTCGCCTACGAGCCGGTCTGGGCCATCGGTGCCCCCGCGCCCGCTCCGGACGACCACATCGTGGCGGTGCTCGAGGGGATCGAACGGCACCTGGAGACGCGACCCGAACTACGTGGGAGCACCGTGCTCTACGGGGGCAGTGCCGGACCGGGGCTGCTCACCCGGGGGCGTGGACGGATCGGCGGGCTGTTCCTCGGACGGTTCGCGCACGACCCCGCCGCGGTCGAGGCGATCCTCGACGAGGTCGCTGCGCGCTAGGACTGGTCGCGGGTGCCCGCCAAGCCGTGGTCGTGTGCGTAGACGACCAGCTGCACGCGATCGCGGAGCGCGAGCTTGCCCAGGATGCTCGAGATCTGGGTCTTCACGGTCGACTCGGTGACGTACTCCTTCGTCGCGATCTCGGCGTTCGAGAGGCCGCGCGACGCCCAACCGAACACGACGCGCTCCCGTTCGGTCAGCGTCTGGAACTCCGACGGCTGCGGGGCCGGCGCCCGCTCGACGTCCTCGCCGAACAGCTGCGCCAGGTCGTTCGGTGCGATCACCGAGCTGCCCTCGTGCACGGCACGCACGGCCGCGAACAGGAACGTCGGGGTGGCGTCCTTGAGCAGGAACCCGCTGGCACCCAACCGGATCGCGGTCGCCGCTGCCGGATCGAGCCCGAAGGTCGTGAGCACCACGACGCGGGGGAGCGGCCCGTCCACCGCGCCGGAGAACAGCTGCCGGACGGTCTCGACGCCGTCCATCCCCGCCATCCGCATGTCGAGCAGCATCACGTCCGGGCGGAGTTCCGGGATCAGCGCCAGTGCTTCGGCACCGTCCGAGGCCTCGCCCACGACCTCCATGTCGTCCTGGGCGTCGAGCACCACGCGGAGCCCGGCTCGGAACAGCGCCTGGTCGTCGGTGAGCAGGATCGTGATCGGTCCGGTCATCTGCGTGGTCCCCCTGGTGCGTCGAACGGGATGCGGGCGCGTGCGGTGAACACGTCGTCCAGGACGGCGGCGTCGAACGAGCCGCCGAGTGTGGTGAGCCGGGACTGCATGCCGTCGAGGCCGCGACCCGAACCGCCGGTCGAGCCGTCGCCGACGAGGTTCTCGACCTCGAGCACGAGATCGGCACTCCGCCAGGTCTCGTGCACCGCGACCGGACGGCCTGGCGCGCCGTGGCGGAGGGCGTTGGTGAGCATCTCCTGCAGCACCCGGCGGGCAGCCGTGCCCGAGTCGGAGCCGAGCGCCACCGGGACGCCGCGGACGGTGTGACCGACATCGACCCCGGCGTCGCGGATGCCCTGCACGATCTCGGCCAGGGTCCCCGGGTCGGTGGCAGCGGCCGAGCCGTCGATGTGGCCGAGGACCTGGCGCACCTCGAGCAGTGAGCTCCGGGCGGTGCTGGCGATGGTGGCGCTGACCTCGCGGATGCGGGCCTCGTCGTCGAGGAACGGGACCGAGTCCGCCTGCGCGATGATCACCGCGAGGGAGTGCCCGACGACGTCGTGGACGTCACGGGCGACGGCAGCGCGGATGCGTTCGGCCTCGGCCTCGTCGACCGCGCGGGTGGCGACGGCCTCGGCGCGGGTGGTCGCCGCTTCGGCCTCGGCGCGGCGGACGGACTCGCGGTTCCGGGAGCGGAAGGCCCGCACGGCGACACCGCCGGCCCACACCGCCAGGAGCGCGGTCACCGGCGCGGCCAGGGTCAGCAGCGCCTGGTCGGGCGGACCGTTGAGCAGGACCGCGAACCGGAAGCCGGTCGAGGCGAGGTAGTAGGTGGCGCTGATCCCGGCGACGAGCGCGAGGACGCCGGCGAGCAGGACCTCGGTGGTCGTGCCGACGATCGCGACCGTGCCGATCACGACGAACATCGCGATGTCGACGAGGGAAGGGCGCTCGCCGCCGAGGGCCTGGACGAGGCCGAGCGCGACCGTGAGGAGCATCGCACCCGAAGGTGAGATCCGGCGGAGGGCGATCGCCCCGGTGGCGGCGACGACGGCGAGGAAGCTGGCGTGTTCGAGCTCGAGCTCGATCGGCGCGAGGAAGACGAGCGCTGCGACGACGGCCCAGGCCACGTCGACGGTGATCGACCGGGTGGCGAGTGGCCGGATGAACGTCTGCCGCTCCGTCACGGCTCGATCATCGCACGGGTCATCCGGCGCTGCCGGGGCCGTCGGTGATGCCGGGTCATCCGGCACTGCCGTCGACGAGCATCTCGGGGCAGGTGCCGCCGGGGGTGGTGGCGCGTTCGTAGTGCCACGCCTCGTTCTCGTACGTCTGGCACAGGCCGAAGTCGCTGCCGTGTTCGCTCATCCAGTCCATTGCGTCCCACGACCCGATGTCGACGGCCTCGCCCCGCACGTGCGACGACCGCTCGGGGGTGTTCACCCACCGCCGTGCCTGCGCGAGCGAACCACGTTCCCGGACGGCCTCGTCCAGGAGCGCCCGCTGGTAACCCTTCGTCCGCCAACCGGAGTTCACCCGCACCTCGACACCGGAGTCAGCCGCAGCTGCGGTGGCGTCGGCGAGTGCGCGACGCAGATCGGGGTCGAGGTTCGCGACAGCTGCGCGGTCCCCGAGCGAACCCACGGGAGCGCTCCGCGGGATCCAGCCGTCCCCCTCGCTGATCCGGTGGCCGCCGACATCGGTGTGCGCCCCCGTGATGACGGTGGTGCTCGCGCGACCGAGCGCGCTGGACGTGCCGTTCGCCGCGGGGACGACTGCACAGCCCGCGGCGACGACCGCGGTGGCGCAGATCAGGAGTGTGCCGGCCAGCCAGAGCAGTGGTTTCTTCATGTGACCAGCATGTGGAATACGCCGCCGAACGGCATCGGGCGGCAGACCGAAGCGCTTCGTCCTGCCGGGTGAAGCCGGGGTCAGACGACGACGGACCCCAGCACACGGTGCGCGATCGAGATCGACTCGCCGGACACCGCCGACAGCGGGGACGACAGGAACGCGATCAGGTCGGCGATCTGCTGCGGGGTCGAGTCCCCGCCGGAGCCGCGCTGGACGTCGGCGGACGGAGTGTCCGTCACCGTGCCCGGGTTCACGACGTTCACCGTGACCCCGGTCCCCGCGGCGTCGTCGGCGAGGTTCTTCGCGATGACGCTCACCGCCGTGTTCCGGAGCGAGGCCGTGATGTTGCCCGTGAAGTAGGCGTTCTGCCCGCTCACGACCACCACGCGGCCGAAGCCCGCCGCGCGTTGCACGGGGAGGACGGCGTTCGCGACCCGGAGGAACCCGAGGGCCTTGCCGTCGATCGCGTCGAGGATCTGCGTCGGGTCGGACTTCTTCGCCGGGTCGAGCGTGCCGGCGCTCGGGGCGGCGGTCACGACGAGCGCGTCGATCCGTCCGTGGCGCTCGATGACCTGCGCGACGCCGGCGTCCACGGACTCCTGCGAGGACGTGTCGATGGACACGCTGCCGTCGGTGTCGTCGGCGCTGCGGGACGCGACGACGACGGTTGCTCCCTCGGCCCGGAGTCGATCGGCGACGGCTGCACCGATGTACCCCTTCCCTCCGACGACGAGCGCGACACGGTTGTTCAGTTCGAGGTCCACACCGCCACGCTAGGCGCTCAACCGAGCAGCGGTTCCAGCCGGGCGACGGCGGCCCGCAGGTGCCCGAGCGCGTCGCCCGGCGACTCCACCCGAGTGGCCGGCGCCGACAGGGTCAGCCCGGCGACGAGTTCCCCGCGCTCGCCGAGGACGGGCAGCGCCAGGCACCCGAACCCGCGGGCGAACGCCCCGACCTGCAGTGCGGAGGCACCACCGGTCGCGTGCAGCCGGCCCATCGCGCTCGACCCGGGTGCTGCTCGGAGCGCCGCTTCGTCGAGCAGTGGGAAGTCCGGGTCGACGTCGATGTCACGCAGGCCGTCGGCGTCGTACCGGGCCAGGTGCACCCCGGCCCGCACGGCGGACCGCACCTCGGCGAGCACGGAGCGCACGGCACGGGGGAGCGGCGTGAGCGACGGTGCGGTCCCGACGCCGGCGAGCTCCGCGACCTTGTGGCCGAGCGCGAACCCGCGCAGGTCGGGCAGGCGAACGAGGTACTCGTCCTCGACCAGCAGGGTGATCAGCCGGTACGTCGTTGCCCTGGGCATCCCGAGGGCGTCGGAGATCTGCTGGGCGGTGACACCCGGGCCCGCGTGCGCGGCGGCCTCCAGCACCGCGAGGGCGTTCTGGATCGCCTTCGGCTGCCGTGCGCGGAGTCCGGGTTCGCTCACCGCACCTCCGCCTCGTGGCCGGTCCCGGCGGACGGCCTGGAGGCACCGAGCAGGTCCGCCTCGACGGGCACGTCGTACACGGCGCGGCTCCGACCCCGTCGCCAGGGTCGCCGACGTGTGGCCACCAGGAACGTGACCACGACGGCGCCGACGGCCCCGACGGTGAGGGCCACGGCGGGCCACCGCGGGGATGCGGCCTCGACCCCGAGGTAGGTCAGCAGGACGGCGGTGAGCAGGACCCCGGTCGAGACGGCGACGATCGCGACGCCAGCGGTCACCTCCCCGATGCGACGGAGGAACACCGGTGCCGCGAAACAGGTCAGCGCGTAGGCGGCGATGTACCCGAGTGCCGCGACGACGAGCTCGGTCTCCATCAGCGTCCACGTCGGGATCCCGCTCGCCAGGCCGAGGACCGGCAGCACCGTGAGCACCGCGCACGCGACCGCGCCGGCGACGAACGGCGTCCGGAACCGCGGCGACGCGCGACCGAGCGCGCGCGGCAGCACACCCTCGCGTCCCATCGCGAACAGGACCCGGACGAGCGCCGTCGTCGAGGCGATCGCGCACGCCGCGAAGGACGCCGCGATCCCGAGGTCGAGCACCCACCCGATCCACTGCAGGCCGAAGTCCGTGGCGAGCTCGTTGACGGGGGAGGCGCTCGTTGCGAGGTCGGCGCCCATCGCGGCGAACCCCGCCTGCTGGGCCGCAGCGCTGACCAGGTAGAGCGCCCCGGCGACCAGGACGGTCCACGAGATCGCGCGGGGGATCGCCTGGAACGGGCGCCGCGCCTCCACACCGAGGACCGACGCGCTCTCGAACCCGACGAACGCGGTCACCGCGAGTGCGGTCCCGACCGCGAACGGGGCGGGCGACGTCGGCCCGAGGGCGACGGCGGACAGGTCGACCGGGTGCAGGCGCGCGACGAGCGCGACGATCAGGACCACGATGACCGCGACCGACAGCGACTCGACGAGCAACGTCAACCGGGTCGACAGGCGCACGCCGAGTGCGATCACCGCGAAGACCGCGGCTCCCATCGCCACCACCACGACGATCGTCAGGAGTGCGTCACCGCCGGCTGCCGGCAGGAACCGGGACAGCAGGTAGTCGAGGTAGTAGCCGCTGCCGGTCAACGAGAACATCGCGATGAAGCCGTAGCCGAGCAGCAGGGCCGTGCCGGCGACGACCCCGGCGACCGGACCGAGCCCGAGCGAGACGTACGTGTAGAGGGAACCGGTGCCCGCGACCCGGCGGACGAACTGGTTGACGGTGCGCCCCACCAGGAACGACAGCGCCATCGCGGCGAGGAGCGACCACGTCGCCCCCTGCCCGGCGACGGTCGCCACGAGCACCGGGATCGTCGTCGCGGCGGCGGAGGGTGCCACCGCGGACACGGACTGGGCGAGGACGTCGAGCGGCCCGACGCTCCGGCGGGACAGACCGTCGACGGGGGAGCGCGTGCCGATGCCGGGCACCCGGGGCGGGTCGGCGATGGCACGGTCGAGCGCGGACATGCGGCAACCGTACGGCCGCGGCGTTGCCCCGACGTCTCGCCCGTGTTTCGCGGGGGTCTCACGCAAATGAGACACCCGCGGGCGGGCGTCCCATTCGGGTGCGACGGGGTTTCACGCCGGCGGAACGGGGGCGCAACGGCGGCACGGGACGGTGGTCACACCCAGCACCACCACCCGAACCGGAAGGCCACGATGTCCAGCATCACGAAGGACCCCGCGTCACTCGGAGCCGCACCCGCGCCGCAGCGCACCATGCGCGGCTCGCTCGGCGTCACCGCGATCGTGTTCATGGTCGTCGCGGCCGCCGCCCCGCTCACCGTCGTCGGCGGCGCCGCACCGCTCGGCATGCTCCTCGGCAACGGCGTCGGGTTCCCGTCGCTGTACGCCGCGTCGGCCGTCGTGCTGCTGCTCTTCTCGGTCGGCCTCGCCGCGATGACCCGGCACGTGCCACGGCCCGGCGCGTTCTTCACGTTCGTCGGGCACGGACTCGGACGTCCGGCCGGCGCGGGCGCTGCGACCCTGGCGCTCCTGACCTACACGACGATCCAGGTCAGCGTGCAGGGCTACATCGGGTACCTGCTCGGGGTGACCGTCACGGGCCTCGGCGGACCGGACATCCCCTGGTACGTCTGGTCCCTGGTCGTCGTGGCCCTGGTCGGGGTGCTCGGCTACCGGCACATCGACCTGTCCAGCAAGGTCCTCGGGGTCCTGCTCGTCGGTGAGGTCGGCATCGTGCTGGTCCTCGTCGCGGCGATCGTGTTCCGCGGCGGCGCCGACGGGCTGTCGCTCGCACCGTTCGAGCCGACCCAGATCATGTCCGGTTCGCCCGGCGTCGGCCTGATGTTCGCGATCGCGGCGTTCATCGGCTTCGAGGCCACCGCGATCTTCCGCGACGAGGCGAAGGACCCGGAGCGGACGATCCCGCGTGCCACGTACACGGCCGTGATCGGCATCGGCGTCTTCTACACGCTCGCGTCGTGGGGGCTCGTGATGGCGTGGGGTCCGGACGGGGTGCTGGCCGAGGCCGCGAAGGACCCGGGTTCGCTCATCCTCACCACCGCCGCGCAGTACATCGGCAGCGCGGGCGAGGCCGTCCTGAACGTGCTGCTCCTGACGAGCATGTTCGCCTGTGTCCTGTCGTTCCACAACGTGATCACGCGGTACCAGCACTCGATGGCGAACGCGTCGCTCCTGCCCGCGAGGCTCGGCGACGTGCACCGCAAGCACGCCTCCCCGCACACCTCGAGCGTCGTGCAGACCGTCACGGCCGCCGTCCTGATGGTGCTGTTCGCCGTGCTCGGGCTCGACCCGGTGCTGCAGGTGTTCAGCTGGTTCGCCGGCGTCGCCACCCTGGGCGTCGCGATCCTGATGGCCGCGACGAGCCTCGCCGTCATCGTGTACTTCCGCCGCAACGGCGCCGACCGGCGGATCTGGAACACCGTCGTCGCCCCGATGCTCGGGTTCCTCGGGTTGATCGCGTCCGCGGTGCTGATCTGGGTGAACTTCCCGACGCTCGTCGGCGATGTCGACGGCTCCGGGGCGAGCGTCTTCGGGGTCGTGAGCATCGTGCTGACCGGCCTCGTCGTGGTCGTCCCCGCCGTCGGCGTGGTGCAGGCGGTGGTGCTGCGACGCCGCAGCCGGAGCCGCTACGAGCAGATGCTCGACCGTCTCGCCACCGAGAGCTGACCCGACCGAGCCGACCCGCGCCTCCAGGCCGACACGACCCGACCCCACGCACGACGCAACGCGCAAGGAGCACCACGCACATGACCATCACCGAACCGACCACCGCGACCACCACGACCACGCACCCGCTCGCCAGCCTGACCCCCGACGAGTTCACCGCCGTCCGCGACCTCGTGACGGCACAGCCGGACTGGACCGACACCACGCGCTTCGCGTACGTCGGCCTCGAGGAGCCGCACAAGCAGGACGTCCTCGCCTGGCAGGCCGGCGAGGCACCGCTGCCGGAGCGTGCGGCGCGCGTGATGCTCCTCGACATGGCGACCGGACGCTCGACCGACAGCGTGGTCTCGATCACCACGGGCACGGTCCTGCGCACCGACGTGCTCGACGGCTCCCGCGGCCAGCTGCCCGTCCTGATCGAGGAGTTCGACGCCGTCGGCGAGATCGCGAACTCGGACGAGCGCTGGGTCGCCGCCCTGGCGAAGCGCGGACTGACCGTCGACGAGGTCAAGTGCGTGCCGCTGTCCGCCGGGTACTACGACTACCCGGAGGAAGAGGGCCGCCGGATCCTGCGCGTCCTCGCGTTCAAGCAGGACCACCCCGCCGACCACGTCTGGGCGCACCCCGTCGACGGCCTGTCGGTCTACGTCGACGCCGCGAACCGAGCGGTCACCCGGATCGTGGACGTGGAGGACATGCCCGTGCCGACGACCTCCGGCAACTTCGACGACCCGGCGATGCAGGGCGAGCCGCTCGACCTCAAGCCGATCGTGATCACGCAGCCCGAGGGCCCGTCGTTCACCGTCGACGGCGAGTTCGTCGAGTGGGCGAACTGGCGGTTCCAGGTCGGCTTCGACGCCCGCGAGGGGCTCGTGCTCCGCCAGCTGTCGTGGCAGGACGGCGACCGGCTGCGCCCGATCGTCTACCGCGCGTCGATCGACGAGATGCTCGTGCCGTACGGCGACCCGTCCCCGGTCCGGTTCTGGCAGAACTACTTCGACACCGGCGAGTACCTGTTCGGTCGGTTCACGAACTCGCTCGAGCTCGGCTGCGACTGCGTCGGCGAGATCCAGTACTTCGACGCCGTCCTGTCCGACGAACTCGGCAACCCGCAGACCATCCGCAACGGCATCTGCATGCACGAGGAGGACTTCGGCACCCTCTGGAAGCACGGCGACATCTACACCGGATCGCAGGAGGTCCGACGCTCGCGGCGCCTGGTCATCTCCTTCTTCACCACCGTCGGCAACTACGACTACGGCTTCTACTGGTACCTGTACCTCGACGGCACGATCGAGTGCGAGGCGAAGCTCACCGGCGTGCTGTTCACGTCGTCGTACCCGGGGCGGTCGGAGTCCGGCGACGACTACCCGTACGCGTCCGAGGTGGCGCCCGGCCTCGGCGCGCCGTACCACCAGCACCTGTTCTCGGCGCGGCTCGACATGATGGTCGACGGGCTGTCGAACGCCGTCGACGAGGTGGACGCCGTCCGCGTGCCCGTCGGACCGGGCAACGAGCACGGCAACGCGTTCACGAAGTCGGTGACCAGGATCGCGTCGGAGGCATCGTCCGGCCGTCTCGCCGACGCGTCGAAGGCCCGCACGTGGTTCATCTCGAACACCGAGGAACGCAACCACCTGGACCGCCCCACCGGCTACGTGCTGTACCCGCAGGACGCCCCGGTGCTGCTCGCCGACGACTCGTCCTCGGTGGCGTCGCGTGCCGAGTTCGCGCGGAAGCACCTCTACGTCACGCAGTACGACCCCGCGGAGCGCTTCGCGGCCGGCGACTTCGTGCACCAGAACCCCGGCGGCGACGGGGTGGCCCGCTACGTGCAGGGCGACCGGTCGCTCGACGGCGAGGACATCGTGCTGTGGCACACGTTCGGCCCGACGCACTTCCCGCGGCCCGAGGACTGGCCCGTCATGCCGGTCGACTACGCCAAGTTCACGCTGAAGCCGTACGGGTTCTTCCCGCGGAACCCGGCGCTCAACGTGCCGGCCGCCATCGGGGCGTCGGCGGCGTCGCACTGCTCCCACCACGAGTCGTGACGGACCTGCTCGGGCTCGCCGCCATCGTGCCGGCGTCCGCCGGAGCCTGCTGCACGGTCGGGGCGTGGCGCCCCGGCCGTGCGGTCGACGTGGTGGCGGCCGTCGTGATGGTCGCCGCGATGGTCGACGGGGCCTTCGGACCCCGCGTGCTGCCGGGAGTCCTGTGGTTCGTGGTGCTCGCGCTGCTCGCCGTGGTGGTGGCGGCGGTGCACCGGGTGCAGGGCGGTGCGGCTGGTCCTGCTGGTCCGGCTGGGCCTGCTGGTCCTGCTGGTTCGGCTGGTCTTGCTGGTCTTGCTGGTCTTGCTGGTCCTGCTGCGTCGGCCTGGAGGCGCGGGTCGGCTCCGGCGGGGCGCGTCGCCTCGGCGCACGGCCGGTTCGGGCGACCGCACGCGGCGCTCGGCCTCCTCGTGATGGGCGCGATGGGGGTCGGCATGACGCACGACCCCGGCATGACGGGCATGCACCAGCACGTCGGCGTCGTGGCGGTCACGTGGCAGGTCGTCCTCGGTGGCCTGACGATCGGGTACCTGCTCCTCACCGCGCACATGGTGCGGGACGGCATCCGGCGCCGGGCCAGGGCGCTGCCGATCGTCGAGACGCTCGCGATGGGGCTGGCCGTCGCGGTGATGTCCGTGGCGATGGTCTGAACCTCCGCGGTGCCTGGGAAACCGTGACACGGTCCGGGGAGCACGACGGACCCTCGGAGGGAGCACTCACCACGCTCCCCGAACCGGATCAGGAACCGAGGTCGCACCATGCAGCACCTCCGCACGCTCGCCGCACTCTCCGTCGGGGCCGCCCTGGCGCTCGGGGCCGCACCGCTCGTCGCCGCCCCACCAGCCGCGGCGCAGGGCAGCGGCGTCTTCCCCGGCGGCATCTACCGCCCGACGGACACCACCGCGGCCCGACAGGCGTCGGCGCTCGCCGCGAAGGGGGACACGAAGAACGCAGCGGTCGCCCGCACGATCGCTGCGCAGCCCTCGAGCGTGTGGCTCGGCGACGGGCTGTCGACCTCGGCGCTCCGCACGACGGTGACGCGCCACCTCACCGCGGCCAGGGCACAGGGCAGGACGCCGGTGTTCGTGACCTACGCGATCCCGGGGCGTGACTGCGGCAGCTACTCGGCGGGCGGGCTCACCGCCGGCGCGTACGGCACGTGGAACCGTGTGCTCGCCGACACCCTGCGGGGCCACCGCGCCGTGGTGATCGTGGAGCCGGACGCCCTGGCACAGGCGACGTCGTGCCCGGGCGTCGTCGCGAACACCCGGTACGGACTCATCCGCAGTGCGGTGCAGCAGCTGTCCGGGGCCGGCGCCACGGTGTACATCGACGCCGGACACGAAGCCTGGATCGACGCCACGACCATGGCTGCACGGCTGGAACGTGCGGGCGTGCAGGATGCCCGCGGCTTCTCGCTCAACGTCTCGAACTACCAGCTGACCTCGGGCGAACGCACCTACGGCGAACGGCTCCGCACGCTCACCGGCGGCAACTACGTGATCGATGTGTCCCGGAACGGGAGAGGGGCCACCGGCGAGTGGTGCAACCCGACGGGTGCGGGGCTCGGCGCGGACCCGAAGGTCGCGGTCGCGGACACCGGACTCGATGCCCTGCTCTGGGTGAAGCCGCCGGGGGAGAGCGACGGCACGTGCAACGGCGGTCCGGCGGCCGGGCAGTGGTTCCGCACCGGGGCCGCGGCGCTCCTCCGCAACCGCTGACGCCGTCGCAGATCCGCCACCGTCCGAACGGTTCAGTGCGCGAAACGTACACACCGTAGATTGTTCATTGCGTAGACCGTTCACTTTGTGAAAGAGTTCCCTCGTCCACACGGGACACCAGAAGGGCGGGGAAGGTCATGCACAGCACGTACTCCGGGATGCCGAAGGTCACACGCTTCGGCGGTGGGCACACGCGCGTCGGCCTGACCGATCCCGCCGTGATCGACGCCTACGTCGAGCGCCGCATCGCAGACCCGTCGCTGCTGGCCACCAGCCACGCCGAGCCGTCCTACTCGGACTTCTTCACCACCGCTGCCGCGTAGCAAGGAGCGCATGATCGCATGCCGTTGACCGTCGTCCGTCGAGAGCACGTCCACCTCTACGCCCACGAGCCCCGCTCCGAGGCCGCGAAGACCGCAGTCGACGCGCTCCTGCGCCTGCAGCACGCCGAAGAGCAGAAGATCGAGTCGGCGCGCATCGAGAGCGACCTGACGAAGAACGAGTTCCTCGCGGTCCGCTACATGCTCCAGGCGCACCGGGACGGCCGGATCATGGGCCCCAAGGACCTCGCGGTCATGCTCGCGGTCTCCAACGCCTCCGTCACGAAGATCGTCGACGCGCTCGTCGGCAAGGAGCTCCTCGTCCGCACCGCCCACCCGAGCGACCGCCGTGCACAGGTGCTCGAGCCGACCGACCGGGCCGCCGAGCAGATCGACGCGTCGTACGCCGGCTTCCACGAAGCCGTGGTCGAGGTCCTCGACCACCTCTCCGACGCCGACAACGCCGTGCTCGCTGCGTCCCTGACGAAGATCGTCGACGCCCTCGCCGCCGGCACACCGGCACCCGTCGACGAGTACACCGTCGACGACCACGACTGACGCGACCAGACGGCGGACAGGAGGCGCGGGTCGGGCCCGCACCGTGCCTCCAGTCCGGCAGTGGCAGGAAAACCTTCCAGCGGTAAGTTGGGTGCATGACGCACCCGCCCGCCGACGACGACGCGGCACAGCCGCGCCGCGGCGGGTACCGCAAGGGCACCGAGCGGCGAGCGCAGATCCTCGACGAGATGATCCGCATGGTCGCGGAACAGGGTGTCGACGCGTCCTCGTTGCGCTCCGTCGCCGAGGCCCTCGGCATCACCCACGCGGCACTGCGGCACTACTTCCCGAGCCGTGACGAACTGCTGCTCGCCGTGTACCGCGAGCACGAGGTCCGCGAACAGGGAGCACCGGACCGGCTGAAGTCCGCGATCGGTGACATGCGCGAGAGCGCCTCCCGAAACCGCGCGGTCCCGGGACTCGTGCAGCTCTACACGACGCTGTCCGCCGACGCCGTGCAGGAAGGGCACCCGGCCACCCGCGAGTTCATGCGCGAGCGGTTCGCGCGGCTGCGTTCCGGGCTCGCGGTGCTCATCGCCGCGGACCAGGCGGCCGGACGCATCCGCGACGACCTGGACCCCGTCGACCTCGCGTCCCTGAGCATCGCCGCGTCCGACGGCCTGCAGATCCAGTGGCTCCTCGACCCCGACGCCGTCGACGGCGAGCGGGTGCTCCGGATGCTCGAACAGCTCGTCCCCGCGGCCCCCGAGCACTGAGCCCGGTCAGCCCTGCGGGGCCCGGGCGTCGTCCAGTGTCCTGGTGAGCAGCTCCCGGAGCACGTCGCGGTCGACGCCCGTCAACCGGGTCACGGAGAGGCACGCCGTGCTCGACCGGTGCGGGCCGAGCCGGGCGAGCAGGTCGGGCCACCGCTCGGCGAAGCCTGCCGTCTGGTAGATCGTGTGGTGCTTCGGCCCGGGAGCGAAGGCCAGCATCGGTGCGATTCCGGAGTGGCCGGAGTCGTAGCGGTAGGTGTAATGACCGAAGCCGAGGATGCGACCCGCCCAGACGACCGGGTCGGTGCCGCTGACGTCGCGGTGGAGTGCGAGCAGCTCGTCCACCTCGGCTCGTCGCGCGCCGGTCGCGCGGTCGAGCACGGGGCCGATCGGAGCTTTCGAGGGTGTCATGGCGAGGGTCATCTGATCTGCATTGGCACGTTCGGAACGTGTACGGTGAAGTTTCTATGTAGTCTTTCAGGCGTGGTCGCTGAGGACCACTCCAAAGAGGGGAACACATGAAGAAGTACCTGGCCATGGCCGCCGGCGTTGGACTGGTGCTCGCGTCGGTGACGTTCAGCCCAGCCGCGGCGTCGGCGGCGGGGAAGTCTGCGTTGCAGCTGCTCCCGTCCCCGCTGCCACCCGATGCACTCCGTTTGCCAACAACACGACGATCACCACTGACACCACGTCGTCGAACACGTGGGAGCAGGCGGTCAACTTCCTCGGCCCGCTCGGCGTGACGCTCACGGCCAAGACCGGCTGGACCAAGTCGGCATCGATGTCGTACCTCAACAAGTCTGGGAAGACGAAACAGATCTGTGGCACGAAGGGCAACTGGGGTGCGGCACCGGAACGCGCCGTCACGAGGTAGGCCGCTCGCGTGCACCGTCGGGCTCGCTCTCGTAGCGTGTCTCGTGGGGTGCACCTCGGCCTCGAGTGGCTCACTGCAGTTCGATGACAAGGGATTGGCCTACTGCGGGGACGTCGTGCTCCGTCAGTTCGGTGTGGGGATCGACCTCGAGCGTGCTTCGGGAGCGCCCATCACCATCGATGCGGTTGAGCCCAGCAAGTCTGATGGGCTCCGGATCATCGGGGCGATCCTGGTGGATCGCCCTGGTGGCGGCGTCGCCACCTCGGAGTGGCCGCTCCCGGGGAAGTGGCCGGGCAAGCGCGAGGCGGTCGGAGCAACGGTTCCCTCGGGCAAGGCGGTCGGCTTGGTGGTGGGCGTCCGTCGGACGAGTGAGCGGGGTGGGTCACTCGGAACGATCTCGATCCGGTACACGGAGGGCGGTCGCGAGTACGTGACTGACACGTACTCGACCATCACGATGAGTACGCACTGCTGATCACGACGTGAGCCGACGGCCGGACGCGAGGCGTGCCTCCAGTCCGACGATGCGTGCGCTGGGCGTGCAGAAGGGGCCGGTTCCTGACGGAACCGGCCCCTTCGTGGTGCGTGCTGACTAGGCGTTCACGCCAGCGGCGAGGACCGCGGCCGCGGGGTCGAAGTCCTCGGGCAGCGGCTCGGGCTTCGTGATGCGCGAGGCGATCTCGACGGCCTGACCCGACTCGGCTGCGTCGCGGATGCCGAGCATGACGTCGAGCGCGTGCGACGCGACGGCGCCGGAGGCGCGCTCGGGGCGGCCCTCGGCGATGGCGCGGGCCATCTCGACGACACCCGTGCCACGGCCCCAGGTGGAGCCCTTGTGCTCGAGCGTGGTCGGCTCGTCCTTGCCGAGCGTCCACAGCGTGCTGTCGCCGTCGAAGACGTTCGGGTCCGGCAGCACGATGGTGCCCTCGGAGCCGTTGATCTCGACGAAGCCGTTGCGGGGCAGCGCGTGCTGGAACGACAGGGTCGTCTGGGCCGACTGGCCGCCCTCGAACGAGATGAGCGCGGCGTGGTGCGTGGGCACCTCGACGGCGAACTCGGTGCCGGCGCGGGGGCCGGAGCCGATCACGCGGGTCTCGCGGGACTTCGACGACACGGCCTGCACGCGCGAGGCGGAACCGAACGCGTGCAGCAGGGTCGTGACGTAGTACGGGCCGATGTCGAACAGCGGACCGGCGCCCTGGGCGTACAGGAACTCGGGGTCCGGGTGCCACTGGTCCGGTCCGGGCACGTGGAACATCGTCGTCGCGGTGAGCGGCGTGCCGATGTCGCCGCGGGCGATGGCGCGGATGGCGGTCTGGATGCCGGCACCGAGGACGGTGTCGGGGGCGCAGGCGTAGCGGACACCGGCGGCGGCAGCGGCTGCGAGCAGCTCCTGCGCGTCCGAGGCGTTCGTCGCGACGGGCTTCTCGCTCCAGGTGTGCTTGCCGGCAGCGATGATCTGCTGCCCGACCTTGGCGTGCTCGGCGGGGATCGTGATGTTCACCACGATCTGGATGTCGTCACGGGCCAGGAGCTCCTCGACCGTGCCGGACGCCGGGACGCCGTACTTCTCGGCCTGGGACGCGGCGCGCTCGAGGATGAGGTCGGCGACCATCAGGACCTCGACGTCCGCGAACTGGGTGAGGTTGGTCAGGTACTGGTCCGAGATGTTCCCCGCACCGATGATGCCGACGCCGATGCGGCTCACTTGTCGTTGTCCTTCAGCCATGCGAGCGACTCGGTGATGCCCTCGAAGACGTCGCCCTTGTACGCGTCGAACTCGACGACGCGGATGGCCTGCGGCGCCGCGGCGAGGATGCCCGCCACGTCGACGTCGCCCTGGCCGGCCGGGGTCTGGTTCTCGAACGCACGCTGGAGTGCCTCGGGGACGATGAGCGCGCTCTCGGACGAGGGCAGCGCGGTGCGGATGTCACCGTCGACCTTGCCGTCCTTGACGTGGATCGCGACGACGCGGTCGCCGAGGGCCTTCAGCACGGCCGGGGCGTCGGCGCCACCGACGGTCGCCCAGAAGGTGTCGACCTCGAGGACGGTCTCCGGCGAGAGCTGCGACACGAAGAGGTCGTAGACGGTGCGGCCGTCGACCTTGTTCGTGAACTCCCACTGGTGGTTGTGGTAGCCGAACTTCAGGCCGCGGGCGGATGCCTCGGCGGTCAGGGCGTTGACGCGCTCGGCGATCTTCGCGACGTCGTCGGCGGTCTGCCAGCGGTCCGTCGGGATGAAGGGGTCGATGACGGTGGTGATCCCGAGGCGCTCGGCGGCGTCCCAGATCGGCGCGGTGTCCTCGGCGTCGATCACGGCGACGTGACCCGACGGGGCCTTCAGGCCGGTTGCGGCGAAGGCACGCTCGAGGTCCGTGGCGCGCTCGACGAACGCGTAGGGCTCGACGTTCTCGTAACCGATCTCGGCGACACGGGCGATGGCCTTGTCGAGGTCTTCGGCGATGGCGTCGCGCAGCGAGTACAGCTGCACAGAAGTGGTGGGCATTGCAGAGGCTCCTTCGATCCTGTCTGGGTGTCGCGGTCCGTCGAGGAGCGATGCTCCGCGGCGAGATCGGGTACGACGCTACCCCAAAAACCACCCGGTGTGTAGTTTTTGCTCCCCCGCGTTGCGCGCGTCACGAATGGCGCACGTCATGAATGAACGACACCTGTCGATGTATGCTCAGCGAGTCAAAACCGTGCTGTACAAGGTTTTGAACGGCACAGCATCGACTCAAGGAGGCGTCATGAGCACACCCGAACCCGGCAGTCCCGCACTGCTCAACCCGGAAGAGGGCATCACCCAGCCCGTCAGCACGGTGAAGGTGGGCGTCGGCTACCAGATCGCCCTGTTCCTCGGGCAGTTCGGCCTCTTCGTCGCACTCATGGCGCCCGTCTACGTGAGCATGCAGCTCAAGGCGCAGGCCCTGGTGGGCGACGACGCCGCGAACGTCATCGGCTCCGTGCTGCCGATCGGCGCGTTCGGTGCGCTCATCATGAACCCGCTCGCGGGCGCCCTCTCGGACCGCACCCGCACGCGCTGGGGCCGTCGCCGCCCGTGGCTCCTCGGCGGCGTCGTGGTCTTCGCCATCGCGCTGGCCTGGATCGCGTACTCGCCGGACGTCCTCAACCTGACGCTCGCCTGGCTCCTCGCCCAGCTCGCCGCGAACGCCACGCTCGCGACCCTGCTCGCCAGCTTCGCCGACAACGTCCCGCAGCTCCAGCGCGGCCGCTCGTCGAGCATCATCGCGCTCGCGCAGAACATCGCCGTGCTCGCCGGCACCTACTTGTCGGTGTTCTTCGTCGCGAACCTGCCCGTGCTGTTCATCGCGCCCGGCATCCTCGCGATCATCCTGGTCGTCGTCTACGCCCTCGTCGCCCGCGACGACCTGCCGACCTACACCCTCAAGAAGTTCACGTTCCTGAACCTCATCTCGTCGTTCTGGACGAACCCGGTCAAGAACCCGGACTTCGCGTTCGCCTGGTGGTCGCGCTTCCTCATCATCTTCGCGACGTTCATGTTCACCACCTACCGGCTGCTCTACATGGAGAAGCACCTCGGGATCGAGGACGCGAAGGATGCCACCGCGGCCGTCGCGTTCGGTGTGCTGCTCTACACGATCGCGCTCCTGGTCAGCGCGGCGCTCTCCGGCTGGGCCTCGGACAGGATCGGTCGCCGCAAGGTGTTCGTCGGCGGCTCGACGGCGCTCTTCGCGGTCGGGCTCGTGGTCCTCGCACACGCCGACACGGTCAACGGCTTCTACGTGGCCGAGGTCATCATGGGCTTCGCGTACGGGATCTACTCGGCGATCGACACCGCGCTGGTCGTCGACGTGCTGCCGAACGCGGACCGGCCCGGCAAGGACCTCGGTGTGATCAACATCGCGAACGCGCCGCCGCAGTCGCTCGCGCCGGCCGTCGCGCTCTTCTTCCTGAAGATCGGATCGGGCGACGCCGCGGACAACTACACGCTCATGTGCTGGGCGGCCGGAGCCATCGCTATCGTCGGCGCACTTGTGGTGATCCCCATCAAGCGGGTTCGATAGCCGGATGCACACCCCCGGGGTCGACGTCGACCGCAGTCAGCTCGTCCGGTGGCGGACCGCGATCATCATCGCGTTCGCCATCGGCGGGGTCAGCCTCGCTGGCTGGGGTCCCCGGCTCCCGGAGCTCCGCGTCGAACTCGGCGTCGACGTGGGCACGATCGGACTCATGCTCGGCGGCGTCACCGTCGGCTCGATCGGCGGGCTGCTCAGCGCCGCTCCGCTGCTCCGTCGCCTCGGCGGACGCCGCGCGTTGACCGCCGTCGCGGTCCTGGTGCCGGCATCCCTGGCCGTCATCGGCATCGCCGCCGCGCTGCACTCCGTGCCGCTCGCGAGCGTCGGCTTCGTCGTCGCCGGAGCCGGTATCGGTTGCCTCGACGTGATGGCGAACGTCGAGGGCACGGCGATCGAGGTGCTCGCCGGTCGCACGCTGCTCCCGTTGATGCACGCCGCCTGGTCGGGAGGCGCGGCACTCGGTGCCGGGATCGCCGCCCTCTGCGCATGGCTGGGCATCACCCCCTCAGCCCAGCTGATCGGAGAAGCCGTCGTCATCCTCGTGGTCGGCGTCGTCGCGATGCGCGCCGTCCCGGACGGCACCCGCGCCGAGGCGCAGGACACGTCGCTCACGCCCCGCCAGCGCCTGCGGCAGTGGGCGCGCGGCTGGACGGACGTGCGGCTGCTGCTCATCGGCGTCGTGATGCTCGGGGTCGAGCTCGGAGAGGGCTCGGCGAACAACTGGCTCGCGCTCGCCGCCACCGACGGCCACGGGCAGACCGCGACGGTCGGTGCGTTGTTCTTCACCGTGTTCGCCGTCTCCGAGGCCGCCACCCGGGTCTTCGCCGGACCCGTCGTCGACCGGCTCGGACGGGTCAGCACGATCCGCTGGACGACCGCGCTCGGCATCGTCGGAGCCGTCCTGTTCATCGTCGGTTCGTCGTGGTGGCTCACGCTCATCGGCGTCGTGCTCTGGGCGGTCGGCGTCTCGATGGGCTTCCCGCTCGGCATGTCGGCGGCGGCGCAGAGTGGCCCGAACCCGGCCGCACGGGTGAGCGTCGTCGCCTCGATCGGGTACTTCGCGAACTTCGCCGGTCCGCCCGTGATCGGTGCGATCGCCGAGCAGGTGGGCGCGCTCAGTGCACTCTGGCTGATCGCGGTGCTCTTCGTGGCCGCGTTCGCCGCGTCCGGGTCGTTGCGTCCGGTCGAGCGCGGATAGCGTGAGGGACATGCTCGACGCCACGCCTGCCCCCTTCGACACTCCTGTCGGACGCATCGTCGGGACCGTCGACGGCGACGTGGTGCGCGCCTACGGGATCCCGTACGCACGTGCCGACCGCTTCGCGCCGCCGGAGCCGATGCCGCCCTTCACGACCGACCTGCACGCGTCGACCCCGGCGCCCGTCGCACCCCAGCCGCACGCCCAGTTCGTCGACCAGCTCCTGCGCCCGGTCGAGGACATCGACGTCGACGAGCACTGCCAGCGGCTCTCGATCACGCTGCCGGCCGACGTCCGGCCCGACGAGCAGCTGCCCGTCATGGTCTGGATCCACGGCGGCTCGTACGTGATCGGCGGGGGAGACCTGCCGATCTACGACGCCCGCGACCTGGTGACCGAGCAGCGCGTCATCGTGGTGTCGGTGACCTTCCGACTCGGGATCCTCGGGTTCCTGGGCGACGGTGCGACGATCCCGGCGAACCTCGGACTGCTCGACCTGGTGGAGGCGCTCCGCTGGGTGCGCGCGAACATCCGCGCGTTCGGCGGCGATCCCGACCTCGTCACCGTGTTCGGCCAGTCCGCCGGCGGTGACGCCGCTGCCCACCTGATGATCAGCGAGGGGGCGGCTGGGTTGTTCCGGCGGGCGATCATCCAGAGCGCGCCGCTCGGGCTCTCGCGCGGGCGCTCCCGGATGAACCGGGCGATGATCCGCGCCGTCGGGGCCGTGCACGCGGACACCCCGCTCGACGACCTGCTCGAGCGACAGGCCCTCGGGACCCGCGCGGCCGCACCCTTCGGCCTGGCCGGCGGGATGCCGTTCGGGACGCAGTACGGATTCGCGCCGTTGCCCGCCGAGCGTGACCTCGACGCGGCCTGGAGCCGGGTCGCCCCCGACATCGACGTCCTGATCGGCTCCGGCACCGACGAGACCGGGATGTACGTGCCCCTGATCCCCGGCCTGTCGCGGGTCGCGCGCTCGCGGGTCCTGCGCCCGGCGCTCCGGTGGTGGGTGGTCCGTCCGCTCTCCGACGTCATCTACGGCCGTGACGTCCGGCGCTTCACCGCCCGGCACCGTCGGGCCGGCGGACGAGCCACGTCGTACCGACTCGTCCGTGGCGTGACGACCGCGCCGACCGGAGCCGTGCACATGAGCGACCTGCCCCTGCTGCTCGGCGGCCGCGAGGCCTGGGCGGGGACCCGGTTCGTCCCCGAGCGCGACTGGCCGGAGGTCGAGCGCCGCGGCCGGGCCTTCCGCGCGATCTGGGCGGAGTTCGCGCGCACCGGTGTGGTGCGGGCTCCGGACGACGAGACACTGACGTTCGACCGGCACTGACGTCTGACCGGCACTGACGTCTGACCGGCACCGACGTTCGACCGGCACGACCCGCCCACCGGACGGGCGACCCCTGAACTGGCGGGTCGCGTGGGGGCCGTCCGGCCCGGACAATCGACTGCATGTCCACGTCCGACGCCGATCTCCGCGCACGCATCGTGTCCGGTGCGATCCGCGCGTACCAGGTGGCCGACTTCCACAGCGTCGGGCCCGACGAGGTCGCCGAGCACGCCGGTGTCACCGTGGACGAGGTGCACCGCGCCTACCCGATGTGGGAACTGCTCGTCGTCGCCGTGATGGACCGCTGGAACAACGGCAGCCGTCGCGCGCTCTGGGTCGTCGCCGAGCGCGAGGGGGCGGTCGCGTACCTCCGAGCTCGCCTCGAGGCCGGACTCGACGAGCCCGCGCTCGTCCGGCTCCGTGTCGCCCTGCTCAGCGCCGCGTCGAACCCGGGCCACCCGGCCGCCGGCTGGTTCCGCGCGCAGTACACGCACTCGTTCGAGGACATCACGCTCGCGCTCGTCCGGGACGTCGTCGCCGGTCGGGAACCCCGAGGCGCCTCGCCCCGGCACGCCGCGGAGCAGCTCGTCGGGCTCTGGGAGGGACTCCAGGTGCAGGCCATGCTCCGTTCGGACACCGACGCCCTCGGTGGGTTCGACCGTGCGATCGCGCGGATGCGGGCCGGTTGGGCCGCCGTCGGGGCCTCCGTCTGAACTGCTGACGGGCCACACCGTCCCGCTGACTCCCGTGCGGGTCACGGCGCGGCTCGCGTCCGTCCGCTCGGGCACCTGGCATGGTCGGCTGATGGAGTACACCGACTACGACACCCGGCTCGCCGCCTACGGCGTGATCACGGACGGTGACCGGGTGCTCCTGGCGAAGCTCCGGTTCCCCGACGCCGGCACGTGGACGCTGCCGGGTGGCGGTGTCGAGTTCGACGAGACCGTCGAGCAGGCCGTCGTCCGCGAGGTCCGCGAGGAGACCGGGTACGAGGCCGAGGTCGGTGCCCTGCTCGGGGTCCGGCACCACGTCGTGCCCGCCGAGCGCCGCATCCACGCCAACGGCCGACCGATGAAGGCCGTGCAGGTGGTGTTCCGGGCGACCGTCGTCGGCGGGGCACTGCGGGACGAGATCGACGGCTCGACCGACGAGTCGCGCTGGCTGCCGATCGCCGAGCTCCCGCACCACCGCCACGGCCTGCTGGTGCCGATCGCGCTCGCGTGGGCGGGCGCGCTCTCCCGCTGAGCCGCTACTGCTCGAGGACGCTCAGCACGTTGCCGGACGGGTCGGTGAACCACGCGATGAGCGGACCGCCCTTGCGGTTCACGCCCTTCTCGTCGGTCATGCCCTCGTAGTGCAGGAACGAGACACCCTTCGCGGCGAGGTCGTCCACCGCGGCGTCGACGTCGGGCACCGGGAAGTTCAGGACCGTGAACGCGGCCGGCTCGTGCGCGGGACCCTTCGGGTAGACCAGCACGCCGGGGCCCTCGCCGACCTGCAGGAAGAGCATGCCGTGGTCCTCGGTGACCGGGAGCCCGAGGACCCCCTCGTAGAACGCCTTCGCCTCCGGGACGTCCCGCACCGAGAACCCGCTGAACGCCTTCGTCGCATCGACCATGCCGCCAGTGAACCACCCCGGTCCGGTGTCGGCGCGCTCTGCCAGGATGGGGCCGTGAGCCACCCGGACAGCAGCGTCGACGAGGCCGTCGAGCGTGCGGTCGAGCTGGCCTCGATCGGAACGCGGGCGGTGCTCGGCATCGCGGGCGCTCCCGGTGCCGGCAAGTCGACCCTGGCCCGCCGCGTGGTCGCCGCCGTCGACGAGCGACTCGGTGCCGGCACGGCGGTCCAGGTGCCGATGGACGGTTTCCACCTGTCGAACGCCGCACTCGACGCCCTCGGCCGCCACGACCGCAAGGGCGCCGTCGACACCTTCGACGCCGACGGCTACGTCGCGCTCGTGCGCCGGCTCGTCGACGCCCGCGGCACCGTCTGGGCGCCGGACTTCGACCGCCGGATCGACGAACCGGTCGCCGGCAGCATCGCCGTGCCGCCCACCGTCCGGCTCGTGGTGTCCGAGGGCAACTACCTCCTCGACGACACCGAACCGTGGGCATCGCTCGGCGCACTGTTCACCGAGACCTGGTTCTGCGCGGTCGACGACGGGGTCCGGGTGGACCGACTCGTCGGTCGGCACATGCGCCACGGACGCGACCACGACGCAGCGCGCGCGTGGGCGGTGGAGGTCGACGGCGTGAACGCGGCGAGGGTCGCGCCCACGGTGATGCGTGCCTCCAGGACCGTACGGACGTGACCAGCAGACCGACGTGACACGACCGAAGGAGCGACCATGACCATCGCCATCACCGGCGCGACCGGGAACATCGGGGGTGCCGTCGCACGCGCGCTCGCCGCGGACGGCGTGCCGTTCCGGATGATCGTCCGCGACGCCGCACGTGCACCGGAGCTGCCGGGCGCCGAGGTCGCCGTGGCAACGTTCGACGACGTCGACGCGAGCCGCGCGGCGCTCGAGGGCGTCGACCTGCTCCTCATGGTGTCCGCGGCCGAGGCCGAGGACCGCCTCGACCAGCACCGGGCGTTCGTCGGCGCCGCAGCGACTGCCGGGGTGCGGCACGTCGTCTACACGTCGTTCCTCGGTGCGGCGGAGGACGCCACCTTCACGCTCGGGCGAGACCACTGGGCGACCGAGCAGGCGATCCGCGCGACCGACATGGGCCACACGTTCCTGCGCGACAGCTTCTACCTGGACTTCGTCGAGGACCTGGTGGGCGAGGACGGCGTCATCCGCGGTCCGGCCGGCGACGGGGCGATGGCGGCGGTGGCCCGGGCAGACGTGGCACGGGTGGCGACGACGGTGCTCGAGCACCCCGAGGCACACCTCGACCGCACGTACGAGCTGACCGGACCGGTGGCGATCACGCTCGCCGAGGCGGCTGCGATCGTGTCCGAGGTCCGTGGCCGCCCGGTGTCGTACCACCCGGAGACCCTGGACGAGGCGTACGCCTCACGGGCGCGGTGGAACCCCGAGCCGTGGCAGGCAGACGCCTGGGTGAGCACGTACACGGCGATCGCCGAGGGTGCGCTGGCGCACGTCTCGGGTGACGTCGAGCGGGTCACCGGGCGGGCGCCGATGTCCCTGCGCGAGGTGCTCGGGGCGCGGTAGCGCGGGCGCGGGCGCCGGGTCGCGCGGGGTCGTTCGCGGGGGCGCGCGCCGGGTCGTTCGCGGGACTTCGTGAGCAGAAAAGGTCGGGTCGGGTGCGGCGACCCGACCATTTCTGCTCACCAAGCGCAGCGCAGCGCAGTGCAGCGCGACGCAGCGCGCGACCCGCCCGACCCCGCCCGCTCAGGACACGCGCCGCGCGGCGGTCGTCCCGACGACCCCGAGCGTCAGCACCGACACGAGCACGACGAGCAACGGTGCCGTCCACCCTCCGGTCGCACCGTGCAGCGCACCGGCGACGAGCGGCCCGGCCGACCCGATCAGGTACCCGCCGCCCTGCACGAACGCGGACATGCGGCGGGCATCGGCGTCGCTCGAGACGATCCGGACGATCACGATGAAGATCACCGTGATGCCGCCTCCCTGGGCCGCGCCGCCGAGCACCGACCACAGCAACCAGAGCTGCGGGGCGAACAGCAACCCGAGCGGCATCGCCAGCCAGAGGAACGCGACGAGCGCGATGATCGCGCGCGGCCGCCACTTCGCCGCCAGCAGCGGGACGCCGAGCGCACCGACCACGGCCAGGATCTGGAACACCGACGAGCTCGCCCCGGAGGACGCCTTCGAGAACCCGATCTCGTCGTGCAGCAGCGTCGGGATCCACGCGGTGAGGGCGTAGTACGAGAAGGCCTGGCCGCCGAACGCCAGCGTGAGACCCCACGTGATGAGTCGCTTCGCCGGCCGGACCGGCTCGGCGGCGGTGGCCGCAGCGGCCGCGGCTGCCCGCTCGGCGCGGATCGTCCGGAGCGCACCGGTGTCGAGCACCTGGTCGATGGGCCCGGTGACCGGGAGCGGCTCGGCCCCCGCACCGGGTCGGCGCCACGCAGCCCGCGCACCGACGGCGTACGTCCACGCGAACCCGGCGATGACCGCGAACACCGCCCAGATCGCGATCGCCACCGGCCAGCCCCACAGTGCCGCGATCGGAGCGGTCGCGAGCGAGGTGATCATCGACCCGACGTTGAGCGCCGACGTGTAGACGCCGGTGACCAGGCCGACGCGCTCCGGCGAGGTGTCCCGCCGGATGACGACGGGGATCACCACGTTGCCGATCGTGATCCCGATGCCGATCACGGCGGTGCCGATGAGCAGCGCGGCGGACGACGGCATCGAGCGCACCACGGTGCCGGCGAGCACGATGACGAGCGACAGGGACACGGCTCGCTCGGGGTCGGCCTTCGCGATCACCCAGCTGGCGAACGGCGTCGCGAGGGCGAAGCAGAGCACGGGGATCGTCGTCAGCAGTCCGGCGATCGTCGCGGTCAGGCCGAGGTCGCCCCGGATGTCCCCGATGACCGGGGCCGTCGCGACGATCGGGCCGCGGAAGTTCAGTGCGATGAGGACGATGGCGGCGGGCAGCACCCACGCGGCAGCGCGCAGCCCCTGCCGCGCCGCGCCGCCGCCGCCGGACCCGACAGAGCCGCCAGAGCCGCCGGTCGCGTCCGTCACGGCAGCAGGATCGGGAGCAGGTCGAGCGGGGTGGCCGCGCTCGCGATGGTGCCCTCGGCCTCGGCGGGGGAGCCGTAGCCCCACTCGGCGAAGACCACCGGCACGCCGTGCACCGTCGCGCCCTCGACGTCGTGCACGCGGTCGCCGATCAGCACGGGGCGGCTGATGTCGAAGCCTCGGGCGTCGAGGCGGCGCAGTGCTTCCTCGACGACGTCGGCCTTGCTCGACCGCACCTCGTCGTCGCTGGCACCGGTGATGATGTCGATGTCCCCGGTGAGCCCGTAGTGCTCGAGGATGTAGGTCGCCGGAGTCTCCGGCTTGCTCGTCGCCGTGGAGATCGGCAGGCCGGCCTGGTGCAGGGTGCGGAGCACGACGTCGATGCCCGGGAACATCGTCGAGTCGAGGGCTCCGTGCGAGAAGTAGTGCTCGCGGTACACGGCGAGGGTGTGCTCGGCCTGCGCCTCGTCCATGCCCATCGCGATCCGGAACGTGTCCAGGATCGGCGGCCCGACGAACGACATCAGGGTGTCGTGGTCCGGCACCGGGACCCCGACGGTGCGGAAGGTGTGCGTCAGGCTCTCGAGGATGCCCGGCGCGGAGTCGCTGATGGTGCCGTCGAGATCGAACAGGATGGCGGAGAACGGGCTGGTCATGTCCTGCCCACCCTACCGGGGGCGGTCGACGCGACCACCCCGGTGACGTGGGTGACGGGGCGGACGCGTGGCGGGCCTCCAGGCTGGGCCTGCGGGAGACGCGTGATGCAACCGCGCTCAGAACAGGCGGGTGTGCCCGCCCTCGATGCCGCGCATCGCGTCGTAGTCGAGCACGAGGACGCGGATCCCGCGGTCCTCGGCGAGGGTGCGCGCCTGCGGTGCCACCGTCTGCGCCGCCAGCACACCCTGCACCGGCCGAAGGTGCGGATCGCGGTTCATGAGCTCGAGGTAGCGGGTGAGCTGCTCGACGGCGTCGATGTTGGCGTTGCGCTTCATCTCGACCGCGACACTCGCTCCGGCGTCGTCACGCGCCAGGATGTCGACCGGGCCGATGGCGGTCATGTACTCACGGCGGACCAGGGTGTGACCGTCGCCGAGCAGCTCGATCTGCTCCGCGAGGAGCTGCTGCAAGTGGGCTTCGACCCCGTCCTTCACCAGACCGGGGTCGACGCCGAGGTCATGGGTCTCGTCCGCCACGACCTCGTACAGGGAGACGATGAGCTTGTCCTGCGTCTTCTTCTGCGTGACCGTCCACACCTGCGTGATGCCGGCGCTCGACTGCTCGTCGTCCGGCTCGGTGATCTCGATCGAGCACGGCGGGCTCATCCAGTTCAGCGGCTTGTAGCTGCCGCCGTCGGAGTGCACGAGCAGCGAGCCGTCCGCCTTGAGCATGAGCAGACGGGTCGCGAGCGGCAGGTGGGCTGAGAGGCGTCCGGCGTAGTCGACGGAGCAGCGGGCGATGACGAGACGCACCCGGGAAGCCTAACGGGCGTCGGGTCGCCGCCCGGACGGCGCGCTCGTCGCGCTGGCTGCGCTGGTTGCGCTGTCTGCGTTGGCGGCGTCGGCTGGGTTGCCAGCGCTGTCGGCGCTGTCGGCGCTGTCGGCCTGGAGGCGCGGCTCGCCTCCGCCGTGTCCGTCGCCGCCCTTGCGGGTCGGCCTGGCGGCGGCGCCGGTCTCGCGGGCAGCACCCGACGCCAGTCCCGCCGCGATGATGAACACGAAGACGACCAGGAGCGCACCGAGCAGTCCGACGTGCTCGCCGAGGAACCCGATGAGCGGCGGCCCGGCCAGGAACGCCACGTACCCGATGGTCGCGACGGCGCTGACCTTCGCGGCAGCGGTGCGGGGGTCGTCCGCAGCGGCCGACATGCCCATCGGGAAGCCGAGGCTGGCACCGAGGCCCCAGAGCACGACGCCGACGATCGCGAGCGGCACGTTGTCGATGAAGATGAGCATGCCGAGGCCGACCACCGCGACGGCGGCGCTGATGCGCAGGATCGGGACGCGCCCGAACTTGTCGATGAGGGGGCTGCCGGCGACGCGGCCGACGGTCATCGCGGCGAGGAACACCGTGAGCACGGCGGCACCGGCGGCGTTGTCGAGTCCGTGCCCGTCGATCATCGCGAGCGGCAGCCAGTCGTTCGCAGAGCCCTCGGCCAGAGCCATGCCGAGCACGATCACGCCGATGAGGATCGTGGAGGGCTGCGCCCAGACCTGCCAGCGCGTGAGCGGCGTCGCGACCGGGCTGGTGTCCGTGGAGACCGGCTGCTCGAAGTGGTGCTCGTCCTGGAACTTCGCGACGGCGACGAGCATGGCAGCGCTCGTGATCACGACGAGCACGATGAAGTGCCACGAGACCGGGATCTCGAGCTTCTCGGCCAGCGCCCCGAGTCCGGCACCCGCGAGGGTGCCGAGGCTGAACGCGGCGTGGAAGAGCGGCATGATCGTGCGCCCGCCGGCCTTCTCGGCGGCAGCGCCCGAGACGTTCATCGACACGTCGCACAGGCCGTTGCCGAAGCCGAACGCGATGAGCGCGATCCAGATGGCGGCGAAGCCCCAGTCGAGCGTGACCGCGATGCCGGCGAAGACCATGCCGACGGCCAGGCAGGCAGCGGCGACCTGGACTCCGCGTCGCGCGCCGAGCTTGGCGACGATGTGGCCGGCGAAGGTCAGGCCACCGATGGAGCCGACGGCCATGCCGAGCACGAGCAGGCCCATCTCGAAGGTGCTCGCTCCGAGGGAGTCGCGGACGCTCGGGATCCGGCCGAGCCACGTCGCGATGTCGAGGCCGGACAGGGTGAACACGACGAACACCGCGATGATCCACGCCCGGGTGGTCGGTCGGGTGCGGGTGGACGTCGTCGTCATGGGGGTCCCATCGTGCTGCGGTGCTGGTGGTGTGGCGGCGCCGGTCGTGCTGCGCCCGGTTGCGTGTCGTGCGTTCGGTCGAATCGATTCGACCGCTTGTTCCGGCTACGCTAACGGGCGATGGACGAACCGGCAACAACCCCCGGCGCGTCGCCTCCCCGCGGCGGCGACGCTCGGCGATCGCGCCCGACGCTCGTCGCGGTCGCACGCGCTGCCGGTGTCGCGCCGTCGACCGCGTCACTCGCGTTCAGCGGCAGCGGCCCGGTGTCCGAGGACGCCAAGGCCCGCGTGCTGGCCGCCGCCGCCGAGCTCGGGTACGGCGGCCCTGATCCTCGCGCCCGCTCGCTCCGCCGAGGGCGCTCCGGCGTCATCGGCGTCGTGATGGACGAGCGACTGAGCGACGCGTTCCGCGACCCGGTCAACGTCCTGACGCTCGACGGCATCGCCGAGGTCGCCGGTGCTGCCGGTGCTTCTCTGCTGCTGGTCCGCAGTCCGCTCGACGACGAGCAGGGTGCCGGGCCCCTCGTCGATGCCCCGATGGACGCCGTCGTCCTCGTCGGGTGCAACGTCCGGATCGACCCGGCCGTCGCGGTGCTGCGGCGTCGGCAGATCCCCGTCGTCGCGATCGAGGCCGACGAGATCGAAGGTGCTGTCCCCGTGCAGCTCGACAACCGCGATGCCTCGCGGCGGGCTGCCTCGTACCTGCAGGACCTCGGTCACTCGTCCGTCACGGTCGTGACGCTGCCGCTCGACGCGGAGCGCCGGCGCGGGCCGATCGACGAAGCCCGCTACGCCTCGGGGATCGCCTTCACCACGCTGGAGCGCCTGCGCGGTGTGCGCGAGGTCTACCCGTCCGCGGTCGCTGTCGAGACCGCCGGGAGCTCGGTGGAAGAGGGGCGGCTGGCCGGCGTCGCACTCTTCGCCCCGGACGGGCCCCGGCCCACCGCGGTCATCGCCCAGAGTGACCTGATCGCCGTCGGGGTGATCTCGGCTGCGCTCGACGCTGGACTCCGGGTACCGGAGGACGTCAGTGTCGTCGGGTTCGACGGCATCACGGTGGACGACAGCCTGCTGCACCGAACCCCGATCCGGCACCTCACCACGCTCGTGCAGCCGTTCGTGCAGAAAGGCCAGGCCGCCGCTCGTGCCGCCCTGGCGATGCTCGAGGGGGCGGAGCCGCAGCCGGCGTCGTTCAGCTCGGAGTTGCGGGTGGGGGACACGACGGGGCCGCCGCCGGCTGTGCGCTGATCCCACCCCCGGATTCCGCCACACCCCTACGAGTCGGTCAGCGCAACTTCGCGACGATCACCGCGACAGGGCGGGAAGTACGACGTCATCGACGACCTCGACGATGTCGTCGCGGGACAGCGGGCCAGTGGTGAGGTGACGGGCGAGCACGAGTGCGGCGCCAGCGCTGACGCGTGATGGGCTGACAGCGCTCGAGGGGATCTCGCCACGGGCCGCGGCGCGTCCGAATGCTTCGGTCACGAGGCGTTGGCGCGGCTCGATGAGCAGTGCGACGATGCGCTGCCACATCTCGGGTCGTCGCTCTCGCTCCAAGAGAAGCGGTGCGAGGACCCGTCCGACGGGGGTGGTGAGCCCGTCCGCGAGATCGGACAGGAACGCGATGAGTTCGTCGCGGAGGTCACCGACCGGCTGGAGTCGGGTCCCCCCGGGGTGATCGCTCCGCTCCGCGGTGTCTTCGGTCCAGGCGAGGGCAGCGAGGACGAGCTGCTCCGGATCGGTCCAGCGCCGGTAGAGCGAGGCCTTGCCCGCACCGGCTGCCGCGGCGACGTTCTCGAAGGTGAGGCCCGCCATGCCGTGGTCAGCCAGCTGTTCGAGTGTGGCGGCGAAGATCGCGTGCTCGAGGTCAGCACCGCGCCGCCGGACGGGAGCGTTCACGAGATGAGTGTCCCACCGACCCACACAGCGCCCGGCTGAGCGAGGACGGCTGGGTCGACGAGGGGATCGCCGGTCGTGAGCAGGAGGTCCGCACGCAGCCCCACTTCCACACGCCCGCGGTCGTGCAGACCGAATGCCGCCGCTGCCCCGTCCGTGGCAGCGGTCAGTACCGCGCCGTTCGTCATCCCGGTGTCCCGCAAGAGGAGCATCTCCTCGTGGAGGGCCTCGCCGTGGCGAACCGGCGCGAACGGGGTCTCGTTCGCGTCCGTGCCGGCGACGACTGGCACACCGGCGGTGTGCATCCGGCGCACACTCTCGACGGCGTTCTCGAATGCGGCGTCGGCACGGTCCCCGAGCCGCGCGCGGGCCATCGCGCGCATCATGACGAGGGTCGGTGACGCGATGGTGCCCTGGTCGACCATCCGACGGACGGTCTCGCCCGGCAGCGGCCGGTCGAGCGGTGCGTGCGTGAGGATGTCGACCCCGGTGTCGAGCCCGCGGACGAACGACGCGGCGGTCACGACGTGGGCCACGGTCCGGAGCCCCCGGCGGCGTGCACCGTCGACCAGGGCCGTGATCGTTGCGACGTCGAGCGCGGGGACGTCGGTGGCGTCGGGGTCCTCGATGATGATCTTCACCAGGTCCGACCCGTTCGCGGCCCGCCAGTCCAGGTACCGCTCGGCATCGGCTGCGCTGCTCACGCCGCTCGCGTCCGGGAAGCCCATCCGAGCGATCTGGGTGCTGCCCGGCGCCGAGGCGGCCGAGCCCGCGCTGAGGAGCCCCGGTGCCCCCGGTGCTCGTCGCTGCTCGTCGACGAGGGAGTCCGGGTGTGTCCCGAGGTCGACCATCGTCGTGACGCCGGCTCGGACTGCGGACGACAGCGCCGCCGGGGAGCCCAGGTGGACGTGCGTGTCGATCAGGCCCGGGACGAGGAACTGCCCCGTTCCGTCGACGACCGGACCGCCGGCTGGAGCGACGGTCCCCGCGGGACGGACCGTGGTGATGTGTTCGTCGAACTCGACGTCGACAGCCTCGGTTGTGGTCACCCCGCCGGAGCTGGTGCGGACGTTGCGAATGGTCGTGGTCATGCGGTCTACGATACAGAATCGTTCACTACACGCAACGAGGAGCCATCGATGTCCGAACTGATCGACGTCCACGCACACTTCGTCACCGCGGACTACGTCGCAGCGGCCCGAGCAGCCGGGTACGAACAGCCGGACGGCATGCCCGCCTGGCCGAGCTGGTCGCTCGCCGGCCAGCTCGGTGACATGGACCGCCGCGGGATCGCCCGAGCGGTCTTGTCCATCTCGTCGCCCGGAGTGCACTTCGGGGACGACGACCGAGCCGCGGAGCTCGCGCGGACACTCAACGACGAAGCCGCCGCGATCGCGGCCGCGCACCCGGACCGGTTCTCGTACTTCGCGTCCCTCCCGGTGCCGGATGTCGACAGTGCGGTCCTGGAGGCCCGGCGCACGTTGCAGGGACCGGGTGCGGTCGGCGTCGTCCTCGAGTCCAACGCGCACGGCCAGTACCTGGGAGATCCCGCGTTGGAGCCGCTCTGGGCCGAGCTCGACGCCCGCGGCGCGGCCGTCTTCGTGCACCCGACCTCGCCCGTCGGGTGGGAGCACACCGCCCTCGGGCGTCCTCGCCCGATGCTGGAGTTCATGTTCGACAGCACCAGGAGCATCGTCGACCTGGTGTTCGCCGGCGTCCTCGACCGGTACCCGGACCTGCGCGTCATCGTGCCGCACTCGGGCGCGACCCTGCCGGTCCTCTCCGACCGGATCGCCCTGTTCCAGCAGTTGTTCGGCGCCACCGCCGGCACGATGCCCTGGAAGGACGCGATGCGGCGGCTCTGGTTCGACACGGCAGGCACGCCGTTCCCACTCGACGTGCCAGTCCTCGCCGAGGTCGCCGGGACGGACCGGCTGCTCTACGGCAGCGACTCGTGCTGGACGCCGACGCAGGGCGTGGACGCGCAGATCGCCGCGCTCGACGATGCCGAGCCGCCGCACGACGCGACGAGTTGGCGGGAACTCACGACCCGGAACGCTCGGCGTCTGCTCGACTGACTCCGGCGAGGACGCTCTGGATCGCGGGTCCGGCGATCGCGACGACGGTGTCGTGGTCGGCTGCGAGCACGGCAGGGACCCCGAAGACCTGCCGGCTCGTGATGATCCCGACGAGCATGGCCGCGGCGAGCCCAGCCCGGAGCGCACGGTCCTCGTGATCGGCGCCGGAGGCTCCGTGTACGAGGCGGGCCTGGATGAAGTCCCGCAGCTGCGCCGTCGCGTCCTCGTTGACCATCGCACCTCGGAGCATCGCCATCAGCGGTTCCGACTCCTCCGGGGCGCCTTCCCAGGCCTGTAGGAACGCCCGGACGACACGCTCGCCGAGATGCTCGTCCGGACCCTCGAAGGCCGTGTCGAAGCGCCGGAGCGCGGACGGGGACACGGCCATCACCGCTGCGAACAGGTCGGCCTTCGACCCGAAGAACTGCATCACCTGCGAAGGGTCGACGCCGGCGTCCGCCGCCACGGCTCGGATCGTCGTGCCGGCGAAACCGTCGCTGGCGAACCGCGCACTCGCCGCCGCGAGGACCGTCGTGCGGGTGCTGGCCGCCCCGGGACGGCGACCCACGCGGGAGGTCGTCGCTGCTTCCGTCGTTCCGTCCATGCCCGCAATCTACTCCGCTGACGGGTTTCTCAACACACGTTGAGTTATTGCCGGATCGGACGTACGCTCGCCTCGACGACGAGCCCACGGAGGACTCCCGCACGAAGGAGAACACGATGACCGACCAGAGGATGACCGTCCCCTCCACCCCGCTGCCCGCGCCGCGCACGGGTGTGCTCACCCCCTTCGAGCCCGGCACCCGAACCCTCGAGGCCGGGTTCCGGATCGCGCCGCAGTTCAAGCCGCTGCCCGTCGACACGGTGTTCGACAAGGACGTCGCGATGCAGCTGCGCGACGGCACGACCATCCACGTCGACGTGTTCCGCCCGGTCGGTACCGAGCCGGTGCCGGTGATCGTGGCATGGAGCCCGTACGGCAAGGCGCAGGGCACGTCGCTCAGCGTGATGGGGGTGTTCGGGCTCGTCGGGCTGCCGAACAGCACGGTGTCCGGACTCGAGAAGTTCGAGGCACCGGACCCGGCGTACTGGGTCGAGCACGGCTACGCGATCTGCAACGTCGACATCCGCGGCGTGGTCGACTCCGAGGGCGACAGCGTGCTCTGGGACCGGCAGGAGGGCCGCGACGCGTACGACGTCATCGAGTGGCTGGCCGAGCAAGAGTGGTGCGACGGCAAGGTCGGCATGAGCGGCACGAGCTACCTCGCCGTGTCGCAGTGGTTCACCGCCGCCGAGCAGCCCCCGCACCTCGTCGCGATCAACCCGTGGGAGGGCGTCAGCGACGTCTACCGCGACCTCGTGAAGCGCGGCGGCATGCCCGACACCGGGTTCGCGCAGCAGCTGCAGGACGGCAGCTTCTTCGGGAAGGGCCAGAAGGAGGACATCCTCGCCGAGGTCGACGCCCACCCGCTGATGACCGACCTGTGGGAGCAGAAGATCCCTGACTTCTCGCAGATCGAGGTGCCGGCGTACGTCGTCGCGAGCTACTCGAACACCCTGCACACCGCCGGGACCTTCCGCGCCTGGCGTCGGATCGCCAGCGACGAGAAGTGGCTCCGGATCCACAACACCCAGGAGTGGCCGGACTACTACGACCCGGCGAACGTCGAGGACCTCCGCCGGTTCTTCGACCACTTCCTCAAGGGCGCCGACAACGGGTGGGAGACCACTCCGACCGTCCGGTACTCGGTCCTCGACCTGCAGGGCGGAGACGAGGTCGCCGTGCCGGCTGAGTCGTTCCCGCCGCAGGACGCCGCTTCGACGAAGTACTACCTCGACGCCCGGACGCGAACGCTGACCACGGCCGCGCCCGAGGCACCTGCAGAAGCGTCCTACGCCGTCGACGCGAACCCGGACGCCGTCTCGTTCCTGACCCGCTTCGACGAGGAGACCGTCCTGGTCGGGTACCCGAAGGCGCACCTGTTCGTCGAGGCCCGGGGCGCCGACGACATGGACCTGTTCGTCCTCGTCCAGAAGCTCGACCGCTGGGGAACGCCGCTGCAGGCGTTCACCGTGCCGAACCAGTCGGCGATGGCGCACGACCTCACCGACCACGGCGCGACGATCCTGCGCTACAAGGGCTCCGACGGACGCCTCCGCGTGTCCGCCCGGCACCTCGACGAGGCGCTGTCGACCGACGACGTCCCCGCGCACTCGTTCGACCGCGTCGAGAAGCTCGCTGCGGGGCAGGTCGCCGAGATCGAGATCGACCTGTTCCCGGTCGGCCTGCGCTTCCACTCGGGCGAGCAGCTGCGGTTCATCGTGAGCTCCCGCAACCTGCTCGGCACGCTCATGCCGGCGATCCGCGAGTACGTCGGCGCGAACACCGGGCGGCACGTCGTGCACACCGGCGGCGACCAGGCCTCGTACCTCCAGCTCCCCGTCCGGGCCGCACGGTGACCGGCGCGACCGTCCGCCTGGCCGGCGAGGACACCGACTCGACCATCGACGGGTTCGAGCTGTTCTCCGCCCGCCGGGCGCTCGCGCTCCTGAAACGGAAGCTCGGCCGGGTCCAGCTGCTCGAGCTGCTCGAGGACGAGATCGCTGCGGGTGACGCGTTCCTCCGCGCCCACCTCGGACGCTCCGGCGGCGAGCAGGCAACCGGCACGACCACGCTCCGTGCACGGGGAATCAGTGCCGCGCAGTTCGGTGCGTGGCTCGGCGCCGCGTTCGCCCGCGAGGACGTCATGCTCGCCGGACACCCGGAGCACTACGGGATCCACGCCGAGCCGGGGCGCAACGTGAACATCGTCGAGACCCTCGACGAGTACGTCTGCTCGTTCTTCATGCGCCCCTGGGACGACAGTGCCGTCGTCGAGCAGGAGCTGCCCGCCGCAGAAGCGCCTGCCGGTCGCCGGTCGCACATGCTGTTGGCGGACGGGACGGTGATCGGCTCGATCGCGAACTCCTTCGACGAGGAGCAGGACGGCTTCACCGCACGTCTGTCCGTCACCCTGCCGGCGACCTGCGCCCCGGCGGTGATCGAGCAGCACCTCGAGCACTTCGCCGTCGAGTTCCGCACCTGGATCCGCCGAGCCGCCAACGAGCGGTGACCGTAGCAGCACAGTCCGGTAGCCCATCGACTTGCGGACGAGCAGCGATCGGTGTGGTCGCCAGATTGCGACCGCCGCACTAGTCTCTGGTCGTATGCGCGATAGTCCCGTGTCGGGCCTGGCCCTGGCAAGAGCGTTCTACACCGACGCGGTGGCCCCGTTGGTGCGAGCTCCCCACGCGGCTTGTCTGCTTGGGGAAGGCTCCGAAGTGTTGGGCTTCGACACGGAGCGGTCAAGAGACCACGAGTGGGGTCCGCGCGTCCAGATCTTCGTCGCTTCTGAACACATCGATGGGGTGCGTGAGCGGATGCGGGAGCTTCCGCCGCGCTTCAACGGATTGGACACGGCCTGGTTCTCACTTGCAACCGGAACGGTCGCGCACCACGTTGAGGTGACGACGCTTTCCGACTGGACCGTAGCGGCGCTCGGGATCGATCCTCGTGACGCGATGGACGCAGCGACGTGGCTCGGCTTGTCGCAGCAACGGCTTCTCCAAGTGACCGCAGGCGAGGTCTTCCACGATGAGGCTGGTGAGCTGACCCGGATCCGCGCACGATTGAGCTGGTACCCCGATGACGTGTGGGCATGGACGATGTGCTCAGGATGGCATCTCATCGGAAAAGCCGAGTCGATGCGCGGACGGTGCATTGAAACTGGAGATGTGCTCGGCGAGCGTCTGCTGACCGCCCGACTGTGCCGCTTGATCATGGAGCTGGCATTCCTGCAAGAGCGACGCTACTGGCCCTACGAAAAGTGGTTCGGCGCCGCGTTCCGTGAACTCAACGTTGCGGCGGAACTCGGCCCGCTGTTGAGACAAGCTCTGGCCGCGACGGATCCAGCTGCAACGGCTGCGCTGCGTGCTGCCCTGCAGCTGCTTGGGCACCGACACAACGTGCTAGGGCTCGGAGCGCCCGTCGAGCCGAGCTACGGTCCGTTCGAAGTCGGTATCAACGATGCCGTCCGTCCGTACGAAACGATCAACGCCGGCGACTACGTCCGGTCTCTGAGAGAAGTAATCGCCGCCAACGACCTCCGACACTTCGCCCTGGTCGGCTCTATCGACCAACTCACACACGGTGACGATGCTCTTGTCAACTACACCGATTGGCCGGCCCGTCTGACCCGCGAGTACCGCGACGCCATGTGACGTGCCCAGACTTTCGACCCTCGCACACAGCATCCGGTAGCCGATCGACTACCGAGACATCGGGCGTTCTCTAGGCTGGGAACATGGAACCCGCGCTGGCCGTCGTGAACCCGCCGGGCGCATCGAATGGTCTGCCGCCGCAGATCTGGATTGCTGCGGTGGTCGTGATCCTGATCGTGGGCGCTGCACTGTCGATCCGGCGACGGCGTAAGTAGTCCTCATGATGGTTCCCGTTCAGGTGGTCGTCGTCTTCGCGATCGGAGCCGCGTTCCTGATGGCAGCCATCGGATACGCCTTCTATCGGAAGCTTCAAGGCTCAACAGAGCCAACGAATCGGCTCTCGAATGTGCTCGCCACGGTAGGGGGAGTGATTGCGGGTGGTGCGATGCTCTTGGGGCTCGCGCATCAGGGCATCTTCACCTGATCCTTCGTCGAGTCGCCCGACGGCCATGTCCGCAGAAGGATGCTTCACCGGACGGTCCGTCGTCGAGATTCACTTCCCGGTGATCCAGTCTTGGAAGCGTGGGCCGACGACCTCGGTTTCGCGTGCAGGCAGGAGGGTGCCACCGCGGAACGCCCGCCCCATCCGGCCCGGGATCGGCAGGGGCACCGGGGTCACGCCGGGGCCCGGAAGCGCCTTCGTCATGGTCCACAATGTCGTGGTGTCGGGTCCCGCGACCTCGATCTCTCGCGCGGAGCGTTCGCCGACGGCGACGTCGGCGATGACCGTTGCCACGGCATCGAGTGCGACCGGGGCGATTGTCATCCCCGGGACCAGCGCGACGGGTCCGAAGCGCATCCGATCGAGGTTCTGTCGTGCGAACTCGAACCACTGCGTGGAGCGCACGATCGTGAGGTGCGGGCTGACTGAACGCGCGACTGCTTCCTGGGCGGTCTTACCAGCGAAGTAGCCGTACCCCTGCACCTCGGGACGCATGCAGTTGACGATGGAGAGCAGCACGTGGTGCGCTCCGACCGCACCGGCCGCCCTGCCGATCGCACGGGTCGAGCCCGTGAAGAACTGCGTCGCCGCTTTCCGGCTCGTCGTGAACCGTCCAGTCGCCTCGACGATCACGTCCGCGCCGGCAAGCGCAGTGGTCGCGTCGTCGCGCAACACGTCAAAACCCGTCGACCGTGACAGCCGCGTGACCGAACATCCTCGCGCTTCCACCGCCCGGCTGATCGCGACACCGGAGATCCCGCCGCCGACAACTACTACCCGCATGAGCCCACCCATCCTCTACGTTCGTAGAGAACACTACGATAGTAGAGGCCGAAGGGACAGACATGGATCGGCGGGAACTGCTCGCAGATGCGGGAATCAGACTCACAGCGCGCGGAGGGACCCGTGCGCTCACGCATCGCGCGGTCGACGCCGAGGCCGGGCTGGCCGCGGGGTCGACGTCGTACTACGCCCGCACGCGCCGTGAGCTCACAGCGCTCGTGGTCGCCCGTGTCACAGCGCAACTCTCCGCCGAGCTCGGCGCGCTGCAGATCCCCGACGACCTCGACGACGCTGCTGTCGTGCACATCGCGGCCGCGTTCCTCGAACAGCTCGCAGCACGAGCCGAAGCGCAGGCGGCTCGCCTCGCGCTGCTGCTCGAGCTCCGGGACGACGAGGAACTCCGCGCTCCGCTCACCGGGGCCGACCCGGTGCGTGCCCGGTTGAACGAAGCAGCTCGATCGCTCCTGGGCGCGCTCCGAGTTGCCGCCCCTGAGCACGCTGCGGCGGATCTCGTCGGCCTCATCGACGCGTTGCTGCTGTACCGCACGGCCGCGGTCGCACCGCTTGACCCCGTCGCCGTCCTGACCGCCTACGTTGCAGGACTCCCACGAGGATGATCACCAACACAGCGCGCCCGGGGCGCGTTGAGTCACGCGCACAGCTCGACCGGACACTCCACGGTGTGAAGGACGAGCAGAACGACGGCCCACTGTGGGTGTGAACTCCACGCAACGCAGGTGCTACATTCGCCAGCTGCTCGACCGAGAGTGCGCCAGGGGGAACCGAGCGAACGAGAGCGACGGCGGACTGATTCTCGCTTGCCGATCCTCCATGGAGACGGGCGCTTGACCTTGGTAACGAGCGTGCTCGTTAGAGGAAGATCGAGCGATGCGAGTCTTACGGATCAGGGGAGGGGCCTCCCTCGGTGTCTCGCCGAGTCAAGAAGCAGCGTGGCCTGACCTCGTGGCCGCCGCGATCGAGGCGGTGCGCGAAGGCCTGCATCCTGTGCCGGTTGTCTGGTTCAGGACTGATGTGGGCACCTTCGGAAGCGTCCCCGTGCACCCTCGTGTCGCGATCGAATTCGTGGACGACGACGAACCCACCGAGTTCCTCGGCGTCGTGACCCAGATGGGCCCGAGGCGGAACCCGCAAGCGGAAGAATCCCAATAGCCGATCGGCTAACGATCAGGGTCGAAGGCGAGAACGTCGGTACCCGACTGCGGCGCTCACCAGGATGACCAGGGCGCAGCCGAGAGTGATCCACCCGAACACGCCAGGGGTGCTGCTCGCGAGGAGCACGACTGAGACTGCCCCGAACACGAGCCCGAGCAACAGGAACACCAGCCATAGCGCATTCGGTCGACTCATACCAGCAACCTAGCTGTCGCGCGTCGTAATGGTTCGTCCGCCACGGAACGCGTCCGATAGCCGGTCGACGACCGCGACTTCGTGCGCAGCGGTCCAGCTCCTCCCTCGAGCCCCGTGCTTCCTGATGGGGGCGTTCTCGGATAGGTGGTCCGAAACGATTCCGAATGACGGGACGTCAAACGAGGCGTTCCACGGACGCCCACCACGTGCGGAGGAATCAGCGCCGCCGCACCCCGAGCCCCACCACCGCCACGAGGTTGACAGCACTCCCCACCAAGAACCCCGTCGTCCCACCCGCGACGCCGGCCACCGGCCCGAGCACCGCCATGAGCCCAGCACCGACGACGAACCCGGCGACCGAGGCCAACGCCACCTGCCGTGACCGCCCCGATGCGAGCAGCAGCGCCGCAGGCACGAGCCCGACCGTGAACACCCACACCCCGACCATCAGGTACCGCAGGTCAGCGACTGCAGCAGCGCCCTCGGTGGGGTAGACGATCGGCAGGAACCACCCGGCGAGCAACGCGACGAGGCCGAACACCACGGCGGAGGCCGCAGCGAACCCGACGACGAGCACCATCGCCCCGCGCGACCGCAACGACCCACCGTCGGTCCGGTGCGCGAACGCCGGCACGAGCACCTGCCCCAATGCCTGCCCGAGCATCGACGCCGGCGTCGCCAGGGTGAACGCGGCAGCGTAGACGCCGGCCTCGTGCGCGGACGACGTCACCTGCGCCGAGATCATCGTCAACTGCAGCAACCCGTTCGAGGTCACCACCGCCAGGACGTTCCACGTCGCGAACCCGAGCACCCCGGCGGCGGGATCGCGAGCAGCAGACCCGAAACCGTTCCCCCGCGGCCAGCACGCGATCGCGAACACCGTGTACCCGATGGCCAGCGGCAGCAGCACGAACGCCTCGAGCCGCGCGACGCACGCCACGACGAGCAACCCGAGCGCCAGCACGCTCGTCACCGAGTCCCAGAGCGCGACCCGCGGCGCCCGGCCGTAGCCGAGCTGCGCTCCCCGGGCGTAGCAGTAGAGCCCGTACCCGACGACGACTCCGACACCGCCGAGCACCATCCCGGGCCCGTTGCCCCAGGCGAGTGCGACCGGCACGGTGACCGCGGCGAGCACGACGGTCGACACCAGCATCGACAGGCCGAGCACCTGGTTCACCGCGGCGTCCGGCTGCCGACCCCGCAGCGCGATCGCCAGGTACCGCGAGGCCGTGTTGCCCGCGGCGTTCGGCCAGAGCAGGGCGACGAACACCGACAGGGACAGCAGCGCCGTGGTCTGCCCGAGGGTCTCGGTGCCGAACACCCGCCCGACGACGACGGTCACGAGCAACTTCGCGACGCCCTGCACCCCGATCCCGACCGTGGCGAGCACCGCCGACGACGCCACGGAAGACGACACACCAGAAGCAGGCCGAACAGAAGAGGCGCTCACCGCGCCAACGCCTGTTCCACCCATCCACGCCGGTGCGCCCGCACCCCGAGCGTCACCGCGCGCACCCCGATGTACCCGAGGGTGAACGCCGCCCACAGCCCCGCGAGCGTCCCACCCGCCCACCACAGCAGCGGCAGGTACACGACCAGGTTCACGCCGCCAGCGATCGCCAGGTACCGCGCATCGCCGGCCCCGATCAGCACCCCGTCGAGCACGAAGACGTACCCGGCGACGGGCATCCCGACGGCGATGAGCACCAGCACGCCGGGCAGCGCCGAGCGCACGGCGGACGAGTCGGAGAACACCGGCCCGAGCACGCCATTGACAGCCAGGGTCACCACGCCGAGCAGCGCCCCACCGATGATCCCGAGCAGCACGAGCCGCCGCGTCACCAGCCGTACCCGGGCCGGGTCCCGCGCCCCGAGCCCGTGCCCGACCAGGGCCTGCCCGGCGATCGCCAGGGCGTCCAACGCGAACGCCAGGGTGGAGAACACCGTCAGCCCGACCTGCGTCGTCGCGAGTCCGGTCGTGCCGAGCCCCGCAGCGGCCCCGACGGTCGCGAGCATCGCGATGCGCAACGACGCGGTCCGCAGGAACAGCCACGCCCCGGACCGCAGGGCCCGGACCACGCCGGACGCACCGGGCCGCAGCGGCGCGCCAGAGTCGCGCGCAGCCCGGACCGCGATCCGCACGTAGACGATCGCCATCGCCCACTGCACGATCACGGTGCCGGCGGCGGACCCCTCGACACCCCACCCGGCGCCGTAGATCAGGGCGGCGTTGAGCAGACCGTTCGCGACGAACCCGACGGTCGCGACGACCAGCGGCGTCTTCGTGTCCTGCAACCCACGAAGCAGCCCGGTCGAGGCGGTCACGACGAGGATCCCGGGCAGCCCGATCAGCGAGATGGTCAGGTACGCGGTGGCCGCTGCGGACACCTCGGCCGAGGCTCCGAACAGCGACACGAGTGGCGCGGCGAGGGGCCAGCCGACGAGGGCGAGGACCACACCCAGTACGAGTGCGAGCCACATCCCGTCGATGCCGGCGTGCACGGCGCCCCGACGGTCGCCGCCGCCGAGTGCGCGGGCGACGGCGGGCGTCGTCGAGTACGCCAGGAAGACGAGGAGCCCGGTCACGGTCTGCAGCACGGCGCTCGCGAGTCCGACGGCAGCGAGGGGTGTCGCCCCGAGGTGGCCGACGAGCGCGGTGTCGGTGAGCAGGAACAGCGGTTCGACGACGAGTGCGCCGAGTGCTGGGACGGCGAGCCGGACGATGTCGCGGTCGACGGCGCGCCGCTCGGCGGTCACGGCAGCTGGCGTCGGTCGGGGCACCGGCCCATTCTGGCGGCGATGCGGACCTGACGGGGTCCGGTCGGGCGGTCGAGGTGACGACAGGACGGACTGGAGGCCCGTGGCGGCGTCGCCCCGCGCCTCCAGTCCGGTGGTCCCACGTCGTCGAGCCGCTGGCCGCGTCCGGCCGACCACCCGCGTCAGTCCGCGCGTGGCTCCGCGGGGACGCCACCGGCGGCGGCGTGCGCCTTATCGGAGGCCACGGGGGTCGCTTCGTCGGTGCCGCGCGCCCGCCCGATGACGTCCATCACGTGGTAGACGACGATCGCTGCGACGGTGCCGACGATGATGCCGCCGAAGCTCGCCTGCCCGAACGAGAAGGTGAAGTCCGCGATGCCGATGATGAGTGCGATGCCGGCGGTCAGCTGGTTCTTCGGCTTCGAGAAGTCCACCCGGTTCTCGACCCAGATCCGGATGCCGATGACCCCGATCAGGCCGTAGAGGGCGGTGGTCGCGCCGCCGAGCACGCCGGCCGGCACCGAGGAGATGACGGCGCCGATCTTCGGCGACAGGCCGAGCAGGACGGCTGCGATCGCGGCGACCCAGTACGCCGCGGTGGAGAAGACGCGGGTGGCGGCCATCACGCCGATGTTCTCGCCGTACGTCGTGGTCGCGGAACCCCCGCCGACACCTGCCAGGACGGTGGAGATGCCGTCGGCGAAGAGCGCCCGGCCGGTGAGCGGCGTGAGGTCACGGCCGGTGAGCTGGCCGACGCCCTTGACGTGTCCGACGTTCTCGGCGATGAGCGCCAGGACGACCGGGACGAACGCCAGGTAGATCGCGAGCTGTCCCGGGTCGAAGGCGGGTGCGGTGAACTCCGGCAGACCGACCCAGGCCGCATCGTGCACCTTCGAGAAGTCGATCTGCCCGCCGATGAGCGCCGCGACGTACCCGATCAGGACGCCGATGACGATCGACAACCGACCGATCAGTCCCTTGAACAGGACGGTGACCAGGATGATCGCCGCGAGGGTGATCACCGCGACGACCGGCGCCGCCGTGAAGTTGTCGCGGGCAGCCGGCGCCAGGTTGAACCCGATCAGCGCCACGATCGCGCCGGACACCACCGGTGGCATCAGCCGGTCGATCCACCGGGCGCCCGCCAGGTGCACGACGAGTCCGACGATCGCCAGGAGCGCGCCGACCACGATGATGCCGGACAGGGCGAGCGGGATGCCGCCGATCTTCGTCGCGGCTCCGATGGGGGCGATGAACGCGAACGACGAGCCGAGGTAGCTGGGCAGGCGGTTGCCCGTGATGAGCAGGAACAGGATCGTGCCGATGCCGCTGAAGAGCAGGGTCGTCGACGGCGGGAAGCCGGTCAGGAGCGGCACGAGGAACGTGGCGCCGAACATCGCGACCACGTGCTGCACGCCGAGGCCGATCGTCCGCCCCCAGGTGAGCCGTTCGTCCGGTGCCACGATCGTCGTCGAGGAGACGGTGCGGCCGTCCCCGTGCAGCGTCCACGGAAGTCCCATGCGACGACCGTACCGGCACCGTGGACCCCGTGACGGCGCCACTCGCGCTCCTGTGGACAACCGGTATATGGTGTGTGGAGTTCCACCGGAGGAGACCCATGCACCAGCCATCCCGCCGCGTCACCACCGCACGTCGTGCGCTCTCGGCAGCAGCCGTCGTCGCGGTCGCCATGTCGCCCGTCGCGGTGGCATCGGCCGCCGCCGCCTCGCCGGGCACCGCGTCCGCCGCTTCGTCGTCCGCTCCCCGCACCACTCCGACCAGTGACTTCACCGCGGACGTCCGTTCGATCGACCACGGCCGGGGGATCGTCACCGTGCGCGGCACCGGGCCGGTCGGCGGCAGCATCGGCATCGCGGGGGACGGCGTCGAACAGGTCTGGACCGAAGCCGACTCCGAGGGGACCTGGACGGCCGCGGTACGGGTCGGCCGCGGCGAGCGGGTCCTGCGTGTCACCTCGCAGGTGACCGGACAGGTCATCGACCTCCCGGTGGAGCTGCTGGACCTCCTGCCACCGGGGATGCTCGCGACGGTCGACGGCATCGCCCGCACGATCGACCTCGACGGTGCCGGGTACCCCGGGGCGCACTTCGTCATCAAGGACAACGGGACGGTGCTCGGTGAGACCGACGTCGACGCCGACGGGTCCTGGTCGTTCACCCTCCGCGACCTCGCGTTCGGGTCGCACCACGTCGAGGCCTGGCAGTACTTCGACGGCACGCACAACGGCGGCGTGGACGAGGTCTACGCGCTCTCCGGGGCGGCGGTCGTCACCTCGACGACCGCGTCCCGCGAGACCGAGCGGGTGTCGTTGGCGGGGAAGGCCCCGGCGGGCACGACGCTCCGGTTCTCGGATGACGACGGTCCGGTGCTCGGTGCCGACGGCAGACCCGTCACGGCGACCGCGGCCGCGGACACGACGTGGTCCGCCGAGCTCCCGATCCCCGCGGGCGCTCGCTTCTGGACGGTCACGGTGGACACGTACGACGGCTCGACCTCCCTGGGCACGACGGAGGCCCGCATCACCGTGCCGATCGCCCTCACCGGCACGGTCGAGGAACTCCCGGACGGACACGTCCGGCTCTCCGGGGGCGGCGAGGTCGGCGGGGTGGTCTCCCTCGAGACCGAGGACGGCAAGCCGATCGCGGACTCCGACGGCACGCCGGTCCAGACGTCCATCGGCCGGACGTGGGAGCTGACGCTTCCGCGTGCCGTGCTCCCCGACGACGTCGTGGTGGCACGCCAGCGCGTCGACGGTGTCGAACAGGGAGCGCTCCGCCTCGTCCTGCCGAAGCAGCCCGTCGGGCCTGGGCCGCACCCCGGCGATGGCGGGGGATCCGGCAGCGGCGGCGACGGCGGCGGCTCCGGGGCCGGCACCGGGGTGTCGACCGGCGTCCACCCGACCGCGCAGGGCGCCGCTGCCGGGCGGGTCACCGAGGGTTCGACGAACCGCCTGGCGTACACCGGCACCGACCCCAGCGTCCCCGTCTCGGTGGCCGGCGCGCTGGTCGCCGTGGGTGCCGCCGGTCTCTCGGTCGCCCAGTTTCTCCGCCGTCGTGGTGCCCGCCGCCACTGACACGCTGGATCAGGGTGGCGGTGGCTATCGTGGACCGCATGACCGACGTCGCACGTCCCTCCGGCATCCACACTGACGAACTCGACCCCACTGTGCGCCCGCAGGACGACCTGTACCGGCACGTGAACGGCACGTGGATCGACGCGACGCCGATCCCCGACGACAAGGCGCGGTACGGCTCCTTCACCGTGCTGGCCGAGGCGGCCGAGGTCGCCGTGCGCGACATCATCGAGCGCTCCCAGCTCGCCGAGCCCGGCACCGAGGCCCGCAAGGTCGGTGACCTCTTCACCGCCTTCACCGACGAGGCCCGGCTCGAGGAACTCGCCACCGCGCCGATCGAGCCGCTGCTCGCCGAGATCACCGCCATCGAGTCCGTCCCCGAGGTCATCGCCGCCGTCGGACGCTTCGAGCGCCTCGGGCTGCCGAGCTTCATCCAGCTCTTCGTCGACAACGACCCGGGCGACCCCGAGTCGTACGTGGTGTTCCTCGAGCAGTCCGGACTGGGACTCCCCGACGAGTCGTACTACCGCGAGGAGCGCTTCGCCGACATCCGGACGAAGTACCGCGAGTTCGTCGCCGCGATGTTCCCGCTGGCCGGGTTCGAGGACGGCGGGGACCGCACCGAGCACGTCATCGCGCTCGAGACCGCGATCGCGTCGAAGCACTGGGACAACGTCACCACCCGTGACAGCCAGAAGACCTACAACAAGCTGCCGTGGGCCGAGGTCGCGGCGCTCGCCGAGGGCATCGACCTGCAGACGTGGTGGCAGGCCATCGACGCCCCGGCCGGAGCGTTCGAGACCGTCGTGGTCCGCGAGCCCTCGTTCATCACGGGCCTGGCGGAGCTCCTCCGCGACCAGCCGCTCGAGGTCTGGAAGGACTGGCTGCGCTGGCAGGTCATCCGTGGTTCCGCCGCCTACCTGACGAGCGCGTTCTCGGCCACGAACTTCTCCTTCTACGGCACGGCACTGACCGGAGCGCCCAAGCAGCGCGAGCGGTGGAAGCGCGGCGTCTCCCTGGTCGAGGGCGCGATGGGCGAGGCCGTCGGGCGCATCTACGTGCAGGAGCACTTCGACGAGACCTCCAAGGCGACGATGGACGACCTCGTCGCCAACCTGGTCGAGGCGTACCGGCAGAGCATCACCGCGCTCGACTGGATGACCGACGAGACCCGTGCCCGTGCGCTCGACAAGCTCGACAAGTTCACGCCGAAGATCGGCTACCCGGTGAAGTGGCGCGACTACTCGGCGCTCCCGATCGCGGCCGACGACCTCATCGCGAACGTCCGCGCCGTCGCCTCGTTCCAGGTCGACCGGGAGCTCGGCAAGATCGGCAAGCCGATCGACCGCGACGAGTGGTTCATGACGCCGCAGACGATCAACGCGTACTACAACCCGGGCTTCAACGAGATCGTGTTCCCCGCGGCCATCCTGCAGTTCCCGTTCTTCGACGCCGACCGTGACGCCGCAGCCAACTACGGTGCGATCGGCGCGGTCATCGGCCACGAGATCGGCCACGGCTTCGACGACCAGGGCTCGCAGTACGACGGCGACGGTCGGCTCGAGAACTGGTGGACCGAGGCCGACCGCACCGCGTTCGAGGAGCGCACGAAGGCCCTCATCGCCCAGTACGACGCGCTCGTCCCCACCGAGGTCCCCGACGGCCACGTGAACGGCGCGCTGACCATCGGCGAGAACATCGGTGACCTCGGTGGCCTGTCGATCGCGTGGAAGGCGTACCTGCTGTCGCTCGACGGCCAGGAGCCCCCGGTCGTCGACGGACTCACCGGCGCCGAGCGCTTCTTCCTGAGCTGGGCCCAGGCCTGGCGCATGGCGATCCGTCCGGAAGAGGCCGCACGTCTGCTGAGCATCGACCCGCACTCGCCGACCGAGTTCCGGTGCAACCAGGTCGTCCGCAACATCGACGGCTACTACGACACCTTCGGCGTGACCGAGCAGGACGCGATGTACCTCGACCCCGCCGAGCGCGTCGCGATCTGGTGATGGCTGAGCCGGACGCGGCTCGGTCGTCGCGCCGTCGACGACCGGACGACCGAGCGAGTGGAGGCGGTCGCACCCGCGGACGCCACCGCGGCGGCGCGGACGACCGGTTCGGCGCGACGATCGAGGCGCTCGGCTCGCTCGCCGTCGACGGTGCCGGGGTCAGCGCGTCGGTGATCGACACCTCGACCGGGCGATCGCTGCTCGCGGTCGACGACACCCTCGTGCAGCCCGTCGCGAGTCTCGGCCGGGTGCTCCTGCTGATCGAGGTCGCGGCCCGCCTGGAGGACGGCAGGCTGCACGGCGACCGGCTCCAGCGGATGGCACGGGACACCGCGACCGGCGCCGGGCTGTGGCAGTTCCTGCAGGAGCCCACGATGCAGGTGCCCGACCTGGCGACGCTCGTCGGTGCCACGGGGGACGCCTGGGCGATGAACGCACTGCTCTCGACCGTCGGCATCGACGCCGTCCGCGGGCGCGCCGAGTCACTCGGCATCGAACGCACCGCACTGATCGACCGGGTCCGGGACCGCCGTGGTCCGGACGACGCCCCCGACGCTTCCGTTGCGCCCACCGGGGAACTCGCGTGGGTGATGCGTGGCCTGGCCCTGGGCGAGGTCGTCGACGAGGCCGTGTCGAACCGGGTGCTCGGGTGGCTGTCGCTGGCGAGTGACCTGACCCTCGTCGCTGGCTCGTTCGGGCTCGACCCGCTGGCCCACCGCGCGCTCGACCACGGGTTGCAGGTCGTCGCCGTCACGGGGTCCGCCACGGGGGTCCGCGCCGAGGCCGGGATCCTGCGCGGTCCGGGGTCGTCGGTGAGCTACGCCGTGACCGTCACGTTCGACGACGCTGGTTTGCAGCACCGGCTCGCGGTCGTCGAGGCGCTGCGGACGATGGGCACCGAGGTGCTCGAGGCCGTGCACGTCCCGGCCCGCCGCTGACCGAGCGGCGCGAGCGGCGCGCCGAGCCGACCGACCGACCGACCGACCGACCGGCCGACCGGCCGACCGTGCGCTCTAGCCGAGCAGCCTCTGCACCCACGCATCGAACCGCTGCCGGATCACGACGCTCGTGACGTCCGGCCGCCCGATGCCGTCGTAGTTCGGCGCCCAGGTCTCGACGTACGGGTCCGCACGTGCCGCCGCGACGAGGTCCCAGGCGCGGACGTCGGGCAGACGGACTCCGGCGGCTCGCTCGTACGCGGAGGTGAACCGTTCGGCGGCCGTGACCGACCCGAGCAGCACGAGGTCCTGCCGGCACCACGCGACGTCGACACCGCGAGGAGCCGACATCGCACCGGACCAGTCGACGACCCCCGCCAGCCGATCGCCCTGCCAGACGGTGTTGCCGCTCCAGAAGTCCCCGTGGGTCAGGACGCGCGCCAGGTCGGCCCCCTGCCATGCGCTCTGCGCTGCGGCAGCCAGGTCGCCGACGTCCGAGGTCGGTGCGCGGTCCTCGTCCGGCAGTCCGGTCGGGTCGAGCCGGTGGATCGAGGCGAGGGCCGGTCCCATCTGCTCGGCGAGCACGATCGGGTCGAGGTCCGGTGCCGGCGGGCCACCCGGCAGCGCGGTGGTGACGATCAGGGGACCAGCCGGGGTCTCACCGTCGGCGACGAGCCGCGGCGCGATCGGGCCGAGCGGGTCGAGCCGGGGCAGGACCGCGAGCTCTCGCGAGACGGCGTCGTCGTCCGGTGGGAACCGGCGGAGGACGAGCTGCCGGTCCCCGTCGGACACCAGGACGGTTCGCGCGTGCTGTCCGCCCGTGAGTGGACGGACGAGCCGGAGCGGTCGGTCGAGGAGGCGCTCGGCGGCGTGCACGAGGTCGGCGGTGCTGACGGTGTCCATGGCGGTCCACAGACTACGAGGCGGTGTTGGATCGAGCGATGACGCGCTACCTGATCTCGTTCGACGAAGGCACGATGGTCTTCCCGATGGCCGAGCTGCCCGCCGTCACCGAGGCTTCCCAGGCCGTGGTCCGACAGGCGCAGGCCGACGGGGTGTGGGTGTTCGGCGGTGGCTTGCTCGAGGCGGCCGGCGGCGCCGTCGTCGACCGTGACGGCACCGTCCACGACCCGGCGGTCCGCCCCGGCAAGGACACGTTCATCGGCGGGTTCTCGATCGTCGACGTGCAGAGCCGCGACGAGGCACTCACCTGGGCGGCACGGTTCGCCGACGCCTGCCGGTGCGCCCAGGAGGTCCGCGAGTTCATGGACGACCCCGAGTCCTGACCCGCCTCACCGCGACGCCGACGAAGGCGACCCGCTACGACGTCGCCTGTCCCTGCGGCACGAGCGCCTGCACGGACAGCAGTGCGGCGTCGGTCGACCGGCACGCCGTGTTGCCCTCGTCCTTGATGAAGAGCGACTGCTTCGATCCGGGCGGGTAGATGCGGTACCCGTCAGGGGTCACCGGGTCGCAGTCGGCCTTCGAGTAGTTCTCGGCGCGGACGACCTTGAGCGGTGCGACGGCGATCTGGCCGGGGCGGAGGGTCACGGTCGGGTGCGGCGACGACTTCTCCTGCGTGGCCGCGGCACCGATCTGGGTCCCGTTGCCGTTCCCGACGAAGGACACCCCGGGCCACCCCTGCAGGGTGCACGTCTTCGAGCCGGTGTTCTTCAGCGTGATGTGGAAGATCGTGCTGCCGGCGGCGCCCCCGCTGCCGGGTTCTTCACCAGCGGCGAGCGACGACGCGGCACACCGGCCCACGGCGGTCGACCCCGACCCCGAGCCGGACGACCCTGAGCCGGACGACGACCCGGACCCCGACGACGACCCCGACGACGGCGACGCCGAGGCCGCCGACGATGACGACGACGCGGAAGACGACGACGACGGTGCCGGCGCGGGTGCGGTCACCGTCTCGGTGGCGGAGGGTTCCCCGCTGGACGCACAGCCCGCCAACGCCCCGAGTGCGACGAGCCCCGTGACGGCGAGCAGGATTCTGGATCGGCTGCTGCGGTGCATGGTGCACAGGCAACCACCACCCGGCTCAGGTGGTTCGGTCGGCATCCAGGGACCGCGAGCACACTCCGAGGCAAGCAAGCGGCAAGCAACCCGAGCAGCGGAGGTCGGACATGACGGGCAAGCACGAACAGGCACGCGGCGACGAGGGCCGGGCGGACGGGGTCGAGCCCCGCGCCGGAGCCTTCACGGACAGCGACATCCCGGGCGACGAGCACGTGGCGACGGCCGAGCCGGTGGGCGAGTTCGTCTCGAGCGACATCCCCGGCGAGGCCCGCCCGGACTCCGGTGGACCCGACGGCGAGTACGTCGAGTCGGACATCCCCGGCGAGGCCGAGCCCACCCAGGACGGTGAGGTCGGGCACTACACCGACCGCGACCAGGCCTGACGCGTCAGTCGACGAGCTCCGCCGCCACCAGGCGGCGGAGCGTCTCCACGCCCGCGGGCGGGAACCGGTCGGCGTCTGCTGAGGTGACCCACTCGACCTCGTCGACCTCTGCGGAGGCGACGGGCGTGGCGGAGTCCAACGCGCCTCCTGGCCGGACCAGGAACAGTGTCATCGCGACCATCGTCCCCGGAGCCTGCCCGTGGGCGGGTTCGGTGACGACGCCGAACTCGTCGACGTCGGCGGCGGTCAGGAGCAACCCGGTCTCTTCGTGCGCTTCGCGGATGACCGCTTCGACGTCGGTCTCGTGCGGCTCCGCCTTGCCGCCGGGCAGGTAGAGCACGTCGCGTGCTCGCGCACGCACCATCAGGACACGTCGGTCACGGACCAGCAGGAGCGCGCTGACCCGCAGCGTGGGTGGCTGGTTCGCGTCGGCCTGGAGGCTCAGCTCGCGTCCGCCTCGTCGTCGCGGTTCGACACGGCCGGGTCCAGGGCCGTGCGCTCGGCGAGCGGGACGACCGGAGCCGGCAGCTCCGCCTCGGGCTCGGGCCGCACGCCGAACAGGGCGTCGATGGCCCCGACGAACTCCTCGCCACGACCGGCGCGGCCGAGCTCGCGTGCGCGCACCGAGGGACGGTGCAGCAGGACGCCGACCAGGTGCCTGAGCGCCCGTTCGGTCTGCTCCACGGACTCGCCGTCGGCGTCGCCCCGGCGCTTCGCCCGGTCGATCTCGTCGTCGAGGATGTCGAACACGTGCTTGCGGAAGGCGACGAGGGCGGGGGTCGTGGACTGCTCGAGCGCCTGGGCGCGGAACCGGGACACGGCGTCGTCGACCATCGCGCGGGCCTCGGACTCGGCGTTCAGCTCGGAGATCGGGGCGTGCAGGCTGATGGTCTCGAGGTCGAGCAGCTCGACGCCGTCGACACCGGCGGCCGCGGGGTCGACGTTGCGGGGGAGCCCGAGGTCGATGACGATCCGGCGGACACCGTCGTCGAGGTCGGCCGGTGCGACGACCGGGACCTCGCTCGACGTGCAGGTGATCACGACGTCGCTGGAGCCGATGGCCTGGCGCAGGTCACGGGCGGCGACGAGGTCGTGCTTCGCGGCGAACCAGGGGGCGCGGCCGGAGGGGGAGAAGACCTGGATGTGCACGGCACCGCGGTCGCGCAGGGCGGCGATGGTGGTCGCGGCGTAGCTGCCGGTGCCGATGAGGAGCACGCGGGTGTGCGCCCAGTCGGTGACACGTGAGGACGCGAGCTGCAGGCCGAGCCGCACGAGCGAGCGGCCGGCGGCGCCGATGCGGGTGCGGGTCTTGACGCCGCGGGAGGTGTGCGCGGCCTCTTGGAAGAGGCGCTCGAGGTCGGAGGTCGTGGTGCCGTTGGACCGGGCGTCCTCCAGCGAGCGGCGGACCTGGCCGGAGATCTCGGTCTCGCCGACGACGACGGACTCCAGGCCGCTCGAGACGGCGAACAGGTGCTGCACGACGTCCCCGCCGCCGAGCACGTTGACGGAGTCGAGGACCTCGGTGGCGTCCAGGTCGCTCGCGGCGGACACGGCTTCGACCGTGGCGGCGACGGCGGAGTCGCGGTCGTCGCCGGCGATGTCGAGGTAGGCCTCGAAGCGGTTGCACGTGGCGAGGACGACGGCCCCGTCCAACACGTCGGAGTCCGTCACGAGACGGCTCGCCGCGGCCGGGGCTCCGATGCTCAGTCGCTCCAAGAGGTCGAAGCTGGCGTTGCGATGCGACGCCGTGAGACAGATGAGCACGTAGTCCATGGTAACGCGCTCGATGGGAGAATCACCCCGTGACCGATGCAACGACCACAGCCCTCCCAGACTCGCACCCCCTCGCCACCGGCCGGACCGCCGGATCCCGGCTCGTCCGGGCGCTGCGCGGTGACCGTCCGGAGACGCTCCCGGTGTGGTTCATGCGGCAGGCCGGCCGGTCGCTGCCGGAGTACCGCGAACTGCGGGTCGGCACGGCCATGCTCGACGCCTGCCTCGACCCGGAGATGGCGTCGGAGATCACCCTGCAGCCGGTGCGCCGGCACGGGGTCGACGCCGGGATCTTCTTCAGCGACATCGTCGTACCGATCAAGCTCGCGGGCGTCGACGTCGAGATCGTCCCCGGACGCGGACCGGTGCTCGGTTCCCCGATCCGCACCGCGGCCGACGTCGACGCGCTCGAGGACCTCGACCCGGCGGCCCTCGAGCCGATCCGGCAGGCCGTCGCCCGCACCGTCGAGCAGCTCGGGGACACCCCGCTGATCGGGTTCGCCGGTGCGCCGTTCACCCTCGCCGCGTACCTGGTCGAGGGCGGGCCGTCGAAGGACCACATCCGGGCCCGCACGCTGATGCACGCCGAGCCGGAGACCTGGTCGCGGCTGCTCGCCTGGGCGGCCGGGGTGTCGGGGGCGTTCCTCCGCGCCCAGGTGCTTGCCGGGGCCTCCGCCGCGCAGCTGTTCGACTCGTGGGTCGGCTCCCTGTCGCGCGCCGACTACGTGCAGTACGTCGCCCCGCACTCGGCCGAGGCGCTGTCCCACGTCGCCGACCTGGGTGTCCCGCGCATCCACTTCGGTGTCGGCAGCGGCGAGGTCCTGCGGGACATGACGACCCTCGGCACGGACACCGTCGGCGTCGACGCGGTCGGTGTGGACTGGCGTCTGCCGCTCGACGAGGCCGTCCGCCGCGTCGGCACCGGGGTCAGCGTGCAGGGCAACATCGACCCGGCCATGCTCGCGGCGCCGTGGGACGTCCTGGAGACGCACGTCCGCGACGTCGTCCGCCGCGGTGGCGCCGCCCGTGCGCACGTGGTGAACCTCGGGCACGGCGTGCCCCCGGAGACCGACCCGACCGTGCTCACCCGCGTCGTCGAGCTGACCCACACCCTCGGTGACGGAACGGACGGGCACGACGGGGCCGACGGAGCCGCCGCGTGACCGACGTCGTCGTGGTCGGCGGCGGGGTCGCCGGGCTCGTCGCCGCGCGGGACCTGGCGAAGGGCGGCGCGGACGTGGTCCTCGTCGAGGCCTCGGGAGTGCTCGGCGGCATGATCCGGCGCCACACGGTGGGCGGGATCGACCTCGACATGGCCGCCGACTCGTTCGCCACCCGCACGGACGCCGTCGGCCGCCTGGCGATCGAGCTCGGCCTCGGCAACGACGTCGTGGCACCGGATGCCCGCGGCGCCTGGCTGATGACCCGTGACGGCCGCACGTCGCGGATCCCCGCGACGGGGCTGCTCGGGATCCCCAGCACGCCGATGGCCGCCGACGTGCTGGCGGTCGTCGGGCAGCAGGGCGCACTCCGGGCCCAGATGGACTCGCTGCTCCCCGGGCCCGTCGGTTCGAAGGCGACGTCGCTCGGTGCGCTCGTGCGGCGTCGGATGGGCGAGCGGGTCCTCGACGACCTGGTGGTGCCGATCGCCGGCGGCGTGCACTCCACGCACCCGGACGACCTCGACCCGGACCGCGTCGCTCCCGGCCTCCGTGCGGCGCTCCTCCGCGAGGGCTCGCTCGCCCGTGCGGTGCTGTCGCTGCGGGCCCGTGCGGCCGCCGGCACCCCGGTGCAGGGCATCCGCGGCGGCATCGTCCGGCTCGTCGACGAACTCGTCGCCGACCTGGAGACCTACCGGGTCGACGTCCGACTGCACACCCGGGCGACCCGGATCGAGGCGCACGCGGTCGAGGTCGCCGGCGCGGACGGCACCACGGAACGGCTCCCGGCGCAGCACGTGCTCGCCTCGGTCCCCGACCCGGAGCGCACCGCCGCGGCCGACCGCTCCGGGATCGAGCTCGTCACGCTCGTCGTGGACCAGCCCGAACTCGACGCGGCTCCGCGGGGGACCGGGATGCTCGTGCACCCCGAGGCCGCCGCGGTCGGCGCCAAGGCCCTCACGCACGCCACCGTGAAGTGGCCGTGGCTGGCCGACGTGGCGGACGGACGCCACGTCCTGCGGCTCAGCTACGCGACCACCGCGACGGACACGGACGACGCGGCCAGGAGCCTCCCGGTCGACCCAGCGGGACCGACCGGCGCCCGCGCGGTCCACGACGCGTCCACGCTGCTCGGCGTGCCGCTGACACCCGACCGCGTGACCGGCGCGGCGAGTGTCCGCTGGTACGGCCCGGACCTCACCGCGGCCGCCCTCGGCGAGGGGGTCGTGGGCATCGGCGAGGCCTCCACCGGACGCGGTCTGGCCGGCATCGTCGGATCCGCTCGGGCCGCTGCTGAACGGATCCTGGATTCCTGAGCGGACCCCCTGGCGCCCGAGGGCTACTGTTGGTGAGACCGTCGGACGTATTCCGTTCGGCGCATGACCACCGCACACTGAACCAACGGAGGAAACGCACATGCGTGGAAAGCTCCTGTTCGTCGCCGGCGCCGCATTCGGGTACGTCCTGGGATCGCGAGCCGGACGAGCGCGGTACGAGCAGATCAAGACCGTCAGCGGCAAGGTCTGGAACAGCAACGGCGTCCAGAAGGGCGTGCACGTCGCTGAGGACTTCATCGCCGACAAGACCCCGGACGTCGCCGAGTTCATCGGTGAGACGACCAAGAAGGCCGTCCGCAAGGTCGGCCAGAAGAAGGACACCACCACCTCATGACCGACACCCGCGACCGCAAGCCGCGTTCGCTGTTCGGTCTCGTCGGTGACCTCCCCAAGCTCGTCAAGAGCCTGGTCAAGGGCGAGTTCGACCTGCTCAAGGCCGAGATGCTCGCGAAGGCGAAGATCTTCGGCCTCGCCGCCGGTCTGCTCGTCGGTGCACTCGTCGTCGTGCTCTACGCGATCGGCGTGTTCCTGACGGCAGCCGTGATGGGCCTGGCGACCGTGATGCCCGCGTGGCTGGCGGCGATCATCATCGCCGTCGTCATGCTGATCATCGCGGCGATCCTCGGGTTGGTCGGCTGGAAGCGCCTGAAGAAGGGCCTCCCGATCACGCCGAAGCGCACGATCGACAGCGTGAAGAACGACATCAACGCGGTGAAGGGGATGGGCAAGAAGCCGACCCCGCCGACCCAGTACGGCACCCGCAAGCCGGATGTCGGCGGCCGGTTCTGAGCCCCGACAGCCGCACCACCGACGGAGGAACCGTGACCGATCCGCACGACGATCTCGCTGACCGCGTCGCCGCGACCCGCGCCCAGTTGTTCGACACCCTCGATGCGATCGAGGACAAACTCAACGTCCCGAAGCAGATCGGCATCGCCGCCTCGAAGGTCAAGCGTGGTGTCGACGAGAACCCGGTCCCGTACCTGGCCGGCCTCGCAGCCGGAGTGGCGGTGGTCGGGGGTATCGTCTTCACGGTGCTCCGACGGCGGTAGACCGCCCGAGCGCGGTCCACCGGCTGCGGGGCGGCCAACACCCTGGCAACCGATAGGACAAAGGATCCATGAGCTCCGACGTGCCCACGAACACCGGGCCCGCGCCCGCGCACGACACCTCCCCCCACGAGACGGACCCCGCGACGGGGATCGATCCCAACCTGCTGACGGCGTACGCCCTCTGGGCCGTGTTCCGCCGTCCGCTCGGCCCGATCCACCGAGTCGGTGACGACGCCGTGGCCGAGCTCGACGCGGTGATCGCGAACGCTGCCGAACGCGGTGTGACGATCCGCGGCTTCTACGACGTGTCCGGTTTCCGTGCCGACGCCGACGTCATGATCTGGCTGCACGGCGACGACGCACAGGCGATCCAGGCCGTCCTGCGCGAGGTCCGTCGGACCGGGTTGTTCCAGGACGCCGAGCCGGTGTGGCACGCGATGGCCATGCACCGCGAGGCCGAGTTCAACAAGCGGCACACCCCCGCGTTCCTGCGCGGCAAGGACCCCGAGGCGTGGATCACGGTGTACCCGTTCGTCCGCTCCTACGAGTGGTACCTGTTGCCGGAGGACGAGCGTTCGAAGATGCTCCGCGACCACGGCGTCGCCGGCGCGAAGTACCGCCGTGTGCTCACCAACACCATCGCGACGTTCGCGCTCAGCGACTACGAGTGGATCCTGCCGCTCGAGAGCCCCGAGCTGGTGGACCTCGTCGACCTGATGCGCGACCTGCGCGCCACCGAAGCCCGCCTGCACGTGCGGGAAGAAGTGCCCTTCTTCACCGGTCGTCGCGTGACGACCGCCGAGCTGCCCGAGGTGCTGTCATGACCGACACCAGCATGATCACGAACGGTCAGGCCGTCCTCGCCGCGACCGAGGCGGCAGCGTCCGGTCCCGAGCACGTCGAGGTCCCGACCGCGTACGACGCGATCCTGCTCGCCGGCTTCGGTGGCCCCGAGGGCCAGGACGACGTGATCCCCTTCCTGCGCAACGTCACGCGCGGCCGCGGGATCCCGGACGAGCGCCTCGAAGAGGTCGCGCACCACTACCGGCACTTCGGCGGGGTCAGCCCGATCAACGCGCAGAACCGTGCGCTGAAGGCCGCGCTCGAATCGGAGCTGGCATCGCGCGGCATCGACATGCCCGTCCTCTGGGGCAACCGGAACTGGGAGCCCTACCTCGAGCAGGCCTTCACCGAGGCCGCCGACAAGGGCTACAACAAGCTCATCGCGATCGCCACGAGCGCGTACTCGTCGTTCTCCAGCTGCCGTCAGTACCGCGAGGACTACGCGCGCGTCCTGGACGAGACCGGTCTGATCGACACGATCCAGATCGACAAGGTCCGGCAGTTCTTCGACCACCCGGGCTTCGTCCGCCCGTTCGTCGACGGCGTCCGAGACGGCATGGCCCAGGCGATCGCAGAGAACGACGGCCTCGACGTCGCGACCGAGCTGCACGTGCTGTTCTCGACGCACTCGATCCCCTCGACCGACGCCGCGAAGTCCGGCCCCGACTACCGCGGCTTCGACGAGCACGGCGCGTACGAGGCGCAGCACCTCGCCGTCGCCCAGGTCGTCCTCGACCAGGCGTGGGCAGAGCTGCTCGAGCAGCCCGAGCACGCGTCCCTCCGTGGCACCAGCACGCCGCCGTGGAAGCTCGTCTACCAGTCGCGTTCCGGCCCGCCGACGCAGCCGTGGCTCGAGCCGGACATCAACGACTACATGAACGAGGAGCTCAAGGGCGGTCCCACCCGCGCCGTGCTCATCGTCCCGCTCGGCTTCGTGAGCGACCACATGGAGGTCATGTGGGACCTCGATGAAGAAGCCACCGAGACCGCGCAGGAGCTCGGCTTCTGGTCGGTCCGCACGCAGACCCCCGGTGTCGACCCGGCCTACGTGTCCGGCCTCGTCGACCTGGTGCTCGAGCGCGTCAACGGCACCCCGACCAGCGAGCGTCCGCACCTGACCGACATCGGTCCCTGGTACGACGTCTGCCGTCCGGGTTGCTGCGAGAACGTCCGCGCCGGCTTCAAGCCGGCCGCGGCGGGGCTCGCACCGTGACCGAGACGACCGGCACCGCCCAGACCGACGGCTTCGCCCCGATCCGACTCGGTACCCGTGCCAGCCGGCTCGCGGTGGCGCAGTCGCAGGACGTCGCCGACCGCCTGTCGAAGGCGGCCGGGCGCCCGGTCGAGCTCGTGACGGTGACGAGCGAGGGCGACACGAACCGTGCGTCGCTGGCATCGCTCGGTGGCACCGGTGTGTTCGCGAGCGCCCTGCGCGAGGCACTGGTCGCCGGCGAGGTCGACGTCCTGGTGCACTCGCTGAAGGACCTGCCGACGGCGCCGTACCCGGGGCTCACGATCGCCGCGGTGCCGAAGCGTGCTGATGCTCGTGACGTGCTGGTCGCCCGGAACGGCGCCACGGTCGACTCGTTGCCCGAGGGCGCGAAGGTCGGCACGGGGTCACCCCGCCGCGTCGCGCAGCTCAAGGCGAAGCGCCCGGACCTCGACGTGATCGACATCCGCGGCAACATCGACACCAGGCTCGGCCGCGTGGACGACGACCTCGATGCCGTCGTCCTCGCCGCCGCCGGTCTGACCCGGATCGACCGCCTGTCGGCCGCGACCGAACTGCTCGACCTCGGCTTCTGGCCGAGCGCCCCCGGGCAGGGCGCGCTCGCGATCGAGACGCGTTCGGACCTCGAGACGAGCACCGACAAGGCCGACCGGAACCTGCTGGCGGCGCTCCGCAAGATCGAGCACGCTCCCACACGCCTGACCGTGACGGCCGAGCGCGAGGTCCTCGCGAAGCTCGAAGCCGGCTGCTCCGCGCCGATCGGTGCGACCGCGGTGGTGGACGCCGAGCTCCTGCTCGTCTCCGCGACGGTCTACCGCCCGGACGGCAGCGAGTACCGCACGGCATCCCACGCAGCGGTGCTCGAGGGCTCCGCGCAGGACCGCCTGACCGAGGCGCTCGAGGTCGGTGGCCGCGTGGCCGCCGAGCTGCTCGAGAACGGCGCGGGCGACCTCGCCGACCTCGCCGACTCGGTGAAGTAGAGCCGGTCACGGACACGCACGCTCCCGTCGTCGTCATCCCCCGGGGTGGCGCGTGGGGGGAGCGTGTCGCCGCGTCCGCTCGGCACCGCGGACTCGATCCACGGGTCGTCCCGCTCATCACGGACGCTCCGCCGTCCGACCCCTCCGCGCTCGACGCTGCGGTCCGCCGCCTGGTCGGGTCCGGGTACTCGTGGGTGGTGGTGACCAGTGCGACGGCCGTGACGGTCCTCGCAGAACGCGTGGCGGGCCTCCCGGCCGGTGTCCGCGTCGCCGCGGTCGGCGAGCCGACCGCCCGTGCCGCCCGTGCTGTCGGCTGGGTCGTCGACCTGGTGCCCACCGAGACGTCCGCCGCCGGCCTGGTCCACGCGCTGCCGGACACCGCCGGCACCGTCCTGTTCCCCCGCTCGGAGATCGCCGCCTCTACGCTCGTCGACGGACTCCGCGCCCGTGGCATCGACGTCGACGACGTGGTCGCGTACCGTACCGTGGGGACCGGCGACGAGCCGATCACCCTCGACACGGTGCCCGACGCGGTGCTCGTGACGAGCGGCAGCGTCGCCCGCGAGATCGCCCGCCGGATGACCCCGCTCGACCCCCGCACCCTCGTGGCCTGCATCGGTCCCGGAACCGCCGTCGAAGCGCGCGCGGCCGGACTCCCGGTCCACGTCGTCGGACCCACCCGGTCCGCAGAAGCCCTGCTCGACGCCGTCGTCGAGGCCCTGAACCCAACCGCCCCCGAACAGGAAGGCCACCCGTGACCGGCCGTTTCCCCCAGGTCCGCCCCCGTCGACTCCGTGCCACCCCCGCGATGCGACGGCTCGTCGCCGAGACCCGGCTCCACCCCGCCGAGCTCGTGCTGCCGATGTTCATCCGCGAAGGCGCGACCGACGCCGTCGACATCTCGAGCATGCCGGGCGTGCAGCAACACTCGCTCGACTCGTTCCGCCGCGCGCTCGTGTCGGCTGCGGAGGTCGGGGTCGGCGGCGTGAACCTGTTCGGTGTGCCCACCACGAAGGACGCCACCGGATCCGGTGCGACCGACCCCGACGGCATCCTCAACGTGGCGATCCGGGTCGCGAAGGAAGAGGTCGGTGACGCCCTCGTCGTGCAGTCCGACCTGTGCCTGGACGAGTTCACCGACCACGGGCACTGCGGTGTCCTGGCCGCGGACGGATCGGTCGACAACGACGCGACCCTGCTGCGGTACCGGGACATGGCCGTCGCCCAGGCCGAGGCCGGAGCCGAACTGGTCTGCCTGAGCGGGATGATGGATGGCCAGATCGCCGCGGCGCGCGACGCCCTCGACACCGCCGGGCACACCGGCACCGCGCTCCTGGCGTACGCCGCGAAGTACGCCTCGGCGTTCTACGGTCCCTTCCGCGAGGCTGTGTCGTCGTCGCTGGTCGGCGACCGTCGGACGTACCAGATCGACGCCGCGAACGGCCGCCAGGGCCTCCGCGAGGTCGCGCTCGACATCGACGAGGGTGCCGACGTCGTGATGGTGAAGCCGGCGATGAGCTACCTCGACGTCCTCGCCGAGACCGCCGCCACCTCGCCCGTGCCGGTCTGGGCGTACCAGATCTCCGGCGAGTACGCGATGATCACCGCAGCGGCACAGAACGGGTGGATCGACCGCGACGCCGCCGCGATGGAGTCGCTCATCGGCATCAAGCGTGCCGGCGCCGACGCGATCCTGACCTACTTCGCCGTCGACATCGCACGGAAGCTCAACCAGGAGGCCGGCCTCCGCACCTCCGGCACCACCGCCGACGTCGCCGGCATCGCCTCGACCGGGAAGGCCCCCGAATGACCACGAACGACCAGCTCTTCGGCCGTGCCAAGAACGCGATCCCGGGTGGCGTGAACTCGCCCGTCCGTGCCTACGGCTCCGTCGGCGGCACCCCGCGCTTCCTCGTGTCCGCCAACGGCGCGTACGTCACCGACGCCGAGGGCCGCGAGTACGTCGACCTCGTCGCCTCGTGGGGTCCGGCGATCCTCGGGCACGCGCACCCCGGCACCGTCGAGGCGGTGCAGCAGGCCGCCGCGCGCGGGCTCTCGTTCGGCGCCTCGACCCCGGGCGAGACCGAGCTCGCCGAGCTCGTGAAGCAGCGGGTGTCGGTCGACGGCGACGGCCCGATCGAGAAGCTCCGCATGGTGTCGACCGGCACCGAGGCGACGATGACCGCGATCCGACTGGCCCGTGGCTACACCGGCCGCGACCTGCTCGTGAAGTTCGCCGGGCACTACCACGGCCACTCGGACTCCCTGCTGGCCGAGGCCGGTTCGGGTGTCGCCACCCTGGCGCTGCCCGGCAGTGCCGGCATCACGGAGGAGACGGCGGCGCAGACCCTGGTGCTGCCGTACAACGACCTCGACGCTGTCCGCCGCGCCTTCGACGAGCACTCGGAGCGCATCGCCGGTGTGATCGTCGAGGCCGCCGCCGCGAACATGGGTGTCCTCGCGCCGGAGCGCGGGTTCAACCGGGCCCTGGCGCAGCTCGTGCAGTCGCACGGCGCGCTGCTCATCGTCGACGAGGTCCTGACCGGCTTCCGGGTCGGCTCCGCCGGCTGGTGGGGTCTCGAGGCATCGAAGGTCGTCCCCGACGGCGCCGGCTGGAAGCCCGACCTCATCACGTTCGGCAAGGTCATCGGTGGCGGCATGCCCCTCGCCGCACTCGGTGGTCGGCGCGAGGTCATGGACTTCCTCGCCCCGCTCGGCCCGGTGTACCAGGCGGGCACGCTGTCCGGCAACCCGCTGGCGGTCGCGGCGGGGATCGCCACGCTCCGGGCAGCGACCCCGGCCGTGTACGAGTCGTTGAACCGCACGGCCGCGGTGATCTCCTCGGCCACCTCGGACGCGCTGTCGGCCGAGGGCGTCGCACACACCGTGCAGCGCGCCGGCAACCTGTTCTCGTTCGCCTTCACGGACACCGCCCCGGAGAACTACGACGACGTCCGGACGCAGGACGTGTTCCGGTACGCGCCGTTCTTCCACAGCATGCTCGACCAGGGCGTGACCCTGCCGCCGAGCGTGTTCGAGGCGTGGTTCGTCACGGCCGCGCACGACGAGCGTGCCGTCGGGCGGATCCTCGACGCGCTGCCCGCCGCCGCGAAGGCCGCAGCCGCCGCGACCGCGTAGGCGCGCCGCCTGCCGCCCGCCGGCCCGCTCCGCGCCCGCCCCGCGCCCGCCCTGCGCCCGCTCCGCGGCGTCAGGCGGCTCGGCGTGCGGCCCAGCGGCCCTCGGCGCGCAGGATCGCGAGCGGGAAGTCGAAGGCGTGTGACACCGCTGACGAGGTGATGACCTCGTCAGCGGTCCCCTGCGCCACCGCTGCACCGTCGCGCAGGAGCATCGCGTGCGAGGTGGACGCCGGCAGGTCCTCGAGGTGGTGCGTGACCATCACGCTGCCGAGCTCCGGGTGCCGGTGCCGCAGCGCGTCGACGGTCTCGAGCAGGTGCTCGCGTGCGGCGACGTCGAGCCCGGTCGCCGGCTCGTCGAGGAGCAGGAGCTGCGGCTGCGACATGAGTGCCCGGGCGATGAGGGTCCGGCCGCGTTCGCCCTGCGACAGCACCGGCCAGCGGGCGTCCCGTCGCGCGGAGAGCCCGACATCGGCGATGTGCTGCTCGGCGAGGGCGATCTGGTCCGTGGTCGGCTCCCACCGCATCATGAGGTCGGTGGTGCCGGTCAGCCCGGTGAGCACGGTCTCCAGGACCGTCAGGGGCGAGAGCATCCGGTGCCGCGGGTCGACGTGACCGATGTGCTCCCGGAGTTCCCGGACGTCGACGCGCCCCAGCCGGCGCCCGAGCACCTCGACGGAGCCCGCGGTGGGGTGCCCGTTGGCGCCGATCACGGCGAGCAGAGTGGACTTGCCGGCGCCGTTCGGGCCGAGCAGGGCCCAGTGCTCGCCCCGTCGGACGGTCAGGTCGATGTCGTGCAGCAGGTCGCGACCGGAGCGCGTGACGCGGACACCGGTGGCGTGGATGAGGACGTCGGTCACCCCTCCATCCTGGACCGTCAGCCGCGGGTGGCCCTGACCGCGTCGATGTGCTGCTCGAAGTTGCGGGTGAGTGCGCGGCCGGCCTCGGCAGCGGTCTCACCGTCGCGGTCCTCGAGTGCCTCGCGGAGGATCGAGAAGAACGCTTCGGACCCGTACTGCTCGAACGCCGGGGTGGGGTTGAGCGTGAAGCGGACGCGTTCGAGGGCTCCCTCGGCGGCGACCTGCACGAGCGGGTTGCCGGAGTGGGCGACGGCGAACTCGATGATCTCGGTCACCGCACCGCTGAAGCCGAGGTCACGGACCTTGCGGAGCCCGTCGGCACGGTCGAGCAGCTTCTGGAGCGCTGCCACGTCCTCGTCGTCGTACTCGGGGACACCCCAGCGCAGGCTGAGCTCGAAGAAGCCCGCCATCGCGCGGGTCGCGGTGACCCAGTCGTCGAAGGTCGGGGTGGCGACGCGGGTGTACCGGTTCGCCTCCATCTCGACCAGGCCGATGTCGACGAGCTTCGCGATCGCCTCGCGGATGGGGGTGCGACTGACCCCGAGCCACTGGACCAGCTCGTCGTCGTTGAGGCGTTCGCCGTGCTGGAGGGTGCCGTCGCGGAGTGCTGCGAGCATCTTCTCGTACACGACGTCGCGCAGCAGTTTGCGGGGAGAACTCTCCACCGTCGACTTGGGGACCGGCATGCCATCTCCTCGTGCCTCGGACTCGACACTTCAACCCTAACGTGTCAATATGCAAGCGCTTGTGAAATGGTGGTACGGCACTATTTCAGCGAGGGATCGCGACGACCGTCCGTCCGTGCACCAGTCCTGCGACGACGTCGGCGCCGATGGCCATCGCCTCTTCCGGCGAGACGGTGCGCGTGACGCCGGCGAGCAGGGCTGGGTCGAGGTCCGTCGCCAGGCGCTCCCACGCTCGCCGACGGAGGGCGACCGGAGCGTCCACCGAGTTGATGCCGAGCAGGGACACCGCCCGCAGGATGAACGGCAGCACGGTCGTCGGCAGGGCCGAGTCCTGTGCCAGCCCGCACGCCGTCACGGCACCGCCCCACCGGGTCGCGGCGAGGACGTTCGCCAGGGTCGCCCCGCCGACGCTGTCCACGGCACCGGCCCAGGTCGCGCGCTGCATGGGTTTGCCGGGCTCCGACAGCGTGCTGCGGTCGATGACCTCGGTCGCGCCGAGCCGGCGGAGCGAGTCCTCGTTCGTCGTCCGACCCGTCGAGGCCGTCACCGCGTAGCCGCGGGCCGCGAGCAGCGCGATCGCCACCGACCCGACACCGCCCGATGCCCCGGTCACGAGCACCGGTCCGGCGTCCGGCGCGACGAAGGGCTCGAGCGCGAGCACGCTGAGCATCGCCGTGAAGCCCGCCGTGCCGATCGCCGCCGCGAACGAGTCGTCGATCGCGTCCGGCAGCACCACGAGCGAGCCCGACGGCACGACCGCCTGCACCGCCCAGCCCCCGTGCCGGCTCTCGCCCAGCCCGGCGCCGTTGAGCACCACCCGGTCGCCGATCGCCACGTCGTGCACGCCCGGCCCGAGCGCCGAGACGGTGCCGACGACGTCGATGCCCGGCACGAGGGGATCGAGGCGGGCGACCCCGGGGTTCCGCGCGAGGGCGAGTCCGTCCTTGTAGTTCACGCTCGAGTAGGTGACGTCGACGAGGGCTTCGCCCTCGGCGGGGTCTGGCAGGTCGACGTCGGTGACGGTGGGCGGGGCTGAACTGGACACGAGGACGGCGCGGGTCATGCGCCGGACGCTACCCCGGGCCTCCAGGCCGAGACCGGAACCGGAACCGGAACGGAACCGGAACGGCGACGACGGGATCAACCGAACATGATCGCGGCTTCGTCGAAGCGCGCCTGCGGCACCGTCTTCAACTCGCCGAGCGCCTCGTCGAACGAGACGTGCACGATGTCGGTGCCCTTCAGCGCGACCATCCGGCCCCAGCGCTCCTCGACGACGGAGTCGATGGCCGCCAGGCCGAGCCGCGTCGACAGCACCCGGTCGTACGCCGTCGGCGTCCCACCGCGCTGGATGTGCCCCAGGGTCGTGGCGCGCGTCTCGATGCCCGTCATCTCCTCGATGAGCGGAGCGAGGCGCTCGCCGATGCCACCGAGCCGCGGACGCCCGAAGGCGTCGAGCCCGCGCTCGGTGTGCGCGTTGTCCTCGTGGTCGGGGACGAAGCCCTCGGCCACCACGACGAGCGGTGCCCGGCCGCGGTCGTAGGCGGCACGCACCCACTTCGCGATCTGCTCCATGCTCGTCTTCTGCTCCGGGATGAGGATCGCGTGCGCACCAGCGGCCATGCCGGAGTGCAGTGCGATCCAGCCGACGTGCCGGCCCATGACCTCGGCGACCATGCAGCGGGAGTGCGACTCGCCCGTGGTGCGCAGGCGGTCCATGGCCTCGGTCGCGATCGCCACGGCGGTGTCGAAGCCGAACGTGTAGTCGGTCGCCCCCAGGTCGTTGTCGACGGTCTTCGGGACGCCGACGATCTTGAGGCCCGCGTCGGTGAGGCGCTTCGCGGCTGCCAGCGTGCCCTCGCCGCCGATCGCGACGATGGCGTCGATGCCGTGCCGCTCGAGCATGCGCTCGATGTTCTCGACGCCGCCGTTCGGCCCCTCGAAGGGGTTCGTCCGGCTCGTGCCGAGGATCGTGCCGCCCTGCTTCGCGATGCCCTGGATGTCCTTGCGGCCGAGCGGGACGATGTCGCCGTCGACGACGCCGCGCCAACCGTCCCGGAACCCGACGAACTCGTGGCCGTGGATCGCGATGCCCTTGAGGACGATCGCGCGGATGACCGCGTTCAGGCCGGGGCAGTCGCCTCCGGAGGTGAGGATGCCGATGCGCATGGGGAACTCCGTCGTCGGGTGGTGGGGATCAGTGCCCATCATGACTGACGGTGGTTCCGCATTACCATCCCCGTGTGACCATGCTCGCTTCCGCCTCGTCGTCCGGTGGTGCGTCCGCCGACGCGTCTCGCGTCGACACGGTGTACCGGCCTGGAGGCGCGGTGGACGTCGCGTCGACCCTGCGGCCCCTGCAGCGCGGCTCCGGCGACCCCGCGTTCGCCGTGGTCGGGTCGGTCGTGTGGCTCGCGCTGCGGACGCCCCGGGGCCCTGCTTCCGTGGCGATCCGGCCGGCCGGCGACACCATCGCGGTCTCGGCGTGGGGCGACGGCGCCGCGTGGGCGGTCGAGCACGCACCGGAGATGCTCGGTCGCGGTGACGACTGGGACGGGTTCGACGTCTCCGGCAACGCGTTCCTGGCGGCGGCACGGCACCGGCAGCCCGGACTCCGGCTGCTCCGCACGAACACCGTCGTCGCGATGCTCGTCCCGGCGATCATGGAGCAGAAGGTCACCTCGAGGCAGGCCTGGCGAGCGTGGCGGTACCTCGTGCGGCGCTCCGGAACGCCGGCTCCTGGACCCACGCCGGACGGACTGACGGTGCCGCCGACCGCCGAGGAGTGGGCACGGATCCCGAGCTGGGAGTGGCACAAGGCCGGCATCGAACCCGGGCGCTCGGCGACGGTGATGCGGGCGATGCGCGTCGCTCCGGCGCTCGAGCGGACGTTGACGCTCGGCCGCGGGGGCTCGGTCGTGTCCGCGCGGCTGCAGTCGATCCCGGGCGTCGGGAAGTGGACGGCTGCCGAGACCGCGCAGCGCTCCCACGGCGACCCCGATTCGCCGAGCGTCGGGGACTTCCACGTGCCAGCCCTGGTCGGGTGGGCGTTGACCGGGGGACCGGTGGACGACGACGGGATGCTCGAGCTGCTCGAGCCGTGGCGCGGGCACCGGGAGCGGGTCGTGCGGCTCATCGGCGGCTCGGGGTTCCGCAAGCCGGCGTTCGGCCCGCGGCTCACCATCCAGGACCACCGCCACCACTAGCGGGGCTGCGGGGCGCGGGGCTGCGGGGCTGCGGGTCAGGGGTGGCGGGCGCCTCGGCCGTCGAGCACGGCGCGGTACCCCTCGCGGAACGTGGGGAAGCGCGGGGCCCAGCCGGTCGAGCGCACCAGGCCGTTCGACAGGCGCTTGTCGCCGGCGGACTGCCGGCCGGACGCCTCGGCCCGCTCGGGCTCGGGGGCGCCGAGCTCCGACGCCAGCCACCGGTACACGTCGTCGAGCCGGGCGGGCTCGTCGTCCGTGACCAGGTACGTCGGTGCCGGATCGGCCACGGAGGCCAGGTGCACCAGGGCGCCGGCGGCGTCGTCCCGGTGGATCCGGTTCGTGTGCGGCGACGCTCCCGCTGCAAGTCGCGCCGCACCGGAGCGGACCTGGTCGATCAGCCGCTCGCGACCCGGGCCGTAGACCCCGGACAGCCGGACGAGCACCCCGCCGGGAGCACGGTCCCGCAGCAGCGCCTCGGCCTCGACCAGGACGTCCGCGGTCGGGGTACCACCGGTCGCCGGGGTCTCCTCGGTGACGGTGCTGCCGTCGTCGACGTCGTAGACCGCGGTCGAGGACACGACGAGGAGGCGCGGGTCGGTCCCCGAGGCCTCGATGCCGTCGAGGACGTTGCGCAGACCGTCGACGTAGGTCGCGCGGTACTCGTCGACCTCGCGGCTGCCGGCGGCGAACGCCACGACGACCACGGTGGTGTCGGCGGGGATCGAGGGGACCTCGCGGCGCAGGTCGACGCTCCGGCCGGAGATCGGTGCGGGGACGAGCTCGGCGCGGCGACGCAGGCCGAGCACCTCGTGGCCGAGCGCAGCGAACCGCAGTCCGGCTTCGACCCCGAGGTCGCCGCAGCCCGCGATGACGACGGTCACGAGGCGCTGACGTCCTCGGCGTCGACGTCCGGGCCGATCGCGTCCTGGACGCGCGCGCTGACGGACCGCAGCGTGTCCGCGTCCGTCCCCACGGGCCTCCAGAACAGGTCTTCCAGCGCACCCGTGTGCGCACGGATGCCGGCGAGCACGGAGCGACGACCGACCGGGGTCATCTCCACCCAGCTGCCACGGCCGTCGGTCGGGCAGTCGGCGCGGACCACGAGGCCGCGCGCGACCATCCGGGTGACCTGGTGGCTGACCCGGGACTTCTCCCAGCCGATGCCCGCGGCGATGTCCCGGACCCGCAGCCGGTGGTCGGGGTCGCGGTGGAGGCCGATCAGGATCTCGAACTCCGGGATCGAGATGCCCGCGCCGGATTGGACGGCCTGGTCGAGGGCCCGGTCGAGCCGTCGCCAGACGTCGTGGTACGCGTCCCAGGTGACCCAGTCGTGGCCACCGTTGCCCTCCGTCGACATGCCGACCAGCGTATCCACCGCGGGGGGACCCGGGCCGACGCCGAGACCGTTTCATCCGCTCGGATGACTCCTGGCCGACGTGCGGCGCGCTCCAAGGTGACGTCGGGGGCTCGGCATACGATCGGAGCATGCCGAGCGCCCGCCTCCAGGACTGCACCGACGACGCCGTTGCGCTCGTCCGCCGGTGGCTGGCGGCCTCCGCCGGCACGAAGCCCGACGCCGGAGCCGTCCGCCTGGCCGAGGCCCTGCGCGACGAACGCGGGCTCGACTTCACGCGCTCGTTCGTCGACAAGGTGATCCGTCCAGAGGACCCCAGGGTCGCCGCGCGCAACCTCGAGCAGGTCAGCCGTGACGTCCCCGACTTCCTCGCCTGGTACCTCCGGGGCGCGGTGACGCTCGGCGGTGGCTTCGCGACGATGGCACCGTGGGCCGTGATCCCCACCGCCCGCCGGATCCTGCGCCGGATGACCGGCCACCTGGTCATCGACGCGACGACGGCGAAGCTCGGCCCGGCGCTCGCCAAGGTCGGCGGTCCCGGCACCCGGCTGAACGTGAACCTGCTCGGCGAAGCGGTCCTCGGCAGCACCGAGAGCGACCGTCGGCTGCAGGGCACGATGGACCTCCTCGCCCGCGACGACGTCGACCACGTGTCGATCAAGGTCAGCTCGGTCGTCCCGCAGATGTCGATGTGGGCGTTCGACCAGACCGTCGAACGGGTCGTCGACCGGCTCGTCCCGCTGTACCGGCTCGCAGCGGCGCCGCTGGCGTCCGGTCGTCCCGCGAAGTTCATCAACCTCGACATGGAGGAGTACCGCGACCTCGACGTCACCCTCGCGGTGTTCCGCACCCTGCTCGACCGCGACGAGTTCGCCGGGCTGCACGCCGGCATCGTGCTCCAGGCGTACCTGCCCGATGCGGCAGGCGCACTCGAGTCACTGACGTCGTGGGCGCAGGAGCGTCGTGCGCGCGGTGGTGCCCCGATCCGGGTCCGGCTCGTCAAGGGTGCGAACCTCGCGATGGAGCACGTCGACGCGATCGTGCACGACTGGCCCCTCGCCACCTGGGGCAGCAAGCGCGAGACCGACACCGCGTACCTGCGGATGCTCGACGCGGCGCTGACCCCCGAGCGCACCGACGCCGTCCGGATCGGCGTCGCCGGGCACAACCTGTTCGACCTCGCCACCGCGTGGGTGCTCGCGCAGCGCCGCGGGGTCACCGACGCGATCGACGTGGAGATGCTGCTCGGCATGGCATCCGGGCACGCCGACGCCGTGCGTGCAGACGTCGGCGAGATCCTGCTCTACACGCCCGTCGTGCAGCCGGACGAGTTCGACTCCGCGATCGCCTACCTGGCCCGACGGCTGCAGGAGAGCGCCAGCCCCGAGAACTTCGTCTCCGCCGCGTTCGACATCGACCGCGACGCCAGCGTCTTCGACCGCGAGCACGGCCGGTACCTGGCGTCCGTCACCGCGCTCGACGACCCGGTGCCGACCAGCCACCGCACGCAGGACCGCCACCGTCCCCTCGGCGAACCCGTCCTGCGCGACGCGTTCCGGAATGCTGCCGACACCGATCCATCGGTCGCCGCGAACCGCACCTGGGCGCTCGACGTCCTGCGGCGGGTGCCACGGTCGCAGCTCGGCGCGCAGACGATCCGCGGCGCGAAGGTCGCCGACCGCTCGAAGCTCGAGCGCATCATGGCCCGGACCGCGCAGGCCGGTGTGAACTGGGGCCGGCAGGACCCGTCCGACCGCGCGGAGCTCCTCGACCTCATCGGCCACGAGTTGGAGACCCGCCGGGCCGACCTGATCGAGGTGATGGCGGCGGAGACCGGCAAGACCTTCGCCGAGGCCGACACCGAGGTCACCGAAGCCGTCGACGCCGCCCACTACTACGCCGAGAGCGCCCGACGCCTGGGCGACGTCGAGGGTGCGCGCTACGTCCCGCCGCGGCTCACCGTCGTCGTGCCGCCGTGGAACTTCCCCGTCGCGATCCCGGCCGGCGGCGTGCTGGCGGCGCTCGCCGCGGGCAGCGGCGTCGTCCTCAAGCCCGCACCCGAAGCCCGCCGCTGCGGTGCGCTCCTGGCCGACGTGCTCTGGGACGCCGGGGTCCCGCACTCGCTGCTGCAGCTCGTCGACCTGGCCGAGGACGAACTCGGCCGCGACCTCGTCGGACACCCCGCCGTCGACCGCATCATCCTGACCGGCTCCGCCGACACGGCGCGGTCGTTCCGCTGGTGGCGGGCCGGGCTGCCGCTCACCGCCGAGACCAGCGGCAAGAACGCGATCGTCGTCACGCCGAGCGCCGACATCGACCTGGCGGTGCAGGACATCGTGCGGTCCGCGTTCGGGCACGCCGGCCAGAAGTGCTCGGCGGCGTCCCTCGTGGTGCTGGTCGGTTCGGTCGGCGAGAGCGAGCGGTTCCGCCGGCAGCTCGTCGACGCCACCCGGACGCTCCGTGTCGCGTGGCCCGACGACCCCACCGCGCAGGTCGGCCCGGTCATCACCGAGCCCGAGGGCAAGCTCCGGCAGGGCCTCACCGAGCTCGGGCCGGGGGAGTCCTGGCTCGTGCAGCCGAGCGCCCTCGACGACTCCGGACGGCTCTGGTCGCCCGGCATCCGCGACGGCGTCCGTGCCGGCAGCGACTTCCACCAGACCGAGTACTTCGGCCCGGTGCTCGGCATCATGCGCGCCGAGACCCTCGAACAGGCCATCGCGATCCAGAACGGCACCGACTACGGCCTGACCGCCGGCATCCACTCGCTCGACGTCGACGAGGTCGCCGACTGGCTGTCCCGCGTCCGTGCGGGCAACCTGTACGTCAACCGCGGGATCACCGGCGCGGTCGTCGGCCGCCAGCCCTTCGGCGGCTGGAAGCGGTCGTCGGTCGGCACCGGCACGAAGGCGGGCGGTCCGATGTACGTCGCGACCCTCGGCCGCTGGGAACCCACGCCCCGCACGGTCCACAAGAGCATCCAGCTGCACGGCCTGCCGCCGCGCGTCACCGCCGTGATCGAGGCTGCCCGCAGCGGCCTGTCGTTCGAGGAGTTCGACCAGGTGCGTGCCGGGGCGCTCAGCGACGTCCGCGCCCGCGAGTCGCAGTACGGCCGCTCGCACGACCCCGCCGGGCTCGTGGTGCAGCGGAACGTGCTGCGGTACCGCCCGCAGTCCGTGATCGTCCGGCAGGCCGAGGACGCCTCTGCGGGCGACCTGGTCCGGGTCCTCGTCGCCGCGACCGCCGCCCGCGCGCACATCCTGCTCAGCACCGCGCGGCCGCTGCCGGGTCCGCTCACGCAGCTGCTGGCGTCGAGCCGGTCCCCGCTCGACGTCGTCGACCACCTGGTGGAGTCCGACCAGGAGTTCCACGCCCGAGCGGCCTCGGGTGCCGTGTTCCAGGCGAACTGGTCCAACGGCGAGGACGAGCAGCCCCTCGATGCCCTCGACGAGGTCCTGTCCCAGGGCCAGGACCGTCCGGCGCACACGGCGTTCGGCGGGCCCGGAGCCCGGATCCGCTTGATCGGCGGCGACGCACTCGCCCTCGAGGAAGCACTCGGCGCGAGCATCGACGTCGCGATCCACGACGCCCCCGTGGTCGAGGCGGGTCTGATCGAGATGCTGCCGTTCATCCGCGAGCAGTCCGTGTCGATCACCACGCACCGGTTCGGTGACCTCGACGCCGACTTCACGGAGCTCCGTGTCTGACGGACGCGCCGTGCGCGACGAGCGCACGCTCCGCGCCGAGGGACTGTTCAACGGGCGCGACCTCGGCGGCCTGCCCTTGCGCACGGGTGGGACGACGCCGTCCGGCCGGGTCTTCCGGTCCGAGGGCGTCGACCGGCTGGCACCGGCGGGCTGGGATGCCCTCCGCGACGCCGGGATCCGCACCGTGGTCGACCTCCGTGCGCCGTCGGAGCGCTCGAAGGACACCGGCGTCCGTCCGGAGTGGCTCACGACCGTGGTCGTCGACCACGACGGACTCGACGACGCCCCGTCGTTCTGGCAGGCCTACTGGGACACCGGACTCGTCGGAACCCCGCTGTACTACGGCCCGCACCTGCGCGAGCTGCCCGAGCGGACCGGTGCTGCACTGCAGGCGATCGCGCGGGCCGAGCCGGGCGGCGTGCTGTTCCACTGCGCGGGCGGCCGGGACCGTACCGGCATCGTCGCTCTCGCGCTGCTCGCACTCGCCGACGTCGAACCGGAAGCGGTCGTCGAGGACTACCTGGTCACCATCGACAACGCCCCGGCGCTGCTGGCCTCGATCGGCGTCCCGTCGAACGAGGGGCGCATCGACGACCTGTGCGCACAGCACGGCACGACCGTCGAGGGGGCGTTCCGCGAGGCCGTCGCCGGCTTCGAAGTGGACCGTTTCGTCGAACGCTCGGGTCTCGACGCATCCGACCTGGAGGCCCTGCGCACCTTCCGAGCGCGCGTCACCTGACGCACGGGGCAGGGCCGCAGGGCCGCGGCGTCGGCCCGCAGAGTCGGTTCGTCGTGCCAGCGGCGGCGTCAGTGCGCAGCGTCAGTGCGCGGCGTCAGTCCGCAGCGTCAGTCCTCGACGTCGCCGGCTTCCTCGTCCTCGACGCCGGTCTCGTCCATGCGGTCGCGCAGGTGGTCGGCCATCGCCCCGGCGCCCTCGCCGTGGTGGTCGTGGTCGACCTGTTCGATGAGGCCGTGGAGCTTCTCGTGGTTCGTCGCCTCGGTGGCACCGTCCATGACGGGCTCGGTCTGCTCGTTGTCGCTCATGCCCCGGACGCTACGCCCCGACCGTGGGAGCGGCTTCCGGCAGCGCGGCCGCGCGGTAGTGCAGTTCGACGGCACCCCCGACGAACGGTGTCGTCCCGACGAGCTCGAACACCGGGGTCGGCGCCGCCACGGGGAGCAGCGGTGCGCCGGCCCCGAGCGCGATCGGCATCACGGTCACCCGGAGCTCGTCGAGGATCCCCGCCTGCTGGTACTGCGCCGCGAGCAGTCCACCGCCGACCACCCAGACGTCCCGCTCGCCGGCGGCCCGTTCGAGGGTGTCCTGGTGGTCCGCGACCGACCCCGACACGAAGTGGACGTCGGCACCGTCGGGCACCGGGAGCTCGCGCGTGGTGAACACCCACGTCGGCAGGTCCGGGTACGCCCACGTGTCGTCGTGCTCGAGCAGCCACTCGTACGTCGTCGACCCCATCGCGATCGCGCCGACCCCCGCGAAGAACCGGTCGTGGTGCTCCTGGAACGGCTCGAACCCGAACTGCAGCAGCCAGCCGAGGTCGTCGGCCGGTGCGGCGACGAACCCGTCCAGCGAGGACGCGACGGAGTAGACGGTGCTCATGTCCGGGACGCTACCGAGCACCCCCGACAGGGCTCAGCGGCCGTCGGGGCTCAGCGCCGGCGCCCCCGGCCGACGAGCGCCACCTCGGCGACGGTGAGGACCGCGGCGATCCACACCTGCTGCAGGGCGAACCCGCGGCGCCGCGGGTCCAGGGCGAGCGGGACCATCGACGTCCCGTGCAGGGCGTCCACGACGGCGCTGAGCGTGTGGGCGTCGGCTGTCCCCGCGCGGGCGACGAGCGCGGCCTGCACGAGCTGCCGGACACCGAGCACCCCGTGCAGCACGACATGCTCCCGGCCACGCAGCGCGCGGCTCAGGTGCCAGACGCCGAGGGCCGCGCGGCCGGCCTCGACGACCGTCGCACGCCCCAGTCCTGCGGATCCACCGGTCACCACTGCCACTCGAGTCATGGACCACTTGTACCGCTGGCGAGGGCTGGGGACTCAGCCGTTGTCCCCCGACGGGGAGCGCTCAGCGTCCGCGGCCGAACCGGGTCGTCACACCGGGCGAGTACAGCACCGAGTCCGGTTCGAGCTCGGTCAGGCCGAACGGCAGCCCAGCGGCACCGATCAGGTCGTCCCGCAGCGCCACCACCGAAGCGCGGTGGAGCGGCCACGACTCGTGCTCGTTCGGCCAGAACCGGGTGCGGCCCGCACGGTGCACGTGCATGCCCCACCGCGCGGTGAGGAACGTCTCGAGCGCGCTCGGCTCGTCGACCACGTCCCCGACCCGGACGTCGACGAGGGATCGCAGGTGGGTGCCGTGGCGTCGCATCGCGTACCCGACGCGGCCGTCGTGGGACCGCTGCTCGGCACGCGCCCAGCGGTAGGGCAGCCCCGTGGCGACGCGGGCGCCGATCGTCGGCAGCAGCTTGCCGGCGTCGAGCGACAGGAACACGACGCCGTGCTGGCCCTGTTCGTCGACCGTGTAGACGCGCTCGTTCACCTCGACGAAGTCGCCCACGGCGCCGGTCCGGCCGAGCGTTCCGAGCGGCGGGAAGCGGGTGTCCTCGAACCGGAACGCGATGAGTCCCACCCACGTGGTCACCCCGTCGTCGCTGCCGTCGAGGGCCATCGTGTCGGGCCGGGTGCCGGCGGGCAGCAGCGGAGCCACCGCGGACACGTCCACGCGCCAGTGCACGAAGACGACGTCGAGCCAGTCCTGCGAGATCCAGGGACGGCCCGTCAGGCCGGGGGCGGCTGACTGCCGCGTTCCGCTCGGCGGCGTCGCGGAGCGGCGCGCGGAACGCGCCGACCGAGCCTGCGAGGTCGGTGGGGTGCTCTGGGTGTGTCGGGCGTCGGTCACGAGATGGTCGCCTCCGGTTCGATGTGGCCCGCCACGGGCGCGTCGTCCCACCCCTGCTGCGGGGTGTCGCAGGTCCCGCGGAACACGTACTGTGACGGGCGCTTCCGCTCGCTCGACGTCCAGTCGATCGCGGGCCGTCGACGTTCGGGCGGCAGGTACCCGATCCGGTACACGGCCATCAGCTCGAGGGTCTCGGGGACGTGCAGCAGCCCCTCGATCTCCTCCCACGCGCCGGGGGTCTCCATCGGGAACGACACGAACTGGATCCCGAGGCCGAGCTCCGTGGTCGCGAGCCAGATGTTCTCCATGGCCGCGCCCATGCTGAACACCGAGTAGAAGCCGGACAGCTCTTCCTTCCGGTACTCGTGTCGGTCGAGCAGCACTCCGAGCAGCAGCGGCGACCCGGCGACGAGCTTCCGGTTCTCCTCACCGAGGCTCTGCGGCACCCGCAGCGTGTTCATGAGCAGCTGCCCACGTTTGGTGAACACCTGCTTCGTGAACGGCTTGAGCGGCCCCGGGAGCTTGTCGAACAGCATCCCGTCGCGCCGCTCGTCCATCTCGGCCTGCGAGAACCGGAAGTACGGCCTGTAGCGCTCGAAGAACGTCCCCTCGGCCATCGTGCGGGTCATCGAGCTGCCGCTGATCTCGGCGACGCGGTCGATCGTCGCGCGCTCCTCGACCAGGACGAACCGCCACGGCTGGCTGTTGAGCTGCGACGGCGCCCGCCCGGCGAGCTCCATGAGGAGCCGTTGGTGCTCCTGGGACACCGGGTCCGGCAGGAACGGTCCGTTCGTCGTCCGTCGTCGTCGGATGGCCTCGAAGAGCTCCACTGCTTCCCTCGCGTTTCGTCGTCGTGGTCAGCGCCTGCCGACGAGCGCCCCCAGGTAGGACGGCGCGGCGGCGACCGCGACTCTCCAGTGTGCTCCGGAGCGGGGGTTCGTGCGTGGAGCCAGCGCGAGCGGGACGAGTGCGGGCAGCAGGAACAGGGCGCGGCGGTCCCGGGTCCAGACCGGGGTGGTCGCGGCGACGCCGGTCAGGGTCGCGGTCACCACGAACAGGCCGTGGTGCACGACCCGCAGCTTCTTCGTCCGGATCAGGCGCACGGCCACGGCGGTGCCCCAGAGGCAGTTCGCGACGTAGGCGAGGCCCGCAGCCGCGACCAGCCGCCGGGCCGCGCGCGATCCCGTGGGCGCCGAGCCGCGCCTCCAGGCTGTCGTCTTCCGTCCCATCCGTGGGACGTTACGCGGTCTCGCGACTGACCAGCTTGGAGAGCACGATCGCGGACCGGGTGTGGTCGACCTGGGGTGCGAGACGGACCTTGTCGAGCGCTTCCTCGAGTGCGGACAGGTCCTTCGAGCGCATGTGCACGACCGCGTCGGCGCTGCCGGTGACCGTGCCGGCGTCGATGACCTCGGGCACGGTGTCGAGCAGCGCGCGGAGCTCGTCGGGGGAGACCGTGCCGCGGCAGTAGAGCTCCACCCAGGCCTCGGTACCCCGGTCCTCGACGGCGGGGTCGACCTTGATCGTGAAGCCCTGGATGACCCCGTCACCGACCAGCCGGTCGACACGGCGCTTCACGGCCGAGGCCGAGAGTCCGACCACCGACCCGATGTCGCCGTAGCCGGCGCGGGCGTTGTCCCGGAGTTGATCCAGGATGCGGTGGTCGAGCGAATCCATTGGACCCATGGTACGCGTGGTTGTTGCACGGCCACCCGGTTCTGCGCACGAAACGTGCGTGCCCCGAACGGGTGCCAGAGTGTGGCGCTCCCGATGCTGCACTTCCCGGACGGTTCGTGTCAGGATCGTCGTGGCGTCGACCTGGTCCGCTGCGGTGAGTGAGCCTGCATCTCACCGGAGCTCTTCTCCTCGTTCCGTTTCGGTTCCTGGCAGGCTCGGGCCCCGGTCCCTTCCAGGAGGACTGATGTCGAACACCGCACCCGCCCCCGAGTCCGTCGCCACCCCGGCCCGTGTCGCCACGAAGCGCACGATCCTGATGTGCAAGCCGGACTTCTACACGGTCAGCTACCGGATCAACCCGTGGATGCACCCGGAAGAGCCGACCGACACCTCGAAGGCCGTCGCCCAGTGGCAGACGCTCGTCGACGTGTACGAGCAGCTCGGCTTCGACATCTCTTACATCGACCCCATCGACGGCCTGCCGGACATGGTCTACGCGGCGAACGGCGGGTTCGTCCTCGACGGCATCGCGTACGGCGCGAAGTTCCAGTACCCCGAGCGTCAGCCCGAGGGCCCCGCGTACATGGACTGGTTCCGTCAGGCCGGCCTGACCGTCGCCGAGCCGGAGCAGACCAACGAGGGCGAGGGTGACTTCCTGCTCATCGGGAACACGATCTTCGCCGGCACCGGCTTCCGGTCGGACAGCACCTCGCACGACGAGCTCGCGACGATCTACGGCCGCGAGGTCGTCACCCTGAAGCTCATCAACCCGAGCTTCTACCACCTGGACACCGCCATCGCCGTGCTCGACCCCGAGCCCGCCGCCGACGGCACGTCGAACATCGCGTACCTCGAGAGCGCCTTCGACGAGCCCTCGCTGACGATCCTGCGCGAGCGCTTCCCCGACGCGATCATCGCGACGGAAGAGGACGCCGCGATCCTCGGCCTGAACTCGTACTCCGACGGGTACAACGTCGTGATCGCCGCCCGGGCTGTTCGGTTCGCCGAGCAGCTGCAGGAGAAGGGTTACAACCCGATCGGCGTCGACCTGTCCGAGCTGCTGCTCGGCGGTGGCGGCGTGAAGTGCTGCACCCTCGACCTGCACCCAGTCGGTACCGGCACCTCGGTCGCCCGCTCGCTCGGGGTCAGCTGATGTCGGCGGCAGCGTCGCTCGGGGTCAACACCGTGGCGGCGCTCGCCGTCGAGGACCGCGCCCTCGCGCACAACTACAGCCCGCTGCCCGTCGTCATCGCGTCGGGCTCCGGAGCCACCGTCACCGACGTCGACGGCAAGCAGTACCTGGACGGCCTGGCCGCGTACTCCGCGGTGAACTTCGGCCACGGCAACCCGCGGCTGCTCGACGCCGCCCGGGCGCAGCTCGACCGGGTGACGCTGACGAGCCGTGCCTTCGTGAACGACCAGCTCGGGCCGTTCGCGGCGGCACTGGCGGCGTTGACGGAGACCGAGATGGTCCTGCCGATGAACACCGGTGCCGAAGCCGTCGAGTCCGCGATCAAGGTGGCGCGAGCCTGGGGCTACCGCGTCAAGGGTGTCCCCGCGGGGCAGGCGACGATCATCGTGGCCTCCGGGAACTTCCACGGCCGCACCACCACGATCATCTCGTTCTCCGACGACCCGGTGGCACACGACGACTTCGGCCCGTACACGCCCGGGTTCCGCACGGTGCCGTACGGCGATGCCGCTGCCCTCCGGGAGGCGATGGACGAGACCGTCGTCGCGGTGCTGCTCGAGCCGATCCAGGGCGAGGGCGGGGTCGTCATCCCGCCCGCTTCGTACCTGCCGGACGTCCGCACCATCTGCGACGAGTTCGGCGCGCTGTTCGTCGCGGACGAGATCCAGTCCGGCCTCGGTCGCACGGGCCACACCCTCGCCGTGCAGCGCGTCGGCGTCCGGCCCGACCTCATCACGCTCGGCAAGGCGCTCGGCGGCGGGATCGTCCCGGTGTCGGCGGTGGTGGGCTCGCGCGACGTCCTGGGGGTCCTGCGTCCCGGCGAACACGGCTCCACGTTCGGCGGCAACCCGTTGGCAGCAGCCGTCGGTTCCGAGGTCGTCGCGATGCTCGGCGAGGGCACGTTCCAGCAGCGGGCCCTCGACGGCGAACCGCTGCTGCGCGGGCTGCTCGACGACCTGCTCGGACGCGGCGTCGTTTCGCACCGTGTCGCCGGACTCTGGGCGGGCATCGACATCGACCCTGCGCTCGGCACCGGCAAGGAGATCTCGAAGGACCTGGCCGACCGCGGGCTGCTCGTGAAGGACACCCACGGTTCGACGATCCGCTTCGCCCCGCCCCTGGTCGTCACCGACGACGAGCTGCGCACCGCGATGGGCGCGCTCGCCTCGGTGCTGGCCGCGCGTTCCTGACGCGCGCGCTCCGCGTTCGCTTCGTGAGCAGAAATGGTCGGGTCGCCACACGGCACCCGACCATTTCTGCTCACCAAGTGCGGCTCACACCGCCCAGCGCGCCGCCAACTCGTCCATCAGGCCGTCGAGGCGCTCGTCGACGACCTGCGCGTCTGGGTTCGCCTCGAACCAGGCCATGACCTCGCGCACACCCTGCCGGTAGGGCGTCCGCGGCCGGTACCACGGCACGAGCGACCGGATCTTGCTGTTGTCGAACACCGACGAGTTCGCCTTGTCGCCCAGCAGCGCAGCACCCCACTCGGCATCGGCGGCGGCGATCGCGTCGGCTGGCACGTGCACGATCCGCAGGTCGTCGACCCCGGCCGCCGCCGCGATCTCGTGCGCGATGGCGTTCCACGTCGGCGCCTCGTCGCTCGTGATGGTGAAGGCCTCACCGATCGCCGATGCGTTGTCGAGCAGCCCGGTGAACCCGACCGCGAAGTCACGGCTGTGCGTCAGCGTCCACAGGCTCGTGCCGTCACCGGTGATGATGATCGGCTTCCCGGCACGCATCCGGGCGACTGCGGTCCACCCACCCGTGAGCGGCAGCTTCGTCTCGTCGTAGGTGTGCGACGGCCGCACGATCGTCACCGGGAAGTCCTGCTCCCGGTACGCCTGCATCAGCAGCTCCTCGCACGCGATCTTGTCCCGCGAGTACTGCCAGTACGGGTTCTTCAGCGGTGTCGACTCGGTGATCGGCAGGTGCGTCGCCGGCGTCTGGTACGCCGAGGCCGAGCTGATGAAGACGTACTGCCGCGTCCGTCCGGCGAAGAAGTCGATGTCGGCCTGCACCTGGTCCGGCGTGAAGGCCACCCAGTTCACGACCACGTCGTAGTGCCGGTCGCCGAGTGCGTCCGCAAGTGCGCTGCGGTCCGACGCATCGGCCTGGAGGCGCGTCACACCCTCCGGGATCGGCCTGCCCCCGGTGGTCCCACGGTTCAGGACCGTGACGTCGTAGCCCTGTTCGGTCGCCTCCCGCACGCAGGAGGCGCTGATCACGCCGCTCCCACCGATGAACAACACGCTCGCTCCGGTCATGGATGCTCCTCGCTCTCCGCGGCACCGCTCCGTGCCGCAACTCTTTCGATCCTGCCCCTCAGATGCTGGGTCGGGCATCGAGCACCGTGCCGAGCATCGTCACGTCCTTTGCCCAAGCCGCGGCGCCGGGGTGGATCCATCCGAGCAGCTCGATCGCGTAGTCGTGGTCCCGCCGAAGATCACGCCCATGGATCGGCTCGTGGTGTGCGGCCCGGTTGCGCACGAAGTGCAGTTGCTGCATCCGTGTTCGAACCTCGCGCTGGCGAGTCAGCGCATCCTCTGGGCCGTGTGGGAACGCACGGTGGAGTGCTGGTGTCCACAGGGTCGCGCGACGGCCAGATCGTTCTTGCCTTGTGCGTCGAGGGGAACGACATCGAGCCAGGATGAGCCTGGGCGACGAGCAGTTGCCCAAGCGCGGAGCTGCACGTCTGCAGCGTTCCGGACCACGACCTCTCCTGCCCCTGTCAGCTCCATCACGGCAGCTGCAGCTCGCATGTTCCATTCGTAGAGCCCGACAGCGCGTGCGTCGTCGGGTAGAGCTCGGAAGTAGGAACGAAGGCGTTCGCGCGTCAAGAGGTCGACTACGTCCGCCGGCTCCACGCGACCTCCAGTTGACATCGAACGCTCGCCCCGTAAACTCATATATCGAAGACCCCGGAACGATCCCTGGCCCAGCCACATCGCCGGGGTTTCGTCTTTCCCCGCTGCTACTGAAACATCAGCGTACAGCCGTGATGTCCGGTTCGCCGAGTGCTCCCCGAAGCGGCGGGACTACCGTCACGGGTCGAGCCGCACCGACGCGGCCACGACAGGAGTGACACGCACATGGAGTACCGCTACCTCGGCAACTCGGGCCTCAAGGTCTCCGAGATCACCTACGGCAACTGGCTCACCCACGCATCCCAGGTCGAGAACGACGCCGCGATCGCCTGCGTCAAGGCCGCGCTCGAGGTGGGCATCTCGACGTTCGACACCGCCGACGTCTACGCGAACACCGGCGCCGAGAAGGTCCTCGGTGAAGCGCTCAAGGGGGAGCGGCGCCAGTCGCTCGAGATCGCCACGAAGGTCTTCGGTCCGACAGGTCCGAAGGGACACAACGACACCGGCCTGTCGCGGAAGCACATCCTCGAGTCGATCGACGGGTCCCTCCAGCGCCTGCAGACGGACTACGTCGACCTGTACCAGGCGCACCGCTACGACCACGAGACGCCCCTCGAAGAGACGATGCAGGCGTTCGCCGACATCGTCCGGCAGGGCAAGGTGCTGTACGTCGGCGTCAGCGAGTGGACGGCGGACCAGCTCCGCGCCGGCGCCGCACTGGCGAAGGACCTCGGATTCCAGCTCATCTCGAACCAGCCGCAGTACTCGGCGCTGTGGCGGGTCATCGAGGAAGAGGTCGTGCCGACCTCGAAGGAACTCGGCATCTCGCAGATCGTCTGGTCGCCCATCGCCCAGGGTGTGCTGACCGGCAAGTACAAGCCGGGTCAGCCGCTGCCCGAGGGGTCCCGCGCCACCGACGACAAGGGCGGCGCGAACATGATCAAGCGGTTCATGCGCGACGAGGTGCTCTCGTCCGTGCAGGAGCTGCAGCCGATCGCGGACGAGCTGAACCTGTCGATGGCGCAACTCGCCGTGGCGTGGGTGCTCCAGAACGAGAACGTGGCGTCGGCGATCATCGGGGCGTCGCGGCCGGAGCAGGTCCACGACAACGCGGGTGCTGCCGGCGTCACGATCCCGGCGGAGCTGATGTCGCGGATCGACGATGCCCTCGGCACCGTGGTCGAGCGCGACCCGGCGAAGACGAACGACAGCAGCCCGAAGACCCGCGAGGCCTGAGTCCGGAGGCCGACAGGCGGGCGCGATCCGGGCCTCCAGGCTGGCGACGACCCGGCGCGAACGCAAGCCGCACAACCAACGTCACCCCGAACCGCACAGTTGCGTGGTTCGGGGTGACTTTGGTCGTGCGCGACGATCCGCGCCCGCGGTCATACGCGACGCGACCGACGCCGGACAACGGAAAAGGCCCCCTGCCGAAGCAGGGGGCCTTCACCGGTGGCTGGACACGGCATCGATCCGTGGACCTTTCGATTTTCAGTCGAACGCTCTACCAACTGAGCTATCCAGCCGTGGCGACCCTGACGGGACTTGAACCCGCGACCTCCGCCGTGACAGGGCGGCACGCTAACCAGCTGCGCTACAGGGCCATGTTGAATTGCTGTGGTGTTGCTCAGTACTACTTGCTCGCTCACTCGGAGAGTGACCCCAACGGGATTCGAACCCGTGCTGCCGCCGTGAAAGGGCGGTGTCCTAGGCCACTAAACGATAGGGCCGCAAGTGGTGCTTCGCGCTACCGATGGACAAGCATACGGATGCCCCCGGGGGTTCGCAAATCGGGCCCCGTTCCCGCGGAATCCCCGGCGTGTCGCGCCTGCCCGGCACCGGGTGTCGAGGTTGCGGTGCGAGCATCGTCGTCGGTCCTCGTCCCTCGTCCGAGGGGCTGTCGTGCCTGCGACACCTGTTGTTACTGTTGCGTCTGTTAACAGTGTTACGTGCGTGAGCCTTGCCGCGCTGTTACGAAATCGAGATACATGTCGACCTCACCTTCGCTCTCCCTCCGCAACCGCAGCCGCCTCATCGCCGCAGCGGTCGCCGTCGCGCTCACCGTCGGCACCCTCGCGGCCATCGCACCGGCGTCGTCGGCGAGTGCGGCGAGCTACCCCAGTTGGGACGAGGTCCAGAAGGCCAAGTCCTCGACGACCGCCCAGCAGGCGAAGGTCACCGAGATCAAGTCGCTCATCTCCGAGCTGAAGTCCGAGGCGGCCGCCAAGCAGAAGGCAGCGCAGGCCGCTGGCGAGGCGTACCAGGCGGCGCAGAACAAGTACGACGAGGCGACCCTCAAGCAGAAGAAGCTGCAGGCCCAGGCCGACGAGTCCGAACAGACCGCGTCGGAGTCCGAGGCGCAGGCCGGTCAGCTCGCCGCACAGCTCGGGCGAGCCAGCGCCAACGACGTGACGACCGACATCCTGACGCACCCGTCGGACTCCGGGGACCTGCTCTACGAGCTCGGTGCCATGTCGAAGCTCAGCGAGCAGGCCGACGGCATCTACTCGCAGGCATCGCAGGACCGCGGCACCGCCCAGGCCCAGGCCGACAAGGCGGACACCGCCAAGGCAGCCCTGGGTGACCTCGCGGACGCCGCCGAGTCGACGATGCAGGAGGCGCAGGGTGCCGCCGACGCCGCGCAGACCGCCGTGGACGCGCAGAGCGACAACCAGGACCGCCTCGAGGCCCAGCTGACCGCCCTCACCACCAAGCAGCACGGTGTCGAGGCGAAGTACCTCAAGGGCGTCGCCGAGGAGAAGAAGCGCCAGGAGCGCATCGCCGCTGCTGCAGCGAAGGCCGCCGCGAAGGCAGCGGCCACGAGCCAGGGCGGCACCGGTGGCGGCACCGCGAACTCCGCCGGGTGGGTCCGTCCCGCCGGTGGCTTCCAGACCAGCGGCTACGGCGTCCGCGTCGACCCGTACACGCACTACACGGCCCTGCACGCCGGCGTCGACCTCGCTCCCGCCTGCTACGCGCCGATCTACGCCGCGCACGACGGCACGGTCACCTTCGCGGGCAACGGTGGCGGCTACGGCAACGAGGTGATCCTCGACAACGGCGGCGGCATCTCGACGGCGTACGGCCACATCGTCGACGGCGGGATCATGGTCGCCAACGGGCAGCACGTCACGGCCGGGCAGCAGATCGCCAAGATCGGTTCGACCGGCTGGTCGACCGGGTGCCACCTCCACTTCGAGACCCGGATCAACGGCGCTGCCGTCGACCCGGTCCCCTTCATGGCAGCGCGGGGGATCTCGGTATGAGCATCAGCGCAGCCGGGAGGCGTTGACCACGTCATGAACCTGTCCGCTCGTTCGTTCTCCTGCGGGGTCGCGACCATCGCCGTGCTCGGCATCGGCCTGTCGGTCGTCATCGCCGGTCCGGCCCAGGCTGCGCCGTCCGCTCCCTCGTGGGACGACGTGAAGGCGGCCAAGTCGGACGCTGCCGACGCGCAGCAGACGGTCGACGACCTGAGCGCCCGGCTCACCACGCTGCAGGACGCCGCGGACCAGGCCGGCATCGCCGAGCAGCAGGCCGGGCAGGCGTACGCGCTCGCGGCCTCGCAGCAGCAGGAGGCGAAGGACACCCTCACCGACCTGTCCGCGCAGTCGAAGCGCGCGAAGGACAAGGCGGACGACTCGGCCGGTCAGGTCGCCGGGCTCGTGGTCGAGCTCTCCCGGACGGGCGGCGGTGACCTGTCGACGACGATGCTCACCGACGCGTCGGCTTCCCAGGACCTGCTCTACCGCGTCGGCACGATGTCGCACCTGTCCGAGCGGTCCGCCACGATCCTCGCCCAGGCCCGCGCTGACCAGAAGACCGTCGACTCGCTCGCCGCCCAGCAGGCCGCCGCGACGAAGGCGCTCAGCAAGGCCACCAAGACGACGAAGACCGCGTTCGCAACGGCGAACGACGTCTCCGCCGATGCGCAGGCCCGGGTGCAGAAGGAGCAGGACCAGCAGGACACCGTCCTCCGCCAGCTCGCGTACCTGAAGGGCACGAGCGTCGCGACGGAGACCGCCTACTGGAGCGCGCAGCAGGCGAAGGCCGCCGAGGCTGCCCTCGCGGCCCAGACGGCCAGCACCAGCGCCGGCGGCAGCAGCAGCACCCAGGGCGGCGGCACCGGCGGTAGCAGCAGCCAGACCGGCAGCACCGGCGGCAGCAGCAGCCAGACCGGCGGCAACGGCAGCAGCACCCAGACCGGCGGCACCGGCAGCACCCCGGCGAAGCCGAGCACCCCGAGCGCTCCCACGAAGCCGAGCACCCCGAGCACCCCCGCGAAGCCGAGCACCCCCAGCACTCCCGCGAAGCCCAGCACCCCGAGCACCCCGGCGAAGCCGAGCACCCCGCCGGCCACGACGACCCCGACCGTGCCGACCTCGCCGTCGAAGGCCGCCGGCGCCATCGCGTACGCCCGTGCCCAGCTCGGCAAGGCGTACGTCCTCGGCGGCGCGGGCCCGAACACGTGGGACTGCTCCGGTCTGGTGATGATGGCCTACAGCTCGCAGGGCATCGCGACCGGCGGCCACAACGTCGTCTGGCAGTACAACTACTTCGGCTCGATCGGCCGCCTCGTCCCGCTCTCGCAGCGCCAGCCGGGCGACATCCTCTTCTACTCGTCGAACGGCGCCGCCTCAGGCGGTTACCACGACTCGATCTACACCGGCAACGGGATGATGGTCGAGGCCGCGCGACCCGGCGTCGGCGTGGTCGAGCGAGCGGTCTGGACCCCGAGCCAGCTCCTGCCCTACGTCGCCCGCCCGAGCGGTTCCCTGTAGCGGCACGAACACAAGCACGAGCACGAGCACGAGCACGAGCACGAGCACGAGAACGGCGCCCGCCCTCCGGAAGGAGAGCGGGCGCCGTTCGCGTGTGTGCGGAGCGTCAGTGACCAGCGGGCACGTACGCGGCCTGACCGGCCGTGACGATCGCCTCGGCCTCGGCGGCGTCGCCCCAGCCCTCGGCCTTGACCCACTTGTTCGGCTCGAGGTCCTTGTAGCGCTCGAAGAAGTGCGCGATCTCGGCCTTCGTCTGCTCGTCGACGTCCGAGATGTCCTGGATGTGCGCCCAGCGCGGGTCCTTCGCGGGGACCACGAGGACCTTCGCGTCGTTGCCGGCCTCGTCGCTCATCTTGAAGACGCCGACGGGACGGACCTTCACGCCAACACCGGGGAACGTCGGGTACTCGAGGAGCAGCAGGGCGTCCACGGGGTCGCCGTCGTCGGCCAGGGTCTTCTCGAAGAAGCCGTAGTCGGTCGGGTACACGAACGACGTGAACAGCACGCGGTCGAGGTAGACGCGACCGGTCTCGTGGTCCACCTCGTACTTGTTGCGGCTGCCCTTGGGGATCTCGACGACGACGTCGTACGCGGCCATGTCTGCACTCCTGGTGTGTCGGGGGTCTGTCGGTGTATCCGAAAGCGCGGCTAACGTTACCGGGTGAACTCTCCGCGTCCCCGGCTGGATCCCTCGGTCGCCGACACCCGCCGTGCCGTGCGCGACCTGCTCGCCGACGCCCGCGACCAGGCGGTCGTCCGCGACGGCGACCTCGTGCTCGTCGCGTTGAGCGGCGGGCCGGACTCGCTGGCGCTCGCGGCGGCGACCGCGTTCGAGGCGGGCAAGCAGGGGCTGCGGGCCGGGGCGGTGGTCGTCGACCACGCACTCCAGGCGGGCTCCGAGGCGGTGGCGAGCCGTGCCTCCAGGCAGGCATCCGAGCTGAGTCTGGACCCGGTCGTGGTCCGCAGGGTCGACGTCGGTTCCGCTGGTGGTCCGGAAGGCGCAGCCCGGGAGGCCCGTCACGCGTCGATCGCGGAGGTCGCGTCCGCCACCGGTGCCGTCCTCGTGCTCCTGGGACACACCCTGGACGACCAGGCCGAGACGGTGCTCCTCGGCCTGCTGCGCGGCAGCGGGCCGGACAGCCTGTCCGGCATGCAGCCGCTCGCGCGGCGGACCGAGGGCCCGGCCTACGGCCGGCCGCTCCTCGGTGTGCGGCGGCACGTGACCCGACAGGCGTGCGCTGCCGCGGGCCTCGCGCCGTGGCACGACCCGCAGAACGAGGACCCGGCGTACGCGCGGGTGCGGGTGCGGCACGCGCTCATGCCGGTGCTCGAACGGGAGCTCGGAGCCGGGGTCCCAGAGGCCCTGGCGCGGACGGCGGACCAGCTCCGCGAGGACTCCGCAGCCCTGGACCACTTCGCCGAGGAGCTGGCGGAGGACATCGCCGAGCACTCTGAGGCGGGCATCTCGCTCTCCGTCCGGGCGCTCGAGGCGAACCCGCCGGCGCTCCGGCAGCGGCTCGTGCGCCTGGCGGTCGAGAGCGAGTTCGGCGTGACGCTGTCCCGCGTGCAGACGCTCGAGGTCTGCCGGTTGGTGACGGAGTGGAGCGGACAGGGGCCGATCGACCTGCCCGGTGTCCGAGCGTCGCGATCCGGTGACCGCCTGTCGTTCAGTGCCGGTTAGGCTGGACCGGTGGAACTCTCCGACGTCCAGGCAGACCTGTCCGAAGTCCTCTTCACCCCCGAGCAGATCGACGACAAGCTCGCCGAACTCGCGGCGGTCGTCGACGCCGACTACGCGGGCCGCGACCCCTTGCTCGTCGGTGTCCTGAAGGGTGCGGTCATGGTGATGGCCGACTTCTCCCGCCACCTCAAGATGCAGGCGCGGATGGACTGGATGGCGGTGTCGTCCTACGGCTCCGGCACGAAGTCGTCCGGCGTGGTGCGGATCCTCAAGGACCTCGACACCGACCTGCACGGCCGTGACGTGCTCATCGTCGAGGACATCATCGACTCCGGCCTGACGCTGTCGTGGCTCAAGCAGAACCTGCAGTCCCGCGGTGCCGCGAGCGTCGAGATCGTCGCCCTGCTGCGGAAGCCCGAGGCCGCCAAGGTCGAGGTCGACGTGAAGTACGTGGGCTTCGACATCCCCGACGAGTTCGTGGTGGGCTACGGCCTGGACTACGACGAGCGCTACCGCAACCTGCGCGGTGTGGGCGTCCTCGCCCCGCACGTCTACTCCTAGGCGAACCCGGAGTTCGCCCGCAGAGGACACCCATTCTCGCCACAGAATGACGGCCGTATGCTGATCAGCACGCAACTTCGGCAGAGAAAGGTGTCGGGCGCTCTGCCCGGATCACATGGACTTCAAGCGCATCCTTCGCGGGCCGTACATCTACGTGCTGATCGCGATCGTGGGGATCTGGATCGGGTGGGCTGTCATCAGCCAGTCCGGTACCCAGCAGATCGACACGCAGAAGGGGCTCGAGCAGCTCGCCGACGACAAGGTCTCCTCCGTGGTGGTGAACTCCACGGAGCAGCGGGTCGACCTGACCCTCAAGGCGGACGACAAGCAGGAGCAGTTCTACTACTCGACGCCGCGTGGTGAGGACGTCATCACGGCGATCGACAACGCGAACCTCCCCGACGGCTACAACGACACGGTGCAGCAGGGGAACTGGTTCCTGTCGCTCCTCGGTGTCCTGCTGCCGTTCCTGATCATCGGTGCCCTGTTCTGGTTCCTGCTCTCGAGCGCCCAGGGCGGCGGCTCGAAGGTCATGCAGTTCGGCAAGTCCAAGGCCAAGATGAACAACAAGGAGAACCCGCAGGTCTCCTTCTCGGACGTCGCCGGCGCGGACGAGGCGATCGAGGAACTCCACGAGATCAAGGAGTTCCTGAAGGAGCCGGCGAAGTTCCAGGCCGTCGGCGCCAAGATCCCGAAGGGCGTCCTGCTCTACGGCCCTCCCGGAACCGGCAAGACCCTGCTCGCCCGCGCGGTCGCCGGCGAAGCCGGTGTGCCGTTCTACTCGATCTCCGGTTCGGACTTCGTCGAGATGTTCGTCGGTGTCGGTGCGAGCCGTGTCCGTGACCTCTTCGAGCAGGCCAAGGCGAACTCGCCGGCCATCGTCTTCATCGACGAGATCGACGCCGTCGGTCGTCACCGTGGTGCCGGCATCGGCGGTGGCAACGACGAGCGCGAGCAGACGCTCAACCAGCTCCTCGTCGAGATGGACGGCTTCGACGGCAAGACGAACGTCATCCTCATCGCCGCGACGAACCGTCCCGACGTGCTCGACCCCGCGCTCCTGCGTCCCGGCCGCTTCGACCGCCAGATCGGTGTCGACGCCCCCGGTCTCGCCGGCCGCAAGCAGATCCTCGAGGTGCACGCGAAGGGCAAGCCGCTCGCCGCGAGCGTCGACCTCGAGCTCCTCGCCCGCAAGACGCCGGGCTTCACCGGCGCCGACCTGGCGAACGTCCTGAACGAGGCCGCGCTGCTGACCGCACGGTCCAACGCGCAGCTCATCGACAACCGTGCCCTCGACGAGGCCGTCGACCGCGTCATGGCGGGCCCGCAGCGCCGGACCCGGATCATGTCCGACCAGGAACGCCTCATCACCGCGTACCACGAGGGTGGTCACGCCCTGGCAGCAGCGGCGATGCGCCACACCGACCCGGTCACGAAGATCACGATCCTGCCGCGCGGCCGTGCCCTCGGGTACACGATGGTGCTCCCGCTCGAGGACAAGTACTCCGTCACCCGCAACGAGCTCCTCGACCAGCTCACCTACGCCATGGGTGGTCGCGTCGCCGAGGAGATCGTGTTCCACGACCCCACGACGGGCGCCTCGAACGACATCGAGAAGGCCACCGGCACCGCACGCAAGATGGTCACCGAGTACGGCATGAGCCGTGCCGTCGGGTCCGTCAAGCTCGGTTCCGGGTCCAGCGAGCCGTTCGTCGGCCGTGACATGAGCGGCGGGACCAGTCGCGACTACTCGGAGAACATCGCCGAGACCGTCGACGCCGAGACCCGTGCCCTGCTCGAGGCCGCGCACGACGAGGCCTACCAGGTGCTGAACGACAACCGCGACATCCTCGACCGCCTGGCCGGTGAGCTCCTCGAGAAGGAGACGCTCGACGCCCCGGAGCTCGTGGAGATCTTCAAGGACGTCCGCAAGCTGCCGGAGCGCCCGCAGTGGCTCTCCAGCGACAAGCGTCCGGTGAGCAACCTGCCCGCGATCGACGTGCCCGGCAAGGCGGCGAACACCGCGACCGAGTCGAACGACCGCGAGCCGTCGAAGACCCCTCGCCACCGTCCGTTCGGCAACCCGGGTATCGCCCCCGCGTAGGCCGGGATGTCCGACCTGCCGACGCGACGGGAGCGCCGACTCGCCGAGGTGAGCCGTGCGCGCGCCGCCGCTGCCGAACCGGCGACGGTCGCGATCGACCTCCGAGCGCCCCAGCCGGTGCCGGAGATCGTGACCGGCCGTCGTCGGGACCGCGGCGCTCCGACCGAGGAGCGCACCCGGGTGATGGGCATCCTCAACGTCACACCCGACTCGTTCAGTGACGGCGGGCTCCACCAGGCGTACGACGCCGCGGTCGAGCACGCACGCGAGCTCGTCGCCGCTGGTGCCGACCTGATCGACATCGGCGGTGAGTCCACCCGTCCCGGCGCCGACCGCGTACCGGTGCCGGTCGAGCAGGAGCGGGTGCTGCCCGTCGTCCGGGCACTCGTCGCCGAGGGCATCGCCGTCAGCGTCGACACCATGAACGCCGCCACGGCCGAACGTGCGGTCGAGCTCGGGGCCGCGATCGTCAACGACGTGTCCGGCGGGCTCGCCGACCCGGACATGGCCCGTGTCGTGAAGGACACCGGGGCCGGGTTCGTCGTCATGCACTGGCGCGGCCACAGCGACCGCATGTACCGCAACGCCGAGTACGCCCACGCGGTGGAAGAGGTCCGGCGCGAGGTCGAGATGCGCGTCGCCGAGCTCATCGTCCTCGGCGTGCGGCAGGAGCAGGTCGTCATCGACCCGGGCCTCGGCTTCGCGAAGCAGGGGGCGCAGAACTGGGAGATCCTGGCCGGCTACGAGCGCTTCGCCTCGATCGGCCTGCCGGTGCTCGTCGCCGCCTCCCGCAAGCGGTTCCTGGACGGCATCGGCAGCCCCGAGGGCGCTCCGCCGAAGGACCGTGACCTCGCCACCGCCGCCATCAGCCTGCTCGCCGCCGAACGCGGCGCGTGGGGGGTGCGCGTGCACGACCCGGCACCGACCCGTGCCGTGCTCGACGTCTGGGACGCCTGGAGGGCAGCTCGCTCGTGAACGACACCATCCGCCTCGTCGGGGTCCGCGCGCGCGGCCATCACGGGGTCTTCGACCACGAGCGTGCCGACGGCCAGGACTTCGTCGTCGACGTCGCCGTCGAGCTCGACGCCCGCGCGGCCTCGAGCAGCGACGACCTCGACGCCACGGTGCACTACGGCGTCCTCGCCGAGCAGGTCGTCGCCGAGATCGAACGCGACCCGGTCGACCTGATCGAGACCCTCGCCGAGCGCATCGCCGCCGCCGTGCTGACCCACCGCGCCGCCCGCGCCACCGAGGTCACCGTGCACAAGCCGCAGGCACCGATCACCGTGCCGTTCACGGACGTGTCGATCACCATCCGCCGGACGCGCAGCGCCGGTGCCGGTACCGAGGAAGAAGAGTGAGCCGCGTCGTCGTCGCCCTCGGCGCGAACCTCGGCGACCGGGGGAGCACGCTCCGCGCGGCCGCCACGGCGATCGCGGCGTTGCCAGGGGTCCGCCCCGTGGCCTCCAGCCGAGAGGTCGAGTCGGTGGCGGTCACGCTCGACGGCCGCGACGACACGAAGCCCCGGTACCGGAACGCCGTCGTGGTCGTCGACACCGACCTCGAACCGCAGGCGTTCCTCGACGCGCTGCACGGCATCGAGGACGACCACGGTCGCACCCGCGAGGTCCGCTGGGGCGACCGCACCCTCGACCTCGACGTGGTGGCCGTCGACGACCTGGTGGTCGACACCCCGACCCTCACGGTGCCGCACCCGCGCGCCGCCGAGCGTGCGTTCGTGCTCGCGCCCTGGCTCGACGCCGACCCCGCGGCCGTCCTGCCCGGTGCCGGGCCGGTCGCCGACCTGCTCACCGCGCTGGGGGACGACACCGACCGTGTCGACGAGCCGCGCCTCTTCGACGACGCGAGCAGTGCCTCCCGGCCGGAACGGAACGCGACCAGCGCATGAAGCAGACCCGTGTCTCCACGCTCCTGAGCATCGCCGTCGTCACGGCCGTCGCGGGCTTCGCGCTCGACGCGATCCTGGCGTCCCGCCAGGCACCGACGCTCATGCTCGCCGTGCCCCTCGGGATCACGCTGGCGTTCATCGGCATCGCCGTGGTGCTGATGGCGCGACCCGTCCGCCGGCACGCCCGTGACGGCGCCGGACGGGCGCGCCCCGTCGACCCGCTGTACGCGATCCGCGTCGTCGTGCTCGCGAAGGCCTCGAGCATCTGCGGTGCCCTGTTCGGCGGCTTCGCGATCGGCCTGGTCGTGTACCTCCTGACCCGCTCGGTCGTGCCTTCGCTAGGCTCGACCCTGCCGAACGTGATCGCCGTCGGAGGAGCCCTCGTCCTGACCGTCTGTGCGCTCGTGGCAGAGCGCATGTGCATCGCACCCCCGGGTGACGACGACGACCGCGACGACCCCCGGAACGGCACGACCACGGTCGACTGACCCGAGCACACCCCAGGAGGCCCGTGATGCCGCGTGAACGACTCGACGAGCCGGGCCTCGGGCTGACCGGCATCACGTGGACCAGGGTGTCCACGAAGCTCGTGTGGACCGAACTCGTCACGACCCTCCTGATCGGGCTCGTCGTGACCGCCGGCTGCATCATCATCGGGGTCGTCACCGACGGCTTCGGTTCGGCGGCGGGCACCGTCTGGCTGCTCATCGGCATCGCGGTCCTCGTGATCACGCTCATCACCGCCGGTCTCACGCCCCGCCGGGTCCGTGCGATCGGGTACGCCCTGCGCGACGACGACCTCGTGGTCCGGCGCGGCCTGATGTGGCAGCGGTTCACCGCCGTCCCGTACGGCCGCATGCAGCTGGTCGACGTCGCCCGCGGCCCGCTCGACCGCGCACTCGGCATGAGCGAGCTGAAGTTCGTCACCGCCGCCGCCGCGACCAACGTCCGGATCCCCGGCATCCCCTTCACCGACGCCGACGAGCTGCGCGACCGGCTCGTCGAGCTGGCCGAGTCCCGCCGCGCCGGACTCTAGGGGTCCGCGTGACCTTCCGACCCGGTCCCCCGCCCCCGGCACCGCCCACGAAGGGCAACGCCGCGGCCGCCGCGCCCCTGACCGACGGCGAGTGGCACCGGCTGCACCCCCTGACGCCGCTGCTCAAGGGCGGCATCTTCCTCATCGTGATCCTCGGCTACGTGCTGAACAGCCTCCGCGACCAGCTCGTCGAGCTGTTCATCCCCGGGGGCGGCCCGCAGGACGACGGCGACCCCGTGCGGTTCGTCTACGAGCACGGCGCCGTCGGCTGGGTGCTCCTCGGTGTCGCGGTCTTCCTCGTCGTGCTGATCGGCCTGTTCTACCTGTCGTGGCGGATGCACGAGTTCCGGGTCACCGGCGAGATCGTCGAGGTCCGCTCCGGCGTGCTGTTCCGGAACCACCGCAAGGCCCGGCTCGACCGGATCCAGGGCATCAACATCTCGCGGCCGCTCGTCCCGCGGGTGTTCGGCACGGCGAAGCTCGAGATCGCCCAGGCCGGCAACGACGCCAACGTGCAGCTCGCCTACCTCGGGGTGAAGGCCGCCGACGACCTGCGGCAGCGGATCCTCGTGCTGGCCTCCGGGGCGAAGGACGACGACCGCGGCAGTGGTCCGTCGCGGGCGTCGAACGGCATGCTGCAGGACCGCGTCGACGAGATGTTCTCGCCCGAGCTCGACCCCGCTGCCGTGCACGCCACCCGGATCGTCAAGGTCCGGCCCGGCCGACTGATCGCCTCGATGCTGCTCTCCGGCACCACCGTGTTCATCGTGCTCGCCGTCGCGGCGATGATCGTCAGCGTCGCGGTGACCGGCGAGTACGGGATCCTGTTCGGGCTGTTCCCGGCCGTGATCGGCGCCGGCAGCTACTACGTCCGCAAGTTCTCCCGGTCGCTGCAGTACACGATCGCCGAGACCCGCGACGGCATCCGGATCGGCTTCGGACTCGTCTCGACGTCGAACGAGACGCTGCCACCCGGACGCATCCACGCCGTGAGCGTCGCGCAGCCGCTGCTGTGGCGACCGTTCGGCTGGTGGGACATCCGCATCAACCGCGCGACCAGCGCCGGCAACGGAGCGTCGAACAACCAGCAGGTGTCCTCGATCGTCCTGCCCGTCGGCACCACGGCGGACGTCCGCGAGGTCCTCGACATCATCCTGCCCGGCCTGGTCGGCACCGTCGTCGCCGGCCCTGAGGCCTCGCAGGAGGCCCTGCGCGAGGGCTCGGCAGAAGCCGTCAACGTCGTCGACGACAGCCTCACCACCACCGGCGACCGCGGCGGCTTCGTGCACTCCCCGCGCCGGGGCGCGTGGCTCCGACCCTTCGCCTTCCGCCGCAACGGCTACCGGTTCGTCCAGGGCGCCGTGCTGCTCCGGCTCGGCGCCGTCTGGCGGTCGCTCGTGATCGTGCCGCTGCCGCGGGTGCAGAGCGTCAAGGTGGAGCAGGGTCCGCTCGAGCGGGTCCTGCGGCTCGCCACCGCGCACGTGCACACCGTGGCCGGTCCGGTGTCGGCGCGCGTCGGTGCGCTGGACGCGCGGGACGCGCAGCGGCTGTGGTCCGAGACCGCACACCGCGCCGTCGAGGCGGCTGCGGTCGACACGTCCCACCGGTGGCGCGAACGGGAGGCCCGGCCCACCCCCGCGGCGCACGCTGCGGACGCGTGGGGGGCCGTGTCCGGTGCCCCTGCCGGACCGGCGGGGGACCGCGCGACCGGCACCGTGCCTCCTGGCTGGGGTGCCGTCCCGTCGCCGGAGGTCGCACGGTGAGGGCGGGACGTCTCGGGGTCGGCATCATCGGCGCCGGACGGGTCGGACCCGTCCTCGGTGCTGCGCTGGCGAACGCGGAGCACGCCGTCGTCGGCGTGACCGCGGTGTCCGAGGAAGGCCGCGAACGTGCCGAGGCGATGCTGCCCGGTGCTCCCGTGCTCGCGACGCCGGACCTCGTCGAGCGGAGCGAACTCGTGCTGCTCGCGGTGCCGGACGACCAGCTCGCGTCGCTCGTGCAGGGCCTCGCGGACGCCGGCATCTGGCAGCCGGGGCAGCTCGTCGTGCACACCAGCCCGGACCACGGCGTCGGTGTCCTCGCGCCCGCCATGGCCGCCGGTGCCATCCCGCTCGCGATCCACCCCGCGATGGCCTTCACGGGCACGAGTGTCGACCTGTCCAGGCTGCGCGACGCGTACTGCGCCGTCACCGCACCCGGGCCGGTGCTGCCGATCGCGCAGGCCCTCGTGGTGGAGATGGGTGCCGAGCCGTTCGTCGTCGCCGAAGGGGACCGGCCGGCGTACGCGGACGCCGTGCGGGCCGCGGTGAGCTTCTCGACCGCGATCGTGGACCAGTCCGCGGGGACCCTGTCCGGCATCGGCGTCGACCACCCAGGGCGGGTGCTCGGGGCACTCGTCCGGTCCGCCGTGGACAACGCGCTCGCGGCGGCCGACGGGCAGTCGACGTTGTAGGGCGCGGTTCGGGCTCGGCCCGGGCACGGGGAGGACGTCGGGGCCGGGCGCTCGAGCGGTCGAGACTCCCCGCTCAGTTCCGCCGAACGGTCACGACCTGTCGGCTGCGCGTGCTCCGGGCGACAGATTGTGACCGGTGGGCGTGGTGCGGGCGGGGTGTTGTGACCGCGGTCTCGGCCGGCACGGTTCGGGGACGGGACCGCTGCGCGGGTAGCATTTCCCCCGACCCCCACGACCCATCGGAGCCGCACCCGCATGACCGACGAGACCGCCACTACCGACACCGCGATCGCCGACGCCGCCGCACTGGCCGAGCAGGAGACCAGCGAGCAGCGACAGGTCCGGCTCGACAAGCGGGCGAAGCTCCTCGAGTCGGGTATCGAGGCGTACCCCGCCGAGCTGCCGATCACGACGACGATCCCGGCCGTGCGGGCACAGTACGAGCACCTCGAGACCGGCGAGGAGACGCAGGACGTCGTCGGCATCGCCGGTCGCATCGTGTTCTCGCGCAACACCGGCAAGCTCTGCTTCGCGTCGCTGCAGTCCGGTGACGGCTCGCGGATCCAGGCGATGGTGTCGCTGGCCGAGGTCGGTGACGAGTCCCTCGCGCGCTGGAAGGAGTTCGTCGACCTCGGCGACCACGTCTACGTGCACGGCCGGGTGATCTCCTCGCGCCGCGGCGAGCTGTCGATCATGGTCGACGAGTGGGCGATCGCGGCGAAGGCGATCCTGCCGCTGCCGAACCTGCACAACGAACTGAACGAGGAAACGCGGGTCCGCCAGCGGTACCTCGACCTCATCGTCCGCGACGAGGCCCGCGCCACCGTCCGCGCCCGTGCCGCCGTGATGTCGTCGCTCCGCCAGACCTTCACCTCGCACGAGTACCTCGAGGTCGAGACGCCGATGCTGCAGACCCAGCACGGTGGCGCCTCCGCCCGACCGTTCGTCACGCACTCCAACGCGTTCGACACCGAGCTCTTCCTCCGCATCGCGCCGGAGCTCTTCCTGAAGCGCGCCGTCGTCGGTGGCATCGACCGGGTGTTCGAGATCAACCGCAACTTCCGCAACGAGGGCGCGGACTCGTCGCACTCGCCCGAGTTCGCGATGGTCGAGGCCTACCAGGCGTACGGCAACTACGAGCAGATGGCCGACCTGACGCAGGAACTCGTGCAGAACGCCGCACGTGCGGTGACCGGCGGCTCGCTCGAGGTCGCCCTGCCCGACGGCAGCGCCTACGACCTCGGCGGTGAATGGCCCCGGATCGACATGTACGGCTCGCTGTCCGAGGCCGCCGGTCGCGAGATCACGCCCGAGACCCCGCTGGCCGAGCTGCAGGAGCTCGCCGCGGCCGAAGGTGTCGAGGTCGCACACGCCACGCACGGCAAGTACGTCGAAGAGCTCTGGGAGCACTTCGTCATCGACTCGCTCGACCGCCCGACGTTCGTGATGAACTTCCCGGTCGACACCTCGCCGCTGACCCGCGAGCACCGCACCCGCCCCGGCATCGTCGAGAAGTGGGACCTGTACGTCCGCGGCTTCGAACTCGCGACGGCGTACTCCGAGCTCGTCGACCCCGTCGTGCAGCGCGAGCGGTTCGTCGAGCAGGCGAAGCTCGCCGCCGGCGGGGACCCCGAGGCGATGCGCGTCGACGAGGAGTTCCTGCGGGCTCTCGAGCACGCGATGCCGCCGTCGGGGGGCATGGGCATGGGCGTCGACCGCCTGCTCATGGCGATCACCGGCCTCGGGATCCGCGAGACCATCCTGTTCCCGCTCGTCAAGTAGCCGGCACACAGTTCGGCGGCGCCGCGGCGGGGTACGATGCTGCGGTGCCGCATGGAGTCGTGACCGGGATCATCTTCGCCCTGACGCCGACCATCGTCGTCGGCCTCATCTTCTGGTTCGTGATGCGAGCCATCATGCGGGCCGACCGCACCGAGCGTGCCGCGTACGCCAAGGTCGAGGCCGAGGAGCGCGCCCGCTTCGAGCGTGAGCACGGCGTGCCCGCGCCGGCACCCGCCTCCGCCGAGTAGCGAGCAGGCAGCACACCGGCGTCCGCGCCTGCCCGCCAGTCGACGCCCGCGCGCCTGCGGGCCCGCGGCCTGCGCGCCTGTGCGTCAGCCCGCCTGCCCGTCAGTCGATGCCTGCGCGTCGGCACCCCGTCACACGTCGTTCACCTCGACGTCGGTCGACGGGGTGACGATCGACGCCATGCCCATCACACAGCCCTTCACTGGCCGCAGCCTCGTCGGTGACATCGAGAGCGAGTACGACGAGTTCGACCGCGACGCCGATCTCGAGGTGTCCAAGCGCCGGGACGGGTGGCTCGAACCCTCCTGGTGACCCCACCCATTCGGTTTTCGGGGTACGACCACCGGATCGCGCAGATCCGGCCGGACGTACCCCTTTTGCTTGTCCGGAGGGCGCAACGGCCTGGGGTACACGGCCTGAAATGCGCCAGAAACACCCCGGCAACGCCGGAAACATCGCGTCATCCTCTTGATCTGCAGCGATTCGGGGGACCAGACTGCTGGTGTGCTGTACCCCACGGGGGACGGTTCCGATGATGAAGCACGGAGAACCCTGAGAATCGTTCCGATCGGTTTGTGGGGTACACCTCCGGACCGCTTTACTCATCAGCACCCCCAGTGAGCAGCACCCCACGAAGCCACACCGTCGAACGCAGGGAGAAACACCATGACGATCGCAACGGCAGCACCGAGCACCACCCGCCGCGCCACCACCAAGAAGGCAGCGGCATCGAAGACCGCGACCGCCGAGTCCACGACGACCTCCCTCGACACCGAGGTCGAGGCCGACGAGCAGCTCGCCGGCGTCCGTGGCGCATCCGTCGACCAGGTCGGCGACTACCTGCGTCACATCGGTCGGCTCTCCCTCCTCACCGCCGAGGAAGAAGCGCAGATCGCCCGCCGCATCGAGGTCGGGCTGTTCGCTGAGGAGAAGCTCGCGACCGAGAAGGGCCTCGCGAAGACCCTGCAGCGTGAACTCCGCTGGCTCGTCCGCGACGGTGAGCGCGCCAAGGAGCGCATGATCACCTCGAACCTCCGCCTGGTCGTGAGCATCGCGAAGCGCTACTCACAGCGGGGCCTGCCCTTCATGGACGTCATCCAGGAGGGCAACCTCGGCCTGGTCCGTGCGGTCGAGAAGTTCGACTTCACGCAGGGCTACAAGTTCTCGACCTACGCCACCTGGTGGATCCGTCAGGCGATCTCGCGTGGCCTCGCCGACAAGGCCCGCACGATCCGCATCCCGGTCCACACCGTCGAGCTGATCAACAAGATCTCGCGCACCGAGCGCGACCTGACCGTCGACCTCGGCCGTGCGCCGATGCCCGACGAGGTCGCCGCGGAGCTCAGCATGACCGTCGACGAGCTCGTCGACCTCAAGGGCCGCTCGCACGAGCCGGTGTCGATCCACACGGTGGTCGGCGACTCGGACGACAGCGAGCTCGGCGACTTCATCGAGGACGAGGACGCAGCGTCCCCGAACGAGCTCACCGAGACGACGCTCCTGCACCGCGACATCCGCTCGATCGTCGCGGAGCTGCCGAGCGACGAGGCGAACGTGATCCGCATGCGCTACGGCCTCGACGACGACAAGCCGATGACGCTCGACGAGATCTCGAAGATCGTGCACACGACCCGCCAGGCGGTCAGCCGGGTGGAGTCGCGCGCCAAGCTGCGCCTGTTCGCCAAGGCGGTCTCGCAGGACATGCAGCTGTACCTGACCGACTGAGGTCAGCAGGCTTCGGCCGACGCGTTCAGCGTCGGCGCGGGGACCCGGGTCGTTCTGTGGGAAGGCGATCCGGTGGGGTGATGGGACGGCCCGCTCGAGCACTGCTCGAGCGGGCCTTTCGCGTTCCCGGGGGCGTGCGGACGGCCGTCACCGTGCACACGGAGCTCACTGGTCGAGTTCGCGTCCGAGCTTCTGTCGTAGGTCGTTGGGGATGAGCTCGATGAGCTGGTCGGGGCGGACCGGCAGGTCGAGCAGGCTGAGCTTCACCCGTCCGGTGCGGCCGTGCCGCTCGGCGTCCAGGCGGACCACGCTGCCGGCGTCCTTCCGGAGCCGGACGTCGATCTGCGCTCCGGTGGCGACCTCGCCCACGACGAGCCCGTCGACCTCGAGTGCGGCGCTCCTGGTGCCCTCGGCGATGTCGAGTCGGTAGCGCTCGCGGGCGGCGAGGACGACGGAGCGGTCGATGCCCGCCATCGGGGCGACCGGGGTCACGACCGAGCCGGAGAGCGCGGGGGACAGGACAGGGCCGCCCGCGGCGTAGTTGTAGGCGGTGGACCCGGCGGGGGTCGAGGCGACGATGGCGTCGGCGCGGTAGTAGCCGTAGCCGAGGCCACCCACGCTGAGGTCGGCGGAGACCTGTCCGGAGCCGGGGCGCCGGACGACGGTCAGGTCGTTGAACGCCAGGTAGTCGGTGCGGGCCCCGCTCCAGGACAGCCGGGCCTCGAGAGCGTGGTGCGGCTCGAGCTGGTACTCGCCGGCGGAGAGCCGTTCGAGCGCGATCTCGAGTTCGGGCGGCTCGATCTCGACCAGGAACCCGACGTTGCCGTAGTTCACCCCGAGGACGGGCACGGGACGCTTGGCCACGAGTCGCATCGCGCCGAGCATCGTGCCGTCGCCGCCGAGTGCGACGACGAGGTCGACCCGGCCGGTGAAGTCGTCGTCCTCCACGACCTGGATGCCGTTCCCGATGCGCTGCGCGTCGGCACGTCGGGCGATGAGTTCGCCGCGGCCGGACGCGTTCCAGCGCTGCAGGGTCGTGATCGACTCCTGGACGTTCTTGGTCGGGTGGACGACGATGCCGACGACGGGCTGATCCATGCTCGGATGCTACCGATCGGACCCCTCCCGTTCGCTCACTGCGCACATCACGCACTGTGGTCACGCCCACGGCGAACAGGGGCAGCCCCCGGGGGGAGCGCTGGTTACTCTCGAAGTACTTGGCCGGACTCACACGAGACCGGCACAGCGTCGGCTCCAGTCACGAGGGGCCAAGGGAGAGCACATGTTCGAGAGATTCACCGACCGGGCCCGTCGTGTTGTCGTCCTCGCTCAAGAAGAAGCGAAGATGCTCAACCACAACTACATCGGCACCGAGCACATCCTCCTCGGCCTCATCCACGAGGGCGAGGGCGTCGCCGCCAAGGCGCTGGAGTCGCTCGGCATCTCGCTCGATGCCGTCCGCGAGCAGGTCCAGGACATCATCGGGCAGGGCCAGCAGCAGCCGACCGGGCACATCCCGTTCACGCCGCGCGCCAAGAAGGTGCTCGAGCTGTCCCTGCGCGAGGCGCTGCAGCTCGGCCACAACTACATCGGCACCGAGCACATCCTGCTCGGCCTGATCCGCGAGGGCGAGGGCGTCGCAGCCCAGGTGCTGGTCAAGCTCGGCGCCGACCTGAACCGGGTCCGCCAGCAGGTCATCCAGCTCCTGTCCGGCTACCAGGGCAAGGAAGCGGTCGCCGTCGGCGGCGAGCAGCAGCAGAACACGCAGCAGGGTTCGCAGGTCCTCGACCAGTTCGGTCGGAACCTCACTCAGGCCGCGCGTGACGGCAAGCTCGACCCCGTCATCGGGCGCGAGAAGGAGATGGAGCGGGTCATGCAGATCCTCTCCCGCCGCTCCAAGAACAACCCCGTCCTGATCGGTGAGCCCGGCGTCGGCAAGACCGCCGTCGTCGAGGGTCTCGCCCAGGCGATCGTCAAGGGCGACGTGCCCGAGACGCTGAAGGACAAGCAGCTCTACTCCCTCGACCTCGGGTCGCTCATCGCCGGTTCCCGCTACCGCGGTGACTTCGAGGAGCGCCTCAAGAAGGTCACGAAGGAGATCCGCACCCGCGGCGACATCATCGTCTTCATCGACGAGATCCACACGCTGGTCGGTGCCGGTGCTGCCGAGGGTGCGATCGACGCAGCCTCGATCCTCAAGCCGCTCCTCGCCCGCGGTGAGCTCCAGACCATCGGTGCCACCACGCTCGACGAGTACCGCAAGCACTTCGAGAAGGACGCCGCACTCGAGCGTCGCTTCCAGCCGGTGCAGGTCAACGAGCCGTCGCTGCCCCACGCGATCAACATCCTCAAGGGTCTGCGCGACAAGTACGAGGCGTTCCACAAGGTGTCCATCACCGACGGCGCGATCGTCGCCGCGGCGAACCTGGCGGACCGCTACGTGCAGGACCGCTTCCTGCCGGACAAGGCCATCGACCTGATCGACGAGGCCGGCGCTCGCCTGCGTCTGTCGATCCTGTCGGCGCCGCCGGAGCTCCGCGAGTTCGACGAGAAGATCTCCACGGTCCGCGGGTCGAAGGAAGCCGCCATCGAGGAGCAGGACTTCGAGAAGGCCGCGAGCCTGCGCGACGAGGAGAAGAAGCTCCTCGGCGAGCGTCTCCGCCTCGAGAAGCAGTGGCGTGCGGGTGACGTCGCCGCGTCCGGCACCGTCGACGAGGGCATCATCGCCGAGGTCCTGGCCCAGGCCACGGGCATCCCGGTGTTCAAGCTCACCGAAGAGGAGACCTCGCGTCTCGTCTTCATGGAGAAGGCACTGCACGAGCGCGTCATCGGTCAGGAAGAGGCCATCTCGGCCCTGTCCAAGACCATCCGCCGTACCCGTGCCGGCCTGAAGGACCCGAACCGTCCCTCCGGCTCGTTCATCTTCGCCGGCCCCACGGGCGTCGGGAAGACCGAGCTCGCCAAGGCCCTTGCCGAGTTCCTGTTCGACGACGAGGGTGCGCTGATCTCCCTCGACATGTCGGAGTTCGGTGAGAAGCACACCGTCTCGCGCCTGTTCGGTGCCCCTCCCGGGTTCGTCGGGTTCGAAGAGGGCGGCCAGCTCACCGAGAAGGTGCGCCGCAAGCCGTTCTCCGTGGTCCTCTTCGACGAGATCGAGAAGGCCCACCCGGACATCTTCAACTCGCTGCTGCAGGTGCTCGAGGAAGGCCGTCTCACCGACGGTCAGGGTCGCGTCGTCGACTTCAAGAACACCGTCATCATCATGACCACGAACCTCGGTTCGCAGGGCATCGCTGGTGGCCCGGTGGGCTTCCAGGTCGAGGGCGACTCCGGCATCGGCTACGACCGCATGCGCTCGAAGGTGAACGAGGAGCTCAAGAAGCACTTCAAGCCCGAGTTCCTGAACCGTGTCGACGACACGATCGTGTTCCCGCAGCTGTCGCAGCCCGAGCTGCTCCAGATCGTGGACCTGTTCGTGAAGCGTCTCGCCGACCGTCTGCTCGACCGCGACATGACGGTGGAGCTCACGCTCCCCGCCAAGGAGCAGCTCATCAAGGTCGGGTTCGACCCCGCCCTCGGTGCCCGCCCCCTGCGTCGCGCGATGCAGCACGAGGTCGAGGACCAGCTGTCCGAGCACATCCTGCAGGGTGAGCTCACCGCTGGCGACCACGTGAAGGTCGACTTCGTCGACGGTGCGTTCCACTTCGAGACCGGGCGTCAGCCCGGCCGTGAAGAGGTCCTCGCCGGTGCGCCGACGCTCGAGAAGGCGCCCGAGGCGCCGCAGGGCGAGATCGAGTCCTAGACCCGACCACCAGACAGACGGGAGGCCCGGTGCCAGCTGGCACCGGGCCTCCCGTCTGTCCTGTTCTTGCGTTCTCCGTCCGGACCTACGCCTGCACGTCGCCGCGCCACCCGGAATCGGTGGGCGCGTTCTCGACACGCTCCTTGTAGTTCTGCAGGTCCTTCTTGATGGCGTGGCCACCGATGCCGACCGCGGAGCCGAGCTTCTCGAGCAGGCCGGAGGGCTGCCAGTCGATCTGCGCGGTCACACGCGTCTCACTGTCGGAGAGCTTGTGGAAGGTCACGACGCCGGCGTGGTCGGTCTCGCCGTCCTTGACGGTCCAGGCGACCCGCTCGTCGGGGTGCTGCTCGGTGATGACGGCGCGGAAGTCGCGCTCCTGGCCGGCGACCTTCACGGTCCAGTCGGTGGTCTTGTCGTCCACCTGGACGATCTTCTCGACCTCGTCGAGGAACGTGGGGAACTCCTCGAATCGGGTCCACTGGTCGTAGGCCTGGCGGACGGGGACGTTGACGTCGACGGTTTCGATGATCTGAGGCATGCTCCCGACGGTAGGCGGCGGCACATGTGCACCGTCCAGCGGCCTGTCCCCCGGAGCGCACTAGGGTGGTCGAGATGACAGAGCACGGGAAGCACGCGTTCCACGAACGTGACGAGCACGGCATCCTCGTGCGTCCGGCACTCGCCTCGGACGTGCCGCACATCCAGCGCCTCATCGCCCCCTACGTCGACCGGCGCATCCTGCTCGGCAAGGAGAACGTCGCCCTGTACGGCTCGATCCAGCAGTTCCGGATCGCCGAGGGGCCGGACGGTGTGCCGATCGGGTGCGGTGCCCTCGCCGTCTTCTGGGACGACATCGCCGAGGTGCGCACGCTCGCCCTCGACGCGAACTGGATCCACAAGCGCGTCGGACACCGGCTGCTCGAGGGGCTGGAGCACGACGCCCGCGAGCTCGGGGTGGCGCGGATCTTCTGCCTGACGTTCGAGGTCGACTTCTTCGCGAAGCACGGGTACCTCGAGATCGGCGAGAGCGTCGTTTCGCCCGACGTCTACGCCGAACTCGTGCGGTCGTCGGACGAAGGGGTCGCGGAGTTCCTCGACCTCGCGCGGGTCAAGCCGAACACCCTCGGCAACACCCGCATGCTGAAGATCCTCTGACGCTTTCGGGTTCCACCCGCGGGGTTCCCGCCTGCGGCTCGCACCGTTGTCTACCCTGTGCGCATGTCGTCGTTCCGCCACCCCGTCGGGCCCGAGAAGCCGGTCGTGTACTGGCGTCGTCGCGCCACCGTCCTCGGGGCGCTCGTGATCATCGTCGTGGTCGTCGTGCTCATCGTCGTGGGGCGGGGGAGTGGGGCGACGTCGGCGGCAGCACCGACGTCATCGCCGTCGGCGTCTTCGCAGTCCTCGCAGTCCTCGCAGTCCTCGCCGTCCGCTTCGACGCCGGCCGGCAGCGCCACGCGGACCGCCACGGCGAAGCCGTCGCAGGCCTCCGCCGCGGACGGCTCGACGTGCAGCAAGGACCAGGTCGTACTGACGCCGGTGCTCGACAAAGAGGCCTACGGGCCGACCGAGGACCCGAAGATCGCGATGTCGATCAAGAACTCCGGCACGAACTCGTGCCACCTCGACCTCGGCTCGTCGCAGCAGGTGCTGACGATCAGCTCGGGCGAGGAGCAGTACTGGTCATCGAAGGACTGCCAGACGGGCGGCACGAACCAGGACGTCACGATCAAGGCCGGGCAGACGCTGACCACGCCGTCGATCGCGTGGGACCGCACCCGGTCATCGACGAGCACGTGCGACTCGTCGCGGCCGTCGGTCACCGCCGGGGGAGCGAGCTACCACCTGCAGGTCGCCGTGGGGAACCTGGAGTCGAAGAGCTCGGTGCAGTTCATCCTGCAGTAGGTCGGGCGTCACGGGCGCGGCGGCGGGGGGTGCGTGGTGGGTTCGTGGTGGTGGATTCGTGGTGCGGACGCGTTCTGCACAACCAAAGTCCGTTCGCGCCGTGCGATCGCGCGGTTCCGGGACACGTTGGTTGTGCGGGAGCAGCTCGCGCTGCTGAGCGCACCGGACCCCGGGAACAGCAAACGGCCCCGCCGTCCGAAGACGACGGGGCCGTTCGAAGCTGATGTGATCAGCCGAGGACGGTGATGTTCTCCGCCTGCGGGCCCTTGCGACCCTCGGTGATGTCGAACTCCACCTTCTGGTTCTCCTCGAGCGACTTGTAGCCGTTGCCAGCAATCGCGGAGAAGTGCGCGAAGACGTCAGCGCTTCCGTCGTCCGGGGCGATGAAGCCGAAGCCCTTTTCGTTGTTGAACCACTTGACGGTACCGGTAGATGCCATGATGGCGTTTCCTTAGCTTTCTTGCTTCCGCCATGGTGCGATCGCACCTGCGGAGCCCCGACGTACGTCGACGGGGGTGATGCGCCACGCGGGCAGGTGCCGGCGGGACGGGTTCGGGGTCAGGCCGAAGCCAGTGACCCTGGTAGCCCGAGTTGAGGGGCAAACCACCTCGCCCGGACGTTGAGCGCCGCCGAAGCGGTTTCACCAGGCTAGCGTGCTCAGGCCCGATCGGCTAGGTGGGAGCCGCAGAACGGCGAAATCTGATGAAATTGATCAGATGGCAGACAAGGAACAGCGCTTCCGGAGCGAGCAGCTCGAGGAAGCCCTCGCGAAGCAGGACGTGGCTGCGGTGGCGTTCGCGCTGCGCAACGACATCGTGATCGTCCCCCGGCTCGTGACCGGCAAGAAGGACATGCAGGTGCGGGTGTTCGGCCGCGAGGGCTCGGACAAGCGCATCCTGCTGCTGTTCTCGTCCGCCGACGCCTACACGGCGATGGTGCCGGACGAGAAGATCCGGCAGGTCATGGTCTACGACGGGCCGCGGCTCGAAGAGTTCCTGGCGGCCCACCTGGACATGCTCGAGGGCGTGTTCTTCGACATCGCGGGGCCGCACACGATGCAGGCGACGCCCGAGGACCTCTTGGCCGCATTGCGCGCCTAGGTACTCACCGTCGAGTCGGTTGCCGGTCGTCCTGCTCGTCAGAAGGCGCGGTCGAGTTCGCGCTCGCGTGCCGACTGCGTCATGGAGAACGCCACCCGGAGCGCTTCGCGCAGGTGACCGGAGTCCGCCCCGAGGACGGTGGTGAACCCGAGCCGTGATGCCTCGCTCACCCGCTGCTTCGTCCCCGTGGCCGGTCGGATCTCGCCGGCGAGGCTGATCTCGCCCACCGCCGCGAGCGTGTGCGGGTACGGACGATCGCGTGCCGCACTCGCCAGTGCCAGGGCGATCGCGAGGTCGGCCCCCGGCTCGGTCAACTTCATACCGCCGACCGTCGACACGTAGACGTCCGCATCGGAGAGCTTCAGCCCGGCACGCCGTTCGAGCACCGCGAGCAGCATCGCCACCCGTGAAGCGTCGACGCCGTTCACGACCCGGCGTGGCTGCGGCGCCGAACTCGGGACGATGAGGGCCTGCACCTCGACCGGGAGCGCGCGACGCCCCTCGAGCGCCACGGTGACGCAGGTGCCGGACACCGGTGTCGCGTTCTTCGACATGAAGAGCCCGCTGGGGTCGGGGACCTCGTGGATGCCGTCGCCGCCCATGTCGAAGCAGCCGACCTCGTCCGTCGGGCCGAACCGGTTCTTCAGGGCGCGGACGAAGCGCAGCGCGGTCTGTCGGTCGCCCTCGAAGTGGCAGACGACGTCGACCAGGTGCTCGAGCAGACGAGGACCCGCGATGGTGCCGTCCTTCGTGACGTGCCCGACGATGAGGACGGGGAGAGCCCGGTCCTTCGCGATGCGGATCAGGGTCGACGCGACCTCTCGCACCTGGGAGGTGCCACCGGCGATGCCGTCGATCGAGCTGGACGAGATGGTCTGCACGGAGTCCGCGATGAGCAGGTCGGGCTGGACCTGGTCGATCTGGCCGATGATGACACCGAGGTCCACCTCGCTCGCCAGGTAGAGGTCGTCGTGCATCGCTCCGGTGCGCTCGGCGCGGAGCCGGACCTGGTCGACGGACTCTTCCGCGCTGACGTAGAGCACGCGCTTGCCCGACGCCGCGGCGCGCGAGGCGACCTCGAGCAGCAGGGTGGACTTGCCGACACCGGGCTCACCGGAGAGCAGGACGGCAGCGCCGGGGACGACCCCGCCGCCCAGGACGCGGTCGAACTCGCCGATGCCGGTCTGCCAGCGCTGCACCGAGGTGCCACGGGCTTCGGTGATCGGACGTGCCGCCCGGGCGCCCGTGACCGCCACGGCTGCGGTGCCGCGCGTGCTCGCGGAGGCAGCGGACGAGTCCTCGACCGAGCCCCACGTCTGGCACTCGCCGCACCGGCCGACCCACTTGACGCTGGTCCAGCCGCACTCGGTGCAGCGGTAGAGGGATTGCGGGCGCGCCATGTCGTCGAGGCTAGGCCGTGCCGCCGACATCGCCGGAGCGGTGCACCGGCTCGTCGGGCAGGGCGATCGAACCGGTCATGCGGTTCCGGAGCCGTCCCACCGGGCCCGGTCGTGACGCGTGGTCCAGCGCCTCGGCGCCGTCGGTGTCCTGCTCCGCGCGGGCGTTCGCCACGGCCCCGGCTTCACGCCCGAGCGTCTCGGCCTCGCGCACGGACAGGTAGTGCCGGATCGCGGCGACCGTGTCCACCCGGGCGTCGACCGCGGGTTCGAAGGCGCTCGCCCAGATCTCGTAGCCACGGTCGTTCGGGTGGAACAGGTCGCCGTAGCTGTTGAAGAACGTCCGCCGCAGACCCACCCGCTTCGTGATGGTGTGCAGCGGTGCCACCGTGAGGCCGAACTCGTCGGCTACCCGGTGCACGATCTCGTTCGCCACGGCGACCTTGCGCTCACGGTCCGGCACGAACATGCACGGCAGCTCCGCCACCACGGCGTGCGACGGGACCGCGCCGTAGATCGCCCGGATGTTGCGCTCGAACTTGTCCGGGTCGAAGTCGGCGATGTCGTTCGCCCCGATCGAGACCGTGCAGATGTCGGGCGCGTAGTGCCGCAGCTTCGGTAGCTGATCCCGCTTCGCACCCCAGGTCGTCGAGCCCGAGACGCTGAGGTTCACCACCCGCACCGACTCGTGCGAGCGGTGCCGGATCCGACGTGCGAGCAGCCCGACGTACCCACGGGAGGGTGCCGTCGCGCCGACCCCCTGTGCTGCCGAGTCGCCGATCGCCACGTACAGGAGCTGTCCCTCGTGCTGCTGCCGCTCGTGCCACCAATCGGCGTGGATCGGCAGCATGTCGACCACGCGTTGTGCGGCGGCGCGTTGGCCCTTGACGCCGGCGCGGGCACCGACGGCCGCGGCGCCGACGACGCCGAGGCCCCCGAGGACGGACGTCAGGAGTGCGATGAGCGTGCGGGACTTCATGCCGAGGACGGTACGCCCGCTCGTCGAGTCCGCGACCTGGGTCGCCTGTGGGTGTGGGAAGAGCCCTGGGGGTGACCGCCTGTGGAGGGGGAGGCGATCTCGGGTGGCGTGACGGGCCTCCCGGATCGTGTAAACTCTCTCCCGGTACCGTGTCCGAGCGGCCGAAGGATCATGTCTCGAAAACATGTGTGGGGGCAACTCCACCGTGGGTTCAAATCCCACCGGTACCGCCAAGATCAAGAGCCCCAGAGCCCCGTCATTACGGAACTCTGGGGTTCTTGCGGTTTACCCGCCTGGTTACGCCGGTAGCTGAGCTTCTCGTACCAGGACAAGCGGCCCGAGCTGCGCGTCGAGGGCGGGCTGGTCCGACCCCGCGTCGAGAAGCTCATCGTCGGTGGCGACCGCACGAAGCTCGTCGACGGGGTGCTCCGTCAGGTGTCGCTCGTCAATGACGTGTTCGGTCAGCAGGTGGGCGCCGTCCCCGTGACCGGCGCGCTCTGCTTCGTCGACGCTGACTGGCCCATGTTCGGCGGCTCGTTCCGCACTCGTGGCGTCGAAGTCCTCTGACCGAGAAGCTCGTGAAGCTGCTCGCCGCGGCGGACGGCCCGGTCGATGTTGCCCCGGTCGGAGCAAGGACGGCACATACCGGTCCGAGAACAGCGACAAGGCTCGTGTCGACGCCGCGCAGAAGGAAGCCCAAGGGCTCCAGGAAGTCGGCAAGAAGCTCGGCGCCGAAGTCGACACCACCAAGGTCAAGGCCAGCGTCGACGGGGTACGCAACGGCCGCATCTACGATGGCCTGGTGAAGAAGCCCGACGGCACCTACGCCGGCATCGAGATCAAGAGCGGTACCGCGAGCCGGACCGCCGCGCAACGGGCGTTCGACACCGCTGTCAGCCCCGACAACCCAGCCATCGCGACCCTCAACGGCAAGATCATCAAGATCACCGAGGTCATCGAGCAGAAAGTACCCTGAGACCGATGTTCGTCATGACCACCAACTCCGAGTTCGGCATGCGGCTGACGGACAGCTTCCGGCCCTACCGGGACCAGATCCGCTTCAACCTCGGCCAACTCGACAACGGCGAGGCCTGGGCGTACCAGCTGTGGTTCGTTCCGGACAGCGCGGGTTGGCCCGACGCGCCCGGCTACTCGGACGCCGACTGGGACAGTCGGTACATCCAGGCCGGCGGCAGCGCCGACCGCATGAGCGTCGAGATCCAGCGTGTCGAGAACGGCGAGCTTCGCCACTACGTCATCGGCCGAGCGCACGACCTCGACGAAGCGCTGACTGACGTGGTCAATGTCGCGGGCACCGACCACCCGGTTCATCCGGCTGAGGTGTTCGACGCCGACGAGGCGACTGAGATCTTCTTCCACTACTTCGGCGACAGCGGCACGGTGCCCGACGGGTACGTGCTGCGCCGCCTCGACTTGTCGTAGCGGTCGAATCCTGCCGCGGCACCGGGCGGCAGCGCGACGGGCACCTGATCGGTCGTCAGCGCGAGGGACGGCGTTCGTCGCCGTGGACCTCGGGGCGGCCGTCGCCCAGGAACGTCGTCACGGTGACGGACCGCACCCGTGGTCGTAGCCGACGGGTCGTGCGGGCGAGGCCCACGAAGCCACCGCCGTACGACACGAGCGCAGTGGTCGTCCCGCTCGCGGGCATCGAGACGGACGGCACCAGCGCGACGAGGGCGATGAGTGCCCCGACGGCCGGCCAGACGTGCCAGGCCTGGAGCAGCAGGCGCTCGCCGGCGTTCGTGCCCGGCGGGAACACGACGAGGGTCCGCGAGCTCCACATCGTCCGGCCCACGGGCCGGATCGTGTACCGGCCCCACAGGTGGGTCCCGTCGAGCAGCCGGCCGCGGACCGGCAGCACGCTGGTCACCGCTTGGCTGGTGCGGGTTCGGCGCGGACCGGCTCGACGACATCGCGGTGCCGGACGGACGCCAGGCAGGGGAAGCAGACGAGGTCGCCTTCACGGACGTCGGCGGGCAACGGAGCCGGGAGGAGCTGGAACCGACCGTCGTCCTGACCGTCACCTCTGGTGACGACGTCCATCGTGGCGAGGGGAGCGGTGCTCCTCCGTCCGATCAGGCGCACCTGCTCGAGCACGGCGCAGGTCGGCAGGACCGCGTCCAGTTCCAGCAGCACGACACCGGTGCCCGGCCGCCGGACGCGGATGACCGACGCCACGGCGATATTCACGTCGCGGAGCGTCGGCATGATCGCAGTCAGTGTCACGATCACACGTTCGCGCGCGCCCACACGGTGCGGAAGGCTCCCTGACGGAACCCCTACGCCCGGAGCCGAAGTCCTGACGGAGTGCTCACCGGCGAGTGGCGGAGCGGACCGCCGCGGTCCACCCGAGAGAGATGACACCCGCACCGACGAGCGCCTTCACCGCGCCGCCGATCACGAACGGGTAGAGCCCGTACTCCAGGGTCTGCTGCAGGTCCAGTCCGAGCGACACCGCGAGCCACCCCATGCCCGCGGCGAAGGTCACGACGGTGCCGAGTGTGAAGGACAGCGCGGCGTTCCGCAGTGGACGGTCGCCGAAGCGCTCGGCGATCCAGCCGACGAGGGCGGCTGCAGCGACGAAGCCGACGACGTATCCGCCGGAGGGGCCGACGAGCACGCCGACACCGGCCGAGCCGGCCGCGAAGACCGGCAGACCGACGACGCCGAGCAGCGCGTAGACGAGCATCGACATGGCACCACGCCGCGCACCGAGGGCGCTGCCGACCAGCAGGACGGCCAGGGTCTGCCCGGTGATCGGGACGGGCCAGAGCGGGACGGACACCTGCGCGGCGCCGGCGGTGAGCAGCGCGCCGCCGAGGACGAGTGCGGTGCTGACGACCGCGGTGCGGGGGAGCAGGGCATCGGCGAGCGGGCGGTGCCGGGCGGGGGAGAGCGCAGTCATGGAAGGTCCTTGAGCGGTGAGGGACAGCAGGGTTCAGACCGCGACGGTGGCGAGCAGCGCCTCGGCCTCGCGCCGGGCAGCGGCGACGGCGGCGGTGTCGAGGCCGCAGGCCCGCAGGCAGGTCGCGACGATGGCGTCGCGGTCGGCGTCCTGCACGGGGCCGGAACGGCGGAGCTGGATGACGGTCTCGGCCAGCTGGATGAGGACCACGCCGAGCCGCTGCTGGGTCACCGACGCGGCGACGTCGGGATCGGCGGCGAGTGACCCGAGCCGACCGTAGGTGTCCTGCAGCTCGACCCGTTCGGCGCGGAACCCGTCGTAGCGCTCGCCCTGCACCTCGGGCAGCAGGTACAGCGTGCCGATGTTGTGCGGCGTGCGGGCGAGGGTGTCCACGTCGGCGACGACCAGTGCGGCGAGGGCACCGGCTGCCGAGGCCGTCTCCGGCACGAGCTGTTCGAGGCCGCGGACCAGCTCGAGGCTCGGCCGGACCGAGGTCGTCAGGAGCTCGACGAGCATGTCGTCCTTGCCGGCGAAGTGGTAGTACAGCGAGGCCTGGCGGATGCCGACCCGCTCCGCGATGGCTCGGGTCGAGGTGGCGCTGATGCCGTTCTCGACGAACAGGGCAGCCGCGGCGTCGAGGATCTGGTCGCGGGGGCTGAGCACCGAGTCGGCGTTCGGGACGGCCCTCGGACGGCCGGGGCGTGCGGGCCGGTCGTCGGAGGACATGGCCCCATCCTGACAGCCGGCGTCCGTCACGACTGCTCCCGGTAGGCGCGCCACCCGCCGAGGTGGGTGATGTCCGCGGCGCCCTCGACCGCGAAGGGCTCGACCAGGAAGCCGGTGACGTCGGTGCCGTCGTCGAGCGCGACCGTGCCGATGGCCATCGGTGCCGGCAGGGCGGCCACGAAGGTGCCGAAGCCGGCGGCGGGCAGGCGCCAGACCTCACCCGCGATGCCGGATGGCGACGAGACACCCGCGCCGCCGGACGCGACCGGTCCCACGCGGACCAGCCCGGGCTTGGGCGGCACCGTGTCGAGGGCGTACAGCCGGTAGTCGGACGCGGTGCGGGCCTCCCGGACGAACGATCCGCCGGACGCGACCAGCTGTCCGTTCAGCGGCTGGTCGCGGAGGTGCGCTCCGACGACCAACAGGTCGACGGTGGGGGCGAGGAACGCGGCGCCGAGCGCCGCGAGCCGCCGGTCGGTGAACGCCGGACCGGTGAGCATCACGCCGAACGGCAGGCCGTCGACGAAGCCGGCGGGCACGGCGAGCGAGGCCATGTCGAGCAGGTTCGCGAAGTTCGTGTACCGGCCCATCCGGCTGTTCGCGCCGATCGGGTCGGCCGCGACCTGCTCGAGGGTCGGGTGCCACGTCGTGGTGGGGGTGAGGAGCGCGGTGGTGCCGGCGAGGGCTGCGCGTCCGACGGCACCGAGGACGTCGAGTCGTTCCTGGTCGGCGAACAGGTCCGCGGCGCTCGGGCGGGCTCCGCCGAGCACGATCGTCGCGACGGACGGGTCGAGGTCGTCGCCGACCTGGTCGCGGTGTGCCTCGACGTGTGCGCCGACGGCGGCGTACCGCTCGGCGACGAACGCGCCGTCGTAGAGCAGCGAGGCGGCGTCGAGCAGGGGTGCGATGTCGACCTCGACGACCTCGTGACCGAGGGCGCGGAACCGGTCGACGGCCGCGGCGAACGCGTCGGCCCAGCCGGGGGCGAGGCCCTCGAGCTGCGACGGCAGCGGGACGGCGATGCGTGGGACGGCCGGCAGGTCGGCGAGGGCGAGGTCGACGCGGCCGAGCGGGTCGACGTCGTCCGGGCCGGCCATCAGCTCGGCCGCGGTGCGGGCGAGGTCGAGCGACCGGGCGAAGACCGTGACGCAGTCCTGCGAGCGGCAGGCGGGGACGACCCCGGTGTTCGGGACGAGCCCCTTCGTCGGCTTCACGCCGACCAGGTTGCCGAGCGCTGCCGGGACGCGACCGGAGCCGGCGGTGTCGGTGCCGAGCGCGAAGTCGACGATGCCGAGGGCGACCGCGGTGGCGGAGCCGCTCGACGAGCCGCCGGAGATGCGGGTCGGGTCCCAGGCGTTCCGGACGGCGCCGAAGGGGGAGCGGGTGCCGACGAGTCCCGTCGCGAACTGGTCGAGGTTGGTCTTGCCGACCACGACGGCTCCGGCGGCGCGGAGTCGGGCGACGGCGGTCGCGTCGGTGGCGGGGTCGTAGGCGTAGGAGCGGGCGGCTGCGGTGGTGGGCAGGCCCGCGACGTCGATGTTGTCCTTGACGGCGAACAGGAGTCCGGCGAGGGGGAGGGTCGGGTCGACGGCTTCGACCTCCCGCAAGACCGACTCGCGGTCGCGCAGGGTGATCCAGACCTCGGGTCGGTCGACGGCGTCGATGCGGGCGAAGGCGTCGCGGACGCGGTCCGCGGCGGTGGCGGCGCTGGCGGCGCTGGCCGCGCTCGCCGCAGCGCTCGTCGCGGCGCTCGCCGCAGTAGCCACGGCCGCGCTCACGCTGCCGCTCCGATCGCGGCGAGGACCTGCCCCGGTGCGACCTGGTCGCCCGGCTTGATGTAGACCTCCAACACGTGTCCCCGTACCGGTGCGTGCACCATCGACTCCATCTTCATCGCCTCCACTGCCAACAACTTCTGTCCTTCGTCCACCCGGTCGCCCGGCCGGACGTCCACCTGCCACACCGTCGAGGTGAAGGGTGCGTACACGGCGGTCGATCCCTCCGGCACGGTCACGGCGTCCGCCACGACGGCGGCCGGTTCGTCCCGCACGTCGAACTCGCCGGAGGCGCGCCAGCGCTCCTTCTCCTCGCCGAACGCCCGGGCCTGCTGCGCTCGGAAGTCCGCGATCGAGCCGGCGTTCTCGGTGAGGAACCGGTTGTACGACGCGATCGAGAACTCACCCTCGACGGTCTCGAACGACCCGCGCCCGGCGTCGGTCTCGGCCCGCAGTTCGAGCAGCTCGTCGGCGCCGACGGGGTACCACTCGATCCGGTCGAAGAACCGCAGCGCCCACGGGTTCTCCTGGAACAGTCCGCCGCGGCGGAACCGGTTCCAGATCTGCACGGTGCGGCCGACGAACTGGTAACCGCCTGGTCCCTCCATGCCGTAGATGCAGAGGTACGCGCCGCCGATGCCGACGGAGTTCTCGGCCGTCCAGGTGCGGGCCGGGTTGTACTTCGTCGTGACGAGCCGGTGCCGGGGGTCGAGCGGCGTCGCGACCGGGGCGCCCAGGTACACGTCGCCGAGCCCGAGCACGAGGTAGCTCGCGTCGAAGACGGTGCGGAAGACGTCGTCGACGCTCTCGAGCCCGTTGATGCGCCGGATGAACTCGATGTTCCAGGGTGTCCACGGGGCGTCGTTCCGGACGCCGTTCATGTACCGCTCGATCGCCAGGCGGGTGGCGGGGTCGTCCCACGAGAGCGGCAGCTTCACGGTGCGCGAGGGCACGACGAGTTGGTCGGTCGGCGGGATCTCGTCCTCGAGCTCGCGGAGCAGCCCGGCGACGTCGCGCGCCTTGAGCACGGACGCGTCGGTGTGCACCTGCAGCGAGCGGATGCCCGGCGTGATGTCGAGGATCCCCTTCGGCGTGTGCTCCTGCAGCTTCGTCATGAGCGCGTGCACGCGCATCCGGAGTGCGATGTCGAGGGTCATGTCGCCGTACTCGACGAGCACGTTGTCGTCGCCGTCGCGTCGGTACGCGACGCTCGGTCGTGCGTCGGTCGCGTCCAGGCGGGCGATCACCCCGTCGTCGCCGTCGCCTCCGGTGCGGGGGACGGTCCTGGAGGCCCGGTGCGCGTCGAGCGCGGCGGCGTCGGCTTCGCGGACGGGGACGAACCGGACCGTGTCACCTGGTCGGAGCTGGCCCAGCTTCCACAGGTCGCCGCTGGCGACCACGGCGGGGCAGACGAAACCACCGAGCGACGGGCCGTCCGGCCCCAGGATGATCGGTGTGTCCCCGGTGAAGTCGATGGCGCCGACCGCGTACGGGGTGTCGTGGATGTTCGACGGGTGCAGACCGGCCTCGCCGCCGTCCGTCCGCGCCCACTCGGGTCGGGGCCCGATGAGCCGGATGCCGGTGCGTGCCGAGTTGTGGTGCACGCCGTAGTCGGTGGCGTAGAAGACGTCGAGGTCGGCGCGGGTGAAGAAGTCCGGTGCCGCGTGCGGGCCCTCGGTGACGCCGATCTCCCACGTGTCGGTCAGCGCGGTACGCCGGTCGGCCGGGGTCGGACCGCCGACCAGGCCCAGGCGGGTGCCGGCGGGGAACGCCGGGTGCGCGGGGTCGGAGTCCGGTGAGCCGGGGCGCAGGACGTCGCCGGCGAGCAGCGCCCGGCCGGCGTGCCCACCGAAACCGCCGAGCGTGAAGGTCGCCGCCGAGCCGAGGTAGGTGGGGACGTCGAACCCGCCGCGGACGGCCAGGTAGGACCGGAGCCCCGGCCCGGGGGCCGTGCCGATCGCCAGGGTCTGTCCGGCCCCGACCTCGATCGGCTCCCACGCCGCGACGGGTTCGCCGTCGAGGGTCGTGGGCACGGGTGCGCCGGTGATCGCGATGACGCCGGCGGTCGAGAAGCGCAGGGTCGGACCCGTCGCGGTGATCTCCAGTGCGGGGGCGCCGTCGGGGTTGCCCACGGCACGGTTCGCCTCGGCGAAGGACGCGGAGTCGAACGGGCCGCTCGGCGGGACACCGACCTGCCAGTACCCGACCCGGCCGGGCAGGTCCTGGATCATCGTCATCGTGCCAGGGGCGACGACGTCGATGCGCGGGTCCGGGCCCTCGGTCTCGTCGAGCGTCGAGGTCGAGTGCGTGGCGGTCCGGAGCTCGAGGTCGTCCGTCAGGGTGCGGAGCAGGCCGGTGTTCGTCACGATGCCGTCGATCCGGGTGTCGGCGAGGCCGTCGCGCAACCGGTCGAGCGCGTCGTCGCGGGTCTCGCCGGTGGCGATGACCTTCGCGAGCATCGGGTCGTAGAAGGCGGACACCTCGGAGCCGGTCTCGACCCAGCCGTCGACGCGGATGCCGGTGGGCTCGCCGGTCGCGGTCGTCGCGCTCGGGAACACCGCCTGGGTGACGAGACCGCTGGAGGGCAGCGAGCCCTTCGCCGGGTCCTCGGCGTAGACGCGGGCTTCGACGGCGTGGCCGGTCGGGGTCCAGGTGCGGTCGAAGACGTCGTCGTCGATGCCGGCGGCGCCGTCGCGGGCCAGGCGGAGCATGAGTTCGACGAGGTCGACCCCGAAGACCTCTTCCGTCACCGGGTGCTCGACCTGCAGGCGGGTGTTGACCTCGAGGAACGACGCTTCTTCGCGGACCGGGTCGTACACGAACTCGACGGTGCCGGCGCTGCGGTACCCGACGCTCGCGGCCAGGCGCCGGGCGGACTCGTGCAGCTCGGTCCGGACGTGCTCGGGGAGCGCCGGTGCGGGGGACTCCTCGATGACCTTCTGGTTGCGGCGCTGCAGGGAGCAGTCCCGGTCGCCGATCACCGCGACGCGGCCGTTCCCGTCGCCGAAGAGCTGGACCTCGACGTGCCGTGCCGGTCGGACCAGGCGCTCGAGGAAGATGCCGGCGGACCCGAAGTTCGCCGTGGCCAGGCGGACGACGCTCGTGTACGCCTCGCGGACCTCGTCGAGGGTCGCGCACGCCTGCATGCCGATCCCGCCGCCGCCACCCGTGGCCTTGAGCATGACGGGCAGGCCGATGCGCTCGGCCTGGTCGACGGCGTCCTCGACGCTCGCGAGCAGCCCCGTGCCGGCGAGCATCGGGACCCCGGCTGCGGCGGCGAGCTCGCGGGCGGTGTGCTTCGCGCCGAACCGGACGATCTGGTCGGCGGTCGGACCGACGAAGCGGATGCCGGCCTCGTCGCAGGCCCGCGCGAACTCGGTGTTCTCGGACAGGAAGCCGTAGCCGGGGTGGACGAGTCCGGCGCCGGTGTCCTTCGCCGCCTGCACGACGGCGTCGATGCGCAGGTACGAGTCGCGGGCGGGTGCCGGGCCGAGGCGGACGGCGACGTCGGCTTCGCGGACGTGGGGAGCTGCCCGGTCGGCGTCCGAGTAGACGGCGACGGTGCGCATGCCGAGGGCCTTGGCGGACCGGATCACCCGGCGGGCGATCTCACCGCGGTTGGCGACGAGGACGGTGTTCTGGCTCAGGGTCACGGTGTCGGTCCCGGTGGGGTCGGGCGCGGCGGTCACGGCTGGACCACGATCATGCGCAGCGGGGTGCAGGAGAAGTCGTTGCAGGGGTTGTTCATCTGGGGGCAGTTCGACACGATCACGAGCACGTCGCGCTCGGCCCGGACGGCGACCCGCTTGCCCGGGGCGCTCATGCCGTCGACGATCCCGAGGGCACCGTCGGCTTCGACCGGGACGTTCATGAACCAGTTCAGGTTCGAGACGATGTCCCGGGCGCCGAGCCCGTGCCGGCCGGCCTCCGCCAGGAAGTTCTCGCGGCAGCCGTGCTGATACTGGGTGTGGTGGCCGTACCGCAGCGTGTTCGACTCCTTCGAGCAGGCGCCGCCGATGGTGTCCTGCCGGTCGATCTCGTTCGCGACGACCGTCATCAGCGGGCGGCCCTCGTTCGACATCAGCACGGTGCCCGTGCGGACGTATGCGTTCCCCTGGGCCGCGAGGGTGTCCGGGACGCTGTAGCGCTCGTCGGGGTCGTGCGCGTCGTAGACCAGGCAGTCGGCGCTCTGGTTGCCGCCGACGTCGACGATGGTGAGGACCTCGCCGGCACGGACCACGGCGGACCACGGGGCGAGGGGCTCGACCCGGTCGTCGCGGACGACCTGTCCGGGGACGAGGGACTCGCTCCAGTCCAGGGCGACGTCGGGGGCGTGGACGGCGCCGACCGGGACGGTGGAGTGCGGGCGGCCGGTCGGGGCGTGGGTGGTCGTGTCGGTCATCAGAGGCCTCGGGCTTCCGCGTGGTCGATCGAGTTCAGGTAGGCGCGGGTGAGTTCCGGCGTCGCCGTGAACCGCTCGTCCGCGTCGGTCGTCGGCGCACCCCGCCAGGCGTGCACCCGGAGCGGGCCGACGGTGTAGTCCGGCCGCGGGTCGATCGGGTGCGCGACGTTCGCGACGAGCACGAGCAGCGGCAGCTCGGCGACGAGGGTGACGTGGTGCCCGGCACCGGCCGAACCGGTGAAGGTCATCGCCCCCTCGTCGTCGATCCGGACGCCCTGGAAGAACGAGATGCTCGGCGGCAGGTCACGCTTCGTCAGCCCGTGCTTCGCCGCTGCCTTCGTGAACAGCGACCGGCCGCTCGGCGTCGGACCCTCGGGCGCCGCGCCGCCGTACTTCGCCTCGTTCCAGGCGTCGGTGGAAGTGCCGCAGAAGGCGTCGTGGTGCCCGGACGTGTCCTCGACCACCGTCGCCAGGACACGGCCGTCGCCGCTGAGCAGCGGCGTGCCGGCACCGAGGTAGGCCTGCCACGGGATCTTCTGGGTGTCGGCGACGTTCAACCGCTCCCACGGCTCGAGGACGTTGAACACCAGCAGGTTGGCGCACGCCTCGCCCGTCGGGTCGTCGAACCGCAGCCGCGAGCCCCTGGCCAGGACCTTGTGCGTGTACCCACCAGGTGCGACGGTCTCGGCCCACACCAACTGCGCGGGGTCGACGCCCTCCGGTGCGAACGGGGACGTCGACGCCGGCAGGTACGGCATGTACTCGGACTGCGTCCCGGCCTGCGCGCGCGCATCGGAACGCGAGGCGAGGACGCTGTCGGTCTGGTGGAGGTCGCGCATGGGGTTCCTTCGATCAGGCTTCGACGGTCGCAGCGGCGGCGGCAGGTGCGGTGACGGCGGGGACGGAGGCGGTGGACGGGACCTCGGCGAGCGTGATCGGTCCGTGCGTGCGGTGCCGCCAAGCTGACCACGCCCAGCCCACGAGCAGGACGGCCCCGATGAACAGCAGCGCGCTGTACTGCAGCCACCACGAGTTGCCGGTCAGGTCGTAGATCTCCGGGCGCGGCCAGATGAGGTTGACCGCCATGCCGATCTGGAAGGCGACGGCCAGGGCGTTGAGCGGGATGCCCCACCGGCCGAGCGTGAACAGCGGTTTGCCGTCCTCGTCGACGCCGGCGGGGAAGCCCGAGCGGCGGAGTCGGATGCGCTGGACGAGCAGGGGACCGGTCACGCCGAGGTACGCCAGGTAGAGCATCGCGATGCACAGGCTGGACAGGGCGGTGAAGAGCGCGGACTGACCGATGTTCACGGCGAGCGCGAGTCCCGCACCGACCCCGACGACGATCGAGGCGGCGATCGGGGTGCCCGTCCTGGGCGAGACCCGGGCGAGCGTGCGGTGGAAGGGCAGCGCCTTCTCGCGGGCCATCGAGTAGACCATGCGGGCACCGGCGGTCTGCACGGCGAGGGTGCAGGCGAACACGGCGACGGCGACGGTGCAGAGCAGCAGGCGGCCGAAGACGTCACCGAGCGTCGAGGTGATCACCCAGGCCAGTCCCTGCGTCGCGAGCTTGCCGTCGGTCAGGCTCGGGGCGGCGACGAGGGCGCCGATGATGAGCAGTCCACCACCGAGGCCGGAGACGGTGAGTGCCCGGACGATGGTCTTCGGCGTCGTGCGGCGGGGGTTGTGCGTCTCCTCGGCGAGCTCGCCGGCGGAGTCGAAGCCGACCATGACGTACGCCGCCATCAGCGACGATGCCAGGAACGCCCAGATGTACGGCTCGGTGCTCGCGTACCCGACGTTCGAGAACACCACGGTGGGCGCGCGGTGCGGCAGCAGGAAGAGCGCTCCGATGAGGACGACGACGCCGATGATCTCGATCAGCACGCCGAAGCTCGTGACCCGGGCCATGAGCCGGACGCTCGTGATGTTCACCAGGGTCGTCACGACGAGCATCACGAGGCCGAGCACCACCGCGTTCGCGGCCCCCGTCGGCGATGCGACGGACGGGTCGGCACCGGGGCCGCCGACGACCTGGAACCCGTTCCAGATCGCGGGGAGGACCGCCTGCACCGCGATGGCCGCGACGGCGACGGTGAGGATCTGGCCGATGATCATGGTCCAGCCGGTGAACCAGCCGAAGCGCGCACCCGCCAGACGGCTCGACCACTGGAAGATCGCGCCCGAGATCGGCCAGCGGGCGGCGAGCTGCGCGAAGTTCAGGGCGACGAGCAGCTGGCCGCCGAAGACGAGCGGCCAGGCCCAGAAGAACGCGGCCCCGCCGAGGCCGAAACCGAGCCCGAACAGCTGGAAGACGGTCGTCAGGATCGAGACGAAGGAGAACCCGGCGGCGAAGGACGAGAACGAGCCGACGCCGCGGTGGAGTTCCTGCTCGTAGCCGAGTCGGGCGAGGCCCTGGGTGTCGACGGGGTCGACGCTGGACGTGGCGCGCGGTGCGTGGAGCGGTGACTCTGGAGAGCGCATGGCTGCAGACCTTTCGCGGAGTACCTGTCGGGTGACAGGTAGTGCGACCAGTGTCGTGCGGACCCGTGTCGTCGTCGTTGCCCGGCTGTTTCGGGCACGTGACGGAAGGGGCCCGCGTGTAAACGTTCGGAGTCGAGCGACGAGCTCGACGACACGTGTGGACAAGAGGGATCCAAACCGATGTAGATTGGATCCGTCAAGTCCGCCACCGCGAAAGGCACGTCGTGATCCAGACCGTCCTCGGCCCCGTCGAGTCGTCCGGGATCGGTGCGGTGTCGATGCACGAGCACCTGCTGACCGACGCGAGCGCCCTGCAGCGACCCGGTGTCGAAGCGCTGGAGCCGAGCCTCGCCGTCACCGCCGACCTGGCAGCCGCCCTGCGGTGGAGTCAGCTCGCGCTGGCCGACAACCTGCGCCTCGACGACGTCGACCTGCTCGCCGACGAGCTCCGCACCGCGCGGAGCAGCGGCCTCGGGCTCGCGGTCGACCTGAGCTCCCTCGGCTTCGGCCCCGACCACGCCCGGCTGCCCGGACTGTCACGGGCCAGCGGCGTCGGGATCGTCGCCGGCTACGGGGCCTACCTGCCGCGACTGCTGCCGGAGTGGTACCTCGAGCTGGACACCGATGCGCGGCAGCGGTTGTTCGAGACGGTCCTGACCGAGGCCGTCCCCGGGACGACGTACCGCGCGGGGATCCTCGGCCTGATGGGGACGACGACCGCGTTCGGCACGACCGAGGGGCTCGAGGAACGCCGGAGCCTCACCGCGGCGGCGCGGGCAGCGGTGACGACCGGCGCTGCCGTCGTGGTCCGGCTGGCCGCCGACGCCCGGAACGGCCTCGAGGTGCTCGCGCACGTCGTGGCCGAGGGGGTCGACCCGAGCCGGGTCGTCTTCTCGACCGTCGACGAGTTCCTCGACCTGCCCTACCTGCGCGACCTCGGTCAGGCCGGCGCGGTGCTCGAGCTCTGCTTCGGCAACGAGGGCTCGCACGTCGGCCGAATCCGGAACGCCAGCGACCCGCAACGGCTCGACGCCTTCCTGGCCCTGCAGGAGACCGCACCCGAGACCCGCTGGGTGTTCGGCCACGCCACCTGGACGAAGGGGCAGCTCCGTCGGTACGGCGGCCACGGCCTCGACCACCTGACAGCCCGGGTCGTCCCCGGCCTCCGCGCACTCGGTGTGCCGGATGCGGTCCTCACGCGCATCACGGTCGACGAACCCGCACGACTGCTCGACCGCCCCTGACCGAGCACCACGACCCACCGCGCGTCCAGTACGCCGCACCAACGTCCCACGGAGGAACCGTCATGAGAGACACGCTCGCACCCCTCGCCCCGCTCGAGCCGTTCCTCGTCGACGGCACCTGGACCGCACCAGACGGCGCCGAGCTCCTCGACGTGTTCGACCCCGCCACCGAGGTGCTGCTCACCCGGGTGCCGCAGGCCGGCCCCGCCGACGTCGACGCCGCGGTGGCCGCCGCCCGCCGAGCCCACGAGGACCGCCGGTGGAGCGGGATGAGCCCGCACGACCGCAGCCGCATCCTGAACCGGGTCGCGGACCTGATCGAGGAGCGGCTCGAGGAACTCGCCGTGCTCGAGACCCGCGACAACGGCAAGCCGATCGAGCGATCCCGCGCCGACACCGCGACCTCGGCCCGGGTGTTCCGCTACTACGCGGGCGCCCCCTCGCGCCTGACCGGCACGGTCGTCCCCGTCGACGGCGGGGCACACCACGTGTACACGACCCTCGAACCGGTCGGCGTCGCGGCGCTCATCCTGCCCTGGAACTTCCCGATCATGACCGGTGCGTTCAAGCTCGCCCCGGCGCTCGCCGCCGGCTGCACTGTCGTGGTCAAGCCCGCCGAGCAGACCCCGCTCACGATGCTCCGCGTCGCGGCGATCTGCGAGGAAGCCGGTGTGCCCGCCGGGGTCGTCAACGTCCTGACCGGCGACGGCCGGGTCGGTGCCGCGCTCACCGCGCACCCCGGTGTCGACAAGGTCTCGTTCACCGGCAGCACCGACGTCGGCCGCAAGGTCATGACCGCCGCGAGCGCGGACTTCAAGCGCCTGACCCTCGAGCTCGGCGGCAAGAGCCCGAACATCGTGTTCGAGGACGCCGACCTCGACGCCGTCGTGCTCACCGCGATGCGTGCGTCGTTCGGGCACTCCGGCCAGATGTGCACCGCGGGCAGCCGCCTGCTCGTGCAGCGGTCGGTCCTGGACGAGGTCACCGAGCGCCTGGTCGCCGCCGTCCGGAAGGTCCCCGTCGGCGACGGGCTCGACGGCGGGATCACCGTCGGACCGCTCGTGTCCGAGGAACAGCGGCAGCAGGTGCTCGGGTACATCGAGCAGGGCAAGGCCGAGGGGGCGACGGTCGCGGTCGGCGGCGGCGTGCCCGAGCGCCCGGGCTACTACGTCGAGCCGACGCTCTTCACCGGCGTCTCGAACACGATGACCATCGCGCGCGAGGAGATCTTCGGGCCGGTCGTCGGGGTCATCCCGTTCGACGACGAGGACGAGGCGATCGCCATCGCGAACGACCAGACGTACGGCCTCGCCGCCGGGGTCTGGACCCGCGACCTGTCCCGCGCCCACCGGATGGGCCAGCGGCTGCACGCCGGCACCGTGTGGGTGAACACCTACAACCTGTTCGACCCGGCGCTGTCCTTCGGCGGGGTCGGCGAGTCCGGGCTCGGCCGCGACCTCGGCGAAGAGGCCCTGCGCGCGTTCTGCGAGTCGAAGAGCGTCGTCATCGCGCTCTGAGGTCGCGACCGGTGCCGCCGCCGTCGTGCCTGCCGAGTGCGGGCACGGCGGCGAGCTGCAGTGCGGCGAGCACGACGAGCGCCCATCCGGAGCCGACCGCCGACACCAGGACACCGCCCACGAGTGACCCCACGGCGTAGCCCGCGCTGGTGACCGCCGAGAACACGCCGACGCCGGTGGCCCGGGTGCGGTCGTCCAGCGTGCGGGTGCTCAGGATCGTGAGCGTCGGGAACAGCGGCGAGTAGCCGGCACCGACCAGCACGGCTCCGGCGGCGGCGGTCGGGAAGTCCCGCGCGACCGCGAGGACGACGAGCCCTGCGGCGAGGACGACCAGGGCTCCGCGCGCCGTGCGGACGGGCCCGATCCGGTCCGGTAGCCCGCCCAGGAGCAGCCGCACCCCGACGACGCTCGCCGCGAAGACCGTGAAGACGTTGGCCGCGCCGGTCAGCCCCTGCGCACCGACGCCCTGCCCGACCAGGTGCTGGATGAGGAACGCGATCATGAAGCCCTCGGCCGCCCAGGCCACGAGCCCCGCAGCGCCCGGTCGCACGACGGCCCGCAGCACCGCCGCCAGACCCGCGCCGGCCGGTCGTGCCGGGCAGCGGTGCACCGGAGCCGATCCGCCCCGCGTGAGCAGTGCCACTCCGAGTCCGGCGAGCTGGATGCCGATCGCGACGACCCACACGGCGCGGTGCCCGGCCGACTGGTACAGGTTCTCGCCGACCACGGGGCCCAGGGCGAGGCCGATCCAGACGGCGAGCCCGAACAGGCCGAGTGCGCGGCTGCGTTGGGTCACCGGGACCTCGGCGACGACCCAGGCCGTCAGGGCGGTGGCGGTGGCCGCGTTGCCGGCGCCGAAGACGAGCCGGCTGACCGCGAGGCTCGGGACGCTCAGCGCGACGAGCACGATGCCGAGCCCGGCCGCCGCCAGCAGCCCGGCACCGAGGAGGACACGTCGTGGACCGAGCCGGTCGCTCAGGATGCCGGCGAGGGGCATCGCGCCGATCGCCACGAACCCGGCGAGCGACACGAGCAGTCCACCGACGGCCGGGTCGGCGCCGAGCTGGTCCGTCGCCAGCCGCGGCACGACCGGGGTGCTCGCACCGTTGACGACGTAGCCGGCGGTCGACGCCACGACCAGGAGCCAGAACGCGACCCCTCGCGTGCCGGCCTCGGCGAGCGGTCTCACTCCCCGGCTCGGCGGGGGCGGCACTCCAGGCTGAGCCAGAGTTCGAAGCAGGCGCTCCGTGACAGGGCGGTCGCACCGATCGACGCGCGGCCCATCCGGCCGACGTCCGGTCCGAAGACGTCGAACAGCAGGTCACTGGCAGCGTTCGACACCTGGTTGAGCTGCTCGAACCCGGGCGGGCAGAGGACGAAGCACAGCCCGCGGGACAGCGCAGCGACCTCGTCGAGCGAGCCGAGGGCGTACCGGATCATGCCGAGGGCGTTGACCGCGGTGTAGCGGGCCGCTTCCTGCGCCTGCTCGAGGGTGATGTCGACCCCGACCGAACCCGGGTGCAGCATCGTGCCGTCCCGTGACTCCGGGGTCATGCCGCTCAGCTCCAGCAGGTCGCCGGTGCGGTGGAACGCGCGGAGCGAGCTGCCGTACCGGCCACCGTAGGGCGGGTTCGCGTAGTCCGGGATGACGAGTCCGAGTTCCTGCGCGCGGGCTTCAGCGGAGTGCTCCATGGGTCAACAGTATCCGGCGGTGGCGGTAATGGATACAACCTGTTTATGATGGGATCCATTCAGCGTCCGGGGGTGACGCGCACGAGGGAGGACCCGCGACATGACGATCGGTCTCGAGGACGGCACGATGGCCGCCCCGGCAGCGACGGCGATCGACGTGGCCGCCGAGCGGTCCCGCACCGCCGGCACCGCAGGGCGCCACTACTTCAACGCGGCTGGCGCGGGCCTGGTCAGCGACGGCGTCCTGGAGGCGGTGGTCACCCACCTGCGCCGGGAACAGCGGGTGGGTGGGTACGAAGCCGCCAACCAGGTCGCCGACGAGGTCGCCGGCGTCTACAGCGCCGCCGCCGCCCTGCTCGGGTCGGCGCCGGACGAGATCGCCCTGTTCGACAGCGCCACGAGCGGCCTGCGCGGCGTCTTCGACGCGCTGCGGCTCGGCGCCGGGGACACCGTCGTCGCACCCCGCTCCAGCTACGTCAGCCAGGCGCTCCGGCTCTTGGCCATGCAGCGGCACGACGACGTGCGGCTCGAGATCGTGCCGAGCGACGCCACCGGTGCCATGGACCTCGAGGCCCTGGACCGGGCCGTCGCCGGAGCGAGCGGCCGTGTCGTCGTGAGCGCGGTGCACGTGCCGACCTCGTCCGGTCTCGTCGAACCGATCGCTGAGATCAGCGCCGTCGCCCGTCGCCACGGCGCCCTGACCGTCGTCGACGCCACGCAGTCCGTCGGGCAGATCGACATCGACGTCCGCGCGGTCGACTGCGACGCCCTCGTCACCACCGGCCGGAAGTTCCTGCGCGGACCGCGGGGCACCGGGCTCGCCTACCTGCGCCGCGGCACGCTCGAGGGCGTCGGCGCGTGGGCCCCGGATGTCCGCGGCGCCGTCTGGACCGGCGAAGATGAGTGGACAATGGACGGCACCGCGCGACAGCTCGAGACGTGGGAGTGCTCCGTCGCCGCACGGCTCGGCCTCGGGGTCGCGCTGCGCGAGGCCCTCGACCGCGGTCCGGCGGCGACCGAGACGCACCTGGTCGGCCTCGGCGCCCAGCTGCGCACGGCGCTCGCCGCCGTGGACGGCGTCACCGTGACGGACCCGTCGGCGTCGCCGTCCGCGATCGTCACCTTCACGGTCGACGGCGTCGCCGGCAAGGAGGTCTCGGCCCGGCTCCGGCAGCGCCGCATCGACTCGATCTCGGTGCCTGCGAGCCACGCGCAGTGGGACCTCGGCGCCCGCGGCCTGGCGAGCGTCGTCCGCGTCTCGCCGCACGTCTACAACGACGACGAGGACGTCCGGGTCCTGCTCGACGGCATCGCGGACGTCGTCGCCGAGGTCCGCGCATGACCCTCGTGCACGACGTCGTCGTCCTCGGACTCGGCATCCACGGATCCGCCGCCACGTACGAGCTCGCGCGCCGCGGCCTCGACGTCGTCGCCGTGGAACGCTTCGCACCGGGGCACGAGCGCGGCTCGTCGCACGGCGCCACCCGGATGATCCGCCGCGCGTACCCGCACCCGGTCTGGAACGACCTCGTCGACCGTGCCTACCGCGGGTGGGACCGCTGGGGGACCGCAGCCGGCGCGCCCTTCCTGCACCGGACCGGTGGACTGTACGCGCACCGGGGCGAGCCGACGATGCAGGGTGGGGCGAGCCTCCCGGTCGACCGCGCAGCCTGGCAGACGCTCGCGCCGTCGTTGCGTCCGCCCGAGACGTACGGCGCGGTCCACGACCCCGACGCGGGTGTGCTCGAGGCCGCGCGGGCGCTCGCGTTCGCGCAGTCCGCCGCCGCGGCGGCCGGTGCCGACCTGCGGTACGGCGAGACCGTGCTCGACTGGCAGGTCGACGACGGCGTCGTCACCGTCCGGACCGACGCCGGCAGTGTCCGCGCGCGACGGCTCGTGCTCGCCGGCGGCGCGTGGGCGTCGCAGCTGGTACCCGAGGCCGCCGCGTTCTTCGAGGTCTGGCGCATCGTCACGCTCACCGCGCCGACGGGACAGACCGTGGCGCAGCCGCCCGCGCTCGGGTGCTTCTCGGTCGACCTGCCGGACGGGCTCGTCTTCGGGCTGCCGGAGACCGCCGGATCCGGCGCGAAGATCGGCATCGACGCCGGACCCGTGTGGGACCCGGACCTGCCCGTCGCACCGCCGACCGAGGCCGAGGTCGCGCACCTGGCCGAGCTCCTCGAGGGGTTCGTCCCCGGCATCGTCACCGCCGGTGCCCAGGCAGTCGCGTGCCTGTACACGATGACCCCGGACAAGCGGTTCGTCGTCGGCGCCCTGCCCGAGCAGCCCGAGGTGCTCCTCGCCGCAGCCTGCTCCGGCCACGGCTTCAAGTTCGGGCCGGCGATCGGCGAGGCCGTCGCCGACCTGGTGCAGGGCGTCGACCGCCCCGACCTCGCGTTCCTCAGCCCCGCACGGATGGTGACCACCGCATGACCGCCCCGGCAGCACCCTCCACCCGACGCGTCGCCGTCGCCGCACCGCACCCCGCCGCCCTCGACGCTGCGTCCGAGGCTGTGGCGGCTGGTGGGGACGCGATCGACGCCGCCCTCGCGGCGGCCACCGCACTGACCGTCGTCTACCCGCACCAGTGCAGCATCGGCGGGGACCTCGTCGCCCTCGTCCGTCGCCCAGGACAGCCCGTCGTCGCCGTGGTCTCCGCCGGCGCCGCACCGGCCGGCATCGACGTCGCGGCGCTCGCGCAGCAGGACCGGATGCCCCGGCAGGGCGCCCAGACCGTCACGGTCCCGGGCGTCGTCGCGGGATGGCAGGCGATCGACGCACTGGGCGGCCGACTCGGGCTCGCCGACCCGCTGACCCGCGCAGCACGACTCGCGGCCGACGGGGTCCCCGTCTCCGCCGGACTCGGCCGTGCGATCGCGGTCCGGACCGACGAGCTCCACGCCGACCCCGGGATGCGCGAGGTGTTCACCGACGACACCGGGGCGCTCCTGGCCGAGGGCGACCCGCTCGTGCAGCCGGCACTCGCCGCGACCCTGACCGAACTCGCCGCCGACCCGCGCGCGATGTACCGGGGACGGATCGCCGCCTCGATCACCGCCCGGCTGCGTGAAATCGGCGGTGCACACACCGAGGCCGACTTCGCCGCGCACGACGCCGAGCTCGTCGAGCCCCGCGGCACGACGATCGGCGGCGCCCGGTGGTGGGTCGCGCCGCCACCCACGCAGGGCGTCGTGCTGCTCGGGATCCTGCCGGAAGCGCTCGCCGACGGCAGCGAGCACGGCACCGCGACCTCCGCGACCACCGCGACCGCCGCGACCGCCGACCTCGTCGACGCCGTGCACCGTGCCGCGCTCGTCCGCCAGGCGGAACTCGGCGACCCCCGCGGCGGCACGATCGACGTCGCAGCCATGCTCGACCCACGCGACTCCGGTCGGGTCGGCGCACTGCCCCGCGCCGGTCGGGCCCTCGGTGACACGGTCGCGGTGACCGCTGCGGACAGCGACGGCACCGTCGTCACGCTCATCCAGAGCGTCTACCAGCTCTTCGGCTCCGGCATCCTCGACCCGGGGACGGGCGTGGTGCTGCACAACCGCGGCTCCGCCTTCAGCACCGACCCCGCCCACCCCGCCCACGTCGGACCGGGTCTGCGACCGCCGCACACCCTGTTGCCGGTGATCGCCGAGACGGACGACCTGGTGCTGGGCCTCGGCTGCCAGGGCGGCAGCGCCCAGCCGTGGATCCTCGCGCAGCTCGCCCGTGACCTGGTCGCCGCCGGCAGCGACCCCGACGAGGTCCTCGGCCGACCGCGGTTCGTGATCGGTGCGCGTGACCTCGGGCACGAGGTGATGACACTCGTCGCCGAACCCGGCTCCGAGGACGCGATCTCCGCAGCCGAAGCCCTCGGCCTGCCGGTCGCCCGCACCGACGGCCCCGTCGACGAGGCCGGACACGTCCAGACCGTCCGGCTGCACGCCGACGGGCACCTCGACGCCGCGAGCGACCCCCGCGCGGACGGCCGCGCCGTCGTCCTCGACGCCCACTGACCGCACGATCCACCCGAGAAGGAAGCCCATGAGCAGCACCCACGTCCTCGATCCGCTGACCTCCGTCGAGATCGCGTCCTTCGTCACCGCCGTCCGTGCCTCCGGGCGCATCGGGGACCGGCCGCGCTTCTGGGGGATCGCGCTCGACGAGGAGAAGGCCAGGGGCACGACCGCTGGCGGCGCACGTCCGGTGCGGCTCGTCGTGATGGACCCGGACGCGCACGCCGCGTGGGAGGTGCGTGGTTGGACCGCGGGCCCGGACTCGCCCGCGATCGTCGAGCTCTGGACCGACGTCGACCACCGTCGCCCCGGCGTCTCGAGCGACGAGGCGCGCCTCATCGCGCAGGCTGCTCGGAAGTCGCCGCTCATCATCGAGGCGCTCGCGAAGCGCGGGATCACCGACACGTCGCTCGTCTGGGTCGACCCGGAGTCGATCACCGGCTTCGTCCCCGAGGACCTCGCCGACCGCCGCCTGAGCTGGGGCACCGTCTGGTACCGCGAGTTCCCCGAGGACAACGGCTACGCACGACCCGTCGCCGGGCTCGTCCCGATCCTCGACCTGGACACCCTCGAGGTCATCCGGATCGAGGACCACGGCGTCATCCCGATGGCGAGCGAGACCGGCACGTACACCTCCGGCACGTGGGGTCCCGACCGCGAGGTCTCCGCGCTCGACATCGTCCAGCCGAACGGACCCGGCTTCACGATCGACGGGCACGAGGTCCGCTGGCAGAACTGGACGTTCCGCGTCGGCTTCTCGCACCGCGAGGGGCTCGTGCTGCACGACCTGTCCTACCGTGACGGCGACGTCGAGCGACCGGTGCTGCACCGTGCGGCCGTCAACGAGATGTACGTGCCGTACCTGGACAGCGACCCGACCGCGTACCGGAAGAACTTCTTCGACTGGGGCGAGTACGGCGCCGGCCCGCTGACCGCGAGCCTGGAGCTCGGCTGCGACTGCCTGGGGGAGATCCGGTACTTCGACGTCGACTTCCTGGACGGCCACGGCGAACCGCAGACGATCGTCAACGGCATCTGCCTGCACGAGGAGGACGACTCGATCCTCTGGAAGCACGTGAACACCCGCACCGGCAGCGCCGAGGTCCGTCGCAGCCGCCGACTCGTGATCTCGAGCTTCGCGACCGTGGCGAACTACGACTACGGCTTCTACTGGTCGCTGTACCAGGACGGCTCCGTCGAGCTCGAGGTCAAGCTCACCGGCCTGATGTCGGTGTCCGGCATCGCCGACGGCGAGACCCCGCGGTACGGCCGGATGGTGGCGCCGAACGTGCAGGCCCCGACACACCAGCACTACTTCGCCGTCCGCCTCGACACCGCCGTCGACGGGCCGTTGAACCGGCTGGTCGAGGTGCACGCCGAGCCCGAGCCCGACGAGGCCCTGAACCCCTACGGCAACGCCTGCATCGCGGTCGAGACGCCGATCGGTTCCGAGGCCGACGGCGCCCGGATGACCGACCCGGCCCGTGCGCTGCACTGGCGCATCGAGAGCGAGTCGGCGCAGAACCGCTACGGCGAGAGCACGGCCTACCGCCTGGCCGTGCAGAACACCGCGCAGCTGCACGTCCGCCCCGGCAGCATCGTCGAGCGGAAGGCCCCGTTCGTCGCGAAGCACCTGTGGGCGAGCGCCTTCGACCCCGAGGAGCGCTTCATCGCCGGCGAGTACCCGAACCAGGGCGAGCTCGGTGACGACGGGGTGCACGTCTGGCAGCAGGCGGACCGGTCCCTCGAGAACGAGCGGCTCGTGCTCTGGCCGGTCCTCGGCGTGCACCACTTCCCGCGGCCCGAGCAGTGGCCGATCATGCCCGTCGACACGATCGGGTTCCGGCTCGAACCGGACGGCTTCTTCGACCGGAACCCCTCGCTCGACGTCCCGCCGTCGGCGACCGACCACTGCGCGCCGGGCGCCGGCCACGACCCCGCCGGCCACGACCACGCCGGCCACGACCACGACCACGACCACGACACCAACGCCGCGCACGACGGACACGTCCACGCCGAGCAGCAGCACGACCACGAGGGCGGCCGCTGATGCCCGCGCCCGAGCAGACCCCGGCGCACCTGGCCGACTGGTCCGCCGTCCGCCTGGCCGACGCCGTCGCGAACCGCGAGGTGTCGGCGGTGGAGGTGATGCGCGCCCACCTGGACCGGATCGAGGAACGCAACCCGCGCCTCCAGGCCGTCGTCTCCCAGCAGCCGGACTCGGTCTCGTTGGCCGCGGCAGAAGCCGCCGACCGCCGCACCGCCGAGGCCCGCGCCGCGGGCGAACCACTGCCGCTCCTGCACGGCCTGCCCACCGCGGTGAAGGACCTGATGGACGTCGCCGGCCTGCCGACCACGAACGGCTCCGCGGCGTTCGCCGACGCGCGACCCGCCGAGCACGACAGTGTCCTGGCGACCCTGCTCCGCGACGCCGGCGCACTCATCATCGGCAAGACGAACACGCCGGAGATGGGCCAGGGCGTCCTGACCTTCAACCCGGTGTTCGGCACGACCGTGAACCCGTGGGACACCTCGCGGCACGCGGGCGGGTCCAGCGGTGGTGCCGCATCGGCCCTGGCCGGGCGGATGCTGCCGATCGCCGACGGCTCCGACAGCGGCGGGAGCCTGCGCTACCCGGCCGCGTTCTGCAACGTCGTCGGGGTGCGGCCGACCCCCGGCCGTGTGCCGAGTGGCCGGACCGGCAACGCCTGGACGCCGCACGGGGTCACCGGCCCGATGGCACGTGACTCCGCCGACGCGGCGCGCTTCATGCAGGCGCTCGCCGTCGAGAAGACCGTCTGGCCGATGTCCGCCATGACGCAGCACCCGGTCCGTCCGGTGGAGCTCGCTGGGCTGCGCGTCGCGTGGAGCGACGACGCCGGCGGCCTACCGATCGACCCGGCCGTCCGGGCCGTGCACCGGGCGTTCGCCGAGCAGCTCGCCGGCCTCGGAGCGGTCGTCGAGGCGGACGAGCCCGACTTCGCCGGCGCGGACGAGGCGTGGGAGACCATCGAGACGTTCGAATTCTTCCTGGGCGGCCGGCACGCCGTCGACGCCGGAGCGACCGGGTTCCGCCCGGACTACGTCCGGAACGTCGAGCAGGGGCGCGCCACCACGGCGACGCAGCTCGCCGACGCGTACGAGCGTCGGACCCGGATGTACCGGGACACGGCTGCCGTGCTCGACCGGCACGACGTGCTCGTGCTGCCGGCGACGCCGGTGGTCGCGCCGCCGGCCGAGGTCGAGTGGGTCGACGGGGTCGACGGCCACCGCTTCGACCGCTACTTCACGTGGCAGATGCTCGCCAACCGGCTCACGTTGACGGCGCACCCGGTCGTGGTGACCTCGGCCGGGTTCACCCCGGAGGGGCTGCCGGTCGGCGTGCAGGTCGTCGGGCGGTACGGCCGCGAGGCCCAGCTGCTCGCGGTGACGCGCGCGATCGAGGAGGCCACCGGCTGGATCCGGCGGGCGCCGGTGCTGTAGACGGTCGGGCCGGCCGGACTGGAGGCGCGGGTCGGCCCCGCCCCGTCGGTGCGGGGCTGCGCGGTCCGGTCCGACCGCGCCGGTCGCGCCGGTCGCGCCGGTCGCGCGGGGTCAGCCGGTGAAGACGGTGGACGAGCGGCGCTCGTACCAGTGCGCCAGGTGCTCGCCGGCGCGCAGGACGTGGTCGCGCATGAGCTCGGCGGCGCGCTCGCGGTCCCCGGCGACGAACGCCTCGATGAGCTCCTCGTGCTCGCGGAAGTTCTCCTCGCGGTGCCGGGAGTTCTCGCGGAGCACCAGCGCCGAGACGTTGCGCGGGAAGGCGTCGTTGATCTCGACGAGCATCCGGGTCAGCCGGGTGTTGCCGGAGGCCTGGTAGATCAGCCCGTGGAACTGGTCGTTGTCGCTGCCCTCGCGCTGCTTCGGCTGCTCGCCCTCCGCCGCGGCGAGGGATCGCTCGTACATCGCCTGGTTCACCGAGCGGAGCTGCGCGATGGTGGCGTCGTCGAGCCGGTCGACGGCGCGGCGGGCTGCGAGCGACTCGAGCTCGGCGCGGACCTCGTACGCCTCGCGGACCTCCCACGGAACGGGCACCCGGACCACGGCGCCACGGTTCGGGACGACCTCGATGAGGCCGCCGGTCTGCAGCTGGCGGAGCGCTTCGCGGACCGGGGTGCGGCTGATGCCGAACTGCGCGGCGAGGTCGGCCTGGCGGAGCGGTGCGCCGATGGGGATCTCGCCGGACATGATCTTGGCGCGGATCCGCGCGGCGAGGTCGTCGACGAGTGCGTTGCCGTCGCTGGTGGTCACGTCGTGGTCTCCCTCGGTACGTCGTCACAGCGAACCCCCGCTGCGGATCCAATCCTGCCAGGTGTTGGATCCCGTTGCCGTATCCGACTCGCGCGTGATTGGATCCAATCATGACCGTTCTGCTCGCCCTGATGCTGGCCGCGGCCGTCGTCGCCCTCGTGCTCGGGGTCACGGGCGGACGCCGGGTCGGGCGGGTGGTGCTCGTCGCCGAGGTGGTGATGCTCGTCGCGATGCTCGACGTCCACGTGCCGGCGCTCCACGTTGTGCCGGCGCCATTCTGGGCGCTCCTGCTCGGTGGCTGCGCGATGGGCACGGCCGCGGTGGACCGGTGGCGTCGCCGGAGTCGCCCCGGTGGTGACCACCTGCACGCGCTCGGGATGCTGCTCGGCGCGGTGTTCGTGCTGCTCGCAGGTGGCCACGCCGGTGCTCGCGTCGGTGCCGCTGTCGACGCGGGGCACTCCCACGGTGTGGTGCTGCTGCCGGTCGGGGTGGCGGTCGCGGTGCACGCCGGTGTGGTGCTGTGGAACGTCGTCGGCGGCCGGGTGCCGCGGGTCGAGTCCGTGCGACGGGCGGCGTCGCTCGTGAGCGTGCTCGCCATGGGCGCGATGGTCGTCGTGCACTGAGCCGGCGGCGCGTGGCGGGGGTGGGTCGCGCCTCCAGGTGGGGTGTTCCGCGACCCGGCGCTACCAAATTGGATCCAATTCTGGCAGTATCGGATCACATGTGGGGGAGTTCCGCCCCACGAGCCGCCGACGAGGAGACGCCCACGATGATCATCGACGCCTACAACACCACCCAGGACCGCCGCGGCCGCAGTGACTACCTGAGCGGTGTGCGCCCGGGCGAGCAGCCGCCGGCGTACACGCCGTTCGACGCGAACCGGATCCTCGACCGCATGGACGCCGCCGGGGTCGACCGGGCGATGGTCTGCTCGCTCGCGCAGGGGATCGAGAACGACTTCCTGATGGACCTGGTCGCGGCGCACCCCGACCGGCTGTTCGGCTTCGGCCAGGTCATGCCGCAGTGGGAGAACGCGGTCGACGAGATCCGCCGTTTCGCCGAGGGTGGACTGGTCGGGCTGAAGCTGCACCCCAGCCTGCACGGCTACCACGTCGCCGACCACGGCCTGCTCGACCCGCTGTTCGAGGTCTGCGCCGAGCTCGGCCTGCCCGTGCTCATCAACGCGCTCGACGACGCGTTCTGCGCCCCCTTCGCCATCGAGGAGATCGCGAAGGACTTCCCGACGGTGCCGACGATCATCGCCCACATGGGTGCGGTGTGGAACGTGCCCGAGGCGATCATCGTCGCCGAGCGGAACCCGCACATCTACCTCGAGACCTCCGCCACCCTGATGTCCGACGTCAAGCGGGCCTACGCGCGCCTCGGTGCGGAGAAGATCCTGCTCGGGTCGGAGTGGCCGGGCAGCGACTTCGACCTGGAGCGCATGAAGATCGCGAAGGCGATCCCGGACGAGGCCGACCGGGCCCTGGTCGAGGGCGGCAACATGGCGCGGATCCTGGGCTGGTCGTGAGCGACTCGACGGGCGGGGCCTCGTCCGGCGGCGGTGACCGCCCGGTGCTCGCCGGCCCGCCGTCCGGCATGGACGCCGAGGACCGGGAGCTGCTCCGGATCGCGACCGACGTGCTCGTCCGGCGCTACCGCACGGGCGTGCACGAGGTCGCCGCAGCGCTCCGGCTCGCCGACGGCAGCGTGGTCACCGGGCTGCACGTCGAGGCATCGGCCGGCCGTGCGTCGGTGTGCGCTGAGTCCGCTGCGTTGAGTGCCGCCGTCGTCGCCGGGTTGCCGGTGGTGTCGGTCGTCGGGGTGCTCCGCCGACCGGGCGGAACGATGCACCTGATCGAGCCGTGCGGGGTCTGCGCGGAACTGCTCGGCGACCATGCGCCGGATGCCCGCGTGTGGGTCGCGGTCGGGGACGGCTTCGGGCCCGTGGGGGTCGCCGAGCTGTTGCCGTTCCGGCGGCGGCGGAGTGGGCGGGCTGCGGCGGGCGCGGTGCCGTCGCCGTCCGGTACTCGGCCGTCCGGTACGTCGCCGTCCGGTCCGTCGACTTTCGGTTCGGCGACACCTGAGGTTTAACGCCGCCGAAACACCCCGGACCCGTGCGGTGTCGGATCCCGTCACAGAATGACGGCGACGGCGCGCACCGGCCCCCACCCGAGTGCACGATCCGTCCCGGAAGGAACCACCAGCATGCTCGCCGTCTCCGGCAACCCCGTCCTGATCGTCGTCGACATCCAGGGCGGAGCAGCCTCGACGCTGCCCACGCCGGGCATCCCCGTGATGGGCGGCCGCGCCGAACGCGCCCCGCGCGTGCGCGACCTCATCGAGCACTGCCGTGCATCGGGCGTCCCGGTCGTCTTCATCCAAGAGGTCCACAAGCCGGACCTCGTCGACATCGGCCGTGAACTCGACGGTGCCGAGGGCCCGCACTGCATCGAGGGCGAGGAGCAGACCGAGCTCGCCTCGTGGATCGACCCTCGGCCCGAGGAGTTCGTCATCCGCAAGCGGCGCTACTCGGCGTTCTTCGGCACCGAGCTCGAGATCGTGCTCAAGGCGTACAAGGCCGGCACCGTCCTGCTCGTCGGCGGCCTCACCGACGTCTGCATCCACTACACGGCGGCCGACGCCCACCAGCACGACTACGCCGTCCGGGTCCTGACCGACTGCGTCGCCGGGTCCAGCGAACGCGCGCACGACGCGGCGCTCGAGGCGATCGGGTACCTGCAGCGGGATGCCCTGGTGACCGCGGCGGACGTGCGCACCTGGCTCGACGAGCGGGAGCCCGCCGGTGTCTGAGCCGATCGGCACGTCCGCGCGGATCGTCGTCGGGCACATCCGGACGATGGACCCGGCGCAGCCGACGGCCGATGCCCTGCTCGTCGTCGGGGACCGGATCGCCGCGGTCGGGGCGCTCGACGACGTCCGGGCCGCGGCGCCAGGGGACACGGTCGAGGAGCACGTCACCGGCACCGTGCTGCCGGGGTTCACCGACGCGCACGCGCATGCGCAACGCGCCGGTCTGAAGGCGCTGCAGCTCGTCGGCGCCGACGCGGACGCCCGGACCTTCTCCGCCGCGATGCTCGCCGACGGCGACGCGGACCCGGACGCCCCGGACTGGATCGGTGACGCACCGCCGACGCTCGAGGACCGGCTCGCCGCGATCCGCCGCATCCAGCCCCTGCTGCACGCGATGGGCTTCACCGGCGTCGTCGACCCGGCCGTCACGCTGCCCGAGCTCGAGGGGTACCGCGAGGCGCACCGGCAGGGGCTCCTGACCATGCGTGTGGTCGCGATGCCCTACCCCGAGCTCGGCAGTGCAGCGGTCCCCGACGTCGACGCGGCCCTGGCGGTGCTCGACTCGGTCGACGGCGTGACCGGTGACGGCGACGACCGGCTCCGGCTCGGCCCGATCAAGGTCTACTACGACGGCGAGGGCATGAAGGGGCAGGCGCTGCTCGACCGCCCCTGGACCGGGGACGACCACGGCGTGCAACGGATCTCGGCGTCGGACTTCGCGCGGCTGGCGTCGTCGTGCGTGGCCCGGGGGTGGGGACTCGGGGTCCACGCGGTGGGGAGTCGTGCGGTCGCCGAGGTGCTCGACGGGCTCGAGGCGGCGGAACGGGACACGGGACGACCGGTCGCCGGGCTCCGCTGCCAGCTCATCCACGCGTACCTCGAACCGAGCGCCGCGAGCGCGGACCGTGCGGCACGCCTCGGGGTCGTCGCGTCGCTGCAGCCCTCGATCGCCTGGAAGAACGCCGCCGGACTGCAGCGCCGGCTCGGCAGCCGCGTCGACGAGGTCAACCCGATGCGGACCTGGGTCGACGCCGGTGCCACGGTCGCCATGGGTTCGGACGCGCCGTACTTCCCCTTCGACCCGCGAGAAGTGGTCCCCGTCGCCGCGGCCCGTCGGATGCGCGACCTCGACGAGCCGATCGGCCCGTCGCAGGCGCTCTCGGTGCTCGAGGCGGTCGAGGCCTACACGCGCGGTGCGGCGCACGCGTCCTTCGCCGAGGATCGCCGTGGTGTGCTGCGCGTCGGGGCCCTGGCGGACTGGGTGCTGCTCGACGTGGACCCGGCCACGTGCACGGTCGACGAGTTCGCCGCTGCTCGTGTCCTGCGCACCGAGGTCGGCGGCGCGACGGTCTTCCGGAGCGACCTTCGTGCAACCCAGATGTAATCCACTCGAAACACAGTTGGATGCGGATTGTCCTAGATTGGATCCAAGTTGGACCCGCTCCTGGGACTGACTCCCTGGCATCACCCCGAATCCCACAGGAGGACAGCACCATGGTGAGGAAGCGCATCCTCGTCGGCGTCGCGTTGGCGACCGCCGTCGGACTCTCCCTGAGCGCGTGCACCGCGTCCGGCTCCGCCGGCGGTGGCAGCAGCTCGTCGACCACCGACACGATCAACGCCGAGCTCTGGTATGCCCCGGCGACCTTCGACCCCGCGAAGGCGTCGGCCAGCTCCGACGTCGAGGTCGCACGACTCGGCTTCGACACCCTGCTCCGGCAGGGCGAGGGCGACGACGGCGGCTACATCGGCGGACTCGCGACGAAGTGGGACGCCGAGTCGGCGTCGAAGTACGAGTTCACGATCCGCGACGGTGCCACGTGCTCCGACGGCACCGAGATCACGCCGACCGTCGTGGAGAAGTCCTTCGAGTACCTGGTCGGCCTCGACGACTCGGGTGCGCAGACCTGGAAGAACCAGGCCTTCGGTTCCGGCGACCCGAAGTTCACCGCGGACGACTCCGCCGGCACCCTGACGATCTCGCTCAGCGAGCCGTACTCGCAGCTGCTCGGTGGCCTGACCCGCCCCGGTACCGGCATCATCTGCCCGGCCGGTCTCGCCGACACGAAGGGCCTCGCGGCCGGTACCGTCGACGGTGCGTGGTCCGGCCCCTACACGCTCGCGAAGTCCTCGGCCGGCAAGAGCGTCTCCTACGCGCTGCGGTCCGACTACGACGCCTGGCCGGCGTGGAAGACCGTCACCGGTGAGCCGGCGAAGACCATCAACCTGACCGTGCAGGGCGACTCGAACACGAGCGCCAACCTGCTGCAGTCCGGCGGTGTCGACGTCGCACGCTTCTACGACTCGAACGCCGAGCGCTTCAGCGGCGACGACTACTCCACCGTGAAGTTCGCCAGCTCGGCCTACAACCTCGTGTTCAACGAGGCCGAGGGCTCCGGCTCGGTGTTCGCCGACGACCAGCCGCTCCGCGCCGCGGTTGCTCAGGCGATCGACACGAAGGGGTTCAACAACGCCGGTCTCGATGGACTCGGGGTCGAGCAGAACACGGTGAACGCAGCGAGCTACCGCTGCGCGGTGGACGACTCGTCCCTGGTGCAGTCCTACGACGCGAAGGCCGCGGCGAAGGAGCTCAAGGGCAAGACGATCCGCCTGCTCATCATGTCGAACTGGGACCCCGCCGCCGACTTCCTGGCGGAGTCGCTGCGGAACGCCGGTGCGACCGTGAAGGTCTCGGCGCCGGACCCCGCCGACTGGACGAAGCAGATGCGCACCGAGCCCAAGACGTGGGACGTCGCCGTGGCGGCGGAGGACGCTCAGACCGGCCTGATCAACACCTCGATCGCGCGCTACGTCGGTCCGACGTACGCCGAGGGCGGCACGAACGTGTCCTCGAGCGACAACCCCGAGGGACTCGCGGCCTACCAGGCGGCGATGGCCACATCGGACGCCGACCAGCAGTGCGAGGACTTCGCCACGGCGCAGAAGTCGATCCTCGAGCGCGTCGACATGACACCGCTCATCACGGACACGCACCGGTACGTCGCTCGCAAGGGCTTCGAGACCCACGTGTTCTCCGGCTACTGGGACGTCTCCGCGATGCGGATCGTGTCCTGATCGCCTGACCGAACAAGCACCAAGCACCAAGCACCAAGCACCAAGCACCACCCCAGCCCGGACCGGAGCACCAGGAGGACCCGCGATGAGCACCACCACCGTCGACCATCCCCCCGTGCCCGGTCCGGGCACCCCCGGGTCACCGGGCACCCCGGGCTCCCCGACCGCCGCAGCGCCCCGGGCCGCGAGCCTCGGCGGTGCCTGGCGCCGCTTCCTGCTCCGCCGCGCCGTCGGCCTCGTCATCAACCTGGCCCTGCTCGTCCTCGTGACGTTCCTGATCGTCCAGCTCATCCCCGGCGACCCGGCCACCGCCATCGCCGGTGACACCGCGACGCTCGCCCAGGTCGAGCTCGTCCGGCACCAGCTCGGTCTCGACCAGCCGATCCCCGTCCAGCTCTGGCACTACGTCGCCGGCGTCGTGCAGGGGGACTTCGGGGACTCGTACAAGTACCGCGCGCCGGCGATGGACATCGTCATGACGGCGGTCCCGTACACGCTCACCATCACGATCGCCGCGGTCCTGCTGCTGCTCGTCCTCGGACTCGCACTCGGCATGACCGTCGGGGTCCTCACCCGCGGCGACCGGCACCGCTGGCTCGACGTCTCGTTCTCGGCGGTCACCGGCCTGATCTCCTCGATCCCGACGTACGTGCTCGCCACCGGGTTCGTCGTCGTCTTCGCGGTCCTGCTGCACGTGTTGCCGCCCGCGTACTCGCCGGCGTACGACTTCGGCGCGGCCGCGGTGCTGCCGATCGCCTCGCTCACCGTCGGCGGCACGTGCTCGGTGGCCCGCATCGTCCGCCGCGAGACCGCCGTGATCCTCGAGCAGGACTACATGCGCACCGCCCGCGGGTGGCGGCTGCCGGCGCTGTCGATCTACGCGAAGCACATGCTGCCGAACCTGCTCACCACCGCACTGACGCTGTCCGGGATCATCCTGACGGCCCTGCTCGGGTCGGCGCTCATCACCGAGGCGGTCTTCGCGTGGCCGGGCCTCGGCGGCGTCATCGTGCAGGCGATCGCGGTGGACAAGGACTACCCGGTGATCCGCGCCGCGGTCTTCGTGATCGGGCTCATCTCGCGCGTGATCACGCTCGTCATCGACATCATCCTGGGTCTCATCGACCCGCGCACCCTCGGGGAGAAGCGTGGCTGACACCATCACCGCCGTCCGGGCCGCCACCACCGACCCGGCATCGCGTCCCCGGACCTTCGCCTGGAACGGCGGGCTGGTCGTCGGCCTCGGGATGTTCGGGCTCATCCTGGTCGTGGCGGTCGTCGCCCCGTTCGTCTTCGGCGCGCAGGCCACCGGCATCGGCGGTACGGCCGGACTCGGCTCGACCGCCGCCCACCCGCTCGGCACCGACACGCTCGGGCGCGACATGCTCGCGCGCACCCTGGTCGCGACCCGGGCGACGGTCCTGATGGCGCTCGCGGCCACCGCGCTCTCCGCGGTGGTCGGCATCGCGCTCGGCATCGGTGTCTGGTTGGCACCGCGACGGGTGCGCGAGCTCGGCCTGCGGGCGATCGAGTTCGCGGTCAGCTACCCGACGATGCTCGTCGCCATCATCGTCGCCGCGATCCTCGGTCAGGGCATGGTGCAGGTCGTCGTCGCCATCGCGGTCGCGAACATCGCCGGCTTCGCCCGCCTGACCGCGAACCTGGCGGCGAAGATCTCCACCAGCGAGTACGTCACCACCGCTCGGCTGATGGGTGTCCCGGCGCACCGGGTCGCGATGCGGCACGTCCTGCCGAACATGGCCGAGCCGACGCTGATCCTGATCGCCGGCGCCTTCTCCGGCGCGCTGGTCGAGATCTCCGGCCTGTCCTTCATCGGACTCGGCGCCCAGACGCCCGCGTTCGACTGGGGCACGCTGCTCAACGACGGCCTGGACCGCATCGTCGTGAACCCGGTCGTCATCGTCGGCCCCGCGGTCGCGCTCACCTTCGCGTCGCTCGCCGCCCTGCTCGTCGGCGACGGGCTCGCCGCGGCTGCGAACCCCCGGTCGAACACCACGCGGGCCCGGACCACCAGGGCGACCGGAGCGTCGTCGCTCGCGGTCGAGGACGACGCCGTGCTCGTCGCCGACGGCATCTCGGTGCAGCACGCAGCCAGCGGACGCGCCCTGGTCAAGGACGTCTCGTTCACGATCCGGCGGGGCGAGGTGCTCGGGATCGTCGGTGAGTCCGGCTCGGGCAAGTCCCTGACGGCCTCGCTGGTCGCGAAGCTGCTGGGTGAGGGGCTCGACGGCTCCGCACGCCGGCTCGAACTCGGCGGCGTCGACCTGCTCGGCCGCGTGCCGGACCGGGTGCTGGCGTCCCGCATCGGGCTCGTCTACCAGGACCCGGGCACGGCGCTGAACCCGGCCATGGTGCTCGGCATCCAGCTGTCCGATGTGCTCCGGATGCGGCTGCGACACAGCCGGCGTGACGCGATCCGCCTGCTGACGCAGGGCTTCCGTGCCGTGATGCTGACCGATCCCGAGGGCCGACTGCGCCAGTACCCGCACCAGCTCTCCGGCGGCATGAAGCAGCGCGCGATGATCGCGTCGGCGATGAGCACGAAGCCCGACCTGCTCATCGCGGACGAGCCGACCACCGCCCTCGACGTCACCGTCCAGCGCGAGGTCCTGACCGTGCTGAAGCGGATGAACGAGGACTCCGGCACCGCCGTGCTGTTCATCTCCCACGACCTCGGGGTCGTCCGGGCACTCTGCGACCGGGTCCTGGTCATGCGGAACGGCGAGATCGTCGAGCGCATCGACGACGTCGCGGGGCTCTCGCCGGACACCGTCGACCACCCGTACACGAAGCAGCTCCTGGCGGCGACACCGGTCGTGACGGTGCCGGAGTCCACCGTGCCCTCGGAGTCCACGCGCACCGAACAGGCGGAGGCACACGCATGACCGACACCACGACGACGCGCGAACGCCGCGCAACCGACACCGACCCGGCCCCCATGATCGACGTCCGCGCCCTCGACGTCGCGTTCGGCTCGACGACCGTCCTGCACGGCGTCGACCTCCGGCTCGAACGGGGTCGGACGGTCGGTGTCGTCGGGGAGTCCGGCTCGGGGAAGTCCACGCTCGCGAAGGTGCTGGTCGGCACCGTGAAGCCCGCGTCGGGAAGTGCCACCGTGGACGGGGTCGACCTGGCGGCGGCCGACCGAGCGACCCTGCGCGGCTACCGGCGCCGGATCCAGATGATCCCCCAGGACCCGTACTCGTCCCTCTCACCACGGCGTACCGTCGCGCAGACCCTGGCCGAGGCGATCGACCCGGTCCGCCCCCGCGTCGCCACCCACGAGGACCGCATCGGCGGCTGGCTCGAACGCGTCGGGCTGTCGCGGGACATGATGCACCGCTACCCGCACGAGTTCTCCGGCGGGCAACGACAGCGCATCGCCATCGCCCGCGGCCTGGTCATCGACCCGCACCTGGTGATCGCCGACGAGATCACCTCGGCGCTGGACGTCTCGGTGCAGGCGCAGATCCTCGAGCTGCTCGCGGACATCAAGGAGTCCCTCGGCCTCACGATGATGTTCATCTCGCACAACCTGGCGGTCGTGCAGCGGGTCAGCGACGAGGTCGTCGTGCTCTACCAGGGCGAGGTCGTCGAGGCCGGTCCGGTCGAGCAGATCTACGCCGACCCCCAGCACTGGTACACGCGTCGCCTCCTCGACGCGGACCCCGGCTCCGCACGCTTCAGCCTGGCCGGCTGACCGACCCAGGAAGGCCCGCAGTGGCGGCACGACTCCCGACGACCCCGCACGCCGACGGCGTGCTCCGACTGGTCGGCGCGACCCTGGTGGACGGCACGGGTGCTCCGCCGCGCGCCGACGCCGAGGTCGAGCTGCGTGACGGCGACGTCACCTACGTCGGTCCGCGGCGCGCCCCGGCCGCGGAGGTCCCGACGATCGACCTGTCCGGCCGCTGGCTGCTGCCCGGCTTCGTCGACGCGCACGTGCACCTCAGCATGGTGCCGACGACGCCCGAGGAGCAGCGCGCACGGTTCCCGGAAGAGGACGTGCTCGAGGTCGCGCAGGTGCTCCGCACGACCCTGCACGCCGGCGTCACGACGGCGCGGGACCTGGACGGGCTGACACCGGGCTACCGCAACGCGATCGCCCGCGGCACCGTCGTCGGTCCGCGGCTGCACCTCGCGATCGCCATGCTCTCGCCGACGGGTGGGCACGCCGACCCGGTCCGGCCGAACGGCTCCCTGCCGGCCTGGGCCGTGCGGCCCGGCATGCCGGCACCCGGCGTCGTCGACACCGACGAGGACGTCGTCCGGATGGTCCGCTCGCTGCTCCGCACCGGTGCCGACGCGATCAAGGTCTCGACCTCGGGCGGGGTCGGTTCGCCGACCGACGACCCGGACGACGTCGGCATCACCGAGGAGCAGGTCCGGCTCGTCGTCCGCCTGGTCGGCGAACGCGGCGGCCGCCCTGTCACGGCGCACGCCCTCACCGACGCGGCGGCCAGGGCAGCGGTGCTCGGCGGAGCATCCAGCATCGAGCACGGCTACGACCTGCACGACGAGACCATCGCGCTGATGGTCGAGCGCGGGACGGTGCTGGTGCCCACGCTGAGCACGCTCCTGCGCGAACTCGACCCCGCGACCGCGTCGGCCGAACGCCTCGAACAGCGCGCCGTGCTGCACGCGCGCGGTCTCGACAGCGTGCGCCGCGCGGTTTCCGCCGGGGTCCCCGTCGCGCTCGGCACCGACGCGGGCGTGCACCCGCACGGCCGGAACCTCGCAGAGCTCGCCCGCTTCGTGCAGGTCGGCCTGTCGCCGCTCGACGCGATCACGGCCGGCACCCTGCAGGGTGCCCGACTGCTCGGACTGGAGGCCCGGCTCGGCTCCGTCGAGCGCGGCAAGACCGGCGACCTGGTCGTCTCGAGCGTCGATCCCCTCGCCGACGTCGGCGCGCTCGCCGACGCTGCCAGCGTGCGCGCGGTCCTGCAGTCCGGTCGTGTGGTCAAGGACCTGGACGGACTGGTGACCACAGCCTCCTGACCGTGGTCACCACCCGCTCAACGCAGCGCGGCGGCGGCGCGCTCGATGACCGCGACGACCCGGTCCGGGGCGGCGTGCGCGACGGCGTGGCTCGTGTCGACCTCGTCGACCGTCGCTCCCATGCGAGCGACGAAGTCGCGCTGGATCTCGGGCAGCAGGTGCGCGTCACGCGTCGCGAGCACGTACCAGGTCGGACGGGTACGCCAGGCGGGCTCACCGGTGGGCTGCTGGAACGCGGCATCGGCTGTCGGTCGGCGCTCCTCGGTGCGGGATGCCAGCAACACGTCCTCGGGCACGTCCCAGGCGAGGGCCCGTCGCGCCTCGTCGTCGTCGCGCGTGATCCACTCGCCGTCCGGGCCGCGGTCGGAGTACTGCGAGACCAGGGCCGGCTCGCGGGCACTGACGATCCCGGTCACCGACTCACCCTCGTCCGGCGCGAACGCCGCGACGTAGACGAGCCCGACGACGCGTTCGTGCGTCCCGGCGTTCGTGATGACGGCGCCGCCGTACGAGTGTCCGACGAGCAGGACCGGGCCGTCGATGCCGTCGACGAGCGCGCGGACCGAGGCCTCGTCGTCACGGAGCGAGGTCATCGGGTTGTCGGCGAGCGTGACCCCGAACCCCCGGCCGCGCAGGAGCGGGGCGACCGAGGACCACGTGGACGGCGACCCGCCGGCGCCGTGGACCAGGACCACGTGCACGGCCGCAGTGTCCGCGCCGACCGCGCTCACGCGCCGACCGCCGCGGTCAGGGGGAGCAGGACGGTGGGCGCGGGGGCGGCTTCACGGCCCGCGAACGGCACCGGTTGGCACACCATGAGGTAGTCGCCTGGCTCGACCTCGGACAGGTCCGCGTTCTCGAGGATCACGATGCCTGCGCCGCAGAGCGCGACGTGCGTCGGCCACGCCTCGGTGCGGGCGGGGGCCTCCATCGTCATGTAGTCGATGCCGGCGAAGCGCACCCCGCGGTCGACGAGCCACTGCGCGCCGCTCGGGCCGAGCCCGACCCACGTCTCCGACCGCTCGTTCCGGGTCAGCGCGTCGGTCGAGTTCCGGGTGCGGAACAGCACGCGCTCGGCACCGGCCGCACCCGCCGCCTCGAGGTCGCCGGCGGTGATCTCCTCGACGACGTGCCGGAGGTCCAGGACGCGGGCGGGGCCGACCACGCTCTCGAGCGCGATCTCGTCCACCGTCGTCGCACCGGGGACGAAGTGCGACGGAGCGTCGACGTGCGTGCCCGTGTGCGCTCCGATCAGCCAGCGGGAGACGTCCGACGGGAAGCCGTTCGCGATCTCCTCGACCATCTCGAAGGTGGGGCGCCTGCCCCAGTGCAGCATCTCGGGGGAGATGGGGATGTTGATGTCGATCGCGTCGGTCACGGGTCCTCCGGGAACTCCTGCAGAATGGATTCGTATTGGGCTAGATTGTATCCAACTTGACGAGAGGTGCAACGGATGCCCGACTCCGCCCCGCTGTTCGACCTCGGTGGACCCCCGACCCGGATCGTGCCCCTCGTGCTCGGGTGGGAGCCGATCCCGGAGTCCGTGTCGCTCCGCGGCGGGGACCCGGCGCGGTTCCTGCTCGAACCCGTCACGGCCGCTGCGGTCTGCTTCGCGGACGGCTGGGCGCTGATCGACGGCGGCTTCAACCTCGACGTCGTCCGCGATCCGACGCTGCGGAAGCAGTACTACGACTACGAGAGCTACACCGCCGTCGTCCCACCGGGCGACGCGCTCGCCGAGGGCATCGCCGCGGCCGGGCTCGACTGGGCCGACCTCGGGTTCTCGGCGCTCTCGCACGTCCACCTCGACCACACCGGCGGGCTCCGGCTCGCCCCGGCCGGCACGCCGGTGGTGCTGCAGCGGCGGGAGTGGGACTGGCTGCAGGCCGGCGCGGGTCGACGGGAGACGGTGATCCCGTCCGACGTCCTCGGTGCCGACGTCGACGTGCGGCTCGTCGACGGCGACACGGTGCTCGCCGCCGGGTTCTCGGCGCTCGACACCGCCGGGCACACGCCGGGGCACCAGTCGTTCCGCGTCGACCTGCCCGGGCGATCGGTCGTGCTCGCCTGCGACGCGGCCGACCTGGAGCGCAACGTCGTCGAGCGGATCCCCTGCGGCTGGACCGGCGGCCCGGGCGGCGAGCGGCTCGCCGAACGGGCGGTCGAGCGACTGGCCGACCTCGCGGCCATGGACGGGGTCGAGGTCTGGCCCGGGCACGACCCGAGCTGGCACGCGTGGGCGCCCGTGCCCGTGCCTGCGCCGGCGCCCGAGCCCGAGCCCGCGCCCGCGCTGGCGCCTGCGCCCGCAGCGGCGCCGGCGCCGTGACGGTCCCGGGCTGCCTCCCGCTCAGTGCGTGTGGCGGTGGTGCGCGTCCGGGTAGTGCTCGTGCGTGTGCGTCAGCCGCTCGTGGTGGTGCTCGTGCTTGTGCCAGGTACCGGCCGGCACGGGTTCGTCGGGCTCGTGCTGGTGGTGCTCGTCGTGGGTGTGCCAGTGGTCATGGGTCATCGGCTCGTGCGTGTGCTCGTGCTCGTGCCGCTCGGTCAGGTGCAGCCAGACCCCGACGGCCATGAGTGCCCCGGCGACGAGGAACGGCCAGGTGATCCGGTCGCCGAACGCGAACGCCAGGACGGCACCGAAGAACGGGGCGATCGAGTAGTACGCGCCGGCCCGTGCGGTCCCGACGTGGCGCATCGCGACGATGAACAGCGCGAGGCTGACCCCGTACGCGAAGAACCCGACCACGAGTGCTCCGCTGATCGCCGGCCAGGCCGGGAGCGTCGCACCGAGCGCGAACGCCAGCACGAGGTTGACCGGTCCGGCGACGACCCCCTTCACCGCGGCGAGCCAGGTCGCGTCGGTGAGGGACACCTTCCGGGTGAGGTTGTTGTCGAGTCCCCAGCACAGGCAGGCACCGAGGATCGCCAGGGACGGCCACGGCGAGCCGAAGTTCGCCCCCGACGGGGCGCTGAGGACCACGGCCCCGGCCACGATCGCGAGCATGCCGAGCGCGATGCGTCGGTCGAAGTTCTCCCGGAACACGAACCAGGCCAGTGCCGCGGTGAACACCCCCTCTGCGTTGAGGAGCAAGGACGCGCCCGAGGCGGGCATGTTCGCCAACCCGAGCAGCAGCAGGACGGGGCCGGCGACGCCACCGGCAGCGATCGCGCCGGCGAGCGGCAGGACGTCACCGCGTGCCAGACGCACCCGCGGTGCACGGCGCACGAGACGCACGATCGTCAGCCCGATCCCGGAGCCGCAGTAGAGCAGACCGGCGAGCATCCACGGGCTGACGTCGCCGAGGAGGAGTTTCGCCAGCGGGGTCCCTGCGCCGAACAGGACGGCCGACAGCAGCGCTGCCTGCACGCCCCGGTTCGCCAGTGCCGCGGTCATGCGCTCGCGGCGTCGGAGCGGTGGTGGTGCGGTGCGGTGCCGACGGCGTGCTCGGCCTGCTTCACGGCGTCGACCACGAGCTCCGACGCGTGCTCGTCGGTGAGCCGGTAGAACACGGTCGTGCCCTCGCGCCGGGTGGACACCATCCGCGCGAGCCGCAGCTTCGCGAGGTGCTGGGAGACCGCGGCCGGGCTCTTGTCGACGACGTCGGCGAGGTGGTTCACGGACATCTCGTCGGCGTTCCGGAGGGCCAGGACGATCCGGACGCGGGTGGCGTCGGCGAGCATCGCGAAGACCTCGACGGCCAGTTCGACGTACTCGGACTCGGGGTTCAACCCACACATCTGCTTGTCTGCGTGCACATGCAGATACTGCACGGCTCTTGGGCCGACCGCAAGTGGCGGTGCACGTGGCGCGCCGTTCTCACCGCGATCGGTCATCGTCCGATCGACGAGAAACCTGGGTGTTCGGTAACGGCCCTCCCGGGGTGGTGCGTACGCTCGTCCCCGATCAGACACCCCCGAGGACATCACCGTCGATGCGCTGTCCGCCGCACATCGAAGGACCGAGATGCCCCTGCCAGCCCGCACCCCGCGGACCCGCACCCCCGAGGACCGCAGCGCCTACACCGTCGGCGTCGAGACGACCGCGATCCCGGTCCTCCCGCCCGACGCGAAGGCCCGCAAACGGTTCGTCCGCGTGGTCGCGGCGGTGGCAGCGGTCGGCGGGGCGCTCTTCGGCTACGACACGGGGGTCATCTCCGGCGCACTGCTCTACGTCTCCTCGGACTTCGACCTCAGCGTGTTCGAGGAGGGCATGGTCACCAGTGTCCTGCTCATCGGTGCGGCGGTCGGCGCGCTCGCCGGAGGGCGCGTCGCGGACCGGGTCGGCCGGCGACTCGCGCTGGTGCTGGCCGGCGTCGTCTTCATCGTCGCCACCGTCGGGTGCGCGTTCGCCCCGGACTACGCCGTCCTGCTCGTCAGCCGGGTCGTGCTCGGGCTCGCGGTCGGGGTGTCGTCGATCATCGTGCCCCTCTACATCGCGGAGATGGCGCCGTCGGACATCCGCGGGCGCCTGGTCTCCCTCAACTCGTTGATGATCGTCACGGGGCAGCTCCTCGCCTACCTCGTCAACGCGTGGCTGGCGCAGTACGGCGCCTGGCGGTGGATGCTCGGACTGGCCGCGATCCCGGCGGTCGTCCTCGTGGTCGGGATGCTCCTGCTGCCGGACACGCCGACCTGGTACCGGATGCGTGATCGGGCAGGCGATGCGTTGCAGGTGCTGCGTCGGACCTACCCGGAGCGCGAGGCGCACCGGCAGCTCCGGACGATCCGCGAGGCCCAGGAGTCCCAGTCCGCCGAGAGCCAGGGCTGGAGCGGCTTCCGGGAGCCCTGGGTCCGGCGCTCCGTCCTGATCGCCGTCGGCGTCGCCGTGCTGCAGCAGGCCACCGGGGTGAACACGGTGATCTACTTCGCGCCGACGCTCCTCGTCGACACCGGCCTGCCGTCGTCGACCGCGGTGGTCGCGACGATCGCGATCGGCGTCATCAGCGTCCTGGCCACGATCGTCGGCCTGCGACTCGTCGACCGGGTCCCGCGCAAGAAGCTGCTCATCGGCGGTTCCCTCGGCGGCGTCATCTCGCTCGTGGCCCTCGGGTGCACGTTCCCGCTCACCGAGCTCGGCCCCGGCTACAGCTACCTGACGCTCGGCGTGATGGTGCTCTTCCTCGCGTTCCAGCAGTCCGCGGTCGCGACGACGACCTGGCTGATCATCTCGGAGCTCGTGCCCTCGGCGGTCCGTGGCATCGGGATGGGCGTCGCCGGCGTGTTCCTCTGGCTGGCGAACTGGGCGGTGTCGCTGGCGTTCCTGCCGGTGGTGCACGCGATCGGCGGCGCATGGACCTTCGTCGCCTTCGCCGTGATCGGGGTCGCGGGGGTCGTCTTCGTCCGCCAGGCGGTGCCGGAGACCGGCGGCAAGTCGCTCACCGACATCGAGCACGAGATGCAGGACGCGACGGCGTGACGGCCTGACGGCCGACGCGGTGGACGACCAGGACGACGAACGGGAGGCCCGTGGCGGTGTCGCCACGGGCCTCCCGTCCGTCCGTTGCCCGTTCTCGGGCCGCGTGCGGTCCGTCCGCCTACGCGCCGGGGACGACCTCCGCTGCGCGGATCTCCTCGATGCGCTCGGACTGCCCTCCGACCTGCTCGAGTTCGTGCGCGAGCTCCTCGAGCTCGGCGCCGCCGGCCATCATGCCGGTGAGCTCTGGCAGGGTGATGCCGCTCTTCTCGAAGTACCCGATGCTCTTGCCGCGGCGGAGCAGCAGGAAGCGGTCGCCCACCGGGTAGGCGTGGTGCGGGTTGTGCGTGATGAAGATGACGCCGAGACCGCGGTCGCGGGCCCGGAGGATGTACTTCAGCACGACACCGGACTGCTTCACGCCGAGGGCGGCGGTCGGCTCGTCCAGGATGAGCGCCTTGGCGCCGAAGTATACGGCGCGGGCGATCGCGACGCACTGCTTCTCACCGCCGGACAGGGTGCCGATGGGCTGGTCGACGTCGCGCAGGTCGATGCCCATGTCGAGCAGCTCCTGCTTGGTGATGCGCTTCATCGCCGGGACGTCGAGCATGCCGAGCCGGTTCCGCAGCTCCGAGCCGAGGAAGAAGTTCCGCCAGATCGGCATCAGCGGCACGACCGCGAGGTCCTGGTAGACCGCCGCGATGCCGGCGTCGAGGGCGTCTCGCGGCGACGAGAGCTTCCGGTCCTCGCCCATGATCGAGAAGGTGCCGGCATCGTGCTGGTGGAGCCCGGCGATGATCTTGATCAGGGTCGACTTGCCGGCGCCGTTGTCGCCGAGGACGCACGTCACGCGGCCGGCGTCCACGTCCATCGTGATGTCGGACAGGGCGATGACGTTGCCGTAGTGCTTGCCGACGTCGCGGAGGGCGATGAGGTGCGGTGCGCCGGCGACGGTCTCGGAGGTCTCCGACACCGGGACGTCGACGACCTGCGTGGTGGGGTTCGCGGTTTCGGGCATCACTTCTGCTCCGCTCGTTTCTTGACGATGAGGTTGATGATGGTGGCGAGCAGCAGCATCAGCCCGAGGAAGAACTTGAACCAGTCCGGGTTCCACTGCGCGTAGACGATGCCCTTGTTCGCCATCCCGAAGATCAGGGCACCGATGGCACCGCCGACCGCGGATCCGTATCCACCGGTGAGCAGGCAGCCGCCGATGACCGCGGCGATGATGTAGAGGAACTCGTTCCCCACGCCCTCGCCGGACTGCACGACGTTGAAGGCGAACAGGTTGTGCATGCCGCCGATCCAGGCGCAGAAGCCGACGCCCATGAACAGGCCGATCTTCGTCTTCGTGACCGGGACACCGACGGCGCGGGCGGCGTTCTCGTCCCCGCCGACGGCGAAGATCCAGTTGCCGACCCGGGTGCGGAGGAGCACCCAGGACGCGATGATCACGAGCGCGATCCAGATGAAGACGGTGATCTTCACCGTGATGCCGAAGACCGGGACGTCGGCGGCGAACATCTGCTCCGCCAGCGCGAAGCCGTCGAGCTGCGAGACGTCCAGGGTTGACACCGAGCCGGACACCAGGCGGGTGACCGCGAGGTTCAGGCCGGTGAGCATCAGGAACGTCGCCAGGGTGACGATGAACGAGGGGAGCTTCGTCCGGACGAGGATCCACCCGTTGACGAAGCCGACGCCGAGCGAGAAGACGAGCGCGAGGAACACGCCCACCCAGACGTTCGTGGAGAAGTACCAGGCGAACAGGCTCGCGGTCAGTGACGAGGAGATGACCCCGACGCCGGCGGAGAGGTCGAACTCCCCGCCGATCATGAGCAGCGAGACGCCGACCGCCATGATCCCGATGGTCGACGAGCCGTAGAGGACCGTCGAGATCGAGTCGGGCTGCACGAACACCGGGGCGATGACGGCGAAGAACACGAACATCGCGATCGCGCCGACCACCGCACCCACCTCGGGGCGGCCGAGGAGCTTCCGGACGGGGCTGCGGGCGGCGAGCCGCTCGTCACCCGCGGGGACGAGCCCTGCGGCGGTCACCGCAGACCGTCCTCGGCGTACTGCAGGACCTTGCCGATGTTCGACGAGTCGACGATGGCCGGTCCGGTCAGGGTCGGCTTGCCGCCACCGAGGACGAAGCCGCCCTGCTTGTAGAGGACGATCGAGTCGATCGACTCGTAGCCCTGCATGAACGGCTGCTGGTCCACGGTGAACAGGACGTCGCCGGACTTGATGCTCTTGGCGAGCGAGGCGTTGAGGTCGAACGAGGCGACCTTGATGTCGCTGCCGGCGGCCTTGACCGCCTTGAGGATCACCGCGGTGTACGGGGCACCGAGCCCCACGACGACGTCCGCGCTGCTGTCCGCCTGGAGCTTCGCGGTCACCGTCGACTGCACGGCGCTGTTGTCCGTGCCGTTGACGTAGAGCGTCTCGGTGTCGGGCAGGACCTTCTTGATGCCGCCGCACCGTGCTTCGAGTGCGACGTTGCCCTGCTCCTGGATGACGCAGATCGGCTTCGACAGGCCCTGCTTCTTCAGCTCGTTGCCGACCGCTTCGCCGGCGACCGACTCGTCCTGCCCGAAGTGCGCCAGGATGCCGAGCGCCGAGTACGCGTCGCTGCCGGAGTTGAAGGACACCACGGGGATGCCGGCCTTCTCGGCTGCCTGCACCGAGCTCTTCAGCGCGTCGGGCTTGGCGAGCGACACCGCGATGCCGTCCACCTTCTGGTCGGTGTACTGCTGCACGAGCTGTGCCTGCTTGGATCCGTCGGGGTCGGAGGCGTAGAGGAGCTTGACGCCGTCCTTCTTCGCGGCGTCCTCTGCACCCTTCCGGACGATGTCCCAGAACGTGTCGCCGGGGGCGGCGTGGGTGACGAGGGCGATGGTGAGGCCGGAGTCCTTGCTGGTCCCGCCGGACGAGTCGTCGTCGCTCGATGCGACACGACCCCCCTGCGAGGAACAACCGGCGAGGACGAGGGCACTGGCCGCGAGCGCGGCGGTGATGCCCATGACTGCAGAGATGCGCTTCACGGAAGACTCCTTTGTCCAGTGGTTCCGCTGTGGTGCACGGGTTCGACGGTTCCGCCGAGGTGCTGTCTGAGAGTCAGCGACCTTGCCAATTCTCACCTGGCGGGTTGTCTGTCCGGCGTACGGTATAACGAATCACCCTGGTCCACAAGAGTGGAACCTCGTGATCGACGCCTGTTACCCTGTGAACAGTCCGTCCGTGGTGTGAGAACTGCGGGAGCCGATGACGAAGGAGTCAGCATGTCTGGACAGGGTCAACCGCGCGGAGCGCTCGAACTGCCACCCCTCACGACGGGACCGCACCGGAAACGGATCGGTCTCATCTCGGTCGTCGCCTGCCTCGGCGGGCTGCTGTTCGGGTACGACACCGGCGTCAGCAACGGCGCCGAGATCTCGATCCAGTCGCAGCTCGGGCTCGACGACATCGGCCTCGGTGTCGTGATCTCGTCGCTCGTCTTCGCCGCGGCCGTCGGCGGCCTGATCGGCGGTCCGGTGTCGGACCGCATCGGCCGGCGCTCCACCATCCTCGCGATGGCGGTCTTCTTCTTCTGCGGCACGCTGCTCGCGGTCTTCTCGCCGAACTTCGAGGTGCTGCTGGCCGGACGCATCGCCGTCGGCCTGGCGGTGGGAGCCGCGTCCATCGTCGTCCCCGTGTACCTGGCCGAGCTCGCACCGCTCGAGATCCGCGGCATGATCACCGGGCGCAACGAGCTCGCGATCGTGAGCGGGCAGCTCGCGGCGTTCGTCATCAACGCGATCATCGGCATCGTCCTCGGCGACGAGGGCGGCGTGTGGCGCGTCATGTTCTTCATCTGTGCGATCCCGGCCGCCGCGCTGTTCATCGGCATGCTCCGGATGCCGGAGTCCCCGCGCTGGCTCGTCGAGCACGGTCACGACGAGCGGGCGCTCGCGATCCTCAAGACCGTCCGCAACGAGGGCCGTGCCGAGGTCGAGCTCGAGGAGATCCGTCGGGTGACGGCCGAGGAGCCCAGCGAGACCCGTCGGAACGGGCTGAAGGCCCTGTTGTCCAGCCGCTGGCTCATCCGCATCGTCCTGATCGGGTGCGGCGTCGCCATCGCCCAGCAGGTCACCGGGATCAACTCGATCATGTACTACGGCCAGCGCATCCTGATCGAGTCCGGGTTCGGGGCGAACGCCGCACTGATCGCGAACATCGCCCCGGGCATCCTCGCGGTCGTCGGCGGGCTCATCGCCCTCCGGAACATGGACCGCGTGGACCGCCGGAAGACGTTCATCCTCGGGCTCTCCCTGACGACGACCTGCCACATCCTGATCGGCGTCTCGTCCCTGGTGATCCCGGACGGCAACCCGATCCGCCCCTACGTGCTCCTGTTCCTGATCTGCGCCTTCGTGCTGTCGATGCAGTCCTGCCTCAACATCGCGGTCTGGGTGTGGCTGGCCGAGATCTTCCCGCTGAACATGCGCGGCCTCGGGACCGGCATCGCGGCGTTCGCCGGCTGGCTGATGAACGGTGTCCTGGCGCTCTACGTGCCGTCCCTCATCGAGGGCGTCGGCATCACCGGCACGTTCTTCCTCTTCGCCGTCATCGGTGCCATCGCGTTGGCGTTCATCGTGACGCAGGTACCGGAGACCCGAGGCTGGTCGCTCGAGAAGCTCGAAGAGGAGGTCACGACCGGCGCGATCTACATCGACACCATCAAGGGCAAGGCGAAGCGGGCCGGTCGCGACGAGCGGTGACCGTGCTGCAAGATGTGGAGCATGGCTGACGACGGGTCCACCACGGCGGCGCGGCGCGCGACCATGCGGGACGTCGCCGACCGTGCGGCGGTGTCGAAGTCGCTCGTCTCGCTCGCGTTCAGCTCACCCGGTTCGGTCAGCCCCGAGCGCCTCGCCCGGATCCTCGACGCCGCCGACGCGCTGGGGTTCCGGCCGAACCGGGTGGCGCGCTCGCTCAACGGCGCCCGGGACGACTTCGTCGGGATCCTGGTCGCCGACTCGCGGAACCCCGTGCTCGCCGAGGTCGTCGACGCGGCGCGGGTGTCCCTGGCGTCGGGCGGTCGCCTCGGGCTGATGACCAGTGCGGTGCTGCCGAACGGTTCGTCACGCCCGCGCCTCGACCTCGACGCGGTCGCGATGCTCGGCGACCTGCAGCCGTCCGGGCTCATCGTCGTCGGGTCGGTGCCGACCATGGACCGGGTCGTGCAGGTGATGGGCGCCGCCCGCATCGTGATCGCCAGCGCCCGGCCCGGTCGGCTCGCCGGTGCTGCGACGGTCCGCGGGGACGACGAGGTCGGGATCCGGCTCGTCGTCGACCACCTGGTCGACATCGGGCACCGGCGCATCGGGCACGTGGGCGGAGCCGGGGGCCGCGTCGCCACCGGGCGGGCGGAGGCCTTCCGTGCCGCGGTCCACGAACACGGGCTGGACGGGGGCCCGGACGGGGGGTTGGTCGCCGAGAGCGACTTCTCCGAGGCCGCCGGCTACCGAGCGGCCCTCGAGCTGCTCGACCGGGACGAACCGCCGACGGCGATCACGGCCGTGAACGACCTGGCCGCGATCGGCGTGACGGCTGCCGTCCGGCAGCGTGGACTCACCGGCTCGGTCGCGGTCACCGGGTACGACAACACGTACCTGGCGGCGCTCGGGGCAGTGGACCTGACGTCCGTCGACCCGGACAACGCGGCGATCGGGCGACGTGCCGCGGAACTCCTGCTGTCGGAGGAGAACCCCGGCGAGGTGCTCATCGCGCCGACGCTCCGGATCCGGTCGTCGTCCGTGCCGCGCGGCTGAGGGCCGCGGCCGGCTCGCAGGTCGCGCCGAGGTTGACATCGGCGAAACCGCGGTCGTACATTGAACCGGTCCAGATTTTGGACCGGTTCAAAATCCTCGCCAGGAAGCAAAGGAGCACCCGTGGCAGAGAACAGCGCACCCCGCTCGGTCGGAGTCGGCCTCATCAGTGTCGGCTGGATGGGGCGCCTCCACTCGCGCTCCTACGCCCTCCTCCCGCTCGTCTACCCCGAGCTCGGGATCCGTCCCAGGCTCGTCGTCGCCGCCGACGTCGCACCCGCCGGTCGCGACTACGCGAAGGACGTCCTCGGCTACGAGAAGGTCGTCTCGGACTACCGCGAGGTCCTGGCCGACCCCGAGGTCGACGTCGTCTCGATCTGCGCCCCGAACTCGCTGCACGCCGAGATCGGCATCGCCGCGGCCGAGGCCGGCAAGCCGTTCTGGATCGAGAAGCCCGTCGGCCGCGGGGCCGCCGAGACCGAAGCCGTCGCCGCAGCCGCCGACGCCGCCGGTGTCGCCACCACGATCGGCTTCAACTACCGGCACGTCCCGGCCGTGCAGCACGCACGCCAGCTCGTCCTCGACGGCGCCCTCGGCCGGATCACGAACGTCCGCGGCCGGTTCTTCGGCGGCTTCTCCTCGAACCCGGAGGACCCGCTGACGTGGCGCTTCGTCCGGGCGACCTCGGGCAGCGGGGTCCTCGGTGACCTGATGGGGCACCTCGTCGACCTCATGCACTACGTCCTCGGCCCGATCGGCTCGATCTCGGCCGCGACCGGCACCTACCTGACCGAGCGCCCCGGGCTGCCCGGCACGCCCGGCGCCGGCAAGCTGCTCCCCGTCGAGAACGAGGACTACGCCACGATGCTCGTCCGGTTCGGCGACTCCGCCGTGGGCGCGGGCGCGATCGGCAACCTCGAGGCATCGCGCATCGCCGTCGGTCCGCGTTCTGAGTACGCGTTCGAGATCTTCGGCACCGAGGGGTCGGTCCGCTGGGACTTCGAGCGGCTCAACGAGCTCGAGGTGGCCCTCGCCCGCACCGGGCAGCACGTCGGGTACACCCGCGCGTTCGCCGACGGGTACTTCCCCGACTACTCCCGGTTCCAGCCGAGCTCCGGCACGAGCATGGGCTACGACGACCTCAAGGTGATCGAGGCGGCGAAGTTCCTCACCGCGGCCACCGGCGGCGAGGCCACCGGATCGAACATCCACGACGCCGTCGCCTCGGCCCGCGTGCTGAGCGCCGCCGAGGAATCGGCGGAGTCGGGTCTGTGGGTCGACCTGCCCGTCGAACCGGGCACCACCGCCAACACCACCGCCGTCGCCGCCGAGATCGAGGGGGTGCGCGCATGAGCCTCCGCATCGCGACCGCACCGATCTCCTGGGGCGTCAGCGAGGTCGACGGCTGGGGCCACCAGCTGCCGCCGGAGCGCGTCCTCGCCGAGATGACGTCCCTCGGCTTCGAGGCCACCGAGCTCGGCGCCCAGGGGTTCCTGCCCCCGGCGCCCGAGGACAAGGCGGCCCGGCTCGCCGAGTTCGGCATGACGGCGATCGGCAGCTTCGTGCCGGTCATCGCGCACCAGCCCGGCACCGACCCGCTGCCCCGGATCGAACAGGAACTCGCCGACTACGCGGCCTCCGGAGCGACCGTGCTCGTGGTCTGCGCGGACAGCGAGCAGACCGGCTACGACGCCCAGCGCGAGCCGCTCACCGACGAGCAGTGGGCGACGCTGTTCACCAACCTCGACCGGATCACCGAGGCTGCGGCCGCGGTCGGCGTCACGGCGACCCTGCACCCGCACGTCGGGACCGTCGTCGAGACGAAGGACGACGTCGACGCCGTGCTCGCCGGCTCGACGATCCCGTTCTGCTTCGACACCGGGCACCTGTTCCTCGGTGGCACGGACCCCGTCCGCTTCGCCGCCGAGCACAGCGACCGCATCGCGTACATGCACCTCAAGGACGTGTCCCTCGAGGGTGCGCAGCGCGTGGCGGACGGCGAGATCAGCTACTTCGACGCGATCAAGGCCGACCTGCTCTACCGGCCGGTCGGACAGGGCGACGTGGACATCCGCGCGATCCTGACGAGCATGGTCGAGGCCGGCTTCGACGGCTGGATCGTCCTCGAGCAGGACAAGGTCGTGCTCGACGAGCCCGCTCCCGGCACCGGCCCGATCGAGGACGCCCGTGCGAGCGTCGATTTCGTCCGTGCCCTCGTCGCCGAGCTCGAGGCCGCCGAGGTCACCCGGTGAGGGTCGGCGTCGCCGGCCTCGGCCGCATCGGGGCGATGCACGCTCGGAACCTCGCCAGGACCCCGGGCGTCGACGAGGTCGTCCTCGTCGGTCGCGACGCCGGCCGGACCGAGGCCGTGCGCACCCGGCTCGACGAGCAGCGCGGCGGCGAGACCGGCTGGGCGTCGGTGTCGACCACCGTCGATCCGCTCACGGACGTCCTGCCCTCGCTCGACGGCGTCCTCGTCGCGTCGGCGACGGACACCCACGCCGACCTGGCCCGCGTCGTCGCGGACTCGCACACCCCGCTCCTGATCGAGAAGCCCCTCGCGCTCGGCGTGGACGAGCTCACCGAGCTCTCCCGCGACCTCGACGCGACGGGGACCCCGATCATGGTCGCGTTCCACCGCCGCTACGACCCGGGGTACCAGCGGTTGCGGCAGCACGTCCTCGACGGTGACGTCGGCACGCTGCGACTCGTGCAGGCGACGGAGAACGACCACCACGCCCTGCCGGTGGACTACATCCCGCAGTCGCACGGCATGTGGCTCGACCTGCTCGTCCACGACTTCGACATCATCCCGTGGGTCGTCGGCGACCCCGTCGTCGAGATCTCGATGATCGGGTCCGTCCTGGACGAGCCCGTGTACGGCGACCACCAGGACACCGACACGGCGATGGTGACCCTGCGGTTCGCGTCGGGTGCCGTCGGCAGCATCGGAGCGCTCCGCCGGAGCGGCGCCGGCCAGGACGTCCGGCTCGAGGTCACCGGCACGAACGGCGCGTTCGGCGCGGGCTACGGACCGCGCACGCCGATCACGTCGACCGAGCCCGCCGGCGTCGCCCCGGCGAACCCGTACGACACCTTCGGCGACCGGTTCGTCCCGGCGTTCGAAGAGGAGATCGCGCACTTCGTGCGGATGATCCGTGGCGAGTCGGAGAGTCTCACCCCGCCCGCGGCCGGGCTCGTCGCCACGGCGCTCGCCGAAGCGGCTGCTGAGTCGTTCCACACCGGTCGTCCCGTGCGACCACGCAGTACCGCGTCGACCACGCGGACCACCACCACCGCGTAGACCACGCGGACCACCACCACCTGGAGATTGCAATGACGCAACAGATCCGGATCGGCCTCTTCGGCACCGGGCGCATCGGACAGGTCCACGCCATGAGCGTGGCCGCCATCGAGGACGCGGAGCTCGCGTGGGTCTGCGACCCCTTCGTCGAGGGCGCCGAGCGAACGGCCGCCGAGTACGGCGGCAAGGTCAGCACCGACCCGGCCGAGGTCTTCGCCTCGGGGGAGGTCGACGCGGTCATCATCGCGGCACCGACCGCCACCCACGTCGACCTCATCGACGCCGCGATCGACGCGGGCGTCCCGGTGCTCTGCGAGAAGCCCATCGACCTCGACCTCGAGCGGGTCGACCGGCTCCGCGCGAAGGCCGCGGCGGCCACCGTCCCGATCGTGCTCGGCTTCAACCGGCGGTTCGACCGACACTTCGCCGAACTGCACCGCCGGGTGAGTGCGGGGGAGATCGGCACGCTGGAGCAGGTCCTCATCACGAGCCGCGACCCCGCTGAGCCACCGGCCGGGTACCTGGCGTCGTCCGGCGGGATCTTCCGCGACATGACGATCCATGACCTCGACATGGCGCGCTTCTTCGTGCCGGACATCGTCGAGGTGACCGCCCGCGGCGCGAACACGTTCAGTGCGACGGCCCGCGAGCTCGGCGACTTCGACTCCGCGGTCGTCACGCTCCGCGGTGCGGGCGACGAGCTCGTGGTCATCACGAACTCGCGGCACGCGGCGTACGGGTACGACCAGCGCTTCGAGGTGTTCGGGTCCGAGGGGCTCCTGCAGGTCGGCAACCAGACCGACACCCTCGTCCGGCACTGGGGTGCCGGTGCCGTCGAGGCACTGGAGCCGTACCAGAACTTCTTCCTGCAGCGGTACGCCGAGGCGTACCGGCTCGAGGTCGTCGAGTTCCTGATGGCGGTGCGGGGCGAACCCTCCCGCAGCCCCGGGTTCGAGGACGGCCGCGCCGCGCTCGTCCTCGCCGACGCCGCCGACCGATCGGCCCGCACGGGCGGATCGGTCACGGTCGACCTGTCGCGATGACCGGGATCAGCCACGACCTCGTCGCCACCTGCTGGACGACGTCGGGGACCGCGGTGCCGGACGGCCCGTCGGAGCGCAGCTCGTTCTCGGCACGGGACCGGGTCAGCGCCGCGGCGGACGCCGGGTTCACCGGGCTCGGGTTCGTCGTCGACGACCTCGAGGTCGTCCGGGACACGATCGGGTTCGACGCGCTCCGGGCCCACGCCGACCGCCTCGGCATCGGTCACCTCGAGGTCGAACTCGTCAAGGACTGGTGGCGCGACCCGTCGGACGCGCCGTGGCGTGCCCGATGGGACCTGCTCCGCGACGCCGCGCAGGCCTTCGACAGCCCGATGGTGAAGATCGCGCCGCCACCGGCGCCGACGGTCGCCTCGGTCGAGCCCTACGTCGGACCGTTCCGCCGGCTGGCCGACGAGGCCGCGGCGATCGGCACGCGACTCGCGCTCGAGCCACTGCCCTTCGCCGGGATCTCCTCGCTGCCGCAGGGGTCCGAACTGGTCAGGGCGGTGGACCATCCGCACGCCGGCCTGGTCGTCGACTCCTGGCACGTCTTCCGCGCCGGGACCTCGCTCGACGAGCTCCGCCGCACGCTGGACCCCGCGACGGTCGTCGGGGTCGAGGTGAACGACGCGGACGCCCTGCCCGAGGCCGGCCGCACCCTGTTCGAGGACACCCGGGACAACCGGCGCTACCCGGGCGAGGGTGCGCAGGACGTCGTCGGCTTCTTCCGCACGATGGCCGAGGTCGGCTGGTCCGGCCCGTGGGGCGTCGAGATGCTCTCGATCGAGCACCGCGCGAAGTCGCTGGCCGACGCCCTGGACGCCGCACGCGACACCACCCTGCGGTGCATCCGGCTCGCTGAAGCCGGTCTCCGATTCGCCTGAGCACTTTTCTCACAGCGGACGATTCGTCCGGCCAGCGAGAAAAGCGGTATGCTCTTCCCATCCGAACGCAACGACGCAGAGAGGATCACAACATGGTCGACCCGCAGGTGCTCAAGCACGGCGCATGGGACGTCATCACCCCGGAGATCGCCGGTTGGGAGTTCATCACCTTCCAGGTGAAGACCTTCGGCGACGGCGAGACGGTCGAGCTGCCCGCCGACGGCAACGAGCGGGCGTTCGTGAACCTGCACGGCGACCTCGTCCTCACGGTCGCCGGCGAGGAGTACCGCCTCGGTGGCCGGGACACGGTCTTCGACGGACTCGGGCACACGCTCTCCGTCCCGCGCGACACCGCGGTGACGATCACCGCCACCCCCGGAGCCGAACTGGCCATCGCGACCGCGCCGGCCACCGAGCAGCACGAGGTCGTCCTGGTCACGCCGGACGACGTCGGATCCGCCACCCGTGGTGCCGGCAACGCGACGCGGCAGGTCTCCACGCCGATGTCACCCGACTTCCCGGCCGACCGCTTGCACATCGTCGAGGTGTGGACCCCGGGCGGCAACTGGTCGAGCTTCCCGCCGCACAAGCACGAGCACGACATCGACGGCGAAGCGCAGCTGGAGGAGGTCTACTACTACCGTCTCCGCGACCCGGAGAACGGGTGGGCGCTGCAGCGGGTCTACAGCCCGGAGCGCGACTTCGACCTCGACGTCCCCGTCCGCGACGGTGACATCTGCCTCATCCCCTGGGGGTACCACACCACCGTGGCCGCCCACGACCAGGACCTCTACTACCTCAACGTCCTCGCCGGCCCGGCGCCGAAGCGCACCCTGCAGGCCGCAGAGGACCCCGCGCTCGCCCCGGCCCGCGCCAAGTGGGAAGCCCTCGGCACCGATCCGCGTGTGCCGTTCGTCCCCGTCCGCCCCTGACCCACCACGAAAAGGAAGTTCGCAATGGTGCAACACCCTCAGCCGACCCGCCGCCTCACGGTGGGCCAGGCGATCGTCGAGTTCATGCAGGCCCAGCACGTCGAACGTGACGGGGTGACGCAGCCGTTCTTCGGCGGCGCGTTCGGCATCTTCGGCCACGGCAACGTCGCCGGGCTCGGACAGGCGCTCCTGCAGTACCAGGACGTGTTCCCCTACTACCAGGGCCGCAACGAGCAGGGCATGGTCCACATCGCGACCGGCTACGCGAAGACGAAGAACCGCCTCGGCGCGCTCGCCGTCTCGACCTCGATCGGGCCCGGCGCGACCAACATGGTCACCGGTGCCGGTACCGCGACGGTGAACCACATCCCCGTCCTGCTCTTCCCGTCGGACGCCTTCGCCACCCGGTCCACCGGCGCGGTGCTCCAGCAGCAGGAGCACCCGTACGCGATGGACGTCACCGCGAACGACTCGTTCCGTGCGGTGTCGCGGTACTTCGACCGGATCAGCCGGCCGGAGCAGCTCGCCTCCGCCCTGCTCGAGGCGATGCGCGTGCTGACGAGCCCGGCCGACACCGGCGCCGTCACCATCGCCCTGCCGCAGGACGTGCAGGCCGAGGCGTTCGACTTCCCGGAGACGCTGTTCTCCGAGCGGGTCTGGCACGTCGCCCGCAACCGTCCCGACGCCGCGGCGATCCAGCGTGCGGCCGAGCTCATCAAGGGTGCGAAGAAGGCCGTCGTCATCGCCGGCGGTGGCGTCGTGTACTCCGAGGCGACCGGGGAGCTCGTGCGCTTCGCCGAGTCGACCGGCATCGGCGTCGGCGTGACGCAGGCGGGCAAGGCCGGCATGCCGTGGGACCACCGGCTCGCCCTCGGGGCGCTCGGTTCCTCCGGATCCGCGTACGCGAACGCCATCGCGAACGACGCCGACGTGGTCATCGGCATCGGGACCCGCTACACCGACTTCACGACGGCCTCGAACACCATGTTCCAGAACCCGGACGTGGCGTTCGTGAACATCAACGTCGCCGAGATCGACGCCTTCAAGGAGTCCGGCATCCCGCTGGTCGGCGACGCCCGCGCGACGCTCGCCGAGCTCCGTGCCGCGCTCGACGGCTTCACGCTCGACGCCGACGTCGTCGCCGCGAACGAACAGGCCGCCGCGGACTGGCGCGCCGAGGTCGACCGCATCATCGAGGTCCAGGACAGCCCGACGCTGTCCCAGGCCGAGATGCTCGGACTCCTCAACGCCTCGGCCGAGGCCGACGACGTCGTGGTCAACGCCGCCGGCTCGATGCCGGGCGACCTGCACCGCCTGTGGCGGCCGGGCAGCCCGAAGGGCTACGACATCGAGTACGGCAACTCGTGCATGGGCTACGAGGTCGCCGGTGGCGTGGGCGCACAGCTCGCCGCACCCGAGCGCCGCGTGCACGTGCTCGTCGGCGACGGCTCGTACCTGATGATGTCGCAGGAGATCATGACCGCGGTGCAGGAGCACCTGCAGATGACCATCGTCATCGTCGACAACTTCGGCTACGGCTCGATCGCCGCGCTGTCCGAGACCCTCGGCTCGCAGACGTTCGGCACCCGCTTCAACGAGCGCGGTGAGGCCCTCCGCCACGACGGCCGCCGGCTCGAGGTCGACTTCGTCGCCAACGCGGCGAGCTACGGCGCCGAGGTCTTCTCCGCCGACACCGCGGACACCTTCCGCTCCGCACTCGACGCGGCCCGGGCGTACGACGGCACCAGCGTCGTGTACGTCCGCGTCGACGCCCAGGGCCGTTTCGGCGGCTCCGGCGCCTGGTGGGACGTGCCGGTCGCCGAGGTCTCGACGCTCGACAGCACGAAGGACGCCCGGGCCACCTACGACGAGCACAAGCGCGAGCAGCGCCTCTACCTGGCGCAGTCCGCACCCCGCGTCCGAGAACTGGAGCACTCATGACCGACGTGACCGACGTCCGCGACGCCACCGACGCCGTGGACACGACGATCGACCGGGCGAGCATCACCGCCGGGGTCCCCACGGGCCTCCTGATCGGCGGGGTGGAACGCGCAGCGTCCGACGGTGCGACGTTCGACGTCCACGACCCCGTGGACGGCAGCGTCATCGCCACCGTCTCGAGCGGGACCCGGAACGACGCCCAGGCGGCCGTCGACGCCGCGGCGGACGCTGCCGCCGGCTGGGCCGCGACCCCGCCCCGGAAGCGATCCGAGGTGCTGTCGCGGGCCTACGACCTGATGGTCGAGCGCGCCGACTGGTTCGCGCGGCTCATCACGGCGGAGAACGGCAAGGTCTTCGCCGACGCCCGCGGCGAGGTCCTGTACGCCGCCGAGTTCCTGCGCTGGTACGCGGAAGAGGCGGTCCGGATCCCGGGTGCGCTGCAGACCGCACCGGGTGGCACGAACAAGATCCTCGTCGAGCACCGTCCGATCGGCATCGCGATCCTCGTCACCCCGTGGAACTTCCCCGCGGCGATGGCGACCCGGAAGATCGGACCGGCGCTCGCCGCCGGGTGCACGACGGTCCTGAAGCCGGCGAGCGACACCCCGCTGACCGCCCTGGCGATCGGAGCGCTCTTCGCCGAGGCGGGCCTGCCGGCCGGTGTCCTCAACGTGCTGCCGAGCCGGTCCTCCGGCACCGTGGTCGAGCAGATGGTGCGCGACCCTCGTGCCCGGAAGCTCTCGTTCACCGGGTCCACCGAGGTGGGCGTGAAGCTCATGAAGCTCGCCGCGGAGTCCGTCGTGAACACGTCGATGGAGCTCGGTGGCAACGCGCCGTTCGTGGTGTTCGACGACGCCGACCTCGACGAGGCGGTCGCCGGCGCCATGATCGCCAAGATGCGGAACGGCGGCGAGGCCTGCACCGCGGCGAACCGCTTCTACGTGCAGGAGGGCATCGCCGAGGCGTTCTCCACACGACTAGCCCAGGCGATGGGCGCGCTCCGGACCGGCGACGGGCTCGACCCGGAGGTCCAGCTCGGCCCGATGGTGAACGAGACCGCCCGCGACGACATCGCCCGGCTGGTCGACGGCGCGAAGGAGGACGGCGCCACGGTGCTGACCGGCGGAGCGTCCCCCGACGGCCCCGGCTGGTTCTACCCGGCGACCGTCCTGACCGGGGTGCCGGAGCACGCGCGCATCCTCAAGGAGGAGATCTTCGGGCCGGTCGCGCCCGTGGTCACCTTCCGCACCGAGGACGACGCCGTCCGACTGGCGAACGGCACCCCGTTCGGCCTGGTGTCGTACGTCTACACACAGGACCTCGCGCGGGGCCTGCGGGTCAGCGGACGGATCGAGTCCGGCATGGTCGGGCTGAACCGTGGTCTGGTGTCCGACCCGGCGGCGCCGTTCGGCGGGATGAAGGAATCAGGCATCGGCCGCGAGGGCGGTGCCGAGGGGCTCCTGGAGTACATGGAGTCGCAGTACATCGCCGTGAGCTGGTAGCGCTCGCGCCACCGCGGGCCCGGCCCGGGCCCGCCGACCGCACGGCGTGCGCGTCAGGACAGCGGGGTCGCCAGTTCGCTGGTGGCCCCGCTCGTCAGCTCCGCGACGGCCGCACGCGCGGCGTCGGTGAACTCCTGCTGCCGCTCGCGGACGTCGACGGACCGGCCGGCGACCGACAGGCACCCGAGCAGCGCCCCGTCGGCCCCGAGCACGGGGAACGCGAGCGCGCCGATCCCGATCGTGGCGTCGTCGAGCGACAGCGTGTACCCCTGGGACCGCGTGCGCTCGACGTCCTCGCGCAGCGCGTCGGCGTCCACGATCGTCGCGCTCGTCAGCGGTCGACGCTCGGGCCCGTCGGCCAGGTACTCGTCGACGTCGCGGGCGTACGCGAGCACGAGGCGACCGGCGCCCCCGGCGTACAGCGGCAGGGAACGGCCCGGTGCCAGGGTGAGGACGCCGATGCCTCGACCGGGTGCCCAGTCGACGCACACGGCCTCGTCGCCGCGCGGCACGGTCAGGAACGCGGTCTGCTCGGTGCGCTCGGCGAGGGCGTCGAGGATCCGTCGGGCGCCGGACCACTCGGTCATGGCGTCCCGTGCGGCGTCGGCCAGGTGCAACCACTTCACGCTGAGGCGCGCACGGTTCTCGTCCGTGGTGGTCGCCATCCCGACGGCCCGGAGTCCGTCGATGAACCGGTAGACGCTGGGGCGGGGGAGCCCCGTCGCCTCGGCGAGTTCGGCGGGCGAGAGGTCCCCACGCTCGGCGAGGGCCTCGACCACCGCCATCGAGTTGGCGAGCACGCGCATCGGCTTCCGGTCAGCCACGTCGACCTCCGTCGTACCCCAGGTCCGCACTGATCGCGGCGGCGGTGGACATCACCAGGTCCGCGAGCTCGGGCTCGCGGTCGACGAGCCGTTCTCGCAGCCCGCTGATGGACACCGCGGCGACGAGTTCGCCGCGGTGGTTGAAGACGGGACTGCCGAAGGCGGCGATGCCGATCGTGACGTCCTGGTCGGACCGGGCGTACCCGCGCGATCGGGTCGCCTCGAGCTCCGCCTGCAGCGCGCCCCGCGGCGGGACGGCGTACGGCAGGTCGGGCGTCGCCAGGAGCTCGTCGACCACGGCGTGCTGTTCGCCGGCGGCCAGGAACGCCAGGAGCGCGCGGGGCGCCCCGCCGACGTGGAGCGGGAGCGAGTCGCCCACCTGCATCGCGACCGAGCGGACGTCGTGGCCCTCGAGGCGTTCGACGCACACGGCTCGCGTTCCCCGGCGGTAGCAGAGCAGTGCAGCCACGCCGGCACTCGAGCGGAGTTCGCGCATCCGGGGCAGCGCGAGCCCGCGCACGTCGAGCGAGTCCTCCAGGACACCGCCGATCTGCATGCAGGCGAGCCCGAGCCGGTAGGTGCCGCGGACCGGGGCGGCGTCGACCCATCCCATCGCGATGAGGCTCTGCAGCAGGCGGTAGGTGGAAGACGTGGGTTCCCCGACCGCGTCCGCCAGCGCGCTCACCGTCAGGGCCTCGGTCTCGGCCAGCGCGTCGATGATCGCGCCGGCCTTGCTGAGGATCTCGATCCCACCGTCGTCGGAGGCGCCGTCTGCCATGTCGTCATCCTCCCACGTCGACCTCGTCGACTTCGTCGACCTGCCCCGCTAATCTCACTCAGTAGACACACCGTTCACAGAGTGATAGTTTGATGGCACCACCGCAGAACGAAGGAGTCGCCGTGACACGCAACGACGCGAGAGACGTCGAACACCTGGAGACCGTCGCCCGAGAAGGACGCTGGCGTGTCCTCGAGACGGTCGCGACGAGCAAGGCGGGGCACATCGGTGGCCCGATGTCCGCCATGGACCTGATGGTCGCCCTCTACTTCCACCAGCTCCGGATCGACCCGGAGCAGCCGCAGGACCCCGACCGCGACCGGTTCATCCTGTCCAAGGGGCACTCGGCGATCGGGCTGTACTCGGTCCTGGCCCTCCGGGGGTACTTCCCCGTCGAGGAACTCGCCACCTTCGACCACGGCGACTCCCGACTGCAGGGACACCCCGACATGAAGCTCACGCCGGGGGTGGACTCCTCCACCGGGTCCCTCGGGCAGGGGCTCTCCGCCGGCTCCGGCATGGCGATCGCCGCGAAGATGCAGGGCAAGGACTTCCACACCTGGGTGGTGCTCGGCGACGGCGAGATCGAGGAGGGCATGGTCTGGGAGACCGTGATCCACGCCCCCCGCTACGGCCTCGACAACCTCACCGCGATCGTCGACCTCAACGGCCTGCAGCAGTACGGCTGGCCGGCCGGCGACGACGACCGCTACGACCGCAGCGAACCGATGGGGCACGTGAACCTCCCCGCCGTGTTCCGCGGGTTCGGCTGGAACGTCATCGAGATCAACGGCCACGACTTCGAGGAGATCCTCGACGCGTACTCCGAGGTCGACGCCGCTCGCGGCACGACCGGCAAGCCGACGGCGATCATCGCCCACACCGTCAAGGGCAACGGTGTCTCGTTCACCCGCGCCACGTTCAAGTGGCACAACGGCGTCCCGACCGCGGAGCAGCTCGACACCGCCCGCACGGAACTGCTCATCGACCAGAAGACGGAGGCCCTGGCATGAAGGCGCAGCGCGCAGTGTGGGGCGACACCCTCACCGAACTCGCACGGACCGACGACCGCATCGTCGTCGTCGACGGCGACCTCGCGACCTCGACCATGGCGGTCACGTTCGCCGAGGCCCACCCGGACCGGTTCGTCCAGGCCGGCATCGCCGAGCAGAACATGGTCGGGATCGCGTTCGGCATGTCGACGCTCGGCTACCGCCCCTGGCTGTCGTCGTTCGGCGTCTTCCTGACGAACCGTGCGCTCGACCAGGTGCGCATGCTCGTCTCCCAGACCAAGGCCCCCGTCCGGCTCGCCGCCGCGTACACCGGGCTGCTCAACGGCGCGAGCGGCAAGACCCACCAGGACATCGAGGACCTGTCGGTGATGCGTGCGCTGCCGAACATGACCGTCCTCGCGCCGGCCGACGAGACCGAGGCCGCCGCGATGATCCGCTGGGCCGCCGACCACGACGGCCCCGTGTACCTCCGGCTCGCCCGCGACGCGGTCGCCGACGTCTTCGACGGCAGCTACGCGTTCCGCATCGGCGCGCCCGTGCTGCTGCGAGACAGCAGCGACGGCGAGGGCAACGGACGCGAGGCGGGGACCGGCCCCGACGTCACCGTCGTCTCGACCGGCGTCCAGACCTCCCGCACCGTCGAGGCCATCACCGCCGTCGAGGCCGACGGACACCGCGTCCGACACGTGCACCTGCCGACGATCAAGCCCCTCGACGAGGACGCCCTCTGGGTACTGCTCGACGGTGCGGCCCAGGTCGTCACGGTCGAGGAGCACAACGTCGTCGGCGGACTCGGTGACGTCGTCGCGGCGGTCCTCGCCGGCCACGCCAGCGGAGCCCGACTGCACAAGGTCGGGCTCGCCGACTCCTGGGCCGAGTCGGGCCCCAACGACTTCCTGCTCGACAAGTACGGACTGTCGGTCGAGCGCGTCGCGGACCGCATCCGTGCCGTCCTCGGGGAGCGAGTCGCCGCATGAGCACGCTGCGTCCGGACGCCGCGGCGCGGACGGGGACCCGGACGGGACGCACGATCGTCACGCTCACCCCGGCGCCCGCGATCGACCGGACGTACTCCGTCGACACCCTGCGGGGTGGGGCCGTGCACCGCGCCCACACCGTCACCGAGACGCTCGGGGGCAACGGCGTGAACGTCACCCGTGCGCTCCTCGCGCACGGCGCGGCGTCGCAGGCGGTCGCCCCGTTGTCGCCGGAGGCGCTCGCGCCGCTCGACGACGACGCACGCTCCGGCCTGACGCCGGTGGACCTCGGCGTGCGCACCCGGGTCAACACCGTCGTGACCGCGGCGGACGGCGTCACCACGAACGTCAACGAGGCCCCGGCCCCGCTGACACGTGCGCAGTGGACGACGCTGACCGTGGCGGTGCTCCGCACCACGCTGGAGACCGACGCCCGATGGCTCGTGGTGACCGGGTGCCTCCCGGCCGTCGCCGGTGGCGACCACCTCGTCGACGTGCTCCCGCTCGTCGTCGCGGCCCGCACCATCGGACTGTCCGTCGCGTTCGACGTCCCCGGGCACCAGCTGACGGCGGTCCTCGACCCGCTCGCGCCGGTGGACCTCGTGAAGCCGAACGTCGACGAACTCGCGCAGGCCGTCGGACACCCTGTCACGACCGTGGACGAGACGGTGCGTGCAGCGCGCGCCCTCCTCTCGCGGGGCGCACGACGCGCGCTCGTCACGATGGGCGCCGCCGGGGCGCTCCTCGTCGATGCCCACCGACACGAACTCGTCCCCGGGGTCGCGACCGACTGCGTCGACACGACCGGGGCCGGTGACGCGGCACTCGCCGGGTACCTCGCCGCCGAGTCGGACGGTGCGACGCCGTCGGCCGCTGCACGACTCGCAGTCCGTTGGGGCGCGGCAGCGGTTGCCCAGCGGGGCGCTGCACTCCGCGCCACCCCGGCCAGCCGCGGCGACGGCGTTCCGCCGTCCCGCGCACCCCACCACACCGACCACTCCACCTGGCTGCGCGTCGACTCGCTCGCCGCGACCGGCTGACGCCGTCCGCAGGACCCCGCGGGCCGCCCGACCTCGAAGGATCAGCATGACTGCCACCACCGAGACGATCGGATCGACGATCGAGCCAGGACCCGGCCTGGAGGCCCTCCACCACTGGGTGGACCAGGTCGCCGCCCTGACGCAACCGGACCAGGTCGTCTGGTGCTCCGGCAGTGAGGCCGAGAACCGCACGCTGCTCACCGAGATGGTCGCCGCCGGCTCCCTCATCGCGTTGGACCAGGGCCTGCGCCCGGGCAGCTTCCTCGCCAGGAGCGACCCCGCGGACGTCGCACGGGTCGAGGACCGCACCTTCATCTGCTCCGCGACCGAGGCGGACGCCGGCCCGACCAACAACTGGCGGGAACCCGGCGTCATGCGCACCGAGCTCACGGCACGCTTCCGGGGCGCGATGCGCGGGCGGACGCTCTACGTCGTGCCGTTCTCGATGGGGCCGGTCGGCGGGGCGATCTCGCAGGTCGGTGTCCAGATCACGGACTCGCCGTACGTCGTGGTGTCCACCAGGATCATGACCCGGATGGGCGCTGAAGCCCTGGCGCAGATCGGGCCGGACACCGTCTGGGTCCCGGCCCTGCACACCGTGGGCATGCCGCTCGTGGACGACGACGGGACCAGGACCCCGGACGTGCCGTGGCCGTCGAACTCGACCAAGACGATCGCGCACTTCCCGGAGACCCGCGAGATCTGGTCGTACGGCTCCGGGTACGGCGGCAACGCGCTGCTCGCGAAGAAGTGCTTCGCCCTCCGGATCGCGTCGTCGATGGCCCGCGAGGACGGCTGGCTCGCCGAGCACATGCTCCTCATCCGCGTCACCACGCCCGCGGGGAAGGTCCTGCACGTCGCGGCCGCGTTCCCCTCCGCCTGCGGCAAGACGAACTTCGCGATGATGACGCCGACGCTGCCCGGCTGGAAGGTCGAGACCATCGGCGACGACATCGCGTGGCTCCGCCCCGGTGCCGACGGCCGTCTGTGGGCGATCAACCCCGAGGCCGGGTTCTTCGGCGTCGCGCCCGGGACCGGCCCGGACACGAACCCGGCGGCGATGACCACCGTCCGCTCGAACACGATCTTCACGAACGTCGCGATGACGCACGACGGCGACGTCTGGTGGGAGGGCGCGTCGGAGGAACCGCCGCGGCACCTCATCGACTGGCGCGGACAGCCGTGGGAGCCGGGCAGTGCGACGCCGGCCGCGCACCCCAACGCGCGCTTCACGGTCGCCGCGGACCAGTGCCCGACCATCTCGGACGACTGGGACAGCCCCGACGGCGTGCCGATCGACGCCATCGTCTTCGGCGGTCGCCGCGCCACCAACGTCCCGCTCGTCGCCGAGGCCGAGGACTGGGAACACGGCGTGTTCTTCGGTTCCACGATCTCCAGCGAGCAGACCGCGGCAGCAGAGGGCCCCGTCGGCGAACTCCGCCTCGACCCCTTCGCGATGCAGCCCTTCTGCGGCTACAACATGGCGGACCACTGGGCGCACTGGCTCGAGATCGGTGACCGGCTCGGCTCGAAGGCGCCGCGCGTCTTCCGGGTGAACTGGTTCCGCAAGTCCTCGGACGGCGGCTACCTCTGGCCAGGGTTCGGCGAGAACGTCCGCGTGCTCGAGTGGATCGCGGGCCGGCTCGACGGTTCGGCGGACGTGGACTGGAGCCCCGTCGGCGGGCTGCCCGCCGTCGGCGGACTCGACCTGGCCGGACTCGACCTCGACGGCTTCGCGCTCGACGAGTTGTTCGCGGTCGACCCGGCGGCGTGGTCGGCCGAGGCCGACCAGCTGCGGGCGCACTTCGACCGGTTCGGCGACCGGGTGCCGGTTCGGTTGCGGGCGCGGCTGGACCAGCTCGTCCGTCGGCTCGGGGACGCGGCGTGACGGAACACGACGTCTGGGCCGACTGGAACGCTCAGCTCGAGCTCGCCGAGGAGATGATCCCGCTCATCGGGCGGTTGCACCGGCGGGACGGCGTGGTCGCCGGCGTCCACGGCCGTCGGCTCGTGAACCGTTCCGCGATCGACATCGTGAAGGCGCACCGGTTCGCCCGGCACGTCGACGGTGCACCCCTGCCGCTCGCCGAGTCGCTGGAGATCCTCCGCGCGTTCGACGCCGGTCGGACCGGCCCGGCGTCGCTCGACCTCGGCGCGTTCGCCGCACGGCTCCGGTCCGATCCGGAGCGCGCCGCGGCGGACATGGTCGCCGATGCTCTCCGCGCCGCCGGCGCGCAGAGCCCGCTGCCGACGACGGACGTCGTCCTGTACGGCTTCGGTCGCATCGGGCGGCTCCTCGCCCGCATCCTGATCTCGCACCAGTCCCGCTCGACCGGCCTGCGGCTCCGGGCGATCGTCGTGCGCGAAGCGACCGGCGCGGACGACCTCGTCAAGCGTGCGAGTCTGCTCCGCCGGGACTCCGTGCACGGACCGTTCGACGGCACCATCAGCGTGGACGAGGACGCGCAGACGATCACCGCGAACGGGACGGTGATCACGGTCATCCGTGCCGCCGATCCCTCGGCCGTCGACTACGCCGCGTACGGGATCGACGACGCGATCGTCGTGGACAACACGGGTCGGTGGCGGAGCGAGGCGGAACTGCGCCGCCACCTCGCGTCGCCAGGCGCATCACGCGTCCTGCTCACGGCACCCGGCAAGGGAGGGATCCCGAACGTCGTGCACGGCATCAACAGCGCGGATGCTGAGCAGTCGGACGTCGTCGCTGCGGCCTCCTGCACGACGAACGCGGTCGCGCCGGTGCTGGCCGCCCTCGACGCGGAGTACGGCGTCGTGCGCGGACACATCGAGACGGTGCACTCGTTCACGAACGACCAGAACCTGACCGACAACTTCCACCGGGCCGACCGCCGTGGCCGTGCCGCGCCACTGAACATGGTCATCACGGAGACCGGAGCGGCCCGGGCCGTCGCGCAGGCCGTCCCCGCCCTCGAGGGACGACTCACCGCGAACGCGATCCGCGTCCCGACGCCGGACGTCTCGCTCGCGATCCTCAACCTGCGCCTCGCACGACCGGTCGACCGGGACGCGTTGAACGGCTTCCTCCGCGGGGTGTCGCTGGGGTCCGCGCTGCGGTCGCAGGTCGACTACGTCGAGTCGCCGGAGTTCGTGTCGACCGACGTGCTCGGGTCCCGGTTCGCCGGCGTCGTGGACGGCCTCGCCACCCAGGCGACCGGTGAGGACGTCGTGGTCTACGTCTGGTACGACAACGAGTTCGGCTACTCGTACCAGGTGGTGCGGGTGCTCGAGACGATGAGTCGCGCCCGCCCCGTACCGGTGCCGTCGCCGGCGCCCGACGGCCGAGAACTCGCGATCACGACCTGATCGCGACGAGCGCGCTCCTCTGTGGAGACTCCTGTGGTGGGGGACGAGCGCGCTCCGGGGGAGGGGGACCCCGCCCCGTGGTGCCCCTCCCTCACTTCCGGCCGAGCCCGTCCGGCATCACTCGATGTCGACGTCCCGCTTGCCGCGGCGCACGATGAGCGGGTCCGGCTTGCCGATCACGTCGACCGCCTTGTCCGGGTAGTCGAACTGCGTCAGGAAGTACCGCATCGCGTTGAGACGGGCGCGCTTCTTGTCGTTCGACCGCACGATGGTCCACGGGGCGTAGCGCTTGTCGGTCCGCGTGAACATCGCGTTCTTCGCCTCGGTGTAGTCGTCCCAGCGGTCGAGGGACAGCAGGTCGATGTCCGACAGCTTCCACCGGCGCACGGGGTCGAGCTGCCGCATCGCGAACCGGGTGCGCTGCTCGCGGCGGGTGACCGAGAACCAGAACTTGGTCAGGTGGATGCCGGAGTCGACGAGCATCCGTTCGAACTGCGGCACCTGGGTCATGAACGACTCGTACTCGTCGTCCCCGCAGAACCCCATCACGCGCTCGACGCCCGCGCGGTTGTACCAGGAGCGGTCGAACAGCACCATCTCGCCGGCGGACGGCAGGTGCTGCACGTAGCGCTGGAAGTACCACTCGCCACGCTCCCGCTCGCTCGGCTTGCTCAGCGCCACGACGCGCGAAGTCCGGGGGTTGAGGTGCTCGGTGAACCGCTTGATCGTGCCGCCCTTGCCGGCCGCGTCACGACCCTCGAACAGCACGACGACCTTCTGCCCGGTGTCCTCGAGCCAGTACTGGCACTTCAGGAGCTCGATCTGCAGCTGGTACTTCGCGTACTCGTACTCCTCGCGCGGCAGTCGCTCGTCGTACGGGTAGTCGTCGCGCCACGTCAGGACGGGGTTGCCGTGCGGGTCGATGAGGTCCGGGTCGGCGGTGTGCCCGTCCGCGACGCTGTAGCCCTCGGTCCTGAGCTGCTCGATGTACTCCCGGAGGGGTTGCGAGTAGGGCGCTGTCTCCACGGTGTCTCCTCTGCCAGCCGATCGGTCGGCTGGGTCCATCCTGTCCCCCGTACCCCGACAGGTCCCCAACCGGACGTGTCGCGCAGGTGAAGGGAGCGGCCGAGCACTGGTCACCAGAGCACCCGACCGGTCGTTCCGCGCCGGTATCATCGCGGGATGTCCCAGCACCCGCCGTTCCGTGCCGACGTCGTCGGCAGCTTCCTCCGCCCCGACGCCGTGAAGGAGGCCCGCTCGGCCGCCGCCGCGGGGCGCATCGACGCGGCCGCACTCCGGGCCGTCGAGGACGACTCGATCCGCACGCTGCTGGATGACCAGCGGGCGGCGGGCCTGCAGCTCGCCACCGACGGCGAGGCCCGCCGCGCCTGGTGGCACCTCGACTTCTGGGGCGGCCTCGACGGGGTCGAGGTGGTCGAGCTCGACCACGGCATCGCGTTCCAGGGCGTGACGACCACGCCGAAGGGCATGCGGGTCACGGGTCCGGTGTCGTTCCCGGCGGACCACCCGTTCGTGGCCGACGCCGCGTTCGTCGTCGCCGAGGCCACCACGCGCGGCCTCACCCCGAAGTTCACGATCCCAGCGCCGACGGTGTTCGACTTCCGCCTCGACGCCGACCAGGTCCGCACCGACCACTACGACGGCCGCGACGCGATCACCGACGACCTGGTGCAGGCGTACCGGGACGCGATCGCCGCCCTGTACGACGTGGGGGTGCGGTACCTGCAGCTCGACGACACGGCGTGGGCGTACGCGTGCTCCGACGACGAGATGGCCAAGGCTCGCGAGCGCGGCATCGAGACGGACGGCATCGCCGAGCGCTTCTCGTCGATCATCCGACGGGTGCTCGACGGTCGACCCGAGGACCTCGTCGTCACCACCCACGTCTGCCGCGGCAACTTCCGCTCGACGTGGATCGCGTCCGGCGGGTACGAGCCCGTGGCGGAGCAGCTCCTCGGGCACACCGGCTACGACGGCTTCTTCCTGGAGTACGACAGTGACCGGGCCGGCGGCTTCGAGCCGCTGCGGTTCCTGCCCGAGGGCGATCAGGTCGTCGTGCTCGGGCTCGTCACCTCGAAGACCGGCGAGCTCGAGGACCCGGCCGTCATCGAGCAGCGCATCCACGACGCCGCGCAGTACGCACCCCTCGGCCAGCTCGCGCTGAGCCCGCAGTGCGGTTTCGCCTCGACCGAGGAGGGCAACACGCTGTCCGAGGACGAGCAGTGGGCGAAGGTCCGCAGCGTGGTGGAGATCGCCGGACGCGTCTGGTCCCGGTAGCGTTCTCGACGGCCTGTCCCCGATCCGGATCGAGCAACGATGCCTGACGTCCACCTGCCTGCCGACGACCGCTACGAGCAGCTCCCGTACCAGCGCGTGGGGAGGAGCGGCCTGATGCTGCCGCGGATCTCCCTCGGTCTGTGGAACAACTTCGGCGCCGACCGCGCGCTCACCACGCAGCGCGACATCGTGCTGCACGCGTTCGACCGCGGGATCACCCACTTCGACCTCGCGAACAACTACGGCCCGCCGCCCGGATCGGCCGAGGAGCAGTTCGGCCGCATCCTCGAATCGGACCTGCGCCCGTACCGGGACGAGATCGTGGTGTCGACGAAGGCCGGATACGACATGTGGCCCGGCCCGTACGGCGACCGGGGCTCCCGCAAGTACATGCTCGCGTCGCTCGACCAGTCGCTCGGGCGCCTCGGGCTCGACTACGTCGACGTCTTCTACTCGCACCGTCCGGACCCCGAGACGCCCATCGAGGAGACGGTCAGCGCCCTGGTGACCGCGGTCAGGTCGGGCAAGGCGCTGTACGCGGGCATCTCGAACTACGACCCGGAGCAGACCGCGGCGGCGGCGAAGGCCCTGGCCGACGAGAACATGCACCTGCTCATCCACCAGCCGCGCTACAACATGTTCGACCGGGTCCCCGAGGACGGGCTCTTCGACGAGCTCATGCGACTCGGCACCGGTGCGATCGTGTTCTCGCCGCTGGCGGGCGGGCTGCTGACGGACCGGTACCTGGACGGGACGGTCCCGGTGGGGTCGCGTGCCGCCGAGGGCCGCTGGTTCGGGGCGGACCGCATCGACGACGAGTACCTGACGACGGCGCGGGCGCTCAACGACATCGCTGTGGCGCGCGGGCAGACGCTCGCGCAGCTCGCGATCACGTGGGTGCTCCGGCAGCCGGCCGTGACGTCGGCGCTGGTCGGGGCCTCGAGTGTCCGCCAGCTGGACGGCACGCTCGACTCGCTCGCGGGCGCGCCCCTGTCCGACGAGGAGCTCGCGGCGATCGACGCGCTGGTGCCGCGCGGCTGACGTGTGTCGGATGCGGCGCGCGGAGCGCAGGCGGTGCGACGTTTCGCGCTGAGCGACACGTCACGGGCGGGGGACCGCGTGGACTGTCGCTGAGCCCGAAACCACGGACGGGAGGCGCGGTGCCAGCTGGCACCGCGCCTCCCGTCCGTCAGTGGGTTGCCCCTAGACCGCCGCGGTCGCCTCGTCGCGGTGCGGGAGCTTCCAACCCGGGCGCACGAAGTGGCACGTGTACCCGGCGGGGTACTTCTCGAGGTAGTCCTGGTGCTCCTCCTCGGCCTCCCAGAAGTCGCCGGCGGGCTCGACCTCGGTGACGACCTTGCCCGGCCAGATGCCCGAAGCGTCGACGTCCGCGATCGTGTCGCGCGCGACCTGCTCCTGCTCGGGCGAGGTGAAGAAGATCGCCGAACGGTAGCTGCGACCGACGTCGTTGCCCTGACGGTCCTTCGTCGACGGGTCGTGGATCTGGAAGAAGAACTCGAGCAGGTCGCGGTACGAGATCACGGACGGGTCGAAGACGATCTCGACGGCCTCGGCGTGGTCACCGTGGTTGCGGTACGTCGCGTTCGGGGTGTCGCCACCCGAGTAGCCGACGCGCGTGCTGATGATGCCGGGCCGGCGACGGAGGAGCTGCTGCGCTCCCCAGAAACACCCGCCGGCGAGGATGGCGGTTTCGGTGGTGGTCATGGTGGCCTCCTGAGGTCGTCGTGCCGCTGGCTGCGGCATCGTCTTGTGCAACCAGCAACGGGGGTGTCGTGTTCCCGGATGGTGTCAGTCGGTGGTGCCCTCGAGCGCGTCGAGTGCGGCCACGTCGTCGGCCGACAGGGTGAAGTCGACGTCGGCATTCGCGGCGATGCGCGACGGGGTCGTGGACTTCGGCAGCGGCAGGACGTCCTTCTCGAGCAGGTAGCGGATCGCGACCTGCGCGACGCTCTTGTCGTACTTCGCCGCGATCTCGGCGATCTGCTCGTTCTCGAGCAGGCCACCCGTGGCGAGGGGCGAGTACCCCTCGGTGAGGATGTCGTGTTCGCGGTCGAACGCGGTCGTCTCGTCCTGCGTGTTGCCGATGAACCACCGGATCTGGTTCACGTGCGGCACCACGTCGGTCCTGCCGAGCAGGTACTCGAGGTCGGAGACGGCGAAGTTCGAGACGCCGATCGAGCGCGTCCGGCCGGCGTCGTAGAGCTCCTCGAACACCTTCCACACCGCGACGTTCTCGTCCCCGTGGTCGGAGCCGATGGCGCTCCAGGGCCAGGGAGCGTGGATCAGGTACAGGTCGATCACGCCGAGGTCGAGGTTGGCGCTCGACTCCTCGAACGCCTGGCGTGCGCCGTCCGCGGTCTTGATCTCCGCCGGCAGCTTCGTGGTGATGAACACCTCGTCGCGCGGGACGCCGCTGTCACGGACGGCCTCGCCGACACTGGCCTCGTTGCCGTACGCCAGCGCGGTGTCGATGTGGCGGTACCCGAGGTCGAGCGCGGTCTTCGTCGCGTCGTACGCCTCGGACCCGGAGGGGATCTGCCACGTGCCGAAGCCGATCTTCGGGATGTGCAGACCGTTGGACAGGGTGAACGTGTCGATGAGTGCGGGCATGCGACGGACGATACGCCGCCCGGTTCCGGGGGCGGTCACGGGACGCAACGCTGTGCCGCCGCGCACCGCGCCCCCGTGCGGGCATCGCGCCCCGACTCACCTGGGCGCGATGCCCGCCAGGGGGCGCGAACCCGTCAGACGCCGGACTGGAGGCCTGCGGCGGTGTCGCCACGGGCCTCCAGGTCCACTCCGACTGTCAGCGCGTGCGCGCGCCGACGCGCGGCAGCACGAAGCCGAGCACGATCATCGCGACGGCGAGGAACGCGTGCAGGACGTTGTCCGCGCTGTTCAGGGGGACGAAGTTCGCGGGGTCTGCCATGCCGGCCGTGAACAGGCCGTAGACGAACAGGACCGCGTAGACGATGCCGCCGACGACCAGGTAGAGCCGAGCACCTCGGGCTGAACGTGCCGCGGCGAGCCCGACGATGCCGAAGAGCAGGTGCACGATGTTGTGCAGGACCGACACCTGGAACAGGCCGAGGAGCAAGGCCATGGAACCGTGGCCCGCCATCGACATCGAACCCATGTCCATGGTGAGCCCCGGGATGAAGCCGGCGACGCCGACGATCAGGAAGACGACACCGAACAGGAGCGCACCCTTCTGGGTCCAGGTCGAGCCGGTGCGGTTGCGAGCGGTTGCTGCGTTGCTGGTCATGGTGTGACCCCTTTTCTCGTCCGCGTCGCAGTTGCGGCGCACAGGGCATTCGAAGCCGTCCGGCAGTCGGATGGCAGTTGTCCACTTCGCGAGCACCGGGGGACACCGACCCTGGACCGGTGCGCACACACGGCTGCCTACGCTCCGCAGCACGGCAACACCGACGGAAGGCAGCACCATGGCACGCGGAGTCGCAGCGGTATGGGTCCCGGTCACCGACATGCAGCGGGCGGTCGCGTTCTACCGTGACACCCTCGGACTGACGGTCACGGACGAGTCCGACGACTGGAGTGAGATCGACGCGAACGGCCTGATGATCGGGCTGAACGGGCGCGAGTCGGCGAGCCCGTCGAGCGGCGGGGGAGCGGTCGTCACGTTCCAGCCGGACGGTTCGATCGAGGACGAGCTGGCGAGCATCCGCGAGCGCGGTGCGGACGTGCAGGGCGAGATCAGTGAGCACCCGTGGGGCAAGATCGTCCCCTTCAAGGACAGCGAGGGCAACGACCTGCAGTTCTACGCGCCGCCGCAGGGCTGACGCGACCCCAGGACGGACGGAAGGGCCGGTGCGGTGTCGCCACGCCTCCCTCGCAGGCTCGGTCGGCGCGCCCCGCGCAACGCTTCGCGTTGCCGCTGAGCGGGGCGCGCCCGTCTGCGCGTGGTCGCCTGCAGAGCGCTACGCGACCGCGATCTCGTTGGGCACGCCCGGCAGCGCGTCGCTCGAGGCGAGGACCTTCCCGGTGGTCAGGTCGACGGCGTGCACCTTCCGCTCGGCGGGGTCGGTGACGTAGGCGATGTCGCCGGCGACCTTCACGGCGGGGTGGGCGTCCTGCCACTCGGCCGGGCCCTCCCACGCGTCGATCACGGGGAACGAGTCGAGATGCTCCCCGCTGGTCTCGTCGAAGGTGTGCAGGGCGCCGTCGTCACCGAGGACCACCGCTTCGTCGCCGGGGCCACGTGCGAGGTCGCGGAACGTGAAGCCGACGCCGTCGGGCATGTCCGCGACGGTGTACTTCCCCGACGCCGCGTCGATCAGGGCGATCTGGTCGAGCAGGTAGCCCTCGCTGTCCGGGTCGTCGTTGTAGTCGCCGACCGCGACCGACGACGTGTCCGTGGTGAACAGGTTGCCGGTGCGGCCGTACTCGGTCGGGGCGTCGAGCTTCTCGAACGCGCCGTCGGCGTAGACGAGGGCGCCGTCGGTGCAGCCGAACACCGCGACCTCACCCTGGACGGCACCTTCGCCGTGCACGTCCGGGCACGATTCGGAGCGGGTGAGCTCCTCGCCGTCGGCGTCCAGGGCTCGGACGCCACTCCGGCTCTCCTCGGTGCCGATGGTGGTGAGGAGCGTGCCGTCCTCGAGCTCGATCGCGACGCCGTGGTGCGCCGCCTCGGACTCGGTGGTCCGGACGTCGGGCAGGGCCTCGCCGTCGAGCTCGGTGTTGTCGAACGTCGTCACGTCGCCGGTGCCGTCGTCGAACAGGGCTGTGCGGTCGCCGTGCACGACGGCGTGCCCACCGGTGTCGGCCGGGAACACCGCGTCGGTCAGGGCCGGGTCCGCCGCGGTGTCGAGCACCCGGAAGCCCTCGGGCACCGTGACGAGCACGTGGCGGCCGTCGCCGGCGGGGTTCACGCGGGTGAAGCCGTCGACGGCGTCGTCGGCCACGACCTGCAGGTCCTGGTCGAGCACGAGCAGGCCGCCGTCGTAGGTCAACGTGATGCGGGTGCTGTCGGCCTTCGGGGCCGAGGTGCTCTCGGCGTCGGCGGCGTTCGTGGCGCATCCGGTCAGGGCCAGGGCAACGGTGCCGAGCAGCGCGGCCGGCAGTGCCGCGGCGCGGAGGGTCTTGGTTCTGGTCATGGGCAACACTGTACTGATTCTCATTCTCATTAAGAAATCGGAGCCGTCAGGCCGTCGACGATCGAGTCGGTGTTCGAGCGCATCATCCCGAGGTAGGTCGACGCGGCGCCGTCCTCGGTCAGGGACTCGGTCGCCAGCGAGCGGATCGCCACCTGCACGTCGACCTCGTCCGCCAGGACCTCGGCCAGGCGTGCTGGCTGCGAGGCGTCGGCGAAGATCGTCGGGACGCCCGCCTGCTCGATCGCGTCCGCCAGGTCACGCAGGTCGGCGGCGCTCGGGGACGCCAGGGTCGTGCCGCTCGGGATCACGGCACCCACCACCCGGAACCCGTAGCGGTCGGCGAGGTAGCCGAACACGTGGTGGTTCGTCACCAGGGCCTTGCGATCGGCAGGGATGGTGTCGAACGCGGCGGTCATGTCGTCGTCGAGGGCTGTGAGTCGGTCGGTGAACGCCTCGGTGCCGGGAGCGTCGATGCCGACGGCGTCCAGCTCGTCGTCGAGGGCCTCGACCACGTCGACCATGCGCGCGGGGTCCGTCCAGAAGTGCGGATCGGGACCGCTGTCGTCGTCGGTGGTCCACTCCAGGGCGTCGATCGCGTCCCCGGCGGTGAAGACGGCCACGCCGTCGTCGGCCGCCGCGCGGACGTGGTGGGCCACGCCTTCCTCGAGCCCGAGGCCGTTCTCGACCACCAGGTCTGCGCTCCGGAGTCGCGCCGCCTGCTGCGCGGACACCTCGAACGAGTGCGGGTCTCCGCCAGGGGGCATGAGCACCATGACGTCGACGTCGTCGCCGACGACCTCGGCCACGACGTCGCCCAGGATGTTCGTCGTCACGGCGACGAGTGGACGGTCCGACCCGGTCGTGGTGCAGCCGGCTGTCGTGACGGCGAGCGCTGCGACGACGAGGGCCGCTGCCACCACCCGCGCGGTGTGCCGGACGGGCGTGCTCCCGCTCACCGTCCCACCTCGGCGAACGCGACGGGCCCGAACGGGAGCGCGACGGTCCGGGCCACGCGGGCGCCGTCCGCGAAGTCCACCTCGTGGACGACGGCGGCCGTCGGGTCGGCCACGTAGGCGCGCTGCGCGTCGAGCTGCAGCAGCGGCGCGGTGTCGCTGTCGTTGGCGACCAGGGGTTCGGTCGTCGCGACGGCGCCGGTCGATGCGGTCACCACGACCACCCGGCCGGCGTCGTCGACCCCGACCACGTGCTCGTCCTGGTCGTCGACGGCGACCACCGCACGCAGCGGCCGTTCGCTCGGCACGTGCTGCCAGGAGCCCCGTCGGACGTCGAGCAACCAGAAGCCGGTGTCGCCCGCGAGTCCGGCGACCGTGGGGCGGCCGGCCCGCGCGGCGAAGGCGGTCGGACGCTCGGCGTCGTCCGGCAGTTCGACGAACGAGGTCGCACCGGCATCGTCGACGACGACCGCTCCGTCGGCGCAGCCCACCACGGCGCCGGCGCGGGTGACGATCCCACCAGCGGGGTCGGTGCAAGCCCGTCCGGCGCGGGTCGACCCGGTCGGCTCGGTCGACCCGGTCGACCCGGTCTGCTCTCCGTCGGCATCGAGGACGCGGACGGTGTCGCCCGCGGCGGCCACCAGGTGCTCGCCGAGCGGCAGCAGCACGGTCGCGTCGAGTCGTGCGGTCTCGTCGAGCTCGCCCTGCCCGAGCGCCGCGCGGTCGAGCACCACCGCCTCGCCGCGCTCCGGCCAGGCGATCGTGGTCATCGTCTCCGACGAGTGCACCTGGACCGGACCGCCTCCCTCGAGCGTCCCGACGATGCGCGGCTCGGCGGCGTAGTAGTGCGTGTGGTCACCGTGGTCGACGGTCCAGGAGCCCCCGTCGACGACCGTGGTGCGGTCGCCGTCGCTCGTCACCAGGAACCGACCGTCGGTCGCGGAGTGCTCGGCTGCGCCGACGCGCTCCAGGTCGGTCGTCTCGCCGGTGAGCAGGTCGTGCAGCGCTGTCTCGCCGGTCGCGGAGACGGCCAGGAGGCCCAGCTGGGGTTCCTGGGACTCGGTCGCGCCCGCCACCCAGCCGTGCGGGGCCGCGGTCGCGTTGGCGTCGTCGGCCGGCGGTGTCGACGCGGTGGAGCACGCTGTGGCCGTCAGCGCGAGGCCGGTCGTCAGGCCCAGGGTTCCCAGGAGTCGCGGGAGTCGTGTGCGTGGGCGGTCGGTGGTCGGGTCGTGGTTCATGGTGCCTCTCGTGCTGGTGCTCGGACGGGGTGTTCGACGGGCCTGGTGGTCGCGCGCGCGGTGCTGCGTGCGATGGCTGCCAGCCCGTGGGACAGGGCGACCCCGGCGACGGCGACGGCCGCGATGCTGGCGCCGGCGGCGGTGCCGGCGTGCCACGAGACGAGCAGGCCGACCAGGACGGCGACGACACCGAGCACCGCGCCGAGGAGCATCGTCGAGGCCACGTGCTTCGTCCAGGCGCGGGCCGCGGCGGCGGGCGTGAGCAGCAGCCCGACGACCAGCAGGGTGCCGACGGCACGGTACGAGGCGACGACGGCGAGGGTGACCAGGCCGATGAGGACCACCTCGGCGAGCCGGGGATGCAGGCCGAGCGTCGCGGCCTTGCGGACGTCGAAGGCCAGTGCCGTGAACGGCCGGTGGAACACGGCTGCGACGAGCAGGGCGACGGCGACCGCGATCGCCAGGCCGACGAGGTCGGTGCGGGTGACGGCCAGCACGTCGCCGAACAGGATCGCGGTGACGTCGGTGGCGAAGGACCGCGATGCCGACACGATGATGACCCCGAGCGCGAGCATCCCGACGAAGAGCAGCCCGATCGAGGTGTCGTACGACAAGCCACCGCGTCGTCGGAGCGCCCCGACGCCGAACACCATCACGCCGGCGCTCACGGCGGCGCCGAGCACTGCGGGCACGCCGGTGAGCGCTGCGATCGCGACGCCGGGCAGCATGCCGTGCGACAGTGCCTCGCCCAGGAACGCCATCCCACGCACGAGCACCCACGTCCCGACGACGGCGCACAGCACCGCGGCCAGGGCGCCACCGGTCAGGGCACGCACCATGAAGTCGACGGTGAAGGGGTCGGTCAGCCAGGTCACGATCCAGGACGCTACATGAAAACGACTATCGATACTGATAGCGTGTTCAGGTGCCAGCGACCGATCCGATGCCCGCCGTCCGCCTCGAGCAGGTGAGCGCCCTGCGCGGGGAGCGGACCGTCCTCGACGGCCTCGACGCGGCCTTCCCGGCCGGCCGGGTCACCGCGCTGACCGGACCCAACGGATCCGGCAAGTCGACGCTGCTCGACGTGGTGGCGGGCGTGCTGCGGCCGACCGCCGGGCGCATCACGGGCCTCCCGTCAAGCGGCGTCGCCCACGTGAGCCAGTCCGTCCCGCCGACCACACTCCCGCTCACGGTCCGCGCGGCCGTCACGATGGGCCGGTGGCGTCACCGGGCCTGGTGGCGACCGCTCGGACGCGACGACCGCGCCGTCGTCGACGCGCAGCTCGAGCGGATGGCGATCGCCGAACTGGCCGACCGCCCGCTCGACGCGTTGTCCGGCGGCCAACGGCAGCGCACCCTCGTGGCACTCGGGCTGGCGCAGCGGGCGCGCGTGCTGCTCGTCGACGAACCGACGGCCGGCGTCGACGCGGCGTCCGCTGCGCTCGTGGTGGCGGTGCTCGCCGCCGAGGCTGCCGACGGCGTGGTGGTCGTGCACGCCGCACACGATCCGGTGGCGATCACCGCAGCCGACGCCGTGGTCACGCTCCCCGCGCCCTGACGGCGCGGGTGGCGATCAGGGGCAGGCGACGGCGACGGAACCCGTCGAGGTCGGCACCGGCACCGGTGCCGGAGCCTCGTCGGCGACCGGCACCGCGCTCGAGCGGCGCAGCCCGAGGGAGACGAGCACGATCGCACCCACGACGGCGACCCCTCCGGACAACCAGAAGTCCGCAGCGAGACCGAACGACGACACCGCTGTGCCGCCGAGCACCGACCCCGCGGCGATCGCGAGCTGGATGGTCGTGACGAACAGCGCGAGCCCGGTCTCGGACCCGGCGGGCGAGGCCGTGGACATCCACGTCTGCATGCCGAGCGGCAACGCGCCCCAGACCAGCCCCCACACCACGAGCAGCACGAACACCCCGACGACGGAGTGCGCGAGCAGGGGGAGCAGGACCACGGCGACCGCGAGGGCGACCTTGGACACGCTGATCGTCCCGAGCACGCTCCGTCCCAGGGTGAAGCCGGCGGCGAAGTTCCCGACGATCCCCGCGACGCCGAACACCAGGAGCGCGAGCGTGACGGTGTCCGGGCCGACCCCGACCAGGTCCTGCAGGTACGGCGCGATGTACGTGTACGCGGCGAACTGTGCGGCGAACAGGAACGCGGCGGCGATCAGGCCGACACGGGCACGGGGGACGCGGAGCAGCGAGCCGAGCGTCGCGAACCGGACCTGCTGCTGCGCGGGGATGCGCGGCAGCATCGCGAGCTGCAGGACGAGCGCGACCAGGCCGAGCACGCCGCCGATGACGAACGCGAGCCGCCAGGTGGCGAGCGACGACACGAGGGCGCCGAGCGGCAGGCTCACGACCGTCGCGACCGAGACGCCGGCGGTGATGAGCGAGGTCGCCCGGATCGTGGCGGCCGGCCGGACCAGTCGACCGGCGATGCCGGCGCCGATCGCCCAGAACCCGCCGATGCCGACGCCCAGGAGCATGCGCGCCACGAGCAGCACACCGAACGAGGGCGCGATCGCCGCGAGCCCGTCCGCCAGCACGAGCAGCACGGTCAACGACACGAGCACGACACGGCGGTCCACGCGCGAGGTCAGGACCGTGACGACCGGCGCCGCGACGGCACCGACGAGCCCGGTGGCGACGACCATGAGCCCGGCCGTGCCGATCCCGACGTCGAGGTCGGCGGCGATGGCGGGCAGGAGCCCGATCGGCAGGAACTCGGAGAGCACGAGGACGAAGGATCCGAGTGCGACGGACGTGACACCGAGCCACCCGCGGCGCTCTGCTGACGAGGTCATGGGTTCGTCAAGCAGCGCCGGTCGCGGGCCATTCCCGCGTGTCGTGTCGTTCCTCGCCGGGCGTCGCGGCTGACGCGGGTTCGGTGTCAGGCGTCGAGGGCGCGTCGGGCGGCCGCCACGACCTCGGCATCGGTCACGAAGTGCGCCGAACCGTCGTCGGCGCCGCCCATCGGGACCCCCGCGTGGGCGCTGTCCGGCGCCGCACGCTTCGCCGACAGGTGCACGGCGGCGGCGCCGGTCGCGACGAGCGCCGGGACGTCGGCCGGGGTGACGCCGGCACCGGCCATGACCTGCACGGGCCCGGCGGCGTCGACCATCCGGGCGATCGTGGCAGCGCCGGCTCCCGCGGTGGGGGCACCGCCGGACGTCAGCACGCGGGTGAACCCGAGCGCGGCGAGCGTGGCTGCTGCGGCGACGGGGTCCACCGCGTGGTCGATCGCCCGGTGCAGGGTGATCTCGGCGGTCGTGCTGACCGAGCGGGCGGCGTCGACGAAGCGGCGCAGGGCGTCCTCGTCGAGGGTCCGGTCCGGGCGCAGGGCACCGACGACGACGCCGGCGGCACCGGAGCGCAGGACCGTCCGGACCTCGCGCACCATGAGCTCGACCTCGTCGGGGGTGTGCACGAACCCGCCGGGGCGACACCGGACCAGCGCGTGCGCGGGGATCCCGGTCTCGTGGGTCGTCTCGACCAGGGCCTGCGACGGGGTCAGCCCGCCGAGCTCGAGCCCGACGCAGAGCTCGACCCGGTCGGCCCCGCCGTCCCGTGCGACGACCGCACCCTGCGGCGAGGTGACCGCGATCTCGAGTGCAACGGGCGAAGGGGTCATGCAGAGGCTCCGAGTGGCTGGTCCGAGGCCGGGATGATCCTGGCGGTCAGGTCCGGGGCCTCGGGGAACACTCGATCGTAGGGGAACATCGGCCGCTCGATCCGGTGGTGCCCGAGTCGCAGGAGGTCCTGGTCGACACCGCCGGGTGTCAGGGCGAGCATCCAGTCGGCCGCCATGTCGAACAGCTCCGGTTCGAGGTACCCGATCTTCACGATGACGATGTCGGCCTGCCGCGGTGCCAGGTCGAGATCGGTGAAGTCGTGCTCGTGGTGGTACGGCTTGCGGAGCTTCGTCAGGATGGCGAAGACGCTGCCGACCTGGAGCACGACCTCGGTCTCGGCGTCACGGTCGCCGTGCTTGATCGCGTGCACGCGGCCCGTCATGGTGATCGGGCCCGCGTGGACGGAGTCGACCGACGCACCGGCGGTCACGGTGATCGTCGCGCCGACGCCGGCTTCGACCGCCGCGGCGACGGCGGCCGCTCCGGGGACGCTGGCGTAGATCACGGTGGGGCCGTCGGCGCTGGCGAACGCCGGGTTCGCGAGCACCTGCGTCAGGCCCCAGGTCATGTCGCCGGAGCCGCCCGCGGTCGGGTTGTCGCCCGAGTCGGAGATGAAGTACGGCTTCGCGGCACCCGGGGCGAGCGCGGCGGCGAGGCACTCGTCGAACGAGCCGGTCGGCGCCACGAACACGAAGTCCTCGCGGGCATCCCAGAACGCTCGGGCCAGTCGCTCGGCGCCGGCGGCCACGGCGGCCTGGTCCCACCCGGTCACGACGGTGACGGCCTGGTCGCGGGGCTGGTCGGCCCACGCGTACCCGACCCAGATCGCGGCGTCGAGCACACCATCGGTCTGCTCGACGAGCGGCACCTGCCCGTACAGCGAGGCGGCGGGTTCGATGCGGGTCGAGGTCTGCTCGCCGGGGAGCAGGACGGGGATCGGGATCCACGCCTTCACGGGGCGCTGCGCGCCGACCGGCCGGGTGGTGAGCACGTCGACCAGGTTGCGCACGGCGCGCTCCTTCGTCTCCATGGCGTCCTCGTGCGGGGCCATCCGGTAGCAGGTGACGAGGTCGACCTGGTGGGCGAGTTCGCGCGTGACGTTGCCGTGCAGGTCCATCGACGCGGACACGATGACGTCCGGACCGATCACCGCACGGATCCGGCCGAGCAGGTCCGACTCGGCGTCGTCCAGCCCCTCGACGACCATGGCCCCGTGGATGTCGTACCAGAGGCCGTCGACGTGCTCAGCCTCGACGATCGCGGTCAGGCGGTCGACGATCTCCGCGGCGAGCGACTCGTACGAGTCGCGGTCCACGATGCCGCCGGGCAGGGCGTGCCCGATGAGTGCTCCGCGGAAGTCCGCCGCGTCCGACATCGCGGACAGGAACGGGTACCGCGCCACGACCTCGTCGCCACGGTCCGGGTGGAACGCCGGTGCGTGGGTGCGGGTGGGGGTGAAGGTCGACGTCTCGATGGCCAGTCCGGCGATGGCGACGACCGGACGGCGGGCACCGGCGGGGTCGGCGGGGACGGCGGGGGTGGCGGGCACGGTGTCAGACACGGACGCTCCTGTTCCTGGTGGTGGACTGCGGGATGGGGGTGGAGAGTTCCTCGAGTGACGCCGCGAGTCCACGCTGCAGCGCGAACTGCCCCGCGCCGACGAGCCCGGCGTCCGCGCCGAGCGACACCGGCTCGATGGCCAGGTGTTGCGTCATGAGCGGGTGGCAGCTCTCGTACAGCTGGCTGCGCACGGCGGCGATGAACGGGTCGAGTGTGGACAGGATGCCGCCGAGGTAGACGGCGTCCGGGTTGAAGAAGTTCACGTTGGCGGCGAGCACCTCGCCGAGGTACCGGCCGGCCAGGCGGACAGCGCGGGTGGCCTCCGGGTGGGCGTCCGACGCGAGCCGGACGACGTCCGCGGTGGAGGACACGTCGACCCCGGCGCCGGACAGGATCCGCACGAGAGCGGCGCCGGACGCGACGGTCTCGAGGCACCCGGTGTTCCCGCACGAGCACGGGGTGTCCCCGGCGGCGTCGATCCGCACGTGGGTGATGTCCCCGGCCGACCCCGTTGACCCGCGGTACAGCCGGCCGTCGATGACGATGCCGGCCCCGATCGCTGACCCGGCCTTGATCGTGATGGTCTGTCGCCGTCCGGCCGGCTGCACGCTCTGCTCGCCGGCGGCCATGCAGTTCGCGTCGTTGTCGACGATCGCCGGCAGGCCGAACCGCTCGCTCAACCAGCGTGCGACGGGGAAGCCGTTCCACCCGGGCATCCGGCTCGGCAGGTCCACGACGCCGGCCTCGACGTCGACGGGACCCGGCAGGCTCAGCCCGACGCCGCGCAGTCCGGCACGTCCGCGTTCGTCGGCGAGGCGCTCGAGCATCGTCGCCAGCCGTTGGAGCCCGGCCGTCGGGCCGTCCGAGAGCGCGAACGGGACGTTCGCGACCGACTCGAGCGCGCCTCCGGGCAGCACGATCCCGACCCGTGCGTGCCCACCGCCGACGTCCGCGGCGACCGCGTACTCGTCGACGCCGCCGATGCGGAGCACCTTGCGGGGGCGGCCGCCGGTCGAGACGTCGGTGCCCTCTTCGGCGAGGAGCCCGTGCGACAGCAGCTGGGCGACCACGTGCGACACGGTCGAGGGAGCGGCGCCGAGCAGCGTGGCGATCTCGGTCCGGCTCGCGGCCTGACCGGACGCGACGAGTTCGAGGACGCGAGCAGAGAGGTCCGTCACGACTTTCTCCAATCCGGGGGAAACGACGGCCGAACCGACCGAACACCCGGAGCCTAACCGGCGGAATGGCCCGTTCACCCTTTCGCCCAATCGGCAGAAACGCAGTTTTTACACGAAGATGTTTGTTTTTTCGACGGCTTTGGCCATTGACTGTGTCCGTGCCGCTCGGCACGTCTCGTGCTCCACCTCCCCGAACCCCCGACGCCGAACCGACGTCCCCCGCACTAGGAGACACCGCATGACCAAGCCCCGTCGCTGGGCGCTCCTCACCGGAGCCGCGATCGCCGTGAGCGCCCTGCTCGCCGGATGTTCCGGGGGCGGTTCCGCCACCTCGAACGCGAACCCGGACGAGATCGACTACGCCCTCCCCGCGAACTTCACGCCGAACTGGATCCTGCCGATCGGCACGGCCGCGCACCTCAACACGAACAACGGCTCCATCGCCCAGTCGCTGTACGAGCCGCTCATCGCCTACGACGGTTCCACCGGCAAGATCGCCTGGAACAAGGACGGCTCGGTCGCCACGGACGCGGACTTCGCGGACGACGGCAAGAGCGTCACGGTGACCCTCGGTGACCGGCACTGGTCCGACGGTGAGGCCATCACGAGCCGTGACGTCGAGTTCTGGTTCAACCTCATCAAGGCGAACAAGGACCAGTGGGGCTCGTACTCCGAGGGCAAGGCGCCGGACAACTGGACCTCGTTCAAGGCCGTCGACGACACGCACTTCACGATCACGTTCGACAAGGCGTACAACTCGGACTGGATGCTCGCCAACCAGCTGAGCCACATCATCCCGCTGCCGCAGCACGCCTGGGACAAGACCAGCGCGAGCGCGAAGGTCACCGACGCTGACGAGACCACCGCCGGCGCGAAGCAGGTCTGGAAGTACCTCAACACCGCCGCGGGCAAGATCTCCGACTACGCCAGTGACGACCTGTGGAAGACCATCTCCGGTCCGTACGGCGTCAAGGCGTTCACGACCGCCGGCAAGGTCACGCTGACCGAGAACAAGAAGTACGACGGCGGCGAGAAGCCCTCGATCGCGACGGTCAACCTGCTGCCCTTCACGACGGCCGACGCCGAGGTGAACGCGGTCCGTTCCGGCGAGGTCGACTACGGCTACATCAACGCCACGGACATGGACCAGGAGTCCTCGTTCACGGCGAAGGGCTACGAGGTCGAGCCGTGGACCGGCTGGGCCATCACGTACATGCCGTACAACTTCAACAACCCGGACATGGGTGCGGTCTTCAAGCAGCTGTACGCACGCCAGGCCGTGCAGATGTCGATCGACCAGAAGTCCCTGTCGAAGGTCGTCTTCAACGGCACCGCCACCTCGACCTACGGTCCGATCCCGCAGGCGCAGGAGTCCGACTACGTCTCCGACGTGCAGAAGGACAACCCGTACCCGTTCAGCACGAAGAAGGCCAAGGCGCTGCTGACGAGCCACGGCTGGGAGGAGCAGGGCGGCACCATGGTCTGCACCGACCCCGGCACGTCGGCGGATCAGTGTGGCGAGGGCGTCGAGGACGGCACGAAGTTCACGATGGGCGTGCTGTCGCAGTCCGGCTCGACCGTGACCGACAACATGATGAGCGCGATCCAGTCCTCGCTCGCGAAGACCGGCATCGGCTTCACGATCAAGACCGCGCCGGTGTCGAGCGTCCTGTCGCAGACCCCGACGTGCACGTCCGACGAGGCCAGCTGCGACTGGGACCTGTCCTTCTTCGGCACCGCGGGCAGCTGGTACTTCCCGGCCTACCCGACCGGTGAGTCGCTCTTCTCGACCGGTGGTTCGGCGAACTTCGGCTCGTACTCGAACAAGGAGGTCGACTCCCTGATCGACGCGACGACCACCTCGACCGACGCCACCGCCGTGCAGGACTACAGCGCCGCGGTCGCGAAGGACCTGCCGGTGATCTGGCTGCCGAGCCCCGACTACCAGATCTCGGTCGTCAAGAAGGGCCTGTCCGGGTTCGACCAGGACTCGCTCGCCAACTTCCACCCGGCCCAGTGGAAGTGGAACAACTAAGACCGTGACCACGGACGGGAGGCGCGGTGCGGGTCCGACCCGCACCGCGCCTCCCGTCCGCTCCGACGCAACAACCCAGACGACGGAAGCCGCATGACCACAGCTCTCTACCTCACCAGGCGCGTCCTGCAGGCGCTCGCGGTGATCCTCATCGTCACGATCGTGGTGTTCTGCCTGCTGCACGCGCTGCCCGGAGGACCCGCTCGCGGGGTCCTCGGTGTCTCCGCGACCCCCGCGCAGATCGCCCTCTTCAACCAGGCGCAGGGGCTCGACCAGCCGCTGCCCGTGCAGTACCTCCGGTTCCTCGGTCGCCTGGTGACCGGTGACCTCGGCACCTCGTACACGCTCAACGAACCGGTGTCGCAGCTCATCGCGGAACGCCTGCCGAAGACCCTCGTCCTGACCGGCATGTCCGCGGTGCTCGGCATCGTGCTCGCCATCCCGATCGGCATGTGGCAGGCGATCCGTCGCAACGGCGCGGTCGACTACGCCGCCACCGCCCTGGCCTTCGTCTTCTACTCGACGCCGGCGTTCTTCCTCGGCCTCGTCCTGATCATCGTCTTCAGCCAGCAGCTGCCGTGGCTGCCGTCGCAGGCGCCGAGCGGGAACACCCTTGCCGAGGTGTTCCAGGACCCGGCCGGACTCGTGCTGCCCGTGGTGACCGGAGCGCTCGCGATGATCGCGGTGTTCAGCCGGTACATGCGGGCGTCGACGCTCGAGAACCTGCAGGAGGACTACGTCCGCACCGCCCGCGCCGGTGGGGCGTCGACGGCCGCGATCCTCCGCCGCCACGTGTTCCGGAACTCGCTGACGCCCGTCGTCGCGATGCTCGGCTACTACCTGCCGGTGCTGTTCGGCGGCGCGCTCGTCACCGAGCAGCTGTTCAACTACCCCGGCATGGGCCTGTTGTTCTGGAACGCGGCGCAGTCGTCGGACTACCCGACGCTGCTCGGCTGCGTCCTCGTCATCTCGATCGCCACCGTCATCGGCACCCTGCTCGCCGACGTCGCGCAGTCGCTCATCGACCCCCGTGTGAAGGCAGGCCGCGCATGACCGCCCAGCTCGCTCCGTCAGCGCCTGGCGCACCGCTCATCGACCCCGTCGCGGCGACCGGCTGGAAGCTCGCCGCCCGCCGGTTCCGCCGGAACACCCTCGCCGTGATCGGCCTCGCCGTGGTCGTCGTGATCGTGCTGTTCTGCTTCGTCGGACCGTTCCTCTACCCGACCGACCAGACCCACACCCTGCTCGAACAGGCCAACCAGGGCCCGAGCGGCGCGCACTGGCTCGGCACCGATGCCGTCGGCCACGACGTCCTCGGCCGCCTGATGTACGGCGGCAAGGTCTCGCTCATGGTCGGCATCGCCGCCGGGGTCCTGGCCACGGTCGTCGGCACGCTCTGGGGATCGGTCGCCGGCTACGTCGGCGGCTGGGTCGACGCCCTGATGATGCGCGTCGTCGACGCGGGCATCGCGATACCGGCGCTGTTCATCCTGCTCGTCATCTCGGCGATCACGACGCCGGGGGTCGCCGGGCTCATCGTGATCCTCGGCCTGGTGTCGTGGCTCGTGCCCTCTCGCCTGATCCGCGCCGAGACCCTGACGCTGAAGAACCGGGACTACGTGCTCACCCTCCGCGCGATCGGGGGCTCCCACGCCCGCGCGATCGGCAAGCACCTGCTGCCGAACTCGGTGTCCACCATCGTCGTCGCGGCCACGTTCCAGGTCGCCGACGCGATCCTCCTCGTCGCCTACGTCTCGTACCTCGGGCTCGGCGTGCAGCCGCCCGCGACGGACTGGGGCGGCATGCTCTCGGCGGGACTCACCGCCGCCTACTCCGGACACTGGTGGCTCATCGTGCCGCCGGGTCTGGCCGTGATCCTGGTCGTCTGCGCGTTCAACGCGGTGGGCGACGGGCTCCGTGACGCCTTCGACGTGAGGGGCCGCTGATGACCGACATCCTGCGCACGAACGACCTCGGGGTCGCGTTCAGCACCGAGTCCGGCACGGTCTCCGCCGTCCGCGGAGTCTCCCTGTCGGTCGCCGCCGGCGAGACCCTCGCGCTCGTCGGTGAGTCCGGGTCGGGCAAGTCCACCGTCGCCCTGGCCGCGATGGGACTGCTCTCCGGCAACGCGACCGCCACCGGCAGCGCGGTCGTCGCCGGGCACGAGGTCGTCGGTTCCGCCGAACCCGCCCTCCGTGCCCTCCGGGGCTCGACCGTCTCGATGGTGTTCCAGGAACCCGCGACCGCCCTCGACCCGCTCACCCGCGTCGGTGCGCAGATCGCCGAGGTCATCCGGAACCACCGCGACGTCTCCGCGGCGGCCGCCAACGCCGAGGCCGTCGACCTGCTGGACCGGGTCGGCATCCCCGACCCGGCGCAGCGCGCCCGGGCGTTCCCGTTCCAGCTCTCCGGCGGACAGCGGCAGCGCGTCGTCATCGCGATGGCGATCGCGAACGCGCCGAAGCTGCTCATCGCCGACGAACCGACGACCGCACTGGACGTCACCGTGCAGGCCGAGATCCTCGAACTCCTGCGCAAGCTCGCGGTCGAGTCGGGCACCGGCGTGCTGCTCGTCACCCACAACATGGGTGTCGTCGCGGACTTCGCGGACCGGGTCGCGGTGATGCTCCAGGGCGAGATCGTCGAGACCGGCAGCGTCGAAGACGTCCTGCTCCGTCCGGAGCACGAGTACACGAAGCGGCTGCTCGCGGCGGTGCCGCGGCTCGACGTGGCGGGGGACCGTCCGCCGGCTCCCGTCGTCGACACGGGTGCCGAGGAAGCCGGGAGGCCCGGTGCGGCCCCGGTGGTCGACCTGCGGGACGTCACGGTGACGTTCGGGCGCGGGGCGCGAGCCGTCCACGCCCTCAAGGGCATCGACATCGCCGTGCACGCCGGTGAGACCGTCGGCCTGGTCGGCGAGTCCGGCTCCGGCAAGTCCACCGCCGCACGGGTCGCGCTCGGACTGATCAAGCCCACCTCCGGTACGGTCGCGCTGTTCGGGCAGGACCTCCGGACGGCCCGTGGCCGGGACCGGCGGGCACTGCGCTCCGGCATCGGCGTCGTGCTGCAGGACCCGGTGGCCTCGCTCGATGCTCGGATGTCGGTGGCCGAGTGCATCGCCGAGCCGCTCGCCGTGCACCGCCGTGGCATGTCCTCGGCCGACCGTCGTCGTCGGATCGACGAGGTCCTCGACGCCGTCCGGTTGCCCCGCGCCCTCGCGACCCGAGCGCCGCGGGAGCTCTCCGGCGGGCAGCGCCAGCGCGTCTCGCTCGCCCGTGCCCTCGTGCTCGAGCCGCGGTTGCTCGTCGCCGACGAACCCACCTCGGCGCTCGACGTCAGCGTGCAGGAGACCGTCCTCGAGGTCCTCGGCGAACTGCAGGACGACCTCGGGTTCGCGTGCCTGTTCGTCTCGCACGACCTCGCCGTCGTGCAGCACTTCGCCGAGCGCGTCGTCGTGATGCGCCAGGGCGTCGTCGAGGAGCAGGGCACCACCGGCACGACGCTGCTGCACCCGACGACCGACTACACCCGACGTCTGCTCGCCGCCGTCCCGGTGCCGGACCCGGTCCTGCAACGGCAACGCCGGGCCGAGCGCCTCGCATCGCTCGCGGCGGTGACCGCGTGACCCGGGTCCTCGCCGGCGTCGACGTCGGCGGCACGAACACGAAGGTCGTCCTGACGACCCTCGGTCTCGACGTGATCGACCGTGTCGACCTGCCGACGCCCGCCCACGCGGGTGGCGCGGCGATCGTGACGGCCGCGGTCGGGGCGGTGACGGGTCTGCTCGAGACGCACCGGGCCTCCTTGGCGGGTGTCGGGGTGGGCGCGGCCGGCGTGGTCGACGCGACCACGGGGACCGTCCTGGTCACCGGCAACTCGTTCACCGGCTGGGCCGGTTACGGCGTGACCCGCGCGGTCACCGACGCGCTCGGCGTGCCTGCGACCCTGGACAACGACGTGAACGCGTTCCTGCTCGGCGAGATCGCCACCGGAGCCGTCGTGGGGGAGTCCGACGTGCTCGGCATGACCCTCGGCACCGGGGTCGGTGGTGCGTTCGTGCTGGGCGGCGAGCTGTTCGCGGGGCCGCGCGGCGCCGCCGGTGAGATCGGCCACGTGCCGGGCTTCGGCGACGCGGTGTGCACCTGCGGACAGGTCGGACACCTGGAGACCCTCGCCGGTGCGCGGGGGATCGCCGACCGCTACGCCGAACGGTCCGGGCGGCGGGTGTCGGCGCGCGACGTCGCCGTCGCCGCACGAGCGGGCGATGCCGACGCCGCCGCCGTCTTCGCGACCGCCGGGTGGGGGCTGGCCCGTGCGGCGCTCCTCACCGCGGGGATCCTCGACGTCACGACGGTCGTCATCGGCGGTGGCATCGCGCGGTCCTGGGACCTGCTCGAGCCGGCCATCACCGAGGCGATCGCCGCGGAGCCGCCGGTGAGCGGTGCGACGATCCGGCTCGCGCAGTCGACCCTCGGGTCGGACGCCGTGGCGCTCGGGGCGGCCGCGCAGGTGCGGGCACTGGTGCCGGAGACCGAGCCGGCGTAGGGCCGACCGTCCTCAGCGCACCCAGACGACGATGCCGCGCAGGTCGTGCAGGACCGCGGCGAGGCCGGCCCGCAGTGCGCGGTCGGCGCGCTCGTCGGTGAAGGTGTCCGGGTCGTAGTGGCTCGACGGGCCGAGGCCCTCGCCCCGGAAGCCTCCGCCGGTCCAGTCCACGGCCGTGACGTTCGACGTCGGTTCGGCGATCTCGGCACCGACGACCAGGAACTGCTGGTGGAGCGCCGTCGGTGACACGGCGGCGAGCGGGTCCACCATGTGGTTGCCGACGCTGATGACCAGGTCGGCCTGGTCGTCGATCGCACGGGTCACTGCGGCGATCCGGTCGTCGACGTCCTCCGCCGTCACCCGGGTGACGTGGACGTCCTCGGCAGCGGCCCACGACTCGACGGCGTCGACGAGGGTGCGGGTCGGTGCGTCGTCGGCGGTGTCGCCGGCGTCCGACAGGAGCACGACGTCGTAGTCGTCGGGCGCGTGCACCCCGGACCACGAGCCCGGCTCCGGGTGGATGGTCGCCTCGGGCGCCGGCGGCTGGTCCGGGTCGGAGAAGCCGGCACCGAGGACTCCCGCTGACGCGTGCGCGGAGGCCGTCGCGGACGGTCCGGTCCCCGCCGCGGTGGAGCAGCCGGCCAGCAGCGCGGTGCCGGCGCCGACGAGTGCGACGGCGGTCAACAGGGCGGTGGTCCGGGTGGCAGAGCGGTTCACCGGATCATCGAAACACGTCGGCGGGGTGCGCCGGGCCGGTGCCCGTGGCTGTCCGGGACCTGTCCCACTGCTGGTCACCGGCTGTTCACCTGCCGGTCGTCCGCACGCCGCATCGTCTGCTCGGTGATCTCCGGAACCACCAGCGCGCCCGTGCGTCGACGCCCCTCCCACCCGACCTCGTGGATCGCGCGCACCGTCGCCGCCCTCGTCCTGCTCGGAGCCGTCGTCGTCGGCGCCCTCGGCGGTGCGGGCTCCGCGAGCGCGCACGGCTTCAGCTCCGTCGTCTACGCGAAGGTGACGTCAGACACGACGTCGACGGGTGAGACGCCGACGAACCCGACCGTGGTGCACGCGGAACTCGGGCTCGAGTACGACCTCATGCTCGTCTCCGTCGCCACGAGCGAGCACGACGACCCGTTCCACGAGCAGGGCCAGGCGGCCTGGGACGACGGTGACTTCCCGGGCATGGTGTCCGCAGCCGAGGAACACGCCACCGCCCTCGGGAAGTACGTGTTCGACCGGTTCGAGGTGACCTCCGGCGGGCAGTCCTGTACCGGGGTGCTCGGCAAGGAGATCACGGTCGACCTGCAGGACGAGGTGCCGTACGCCCACGTGTCGGCGGACTTCACCTGCCCCGAGGCCGGCCACACCGAGTCCGGGCACGTCGTCACGTCGTCGCTGTTCCCGGACAGCGAGTCCTTCGTCACCGACACGAAGACGATCGTCACCTACGACGTCGACGCGAAGCAGGGTTCCGCGACGCTCGACGCCGCGCAGCCGTCGTTCTCGACCGAGCAGTCCGCCGGCCAGCGCTTCTGGGAGTTCTTCCGCCTCGGCGCCGAGCACCTGCTGACCGGGATCGACCACATCCTGTTCCTCGTCGCGCTCATCGCCGGGTCCAGGCGCCTGCGCGAAGTGGTCTTCACCGCGTCGGCGTTCACGATCGCGCACTCGATCACGTTCATCCTCGCGGCGCTCGGCGTCGTCAGCCCGCCGGCGATCGTCGTCGAGCCGCTCATCGCCCTGTCGATCGCGGCCGTGGCCGGCTGGTACCTGTGGCGGCTCTGGCGGCGGCGGTCGAAGGCGGACGAGCTGGTGGTGGGGGCGCACGGGCACTTCTCGCTCGACCGTGCCGGGTGGACGCGGTTGGCCGTGGTGTTCGCCTTCGGACTCATCCACGGGCTCGGGTTCGCCGGCGCCCTGGGCATCCACGAGGCGTTCTCGTGGCAGCTGCTCGTGTCGCTCCTCATCTTCAACGTGGGCATCGAGGCGGTGCAGCTCGCGATCGTCGTCATCGTGTTCCCGCCGCTGTCGCTCCTGCGTCGGAGGGCGCACCGGGTCTCGCTCTGGGTGACCGGCACCGTGACCGCAGGGGTGTTCGTGATGGGGATGATCTGGTTCGTCGAGCGGCTGGCAGCAGGCTGACGACGTTTCGTCACTCAGCGTTTACCAAGACTTTTTGCAGTGCATGCAGAGTCACGTGTGCTGCACATCCCACGTCTGAGAAACGGAACACCATGAGTCTCCTGTCCGGCGCCGCCTCTCGGCGCAGAACCACCACTCTCCGCGTCTGCGGGGCCGTCCTCGGGGCCGCGCTCATCGCCGGCGCCTCGATGGTCGGCACGAACGTCGCGTCCGCCGCGACGAACACCCCCACGACGAACATCTCGACCGGCGGTCCGCTCCACGTCCTGCTGGGCGTCGGCACCACCGAGAGCCAGCGCATCGCCTCGTGGTACTTCCCCACGAACGTGGCGCAGTCGCTCGAGATCCAGAAGACCGCGTCGATGACGGACGGCGTCTTCACCGACGCCAAGAAGACCATCGCCGCGGCGAAGGCCGCGAACACCGCAGCGGACACGAGCGCGACCGACTCGAACACGAAGAACATCGCGGGCATCGCCGCCGAGTCGGGCTACATCAACGCGCACGCGACGATCTCCGACCTCGAGCCGAACACCTCGTACACGTACCACGTCGGTGCGGCGGACGGCTCGGCGTGGTCTGCTTCGTACACGTTCACCACGAAGAGCTTCTCCGGCGACTTCGACTTCCTGTTCTTCGGTGACCCGCAGATCGGCTCGTCGGGCTACGTCGACGACGACGGCGCCGGCTGGGCGGACACGCTGCAGTACGCCACGACGACCGAGCCGAACGCCGAGCTCCTCGTCTCCGGCGGCGACCAGGTCGAGCACGCCAACAACGAGTACGAGTGGAGCGCGTTCGCCGACAGCAGCGACGTCCTCAAGCGCTACCCGTGGGCATCGACCATCGGCAACCACGACGTGGGCGGCAAGGCCTACGAGCAGCACAACCAGGTGCCGAACTCGCTGAAGGCCCCCGACTACTACCCGGCCGGCAACACCACCACGAACTCCGGTGGCGACTACTGGTACAAGTACAAGGGCGTCCTGTTCATCGACATCAACTCGAACGCCTACGCCGGCGGTTCGGACGCGGCCCACGTCTCCTACGTGCGTGACGTGATCAACCGCTTCGGTGACGACGCGAAGTGGACCGCGCTGGTCTACCACCACTCGATCTACTCGCCGGCCGACCACGCGAACGACACCGACAACCAGCAGCGCCGCGTCGACTTCACCAAGGCCTTCTCGGACCTCGGTGTCGACATCGTCCTGCAGGGCCACGACCACTCCTACTCGCGCAGCTACGCGATCAAGAACGGCAAGAAGGCCAACGTCAACGAGCAGCCCGCTGCTCCCGAGGTCTTCTCCGGCCCCGGCGGCGTCATCTACATCACCGCGAACTCCGCGTCGGGTTCGAAGTACTACGACCTGACCACCCCGGACGCCACCAAGAGCAACTACGGCGCCGACCCGCTCGACCCGACCGGCAAGCGTCACTGGGCCAACTCGGTCGAGAACCAGGAGCACGTCCGCACCTTCGTGAAGGTGTCGGTCACCGACGACAAGCTGGCCGTGCAGGACATCCGCGCGAGCGACTGCACCACGCTCAACTCCGCCGTCACCCACGGCAACGTCGACAGCTGCGGCGTGACGCTCCAGCCGACCGCCTCTGCCGACCCGGCAGCGATCGGTTCGACGGTCGACGAGTTCGACCTGCACGCCACCCTGCCGGCGACGACCACGAGCCTCGCCGTGTCCGCCGCGACGCAGACGTACAAGGCCGCGAAGCCCGCAACGGTCACCGCGACCGTCGCCGGCGGCATCGGCAAGCAGCAGGGCACCGTCACCGTCTCGGACGGCGCGAAGGTGCTCGGCACGGCAGTGGTGAAGGACGGCACGGCGAGCATGACGCTGCCGAGCACCCTCGCCATCGGCAAGCACACGCTCACGGCCTCGTTCGTCAACGCGGACTCGACCTTCTCGGGCACCGACTCGAAGACCACGAAGGCGTCCACCGTCACGGTCACGAAGGCGACGTCCCGCACGGCGCTGAAGTACACCGGTGGCAAGGCGACCGTGCAGGTCAAGGCCACGGGCTTCACCGTGAACGGCACCGCCCGGATCTACCAGGGCACGAAGCGTCTCGCGACCGTCACCGTGAAGAACGGCAAGGTCACCTCGGCGCTCCCGCTGAAGAAGGGCACGCACAAGCTGCACGCCGTCTTCGCCGGGACCACCGAACTCTCGACGAGCACCAGCCCGGTGCAGTCGATCGTCGTCAAGTAGCACCCGCACGAACGAACGGCCCCGCGACTCCGGTCGCGGGGCCCTTCCGCGTGTGCAGGTGGCGGCGACGGGACACCGCAGCACACCCGTCGTCCTGCGAAGTGCGGACTGGCGCGACCCCCGAACGGGGGTGAGGATACTGCTCAGTTGCACAGCGCAACGGGTCAGGTGCTTCCCCCGACAGAGGAGTCGTCATGAAGAAGTCCATCGCAGCCGCGTTCGCCGCGGTCGCCGTCGTCACCGCGGGCGTGTTCGTCGCCGCACCTGCCTCGGCCCTGCCGGCCAGTACGAAGATCGTCGGTGGCGAGAAGGCCCCCGCGACCTCGTGGGCGGTCCAGCTCGAGGCCTCCGGAGGCTCCATCCCGTCCGGGTACGTCAGCAACTGCACCGGCGAGCAGATCACCGCCTCGTGGATCCTCACCGCCCGCCACTGCATCGACGGCATCGGTGCGATGAACGTCTACCACTCGAACTCCACCACCAACCGGGGCGCCGCGGTCGCGGTCGACCGAGTCAGTGCGGCACCGGCCGGTGACGTCGCGCTCGTGCACCTCCGGACGGCGTACGCGCTCTCGTCCTACGCGCAGCTCGACCTCACCGCGACGGCGAAGTCGAGCGGCACCGGCACGATCGAGGGCTACGGCCTCCGCGCGAACGCCGTCCAGTCCGACGCGCTCTACCAGGCGTCCGTGTCGCTCACCGGCGCGAGCACCGACGCGTACTCCGGGCGTGCCCAGCACGTCACCGGCGTGACCGGCGCCTCGAACCACGGCGACTCCGGCGGACCGCTGCTCGTCGGCGGCAAGGTCGTCGCCGTCTGCTCCACCGGCGACAGCGCCGATCCCGGCGCGAACACCACGGCCGGATCGAACTACGCGCTGCTGTCGCAGGCGTCCGCCTGGATCCGGTCCACGGCAGGCGTCTGAACCACCCGACGGACTGGAGGCGCGGTGCCAGCCCGCACCGCGCCTCCAGGCCGTCAGACCAGGTCGTCGACCGCCGCGTGCCGGCCCGGCCGGTCCGTCCGGGCCGCCCCGCCCAGCGGCAGGGCGTCGCTCGTCGTCCGCAGCGACTCCTGACGGAGCTCGAGCTGCGTGACGGCCAGCGCCGCCAGGTCCCGCAGGTTCGCGAGGTCCGCGTCGGTGGCCGTGCGCGGACGGGTGTCGAGCACCGCGAGGGTCCCGATCGTCGCGCCGTCGTGCCGGACCATCGGCACGCTCGCGTAGAAGCGGATCCCGAGGGGACCGGTGACGAGCGGGCTGTTGCGCATCTCCGGGTGCGCCGCACCGTCGGGGATGACGACCGGCTCCGGCACCGGCGCGAACCCGTTCCGGAAGCTGATGCTCCGCGCCGACTCGTCGATGCCCTCCGCGATGTACGAGTGCGACCACTCCCGGTCGTCGTCGAGCACCTCGACCAGGGCGATCGGTGCGTCGAAGAGTCGTGCGGCCATCGCGGTCGTGCGCTGCAGGGCCTCGTCGGGCAGCTGGTCGAGGGTGGCCGGACGTGCCGGCTCGACGGCGCGGGGACCGAGGTCGCCCGGTGTCGGCGCCGGGTGGTCCTCACCCGCCGTCTCGGTGATCACGACGTCGCGGAGCATCGCGACCAGATCGGCACCGGCGGGACGCTCGTGCGGGTCCCGAGCGGTCATCGCGGTCAGGACGGTCCGCCAGTGCGCGGGGAGCGGCTCCGGGACGACGGGGTCCCGCGACAGCCGCGCGACCGCGGACTCGACGATCGACCCCGGGAACTCCTGCCGCCGCGTGAAGCACTGCAGCAGCACGAGCCCGAGGGAGTACACGTCGCTCGGCGGCCCGACCTCGGCACCGCGGGCCTGCTCCGGACTGAGGTACGCGGCGGTCCCCGTCGTGACGCCGTCGGCGGTGAGGCGTTCGACGCCCTCGGCCAGCGCGATCCCGAAGTCCGTCAGGGTCGCACGGGCGCGGTCCGAACCGTTGCCGTAGTCGACGAGCAGGATGTTCGACGGCTTCAGGTCGCGGTGCACGACGCCGCGCGTGTGGATGTAGTCGAGGGCCTCGGCCATGTCGTAGCCGACCTCGGCGATGTGGCGTGGTGCGAGCGGCCCAGCCGCGAGTCGCTCCTCGAGGTCCTGTCCCGTCACGAGCGCCATCACGATGAAGCGCTGCCGCCGCCCGTCCTGACCACCGACGACCCCGGCGTCGAGCAGGCTCACCAGGTTGTGGTGCTCGAGCGACGCGAGCACACCCTGCTCGGCCTCCTGCCGGGCGATGTCGACCGTGCCCGGGTGGAACAGCTTCACCGCGACCGGACGGTCGAGGGTCTCGTCGTGCGCCCGGTAGACGACGGCCATGCCGCCCCGTCCGACGACGGACTCCAGCCGGTAGCGGTCGGCGATCAACGGGGTGGTCGCGTCGTGTTCCTCCGTCGGGACCATGCATGCCTCGTTCTCGGTCGGCGGGGGCGGGAAGTTGCATCATCCCATCAGCGGACGGCGGTTCGGCGCGCGCTGCGTTCCGTGGCTCAGGGCTGGGTCTCCGGGCAGGTCCCTCCGAGCACGATGGAGCGCATGAGCCAGTACGACAAGCGCGACCCGAACACCCTCTACCCGGCCCCGCCGTACCCGGAGCAGGAGCAGTCCCTGCCGGGTGCCGCGTGGAAGATGGACCCGAAGCCCGACCACGGCGAGGAGAGCTACGTCGGCCGGGAACGACTGACCGGCTACCGCGGGATCGTCACCGGTGCCGACTCCGGCATCGGGCGCGCGGCCGCGATCGCACTGTCCCGCGAAGGCGCCGACCTGGTCCTGTCCTACCTGCCGGACGAGCAGGAGGACGCCGAACAGGTCCGTGACCTGCTCGAGTCCGAGGGGCGTCGCGCCGTGCTGTTCCCCGGGGACATCTCCGACGAGCAGTACTGCAAGGACCTGGTGCAGCAGGGCGTCGACGAGTTCGGCGGTCTCGACACCCTGGTCATGGTCGCCGGCCGCATGGACAGCAACGACGACATCCTGACCCTCGACACGTCGATGTTCGACTCGACGTTCAAGACCAACATCTACTCGCTGTTCTGGCTGACCAAGGCAGCGGTGCCGCACCTCGAGCCGGGCTCCACCATCGTCACGACCGGCTCGATCCAGGCGTCGACGCCCTCGCCGGACAAGATCGACTACGCGGTCTCGAAGGGTGCGATCAAGCTCTTCACCGAAGCCGTCGCGCAGCAGCTCGCGCCGAAGGGCATCCGCGTGAACTCGGTCGCTCCTGGCCCCGTGTGGACGCCGCTGCAGCCGGGCTCCGACGACGCCGAGACCGTGTCGCACTTCGGCGAGAGCTCGCCGTTCGGTCGCCCCGGACAACCCGCCGAGCTGGGTGCCGCGTACGTGCACCTGGTCAGCCCGGAGTCGAGCTACCAGTCCGGCTCGACGATCACGATCGCCGGCGGGACACCGGCGTTCTGATGGGATCCGGAGTCACGCACGTCGTGTTGGTCGAGTGGAGCGGGGAGGACCGGTCGGCCGAGGCCGATGCGCTGTCCCGCGAGCACCTGCCGAGGATCGAGGGGGTCGAGTCCGTCCGTTCCGGCCGGAGCATCAGCTCCGAAGGGCTCGAAGGCGGGTTCCACTGGATGCTGACGGTCCGGTTCCGCGACCGTGCGGCACTCGAGGGCTACCTGCCGCACCCGGAGCACCGGCCGGTGGCGGAGTTCATCGGCGGTGCGAGCGACCGGGTGGTGGTGTTCGACACCGCGGACGACGACGCTGCCGCCTGACGGCGTCACATGTCGTTCACATCCGCGTCGTACGATCAGGGCGTGACCGACCCGAGTGGACGCACCGTCCTGCTGACCGCGTTCGAACCGTTCGGTGGCGCCGAGCGGAATCCCTCATGGGACGCCGTGCAGCGGGTGGCCGAGACGTGGGACGGCCCGGCGACGGTCGTCGTCGAGCAGCTCCCCGTCGCGTTCGCCGAGGTCCGGCCGGCGCTCGCCGCGGCGATCCAGCGGCACCGCCCGGAGATCGTCATCGCCACCGGCGTCGCGGAGGGGCGCGCGGCGGTCACCCCGGAGCGCGTGGCGATCAACGTCGACGACGCCCGGATCCCGGACAACGTCGGCGCGCAGCCCATCGACGAGCCGATCGACCCGCACGGACCGACGGCGTACCTGACCGGGCTGCCGGTGAAGCGCATCGTCCGGGACATCCGGGCGGCCGGCGGCGTCGCAGCGGTGTCGAACACGGCGGGGACGTTCACGTGCAACCACGTCTTCTACGACCTCATGTCGATCGCCGGTCGTGAGGGCATCCGCGCCGGGTTCGTGCACGTGCCGGCGACGCCGGAGTCCGCGACCGGCGACGTGCCGACGCTCGAGCTCGCGGCGATCGCGGACGCGCTGACGATCGCCGTGCTGGCCACGCTCGACCCCGCACCGGACGCGGTGGCCGTCGGCGGCGCCGAGCACTGACGGCCCGCGCGGCCACGCTACTCGACCAGCGACTGCGTCCCGACCACGATCGCCAGCGCCAACCGTTCGGCGTCCACCGAGCCCGGCACCGCCGTGTACGCCAGGATCCGCAGGTCGTCCGACCCGACCACGAGGGTGTCGCAGTCGAGTGTGATGAGCCCGACGTCCGGGTGGTCGATGACCTTCCGCCGAGCCAGCTCGCCGACGCTGGCCGTGCCCGAGTCCCACAGCTCCACGAACCGCGGGCTCGCCGCCCGCAGCTCCCGCACGAGCTGCTGCAGCTGCCGGTCGAGCGGGTACCGGGCTGCCGTCATCCGCAGGTCGGCCACGAGGCTCTCCTCGAACGCCGCCTGCTCCTGGGCCGAGTGCACCGCGCGGCTGCCTGAGCCGACGAGGTGGCGCCACGCGGTGTTCCGCTCGATCCCGCGCATCCCGTCGATCGGTCCCATCAGGGCTTCGTGGGGCCGGTTGGCCACGAGAAGGTTCCCGGCTGCGTCGAGCACCGCGACGGGGGTGTCGGCCAACCGGTCGAGGAGCCGTTGCACGCTCGGCGGGATCCGCGACGGCACGACGTCGGCGCCCGGTGCCGCGTGTCCGGCGAGCCGGTACAGCAGCTCTCGCTCGGCGTCCGAGACCCGGAGCGCACGCGTCAACGCCTCGACGACCTGGGCGGACGGGGACGTCGCTCGGCCCTGCTCGAGCCGGGTCAGGTAGTCGGCGGAGATCCCCGCGAGTCCCGCGAGCTCCTCGCGCCGCAGTCCCGCCGCCCGCCGTCGAGGTCCGACGGTCAGGCCGGCCGCCGCCGGGCTGACGTGGTCGCGGAGCCGTCGCAGGGTGTGCCCGAAGTCCGTGTCCGCCATGCCACCAGTCTGCGCGCACGCCCCGATCGCGTCCTGGCCCCACCAGTCCTACGACAACCGGGTGACTCCCTGGGGCGGACGCCGAGCGCGACGCTGGACCCATGACAACGACACTCGTCACCGGCGCCACTCGTGGCCTCGGCAAGGAAACCGCCCGCCAGCTCGTCGAGGCGGGCCACACCGTCTGGATCGGCGCCCGCGACGCCGACCAGGGAGCAGCCGTCGCCGCCGAGATCGGCGCACGCTCCGTCCAGCTCGACGTCCGCGACGACGACTCGGTCGCCGCCGCGTTCGCACACATCGACGCGAACGGCGGCCTGGACGTCCTGGTCAACAACGCCGGCATCGCGATGTGGGGACTGAACGGGCCGGACGCGCTCGCCGTGTTCGACACGAACGCCGTCGGGATCGTCCGCACGACCGAGGCCGCGCTGCCGATCCTGCGCCGCTCAGGTGCTCCGCTCGTCGTCAACGTCGGGAGTGCGCTCGGGTCCTTCTCGGCGGTGCACGACCCGGACAGTGCCGCGTCGACCGTGCAGGCGGCGGTCTACGGCGCGAGCAAGTCCGCCGTCTCGATGCTCACGGTGCAGTACGCCCGCATCGCACCCGAGGTGCGGTTCGTCGTGCTCGAGCCCGGCTACACCGCGACCGAGCTGGGTGGGGTGCCGAACCCGCACGGTCGCCCCGTCGACGTCAGCGCGGCGACGATCCGGGCCGCCGCGAGCGTGGGCCCGGAGGGCCCGACCGGCGTGTTCCTGGAGGACGGCCAGCCGCTCGGGTGGTGACCACAGAACGGACTGGAGGCGCGGTGCCAGCTGGCACCGCGCCTCCAGTCCGTCATCCGGTCGCGTCTACAGCAGCTGCCGCGCGTTGGTCGACGCGAGGTCCAGCAGCTCGTC